>NZ_MTLX02000001.1:0-2132 GCF_002009985.1 Candidatus Hecatella orcuttiae
CAGCTGTTCAGCAAGGAGGTCCTGGATCCAGACATTCAATACACCAAGGGCGAGAGGGCAGTCGTAACTCTGAGCATCAATGTTCATGCGAAGGGAGATGTTGGCATTCCTGCAGCAGACATTGTGGATGCCTATTTGGATCAGCTGCTCGTGTGGTATCTGAGAGATCTTCCACTGATAGAGGGAATTGAGGTTGCTGGCCGGTCGGAGATAAACGATCTGACCTATCTGGCCGATAGCAAAACTCCAAGAAGGCAGCTTGACGTCTTCATCCGCTACGAACTAAGCTACAAAGAAACAATCACCACGATCGAAACCGTCGAGTACACGGTCGAGACCTGATCAGAACCTGATCCTGACTTCCATTTTTATAATTTTTCTCAAGAATTTAATTCATGTTTGAGTTCCTTGGCAAGGCAGAGGATCTGATGGATATTGCGAAGACTGTCGTGCAGTTACACGATGTAGCCACGCATTACCAGATAGTCCCTGCGAAGAAAAGAATTTATGTGTGGTGTAAGGCCGGAAATTTGGAGGAAGTTAAGGAAATCTTTGGGGGGAGCTGATCGAGGTCAAAGAGCTCAGAGGCGAGATGAGGCTTGTCGTGGGGACTTACTGATGTACTGATGTGCTCCGTTGAGATGTTCAGAAGATGGGATAAGAAGGAAGCCAATTCAATCGGCAAAATAGCAGAGATTTCTGACTTTTGTTTTTATATTCTCTTTTCTGCAAATAGATTATGCCAGATGTAGGAGATGCAATCGTAATTAATACAGTTCTCGAAACAGCAGCGATGCCAGCAAGGGAATGGGGAACACCAGCGGTTGTTGGAGAGTCAGATTACGCTTCAAAGAATTCTCCGAAGCTTTACTACTCGCTCGCAGATGTCCAGAGCGATCACGGCAGCACATCAAATGTAGCAAAAGCTGCCCAGGCTATTTTCGCCCAGGGAGTGAGAAAGCTCTATGCGGTTTCAATGGATGTCTCAAATCCAGGAAGCCCCACTGCAACAGAAGTTGAGAATGCTTTGAACACCCTCGCCCCCTATGCTGAGAACAACCAGATTCACGGAGTTTGCCTTGCTATGATCACCGACACAACCCTGCTCGCTAAGCTCAAAGACTTTGCGGATGCGAACAATGTGATCTTCACCGCGACGAATGCCAACGGGGCTACTGTCAGCGATATAACCACTACCGTGTCCAATTTAGCCTCTGCAAACGGATTCTTCCTAGCACACAACGACTCAGACTTTGATGGAGATGTCGCTGCGGCAGCTCTGGGAGTCATAATGGCATTGAAGCCCTGGAACACGACTTTCTGGAGGAGCATAAACATCGATGTGAACGAATACTTCGCCCTAGGAGATGTTCCTACGCTCGAGAACGGGAAGGCGAATGTGATACTGGATTTGGCAAATGCAAACAGAATCAGCAATGCTCTAACGACAGGCGGTGACCCGAAGTTCATCGATGTAACGAGGACGAAGTACTATACAATCGCGGCAATCCAAGATTCGATAGCAAGCTTGAGACTGAGAATGACAAAAATCCCGTACTCGCCTGCTGGACTGGAGTTCGTTAGAGCTGCTATCGCTGCGGCCCTTGAAACAATGGTGAGAGATGGGGCCCTGAGCAGCTACTCCATTGTAATGCCCGATTTCGGCTCAATCTCTGAATCAGACAAAGCAAATCGCATTCTTAGAAATGTCTACGTTTCAGCGACTTTGGCAGGAGATATTCACACATTCGAGCTCAATCTGACAATACAGGTGTGAGGTGGTTTGAATGGCTAAAGAGTGGGATGTTAGCGAAATTTCATGCAGCGTTGGAGGAGTGGAGATTGACGATCTACTGAGTTTCAGCTACGACAACGAGGATGAGATAACCCACATAGAAACGGTCAATGGAGTTGTGGGCTACAACAAGAAATTTGCAAAGCCAACATGGACCTTGAAATGCAGGGCCACCTCGGAAGCTTTGAATCAGCTTGTTCAGTTCAAGGAAAATAAGGAAGAGATTACCGTAACCTTCAAGGCTCCCGGACTGGTGGTTAATTGCTACGATGCAATCATAAAGAAGATAGATCCTGGAGAAGTTGGTGGTGAGGCGACAGAGGTCTCGATTGATGGA
>NZ_MTLX02000002.1:0-465234 GCF_002009985.1 Candidatus Hecatella orcuttiae
CCCCGCCATCCTCCAACTCAAACTCGGCACAGACCCCAACGGCCACTTCACAGCCCTAGAGGCCAACGTAACCCTGAACACGGGGGGGTATGCCGTGGAAGGCTCTGGAGTGATTGGAGCCTGCTACTCCTTCATTTTCGGCCTTTACAGGTTTCCCGCCTACAGGTTCGAGGGCAACGTCGTCTACACCAACCGCCCTCCCAGCTACGGCTTCAGAGGCTACGGCAACCCCCAGGCCCAGTGGGCTTTGGAGCAGCTTGTGGACATGGCTGCAGAGGAACTAGGCCTAGACCCCCTGGAGATACGGAGGAGAAACCATGTGAGAATCGGAGACCGCATGGTCTTCGCCCCCAAGGTCACCATTGAAACCTGCGGCTTGGAGGAGTGTATGGACCGGGGGGCTGAGCTCATCGGCTGGAAGCGGAGATACGACCCCGCCTACCGGGGAAAAGGCGCCAAAAGAAAAGGCATAGGCATGGCCGCCATGGCTGGGAACAGTGGATTGGGCGCAGCCGCAGCGTCTGTACCTCCGGAAGTCTCCAATGCATTGCTGGTGTTGAACGACGACGGCACATTCAACCTGCTGATGGCTCTGCATGAAATGGGGCAGGGAATCAAGACGGTGATACTTCAGATGGCCGCGGAGGAGTTAGGCGTACCTCTGGAGGCCATCAAGCTGAGCGCTGAGGTGGACACGGAGTTTCACCCCTTCGACCACGGCTCCTATGCAACCCGCGCCACCTACGTGTGCGGCGCAGCGGTGAGACTTGCGGCCGCTGATGCTCGAAGGCAAATTCTCCAACGGGCAGCGCGAAGGTTAGATGTCAAACCGGAGCGCCTCGAGATGGCTGATGGAAAAATCTACGTTAAAGACGACCCAGAGACGGCGATAACTCTTCAAGACCTAGCTGAATACATCCGGTTCCACGAACAGGAAGACGCAGGGACTATCGTCGGCCGCGGGTCCTATACGGCTAACATCAACTCCCTCCCCTTCGGAGCTCAGTTTGCCGAGGTGGAGGTGGACATGGAAACGGGGGAGGTGCAACTCCTCCGCTTCGCAGCAGTTCACGACATGGGCACGGCTGTCAACCCTCAGATGGTGGAGGGACAGATTGAAGGCGGTGTGACCCAAGGCCTAGGCTACGCCCTCACCGAAGACACCGTGGTTGATCCCCAGACGGGAGCAATTCTCACCACCAGTTTCCTCGACTACAAAATCCCTTCCTCCCTAGATATTCCTCCTCTTCACGTGGTTTTAGTCCAGCCTTCTGATCCCCACGGACCTTTTGGGGCGAAGGGCATAGGGGAGCCGCCTATTGTTCCCACAGCGCCAGCTGTCGCCAACGCTGTGTACAATGCTGTGGGCGTCCGAATTAAGGACCTGCCCATCACTCCTGAGAAGATTCTAAAGGCATTAAGAGAGAAGAAATCAGCGAGGACCTGAAAAGAGCTGAGAGGGGGACGAAGCCACATTAAGCCTTAGGCTTCGCTACGATGAAACTGTGGTCTTTGTCGTAGGGCTCCAAGCTTATCTTCTCCAGTACGGTCATTCCCCAGCCTTCTAAGACTTGAACTTCTTTTCGGAAAACCTCTGAGGGTTCTTTGGTGACGTCGATGCTTCGGGCTTTAACCGCCAGCATGGTTCTGCCTCCTGGTTTAAGAAACATCTCAGCGTTGTCCACCAACACTCTCGCCTGCTCCGGCTGGGCGATGTCACAGTAGATAGCGTCCACCTTCTCCACAGACCATCGATAGGTTTCCGGCTTTCTAGCGTCAGCCATCAGAGGTATCATGTTTTTCCTGTAGGCGCAAACATTGCTGACGAGCTCCCGTATCACTCTCTGAGCAAACTCCACGCAGTAGATTTTACCCTCGGAGCCTATGATGTCCGAAACATGGCTGGCTGTGGTGCCTGTGGCAGCCCCTAAATAGAGAACACGGCTGGAAGGCTGGAAGGGAAAGGTCTTCAACCCCTTCCAAAGGGCGGCGGCCAGCTTGCTTCGGTAGGGGTCCCAAAGCCTGAACTCCAGTCCTCCCACCCTCACCAGCTTCTCTCCGTAAACTCCCCTACCGGGGGTCAGGTTTTGGGTAGCCAGTTTTCGCGTTCCTTCTAAGCCGTAGACCCAGTAGACTCCTTGAAAATTTTCATGGGGCTTTATTCTCAGCGCCGTCGACCTGACCTCCCCTTGCCTTTCTTAGGTTTCTTGGCCTTGGGAGGCTTAACGGGAGGCTTCTTGTATTTCTCCCTAATCTCCTTTACTCTCCGCTCCAGCTCAGCCTTCAACCTAGCTCCCACATCCGACCCTGTTAGAGCGTCCACCCGGCTGGCGATGGCGATCTTCCCAGCCAACGCCCTCGCCATCTTTCCTCGCTGCCATCTCGGCGCTTGATGGACAAGAGGATGCTGGAAAAGGACTCCGTGCTTCGGAGGTCTAGCACCTGTTTTAAGAGACCTGAAAAGAGCTTTTTCCGCCCCTAAAACTTGAAGCTTGCTTGCAGGCATCATGGCCATCTTCTCCAATCCGCCGCTGAGGGCCAGCATCCGGGAGCCTAGGCTGGCGCCCACCAAGGCCTTCAGGTTTGGAGCAACCTCCTCCATGAGGCTTTCAGCTTTTTCCGCAAGTAGTTTTCGGGTTTTCCAAGTTTCGGAGTAAAGCTTGCAGAGGAGTTGGAGGCTTTTCAGGTCTTCTTCTAGAAGAGGGGCTCCCACAGAGTTTTGAGCCAAGGCTTCCAGCTTCTTGGATTTTGACTCGGGAAGGCCGAGTTTAATCAGGTTTTGAGCGTTAAAATTTTCCCTCAGCCCCAAGGTCTCCACCAGTCTGGCGTAGGTTTCATGGGACTCCACCGCCCTGTCCAGCTCTGGAAAATGGAGACCGTACCATTCTCGAAGCCTTCCCGCTAAGATGTTCAGAGCCTTATCCAGCTCGTCCACAGCGTTTATGGCTTGGATAATTATTTTATCCCTCTTCCCCGCCGCCCTCCGGATTTTAACCCTTGTCACCGCTGTAGAAACTTCCCGGAGGACGTCGTAGACTTCCTCCTCCCTCTCCGCATAGCCCACTTGGACAGCTACGTAGGCGAGGTTTGACCGCAAAAATTCTCCGGCGCCAGTAGACTTTTCCACGGCAACCTCTACGCCTAGCTGCTCGCGAAGGCCTGAGGCTAGGTTGCTGTTTTCAACAATGAAACCTTCGCAGCTACCTTTGAGCCTTTGAACCATCCCCCGAACTGCATCATCCACTTTCCCCTCTAAGGAGAGAATGCGCTCTGCCGCCTTTTCAGGGTCTTTAGGAAAAAGGACTTTATCTACAACCTTGCCGGCTTCGTCGAAAGCTAAAACCCCAATCACCGAATCAACTAGGTACACTTTTCCCATAGTCGTAGCCTCAGAAAGTTCCGCTACTCCATCATATAATAAAGGCTCTTATAAAGCTGTCAGGAAAAACTTTGCTCCTTCAGAAAGGAAGCTTGAATAAGCTGGAAAGCGAAAAGTTAAAGGGGTCTCACGTGTGAGGACGCCTCGCGAAGCTCCCTGCCTCACCGTAGAATTAGCCAGCGTTAGACTTAAGAATCCCCTAATGAACGCGGCTGGCATTTTAGGGTTGACCGCCTACTCCCTGAAGAGGTTGGCAGACGCAGGATTAGGAGCTGTGGTAACTAAGTCCTACGGCTTGAAGCCTAGAGCGGGTCATGCCAACCCCACCATCGTCCAAGTGGAAGGCGGGCTTCTGAATTCAATGGGCTTGCCCAACCCAGGAGTCGAAGCCGCTGCCTCGGAATTGAAAGAAGCCGTAGCCATGACAGACACGCCCATCGTCGCCAGCATCTTCGGGTTTAAACCTGAAGATTTTGAAGTGGTAGCCAAACGGCTTGACAGCCTCAAAGTCGCTGCCTTTGAAGTCAACGTTTCATGCCCCCACGTCAAGGAGGTGGGTGTGGAAATAGGGCAGAAAAAAGAAGCCTTAGCCGAAGTTGTGAAGCAAGTGAGGCGTGCCACAAAGAAGCCCATAATCGTCAAGCTAAGCCCTAATGTGGCTCAGATAACCGAGATGGCCAAGGCTGCCCAAGACTCGGGGGCAGAGGCTGTTACCGCCATCAACACTCTCAAAGCCATGGCCATCGACATCGAAACGGGGGCCCCCATTTTGGCAGGTGTTTTCGGCGGCCTTTCAGGGCCGGCTATAAAGCCGATAGCTGTTCGATGTGTTTACGAGCTTTTCAAGGAGATTCAGATTCCCATCATAGGCTGCGGAGGCATCAGCAACTGGGAGGATGCTGTGGAATTTATGATGGCCGGCGCCTCCTTTCTTCAAGTGGGAACAGCTGTCATGTTCAAAGACCTCGCCGTCTTCGGGGAAATCCTCCACGGTCTTCGAGATTACCTGAAAAAGAAAGGACTTCGCAGTGTAGAAGAGTTAGTGGGGCGGGCTCATTAAACGCGAAGGAAGTAGGTCATGAGCAAAAATATTCAGCTCGCTGCAAGGCCTCGAATGGTGAAGGTTCAAGCCGTCAGAGAGGAAACTCCCTCCATTAAATCCATTTTCTTCCGCGACAAACCCTGCTCCCAAGCTGAACCCGGGCAGTTTATCATGGTTTGGATTCCGGGTGTAGACGAAGTTCCCATGAGCCTCTCTAAAATTGGAAAAATAAACGGCGTGGAAATTTCAGGTATAGCCGTCAAAAAAATAGGCGAAGCTACGGAGGCCCTTCACAGATTAGAGAAAGGCAACCTTATCGGGGTTAGGGGACCCTACGGCGTCGGCTTCAAAATGGTGGAAGGCAGGGTTCTGGTGGTTGGCGGAGGAGTGGGCATTGCCCCTCTTCTTCCCTTGGTGGAAACGCTGAAACGGAGGAAAGGCGCTTTAACCGTGGTATTAGGCGCCGCTACCGGAAAGGAGCTTCTCGGTGCAACCGAAGCTTCCAAGGTTCTCCGAAAGGGAAAAGACAAACTTTTCATGGTGACGGAGGATGGAAGCCGGGGAATTAAAGGAATAGCCTCCCAAACGGTCGAACGTCTGTTAGAGGAGGAAGAATTCAGACAAATTTACGCCTGCGGCCCTGAAGCCATGCTTAAGAAAATTTTAGATGCTTCACTTAAGCACAATGTTCCAGCCCAGATGAGCTTGGTCCGCTACATCAAATGCGGTGTCGGCCTATGCGGAACCTGCATGCTGGGTAAACACCGCGTCTGCCGAGAAGGCCCTGTTTTTTCAGGGAAAACCTTGGCTCAGATTAGAGAATTCGGTAAAACTGTTAGGGATTCTTCAGGGCGGCTGACGCCTCTTTGACTCGGTTTTCGCCATTCAAAAAATAAATATAGTAAATTTTTCGAGTATTTTTTATTGTCATATATATAATTAGGGAGAAAAAAATAAAAACCATTGACTATATTTATATTAACGTGTCTAAATTTGTCTCTCGAGAAAATGGATGTAAAAGAGACGGAAGTGCACAGGGCTCTTTCCGTTGAGCCGAGAAGACAGGTTTTAGGTCTTCTCGCCAGCTACGGGCCATTAAGTCTGGAGGACCTTTCGCGAAAAACTGGTTTGAAGACGATAACCCTCCGCCATCATATGAGGATACTGGAAAACACAGGCTTGGTGGAATCCTTTTTGAAGGGACGGGATGGCCCTGGGAGGCCTACGCAGCTTTACACAATTGTGAGCCGATACGTGAACCTCAGTTTTCCTAAACGCCAATATGAAATGCTTACTCAACACTTGCTAGAGTTTCTTCTCAAAAAGAAAGGTGAGAAATATACCGTTTCCATCTTAAGGGAAATCGGGGCAAAACTGGGAGAACAGTTGATGAAGAATCTCAGCTTTCAATATGGAATTCAACGCTGGGATGAAGACAAATTCAGCGAATACGTGCTCCCCGAGATCGCTAAGATGGGCTCATATCCTTCCTTGACCAAGAGGGCTGATGGGAGTTTAGAAATAAGAATATCCAACTGCATTTTTTACGAAGTCGCTAAGGCTAACCCAAAAATCGTGTGCGAAGGGCACAAAGCCTTCTTCCAGACTATAGCCAATTATTTAGGGAAATACGAGGCTGTAAACGAATACTGCATCGCGGAAGGAAATAGACACTGTATAACCATCCTCAAAAACCTTGAAGCCGCGCGCAAAGTTTAATTATGCATCCAAACTTCCAAACATAGGTGAAGCGCCATGCCGACCCACGGATCCCTTACCAAAGCCGGGAAAGTCCGCTCCCAAACGCCTAAAATCCCAGCTAAGGAACGACATTCCCCCATTCCTAGGTTTAGAGTTAAAAGAAACTATGAAAAAAGGGTCCTTTTGAAGAGGGAAGTAGGCCAAAACTGGATGAGGCCTAGGGGAAGAAGGTTTAGGTAATATCTCTTCAGCGAAAAAGTCTCCCTAGGAATAAAGGCTCCCCAGCCTTTTTAAAGCATCCAACTTGTCTTTTCTCCCTAATTCCGCTGCCTCCACAGCCTGTTTAAGATACTCAGCCGCCTTCTCCATGGCCCTCTTCCTAACTGGAAAGGGAACACCGTCCTTTCCGCCGAAGGCAAAGGAAAATCTGAGAGGGTCCTTCCAACTGGGTTTGGCTCCGTAGATGAGCTGGGAAACCAAGGCCAGACCCCTCACCGTCGCGGGGCCTATTCCCTTCACGGCTAAAACTTCTTGGAAGTCCTTAGGCTTAACCTCATAAGCTTCCCGGAGGGCTTGCCAGTTGACTTTTCCAGAATATACCCTGTAAAACTTCGCAGCAGCTACTGAACTAAGCCAGCCTTCTAAGGTCTGCTGGCTTGGGGGCGCAACCACCAAATAGGGCCGGAGGGTCTTGTCCGGATTGTCGACCACTAGGTCTCTGCAGGTTTTCCGGCATTCTCCGCTTTCTTGAGCCGTCATGTCTAAGACTTGCTTGTGAACTTTTTCACCCCATATGCCGCTGTGAGGCTCCTCTACGAAGCTTTTCAAGTTTCGGCTCTGCCAATGATATCTTCGAGCTGTTCTGGTGGCCGGGTTCAATCCCTGCTGAACGACCACCCAACTACCTCCCTCTGCCATGAAGAGGGTGTGATGGTAGATCTGATATCCAGCTTGGATGGCGGCGCTGTCCACCTTAGCTGTCATGCGGCTGGCGTATTTCAGCTCTTCCACCCGGCTGGTGGAGAGCCCCAGCGGCTCGCTGAGTGTTTCAATTTCTTCAAGGGTTTTCTTGGAGGCCTCTCCCTTCCCTCCCGCAGCCTTAATCCCCAAGTCCTCCTCCCTGAAGACGTCTTTCAGCACTCCGCATGTCACCGTGGTGGAGCCGCTACTGTCCCAGTCGAATCCTAAGACATTGGAGCAGGCTTGAAAGAATAAGGGGTCGGACAGTCTGACCAGAAGTTCTTCAACCCCAAGCTCGTCGACCATAACTCTGAAGATGACCTTAGCTAGCCTCACCATCCTTGAAACAAGCCATTGGGGGGCGGTGCCGTAGTGTAGCTTTAGCTCTAGTACTCCGGAACGCCGCAAGGAATCCCACCTAGGCGAGCTGAATTCCTGTCTTCCAGTGTTTTTAGGATAGGTTTAAACTGGAGCAAGTTTGAAAATACCCCTAGGTTGGGTTGAGCCTGATATCAGTCGTGTTTACTATATATATTGGGTTATGGTGTGGGGATACTTTTCGTAGAGAAGCCTCTCCAACTGTCTCCTAAGCTCCGAGTCTAACTTTCTATGGCCTTCGGAAAGAATGCCTAAAGGCTTCTCAGCATGCAAAATTGGGCCTTGCATGACGATGGGGCTGTTCAGCTGGCGGAGGGAAGTAGGCTGGGTGGCGAAAAGGCTTTGAACGACTTTCTGAAGGTTATCCCCGGTCCGGAAGACTTCAGCCAACTGGGCTGTTTGATGGCGGGTTAGAGGCCTGAATCCGTAGGGAAACTCGGCGGAAAGGCCGGGAGGCAGCTTGCGGTCTTCCAGTATTCCATGGACACCGAAACCTACGGTTTCATAGGGGTTGAGGCTTTGCTCTTTGATATGCCAGAATTCAGAGTTGTGGATGACTAAGATGTCATGGTAGCCTTTGACATCCCTTCCAACCAGCATATGCCAGCCTTTAGGGTCCTCCTCGTAGATTCTGGCAATCGTCCTCTTTACCTTGTCGGTTGGCAGAATTCTGCTCATCAAATAAAAGTTTTTCTGGGCGACTTTTAAACCTATTCCGAGGGCTGGAAGGCTCCGGGGGAATCACCCAAGATTTTAAATAGTTCGAGAAGGCAAGAAATGTTTCTAATGAGGGGTTTTGACAAAGAAAACCATCGCCGTCCTCTTGGCGATAAGCTTCCTCTTGCTACCGGCGGCCAACGTTCACTCTGAGGAAATAGCGGCGCCTCTTACCGCAGCTATGGCTTTCTCATCCAGTCAAGTCTACCCCGGAGAGTCCGTGGTCGCTGTTATCGTTTTGGAGAATATAGGCGTAGAAGAGATAAAACAGCTACGGGTAGAACTGGTTCTGAGCAGCGGCTTAACAGCCTCCCACGAGGCTTGGAATATTCCCTCCCTTCCTCCCGGAGGGTTGGAAACGTTGACTTTCGACGTGACAGCGGAAGAAGGCGCTCATGAACGGGGAGAAGTTAAGGCTAGGATCACCTACGATTCTGAGTCGTTTTACTTGGCCAAGGAGTTAGCTGTTAAAAAGGTGCCGCTGAAATTTGAAGTGGATGAACCTCTCCCCAGTAGCATAAAGTTGGGTGAAGTGAAAGAGATCAGCATTCCTTTCCGCCTTAAAAATGTAGGAGAAGAAAAACTAAGCAATGTCGTGGTCTCGGTGGAAGTAGACAGGGCTGCCTTCGAAGTTTTAGGAACCAAAGTTTACGAAACCATGGATAAAGGGGACGAGCATAGGGAAAACCTCAAAATAAGGTCCTTGGAAACTACCGAAGCCAAAGAATACAGCTTAAAGGTAAAAGTGGAGTTCACGGACTCCACGGGAAGACACGTCCTTACCGAAACAGAGAAAATCAACGTGGAAGAGGATAAGGAATGCATCATCGCCACCGCCACCTTCGGCTCCCGGCTTTCCTCGGAGGTTCAATTTCTAAGAAACTTCAGAGACCAGATCGTCTATTCAACCTTCGCCGGAGGAAGGTTTATGGTGCTTTTCGATCGGTTCTACTACTCTTTCAGCCCCCAGGTAGCCGGCTTCATCGCCGACCACGGTGCCGCTCGAACCGTGGCTAAAGGCTTTTTGTATCCGCTACTGGCCATTCTTCACGTTTCAGCCTTGGCCTACAACTTCTTCAACTTCGAAGAAGAATTCGGTATAGTCGTAGCCGGCTTAACCGCCAGCGCCCTCATCGGCTTGGTGTACTTAGCGCCTCCCTTAACCTTATGTTTCACCCTCTGCCGACGCCTAAAGAAGACGTTTACAATCTTCAACCGCTGGTGGCTTAGAGGCCTCTTTTTATTATGGGCGGGCTCAGGTGCTTTAATGGCCGCCAGTTCCCAATTCTTTCTGTCTGAAGTCATGATGGCTTCCTCAGGAGCCTTGGTCATTGCCACGATGAGTCTATCTGCCTGGTTGGCGGCCGGTTGGGCTCTAAACGGATTCCCTCTTAGAAGAGGAAGCCGCTGATCCGTCTGTCTCCCTCTTGCTATGTTTCTTTTCTTCATGTTTTCAGCGATTTTTCGGCTTCCGGTAATACATAAATAGGCGCGAAGGCTTGAAATGAATCGTGGTATCAGGCAGATGAATGTACTGGATGCAATAAAGACTAGGAGAAGCATCAGAAAGTACACGTCGGAAAAAGTCGACCCTTCGCTGCTGGAAAAAGTCCTCGAAGCCGGTAGGCTGGCGCCTTCCGCCCACAACAAACAGCCTTGGCATTTCGTCGTCGCCACGACCCCTCAAGCTGTGGAGAAGGTGAAAAACGCCTATGTGGGAAGAACCGAAATCAACGCCCCAGTCTTCATCGTGGTCTGCGCCGACCCCAAAGAGGCTTGGGTCAGGGAAGTGGATGGGGAGGAGTTCTGGAAAATCGACGCCTCCATCGCTATGCAGAACATGATCCTCGCCGCTACCGAACTGGGGCTTGGAACATGCTGGATAGGGGCCTTCAAAGAAAAGGCCTTGAAAAGGGCTTTGAAGATACCCCGCCGCATTCGCATCGTGGCTATAACCCCTCTGGGCTATCCGGCTGTTAAGAAGGGGGAAGTTGTCGACAGAAAGCCTCTGAGCCAGATTGTTCACTACGAACACTGGTAACTTGTGTGCGGAATCACATGTTCTACTCGCCTTCCGCCAATTTGGACGAGGTTAAAAGTATTTAGAAATGAAGATAAGTCTCCTCTAGGGAGACGGGGAGGGAAGTGGCTTGCTGGTTGTGGTGAAAGGCGGCGGAGATGTGGGCAGTGGTGTAGCCCACAGGCTGGTTAAAGCCGGAATGCATGTGGTCATCACTGAAATTGAAAGACCCACGGTGGTTAGGCGGGCGGTATCGTTCGCTGGAGCCGTGTATGAGGGGGAAGTTGAAGTGGAAGGAGTGAAGGCTAAACGCGCCGAAAACCTCGACCAAGCTCTCATCCTCCTGAATGAAGGTTGGATCCCTGTCGTCGTGGACAGCAGAGCTGAAACCGTAAAGACCATGCGCCCCGACGTGGTCGTGGATGCTCTCATGGCGAAGAAAAACCTAGGGACAAAAATGACGGACGCCCCCATCGTGGTCGGTCTAGGACCCGGCTTCACGGCCGGCCTAGACGTTCACGCTGTGGTGGAAACGAAGAGAGGCCATTACTTGGGAAAAGTCATCTACGAAGGGAAGGCTGAAAAAGACACAGCAACCCCGGGGCCTATAGAAGGCTACACGGTGGAAAGAGTGCTGAGAGCTCCGGCGGACGGGCTGTTTCGTTCCATAAAAAAAATCGGCGACAAAGTAGCTAAGGGGGAGCAGGTTGCCTCCGTGGAAGGGCATCCCATCTTCAGCCAAATTCCCGGAGTGATCAGAGGGCTGCTGCGAGACGGTCTTCAAGTGGTGAAAGGACAGAAAGTTGGCGATGTGGACCCTAGGGGCATTGTTGAGTACTGTTTCACTATTTCCGACAGAGCTAGGGCGATAGGCGGAGGCGTCTTGGAGGCCATCCTCAACCTGCAAAGAAAGGCTCGCAAACAGAGTTAAAAACAGGGTTTAAACTGTGCAAGTAATCCCTGTTCTAGACGTTAAAAAAGGCAAAGCTGTGCAGGCTGTGGCGGGTAGGAGAGAACGTTACCGTCCTCTCAGAAGCTGGCTTTGCTCAGATAGTGATCCACTTCAAGCAGCTCTAAATTTCAAAAACGTATTTGGCTTCAGAGAATTGTATATCGCAGACTTGGAAGCCATTGCCGGGAAGAAGCCGGATCTCCCCCTCATTGGGGAATTGGCTCGCTGCACAGGTCTAAAGCTTCTGGTGGACGTGGGAGTCAGAAAGGTTGCCGACGCATTGGCTGCTGTGAACTCAGGAGCATCGGAAGCGGTCATCGGAACAGAAACCTTACCTGAAATAAAACTTGTGGAAAACTGCGTAAACCGGCTGGGAGCTGAGAAGGTTACTGTCAGCCTTGATATAGTAGGGGGTAAAATCCTCAGCCCTTCGCCCTCCATCCGTTCGTCGAGTCCGTCAAATCTGGCTGAGGCTTTGGAAGCCTTAGGAGTTCCACGCATTATCCTTCTTGATCTCTCCAAAGTTGGAACTGGGAAAGGTGTAAACCTCGAACTCCTCAGAGGTGTTCTAGCTCGAGTTAGCGTGAAGATCTTGGTAGGCGGTGGGGTGAGAAACATCAGCGACCTAAAGCTTCTGAGAGGTTTGGGGGTTGAGGGAGTCTTGGTGGCTTCAGCCTTCCACAGCCATGAGCTCACTCGGGAGGTTCTTGAGGCGGAAGGCCTCCTTCCCTAGGCAGTTGGATTGGCACTCTTAACCAGCCTTCACACGGCTTGGATGAAGCCTAGGATCCCCGTTCTGATGAAGCTTATGGCTATGGCGCCTATGATGAGGCCCATGATTCTGGAGATCACCAAGGACCCTTGGCGGCCTAGATACTTATGAATGTAGGCTCCCGGGCGAAGGATCAACCAAGCTAAGAGAACGTTTAAGACTATAACTGCGAACACCGTCAGAGGCCCGAAGGGAGGGCTCCTCATCAACATCACCACGCTGATGCTTCCCGGTCCTGCCAGCAGAGGTGTAGCCAGGGGGAAGATGGCCACCTCCTCCGGCCTAGCTGACTTGTAATGTTTTTCACCCCTCCCTAGCACGTATTCCACGGCGAAGATGAGCAAGATGAGTCCGCTGACGATTCTGAAGTCGTCGAGGGTTATGTTGAGAAGCTGGAAGAGGTAGATGCCTCCGTAGGCGAAGACCATGAGAATTCCGAAGGCGACGAGGCATGACTTAGCTACAACCCTCCTCCGCTCCCACTCAGCCATCCCCTCGGTGATGGACAGAAATATGGGAATGTTTCCCACAGGGTCGAAGATGGCGAAGAGGGTGATGAAGCCTTGGAGGAAGATCATCCACTCCATCTGGAGGAGGGCGTCTTGGACCATGGTTCAACCCCACAATAATTCACCACCCTAGCCATATAACAGTTTTAAAAGAAGAAGCCATTAGGAAACATAGCAATGGAACGGTTGAGAGGGGCAGATTTGAGCCAATCTGATAAATGCCAGAAAATCATGGAACTGGCCAAGAGAAGAGGCTTTTTCTGGCCTTCCTACGAGCTCTACGGCGGGGAAAGCGGCTTCATCGACTACGGCCCCCTAGGAGCCATCCTCAAACGGAAGATAGAAGAAAAATGGATTAACCAGTTTGTGGTGAAAGAAGGCCTCATGCTCATCGACACGCCGGTCATAGGCCCCAGCGCGGTCTTTGAGGCTTCAGGCCACACCGCCCACTTTACAGATCCCATAGCCTCCTGTAGCCGATGTGGAAGAAAATGGCGGGCAGACCATTTGCTGGAAGACCAGGCGGGGATTTCAGCGGAAGGCCTAGCATTAGTCGAGTTGGACGCTGCCTTGAAAGAGCATGAAGTCCACTGTCCCGAGTGCGGAGGAAACTTGGAGGCTCCTCAGGTTTTCAACGAGCTTTTCAAGACCACCATAGGCCCTTACAGTGAGCACGTAGGCTACGGGCGGCCTGAGACGGCGCAGGGGATCTTCGTCAACTTCAAACGGCTTCACGAACTGGCCAGAAACAGGCTTCCCTTCGGTGTGGCTCAGGTGGGGAAGTGTATGAGAAACGAGATTTCCCCTCGCCAAGGCCCTATTAGGCTTAGAGAGTTAACCATCATGGAGTTGGAGTTTTTCTTCGACCCCGAAAATCCCCACTGCTCCAAGCTTAAGGAGGTGGAAGAAGAGAAACTCAGACTCTTACATGAAGAATTGATCAGGGAAGGAAAAAATGAGCCTGTGGAGCTTTCAGTGAGAGAAGCTTTAGAGCGCAACCACATTAAGGCGGAATGGAACGCCTACTTCATGGTTAAGGCTAAAAGATTCCTCAACGAGTTAGGAATTTCGGACGGTGACCAGTTTTTCAAGGAGAAACTCGTAGGTGAGAGAGCCCACTATTCAGCTCAGACCTACGACCAGGTGGTGAGGCTTTCCCGGTGGGGTTTCGTCGAGGTTTCAGGCCATGCGTGGCGGACAGACTACGACCTCAAGATGCACATGGCCTCCAGCGGCGTAGACCTGAGGGCTTATGTTCAGTTTGAAAAACCCCGTAGAGTTAAAAAATTCACCCTCAAAGCCCATCATAAACAGTTGGCTCAAGTCTTTGGGAAGGATTCGGGCCGCGTAACTAGGCTGCTGGAGTTGACTCCGCCTGAGGAGGTGGCTGAAGCCTTGAAGGCGGATGGGCGCTACTTGCTCAGGGGAAACGGTCAAACGTACACCATCCTCCCCGAGCATGTGACCTTAAAGGAGGAGGAAGTGGAGGAAAAAGGGAGGAGAATTCTGCCCAGTGTAGTAGAGCCCTCCTTCGGCCTTGACAGGCTCACCTACGCAACCTTGGAATATGCGTACAGTGAAAAAAATGACAGAGTCGTCTTGAAGCTTCCCCGGGATGTAGCCCCCATCCAAGTTGCAGTGCTGCCTTTGGTTTCTAAGAACGGTCTTCCTGAAAAAGCTGAACAGATTCACAGCCTTCTAAAAGGTGAAGGATTCGCCGTCGAGTACGATGACGCTGGCAGTATAGGGCGTCGATATGCTCGCATGGATGAAGCAGGAACCCCCATAGCCGTCACCATCGATTACCAAACCTTAGAAGACGGAACCGTGACCGTCCGCGACAGGAACAGCTGGAAACAGGTGAGAGTCTCTGCCACGAAGCTGCCGGCTTTTTTGAGAGAGTTTTTCCAAGGCCGCGACGTATTCGCGGTCTCAAGCTGAACTTATTCTCCCAGGACTTCCACCGTCACCCGGCGGCTTCTCGGCCCATCTAAGTCTAGGAGGAAGATGCTCTGCCAAACCCCTCTCGCTATTTTCGAGTTCCTTAAAGGGAATACTTGGGAGAAGCCTAAGAAGACCGAGGCAAGATGAGCGTGGGCGTTGTCGTCGACAAGGTCATGGCGGTATCCTGCGCCAGGGGAAAAGAAGCCTTCCACCTTGTTTAAGATGTCCTGAATTAAGCCCGCCTCGTTTTCGTTGGCAATGAGAGCGGCTGTAGAGTGGGGAACGTAAACCAGGCATAAGCCGTTCCTCACCCCTGAAGCCTCCGCAGCCTCCTCAACACGTCGGGTGATGTTCACCAGTTCGACTTTTTTGGTGGTTGAAACTGTAAATTCGGTGAAAACCGTTTTCAACGAGGATCCTCTCCTGTATAAACTGGGGCTTCCTCAAAAGTTTAGGTTTCAGTTATTCTTTTAAGCATCTCCCAGCTATAAAATCTTGGATTAGAATAGGTTGGTGCGGAAAGGTGGCTTTACCTCGGGAAGCAGCGGAGCAATTGAGGCGGCGGATTCTGGAAACCTGTCAAGAACACATAAGGAAAGCTTTGGACTCTCTTCGGGAGGTCTGCCTCATGATCGCCGCCTATCAAAGCGGCGATGAAAACCAAGTCTTCCAGCACCACATAAACGTGGTCAGTAACAACGAGAAATCCTCCCAAATTCGGGACACCATCATGAATGAGGTGGCGGACGTGGGAGCCGTCCTCCTCAGCCGGGAGGATTTCATCCGTCTGACTTCCGAGGTTGAAGCCATATCCGACATTTGCATGGGGATATCCTACAGAATTTCAGAGATGACCAAACGAAAATGGAAAGCTGACTTGGAGGTCATGAAGGAGGTGGGAAGCTTAGCTGAAGCTTCCCTAAACTGTTTGGTCAGGCTGCGGGAGACGATCTTAGCCCTCAGCTACGGAACCTCCAAGGTTTTGGAGGCAGCGAGGAACGTGGAAGCAGCGGAGAAGACCGTGGACAACATCCACCGGAAAGTGGATTTGAAGATCATATCCAGCGGCATGAAGGTGAACATGATATTCCTCGTCAGGGAGATCGCCGAGTTTCTGGAAGAAGTGGCAGATGTCTCAGAGAACATAGCTCAAACTTCCAAAATCCTCGCCCTCATAACCTAACCCTCCAGAACCATGCCTGGGAAAAAGATCACAGCTCAGCTGATTGAAAACAGGCTTATCGTTTGGGAGCCCGGCTTAGGAAGCCAGCTTTACAAACTAGGCTACTATGGGAAGCCTTTGGGAATCGCCAAACCCAAAACCTTTGAGTTTCAGGTTCCCCTTCTCCTAGACCTCATGGAGGGCCTCTACCTCCAAGAAAAAGGCCTCATCCAAGTCTTTGAGAATGGGAAACGGATAAATCGAAGAGAACTGGCTAGGATGGCTGGGGAAACTCACAGGGACTTCCAGCTTAAATACATGGTCTACCGTGACCTAAGGGAAAACGGCCTCATCGTTCAGCCCGGCATCAAGTTCGGCTGCGACTTCGCTGTCTACCAGCAGGGTCCCGGCATAGACCACGCGCCTTTCCTGATCCAAGTTAAAAAGCCTCAGGAAGACATCGACGCCGTGGAGATCGTCAGGGCTGGAAGGCTGGCTACCACTGTTAGGAAGCGTTTCATCATTGCCGTCCCCAATCTTAAGACTAAAACCATCCGGTACCTCATGTTCAAATGGTGGAAAGCATAGCGCTGGAAAGACGGAGGGATAACCCGCTAGGGGTTTTCTAGGACTTTAAACTAGAGCTCGAAGATTTCTCCCGGTTTAGGAGCATAGGCTTTGAAGCCTAACTCTTCTTCTACCCACCGGGCTAGGGCTTGGCAGCTTTCATCTTCCCCGTGGACAGTGTAAACCACCGGGTTTCCTTGAAGAGTTTTCAAGAGGGTTTTCAACTCTTTGCTGCCTGAGTGAGAGGAGAAGCTGAATTTTTCAACCTCCGCCTCCACAGGTTTAAGCTTACCGTTAGAGTAAATTTTTCTCTGCTCCAGCAGGACTCTCCCCGGTGTTCCTGGAATCTGATAGCTCACTAAAAAGATGGCGTTCCGCTTTTCTTTAGCCACTTTTTCCACGTAGAAAGCAGCTGCTCCACCTTTAAGCATTCCCGCCGGGGACACGATGACGCAAGGCTGCCGAACGGCTTCCCTCCGCTCCCTCCACTGGGTGATCCATCTAGCCTTCTCCAGAGCCCTGCGGAGAAGAGCATAATCCCTGAAATAGAGGGGATGCTGGAGCATGATTTCGTTGACCTCCAAGGCCATACCGTCCATGAAGACGGAGTACTCGAAACCGTGCGCTTCTAGGACGCAGAGAACCTCCTGAGATCTCCCCACCGAAAAAGCGGGAACCAAGACTGTTCCTCCCGCTTCCACAACCTCCCTGACTCTGCCGACGAAAAGTTTCTCCATTTCCAAACGGTCGGGGTGGTCTTCCACAGCGTAGGTGGATTCTAGGATGATGGCGGAGATTTCCCCGTAGTCTAGGTCGGCTCCCTTCAGAAGCCTAGTCTCCAGAACATTGAGGTCGCTGGTGTAGACTATCTTCTTTCCGTCTACTTCAACCAGAAGCTGGGCGCTCCCGGGAATGTGCCCTGCCTCCAAAAACTTCACCCTAAATTTGCCCACTTGAAACGTTTCCCCATATTCGACGAAGATTCCATTATCAACCATAGCCTCTAACTCTGGATGTTCGTAGGGTAAATAGTAACCAGCCAGTTTTAGGAAGTCGTTTATCAGAATTTTAGAGAGCCTGAGAGTAAGCTCGGTGCTATAAAGAGGAAGCTTGCTGCGGAAGTAAAAAATAGGTATCCCACCACTGTGGTCTAAGTGGGCATGGGTGAGGATTATTCCATCTAAATCTTTGGGAGGAATATGAAGGGGAAAATCCGGATCCCGGTCTACCTGAACTCCGTAATCAAGTAGAACACCAGAATGTTCACTGTTTAAAACGACAGCGGACCTACCTACCTCTCTAACTCCGCCTAGAAATCTTATCTTTATCGATTCCAGTTTTCCCATACACCTACAGCTACGATGATGCCTAAACCTACGGACAGCCGGTTTTAACTTTAAGAAGAGCTGGAAGGATAAAAGGTTTCCATTCTCTACAAAACACAGTAAAAGTCTCCTAATGGGTTGCTGCTGAAAAGAAGCCAGCGATAGGCCGCAGAGAGACTGTTAGGCTTGTTCCCCTTGCTCAGCTACGCATTCTTCACAGACAAAGCTTCCGTTGGCTTCTGTGAGCATGTCAGACCATTGGCCGCAACTGTCACAATATCCGGCTAGAGGTAGTCCGCCTCTTACAGGGGTAATTACGCCAGCTTTCGCTTTTTCTTGGATTATCTCCAACAGCGTCGGTGTAACCTGAATAATTTCTTTACTTGAAACAATGCCCACCATCTTGCCTTTGTCCATGACTAAGAGTCTTCGAACGTTTAGCTTATTCATTATCTTCGCCGCTTCATCGAGGGAATATTCCGGCGGCACGGTGGCTAGGGGAGAGCTCATGATGTCTTTAGCCTTAACCAGAGAGGGCACAGTGTTGTGAACGACAACCCTCCTAACGATGTCTCTTTCCGTAATGATCCCCACAGGGTTCTTATCCTCATCCACCACAACGATGCTACCTATCTCTTGGTCGCACATGATTTTAGCCGCTCTATCGATATGCTCGTCTTCTTCTATGGTATAGACAGGAGTCCGCATCACGTCTTTGATTTTAACGGTAGCGCTTGGACTCGCAGAACTGACTTGGTTTGAATCTTTTGGAAGCCGAGTTTGAGCCATATTGTAAACACCGGTTAGGGTCACGGATCACTTCATCCTCAAAGAGAGGAAATTCAGTAAACTATAAATGTCTTACTACTAAAACAGGCTAAACGCAAAAAAGTGGAAAAGCTATGATAAAACTTTCACCACTGAAATAAAGATATTGAAGACCATGATGGAGCTCCGCGAACTAGATGAACAAGTTAACAGGTTTCTGCGAGGAAATAACGTAAAAAAAAGTCATATCAGTAAGCGATACCTGCACTTCAGGAGAAAAGGGAATGACCATAGGCCTCATTCGAGTAGTTGCCTACGAAGCCTAAGTTCCCAGCTTCCGCCCAATGAAACATCCGACAAGCAGGAGCTTAGTTGTCTCCCTTTTTGGGAGAACTTATAAGCATGCCGTCCCATATATCTGGAAAAGTGGTCCTTTTTGGCTCCTCATCTGATAGTAGGCATTTCAGGGGCAAGCGGAGCCGTCTATGGCATAAAACTGCTGGAAACACTTCGGAAAAACCACAATGTGAAAACGCATCTGGTAGTAACCAAGGCAGCTTGGACTACCATAAAACTGGAGACAGGCCTAAGTAAGGATGATGTGAAGAAACTCGCCAGCTTCTACCATAAAATAGACGACCTGTCCGCCGTCATCTCCAGCGGAAGCTTCAAAACTCAAGGGATGGCGGTGGTACCTTGTAGCATGAAAACCCTAGCCGGGATAGCTCACGGTTACGCAGACAACTTGCTCCTAAGAGCTGCCGATGTTACTCTGAAGGAAAGAAGACCCTTAGTCCTAGTTCCGAGAGAGACCCCCCTGAACATCATCCACCTTGAAAACATGCTGAAAGCAGCCCACGCAGGGGCTGTGATATTACCCCCCGCACCTGGCTTCTACCATAAACCTAAAACAGTCACCGACATGGTAAACTACGTCGTAGGTAGGATTTTAGACTGCTTCCAGATCGAACACGGTCTATACCGAAGGTGGGAAGGCGTTAAGCCGGGGAAACCGTTGAAGTCTCCAAGGCTTTCGTAGTCTTGGCAGAATTTTTATAAAGATACTGCCATTCTAACCTTTCGCTGCCGGAGGCAGAGCTGGGAAGCTGAACCATGCTCAAAGTCCTCTGCATAGCTCACCGAGGAGCCAGCGCCTACGAGCCTGAGAACACTTTAGCCGCTGTGGAGGCGGCTATTGCTTTGAAAGCGGACATGGTGGAGGTGGACCTTCGGCTGAGCAAGGACGGTTTTCCCGTGGTCGTCCATGACAGAACCGTGGACAGAACCACCGACGGCTCAGGTCCTGTCGGAAACCTAACCTTAGACCAGTTGAAAAAGCTGGACGCTGGAGGAGGAGCCCGCATACCCACCCTAGAAGAAGTTGTCTCAGCCGTGAAAGACAAAGCAGGCTTGGTCGTTGAACTGAAGGAGAAAGGCTTAGAGAAAAAAGTCTTAGAATCTTTAAAACCCCTCCGCAGCCGGGTGATGGTTACATCTTTTTTTCACACGGCTTTGAAGAAAGTTAAAGAGCTCGATCCCCAAGTCGAAACGGGGATCATCATCAAAAGCGAACCCCTACAGATCTCCCAGCTTATCCTCCAAGCCAAGGCGAACGCTGTTTTCCCAGACTACAGGTATGTAACAGCGACCATGGTGAAGGAAGCCCACCGCAATGGCTTCGCCATCATACCTTGGACGGTGGATGAAATCGGAGAAGCCCAAAGGCTTGTTCGCATGGGAGTCGACGGCATCGTTACCAACAGGCCCAATCTTTTCTCCGCTGATCCTTCTAAGCTTCACAGAGCCTGGAGAGTCTTTCTTGCAGGGCCTATTCAGGGAATGGAAGCAGACCAAGGCTACAGGGAGACTCTAAAGCGGATTCTGAGGGAGAAATCTTTCGAAGTTGTAGACCCTTGGGAGAGGGAGAAATTCTATTATCCCCAAAGCCAAGAGGGGGTCAAAGGTCTCATCCGAAGAGACCTGATGGACATCGACCGGTGCGAATTTTTTCTAGCCTTTCTTCCCCGACTGTCTATGGGAGTGGCTATGGAGCTTTTCCACGCCAAGAAAAAGGGTAAGGAAACCTTTGTCCTAACCTCCCTGAAGGAGCTGAGCCCATGGGTCGCCGCCCACGCCGACCGGGTCTTTCGAACGTTTGATGAGCTGGAAACCTATCTGGCAGAGTTAAGGTGAACAGCCGCCAGCCTATTTCTGCATGTTTTTGACGAGAGTTTGAAGGCCCTCCGCTATCTTTGCTATTTGTTCTTCCACTCTTCTATCCAGAACCATGAACCTTCGCGGATAAGGAATCTCAATCCCGTTGGCGTCGAACTCCTTCTTGATCTGGTAGAGCAAGTCCCGAGCCATCATGAAGGCGGTAGGCTGGTCTTTGGCTCTGGAAAGCAGCCGGAGGGATATCCCGGATTCAGCGTACTCCATCACCACCACGTTGGGAAGGTTGCCGATGGGCATGCAGTCAGGGTGCTTCTTGGCTACCTCCACCATGATTTTCATCGCCTTGTCGAGGTCGGATTCGTAGCTTATCTGGACGAACACCGGAACTAGCATCGTTGGGTCTCCGATGCTGTAGTTTATGATAACCTCCGACTGGAAGACAGAGTTAGGAACCATCAGCCGCCTGTTATCCCAAGTGCGGAGGATGGTGTGCACCAGTTTGATATCCTCCACGAAGCAAAAATCGTTTTTGAACACCACAGCCTCCCCTATTCTGAAAGGCTGGGAAATAGCCACCAACATCCCAGATATAATGTTGGACAGACTGGACTGGGCGGCTAAACCTATCACAATGGAGGCGAAACCTGCTGCTACAAATATGGAGGCTATGACTCCCCCCGCTGTGGGAAAAGTGCTGAGGGTTACGGCTGCAACGCCTATGAAACTTACAACCATCAGCATCAGCCTCCTCAGGAAAAAATACGTGGTCATCAGCTTGGGCTCCTTGACGACTAGGCCGTGAATATACCTGCTGGTAACGACGTTTAGAACGTAGACCAGCATGAAGACAGCGGCAACTCCGGCGATGAAGTACAAGGCTGAAGACACTGTCCTCGTGCCGATGGCCGGAGTCAAAGGTGAAGCGATGAAAATGTATATCACAGCGATGAGGCTGACAAGGTAGAGGCTGTAGACGATCATCCTGCGGAGAATATTGAGAGAAGCAGTCACCTCAGGCCTCTGTTTGGAGAGCCTTTCGCTTCGCGCGATGAGGAAGCCGTTGAGGACTACACCCACAATCCTGACAGCGAGGATGACGACCAGTATTTCGGCGACAATCGCCAAGTAGCTTGTTTCCACCCACCCGGGGAGCAGTCCGGGAAGTCTTGAGTTAAGGTATCCAGTAGCTGAGATGACGCCTGTGGCGACTATGAGCAGCGATATAGGTCCCTTCACCGTTGCCAAAGCGTACCTCTGCATCCCCCTTCTCCGCCCGAACAGCTTCACAGCGTATTTTTTGGTCAGGAAAAAAAGGCTGGCTGCCATCAAAACCGAGGCAGCTACCATCACCCCGGCGACGGCTAGGTTGATGAACAGAGACAAGTCCTGTTTCCCCCATTCTCCATGTTTCCTGAATTACCATACCAGCCCGGCTATTTAAATCACCAGCTCCAACCGGTTCTCCTCCAGTTTTGAAATAAACTTTTTCTACCGTCAAAACAGGCAATCATACCGGGAAGAACCTCGGAAAACTTGGTGGGAGCAAATGTGCCAACCCAAACCACGCTTCACGGCCCGGCTGAAAAGCCTGTGTTCAGAAGACGGAAACGTCAATCCCCCTTCATCCGTCTTTTCAACAAAGCCCCTGCCGGCATTCTCTGCCCAAATTTTTGGCTTCTAGCCTGGGCGGACGGCTGCCCATACCAGTGCACCTACTGTTTTCTTCAGGGGACGTTTCGCGGGCAGGTGGAGCCGGTGGTCTTCATCAACCTCAACGATCTCTTTCGAGAGTTGGATTCATGGCTTAAAGCGGACGGGGCGCCGAGGCTTCTGAACGCGGGGGAACTCACTGACTCCCTAGCTATCACCACTTATGTTGCTGAGAAACTCGTAGAACGTTTCGGAAAGCAGAGCCGACATAAACTCCTCCTGCTGACCAAATCGGATGGAGTGAACGCTCTCCTGTCGCTGCCTCATCGAGGGCAGACAATCCTCAGCTTTTCTCTAAACCCTCCAACCGTAGCGAAACGCTTTGAGCTGGGAGCCCCCCCTCCTTGGCATCGTTTAGACGCAGCCACGGCAGCGAAAAAGGCTGGCTATCCGGTGCGGATAAGGGTGGACCCCATGATCCCTGTGGAAGGCTGGAGGGAAGCCTACACAGAATTAGCCGACAGAATTAGCAGATTGAGGCCTGAAAGGGTGACCTTGGGCAGCTTGAGGTTCTTCCCCATCGTTCCAGCCCACAGCCGGAGGGATAAATCTGTGTTCAGCTACGGGGGCGAGCGGAGTGGGGACGGTCGAATACGGGTTCCCCGGGATACGCGGATGGAAATGTATCGGCTGATGGTTGAGAGACTTGAAGATGTGCCGGTGGGTCTATGTAAGGAGACTGTGGATGTAGTCAAGGCTCTAGGGTTGCCCAATAAATGCAATTGCGTACTCTGAAGTTGGAGAGGGTTTCCTCAGGTTGCAGGGGACAGACTTACAGATTTTGCTTTAAACTGGACAAAAACCCGGCTTCCGATTTGAAGGCTTAATTCCTCCAAGTAGCCTAAGCCCATTTCGGAGGTCAACTGCACTCCGGCATCCACGGTTATTCTGGCATGGGAATTCATGGTGATGATATCGACGACGGTTCCGGGGAGTATATTGCATCGGCAGCTACACCACCGAGGGTTCTGGATTTTTTCTTCGGGAGAGAGAATGATATTTTGAGGCGCCACTACTGCTAGGACAAGCACACCTTCTCGGGCGGTTTGGTCTTCCGCCAGAATGCTCACTTCGCCTACTCTGACTTGGACGATGCTCCCTGAAACCTTGTAGACGCGGCCTTCGAGAACGTTTAATCCGAGAAATTCGGCGACAAACTTGGAGTTAGGTCTGCTGAGGATTTCTTCCCTGCTCCCCACCTGTTTGACTTCTCCGCTGTTGAGGACGGCGATGGTGTCTCCCAGTACGAAGGCCTCCGTCAAGTCGTGGGTTACGTAGATGGAGGTTATTTCCAGTTGGCGGGGTATTTCCTTGTACATCCTCTTCAATTCCCTTCGAAGCCGCTCCCGGGTCAGCATGTCTAAAGCTGAAAGAGGCTCGTCTAGGAGGAGAAGTTTAGGCTGGATCACTAACGCCCTCGCCAAGGCAACCCTCTGCTTTTCCCCCCCGCTCAAGGTTTTAATACTGCGATCTTTCAGGTTAGAAATGCCTAGTAGGTCCATGATTTCAGCTGTTTTCCTCCTTTTCCCCTCAGAATCCTTGCCTTTCAAACCGAAGGCTACGTTTTCTTCCACGGTTAGGTGAGGAAAGAGGACGTAGTCTTGGGGAACATAGCCTATCTGGCGGCTTTCCGGAGGGAGACGGGTGACGTTTCTTCCCTCAATCCATATTTCTCCTGCTTGAGGCTGCCGGAGACCTGCGATGCACTCCAATAGGAGGGTTTTTCCACTTCCCGTGGGACCTACTACAACGAAGCATCCTCCCTTCTCGACATGGAAATCTATGTTGGAGAGGGAGAAGCTTCCCAAGCTTAGGGATAATCCTTTCACGTCGATCAAAGGACGACACCTCTTCCAGAAATTTTCTGAAAAGCTAAAAGAGTCACAACAGCCAGTCCGATGAGTATGAAAATCACGGCCGCCGCCTTCTCCACGCTGGCTGTGGCGAGGCTGAGGTAGATGGCTATGGGCAGAGTTTCCGTCTTCATCCTCGTTGCTCCCGCCAGCATGACGGTGGCTCCGAACTCGCCCATGGCCCTAGTCCACGCTAGAATGGCTGCGGCTATAATGCCTCCCCTAGCTATGGGCAGAGTTACTTTGAAGAAGGCTTGAAACTTGTTGTAGCCCAAGGTTCTGGCGACGTTTTCATATCGGGGGTCGATGTTGTCGAAGGTGGCCTTCATCAGGCGGATGGCTAAGGCTGTGATGACGGTGAACTGCGCCAGCACGATTCCCGCCACTTGGAAGACGAACACATCCCTGACTCCGACTCCTAGGGGTGTGTTCATGAATATCAGCAGGGCGGCTCCCAAGGCCACGGGCGGCGTGACTATGGGAATGTTCAATATCACGTCTACGAAGTTTTTCCCGAAAAATTCTGTGCGGGAGAGCGTGTAGGCGGCTGGAAGAGCCACCGTCAAGCAGGCGGCGGTTGCAGCTGTGGCGGTAACCATGCTTAGTCGAATTGAAAAGAGAACTTCCCCTGAGAACAGGGCGGAAAACAAGGCCTGAGGGTCCGTATAGAGGGCTAGGGAGGCGATTATCAGGAGTAGGAAGATGAAGAAGGCGAAAAGAAAGCTACCTGTGGTCAGCTTGAACACTTTCTCTCTACCTAAATCCATGATTCTCCCCTTCAGAGAGGCGGCACTTCCGCTGTGGGGGCGTAGGCTTTAGCTTCTTCAAGACTGGTGATGTAGCCGTGGCTTCTGTAGATCTCTTGACCTTGGGGGGAGGTGAGAAATTCTAAGAATTTTTCCGCTGTTCCTTTTTTGTCGGAGAAGCTGGTAACTGCTCCAGAGATGTAGGATAGCTTTCGAAGTTTATGGGGCTCTATGGTTAAGGCGTCGACCTTATCAGGGTGCCAGCTTTCAAAGACCCGCCAGCCGATCATGGCGTCCACCTGTCCCAAGGTGAGGTAGGATACGGCCTCCAAGTAGCTTCCGGCGTAGGTGACCACGTTTCCCTCAACTTCCTCCCAGAGGCCATTGGAGGCGAGAATGTCGACGGCGTACGCTCCGATGGCAACAGCGCCAGGGTCTGCGAGGCCTAAGCGTACTTCTGGTTTAGACAAGTCTTCTAGGGAGCGGATTTGCTGGGGATTTCCTTCCGGGACGAGGATGGCTGGGATGAGGTAGGCCAGTATCCGGACGGTTTCAGGTTCAACTAAACCGGCCTCTACCGCTTGCTGCATGTAGTCGTGGGAGCTGGGGATATAGAGGTCTCCAGATTGAGAGATCTTCATCTGAGAGAGCATGGTCCCGGAGCCGCCGAAGTGGAGTTCTACCTTTATCCCTGTTTCTTTTTCGAAGACTTTGGCAGCTTCTTCTAGAACCGGTGTGCTGACGCTGCCGCTGAACACTACAAGGGTCTCCGGCTGAGTTTCCGCTTGAAAATTTGCTCCTTTGAGGGCGCCGGCTATGGCGAGGGTTAAAACTGCAGCTAGGAGGAGAGTTAGGGTCTTTGTTGAAGCCGTTTCGCCCACCCTTTCTTCTAGGGTGATGATCTGTCAGATTTAACTCATATAGTTTACTGATTAGGATAAGTAAACAAAATAGTTTATAATAGGCCTTTCAAAGTCTCAGGTTCGCCTTACTTCGCGTCTCCTGCGTAACGTTATTAGGGAAATACCGCCATTGATCACCTTAGATAAGGCATGGCCAAGACTCCTCAAGCCCTTCTCACAAGCCGGCAAATCGAAATCCTCCGGCTGAGAAGGCAGGGGTTAACCCAGAAGGAAGTAGCGGAGAGGCTGAACACCACTCGAGAAAACGTCAACATACTGGAAAACAGAGCCTACAGAAACATCAGGCGGGCGACCGCCACCTTGGAGCTGCTGAACAGCCTCCAACTCTCAACCCGGTTCACCATCCCGGCTAAGACCCCTATCTTGGAGATCCCCCGAATGGTGTTGGACAAGGCGGATGAGGCTAAGCTGAGGGTGAAAAGCGACTGCATAGAAATCTTAGAGAGGATTAAATCTAAGGCGCGAAACAAGATCAGACATAAGCACTTGGTTAAGCCGCTAACCATCACCCTTCTGCTGGACGGGGAATACACCGTAGAATAAGGGCGAGGAGTCACCGTAGGCTTGGGGAAGACGAGGCAGATAAAAGAGCGTTTTGAGTAGCTCTAACCGAAGCTCTTACATCTCCACGGTCTTTACTGCTCTGAGGATTTCCTCTGCCACATCTGGGAGGTTGAGTTCCTTTTCAACCCGGGCTACTTCCCCTTTGTCCAAATCCGCCCAGCCTTTCCCTCCTCTCGTGGGCTTGAAACTTAAACCCAGCCTTTCACAGATTTTTTCCACCTCAATCCTTTCTAAGGCTATGAGCGGATGGAAAAGAGGCCGGTCGGAAACCTCTGTGAGGAGGGAAAGCAAGGCAACTGCATCGGAGGGATCAGAGTCTAAGGTTAGACCTAAAACCACCCCCATGCCGCCTCTCTCCGCGGCGAGGCCGCAAGCAATTCGGACCGTCGTCCTTTGCACCAAGGCTTCTTGGAGGTTTTCTTTCAAGTTTTCTCCTAGCAGCCTATGGAGGTTTTGGAGGGGTGCAACATAGGCCTTAAAAATGGGGAGTGGAATATAGGGCCTCAAAGCTTCGACTGGACGTGTTTTTTCCTGTAGGTTTTCCCAATCCGCGGAAGAAGCCGCCAAGACCAAGGGAAGAATATGGACTCCCCGTTTCATCATCAACCATGCGGCCGCTGTGAAGGTGGGAGAGCCGTTTAGAATGGCTACAACTCTTCCCTGGCTTCCAAAAGGCAGACCGCCCAGCCCTCTGTGAACTTCAGTATAAAGGTAAGCGTCCCCCTCCCTCGCCTCCACGTGGAGAGTTAATTCGGGATGCTTCAGGTTCACCTTTAATTTCTTCGTTCCTCCGCAGCGTTTCAGGATGGCAGCCCCTATCTCAACCTCAAGGTCCCGGCTGGTATAGGGGTGCTCTCCCGCCCTCCTAGCCTTCACAGCGAAGCTACGTTTGCCTTTCAACCTTGACTCTGCAAACTCTACAGCGTCTTGAACCAAGGTTTGAAAGTCAGTTGAAGTCTTTAAGGCTGGGGCTGTGTATTCGACCCCGAAAACCTTGGAGGCCACCTGTTCGGCTGCACGCTCGGGCTCCTGAGCTGTCACATAGATTCTCCCTCTTTTTCTTCCTATTCGCTGGAAAGCGACACCTTCCCTCTTCAAGACATACCGAATGTGGCTGAGAAGCATAGTTTCCAATCTCCGTCTCACAGGCTCACTTTTCAGGCCTATTTCCGAGTAGGCAACTAAGACGACGTTAGGATTTTTCCCCAAGGATGAGACCCCTTGAAGCTAAGGAGACCGTATCCAAAAAGGTTAACGGAGACTGGAAATGCTTAAGGCGATAGGCTAATGAGGGCTGGCGGCTAAACTTATCCCATGGACTCCTCGGGCTGGGATGAAGCTTCACCATGACTAAGACTTCGGAGGAAAAGGAGGAATTAAAAAGACTCTTGGAGAGTAAAAAGAAGATCGAAAAGAGAATATCTCGGCATCAAAACGAAATAGAGCACCTGAAAACTGTCTTAGGTTTGCTGGACAAACTTATCTTAGAGCGAAGCTATAAGGTGGCTGCGGAATTACCTCGGAAAGAAACGCCGCCTTCGCCTCCGGAAGCGGCCAAGGAGGTTTTTTCCCTAACGGCCAGAGACGGAACTTTGCTTGCCAACGTCTATCTCGCCGAAAATTTTCTCAAGGCGGTTCCAGAGGAAAACTTGAAACTCAACGTGAACACTCCCCCCTTTCAGCAGTTTTTGGTCAGGAAGGTGCTCAATGGGATGGCGGCGCAAGATAGGGAAGCAGTTTCCGCGGGGAAGATAGACCCCGGAGAGGCTTTAAGCTTCCGTGTCAAGGATGAGGGTGGACTGATAAAAGAAATAACAGTGGAAAACTACCGAGACCAAAAAAGGCTTGCAACCTTGAAGAACGCTCTCCGCTGGACCTTGGAAAAAATGTATGAAAAAACAAAAATCTAAGTCTTCTGCCCACAATCATTATTTTATTAAGACCAAGCCTCTTCCTCTACGAGAGGGGGCGTTCTCCGGTGAGACTCGGACAGATAGGCCGCGGCCTTGTAGGCTTGGGAATTATCACCCTTCTAGTATGGGTCTTGTTAAAATTTCTATGGATTCTCGGAGTGCTCTTGATACTCGCTGGAACGCTAGCTTATGCGGTGGGGCTGGTGAAGAAGCACAGCCGCAGGTAAGGCCTCCCGTCTTTTGCAGGGGGATATGCTGGCGGCAGGGTTCTATTTAAAGGATGGCTGAAAAATAGCTGGGGGGTTTTGTATCTTTTTATCAAAAAATTTTAAATATGCTACGGAAAATATATTTTATCTATGAGAATCTCATGGGCTGAAATTGAGCAGGCCTGCCGGTATCTGTACGAAAGAATTTCCAAAGAGTTTTATCCAAGCCAGATAGTGGGCATAGGCCACGGAGGCTGGGTTCCCTCCGTCATCTTGGCCCAAAAATTCGACTGCAACATTTTCGCCTTCAACGTGAAATCTTACGCGTATGAGAAGAGGGAGAGGAGAAACCTCCGGCTTGTTTCTGTGCCCTCCATGGAAAACTTTCGAAATGAAAAAACCTTGATAGTAGACGACATCTGCGACAGCGGGGCAACTTTAAAATTCATGGTGGAACATCCTCTGCTCAGAAACGTGCCCTTTAAAACCGCTGTGATCTTTAAACGCGCAGGATCCACCTACACGCCTGACTTCTACTGGAAGGAACTCATGACCAAGGAGTGGGTGGAGTTCCCCTGGGACATGGTCCTAGAATGCTACGCACCCGAACGCTGAGGGCTCTGTGCTAAAAGAGAAAGGCTAATTAGCCAGCCGACTGAATTTTTCTTTAGACAACCGGCCCTCGCTAGGCCGGTAAAAGAAGGGGCCGATGAAGAAACCTGACAAGATCGACTTGCCCATGAGAGATCAGAGTTAAGCTGAGGCACCTACATTAACCCTTTCTGAACCTATTCCAGCAGTTTAGGCATGAGTTTACACTTTAATGACTTCTTTCAGATAACCGAGTTTTTCAACACGTCCGGTTAAATTGGGTGATTTCCTAAAAATTCCCTTAGAAATCGAATAAATTACACCCGTGAGTCTATGGTGCGGGGGGAGGGATTTGAACCCTCGAACCCCTTCGGGACAGGATCCTCATTCCTGCGCCTTTGACCATGCTTGGCGACCCCCGCGGCTGCATTCATTACGTAGTATTTTCTCAGTTAAGTTTCTTTCTTCACCGCCGGCTTTTACATCAACTGCTCTTTTAAGTGGGCGTTCATTTATTTCTTGATTTTTCCGTGGATATTGACATAGACACTATAGGTCATCAGTCCCAGCAGGTACATGAGAATGAAGGCTAAGGCTAAGATGACGAAGGGGCTTATGTAGAAGGGCGGGATCTTTTCCCCAGCTGTTTCAGCTAGACTGAGCAGCAGGGTTTTATCTTCGCTGAATAAGGCGGAATAGGTGTCCCCCTTGATGAATTCGATGGCATAGGCTTTTGCTACGGCCCCATTCTCTATTTTTGTGAGAGTGTACATTCGAGCTTCAAAGCCGATGTTGGGAGGGGGCAGTTCCTCCACCTGCCACTCGGCCAACCTGATGGGAAAGCCTAGAACCTTCGTTATGTTCTCCTTTGGGTAGATGGAGATATCTTGCTGAACTACCAAGCGGCTGTCTTCCAGAAAAACTATGCGGTAACCTTGCTTCCACCCCAACTCTAAGCTTTCCGCTGAAATGTCCGAAGGGCTCCTCGGAGACGATATGACGATGTAGCTGCCCAGCGGTAAGTCTGACTCGTCCAGCGCCACCTTATCCAGCGACCTGCCTGCCTGTATGCTCATCGGAAACGCTGCCATGCTTATCGCTGCCATGACCAAGATTATGGCGCATACGGCTGAGCCTAAGATGAGCGGGATCCTGTTTTCTTTCATCATTGTTAGCAAACCGGGTTCGACAGGTTGAGACACAACATATTCTCTGAACAAGCTTATTAATTATATCGCTCCCCCTTCATAGAGCGCACATGTACCTTGGAATCAACGGCCAGTTCAGCGTCATCCTGAAACTGTTTATGCGCCAAAAAGGGGCATCAGCGCTTGAGACAGGCAGACTGAAAGGCTTATTTCTGTGGTGGGCCGGGCAGGACTTGAACCTGCGACCCCCCGCGCCGCCTGGTATTCAATATCTAATGGTGAATTCTGTCAGGCGGGGATCCTAACCGTCTAGACGAATGCCCTAACGTGGCTTTCACCTTTCGCTCAGGTTTCCACGTTTCCGGCCCGTCCGTCAACCGGCCCACGATGGAAGGGATGGAGCTTTTTCAATTTTAGCCTTTCGCTTTAAAGGAAGCCCAAGATGCTGGGACATGTCTTTTGGAGGATAAACTTGTAGCTGCCGGACGTCTGAATTAATTAAGCCAGTAATTTCCCAGCCTCGTTTTTCTCCCGGGGGACCCATTGGACTGAAAACTTTTCAAATCTCTTCACCAGCCGAGATACTTCTTTATGCAGTTTTCTGAGCTGCGGGTCTTTCACTCTGTATTCTCCTGCAAGCTGCCGGACTAACAGTTCACTGTCACTGTAAACCTTTACAGTATTAACCTTCTCAGCTAAAGCTAAGTTAAGCGCCTTGAGTAGTGCCATATATTCAGCTTGGTTGTTGGTTACCGCTCCCACGTCTTCCACCAGTTTAAATCCGTTCATCACGATAGCAATGCGGCCCCTCCGCTTATCTTTAAGCTGATGCCTCTTTACTCCACCGTCTATGAAGATCCGGATCTTTCACCACACCCCAGTCCTCTCTCACAAGAATTATAAAAAGCCGACATAGTATTAGTTATCTCGCTTAAGAGCTTAACGTCAAACGCGTTGGAAACCGCTAAGCGATTCAAAATTTAGCGGTGGTCCCCGTTGCCAATTTTCTAAATGCAGCATATAAAGCATATAAATAAAGAAGAATCGATTTCTTTAACTCATTTTTCTGTTAGCCATCCGCTCGAGGATTTCCGCAGCGGTTTCACCGAGGAATTCTTCTACAGTCTCCCTCCACGCCTTACATCTCTCGCACATTACGGCCTAGCCTTCTCTTTCCTGCTTCAACTGTTTCGCTCTTGTCTCTATAAATTCCGCGATCTTCTCTTGGGTCATCACTAAATCTTCCTGCTGCCTCCGTAATTGCCCCTTAATAGTTTTCAACAGTTCTTGAGGGTTGAGTGGCTTCATTATGTAGGCGTCAGCGCCACGGTTCACTGCCTCCACAGCATTATCCAACGTACTTTACAAAGTTGCGGCATTTTTGGTCGGATTCCCACTGTAGCTCCGTCTGTTTCTGTTTGTTTTTTTTTATCATAATTCTCTGAATCTTCTCCTGAAGCTTCGAATAGGAATTCTTCATATTTAGCACAAAAATTTTATTCAATATTCCCGGGGTTTCTTCTGGATAGCGAAATTGAAAGAAATCCATATAGCCTCTCAAAGATAAAGAACATTCAGGCTTGAGCTGGGTATCCTGATGGATTTAACAGTTCTAATCATGGCTGGGGGAAAAAGCAGCCGAATGGATTCCCCCGAAGAGAAACCCCTTATAAAAATAGCCGGCAGACCTATGATTGAGCATGTCCTCCGCGCTCTCAAAGATGTGAAAGATGTGGGCAGAATTTTTGTCGCCACCAGCCCGCATACGCCGAAAACCGCTGAAGAAATGGCGAAATATCCAATAGAGGTTGTTGAAACTCCCGGAAAAGATTATGTTTCAGACATGCAATTCGCCGTGAGGAAGTTGAAGCTAGGGGCGACCCTCATAGTCTCAGCAGACCTACCTCTCCTGACAGGTCGTCTTCTCGAGGATGTCATTAACCATTTTCACCGCTGCAAAAAACCTGCCTTGGCAGTGATGGTTCCTCAGGAAACGTTTCAGAAACTCGGTTTAAAACCGCCTGAAGGTTTGGAGGTTGAGAGCCGGCGACTGGTCCCCGCTGGAGTAAATGTGATAGAAGGGGGGAGAATAGATGAGGCTGAAATTGAACAGGAAAACCTTATTCTAGACCGGCCTGAGCTGGCGGTCAACGTCAACACTTCCTCAGATGTGAAGATGGCGGAAAAGATTCTTCAAGAAAAACTGAAGCCGAGTTTTAAATCAGTGGGAGGTCAGCCTTTTTCCGCGAAAAACCATCAAGCTTTATGTGCTGGAGATAGTTAGGTGGCGGTGATATGGTTTTAGCTGGGAAGATCTTCAGAGTCAGAGAAAAAGTGGAGCTTGACAGTTTAGCGGCCAAACTTAAAGACTTCAAAAGGGAAGAAGCCTATGTGGAGGAGAATTTTCAGCACAGATTGGTCACCGAAGTTCAACGTTTAAACAAAACCTCTCTAGGCCTTGAGGGAATTCTGTCTTTCGATAAGATCCTTCACATACCTCACCGGGGAGAGCTGGTTCCCGTGCCCAGAACCTTCCTAGCCCCCTTCCTTTTCACGGAGTATGGAGGAAAACTTCTCCTGACCATTCTGGAGAAAAAATGGCGGGCCAACAATTTCGCCAACCTTTTGAGCGAAGCTCTCTTCACCACCGTCGGCTATGTCGTCGAGGTTAAAATTCCGGCGGAAAACCTGAGAAGCTACCATGAGGAAAACCCGGAGGGGACAAAGGTGATTTTCTTCAGCAACGTGGACATCCCCAACGTCAGGAAGCTATCCCTCTATGGGGCCAGCTTAGCCAATGCCTCCCTTTACGGAGAGTTTCTGAGCCACGGTAACATCTGGTATGTCGTGGTCACTTCTAAAAGGTACGGCTACGTGGTGGGGATAACCGGCAATGGCATCGTGACCATCTTCAACAGGGTTGAGCCTAAAGACTTTCTCACCTACACCACCGAGGAAGTCTTCCCCCTCATCGAGATGCCTGAAGAATGAGGAGGCGGGCGGGCCTAGATAGGTTGATATGGGATGAGAGCAATTAATATTTTAAAAATCAGGGCTTCCGGGAGGCCTGAAGGGGCTTGAGGCTGGAGGAAGAAGCAAGGAGGTTAAAATACAACACCGCCAAATTCATCAGGATTCCTCTGATAATCCACGTCGTTTTAAAGAAAGATAACTCTTTCAACCTGCAGGTGGAGCACTTAGAGGTGAAGAGAACCTCTATCCACATTCCACGGGACGCTATCAACCTGAAGCATCAGGAAATCGAAGACTTTATAAAGCAGATGTACCCTGAAGCCCGGGCCTTCGTCATCCAATACGAGAAAAAAGGAGAAGAAGTTGTACCCTTCTGCGCACAGCTGTTCCTCTCTGGACGGCCAAAAGGGCCTCAGGCTTACTGAAGCAAGACCGCCCATGGAGATGTTTTTCATCGAGGCTTAATGGAAACAGCTGCGGGGTCGCCAAGCATGGTCAAAGGCGCAGGAATGAGGATCCTGTCCCGAAGGGGGTTTGGGGGTTCGAATCTCCCGCACTACTAGCTTTGGTCGATTTCTAAAGGATATTTTTCGAGAAATAATTTAACTCTTCTGAGTTGAAAATTTAAATATTGAACAATTGAATAATTATTCAATTATATCAGGTAATATCTATGGCGAAGAACGATGAAGTTTGTGAGATAATCTATGTGGATGAGAAGAAAGTTAAGAAAGTGCAAAAAGAGATGCTTAGTGAAGAGGACACAGAAACTATATCCGGGATTTTCAAAGCTCTTGGCGACCTGACGAGATTAAAGATTCTCTATGCTCTGTCAAAAGAGGAACTTTGCGTCTGCGATCTCTCCAGTCTTCTAGGCATAACCCTATCTGCCATATCTCACCAGTTGAGAATTCTCAGAAATCTAAAGCTTGTCAAATCGAAGCGGCGGGGGAAAATCGTTTACTACTCGTTAGCGAACGATCACGTCCTCAGCCTGTTGCATGTGGGCGTGAAACATGCAGAAGAGTCCTGATGGAGATGGAAGGATAATAAGAAAAAATACTGAAGGGCGAGCGTGAGTTAAGATGGAAGAACACGTCGGTGAAAAGAGTTGTTCTATCTGTGCAGTTGGAATTATTGAGGAAAGAGAGCCTATATGGAAAAAGAGAAGCCTACACATAATACTGGCTTCGTCTGCAACTCTTACAGTCGGATTAATCTTCGAATTCGTTCTGAACATTATTCTTCTTGCCCAGATTCTCTTCGTAGCTGTAGTTATTCTCTCAGGATTTGACATCGCAAAGAATGGTCTCCGCTCGCTGCTGAAAAAGCGTTTGGATATGAACCTGCTCATAATGGTTGCCGCCATAGGAGCGTTTCTCATAGGTCATGGCGAAGAAGGGGCAGCAATAGTTTTTCTGTTTTTCATAGCAGAATTTTTGGAAGAGCACGCTATAGAAAGAACGAGAAGGTCGGTTGGAGCGCTGATGAAGCTAGCTCCAGACATCACTACCGTAAGAAGAAACGGTAAAGAAGTGGAAGTTCATACGCATGACATCAAGGTTAATGAAGTCATTCTTGTGAAACCTGGAAATAAAGTGCCTTTGGATGGCGTTGTAGTGAAAGGTGTTTCCAGCGTGAATCAGGCTCCAATTACAGGAGAATCCATTCCGGTAACAAAGCAGCCGGGAGATGAAGTTTATGCAGGCACAATAAACTGCGAAGGTTTCTTGGAAGTTAAGGTTATGAAGAAATCGGATCAGACGATGCTCTCCAAGATTGCCAAGCTTGTGGAAGAGGCTCAGAAAAGGAAGTCTCCGACTGAGAAGTTTGTGGACAGGTTTGCCAAGTATTATACTCCAAGCGTTCTGTTCTTAGCCCTTCTAGTAGCCACAATACCAACTCTGGTATTCAATCTGCCTTTCAACGATTGGTTTTATAAGGCACTGGTTTTGTTGGTGGTTTCTTGCCCATGCGCATTAGCGATCTCCACACCAGTGTCGATAGTCTCTGGGATAACTAGTGGAGCTAGGAATGGTGTTTTGATAAAGGGTGGCAGGTATGTCGAAGAGATAAATCAGATAGACGTTTTCGCCTTCGATAAGACTGGCACCTTGACAGAAGGAAAGCCTGAGGTAACTGACATCATAGGGTTAGGCAACCCCGACAGAGAAGTGTTAAGCATAGCCGCTTCCTTGGAGGCTATGTCAGAACACCCTATCGCCAAAGCAATAACTTATAAGGCGAGCGTAGAAGGCGTAAAAACAAAAAACGTCACTAACTTCAAGTCAATCGCTGGAAAAGGAGTCTACGGTAAAATCGGAGACCAAACCTACTATCTAGGCAGCGCAAAAATATTTAATGACATGTCCTTGACCATTCCTGAAGAAGCTGGAAAACTTGAAGAAGAAGGCAAAACGGTGATACTCGTTGGAAATAGAAGAGGCATCGTCGGTGTAATAGCTGTCATGGACAAGATTAGAGATGGCACGGTTAGAGCTATATCTAGTATTCGAAAATCTGGAATAAGGACAGTGATGATAACAGGAGATAATAGGAGAACGGCTAAGACAATAGCGGAGAGAATAGGCATCGACGAATTTCATGCAGAGCTGCTGCCGGAAGAAAAGGTGAAGATAATTGAGGACTTGAGAAAAAACAAGGGCAAGGTGGCTATGGTCGGTGATGGTGTGAATGATGCCCCAGCGTTGGCTAGAGCAGACGTGGGCATAGCCATGGGAACCATAGGCAGCGATGTTGCCCTCGAAACGGCTGATGTGGCCTTGATGCAGGACGACCTCTCAAAGCTACCGTATCTGGTAAATTTAAGCAAAAAGACTGTCAAAGTAATGAAGACGAACATCTTCGCTTCAATACTAATAAAAGGATCGTTCGCCGTCCTAGCATTCCCAGGCATTGTAACATTGTGGATGGCTGTTGGCATAGGAGATATGGGGCTTTCACTTGCTGTAGTACTTAACGCAATGGCGCTCTCTATGCTAAAGCCCAAATGATTAAGGTTATCAAACATTAAATGAAAGAGGATGGTCAAGCGTTTAAAAGCGAGAAATGCGTGTACAGTTATTTTAGGTAAAGATAACATTTAATATCAAATGCAGTTATACCTGAAACATTTTTCTAAACTAGCGGTATGGAAGCCGGGGACGCAGGGATTGGACTGGATGGCTCTGATAGTTCCTTTCGGCATCGTTGCCGCTGCTGAGCTGGGGGACAAAACTCAGATCGCAACCATATTGATGGCAGCCAAGTATGCTCTACCTCTCCAAGTGTTCGCAGGAGCTTTTTCAGCCGAACTGTTCATCACCATCATAGGAATCCTTTTGGGAACCAGCTTGCGGAGGGTAGTCCCGCTGCGGGTGGTGAAGAAAGCCTCTGCCGGTGTCTTCATGGTTTTCGGCTTTCTCTTTCTGGTCACTGCTCTAGGGGGGTTCAACGCAGCCTAGGAAGCAGGCAGGCTTCTCCCTAGGGTTAGGAGCCCATGGCAGGAGTCAGCCCTGAGAGAAGCTGGGAGAGGAAGGGCGCTGCCACGTTGGTGAGGACAGTGGGATAAATGCCGAGGACGACCGCCACCACGGCCAAGACTAGGATGGGCGCCGTCATCAACCTAGGCCCTTCTTTCGCCTCCTTCAAAGGTTCAGGGGTTCCGCCGAAGAAGACCCGGCGCACCGTCCAGAGGCCGTAGCCCGCGGTCATGGCGGAGAAAACCACGGCGATGCCCGTCACCCATATACGGGTCAAGTTGGGGGCTGTCACCCCACCGAAGCCTGTTCCTGTGTAGATGGAACCTCCGAAGGTGAAGAACTCCCCCCAGAACCCGATGAGGGGCGGGGCTCCCATGAGAGTTAGAAACCCTAGGAGGGTAGCCGTGGCCGAGTAGGGCATTCTCCCCGCCAGTCCGCCCAGTTCCCGGATGCTCCGGGTGTGGAGGGTGTGGATGAAGATGCCGGCTACCATGAAGAGGATAGCCTTTCCCAAGCCGTGGCTGACGTAGATGAGCACAGCCCCCGTGAGGCCTAGGGCTGAGAGGGAGACGACGCCGAAGAGCAAGTAGCCCATCTGGCTGATGCTGGAGTAGGCCAGAAGCCTTTTGATGTCGTCTTGAGCCAAGGCCATGTAGCCGCCGTAGATCATAGTCACCACCGCCAAGACGACCAAGGCCATGACGAACTGCCCATGCCCTAAAACCATGGGAAAGGCCGTGTAGACGATGCGGATGGCGGCGTAGCCTCCGATACCCACCATGGCCGGAGACAGCAAGGCGCTGATGGGCGTCGGCGCCTCGGCGTGGGCGTCAGGCAGCCACGTGTGGAGGGGGAAGATGGCCATCTTGACGAAGAGGCCGAGGAGTATGGCGGAGACTATAGCCACAGCTGTGCCGACACTGACTCTCTCCATTCCCGCGGCGATGGCGAACACGTCGAAGGTCCCCGCCAAAAACCGGGCGGTCACAATGCCTGCTAGAAGGAACAAGGCTCCTGCCTCGGTGAACATGAAATATTTGAAGGCAATTTTCTCCCGGGCCCCTGTGCCCCAGACTCCTATGAGAGCCCAAGAGGGGATAAGCATCAGCTCGAAGAAGACGAAAAAGGCTGCTAGGTTGGTGACCAACACCGTGCCCATCATCCCAGCAGAGTAGAGAAGGTAGAGAGCGAAGTAGGCGTGGAGGTTGCGCTCATGCTCCATGTAGGAAATAGAGTAGATAGCGATCAAAGCAGCCAACATGGATATGACCAAAGCGAAAGGTGTGCTCAGACCGTCGGCCACCAAGGTGAAATCGCCCAAATAGCGTCCCCAAGGATAGCTGGCCACTAGGCTGCCGCCCCAACTTCGAAGCTGGAAGAGGATGAAGCCCAGAAGCCCTGTGGTGTAGGTTAGTACGGCGAAAGCCAGCCAGCCTGCGTATTTGCCCAGCCTCCCTCCCACGGCAAGGGCTATTGCGGAGAAGGCGATGGGAACCATGACCACTTGTAGTAGCAGCTGATTGGTGTCTATCGTTTCCCTTCACCCCATCACTGTTAAGGCCAAGAGGAGGAAGAACACCACGAAGCCGAGGATGATCCCCTCCACATTGTGGGTGAGAATTCCAGAGTGAGTTTTTCTGAAGCTGTTGGAGAAGCCGGCTGTGGCGTTGGCTAAAACGTAGTTGAACCGGTCGATGACCCCCAGCTCTATTTTCTTCAACGCCCACATGCACCCTCCGATCATCGGGTAGACGATAGCCTTGTAGAAGAAACGGTTAATGTACCACCTGTTCAACACAAACTGCCTCAACACCGCCAGCAAACCGTAGCGTTGAAGAAACACCGAAGGCTCCAGCTTCCGCTTTACATAGAGGAAGTAGGCGGGAAGAGCTCCGGCCAGAAGCATGGCCACTGATATGCCGGCGGTCACCCAAACAGCTAGCTCATGGGGGAACCCATGAACAGCCACAGCCTCCGAATGGCCTCCGCCTGCGGGGAGAAGCTCTCCCAGATATTCGTGGAAGACCCCTTCAAACCATCCTTTGACGAAGGGACCCATGACCCCGAAGGCTAGAGTGCCGATGACCAAGGCCAAGAAAGGAATCCACATGACCTTAGGCGCCTCGTGGACATGGTGGCCGTGGCGTTCTTGCTCCGCGAGGTGGGAGCTCTTAGGGCCGAAGAAGGTTAAACCCAGCATCCTAACGCTGTAGAAGCTGGTCACGGCCACGGTCACCGCTCCTAGGGCGAAGATCCAATACTGCCCCGCCAGCAGAGGGGCCTCCAGAACCATGTCCTTACTCCAGAAGCCGCTGAAGAGAAGGGGCACCCCCATGAGGGAAAAGGCGGCTAGGGACATGCACCAGAAGGTAATGGGCATGTACCGCCTGATGCCTCCCATGTGGGTCATAAACCGGGACTCGCAGGTGTGGATGACGGCCCCCGCGGTGAGAAAGAGGGCTGCCTTAAACATGGCATGACTCATGAGGTGGAAGACTCCGCCCACGTAGCCGACGAGAAACTCCGCAGTGGAGCCGGCTATGCCCAAGGCCAGCATCATGTAGCCCAGCTGGCTGACCGTGGAGTAGGCCAGCACCTTCTTTATCTCGCTGGAAACCATGCCTTGGCTGCCTGCCACAAAGGCGGTGATAGCTCCAACCCAGGCGATGACGTAGAAAAAGGTGATAAGCTCGTTAGCTGCTCCCCCATGCCACACAGCGGTGTAGAACATGGGGAAAACCCGCCCTACCAAGTAGACACCGGCATTGACCATGGTCGCGGCGTGGATGAGAGCGCTGACCGTGGTAGGCCCTGCCATGGCGTCGGGAAGCCACTCCATCAGGGGGAGCTGCGCTGACTTCCCAATAGGGCCTCCGAAGAGGAGGATGGCAGCGGGGATCAGGACGGCTAGGGGCACTCGTAGGATGGCGCCTCCCTGAAGCTCCACGAAGTTGAGGGTGCCGGCGAAGGCTAGGAGGAGGAAGGCTCCGAGGAGGAAGAAGAGGTCGCCCATTCTCGTCGTGATGAAGGCCTTCATGCCGCAGTGGGAGGGCGGGTAGGCTTCAGGGCCTTCCCCAACCCAGCATTTAAGCCAGTCCTCCTTGGAGTCGCGGTGCCAGAACCCTATGAGGGCGTAGCTGCACAGGCCGACGCCCTCCCAGCCGAAGAGAAGCTGGATGATGTTGTCGGACATCACCAGCAGAAGCATGCTGCCGATGAAGAAGTTCATGAAAAACCAGTAGCGAGTCAGGCTGGGGTCGCCGTGCATGTAGCCGAGGGAGTAAACCATGATGAGGAAGCCTATCACCGCGACCACGTTGGCCATGATGATGCTGAGGGGGTCGACGATGACCCCGGCCATCAGCCGGCTTAAAACCGGAGCGCCCTCCATGACCACCCAGAGAACCTGGTTGTGGAAGTACTTCCCTTCCCAAAGGTAGGGGATGAGGCTGAGGGTCATAACCATGGCGAGGAAAGAGAAAACAATCGCACCGTAGTCCCTGACTTTGGAGTGAACCTTGGCCAACAGAGGAGTTAACACAGCTCCCAGCATGGGGAAAATCCAGCTGAGCCAAGCCGGCCAAACGAAGATTTCGGTGATGTACTCCATACCTTCACCCTCCTATCAAAGCATGGGCGGCGCTGTCCGCCAGCTGAATTACAAGGTCAGGCCATATGCCCACCACCACGCAGGCAGCCGCCAGCAGCACGATGGGTAAAACCATGGTTCCCGGGGCTTCCCTAGCGCCCTCCGCCCTCGTCTTGGGCTTCCGAAACATCACCCTCTGCATGACCCAAAGGTAATAGGCTGCTGCGAAGACGCTGTTAACCACCACGGCGATGGTCACCCCCACCATGAAAGGGTCCTTGGCCATGTTGAAGCCTGCGAGGATGATGAACAGCTTACTCCAGAAGCCGCTGAGGGGAGGAACCCCCGCCAAAGTCAGAAGCCCAACGGAGAAAGACGCCCCAGTCCAAGGCATCTTTTTCCCTATCCCCTCCAACTCCGCTAGGTCCCTGGTCTTGGCTTCGTGGATGAAGCAACCGGAGCAGAGGAAGAGGAGGCCCTTTCCCACAGCGTGGTTGAACACGTGGAACAGCGCCCCCATGATGGCTAGGCCTGCCACCACCAAGGCGATTTCAGGGGCTGTGGAATAATAATGGGTGAGGGCGTAGGCTCCGATGCCGGCTCCGGTGAGGATGTAGCCGATGTTGACGATGCTGGAGTAGGCCAGCAGCCTCTTGATGTCCCTCTGCAGCAGAGCCATGATGTTGGCCACGGTCATGGTGAGGATGCCGAAGAGCATCAGCACCGTTCCGAAATCGAAGACCAAAGGTGTAAAGGCCACGAACAAAACTCTGTAGATGGCGTAAACACCTACCTTGATGACTACCCCCGACAGCATGGCGCTGATGGAAGCCGGAGCAGCTGGGTGAGCGTCTGGAAGCCATGTGTGGAAGGGAACCACCGAAGCCGTCACTCCGAAGCCGCAGACGATCATAGTGACCAAAAAGAACATGGTGAGAGTGGAAGGACCTGCTTCCTGAAGACCTTGGGCTAGGGCCTCGAAGTTGAGGGTGCCTGTTATGCCGTAGAGAAAGGACATGGCGTAGAGGAAGAGGAGGGAGCCGAAGGTGCTCATCACCAAGTATTTGAAGCTGGCTTCTATGGGCTCCCACCGGTGCTTCCGGAAGGCTACGAGGACGTAGGCGGAGAGGGACATAGTCTCCCAGAAGATGAAAAGGTTGAAGAAATCACCCGCGAAAGCCACTCCGATCATGCCAGCCACCATGGCCAAGAGCAAAGCGTAGTACTTGTCCAAGCCTGAATCCTTCTCCATGTATCGCAGAGAGTAAACAGCCACCATCAGACCCACCCCCACGTAGACGTAAGCCATGTACACGCTTAGAGAATCCACAAAGTAGGTGACCCCGAAAGGCGGCCCGTAGGCTTCTAGGTGGTAGACAGCGAAGCCTTCCTCTGAAGCCTTGACCAAAAGGTCCAGCTTAAAAACATAGTACAGGGTGGCGGCGAAGGCTCCTATGGAGAAAAGGTCCCTTGCCTTCTCAAACCCGACGGCTTTCCCCAACGCTGTAACAAGCGGCGTTAGAATAGCTGCGAAGAGAAGAGTCAACACAGGCATCAAGACGAGTAAAGACACAGCTTACCACCTCAGCCTCCTCAGTCTTCTGACATCCAAGGTTGCATAATGGCGGTGGGCGTTGATGACCAGCAGCAGGGCTAAGGTAGCTATGGCCGCCGCAATGACGATGGAGACGATGACCACGCTCTGGGCTAAAGCCTCCACGGCCAGGGTGGGAGAAAGCTCCGAGCCCAAAGCCACAAAGTTCAGGTGAACAGCTGAGGTTAGAATTTCCACTCCGATGACGATTTTGATCATGTTCCTTTTCACAGCGATGCAGTAGGCTCCGAGGATGAAAAGGATGGCAGCCGCGGCCAAGTACCAACTCGTTTCTAGGCTCATAGGCTATTCTTCCTCCTCTTCGGAGATTTCTTCCTCCACGCCCTCCACGAAGACCTCCTCCTCCGGACCTGCCTCTTCAGTTCTGAAGAGAGCAGCGGCTCCGACGATGGTGACAAAGACCGTCAGAAACAGGAAGAGGATGTCGAACTCCCGGTAGGTCCAAAGCCAAAGTTGCTCTGGGAGGGGAGAAGGAGGTAGGGTAGGATTGGGGATGATGAAGTAGGAGCCCATAAAACTGGCTATGATGACGGTGAAAGCAAGTAGAACGGCTAATCCCACTATCCTACCTGCAAGCGAGTTCATCTTTTCACAACTTCTTGACGGTGTGGAAGGTTACCAGCAACAGGACGACAACGGCTCCCACGTAGATGAGAACCTGCACAGCCGCCACGTAGGGCGCGCCCAAAAGGAAGAAAGCCACAGCCAAAAGGATGCTCATGAAAAAGAAGGAAGCAATGGCCTTGGGTATGTTTCGGAACTCAACAGCTAGAAAAGCGCAGCCGATTGTGAGGAGGATGACGGCCATTTCAAGAAGAGCCAGCGGTTCCAATCTTACACCACAAAGCCTTCGTTTGAAATGTTTTTTATCTAAAAGGAGATGAAGATATAAATTCTTCGCTCCCTTTTTCGGGAAAATGCAGGCGTATATACAGTTCAAAAGATGTTTACTTTCAAAATTAAAGGATAAACCATAAATGCGACATTAATGTACTATTTTCTCGAGAACAAACAAAGGAAAAGGGAAGAGCAGTGGCAGACCTTCTGGGCCTAGTGGTGTACATTGTCATCATGCTCCTGTTTCCCATAGGCCTAGTGCTGTCCGGAAAGATATTCGGCCCGTCCAATCCCAGTCCCACCAAGAACTTGGCCTTTGAATGTGGACAGGTTCCTCTTGGAGACCCTCGGATAACCTTCAACATTCGATACTATCCTTACGCCATGATCTACGCGGTCTTCGGGGCCATAGCTATCTTTCTCCTCCTCACCGCCCCTGCCATCATCAGGTTGGGAGGCGAGGTTTCAACTTTCATTTCCATCTCTCTCGCTGTGGTGATCCTCGCCTTGGTCAGCGCTGTGACTTCTCTCCGTTCGGCTAGGAGGAGGTTGAGGTGACCCTAAGCCCTGTGGCTAAGGCTAAGGAAACATACACCCTCCTGAAGGATAAAATCCTCAACTGGGGTCGAGCTTGGTCTCTGTGGTCTGTTCACCTTTGCACAGGCTGCTGCAGCCCTGAGCTGATGGCTGTTTCGTGTTCCCGGTTCGACGCGGAAAGGTTCGGCACTCTGCCCTTCCCTTCTTTAAGGCAGTGTGACCTTCTCTTCGTGTTGGGTGTGGTTAGCGAGAAAATGGCGAAAAGGGTTAAATTGATCTACGATCAAATGCCTGACCCGAAATATGTCATAGCCTTAGGGGACTGCGCCATCTCCGGAGGCTTGTGGTGGGACTCCTACTGCGTCGTTCAGGGGATCGATAAGGTGGTCCCTGTGGACGTCTATGTGCCGGGATGCCCCCCAAGGCCGGAAGCCTTCATCCAAGGCATTATGATGTTGCAGAAGAAGATCCAAGGGAAAGAAGTTTGAGCGAGGCTGCTGAAAAAGCTGAAGCCATGGTTACTGAGGATGTTAAATCTAAATTTGGTGATGCTGTTCTCCAAGCTGAAGTCCAGCGGAAAGGCAGAATAAGCATAAAAGTCAATAAAGACCGCCTAGCAGATGTCGCCAGATACCTGAAGGATAGCTACAACTTTGACCATCTGGCCTCTGTTTCCGGAACCGACTACCCTGACCGGAAGGAGTTCGAAGTCGTCTACCATGTCTGGTCCATTCCCCGGAAGATTCTGGCAGCCTTAAGAGTTTCCCTGCCCAGAGAAGACCCTCAACTGGACACGCTTATCCCTGTTTGGGAAGCTGCCAATCTTCATGAGAGGGAAACCCATGAAATGTTGGGGATAAACTTCGCCGGTCACCCCAACCTTTCCGGGCTATTGCTTCCGGAGGACTGGAAGCAGATGCCTCCCCTGAGAAAAGACTTCAAACTACCGTCCAAGCCGAGGTAGGTGTGGCTCTATGCCTGTCATGCGTGTGAAATTCGGTCCTCAGCACCCTATCAGCGGCCACCTTTGCCTTGCCCTTGACGTTGACGGGGATGTTGTGGTCAACATTGAGCCTGACATCGGTTACACGCATCGGGGATTGGAGAAGATAGCTGAAAACCGCAACTACGTTCAAGCGGTTCCCCCATTGGAGAGAGCTAACATCGTTGACTCGGTCCACATGGTTTTAGGCTATGTGGAGGCGGTGGAGGAGCTCATGGGGGTGGAGGTGCCGGAGAGGGCGAAGTTCATCCGGGTCATCATGGCTGAGATGAGCAGAATAGCCAGCCACCTCTACTGGCTTTGTTTGATGGCGGTGGCTGTGGGTTTGGAAACAATGCTCATGTGGCCCATTAACGACAGGGAACTGCTCCTAGACCTCTTCGAGATGTATACGGGGGCGAGGATAACTCACTCTTTCTTCATCCCCGGAGGGGTTCGGCGGGACCTTCCTCAAGGCTTTAAAGAGCAAACCTTCAGAGCGCTGAGCTATCTGGAGCAACGGCTGGGCGATTATGACCGAATGCTTTACCAAAGCTACACTTTCAAAATAAGGACCCAAGGAGTTGGGAAGCTTAAACCTCAAGAAGCCATAAAGCTGGGGTTGGTTGGCCCTTCTATCAGAGGGTCGGGGGTGAAGGTGGATGTGCGAAAAGATGAACCTTATGCTGCGTATGACCAGCTGGAGTTCACCGTGCCCACGGGGAAGGTGGGAGACTCCTACGACAGGTCTGTGGTGAGGCTTAGGGAAATGGAGCAGAGCATCTCCCTCATCCGCCAAGCGCTGGAGAGGCTTCCCAGCGGGCCCATTAAGGCTCCTGCCCCTTCCTCCGCTCCGAAAGGGGAAACTTATAGCAGAGTGGAGTCGGCTCGGGGGGAGTTGGGCTACTATCTGGTGGGGGACGGAACCACCCGGCCTTACCGTTTGAAGATAAGCAGTCCCTCTTTTAGAAACCTCCCTGCCATGGGTTATCTATCTAAAAATGTCCCCTTCGCGGACATACCCGTTATACTGTGGAGTCTAGACCTCTGGCCGTTGGACATGGATAGGTGAAAAAGCTTGGTGGGGTTGGAGTCTCTGACGTTGCAGCTGTGGCAGCTCTGGCAGAGCGGCTACCTGACGGAGCTCTTCATCAAAGTCATCATCTTCCCAGGCTTAGTCCACATATCCCTTGTCGTGCTACTGGCTGTGTGGTTTGAGAGAAAAGTAAACGCGAGAATCCATCTTCGAGTAGGACCCTACCATGTAGGCCCGGTGATGGGCTTTTTCCAGCCTATCGCCGACTTCGTTAAACTGATAGGAAAGGAGCTCATCGTCCCTGAGAAAGCTCATAAGCTCCTTTACAAGACGGCGCCCATCTCCGCTCTAGCTCTTTCCACGTTGAGCTTCGCTTTCATTCCCTTCGGGGTCATCGGCTCGGAGATGAGTTTACCGTTCATTCCCTTCCACCTAAGCCCCGGAGAATACTGGGTTGTCTACTACTCGAACATCAGCCTCCTCATCGTCATCCTGCTCTTCAGCGTGCGCCCTTTCATCATCATAGCAGCCGGCTGGGCATGCCGGAGTAAATACTGCACCGTAGGCGCCCTTCGTACAGCTTTTCAGCTTCTCGCCTATGAAGTTCCCCTTCTAGTGGCCATCGTCGGCGTCGTCATGGTGGCCGGGTCCTTCGACCTTGTGGCCATAATAGAAAGCCAGTCCTCCATTTGGCATGGAGTCTTTCAGCCTCTCGGCCTCGCTGTCTTCTTCGTCGCCATGATGGCGGAAGTGTCCCGGAGACCCTTCGACCTACCCCACGCTGAACAGGAATTGGTCTACGGCTGGGCTACGGAGTATCCCGGCGTCCTCTACGGATGCTTCATGATGGCGGAATACGTTGACCTGTATCTGGGGGCGGTGCTGATGACAGCTCTTTTCTTGGGAGGATGGCTAGGCCCAGCTTTCCTGCCGCCCATCGCGTGGTTTCTGCTGAAGGCTGGGATCATCGTCTGCATCGTCACCCTCCTCCGAGGAGTGTTCCCCCGGGTGAGAATAGACCAGCTTCTGGACGCAGGTTGGACGTATCTGATACCTCTGGCTCTTATCCAGGTGCTGATCATCCTAGGCCTCGCTCATGTGGCACCAGGCCTGCTGGGTTTGGCGTAAAATGGAAAAAGTAAGGTGAAAAGAAAATGTCTTCCATCGTAAAGCCGTTGAAAGTTGTGCTGGAACATTTCCCAAAAAGAACCTTTACGGTCTTTCATCCCTATGAAGCTCTAAAGCTACCGGAAAGGTCTCGTGGCGGCATCCAGCTGGACATGGAAAAGTGCACTGGCTGCGGTGTATGCGCCTACATCTGCCCTAATGTAGCCATAGAACTGGTCACCAGAGGAGAGAAGAGATACCCCAAACTGGATTATGGAAGATGCTGCTTCTGCGCTCTTTGTGTGGACTACTGCCCTAGGAAGGCGCTGAAAACCACACCGGTACATGAGCTGGCGGAGTTCAGCAGAGCGGAGCTGGAATATCCCCCTGAACGCCTCGCTCAACCTCCGCAGATAACCAAACCTAAGCCCGCCCCTCGCCGAAAAATTGTTTCCATAAAAAAGATCGACCAAAGGGGAGTTTCACACCACTAAGCTGGGAAAACGCCCGCGGATACTCGGCTGCACCTTCTCGAGTTAAAGTTGATTTTTCCGTGAAAACTTAAACTATAATAACCTCTCTTTCTCTATGTCGGTAGAAAGGGAAGTTTCAGGTTGAATGCCTAAAGGAGAAGATTTTTCCCATGGGCAGTATTTCCATCATCTGCAAGGTTAACGCCATCCATCCCTCCGCTGCACCTTTCGGAGGGGAGTTCGTCTGCGTGGAGTTCGCGGTGGAGGCTCAGAAGCCTCCCAGCTTCATTCAGATACCTAAGGATATTCCCCAGGAGGTTTCAGCCGTCATGCCCATTCTCACCCAACTGCCGAAGATGCTTCCTCAAGTTAAGCCCTACAACAACAGGCTGGTTCTCTACCTGACTCCTCAAGAATGGGAAAAATTACCCAGAAAATATCAGTATGGGGATGAGGTGGAGATCAAAATTAACCCCGACGGCTCTATTCATGTCTCCCTCATATAAGCAGAAGGGGCTGTTAAGGCTTTTTTACGACATAAAAATATATGGTGTGCTGACCTAAGGTTTCTACCTTTTCAGGCTTCCACCCTACTATTTCGTAGTCGTGGGAGACAACCCTAACCCCGTTTCCCAGCTCCTTCTCCAGTTTAGGTCTGAGGCGCTCGTTGGCGGAAGTTGTCAGAAAGAGGGTCACCACGTCGGCGTCGACTATGGGTGTCTGGTAGAGGTCTCCACGGATCACCGTAATCCGGTCCTCTAAACCGGCTTTCTTTATTTCCTCCATGGAGTTTTTGGCTAGGTCCTCTCTAGCCTCCACTCCGACGGCTTTTTTGGCTTTAAATTCCTGAACGGCTGTTATCAGTATTCTTCCATCCCCAGAGCCTAGGTCGTAGACGACTTCCCCCTCCCGAACTTGAGCTATCTCCAACATTTTCCTGACAACTTCGGGTGGGGAGGAAATAAAGGGAACGTAGGCCAATTCCAAGGGGCCTCCTGTTTTATTATTGATGATAAACCAGACAGGCCTCCGATATTAAGGTTTCTTGTATCCAGAACAACTCCCATCCCTGAGAGGAATAGATATAAGTAACGGAAGCCTTTCTCGTGGTATGGCTGAAAAATTCGGTCAAGTTGTTGTACCTTACTATTGCAAGTTAGCTCTTCTGCTCTGCCAGCAGGCAAGGGAGCTCCTCTACAGCGGCTTAGACCTCCAAAGTGCCTCTAAGCTGTGCAGCTTCATTTCCACCCTTTGCGTGAAAAACGGATGTTCTATTTGTAAGGAAGAGTCTCAGCTCTGCTCCAAAGTGTCGGAAACATGCGTATTGGAAGGCGGCGAAAGGGAAGCTAAAAACCTCTGCGATGTGGCCAGAAGACTATGCCCGAAAGGTTTCAGCATCCATGGGAGTTGAGGACCTATGCCGGCTTGGACTAGAATCTACCTTGTGGAAGACTTGAAGTTGAAGTCCCCCATTCTAGTCCAAGGGCTGCCGGGGCTAGGCCTTGTGGGGAAGCTGGCGGTGAACTACCTCATAGATGAATTGAAGCCTAAACTTTTCGCGGAGCTTTACTCCAGCTATCTGAATCTCCCTGATGGAAGCACAGGCATCCAGATCAAGGAGGACGGAACCTACTACATGCCGAAGATCGAACTCTACGTCCATCGACATCCTAAACATGACATCATCCTGATAACCGGAGACTCTCAGCCTACCCTCCACGGCCAATACGAGGTGGTAGACCACATCCTAGAGCTCGCTCAAAAACAAGGCTGCGAGCGGGTCATAGCGCTAGGCGGCTTTCAGACCCCGGTGGAAAAAGAGATAGGGAAAGTTTACGGGGTTTTCAACGATGCGAAGCTGGGGGAAGACCTGAAAAATCTAGGTGTTCAGATAACCAGAAGCGGCGCCATCACAGGTGCCTGCGGCGTGATCCTGGGGCTGAGCGACCGGAGGAGCATACCTTCCATAGCTCTGCTGGGAGCTACGAGAGGCGACTACCCGGACATGCAGGCGGCTAGGGGAGTTTTAAACGTCCTGTTGAAGATCCTTGACATTTCGATCAGCTTCGAACGGATGGATAAGGAAATCGAGGACATAAAAGTTAAACTGGAAGAGTTGAGGAGGATTCAGGCGGAAACCTATCCTCAGCTTAAAAAAGAACTGGGTAAGCGGCCCTTCTACGTGTAGCCGCTGCCTAGCCTTCCCTCGTTTTTTTTGGCTTAACCACCAGCAGAGGGCCTTCTTTACCGATTATTTCGACTTTCTCCCCAGGCTTGATGGGGACGGCTGACTTAGCCTTCCAGTATTCGCCCTTATACCGGATGAAGCCGACCTTTTCCGGGGTAACTTCCTCCAAGGCCTCTCCTTCCTCCCCTACTATGATTCCCATCGCCGGCTTCATTCTCCTAGCCTTAAGCACCTTGTAGGCGGCGAAGATGAAGAAGACGCCTATGGCTAAGGGAGCGGAGATGAGGGCGGCGTAGAGAAGGTTAAGCCACTCCGGTGAAACAGACCACTGGCTGGGGAAAAGAAGGACAGCCCCCAGTAGCATGCAGGCGAAACCGGAGCCGCCTACGATTCCAAACCCGGGGGTGAAAAGTTCAGCCAGCAGAAGTGCTGCTCCTAAGACCATGAGGATGAGGGCGCCCACGTTTATGCCTGTGATGCCTAGGCCTATCAGGCCGAGGACCAGAAGCACCGCGCCTATAACTTCGCCTCCCGCCCCTGGAGAGGTTAGACCGAAGATGAGAGCGTACATGCCCACGGTGAAGAAAATGAAAGCCAGCATGGGCTCGGAGAGAATTTTGAACACCAGCAACCCTGGGCTGGGGGTCCATCTCACCAATTCAGCGCCGCGGCTTCGGAGGACATACTCGCCTTTAACTGTCTCCACGGAGAAGCCGTCGATTTCAGCCAGCAGGTCTTCCAGCGCAGGGGCTACCACTTCGACGACGCCCATTTCCATCGCCTCTTCGGCGCCTAGGTTGAGGTTTTCGGTGACGAAAAGCCGTGCTGCTGTTTCGTTTCTTCCGTGAGCTCTAGCCCTTTCAGCCATGTAGGCTTCTAGGGCGTTGAGCACCTTGGTGTCATTGATAGGCTGGGAGCCTCCGAAGGGAGAGAAGGCCACAGGCTGGGCTGAGCCTATGATGGTATGGGGCGCCATGGCGGCTATGTGGGTGGAAAGCAGAATGTAGGTCCCCGCCGACCAGGCGGTGGCCCCCGGAGGGTAGACGTAGCCTATGATCGGAACCTCAGCCCGCTCGATGGCTGCGATGATCTTCTGGGTGGCGTCCAGGTTTCCGCCCGGCGTGTCGAGGGTGAGGACCACCGGCTGGTTTCGGGCCTCCGCGTAGGCTAAGGCCTCATTGACCAGTTCAACAGACATGGTGGTGATGGTGCCTTCCAGTCTGACTACGAGGACCTCCGGCTGCTGGGCTGCGGCTGGGGAGAGTAAAGGAGCCGATAGAGTAACGGCTACTAGGACGAGAAGGAGGAAAGAGAACCGATGCACAGAGGTTTACTCACCCGAAGTGGACCTAGTCTTCTTTTCGGCTTTCATGAGCCCTAGCATGGTGGCAAGGTCGGCGCCTCCTCCAATGGCCGCAGGTGTGACGACGACCAAGTTTCGCTCTCGGGCTATGTCGGTGAGGGTTTGAAGCTCTCTCAACCTCATGGCCATAGGTGTCATCTGGTACATTTTAGCCGCGTCTGTCATGCGAGTTGCCGCTTGGTATTCACCCTCAGCAATAATGATCCGGGAGCGCCTTTCTCTCTCCGCTTCCGCCTGCTTGGCTATCGCCCTCTGCATGTCTTCGGGGAGGGAAACGTCTTTGATGGCCACGTTGGACACTTTTATGCCCCAAGGATCCGTGGCTGTGTCGATGATTTCCGTCAGCCGTTTGGAGAGTTCTTCCCTCTTGGTCAACAGCTCATCCAAGTCCACTTGGCCTAGGACATCCCTCAGGGTGGTTTGGGAGAGAAGGTTGGTAGCGAAGATGAAGTTTTCCACGGCCACCACAGCCTTTTGAGGGTCGACTACGCGGTAGTAGACGGCGGCGTCCACGTCCACGGAGACATTGTCCCTAGTGATCACCCGCTGTTTGGGGACGTCGAAGGTCACCACCCTCAAGTCCACCACTCTGAAGACGTCGATGAGGGGGATCCGGAAGAAGATGCCGGGGCCTTTGGCACCTAGAAGTCTTCCAAGCCTGAAGATCACAGCCCGCTGGTATTCCTTCACTATTTTGAGGGAGGAAGCCAGAATTATCAGCACGATGATTATCAGGAAGAAGGCAGGGGCAAAGTTAGCGGCAGCCATTTATATCACCTATACATCTTTCCAAGGTACTCACATCTTCCTAAAATTTAAACCTACCTAATTGGGGATCCCTAGGTTAAACTTCGCAGCGAAAAGGGGAACATCTTGACAGCCTCCAGCCGACCGGTAGTGGGCATCGACCTTGCGGGAGTGGAAACCAGACCCACAGGCTTCTGCACCTTAGACCAAAACCTCAGAGCGAAAACCCTCCTCCTCTGGAAGGATGAAGAAATAGTCAGCCATGTTGCAAAGTTGAAACCCCGCCTCGTCGCCGTGGACGCTCCCCTAGGGCTGCCCAAGGGGAGATGCTGCCTCAGGGACGACTGCCCCTGCCGCTCCGCAGGCCATCTGAGAGAATGCGACCGGGAGCTTCTTCGAATGGGATTGAAGCTTTTCCCTCCCACCTTGGGGGCCATGAGGAAGCTGACTCTCCGAGCTGTGGCCCTCAGAAAAATCCTTGAGCGGGGACGCTTTCAGGTGGTGGAGGCTTTTCCCCACGCCGCCAAAGCCCTCTTGGGGTTTCCTGAAAAAAGGGAGGGAGCTGAAAAGTTGAGGGAGGCCCTCAAAAAATTCGGCGTGAAGGGGGAGCTTCGTAGGAAGCGAAACATAACCATCCACGAGCTGGACGCTGTGGTTTCAGCCTTGGTTGGAAGACTCTGGCTGGAGGGTGAGGCTCAAGCCGTAGGAAAACCGGAAGAAGGCTTGATAATAATTCCGAAGAAGCCCCAGTAGGCTGCGGCCAAAGAGCCGCGGTTTGCAGAAGCCGTGGATCCAAGTTAATGTGCAAGGTTTTTATCAGGCAGCTTTCTTCTTCAACTTCAGGGGCTGTGAAGACTCTAGCCCAACTGAGCTGAAGCCGTGATGTGGATCTTGAGTGCAGAGCCCCTAGTTTTCAGCACTTTTAGGATAAGGTTCTCCGAAGGCTGTGAATGGCCCTCTTCTGGCAGTCTAAAACAGCCTCTTTGAAGGCTTCTGACAGGGTTGGGTGGGGGATCACGGTGCGGGCGACGTCTTCCACGGTAGCCTCCAAGCTGACCGCTGTTATGGCCCCTGAAATCAGCTCCGAAGCATGAGGGCCTAAGATGTGAACGCCTAAAAGCTCCCCGGACTCGGCTTCCGCAACGACCTTAACAAAGCCCTCAGCCGCCTCTAAGGTTACGGCCCTCCCGTTGGCGGCGAAGGGAAACCTACCTACCTCCACGCGGTGCCCTCGCTCCCTCGCTTGCTCTTCCGTGAGGCCTACGGCGGCGACTTCGGGGGAGGTGAACACACACCGGGGAATTGTTTCCCTTCGAAGGATGGAATTGCCCCCCAGCGCATTCTCTGCAGCCACCAGTCCCCCTGCATAGGCTTCATGGGCGAACTGCCCTCCGGCTACGTCTCCCACCGCAAACACTCGGGGAACGTTGGTTTCCATCCTCTGATTTACAGGTATGCCTTTCCTCCCAAAGGATACCCCCGCGTTTTCAAGCCCTAAATTTTCAACGTTGGGAACCCGGCCTGTTGCGAGGAGGACCTTTTCAGCTTCCACCTCCTTCACACCCTCTTTCGACGTTAAAGCCACTTTTTTCCCTTCGGGGGAGCTGGAAATCCGCTTAACCTCCACGCCCACCGAAACCTCAACTCCCCTACGGCGTAGCAGCTGCTCCAAGCGGGAGCCTATTTCACCGTCTTCCGCCGGTAAAAGGCGGGACATCATCTCCACAAGCCTCACCTCCGTTCCCAGCCCTGAAAACAGGGAGGCGAACTCGCATCCCACAGCGCCGCCCCCCATGATAAGCAGACTATGGGGGGCATTTTCTAATGCCAAGGCTTCATCGCTGGTTAGGACATCTTTCCAGTCGGCTCCCGGTATGGGCGGCTTCAGAGGCTTGGAGCCCGTGGCGATGATGATACTTTCAGCCTCCAACTCGAGCATCCCTTCGCCCTTTTCCACCACCCTAACCTTCCGAGGGCTGGTTAAGGCGGCGGAGCCACGGATGAGTTGGACCCCGTTTTTCTCAAGAAGATACTCCACGTAGCCTACCATCCGGTTTACAATTTCCTCTTTGCGTTTCATCAACCCCTTGAAATCCAAAGCTACACCTTGGACGGCCACGCCGAATTTATGGCAGCTTTTGATTTCGGAAAGCAGCTCCACCGACTTCAACAAAGTTTTAGTGGGAATACATCCTACGTTCGTGCATACGCCTCCAACCCTGTCTTTTTCCACAACAGCCACCTTACCTCCCAGCTGAGAGGCCCTGATGGCCGCAGTGTAACCTCCCGGCCCGCCTCCCAAGACCAAAACATCCAACCGGCCTAAACCTGCCACCATGAACGCTCAACCCCTGCTGTTAAAACGAAACTTTTTCTTCAACCTCTGTAAAAAATCCTTCCATCCTGCTGGGCGAGCAGCACATCAACCTTATAGGGCCTTGTTTCCGATGGTTGAAGTTGAGGGGCTGCAGCCTAATGGGGGAGACAGGAACCTACAAGGCTAAGCTTCAACATCTGCTTTTCCCCTTGTTAACCCTCTCCATGGCGATGGCTTTCGCCGCCCTTCTCTCGGCTGCTTATACTTCGCCGCCTCTGAACCCTCTGCCTTTTGAAGGCGGCCTCTCCGCCTCTGCTTACAATGCTCTGTACTACGCAGCCTTGATAGCGGGGATGGGGCTGGTCTTCTACCTTCTCACCAAGGCCGGTATGAGAAAAATTTTGAAGACTCTCATCCTCGGAGTCTACGCCCTCCTAGTTTTCGCTCTTGCCTCCATATATTCTGCTGCAGGCTTCTGGATAGCCGGTTTGAGTCCACCTTTCAGCTCCTACCTTGGGGGGTTAGGCTCGGTGGCAGTTGTTTTTCTGGCCCTCTACGCTGTTTTCGTCAGGGGCGGAGTCTGGAGGTCCATCGTCATGTTTCTGGTGGCCGCAGGTTTAGGGGCTCTCCTAGGCTTTACCATTCCAAGCCTCAGCGTCTACGCCATTCTCATCGCTCTCTCCGTCTACGATGTTTTCGCCGTGTTCAAGGGGCCTCTGGGGAGAATGCCTTGGACGGCGGAGCCAGAGGTTTTCACAGGTCTCATTCTCACCCACGACAATTTGAAAATAGGGCTGGGGGACCTAGCCTTCTACTCTATGCTGGCATCCCACATCTACCTTCTCCAAGGCTTTTACCCCTTCCTAGCGGCTTCCTTGGGGATACTTCTAGGCGTCTATCTTTCCCTCAAACTTTTGGAGCGGAGAAGCATGGTTCCGGGACTGCCTTTAGCCGTCGGCCTAGGGATAATCTTCACCCAGCTCCTCAACTTTCTCCAACCCCTTATTTGAAAATCCATCAGTTTAAGGGACTGGGGGAAAAGCTTCCTGTTCCTAAGTGATATGGACGGACTGCGCTAGGCTACTAGAAAAATATCAGAATATTGATAACATGCTGCACGCATAGTAAATTATAAATATATATTCCAAAATAATATAACTAGCGTGATAAATAATGACCGTACATCAAATCATAGACGTAGTATATATTCTGTACGCGGTAGGCGTAGCGACATTTATGCTTCTCTATGTTCGCAAAATCACGCAGAAAGGAGGGGGGTAAAAAGGTGGAGAAAGCGGAAAAAAGATGGCTGGTCATCTTAGTTGCCGTAGCAGTGGTCTTTAACGCTACAACGCTTTCTCCTCTAGTCCCTTGGCAAAACTGGCTTTTCTGGTCTCCGCCTACTCCAGTGGAAGAATTCCATATAAGGATGAAAAATTACACTTTCCAACTTCCCCCGGATGGGATAACAGTCCAAGTAGGTGAGCCTGTTAGGTTTATCGTGACGTCGGAGGATGTAACCTATGGTTTCGGAGTCTTCAGAGAGGATGGGAGCATCGTCTTCCAGATGCAGGTGCTCCCCGGGTATCGCAATTCGATCCTGTGGGTGTTCGATGAACCCGGCGACTACACCATCCGTTCCACGGAGTACTCCGGCCCATACCATCCCCACATGGTCTTACCGAATGCCATTCGCGTGGTGGAGTGAGGTGGAGGCTTTCCCATGACCTATGAAAGGCTTACTCTGCGTTATGCGATAATCTCAACACTGTTCCTAGGCCTAGCTGGCATTGAAGGTTTGCTGATGAGGGTGCAACTGGTGAACATTCCGTTGTTCGACTTCGAACACTACTACGCCATGCTGACCGTTCACCCGTTTGTGGGAATCTACGGATGGGCTTACTTGGGGGTGATAGGCGCCTTTTACTATCTCGTCCCTAAACTCCTTAACAAACCCCTCTACAGCCTCAAGCTGGCCGACGTGAACCTGTGGACCTTCGTCGCAGGAGTGCTCATCGTTTGGTCTTCCGGGCTTCTCACCAAGTTCGGCTCCCTCTACACCCTCTACTGGCCGCTGCCTGTGGAGAGGTTCCCTCCCAACAGCGTAGTCTTTTTCTCCTCAGGCCTACTGCTCATAGAACTGTCGGTGTTGCTGTTCATCTTCAACATCTTCGCCACCGTTTTCAGCAGAAAAGGGGAGAGTTCGGGGAAAACCTTCAAAAGTCTTCTCTTATCCGCCTTCGGGCTTGAGGGTTTGTCCCAACGGTTCAGCATGGCCCTCAGCAAGTTGGGAGTAAAGTCTTCCAAGCGTATGTTGAACGGAGGCAGCGGCTCCAATCCTCAACCCATGCCTGTGTTTGTTGTGGCGGTGATGCGGGGAAGCGTCGACGCTGTTCTCAACGCGCTGGTTCTAGCTGGGGCAGGAGGCTTGCTGTTGGCTTTCAGCCTGCCGGCGCTTTTAGCCGGTGTGATGCTAAACCCTCTCATCGTCGACCCACTAGTCTACAAGAACGTGTTCTGGTGGGGTTTGGATATGATTGCCGACGGCGATGTTTTGATATGGGTGGCTGGAGCCTTGTATCTTCTCGCTCCTTTACTCACAAACCGGAAACTTTACGCTGAAGATGTGGTGAGGAAGGTTATCCTAGCAGACCTTCTCATCTCCATGGGCGTGTGGAGCCACCATCTGATGTCCGACCTTCCCCAGCCTTCGTTTATGAGGCTGATCTCAGGGCAGTTCATAACTTGGGGTGAGTTCTTCACCATGGGGCTGACGTTTTTCGCCGTCCTGATGACCGTCTGGCTGGCTCGGCCGGTTAAGCTAACTATGCCTCTGAAATTCATGCTGGGGGGTATTTTCGGCTTCATGCTTGGAGGAGGTTCAGGGCTGCTTCAAGCCAACTACGCTTTGAACCTAGTCATGCACAACACCCAGTGGGTTCCCGGATTCCACATTCACCAGATGGTGCTGGTGGGGTTAGGCGGCGTCATCTTCGCTGTCATCTACGCTCTTCTGCCCATGTTGACAGGCACTGAGTTGAAGAGTCAGAAGCTGAGCAACCTTCACTTCTGGCTTTGGATGATCGGAGGCGTAGGTATGGCCTTTTCCATGGGGCTGGCGTGGACGCCGGGTATGCTGAGGAGAACCCTCTACCCTGACACTACCATCTACCTGCCCTATATGAGCTCAGCCATGTTCTTTGGAATACTGCTCGCCATCGGATTCCTAGCCTTCATCATAAACCTCGTCCATACCTACGGGCTGCGAACACTGGTAGGACTCTTCATACCTCAGAGGAAAACCAAACCCTAAACCGGCCGGACATCCCTAAATAGGCGAGCTTTTTTTCATGCCGCTGAAGACTGGAGGAGAATATCTAAAAATCCGGAGAGAGTTAAATCTAAGAGCGAGTAATAGTAGAAATCTGAACGGCGCGGCCGTGGTCTAGCCTGGCCTAGGACAGGGGCCCCCCAAGCCCCTAACCCGGGTTCGAATCCCGGCGGCCGCATTCAGCTACCCCGTTTACGGACTTCGTCTATCCTTTTGATCCATCAGCCTTTGCAGGCTTGCAAAATGCGAGAAGGGGAAAAATGGATTTTGAGTTAATTCTTTGAGCATCTCCTGCCGGTCTTTTTGACTGCAAATACGCATAAAGCGGAAATTTTAACCAGCAACATAAGAAGGTTTATTAGTGCTCCGGGCGGGATTCGAACCCGCGACCTCCGGCTCGAAAGGCCGGAATACTTGACCGGGATTTACCAGCCTGGCGCAGGAAAACCCCGCACCGTTTGAGGGCTGCCTATACTACCGGAGCTCCCTTGTCTGAGCGTGGCTTCGACCTTCTAGGTTTGGAAAGCTAGACGCGGGAAGGGTTTAAAAGACTTTCTTCAGAAAGACCTACTTCTCAGCCACCGGCAGCGGTGGCATTGCTGGCAGTTTCCGCGGCAGGTTTTGAGGTTTGAGTTTTTAAAAACTAGACGGCCGTCTATGAGTTCCACGTTGAAATATCTCTGTAAGCTGCAGTCTTCTTTCAAGTTTCGCATGAATAATTCTACAAAACGGATGGGTGGCGGAGTATTTTAGGGTTCCCTTTATCGTCTTAAATTCAGATAGGGGCCCCATAAAATATTAAAGTGAAAAGGACTAACTCTGCATCATCCTCAACGGTTAAACCTCAGGATGACCCACCATGGGCGGCTGCAATCTGGCGGTTTTGGCTTCAGGCGAAGGAACAAATTTCCAAGCCATAGCCGACCATGTGGCGGCAGGGGTTCTTCGAAACGTGAACCTGAGGGTTCTGGTTTACAACCGCCCTGAGGCGAAGGTGAAGGATAGGGCGGAAAAATGCCAGGTGCCTAGCGAGTTTGTTTCCCACGCAGGTAAGGACAGGGGAGAGTTTGACGAAGAAGTCATAGACACTCTGAACAGGTATGGCGTCGACCTCATTGCCTTAGCCGGCTGGGACAGGATACTTGGAGCGGAGTTCATTGAGAAATACCGGTGGAAGATATTGAACATCCACCCATCCCTACTCCCTTTCGCCGGGGGTAAAGGCATGTACGGCCGAAAAGTCCACAAAGCCGTCTTAGAGTCAGGAGTGAAGGTCACAGGACCCACGGTTCACTACGTTGACATAGCCGTAGACCGAGGGCCGATAATCGACCAGTATCCGGTACACATCGGCGACATCTACGGACTACCCATAGCTTGGGAGGACAAGATCACCCTTCTCGCGGAAAGGGTGCTTCTCTACGAGCATAGGCTGTATTCTAGGGTGATCCAGCTGCAGGCGGATGGAAGAATAAAAATTGAAACCGAAAAAGTGGAGAGGGAAGGCATGACTTGGGAGCTGACCATCGCAGTCCCAGATTACAGCGGAAACTGGCTTAAAGAATGGAATGAGAGGCAGAGAAAGTTTCTAGCCCTTCAAAACGAAAAATAGGAAGGTGCTGAAGCCATCGCAGTCCTAATGCACGCTGAACCGATTTTCAAGAAAATCAAGGAAGAAGTTAGAAGGGAACTGGCAGCCTTCAAAGAAGAGGGAATAACTCCCGGCTTGGCCGCCATCATAGCCACCGATAACCCTCCAGAGCTCCTCACGGCTAAAAAATACGTGGCCCTGAAAGAAGCTGACTGCAGAGAAGTTGGAATCTATTTCGAAGCCCATGAAATATGCGGGTATTCTCCTGAGGACAGGGAAAAAGCTTTGCTAGGCTTGATCGAGAAGCTCAATTTAAGAGACGACATCACCGGCATACTGGTTCAAATGCCTCTCCCAGGGTTTATCAACAGAGAGAGACTTCTTGAAAAAATAAACCCGATGAAGGACGTCGACGGGCTGACCCCCTACAACAAGGGTCGAATGCTGAGCTCCTACAGCTTGGAAGAGGATCTTCTCCCCTGCACGGCGGTGGGCATCGTGCAGCTGCTGGAGTATTACAGAATAAACCCAGCTGGGAAAGACGCTGTGATCGTGGGAAGAAGCGACCTAGTCGGACGGCCTCTGCGCATCCTACTTGAAGACAGGGATGCGACAGTAACATGCCTCCACCGGAAAACCAAAAACAAGTACGAGAAAGTAGCGGAGGGAGACCTCGTCGTTTCAGCCGTAGGGCGGCCTCCTGAACTTTACAGGGAAGACTCCTTCAGGCTTACGGCGGAGCTGATAAAGGACGGCGCTGTCATTGTGGGAGTGGGAGGGAAAAGAGACCCCGCCACCGGCAAGATGTACTTCGACGTGGATGTGGAAAGCGTGTCTGAAAAGGCATCGTACGTCACGCCCAACATCGGAGGCGTAGGCTTGATGACTCGGGCGAGGCTGCTGAAAAACCTGATTAGTGCAACAAGGCGGCTGGCGGAACAAGTGAAGCCCTACTGAATTTCAGTCCTTTCCAAAGGGGGAAGCTTGGTGAAAATCAGGTTCACGAGGATTGTTAGAAAAGCCAAGATTCTGACCGGTTCTAACAGTGTGGAGGAATACCGCCTAGAACACAGAGTCGACCCCCTAACCGGCCGCTTGTCCACCGTCTGCCCGGGAATAAAGGAAAAAAGGGGATTGTTCTTCGGAAAACCGGATTGGACCTTAGTCAAGACCTTGGCAGAAGAAAGCAAGGCCTCTTGCCCCTTCTGCCCCGAGAACCTTCAAAGCGCAACAGCGAGATTCTACAATCTGAAGAAAAAAAGGCTAAGGTTTGGGAAAGCCTGGGCTTTTCCGAACCTCTATCCTCGAGCTGAATTCGAGGCAGTGGCAGTCTTAACTCCCCGCCACTTTCTTGGCCTAAACCAGTTTACCCCTCGGGTTCTCTACGAGGGCTTGAGAGTACTCCTGGAATGCGCTTGGGAAGCTTGGGAATCTAAGCCTCGTTTAAAATACGCCTGCATTGGGGGTAACTATCTTTTTCCAGCCGGAGCCAGCCTTTTACACCCCCATTTTCAGCTTATCATGCGGGATCTTCAGTTTAACTATGTAAAGGAACTTTCCCGCTGCAGTGAAGCCTACCATAGGGAACAGGGGGAAAATTATTGGGAAGCATTGGTGAAGCAGGAGAAGTCCCGGGGAGAAAGGTTCGTTGGCTACGTGAACGGAACCTACTGGTTAACTCCTTTTGCCCCCCAAGGAATGGATGAGGTTCAGGCGGTGGTTTTGGGGAAATCTCACCTCTTAGAGCTTGATGCCTGCATTCTGAAAGGTTTAGCCTCAGGCCTCTCAAAAGTGCTGAAATACTACGACGAAACAGGACTCTCAAGCTTCAATATAGCTCTCTACTCGGAGGCCTTGGGTGTGAAAACAGAGCATTTCACCTGCCTTTTGAGGGTGATTTCAAGACCCAACATGCGGGAGAACTACACCAACTTCGACGGCTGGTACGCCCAGAAGCTGCTGGATGAAACAGTACTCGTGGATTCACCGGAATCTCGAGCGGCAGATCTTCGAAAACTTTTCCCATAACCGGTTTTTACGAAGGGTCTAACCTCGTTCGTTGAAAGAAGGTCGGAGGAGGTGCCTTTACATCCTCATAAGCCCGAGGCTTCGGTTCAGGTCAGTCTCCTCATTCCAGAGGAAAAAATTCGGCAACCCTATTTAAGAATTTAGCCTGAAAGTGCGCCGTGTTTTTTGATCTTGGTGATGTAACCTGCTATCTGGTCTTTGATTTTCTTCGACTCCGACCCAGTGAGTTCGTCTACTATTTTTTTGTTATGTTCAAAATCGGCTGTGAAGAGGTTGGAATACCTTTCCATCAGAGTCTTGGAAATCCTCTTGACTAGCGCTGTCTTAATGCGGCCCAAGCTTCACTCCCAGCACAGCCATAGATGGTTTCGTGAACTTCAATAAATCATTTTGCATGAGGGCTGAAAAACTGTTTTCTCGATTTTTTCGGTAAACTCGCCTTTTTTTGAGGGAGAGTGCTTCTTCAGTTCATTTTTTAAGCTGAAAGTTAACGTTAAGCCGATGCAAAAGTTTATTATGTGATTTAGGCTAAAAATATTATTGGTGCATGGAAAAATGTCCGAAAAAGAGATGTCCCTCGCCCCTCTCCACAGGCTGATAAAAAAGGCTGGCGCCTACAGGGTTAGTGAGTCAGCTGCCGATGAGTTGAGGAGATCCCTAGAGGACTTGGCGGTTAAAATAGCCAAGGAAGCCATGGATTACTGCGCTCACGCGGGAAGAAAAACCGTGAAAAGGGAAGACATCGAGCTGGCCTTGAAGAAACTTCTGAGGGAATAACACCATTTCAGCTCCGATGCTCGCCATCTGAAAGCTGAAGTTGCTGAGAGCTTCACTCTCACACTAATCCTTACTTTCGAAGTCTTTCTTAAACTGAACGTAAGCTGATCCAGCTTTCTATATGGAGTTCTGAAATGGTTTGCAGGGAAGAGAAAAAAATAAGGGCAGCCATTTAATACTTCGAAGAATGTAGCCCGGTGGTGTAGCGGTCAAGCATAGCGGGCTTTGGCTCGCCCTTCCGCGAGAAGAAACCCGCCGACGGGAGTTCGAAAGGCGCTTTCAAGGCAGCCCGAAAGTCTCCCCCGGGCTACCATACCCGCGGTTTTATGTGCGGGCTTTCTCAGCCTTCCATTTTTCCAGTTCTCCGTCGACGGTTGGGATCGTTTCTTCGGGTATTGCGCATCGCATGGGGCCTCCTCGGCAGCCTCCGCTCCAGTAGCAGATTCTGTGGCTTCTGAGGGCTATGATGTCCTTGGCTTTGAGGGGTTCGCAGCCTTGCATTCTCAGTTTGGCGGCTATATCCTCTGTCAAGGCTCCTCCACGAGCAGCGTCCCATCTGCCCTCCCGGTATAGTTGGATTAAAGCTTTCAGAAAACAGTAGACTTTTTCTCCTCTCTCGTCAAGAACTTTCCTCACCATGTCCCGGACAGAGTTCCTTCTGTCACCCAGTTCGAAGCCTCTTTTTTTATCGAAAAAATAATGCTCCCCTACAAACCGGTCGATGTTGATCCAGACAGGCCATCCGACCTTGTTGAGGATTTCAATGAATTTCTCGTCGGAGTTCACTTGGATGATTTTTTCTAAAGCTTCCTCTCTTTCCCTGTCGGTGAAAAACTGGAGTTTAGCCGTTTTATGTTTTTCATCAAACTGGTTAAACCATTCCAGCCCTGCCTGCTTCCCCATGTTGTAGAGGTCTTTGTCGTTGTAGTAAAATCGTTTAATCAACATCCTTCTCTCTGCCAACTTATCTGCGTGTTCACCTGCAAGGCGGGGGGCTTCATCTTCTACGTCCACTATTTCCAGCTTGAACTTTATCGCTCGCCCGGCTAGGGGATGGTTCAAGTCGAGAGTAACACTGTCCTCCCTCACCTCCACGATGGTGGCCATCTGGGTTTTCCCCTCCTCGGTTTTCAGCTGAACAATGACTCCCTCCTTAATCTGCTCAGATGGCCCTTGGAACATTTCCTTGGGAATTTCAACTGTCAGGTTTTCTTCCCGTATACCGTGGGCTTTCTCCGGGGGGATGATGACGGTTTTCTTGACCCCTTTCTCAAGCCCCAACACAGCTTCTTCTAAGCCTAGAAGAACGCGGCCTTCCCCCACTCTAAACTCGATGGGGTCTCTGTGAAGGGTGGAATCGACCACGCGGCCGTCAACTTCGGCGATGTAATGCACCTTCACAAGGCTTCCTTTCTCAACAACCAAAAACTTCAACCTCTCTGAAGATGAAAAGATAGTTCGATATAAATACTCTCCTCCATCGAAAAGGAAAGGGCAACGCGAAACCGAAAGGAAAAATCATAAAGATGGGAAGCCCGTTAACCTATCGTCCGTGAAGGCAGAAACCCATGTTGACGAAGCTGAGAATCCGCGTGGAAGAGCTGCTGTGTACACTAGCCGAAGGGCTTCTGAAAGCCGGCGTCGGCCCCAACACCATGACCGCCCTAGGTTTCATCCTAGCGGTTTCCGCAGGCTATTTTTACGCGTTTTCCCCCCAACCACGGTTTATTTGGCTGGCTGCCTCCCTACTCCTTATCTCAGGACTGTTCGATGCTTTGGACGGGGCGGCGGCTAGGCTCAGCGGCCGGGCTACGAGTTTCGGAAGCTTCTTAGACTCTCTGCTGGACAGATACAGCGACGTAGCTGTCATCTTCGGAATCACTCTCTCTTACAGGGAAGTTTCAGTCCTCGGGGTTTCCGGAATGATATGGGGAATACTGGCTCTCACCGGTTCTCTGTTGGTGAGCTACACCAGAGCGAAGGGGGAAAGCCTAGGCATTTCCATGGGGGGAGTAGGCTTGGCGGAAAGGCCGGAGCGCATCCTCATCATATTTGCTTCCAGCATCTTCCTCCGGCCGGATTTGGGTTTGGCCGCTGTGGCCGTGTTATCCAACCTAACCGTGGCTCATAGGAGCCTTCACATTTACCGCCAATCCAAGCCCAAATAAGCTGGCTTTTAACCTCCGCTTTCGCCTTCAAAGTGACACCTGCGGTTGAAAAGAGCTAGGATGCTTCCAGCTGCTTGAACATCTTCAAATATTCGGTTTTGATGTCTTTCTCCCTCTCCTCGCTTCCTAAGACTTTCACCAAAAGCTCGGAGGGATATTTCTTCAAGTCCTCCATCAGGAAGCGAGGGGAGGTGAGCAGAAAATAGGGCTTGGCAAGTTGAACCAGTTTTTCAGCTTCCCATCCTCCCCTCTGGATGGCCGCCCTGATCTCTTCAACCTCGATGCCTAAGGCTCTGGAGAAATAGTGAGCGGATAGAGACACTGCCTTTTCCAAGGTTTCTTCGAAGGAGATAGGGAGATAGAAGAGAGGCTTCCTCAGCCACCACCTCTTCTCTAGTCTCGGAGTCAGATAGAGGTAGTGCCGGATGGGTGTGCCTGCGAATTTTTCCCTAACCTCTTCGTTGACGCTTAACATTCTTTTACCTATCCCCGCGAGGAGGATGGGCATGGGGAGGGGGCTCAACTTTTCCACCGCCTTTTCCATCGCCTCTCTCCATATCTCTAAGGGCTTCCCCCTCTTTCTTTTGAGGGGATATTTCGAAGATCCGAGAACCAAGGCTATACCGGCATGCCTCTCTCTGCCTTCCACTGTGCGGACGAATTCTTCCAGAAGCCTCTCCGAATCTTCAGCTAGAATTTGCAGAGTGTACACAGCACGGCTTCGCCCTTGTGTTTCGCAGGCTTCCAAAAACCTTTGATACGACCTCAGGGGTAGGCCTTCTTTTTCGGCGTCGAAAACATGGTACTGTGTCAGCTTGGGGGCGCTACCTATGAGGTTGACGATGTCCTCATCGGAGATCTCGCTTCTCTTGTAAGCGAAACCGACTAAGCGGCTGTTTTCCATTTTCCAAAGAGAATTGGGCGGCTTCTCCTTATTTAAATTTCACAGCACGGGTGAATAGGCTTATCGGGTGGGGCGTCTAAACAATTGTTTAGGGGACGTTATCTTGGTTGAGGTAGGCGATATGGCTCCGGACTTCACCCTCATGTCCGACAGCGGCAGGGAGGTTTCCTTAAGGATTACCGGGGAAAGAAAGTGGTCCTCTACTTTTACCCGAAGGACGGAACTCCCGGATGCACCCAAGAAGCTAAGGAGTTCAGGGATTTAGGTGAGAAGTTTGAGGAGGAAGACGTGGTCATCTTGGGAGTGAGCAAAGACAGCGTTGAGTCTCACCGGAAATTTAAGGAGAAAAACCGTCTGCCCTCCCCCTTCTAAGCGACCCGGAGGGGAATGTTCTGGACCTCTACGGGGTTTGGAAGCGGAAAAGTCTTTACGGCAGAAGTTTTCTAGGCGTGGAGAGAACCACCTTTCTCATCGACGAGGAAGGGAAGGTGGTGAAAATCTATCGGCAGGTTAAGGTGAAGGATCATGCGAAAACCTGTCTCCTTGACCTCGCAGGTTGAGCGACGGCTACCCCGTAGGTTTTGCCCGTCCTCCAGCTGGCTTTCCTAGGCTTGACTTCGGTGAAACCCGAATGGGCAGCCGGCTTTTCCGCCGAGTTTTCTCCCATTCCTTGTAGGAGGTAATGTTCAGCCTCCTGATTTCAGCTTCAAAATCCAGCTCCGTGAAGACTCCCCTCCGGTGTAGGGCTTCGTTGGCTTCCCAGAGGGATTTGGAGCCTTGAATCCTCTGAGCTAAGGGGCTTAGGCTGAACAAGGTTTTTGCATCGAGGTAGAAGGTGAGGGTTGAAAGAATCGATACGTGAACCTTCCTCGTTCCCTCCCTTATGCGTGTTAGGCCTCTGAATCCCCTGGCGGCCATGAGGGGAATGTTGCTGGCCTCGGTGAAAACCATCTGCGAAATTTTTTCCATGAGTTTTACATCCTCAGCGGTCATTCCCCAAGCTCCGAGATAACCCCCCGCCCTCGCCACCTCAGAAAGCCGGCTTAAAATCTGTCCTCCGGAGAGTTCCCCGTCGCTTCCAAACCCGAAGACGCCGATGACCGGTGAGCCCCCCAGCTGGGCTAGGGCTGAAAGCATCATGGCGTCGGCTAATGGGGAGCGCAGGCCTTTTTCGCTCCCTTTCGCCAAGACATCTCCTCCGCTGTCGATGCCGAAGACTAAGTTCACGCCCAGCTTCTTCAAAGCCTCTTTCAGGCCCGTACATAGGCCTTCAACTCCCAAGGTCAAGTCCAGGAGGAGAACTTTTTCACCCGTAGCCTCTGCGAACCTAGCTGCTTGGAAGACGACGCCTTTCCTGCTCTTAGTCTTCTTCCCCGCCAAGGCAACGGTTTCGGAAAGAGGGTAAATGTTTTCCATTTCTTTTAGAGGACGAGGCCCCGGCTCAGAGTCCACCACAAACCTTTCCCAAGGGACGGTTCCGAAAAACACCTCCCAACCGGCATGCTTGAGGAGATTGGCTGTAGGGACAGTGGCGAGAATGTCTCCTCCGCCTCCTATTCCCGCCACCAAACACCGCCCACCCTCAGCTTTACCGAGAACTTTCTCCAAGAACATGGGGTGAACCCCCGGAGTCTGTTTTTCGGGGTGGTTGAAGCTGAGCCTAGGCGGCCTTTCAGTCTGGCTCTGGGAAATACACAGCCTTACGGGTGATTTCCAGAGAGCAGGCGTTATGGGTTGAGCAGTGCCGCTGGCATGCTTGAGCGGTTTCCTCATCGGAGTAACCCAACCCGCATAGTTCGCAGGTGTAAACGTCTTTCCCGTCCTTCCTTATCTTTTTAACCAAAGTGCCACCATCCATCGAAAGCCTTAAAGAAGTAAAGTCCGCCTCTTTTTAAAGGTTTAAAACCTTTCCCACCCCAAGATGGGCGGAGGAGAAGGGGAAATAATACCTCGTCTAGCGGCAGTAGGCTTGGCCTTAAGCGCGGCCGGAGCTGCCTTAGATTTCACCTCAGGAACCCTCATGCTTCAAAGGACTTTCATGCCCACAATGCCCGGCATGGGAATGGGGATGAGGATGGCCGCTTTCCCCGCCTACGCTGCTTGGTGGGCTTTTCTGCTGTATGCCCTCGGAAGCCTGCTCATAGTCACGGGAATCCTCGGAGCCACAAGGATGAGTATGGGAAGGATGCATGTCTTCGGAGCTCTGATGGCAACTTACGGGGTTATCATGCTGGCCGTCGGAGCCCTGATGCTCTCGGGAGTTACACCCATGATGCAAGGGGCCGTCTTCTCCGGCTTGGGGATGCTCGCCGTAGGGGCAGGTATGACAGTTAACGGGCTGCTAATGGTCGCCAGCCAAAAGGTCATGAAGCCCAGCACCTAAGCCGCAACAGAAGATGTCGTTCCTCCCCACCGTGCTAAAGGGGATTGGGGGAATTTGGAGTTTAACCATTATGCTGAAAATCCGCAGGCTAATACGCAGGGATGGGAAATGAACCTACGTCTTCTATTAAACATGAAGAAACTCCCCCTTCCAGCCTCCTTCCTCAAAAAGAGAGGTGGAGGGGGTGGGATTTGAACCCACGAGGGCCTACGCCACGGGATCTTGAGTCCCGCCCGTTTAACCTGGCTTCGGTACCCCTCCTTTGAGGCTATGAGGTTGGTAGCTTCAGGACCCTAAAATATCTTCACTCTTTCGGAAGACTTGTAGTTTGGTAAGCGCTAGGTATAATAAACCTAGCTTCCATCCCTCCCTTGAAGGCTTCTACTCAAACGGACGCTTTCAGACTCTTCAAGGGAATAACAATGGATCGAGAGTGGTATCGAAAGAAGGTTAGGGAAAGCCAGGATTTCGGAGACCTCTTCGAAGTAGTCAAGAAATCCGTTCTAGAAGTGCTGGGCCACCAGAGAGCTGGGCTGATGCTTTACCTAGCTGACTTACCGCTTTACGTGGGCGCCTATCATGGAGTGAACTCCAACACCATCGTCGTCAACCGGGCTTTGCTCAGGCTGGTACGCGAGGAGACAGAGTCAGCGGAGGAAATGAACTCCTTCGTCTACGTCCTCCTCCTCCACGAGTACCTCCATTCTTTAGGGTTTGTGGACGAAACTCAGGTCAAAAACCTAGCCAGACGTGTGGCCTTGGAGACCCTCGGAGAGGAGCACCCAGCGGCTAAGGCCTCTCAAGACCCTTACTCCTTGCTGAAGCGCAGGATCCCCTTGGACACCCCCTTTGCCATGGACGCGCCGGAGCTCGTCAAGGATTTTGATAGGCAAGCTCAACGCTACTTCGTCTAGTCACAGGGCCACTCTGATGCGGCCTATTAACTCCAATTCTCGCCCTGTAAACCGGGCTGAGTACGCATAGACTTCCAGTCCGCCCAAGGCGGCCTCCCTCAGGGAAGCTGCAAACCTAGGGTCCGCAGCGGAGTTGGCAGTGAAAACTTCAGCATCCTCCCTCTGCACCACGAAAACTAAGCAAGCCCGATGACCCATTTCCAAGGTTTCCGTTAGCTCTTTAACATGTCTTCGACCCCGCTCCGTGGGGGCGTCTGGAAAGAGGGCAACTCTTTCCCTCACCAGCGTGCAGGATTTCACCTCTACCCAACACTCGCCACCCGAAGAATCGGCGAGGAGGAAATCGAAACGGCTTCCCCTGAACCTGGGTTCAGAGCGGATGATCCGATAGCCCCTGAACTCCTCTAAAAGGCCCCGGCTCAGAGCCTCCGCCACAACTTGGTTAGGCAGCCTAGCGTCCACGGAAACCTTAACCCCTCCGGGGAGAACAACCCCTACAAGGGTGTAACGGGTTTTTCTTCCCTTCGAACAGGCTGCTTCGGCGAGGATGACTCTGCGTCCCGGCTTCAAAAGCTCCTCCAGCCTTCCAGAATTTGGGAGAAAGCAGACTTCCTTCCGGTGGTTTACTTCAAGTTTAACTGCGGCTGAAAACCGGGTAAGCCTTTTGAGGAAAAGGCCCTCCCTCAGCCGGCCTTGGAGAGGGATGGTGCACTTCAAAGTTGGAGCTCCTTAAAGGTGAACCGTGACAGAGGGTGATCAATTTCCTCTTTTCTGCTTTCCATATCAATCCTATGTTCTATCAGACGCTGCCGAGGGTTTCTAGAATCTTGAGGGGGATACATTCATCCTCTTACTTTCGTGAGAGCACGAGGGCAGAGAAAAAGGTTATGCTCGCGACTCCCCCAAGGGTTTGGAGGGATAACTCTCCATGGCTTACCGAAGTTTATTGAGTTGCTTTGTTTTTCTTTAAAAAGGCGTCATTTTGATGTCTAAGGCTGTTTGAAACCAGCGGGGTCCTGTTGACCTGACAATCCGTCCGTTAGAGATGGTGAATTTCCCTTCGAGTCTGCGGGCAACCTTCTCCACTGTTTTAACTACCGGGTCTTCTCCCTTGGCAGCGTGGACAAAGTCATAGTAGTGGATCCAGCCTTCTCCGCCGGGTTTTAGACATTGCACAGCGTAGGGAAGGTACTCGTAGGCTTTGGCTGGGAGGGGCATGAGGACTCTGTCGGCGGTTCCTCGGAGCCTTTGGGCGGCTTCTTTGGCGTCGGCGAGGATGGGCTCCACCACGCTTTCCACTCTGTTCAATCGGATGTTTTCCTCCAGGTATCGAACTGCATCAGGGTTAATGTCGATGGAGTAGACCTTAGCCGGCTTGGCTATCTTGGCTATCACCATACTGAAGCTTCCCACCCCAGCGAACATGTTTACCACAACCTCCCAAGGCTCTACCATCTCCGCTATCCTCCTTCTCTCGAATTGAAGCTTGGGTGAAAAATAGGCTTTGGAAACGTCCACCTTCAGAAGGCAGCCGTGCTCCCTGTGCACGGTTTCGGTTCTATTTTCACCGTAGATAAGCTGGAGCCCCCGGGTTCTGAAGCCGCCTTCCACCGGGCCTATCTGCTTGAAAACGGACTTAACCTGCTTGTTCAACATCGCCACCGCCTCGCCTAAAAGCCTCTCTTGGGCAGCTGAGAGTGCCGGAAGCTTGAGGATAGCAATGTCCCCTATTATCTCCAAGGAGGAATGTAGGTCTAACTTCTCCCCGCCAGGGAAGACCTTCTTCAGGTAGTCTTTGAAGCTTCTTCCCCGCATGTTCAGAGCTCCTTGAAGAAGGTTTATTAGGCCTGTGAACTAAAAATGCTAGTCTTCAGGAGGACCTTCAACCCATGGCCGGAGAAAAAAGTGGGATCCAGTATCAGTGTTTCCGATGTGGAAAGAAGGTGTACTATGAAGAGTTGACAGCCATGCCTGAACTTAAGTGCCCTGAGTGCGGATATAAGATCCTGAAAAAAGTTAGGCCGCCTATCGTAAAACACGTTAAGGCCCGCTAGCCACGTAGCCCTCGGACAGCCTCCTCTAAGCTTTTCTTCAAGCCTTGGAGAGACCCTTCAGCCCAAGCTCTTTTCCTGCCGTTGTTCACCCGGATGCCTGCTTTTTCCTTCAACTGCCGGACATGCGCCCTGTCGAGCAGGCGCGAGTCCCTGTGGAGGATCACCTTTGAGTAATTTTGGGTTTTTACATACTCGACGATGTAGGCTGCTAGATTTCTTTTCATCTCCAGACTGTAGGGTTGAGCAGCTTCAAACTGAGACAGCGGATATACCTCATCCAGTTCTAGGGGGACAATTCCTAGGGCAGGGCTGTAGAAGCAGAAATGCACCGCTTTTCCCCCGGCTGGAATCGCTTCTAGAATTTTTTTGATCTTCCCTGAGGAGGATAGGTGGAAAGGCTTGGAATCAGGCTCAGGTAGGAGGACAAGCAGTTTTGAGGAAGGGGGCTTTTCATAGGACTTCAGCATTTTCCACCTATGCCGGAGGATTTCAGGCCTTCTGAGGCTGTGCTCACCGTAGATGAGGAGGCCTCTGGGCTTGATGGAGGGAGTAAACTTCTCCATCCACTCCGCGTATTTGGCAATTCTCTGGAAAGCTTGGGAGAGGGATGGGTGAGCCTTAGCCCTCAGTTCTAAAAGCTCCCAAAGCCTACCTTCGACGATGCTCTGCTTAACGCGTTGAACTTCAGCCTGGGAGGCGTAGAGGTTGTGGCTTAAAAGAAAACGGTAGACCTGGGCTTTTCCTTCCTGCTTCAGCTTTTCAGGCGTGGTGCTCTTACAAGCGGGACAAGAGCAGGGAAAATATTCCAGCCTCTCAAGCCTGAGGGTGCCGTTTTCTGTAATGTATCGGCCATCTCTGGCGTAGAGGGCGTAGGCAGCGGAGTCGAAAAGGTCGCAGCCTAGAGCCACGGCGAATGAAAACATGAAAGGATGTCCGGCTCCGAAGAGATGGAAGGGTTTTTGGATGGGGAGATTAGCCTTAGCGGCGGCTATCATGTCCACTAAGACGTCGAAGAGGTAGCGCTCCATGACCTCCGTGGGGCTTCCTAGGGCGTAGAGGTCGAAGGGAAGACGGCCTATCTCACGCGCAGACCACGCCACCAGATCCAAATGCTCGCCCCCCTGCACGGGGCCCATCCATAGGGGATCGTCCTCTTCGAAGAACTTCACAGCCTCTTTGGCCCTTTCTAAGGTTGTCAACACCGTGGATTTGGCGTAGGCCCTCCCCGTCCTCCAGCCGGTGGGGATGTCCAAGATGATGGCTATGTCCGGCTTGATCCTCTTCTGGAACTCTATGATCTGTCGAGACGTGACAGCGACTCCTCCGTACCGGAGAACCTGATAACCTCCCGAATCCGTCATCACAACTCCTTCGAAGTCTAGGAAGCGGTGAACTCCTTTCTCCGTAACCTGAGCTTCAAAATGCTTCTTCAGAAGATAGGCGTTAGTCATCAGCCCCCCGTAGCCGAATTCCTCCCGAAGCTGCTTTGGCGCTATGTCTAAAACCCTAGGATTGAGCACTGGAAGAAGGGCAGGGGTCTCCAAGATTCCGCTTCTGGTCTTCAGCCGGCCTATTCTTCCTAGAAGGTCTTTATCCCTAACCTCGAAGCTCAAACACTCAAACCTCCTCAGGAGATTCCCTCACCCAAGAGGTGGGAAGCTGAAATCTCCTTTTCCACTTCCACGGACAAAAAATTTCCAGAACGCCCTAAAAGGAGGGACAACAATGGAGGGCTGGAGGGTTTCCTGGGCTACCTCATCATAGCCTTGGCTATTTCTTCTTTGAGCTCAGCTTCGGTTTTGCCCTCTGTTTCTATGCCCAGTTCTTTGGCGATTTTTATGAGCTTATCCAATTCTTCCTCAGAACTGGTGGAGGGGGATTGAGAAGGAGGGGTGGATGATAATTGTTTTATGCTTTGGAGTTCTTTCTCTATTTCGCTCTTCCCTTTTTGATATTCCCCTGTTGCCCTCCCTAGACTTCTGGCTAACTCCGGAAGTTTCTTCGCTCCAAACAGGAGGACTACCACAACAACTATGAGGATGACCCATTCCATTCCGTGAATTGTTGGAACAAAGCCCAGATGCTCTATTCCGAAATTCAGCATAGTTACTCAGCCCTTTAAGATAATGGCCCGATCCCTATTTTAACCTTATGGTAGGTTGTAAGAAGATAGCCCGCGGCATAGAGAACCAACATGGGCCCTGCGACCAGGAACATTGTGATACCGCTTCCGTCCGGAGTTATCAACGCGCCAAAGATTAGCATACCTACCGCGGCGTAGTTGAAGTTTCTTTTCCAGAAATCCGACTCCACAACTCCCACGGAGGTTAAGCCTACCATGATGATGGGCATCTGGAAGGCTAAACCGAAGGCCAGGAGAAACATCAAAACAAAAGACACGAAGCTGGTGATGGTGAGGAAAGTGGTCAGATTAACGGACAGGGCATACCGAAAAAGAAAGTTCAGAGTGAAGGGTATGACGTAAAAATAGGCAAAAATCGCCCCACCGATGAAAAGCGCAGCGGAGGGGATAGCCATCCTCAAGATCAGTCTTTTTTCATGAGGGTAAAGCCCAGGAGCCACAAACTTGCCCAACTGGTAGACTATCATGGGCATGCCGAGGGCGATTCCCAAGAAAATGGAAACATAGAAAAGAGAAAAGATGGCTTCTCCGGGAGTCGTGACGATAACCCTCACGTATTCGGGAACGAGATCCTCCTGAAGCTTTTGCAGAAACTGGGCGGCTATGTTGTGGAAAGGATCTGGAAACAGGTAGTACACCGTGAAGCCGCCGACGTCGCTGTTTCGGAGGGAAAAGGCGAAACTTCCCGCGGAGATGGCCATCACTGTTATGATGGCGCGTATAACCCTAGCCCTCAGCTCCGCGAAATGCTCCATCAGACTCATTTCTTTGGACATGGATCCACCAAGACGGCGGCTGGGCCATTATATTTAACGGAAAATGCCCCTCAAAAACCTTCCCTTCTAAGAATAAGAATGCCCCTTGAAGAGCTTTCAGTGGAAGATCCCCGGGGAAGGAACCTTATGTCTTGCGGCTTGGCTTAGAGCTTAGTGCGCTGATTATTTCTCGGCAAAAGTAGGGCAAGTCTGCGGGGGACCTTGACGTAATCAGGTTTCCATCCCGCACTACTGGGGTGTCTGAATATCTTGCCCCAGCGTTTACCACATCGTCTTTTATGGCTGCGAAGCAGGTGATATGTCTACCTTGGAGGAGTTTAGCTGAAATCAAAACTTGGGCGCCGTGGCATATGGCTGCTAAGATTTTGCCTTGCCGGTGCGCAGTCTTTACAAGTTTCAAGACTTCCTTATGCCGCCTCAACCTGTCGGGAGACCATCCTCCGGGGATGATGAGACCGTCGAAATCTTCAGCCCGGGATTCTTTCGCCGTCAAGTCAGGCTTTACGGACAGGCCGCGTTTGCCTTTCACTGTTTTCCTGTCCGGGGCTAAAACTTTAACCTCGGCTCCTTCCTCCATCAGTCGGATGTGAGGGTAATGGAGTTCCAAGTCCTCGTAGTCAGGGCCGGCTAAGATTCCGATTCTTTTACCCTTCAGCATCATCTTTACTCCTATATAGAAGGCTGTGGTCTTTTTTATTGATATCGATGAGGGAGAGAGGCTAAATTATACCCATTTCTCGGCCCAATTCCATGAGAAGCTGCTTCTGGCGGCCGGTCAGCTTCGTCGGCACCCGCACCTGGATTCTCACAAACTCGTCTCCCCGCCCGAAACCTCTCAGTTTAGGCATCCCTTTTCCCTTTAACCGGAAAACAGTGCCAGGCTGGGTGCCCGGGGGGATTTTCAGCTTAGCCTTTCCATCTAAGGTGGGAACCTCCATCTCACCGCCCAACGCTGCGAGGACGAAGCTGACGGGAACCTCGCAGTAAAGGTTGGGGCCGTCTCTCTTGAAGATAGGATGAGGCTTCACATGGACTACCACATAGAGGTCTCCTGGGCGGCCTCCTTGAGCGCCTACGTCTCCTCCGCCGCTGATCCTCAAGCTGGTTTCACCTTCTATGCCTGGGGGGATTTTGACGCTTATCTTCCGCGTCCGCTGCACGTTTCCCGTGCCTCGACATTCGCTGCAGGGCGAGTCTATGATCGTTTTCTTCCCGTGGCACCGGTTGCATGTTAGGATTTGCACAAACCGAGCGAAGCCTGAGGTTTGGACATATTGAATCTGGCCCGTTCCATGGCATTCAGGGCATTTCCTCGGCTGGGTGCCAGGCTTAGCGCCGCTTCCTCCACAAACATGGCATGTTTCAATGCGGGGGACTTCGACTTCCGTTCTTAAACCGGAGGCAGCCTGTTCGAGAGTGATGTCTAAATCGTATCGAAGGTCTGCGCCTCTTTGAGGTTCGTATCTCGGGCGGGCTCCGCCGAAGAACAGGTCGAAGATTCTTTCAAAGCCTCCGAAGCCGAAGCCTAGGTCTCGGAAGATTTCGTCAAAGTCAACGCCTCGGAATATGTCCTCCGGAGTATATCTGTCGCCTATTCCAGCATGGCCGAACATGTCATATTGGCGGCGCTTCTCATCGTCGGAAAGGACTGCGTAGGCTTCGGATATTTCCTTGAATTTTTCTTCAGCGTCGGGAGATTTATTCCGGTCTGGGTGGTACTGCATGGCCAGCTTTCGGTAGGCGTTCTTTATTTCCTCCTTGGTAGCATTTCTGGGCACGTTGAGAACTTCGTAGTAGTCCCGCTTACTCATGCCTAGCCGTCCTCCCCACGGCTGGGGGTGGATGAAGCCCGCTTCTAGGAGGATGCAGCGTTCTTCAGTATGCTGTCAACTTTAACTCCGCCACATCCAAGTCGCTAAAATACAGAGAATACAATATTAGCTTTATCCCGTGGAAGCAGGGACGTTGAAAAGCCGGGTTACTTTTTCCCTTCATCAACTACCTCGTAGTCGGCATCCACAACCTTTCCTTCCCCCTGCTGGGAACCTTCCTTGGAGGGGGGAGGCGAACTGCTTCCCCCGCTGGGCGCCTGTTGCTGGGCGGCTTGCTGGTACACGGTGGCTCCTGCAGTTTGCAGCGCTTTGGCCAGTTCGTCGGTTTTAGCCTTAATCTTATCCACTTCCTTGCCTTTCAGAGCCTCTTTCAGTTCTCCAACGGCTTTTTGCACCCTGTCTTTCATGTCTTGGCTGAGTTTGTCTCCCAGTTCTCCTAGGGTTTTTTCCGCCGTGTAGATCATGGAGTCAGCGGCGTTTCGGATTTCAGCTTCCTCCTTTCTTTTCCGGTCTTGTTCTGCAAACTGCTCCGCCTCCTTGATCATCCGCTGCTTTTCCTCCTCGGAAAGTTTTGTAGAGGCTGTGATGGTGATCTTCTGCTCCTTGTTGGTGGCCAAGTCCTTGGCGGAGACGTTAAGGATGCCGTTGGCGTCGATGTCGAAGGTGACCTCTATCTGAGGGACGCCTCTGGGGGCTGGGGGGATGCCAACAAGATTAAACCTACCCAAGGAAATGTTGTCGGAGGCCATAGGCCGCTCTCCCTGCAACACGTGGATGGTTACCGTGGTCTGGAAGTCGGCGGCTGTGGTGAAAATCTGGCTTTTCCTAGTGGGTATGGTGGTGTTCCGCTCGATGATCTTGGTGAAAATACCTCCTAAAGTCTCAACTCCGAGGGAGAGAGGGGTTACATCGAGAAGAAGAATGTCTTTAACCTCCCCCGCGAGGACACCTCCCTGGATGGCGGCTCCGATGGCCACGCATTCCATGGGGTCGATGCCTCGCTCCACCTTCTTGCCCATGAATTTCTCCACGAACATCTGAACTATCGGCATCCTCGTCGGGCCGCCTACGAGAATAATCCTATCAATGTCCTTTGGCTCCAATTTAGCGTCCTCCAAAGCCTGCCTCATGGGTCCCCGGCAACGCTCCACGATGGGAGCGATCAGTTCCTCCAGCTTCGCCCTCGTCAAGGTTATGTTCAAATGTTTGGGGCCGCTGGCGTCAGCGGCGATGAAGGGCAGGCTGATGTCGGAGGTCAGGGTGGTGGAGAGCTCTATTTTGGCTTTCTCCGCAGCCTCCCTCAGCCGCTGCATGGCAACTTTATCCTCTCTCAAGTCGATGCCTGTTTCTTTTTTAAATTCATGGACCAAGTAGTCGACGATGGCGTTGTCCATGTCCGTGCCTCCCAGCTGAGTGTCCCCGCTGGTGGCTTTGACTTCGAAGACGCCTCCGCCGAACTCCATTATGGTGACGTCGAGGGTTCCTCCGCCGAAGTCGAAGACCATGATCTTCTGCTCCTTTTCAGCCTTGTCTATACCGTAAGCTAGGGAGGCAGCCGTCGGCTCGTTGATTATCCTCACCACATCCAACCCGGCGATGATGCCGGCGTCCTTGGTCGCCTGCCTCTGGTTGTCGTTGAAGTAGGCTGGGACGGTGATCACGGCTTTCTCCACTTTTTCCCCGAGAAAAGCTTCCGCGTCTCGTTTGATCTTTTGCAGAATGAAGGCGGAAATCTGCTGAGGAGTGTATTCTTTTCCGAAGATCTTAACTTTATAGTCTGTGCCCATCTTGCGCTTTATGGCGGTGACTGTTCCCTCCGGATTGGAAATAGCCTGCCTTCTAGCCGGCTCACCCACCAACAGCTGACCGTCCTTGGTGAAGGCGACATAGGAGGGGAAAGCCTTCCCCGCGACAGTTAAGCCTTCAGCGCTAGGTATGATGGTGGGTCTTCCGCCTAACATAACCGCTGCCGCTGAGTTGCTTGTCCCCAAGTCTATGCCAATTATTTTAGCCAAAGGGAAAACCTCCTCCAAGTTTAGCTTATTTCTAACCTACCTGAAGCTTTGCTGTGCGCAGGAAGCTTAATTTTTTCATCCCATCGATGGAAACACCGTTTTATAAACTCATCGGCAAACTTCACCAGCGCTACTTGACCTCGATTCTCACCCCTTCCTCTTTTGGCTTCGGCTCCTTCTTCGGCAGCTCGATTTCAAGGATTCCCTTATCCATCTTCGCTTTCGCCTTGTCTGCAAGAACCTCTTCAGGCAGCGTTATCCGCCGGTGGAAAGCCCGGTAGGATCTTTCCCGGTGGAGGTAGGATTTTTCGTGCTCCTCCTTCACCTCGCGGTGCTCAGCTCTGATCTCCAAGGTATCTTTGTTCAACGTTAGGTCAACTTCCTCCTTACTGTATCCAGGAAGCTCAACAGTCACGACCAACCTGTCGCCCTTGTCCACCACATCCACATAAGGCGTCCGAACTGCTGGTTCAGGCAGCCGCGGCATGAAATCCCATGGTCTGAAGGGGAATCTCCACGGTTGAAGTAATCCTTCGAAGCCCATCCTGAAATCTTCAAACAGCCTATCCAATTCGCGGATGAAGTTGGTGGGTCGCCACCATCTAGGGATGATCGTTTCACGTTCTGATTTTTTGAGGTCTATGTCCTTTTCTACCATTTTTATCACCTTTAGTAATTAACCTAAGGTTAGTAACTGGATGATAATATTTAAATATTTCGGTGGAATTTATTGATTTGGGCGAGGATGTCCGTAGGTCAGGAAGACGCAGGTCTCCTGCTGGAGATCTTAGGCAACGAGACTAGGAGGAAGATTATTCAGCTTCTTGCCGACGAGCCGAAATACCTCCTTCAGTTAGCCAAGGAAGCAGATGTCAGTCAGCAGGCGGTGCTTAAGCACCTAGCCTTGTTGGAGAAATACGGCTATGTGACTTCTTACGAGGTTGAGAGCGAACTCGCTGCGCCGCCGAGAAAATACTACGAACTGGCTAGATCGTTCTATCTGTCTATAGGGTTGACTAAGGGTGCCTTCGACTTCATGATCCAGAAGATCCCTTCAGAGGAGGGGGGGGAAGAAGCAGAGTTTCCTAGACGGTTGAAAGAGTTGAGAAGGCAGCTCAGAAAATTTGAAAAAACCTCCGACCTCCCTCAAGCCTTATCGACGGCTGATGTTTTGCTGGATGAAATCAATCGCCAAGCCAAAGAGTTGACTGAGGCCAAGCTCTTCCTCTTGACGTTGAAGCAGAAGATAATGGGACGAGTCCGCGAAATGGTAAGACAGGTGACAGGCACGGTGGTGGAAAGGAGAGTCCTCCGTTCCCTCTTGGGCACCGGAGGCGTCGCCGACATCGAAGCTCTCTCGGAAGAGCTGGACGTTCGCGAAAAAGAAGTTGAAAGAGCGTTGGATTCGCTGCAACGGAAACTGGGTTTTTTGAGGAAAAGACCTAAGGCTTCAAGGAAGCCAGCTTACCGCCGTAGGGAACGAAACCGTTAGAGGGGAAGGAAGTCGTGTTCGCACCTCATCTGCTGGCTTGGAGGCAGGTGAAGAACTGGAGATGTCTGGGCTGCGGGGACTGCTGCAGAAGGTCTGTAGTCATGGTCAGCCGCGGGGAGGCCTCCAAGTTTCTCCAGAAATATCCCTGGTCTCTAGAGAGCCTAGGCGCCAAGAGCATTATCAAACATAACCCTTGGGGGAGATGCGTCTTCCAAGTGGGAAACCTCTGCAGCATCCAGCACGACAAGCCTCTGGCCTGCAGGCTTTGGCCTTTCCACCCTCGGCTTAAGCCGTTGAGGACGGAGGATGCCGGTGAAGCTGAATACTCTCACCAAGGCCAACGCTACTACATCTATGTGGACAGAAGATGCGTCGGCCTAGGGAAGGGGCCGCCCATAACTTTAGCCCTAGCTGAGGTTGTGAGAATGGTGGAGGGAATCCCCACCCAGCCGAAGTACACTACCATTCCCCTCCAGCTGCTTTAAAGCTGAACGCATAGCTTCGCCTACAAATCCCAGCTGAAACGTGTAAAAAGATTATGCCGTATATGACATGAGGTTTTTGGCGGGCGCCTATACCAGCCGCTGAGATGGTGGGATGTTTCCCGCATCTCTTTTCCGAGTTTAGATCTCGGCTGCAGCGAACTCCACGTGGGTGAGCTGCTGGAAGTAAGGTGAACTTCTGCCGAAGGCTCGGGGAATATACTTCCTTATCTTCATCGCCCTTTGGGCTGCTGCATGCACTATTCTCAGCCTTTCCGGGTCAAGCCCTTTCTCCACAGCGTTGGCTTCCAAAGCCTTCAGAACCCTCAGGAGTTCCCGGGAGGCTTTCTGAGGGTAGCGCCCTGCATGCCAGCCTTGGAGGCCGCGGCGGTGGGGAACCTCCTTCTTATGTCGCTTGTAGGGCACAGCCCTCTTCCCTTGGATGACTTCTTCGAGAAACTTCTTGGCGTGCTCCAGCCGCATTTTTCTGATGGAGGCGCATATTTCCCTAGCGGCTTTAGGGGAGATTCTCAAGTCTCTTCCGCTGGCTATAGCCGTCTTGGCCTTGTCCAGTTCTTTAATGGAGTACCCCCAGCTGGGCATCGGCTTTCCAATCCTCGGAATTTGGGGAAATATCAAAGCTTTAAGCTCTAATAAAGTTTCTTGAAAACCCGACTAAAACACTGGAGAGGGCAAACCTTTAGTTTCCCTCCTTCCCCTGAGGAGAAGAGGAGACTGACTGAACTGTGCCCCACATCTTCGACGCAAGCAGAAAAGACCTTTTAGAAGACCCTGAGCGCTGGAAGGGAACCAGCATCAGCACTATGCTCAGAAAGGCGGGGTTAAGAAGGGGAAAAAACATGGTCGATATGGGATGTGGAACAGGTTTTTTCTCTCTACCAGCCTCGGAGATAGTGGGATTCCGAGGCTTAGTCTGCTCTATAGACCTTCAATTGAAGATGCTGGGTTTCTTGAAGTCGAAGCTTAAGACATCGGCCGGTGTCAATGTGGAGCCCGTGCTTTCCAGCATTTTAGACGCTCCCCTCCACACAGCATCCGTGGACCTAGTCCTCTTGGTGGACACGCTCCATGAAGTGGAGCGGAAGAACGCCCTCCTCAAGGAAGCCTGGCGGATCCTGAAGCCCAAGGGCCGAATTGCCGTGGTAGACTGGAAAAAGGCCAGGATGGATATCGGGCCTCCGTGGGAGGAGAGGCTGAGCTTGGACGAGGTACTCCATCTTCTAGCCCAAGCCGGCTTTGGAAAGCCCTCCGCCTTCCAAGCGGGTCATTACCACTACGGGGTTACGGCCGTGAAGCCAGATTCTTCCTCTCCCCAAGGTTAGATGTTTTGGAGGCAGAGGTGGTTCGGCTTCCACCGCTCTTATAGAGCTCAAGCCTGCTGGCTTCCAGCATCTCCACTTTTCTCCCCAAGAACTCAGCGGCAGTGAGGACTTGAACCCCTCGGCGTTCAGCGGCTTCACAGAGGGGAGAAGCCAGCTTCCTGTAATTGAGGTCCCTCATGAAATGGTGTTCCAGCAGAATTGTTTTAACCGGAGTCTTCTCCACGATCTTAGCTAGGTTTTCCATGGAAGTCTCCAAACTGGCTTGGCTGTACCGGTAGCCCAGCATGTAGGTCAGGGGGCCGTCGACGATGAGGAAGCTGGGCTTCTCATCGAGAATGAACCGAGCTTGCTCAGGGAGGGAGGGCCCTTCCACATCGGAGGTGTAGACCAGCTTCTCTCCCCCCACCCCAATGCTGACCTCCACCACATAGCCCAGCTGAGTGTCGGTTCCGTGGGCGACGGCTTTGGAAAACCTCAGGGAAGTCCTGCCGAAAACCTTATGCACTCCGTCGGCGTAGTCTAGGGTCTTGGGGAGGCCTCGGATGGCTTGGAGAAAGCGAGGCGCCCTCTCTGCTCTTTGGCTGTAGTTGATGTTTTCCCGAGGATGCTTCACAAAGACCTTTTTACCTGTGTAAATGGAGGTGGGGATAAGTCCGCCTAGGTCGTGGTGGTCGTAGTGGTAGTGGGTTACGATGAGGATGTCGGAGGCCTCAGCGTGGCTCTGCACAGCCTTGGCACATTCCTTCTGCCTAGCCAGCTCCAAGGGATGCGTAGGAAGCCCGAATCTTCGGGGAGCCAAAGAGACCCCAGGGTCTATGGTGATCTTGACATCCTCCGTCTCCACGTAGGTAGCCATGGACCTGACGCCGAAGCTGTCGAAGGCCAGAGGCTTAATCAACATTGCCCCAAACCTACAGTGCTTTGCCTAAATAGAAGCTTTCTAGCTAAAAAAACTTCTAACAAAAATAAAAAAAGATACTGGAGCGGTAGACCGTGTTAAAATATCGTCGAAATTTACGGCCAAATGCAGACGCTGAATTTTAAGCCAGCATGTTTTCGTGACCTGTTCGCCGGCTTATATCTTGGAAGCAGCGAGCTTCGGCTGGTTTCAGGTCAGCGGTAGACTCCGTATTCTCTCGCAGCCTTCACTAGGGCTTTAAAGTTCTCCGAGGGGGTATCGGGATTGGTGTCGCAGCCCGGCATCACTATGAAACCTCCCCCCTCTGCTGCGTAGTCTATGTTCCTTTTTACCGTTGCTCTAACCTGATCCGGAGTGCCCTCCAGCATGACAGAAATGGGGTCTATGTTGCCGCATACGCAGACCCTGTCGCCGACCATTTTCTTCACCGCTTTAAGCATGATGCTGTAAGGGTCGTCCGGGTCAAGGGCTACGGATTCGCCGACCACTTCCTTCAGGAATTTCAAGCTTAGCGGCCTTGTCTTCACATCTCCATAGTTGGCATGGATAGCGCCTGGAGATCCTTTCGGTATTACATCCGCCGCCATCTGCAGAATTCCCGTTGTGTCTCCGCAGGGATGGTTAATGGGTATCATTCCAGCTTTGGCTATGGCATCGCAGTCTCTTGCTAAATAGGGTTTCACAAATTTTTCATGCTGCTTTGGAGACGTAGCCTCGGTGGACGCTACAGGGTCAAGAAGAGCCACGGCATGTGCACGGCCTTTAAAGGCGGTATGGTATTTGATGGAATAATCGGTTATCTTGTCTAGCAGTGAATGGACTTTTTCAGGTTCCTTCACCATGGCCCTGAACATGGATTCATGTCCCATAAGATTACAGGCTGTGCTGTAGGGCCCTGATACGATGACAGCGACTGCTATATGGTCTCCAACTTTATCCATCAGAATTCCCGCCTCTTCGATAACAGTTCTCATCCTGGGATGCTCCTCTGGAGCCGGGAAGGTTAGGTTGTCCACATCCTCCCATGACTTTATTACCCTGTAACGAGTGTCCACGATGGGCATGTGCTTGCTCCAGTAGTTTTTAGCCCCCATGGCCTTTGCTTCAACGAAGCAGCCGTCGATGCCTGCGACGACGATATCGTCACCGAAATTTTCATTGGCAGCAATCTTTGCCTTCGCCATCTTTTCAGCATCATCGATGGCTGTTTGGGGTCTTTCCCCAATCTCCCAAAGGGCTCTCGTGATGGCTAGGGTGGCTACCGGCACTTGGTCTGGCTGTCCTCTCTGCAACGCTGTGGCAACCCTTTCAAGACTGGTCATTTTAGCCATGATCTTCACCCTCCTCTCTATCCTCCACGCCCCACTAGGCTTCGAGCTGCTTCCACTGCCCCAGGGCCGTCGGCCGCCCACTTGTCACATCCTATCTGCCCCGCCCATTTTTCATTGGTCGACCTTCCTCCGACTAAAATTTTAAAGTCTTTTCGAAGCCCTCTTTTCTCCAGTTCTTCCACCACGTCTTTCACGTGGTCCCTAGTCACACTCATAAGGCAGGAGAGGGCTATGATGTCCGCTTTGACATCGACCGCCTTATCGATTATTTTGCCAGCCGGCATATCAACTCCCATGTCTTCGACGGTAAAGCCTGAGCCCTGCAAAAACAACCTCACGATGTTTTTTCCAATATCGTGGATGTCTCCCTCCACGGTTGCCAGCACAATCTTTCCGATTTCTTCTTCTTTTTTCCCAACTTCTTTTCCTAGATGTTCCAGTATAGGTTTCATCACAGCTTGCAATGTTTCTCCGCAGAGGACGAGTTCTGAAAGGAAATACTCGCCTGTTTCATATTTTTCACCTATAATCTTGGTAGCCGGCAATATCGCCTCCGATATCAAAAACCTTGCAGATGCACCTTCGCTCAGCGCCTTATCCGTCAATTCCACGGCTTTCTCCGTATCGTACTCTACCAATGTCTGTTTCAGATTTTCAATATATTTGATCAATCTTGGCACCATTATTCTACGTGAGGAAATCTTATATAAGTTTTATTTGCATAAATTTTATGAAGCTTTCATCCAACATCTTCGCAAGCCTTTTGAATCATCATCGGACCTTTTTCCAAAACACGGCTTTAGGAAACCCTATGATTTTTAGCTCCATCAAGGAAAAGTTTTTATCCCCTTCCAGCTTTAACCCTTTCCGCTGGAGGTTTACGGCCACAGCTTCCGGGGTAAGACCCGATCCCGTCCGATCTCGGAAGTGAATCCCGGAGGCGCCGCTCAATACTGCTCTCCGAAAGGGGGCGGGAAAGGGCGGTGCCGTGAACCTCCCTTCTTCTGTGAACTTTTTAGAGGAATATCCACCTTACCTTTAGAGTTTACGCGTTTAGATTCCTCCAGGTTCACCCCCTTGTAGGAGGAAAATCTGGGGGATCCGGTTTTCTTCAGCATTATTTATTTAAGCCAATTGATCCACTAGGCTTTGTCAATCGAGAGACTTTTGACGTTTTAACAAGTAAGCTAACAGCACAGCACCCACGGTGATGAACAAACAGAAAATCAAACCCGGCCGGTAGCTGCCTGTAACGTCAAAAGCATACCCCAGTAGGATGGGCCCTAGGATGCCGCCAACTCCGAAGGTGGTGGTCAGTGCCCCCAAGTTCAAACCTATCTTATCCGGTCCAAAGGTTTCTTCCACAAGAGGCGCTACCAAAGCCCAAACACCAGCGGCGCTGAACCCGAATACGACCGCGAACACATACAGCATCCAAACATCGTCCACCCAGAGGAGCCCGACGAAGACAACCGCCTGAGCGGCTAAACATGCAACCAGCATGTTCTCTTTGCCGACTTTGTCGGAAACTGCCCCCACAGCAGGCGAGCCGGCGATGGTGCTACCGCCCATCAGCCCTAAAGCCAAAGCAGCCATGACGCTTGATATCCCAGCGTCCGTAGCAAAGGGGACAAGATGCACAAGCAAAGAAGTGAAGCAGAGACTTCCAAAAAAATAGATCCCGTAGAGTATCAAGAAAGACCTTGTAAAGACAGCTTGCTTTGTAGACAAGCTTACTTGCAAAGGATCCTGCTTCCTCGCTCGGACTTTTAGCCCATCCGAGTTTGCATGGTTTTTCATCAGAAAAGCCGCGAAGGTGATAATTCCGAGGAGTGCGAATCCCAAGGTTACTAAAGCTCCCCGCCATCCGTAGGTTGAAGTTAGGATTGCGGCTATAGGCGCCATGGAGAGAATGCCCAGCCCGTATCCGGAATTGGCAACACCTACGGCTAGCCCCTTCTTTTCTTCAAACCACTTGACCACAGTCGAAATAGGCGGCACCCAAAGGCCGCTGGAGCCGAAGGAGGCTATACCCCAGAAAAGATACAGATGCCAGACAGATTCTACGGAGGAAGACAGAATCAGCCCGAGGCCCACGAGAATACCTCCAAACATGATAACCTTCCTCGACCCGTGTTTGTCGCTTAGATGCCCCATGAGGACGGCTGAAAAACTGTGCGATATGGCATACAGCGAGAAGACAGAAGAGGCCACAGCCCTGCTCCAGCCGAACTCTTCCATCAAAGGTTTGAAGAACACACCGTAAACCTCGAAAACGCTGAAGGTGAAGAGGCACAGCGTCGTGGCCGCAACCACTACCCATCCGTAGAAAAAATTGGCCCTCAAAGAGCGTGAACTCCAAACTTCTGCTGAAGACTCAAAACTGTACAAAGAGGCTTATTATATTTTCGGGAGAATCTTTGAGTATTTCTCCATCCTCATTTTCCTTCCTTCAGGCTGAATGAGCCAAGTCATCCAGCAGAGTTCGATGGGTCTATACCCACAAGTCAGAGCAAGCTCCTCAGCTTTTTTCACAAACTCGAGGTCGTCGTTCACAGGCTCTAAGCCGGCTTTCACCATGATCTCGTTCACCACTCTTTTGACTATTTTATCAGGCATCACCGTGTCCACACCGCCCATCATCCTAAGATACTGAAATGTATTCACACCTACACCTTTGATCCTTCCAACGGGGTCCTCCCTCCATTTTTGGAGGTCGGCGCTTCTAGCCCAAGTCCTGAGGGCTTCCCTATCATCGCCCAGCGCTGAAAGGTGGGAAGCTATGGCCTTGGCCATAGCCCATGAGCGCCTGTTTCGCCACACTGCCTTCAGTTCCTCCACGTTCGCCTCAGATAGATCTTTGAGGTTTTTTATTTTACCACTTTCCACAAACTTCTCGCGGAACTCCTCCACCTTCGGAACAACGGCGGTGAAGTAGTTTAGACCGATGGAGGTGAACGCGGCGTCCACCACCATCAAAACCACGCTTCCACCCCACCTCTCTGTTCTGAGACATCTACTGCAATGCTCCTTTATCCCGGAAACTTTTTGCATGTAACCGTCAACAATTCTCTTCAGCAACATCGGGCACTCCTCGGACGAGAAAACCGTCTACTATGAGGGAGATATTTCTCCATTTTAAGTTGAAAAATTATATTTAAAACCTACAGCCGACAGTTACGAACGCATTTCATGGTGTGGGGGCTCGGGAAGCATTTGGAAGCCAGCTTGATACTTAGCTTATTAGCTTACTCTCCTCCCACCCCATTCCTGCCTGTAATGGCACTCATAGCAGTTTTCACCGAATCTTTCCGCCCATTCCTCATGGCAATTGATACACACATCAACACGGGGTTTTATCTTCTCAAAGCCGCCTTCAGTGTGGCAAAGATCACAGTCGATTTTAGAGTGAGGCGTTTCTGTGTGGAGATACGTGATCACATGACATCGGTCACATTCGGCGAAGTTTAAGTTGCCATATTCATCAGGCAAATGCCCTATAGGTGAACCCCAATCTTCCCGAGGATGGCATTTGTAACAATTGGTGTCCATCATGTATTCTGGAAGATCCTCATGGCAGTGTATGCAAACATCCACGGTAGGCACCTCGATTCCAGGTCCATGCATACCATGGCATTGTCTGCAGGCGATCTCCGAATGAGCCTTAACCTCGTGAAGACTGTTTCGGAGATGACATTCTTCGCAGATGGCTGATATCTGAGGATTGGTAAAGTTTATGAGAACAGGAACCTCGTATATGCCTAGAACATATCTTCCTACCATGATCACCGACTGGGGTCCGCTTTCATGGCACAGATGACACTCGACGAAACTTTGTCCGTGAACTGATATCTCCCAGTCCTGAACAAAAGGCTCCATTATATGACATGCGCTGCAGTAGCGTGGATTTGAGATGATGCCGGTCCCTATCTGGTAAGTTAAAACCGTAAAAGTGAGAAAGCTGAAAACTAGAATCATAACTAGGGCAGTGATCCCTATTTTCGCCACTCGACGCAATTGAACCCCCCGGTTACAATTTCTTCAATACTGTTGTGCAACATCTATCTCCGTCGATAATGCAGTCTTCGAGTTTTACGTCATAGTTTCCAAGGCATCTACTAATGGATCGAAAATAGGCAGCGTGACCTTCGCAGAGGGTCTTGGGGCTGAGCTTCGAGATTTCGTAGAAGATGCAGTTGAAAATTTTTATCACCAAGTCCCCCTCAGGCGTTCTAGTTATCGAAGGATAACAACCCATTTTTTCCAGTTCGCTGAGCACATGAGTGCAGAATTTCTCCTCGTTCCATTGCTGAATTCGATGCTGAAGGCTAAGGTTTCTCATCATGTTCTCCCCCATTTTTTCTCCAATCTCCCGGAGGAGAGTCGCTGCATATTTTTCACCTTTCTTATCAATAAGACTTTCCAGCAATAATTGAGCCAGCAGTTGGTACTGACGCTGGGGGAAACCTAGATTCATATATCTGTTTGCAATTTTATAATACTGTTTGGGTCTGCCTGGGCTGCCTCTTTCCTCCAAAAAGGACTCTACTAAACCTGCGTTTTCCAAGATTCTCATATGGTGGCGGAGGGTTATGGTTTTGAGGTTAGTCTTTCTCGAAAGTTCATCCAAGTCTAAAGGTCCACAAGTTACAAGAAGGTCTAATATAAATCTTCTAGGTTTGATGGAAAGAGCCTTATAGGCTTCTTCGTCTTTCAGGTTTGAATTTGTTGAGAACAAATACTCACAACATATTCTATTGAAGCCTGCTTCTTTTATTTTTTTCTCTTTAATTATATATATGGATAATATAATATTTATTTAAATTACAAATGAAAGAAAAATAATTATTAAGCGGAAATATCAAGTTCACCTCGAGCTTAACTCCCGTGCCTCAGAGGATACGGTAGGTTTAAGTTGTTTTCGAAGATAGCAATAGAATATATCAACACATGAGTTGAGAACAAAATCTTTAGAGACTAAGGGAACAGTGTTTTCCATTGAAAGAACACACACCAGTTGTTATCGAGCACCTCGCCAAGCGCTACGGCTTTAGATATGCGCTCCTAGATGTTACGTTGAGCGTGGGCCGGGGAGAAGTTTTTGGCCTCCTCGGTCCCAACGGCGCAGGCAAAAGCACACTTTTGAAAGTGCTTGCCACACTGGTGTCTCCATCCGGCGGCTCTGTACTAATAGACGGCCTCAGCTTGAAGGATAGGAAGGTGGAACTCCGGAGGAGGATAGGCTACCTAGGCCACGAGCCTCTTCTTTACAGGGACCTAACAGGTGAGGAGAATTTGAAGTTCTACTATAAGTTCTACCATTCTTCGCCTCCAGAGTACGTTCAGGAAAAATTGGATGAGGTATTTGAGCTTTTGAGGATAGGGGGCTGGCGGCATGAACCTGTCAGAAACCTTTCCAGAGGATTTAAGAAGAGGTTCGACTTTGCCAGAGCCATCATTCATGATCCTGAACTTCTGCTTTTCGACGAACCTTTTTCAGGCCTTGACATGGAAAGCCTAGAGGTCGCCCGTGAATTTGTGCGAAGCATGGAAGGGGAAAAGACTATCATCATCTCCACCCATAACATCGAAGAAGCCAAGGAGCTTTGCAACAAGGCAGCACTCCTAGCAAAAGGGCGACTTATCCGCTTGTTGGAGGCCGGCGATATAGACGAGGTAAGCCTCAAAGACGCCTTTAAGGGAGGAGCCGCCCGTTGACAAGCCAAACTCTCCATGAGTTAAAATGCGCCATCTACGTTGCATCCAAGGATCTTCTGGCTGAGTTGAGGAGGAAGTATGAAGTTTTTTCCATGCTCACTTTTGCCCTGATCTCTATCATAATATTCAACTTCGCCTTCGGGATTTTCTCTGCCGCAGTGCACCAAGCGGTTCCCGCCATAATATGGATAATAATTTTGTTCGCAGGAATGTTCGGTTTTTCCACGGTGTTCACGCGGGAAAGCGATCAAGGCACGCTCGACGGCTTGAGAATGCTTCCCATCTCCTCCCAGTCCATATTCTTGGGGAAAGTGGTCTACGGCTTCCTTCTGATGGGAGTCATCGAGGTGATTTTTGTTCCTTTGAGTATGGTGCTTTACAGCTACACCTTCACTTCCAGTTTCCTATTAACAGGATTGGTTTTCGTCCTAGGAACGTTGGACCTCGCTGTTGTGGGAGCTTTGGTCTCGGGTTTGACGATGTATACGGAGTCAAGGGCTCTGCTGATTCCTCTGTTGATGTTTCCGCTGGTGCTGCCGGTAGTTATCCCCCTCGTCATTCTGACCCAGAAACTCATCCTTGGAGTAGAGTTCTATTCTGTGCTGCCTGAGCTGAGGATGGTGGCTCTCACTTTGGCGGCGCTGGCAGCCGCCGCTCTCCTGCTTTTCGACTATGTCCTCCAAGATTGAAGCTGAAAGTTTCCACTGGAGAGACAGTTGGCGAGACGGTTTATTCCCCTTGCTCTTTCAGAGTGTGTAAGACCTTTCTGAGAGATGAAACTTTGCGGTCTAACCATAAGACATACAGGAAGATAACACCCCAGAAGATCATGGACATCGTCAGTAAGGTTTCTAAAAGCCCCATTTTCACACCTCCTTTCCATATTTTACGGCCTCTGTTCTCTCCTCCATCCGAAGCAAGTCTAGGGTGATCCGGAAAAGCAAAACGTAGATCAACGTGACCGCAGCGAGGGCCACCATCAATGTGGCAACCATCGACCCTGTTATGAGTAAGCCCGTTGGTTTTATGACCACGGGGTGAAGCGTAAACCAGAGATGAACCGATAGATAGCTTAATGGCACAGTTATGAAGGCTACGATCCCCAACACAGCCGAAAGCCTCGCCCGCTTCTCCCTGTCTTCCACGGCCAGCCGAAAGGAAAGGTAAGCAACATAGACCAGCCAGAGGATAAGAGTGGTCGTCTCCCGTGGGTCCCAGTGCCAGTAGACCCCCCAAGCTGAACCAGCCCATAGAGACCCAAGTATCAAGGCCAGCCCACAGAAGACAACCCCCAACCTAGCTGAGGCGTCGGCGCAGAGGTCCCAGCCGCTTCGCCCGGTGCGCAGAAACATGAGACTTCCAACAAACGTAACCCCGAAGGCTAGGTAAGAAACCCACGCTGCTGGAACGTGAAGATAGAAAACTCTATAGAGCTCCCCCAACGTAGCCTCTGGAGGTGCGTAAAAATATGTGAGATAAATAGATAAAGCATTGAAGATAAAAACTAGGGGAAGGAATCCGTAGCGCCACAGAGCTTGACGGCGTTCTGAAACCACAACCACTTTTATCCACTCCTCTTCTTCTGAGAATTATCTTCCTTTCCTCTCTTCAGTTTATTCAATTTTTTCTGAGCCTCCGTCTTACGGCTCTCATATCTGCGTATAAGCTGGACGTATACTTCTGGGGAGATAACTCCTAGCCTATAGTCAGACTCCAATCTACGGAGAGTAGCCTCGGAAGCCTGTAGCTCTCCTTCCAGTTGCATGATAGTTGAAACAGCCGATTTTACTCCCCCCTTTTTCCTTAGCATATTCAGATAAAGGGCAGCCACGCCTATAATAGCGATGACTCCCGACATCCAGAGAACAGAGTTGGCGATAAATCGAAGCTGAGATAAACCTGAAACCTTGACGATTATCTGGGAGCCGGCTTCCATCTTAGAGCCTAAAAGTGCTTGGTATACCTTGCCGTTCAACGTAGTTTCACCAGCGTTCTCCAACCCCTCCGCTTCCACTTCCACGCCCGGCTTCTTCTCCACCAGCACGTGGACTAGTTGGGTGGGATAGACTAGCTGTTTGGTGAAGACGCGCTCAGAGCGTTGGAGAGGGAGCTCGTATTCCACCCATAACCTGTACTGACTGCCGGGATAAAGAGGTCCCATGGGGTCGAAGGTTACGGAGTCTTCGGAAGGAAACAGACAACAGTCCATCACGGGAGAGGTGAAGTTGTAGCGATCTGGGGGAACGTTTAGTCGTAGAGTACTGTTGGCGAAGACCAGCTCGCCCACGTTTTGGTAGACGAGAAGCTCGTAGACTCCTAAACGTTTCTCAAGGGGAGTTAGCAGTATGTAGTGGACGAGCACCCCAATGTCTTCGTCGCTGGATGTAACTTCGTAGACTATAAAGTCAGCCTGCACTGGCTCTTGGCCGTCTAACTTCACCATCTGAAAGTAGGGAACACCTTGATAAACAACCTCGATAACGAAAGTTTTGTTTACTGGCAAGGTTTCGAATTTATATTCACCCTCCCTGCCGGTAACCGTATCCGCAACGGTGATGAACTCGTCTCCGCGCAACTCTTTGAGTGAAACCTTTAAACCGGGAAGCGGGCCTGCTGAAGATGTTACTTTCCCGACGATTACGCCGCTTTCCTCAGCGCCTTTTGCAACCTTTATGCCACTAAGACCGACGGCCATGATGGAGACCAGAAAAATAACCACTAACAACTTGCTTAACCTGTTTGATGAGGAAACCGATCCCCAGAGACAAAGAGATGCCACCAAATCGTTTGTGAGACTCATTTTTTCGCAACTCTTTCCCTAAACTTTTGGTATTCTTTCTCAAATATCTCATCGTACTTTGCCATGGCCGTCAGTAATTCCTCACTCTCATATTCTTCTTCCTCCAACTCCACATCGGAAGGTTTTCTATATGCTAAACGGTAAATTATGGCGGTTCCGCCGACAGCAGCTGCGATGGGAAGCACCCACAGCATTAGTTCTAAGCCGCTTTTCTGCGGGGTTGCCAGTATATTTTCCCCGTATATCATTTGAAGCTCGAAGATTATTTCCTCCTTCGTTTTCCCTTGACTTATCATCTGCTCTATCTGAGTACGCACCTTATAGGCGGTTTCACATTCACAGTCCGATAGAAGCATGGTACAGCCGCAGGGACACCATACACTGCGGGAAACCTCCTCCACTGTCGTTTTTACCTCTGAGGCTTGAACCGAGATCGGAAGCAACAGCAACCCGAATATGAAGACAAAGACTGCTATTTTTCTGGCGTTTTTCATCTTCATCGACCATTTCCCTTCAGGTCTTGGTTTTTCAGCACTGCTTTCTCGGAGCTGGTCATAGCAAATACTGTTGAAGCAAGCATCAGAAAAGCCCCGATCCATATGAGGTTCACAAATGGGAGTATTTTGACTTTAAAGGTGGCGTTATCCTCCCACACTTCTAAGGGGATAACGTAGAGATCCTTCAAGCCTACGGTATGGATGTGCACGCGTGTTATATATTGCTCCATTTTTTCATAATATTCTATGGAAGGTGTTGCTTCATGTATCACCCGACCGTCTTTTAAAACTAGAAGAGAAACAGTGAAAACAGCCCGGTCGGCTTTCTCGCTCACTTTAACACCTTCGAAGGATAATGTGTACCCTTCTATGCTGTAGGTCTCTCCCCGACTGAGAGTAAACATACGCGAACTGTCATACACTGAGGAGGCTGTTATACCGACGAGTATGATTACGATGGAAATATGGACAAGGTATCCTCCGTAACGCCTTCGATTTTTCTGGACAGCACGCCAAAGATTTCTCACATAACCGAAACCCTTGGTTTTACCCTCTGCCTTAATTCCCCTCCAAAACTCCAGCCCGTGAGAGGCTACCACGAATACGCATATAAACACCATAAGTAAACCTACAAAATCCCGAATGCCGAGAAGAGGCGAGATAATCAAGCCTACCATGGATGCTACAATCGGCCAAGTGAAACTTCTTTTGAGACTGGCTATGTTTGCCCTCCTCCAAGCTATGGAGGGACATATCCCCATAAGGAAAATGAGGACCAAGCCTAAAGGCACAGTAACCTCATTGTAATATTCGGCTCCTATGGTCACTTGGAAACCTCGGAGGGCTTGGGAAATGAGGGGGAAAGTGGTTCCCACCAATATTACGACGGTTAAGACGACGAATAGGAGGTTGTTGAAGAGAAAGCTGACTTCTTTTGAAAGAGACGCCTCAAAGATATTTCTGCTCCTGTAAACCTCATACTTGCTAACAAACAATCCCAGCGATGCAATTAGAGTGAGAACAATGAAAGTTGAGAAAAAGATCCCAATAGGCGACTCAGCGAAAGAATGAACCGAGGAGAGAATACCGCTTCTCGTCAAGAATGTTGCGTATATCACTAATATGAAGGTGAATGTTATAAGCAGAAAGTTCCATCTTTTCATGCCTCTTCTCTTTTCTTGTATCATAACCGAGTGGAGAAAAGCTGTGCCTACAAGCCAGGGCATCAAGGAAGCGTTTTCCACAGGATCCCAAGCCCAGTAGCCTCCCCAACCCAAAACACGATAAGCCCACCAGCCTCCTAAGACGATGCCTACACTCAAGAAAATCCAAGCAGATAACGCCCATTTCCTAGAACGGTATATCCAGTGCTCATTTCCGGTTGCCAACCCTGCCATAGCATAGGCGAAGGGAATGGTGAAACCTGCATAGCCTATGAGCAAAGTAGGCGGGTGGAAAATCATTCCAGGACTCCGAAGCAGAGGATTAAGGCCTAAGCCATCTACAGGCTTAAAGGAAAGCCTCTGAAAAGGGTTCGCCGCAAACATCAACGTAAATAGGAAAAAGAGCAGAGTTGCTGCTAGCGTGAGGGATTTGTAAATTGCGAATTCATCGTTTTTCTTATCCACAAAAAGGGTTACCGCTGTGAACAGGGAAAGCGCCCAAGCCCACAGAAGAAGTGAACCCTCCTGTCCAGCCCAGAAGGCTGAGAGCGTGTATACCAAAGGCAGAGCTCTATTGGTGTGAGAAGCCACATACATGCTCTGGAAATCGCGAGTTACAAGTAAATAGAATAACCACAAGGCGGCTATGGTGATGAACACGCTGGCTAAGAGCAGAGCTCCCCTTCCAAACCTGATTAAACCCGGATGATTTTTTTTCAGGGATACACTAAACAGAATAATAGCGCAGAAGGTTGACAGGAAAGCCGATATCAGGCTTACGTATCCTATCATCCCTTTGCACATCCATCTACTAGCTTATTCCGAGGCCTCCGGAAGTTCTTCATATTTAGAAGGACACTTAACCAGCACTTTCTCAGCTTGGAGAACTGAATCTTGAAGGGTGCCGATCACCACAACTTCATTACCTTCTTGAAATCCTGAAGGATAAACTCCGAAATAGGTTACCTCGATGGATGAGCGGTTGTCTGCAAGGATAAAAGTAAGAGTAGCTCCTACCCTCTCCACAGAGCCCTCCTTCACTATTCCTGTTACCTGAACCTGCCGCCCGTAATATTCGCTAGGCTTCTCCATCAGTTCAGAAACAGGGGTATAGGGTGTGATAGAACTTGTAAGCTGCTCATAAACTACGTAGCTACCTATTACCGCCAAGATAAGACAAAGCGCCACTATCCTCCGGGTCCTCAAGCTCGATACCCTACTTGTTTTAACATCGATATAATAGATATGAAAGTTCTTTTATAAATATTTAATAATCATATTTATTAAAATTTTTAATAATATTATTTATATATATATGTGCATAGAAAATTTTTTATCTTAATATTTAATAGTTATTAATTAAATTAATTTAAAATCGAAGAAGAACCATGCAACGCAAACTGAAAATCATTCAAATATCTACCGTATTCTTCATTCTTAACATATGCTTTTACCTTCTTTACACCCTAGTCTTACGACCCTTCATGAACGCCCTTCCGATGGTGAGTAGAATCATTGCTTCAAACTTCCCCTTCTCAGCGAATCTTCCCTCAGCCTATTCACTTCAATTCTATGTGATAGCCTTCTACTTTTTCCTCATCACTGTTTTAGTACTGCTTTTCGCAGTGCATGTGCTTCTCGACACCGTGAAGAGGTGGAGGGAAGCCGAAAGTTTTCCCATAGAAACATCGAAAGCCAAGTTTGAGCGATTCTCCCTTAACCAGAGGCTTCAACACATCGTACTGATAGTGACCTTCACCATATGCGCTGTCACAGGCTTCGCTTTGAGATACTTCGACTCTTGGGGGGCCTTTGTGATTTACTTCCTAGGCGGACTTGAAGCGAGGCGGATAGTCCATATAGTCTCTGGCTTCACCATGGGCGGTCTAGCGATATACCACATGATCTATTACGGCCGCACCTTTTTCACCACGCACAAAAGGCGAGTTGAGATCATGTTTACCAAGAAAGATCTATCCAACTTAATAGCCAACATCAAATATCTCCTAAACTTAGCCAAAGAGAAGCCTAAATTTGGGCGATATAATTATATTCAAAAACTCGATTATTGGGGTGTTGTATGGGGCATAGTGATTTTTGGTGCAAGCGGCATAGCCTTACTCTTTTTCAGGTCACCTTTTGGAGTGGGGATAGGGGCTCCTGAGCCTTATCTCCTCGTCGCCCTTCTGTTCCATGAAAGAGAAGCTGTTTTAGCCGTCTTAACTTTGCTGGTGCTCCATTTCTATTACTCCCACCTCAACGCTGATGTTTTCCCCATGGATCGGGTGTGGATTACCGGAAGCGTGCCGGAAGAGATTATGCGCAGCGAGCATCCCTTAGAATTGGAGGGGATAAAAAAAGGTAAGGTAGAGCCGCCTCTTCCCCCTGTACCTTGGCAGTCCATATTTCTTACTTCCCTCATTCTGCTGTTCATCACCGTCATGATACTTTCATATTCGTATGCGCGGGGGTTGATATGAGAAATCTTAAGCATCTGACAGCAGGGCCAAAGATAAATAAGAGAGCGATGGCGGCTTTCTCGATCATTATTATTCTTTCTATCGCTTTTAACACAGCCTTCGCCTCAAAACCTTCTTTCCCCTCCCAATCTACCGCAGCTCCTCCCATGCCGGAAGACCATGAGGGACGTACCGTCTGTAAGGGCTGTCATGAAACGGGTGTAGCTGATGCTCCTCTTCTCCCCCCATCGCCTGATCACACAGTTTTCCCTGATGATTACGTGATGTGCAGTGGATGCCATGAACTAGTTTTGTCGCCTACACCGTCCCCTACCATCGCAGTTACACCTTCACTTCCCCTGCCACCAGAAGAGTGTGGAGTATGCCACGAAGAGTACGAAGGATGGCAGCAGTCTATCCATGCTGAGAAAGGCGTCAACTGTCTTGTTTGCCATTCCGGCGTTGAAACCGTGCCTCACGAGGAAGTCGTAGTAGATCTGGCCGTGTGCAGTCAGTGCCATGGGGGAAGGTTTCAACTGGAAGTCATCAGCATCACTTGTAACTCATGTCACGATCCCCATAGTCAGACTTTGGAGGTTGAAGTCGCTAAGCTATGCAGTCGCTGCCATTCAGAGGAGTACCAGCGATGGAGTGACTCTGCTCACGGTTTGGCGGGAGTGGCCTGCGAGAAATGCCACCGTCATGCAGAGGTGGGGCACGTGCACAGGTTGGTAGAGGTCAGTTCTGTCCTTTGTGGTAGTTGTCATGTCGAGCAGTACCGGCTTGAGATAAAGCACGACATCAACTGTGCTGACTGCCATGAACCTCACAGCCAAGACTTGAGAAAGAAGGTGCCGGAGTTATGCGATAGATGCCATGACGACATATATCGAGATTGGAATATGTCCCCTCACAAAGTAGAAGGAGTCTCATGCGACGTATGTCATCCTCATGCAGAAAGCGGCCATGTTCACAGGTGGATCAACGCCTCCTCTGCCGCTTGCGGACAGTGCCATAAAACCTTTGAAGAATTAAGCGAATCGAAAATGGCTGTGTATGATATCACATGCACCAACTGCCATAACCCCCACTCCCAGGAAATTAGGACCCCCACTGTTTCCACCCTCTGCGGGCGCTGTCACAATCAGACCACAAGTCCAGAATACTATTTCTGGAATGCCAGCGTCCATAAGGCTGTGGGAGCAAGTTGTGAGACATGCCACATGTACTCTGAAGGAGAGCGGTTCAGGCATAACTTTACTCAACCTCTCTTAGAAGAAGCATGTGAGCAGTGTCACGCGATCCTACCTTCGGGAGAGTTACATGCCCTTCAGTACAGGACTGAGTATGAGATCAAGAAGGCTGAGGAGAAAATAAGGGCGGCTGAAGGAGTTATCGCCAAGGCCAAATCTGTCTTCAAAGTAAGTGAAAAAGACCCTCTAATGGTGAAAGCTGAAAGCATGCTGGCTGAGGCTGAACACATACTGGAAATGGTGAAGAATGAGAAAAGTCGAGGGTTCCATGCACCCATACTTACTCACATGCTTATATCCCAAGCCTTTAACTTGGGAGAGCAATCTCAGCGCATAGCTTTGGAGCTGGCGGGGAGTAGGTCTCTCAGTTGGGAGATATCTCTGCTGATTGCTTTAGGCATAATAGCAGTCATGGAGTTAGTAGTGTTCTCTTACAAAATTAGAAAGGCTTCTGGTAAAATTTGATCGAAGATTTTTTTTATATATATAATAATTTATAAATTTAAATTATTGTGCAAAAATTTATATATCTAATAATAGTAATAAAAGAAACGTTAGAAACCCTGCCAAAAAAGGAAGGGGGTATATACGATTAAAAATAGACATCTTATTTATTTAATGGCTATCACCATAACCATCCTAGCCTTCGGTTCCATCGCAGGAGCATTGACGATCCAAGCAAACATACAGGCTTCCCAAGAAACATACGCCGCAGAGATCCCAAGCTACGTCGGTCCAGAGACATGTAAAATATGCCACCCCGCTCAGTATGAAGAATGGAAAGACACAGGCCATGCTAACATGATACTCACCGCACAGCAAGCGCAGGAGGAAGGTTTCCCCCTGCCCGAGGGTATATCTTGGGATGATGTGGCGTACACCTTAGGAGGCATTTGGAAGATACGCTACATAAACACAAGCGGTTACTTTATAACTTGGCATTATGAGAATGGAGTCAAAACACCTGGGAAAAACCAATATAATATCGCCACAGGCGAATGGGTCGACTACCACGCTGGCGAAGTTAAAAAGTATACTTGCGGAAACTGTCACACTACAGGCTATGATGTAGAGGCCGCGTCCCCAGAGGGTATGCCTGGCATCGTAGGCAACTGGCAGTTCCTCGGCATCACCTGTGAGTCTTGCCATGGGCCTGGAGGAGACCACATCACGGGGCCCACGCAGAACAAAATGGTCATCGATGTGAGTGCGGAGGTCTGCGGGCAGTGCCATGTTAGGGGTAAGGACATCACTTACCAGCTTGGAGACCCCGAATCCTTCAGCTACACCCACGGTGAAAAGCCTCATAAACATCACCAGCAGTATCATGACTGGATTCAGAGTGAACACAGCGAATCTTTAGAGCATCTTGTAGCTTTGCCCTACGCACAGGATTACTGTTTGAGCTGTATGAGTGCAGATAAAATCCTGAACACCGATCTCATCACCTTGTTCAAGGCTCCTGAAGTAACCGTCGAAAATGCCGTGAACCCTGTTACCTGCGTCAACTGCCACAATCCCCACTCTTCCGACCTGAGAATAACGAGGCCTGCCGTCAAAGGATACCCCGCCGTGGGAGAGGTTGGGTCGACTGCTGATAAATTAACTGTCTGTACGCAGTGCCACACTGGTGGAGCCACGGTGGAGGAGAAGGATAAGGAGAGATGGCATCATACCACAGGGGAAATATTCACCGCCATAGGTAGCGTACACTATGCTTCCGGTGTTACATGCGTTGACTGCCACATGGCTCTTGACACCAAGACGGCCATTGCCTATGATCTACGCAACCATACCATGACGGTTCAATCCTATGGGACATACGATTATACATGTGGTCAAGCTATAGGCTGCCACAAGGAACAAGGCGCAGAATGGGCTGAACAGCGCATATTAGATGCCCAGACTCTGTTCAGCGAATCGCTGGAGAAGGCAGAGGCAGCCATATCTTCAGCCGAAACTACTATCATCACGGCTAATGAAACCGCAGGAATTGATATGGCCACCCTCAAAGAAGCGGAAGAACTACTGCTGAAAGCTAAAAGTAGGTTTGCCTACGCAGAGGCAGATGGCAGTGAAGGTTTCCATAACCCAACCTACACCCAGATGCTTTTGGCAGCAGCTCTGGACTATGCTGCCAAGGCTGAATTGACCGCGTCTAAAGCTATAGCCGACGCCACCATCGCCACTTTGGCTCCTGCAGAGCAAGTTGAAACCTTGCGGGCTGAGGTTTCCCGCTTGCAAGACGAAATCTCCGACCTCCAAAAACAGAACAATGCCTTAAAGAGCCAAAATGAAGACCTCCGAAAGTTAAACAGCGACCTTGAGAATCAAGTCAGCAGTTTGCAGGCGCAGGTTAGCAGTCTTCAAGACCGTGTGGCCGAGTTAGAAGCAGCGGCCCCGCCGAGGGTAGGAATGCTTTACGTTTACCTCGCCATAGGCGTAGTGGTCGGTATTATCATAGGAGCCGCCGTGATCTTCGCTGTGAAGAGGGGCAAGTAGAAGCGCCCCCCGTCCACATTTTTTGGGATCGGGATTCGTTTAGAAGTGTTTGCCATAAGGGAGGATGGTGTGAGCGGCTTGAGAATCTTTAACTTGAGGGCCACTTACAAGAAGGTTTCCATCCCTCTGCTGGAGAAGCTAACTTTCAAGAGCCCCCCGAAGGCTTTGAGGAGTTTACAGAATGCGGAAAACATCAGGGAATGCCTAATTCTGCAGACATGTAACAGGGTAGAAATCTTCGCAGTAACCTTAACCCAGGAAGACGAAGAGAGAGTGGCAGAGTGGTGGAGGAAAGAAACAGGTTTCAACTCAGAGAAATTTTACAGCCTTATCGAAGTGTCCCGTGACGTGGAAGCTGTGGGCCACCTTTTCCGGCTGGCTTCAGGCCTTGAGTCCATGGTAGTCGGGGAAGCTCAGATCCTCGGCCAGATCAGGAAGGCTTTCGAAGAGGCTAAAGCCTGCGGCACGGTAGGCCCTCTGCTCGAGAAAGTTTTCACCAAGGCGATCAAGACGGGGGGTCGAGTTCGCCTTGAAACAGACATCGGCAAGGGCGCTGCATCGGTGGGTTCGGTGGCCGTAGACTTGGCTGAGGAGGTCCTCGGTGGGCTGGAAGGGAGGAGAATCCTCATCCTAGGAGCTGGGGAAACCGGCACATTGGTGGGGAAAGCTCTTGCAGCCAGACGGCAGGCCGCGGTCTTCGTGGCCAATCGCACATATCCCAGAGCCCTTAGGCTGGCTCGGATGCTGGGCGGCCGAGCTGTGTCCTTCAGTCAGCTGGGGAAATTTCTGGCTGAAGCCGACGTGGTGGTGGTCGCCACCTCAGCGCCCCACCCAGTGTTGAAGTTGAGCGAGGTGGGGAAGGCTTTGGAGGAAAGGGGAGGAAAGCCCATGCTCATCATTGACCTTTCCCAGCCTAGGAACGTGGACGCCGAGGTAGCCCGCCTTAGGGGGGTTCAACTCCACAACATCGACGACCTCCAAAAGCTGAGCCAGCTAAACCTTAAAATGCGCGCCGCAGAGGTGGAAAAGGTTGAAAAAATCGTGGAAAAAGAAGTAGGGCGGCTGGAGTTGATGTTGAAGAGGGAAACCGCGGAACCTGTTATCTCAGCCATGCTGCAGAGGGCCGAGAAGATCAGGAGGAAAGAAGTGGAGAGATTTCTCAGCATGCTGGGCCGGGTGGATGGAACTTTGCGGAAACTCATCGAAGATATGTCCTATGAACTCGTCGAAAGAATCTTCCACCATCCAATCCAAAACCTGAGAAAAGCCGCGGAAAAGGATCAAACCTCCCTAGTTCTGGCAGCCAGAAAGCTGTTTAACATCGAAGCTGAAAGGGAGCCCCAAGATTTTCCTGAGAGCTTGCAATATGGAATACCCATGAAAGAGGCATGCTAATCAGTATTCTGACAGCCTTCGCTTCCGAAAGGCCTGACCTTTTCCCTTAACTTGCTTAGTCACCGCTAATAGGAGCAATAGCTGCCAAAGCGTGAGCTCTCGGATAGGGGTGTTCCCCCTCCCTCACATTGGTTACTCTCGTCTCTTCCAAGGCTTGGCGTCGCCATTGAGCCTTAGCAATCTTCATCGATGCCTTTCGAAGCTGTTGTAATATTATTCTGCTTCCCTGCTTGTTGTGGCATATTTTTCTACCGCTTCCTAAGAGAGGCTAACGTCTACAAGGGTTCAAATTGGAGGCTACAGTAAATTATTACCACTGACTACGGTGGCGGGCCCGGGGGGATTTGAACCCCCGACCTCCGGCTCCGCAGGCCGGCGCCCTAGTCCTGATTTTCCGGGATGACGATGAGTCCCTCTAGACGACGGGCCCTTCTTCAGCGGTGTTAGGGTTCCCGGAGGTCACCGTCAATATTATATCTGTCTCCAATTATACGGTTTACGGTTTCGACTGCTTCCCCTTCGCAGTCTTAGATCGGATGGCGGGGATTAAGTTTGGCGGGAAAAATAGGGCGGCTGGAAGGCCATTGGATTGACCGGGTGGTCAGGGAACTGGAGCTCAGAGGAGATGAGCAGCTGGTCTTCAGCACCGCCAAGACCCCCAGCGGGCCTATCCACGTCGGTGTAGGTCGGGAGCTGGTGTACTGCAGCGCCTTCGAGACCCTGCTGAGGGAGAGAGGCTTCCCCACCGCCTTCTACTTTTTCGTCGACGACTTTGACTCCCTGAAAACCTTCCCCCCGGCTACGCCTAAGGACTTCGCATCACGCAGGGAGTACCTTGGAAGACCCATGTGGGCGGTGCCCTGCCCCTACGGGCACTGCGAAAGCTGGGGGCGCCATTACGCTCAGGAGCTCATCGAAACCTTCCCAACTTTCGGCTTCCACCCCCAGATCGTCTGGTCCCACCGTCTTTACCAGACCCCGGAGATGAAAAACCTCATCCGCAAGGCCTTAGAAAAGGTGGGCGAGTTAAAGGCCATCCTCCGCCGGGTGGTTACACCCACGCTTCAGGGAGAGAAGCTTGAGGCCTTCCAAAAAGAGCTGGAAGACTGGTATCCCTGCTTGGTGGTCTGCGAAGCCTGCGGCCGCCTCATGACCACGAAGGTTCAAGCCTACGACTCCCAAGGTGACCTTCTGACCTACAGCTGCAAGGCCTGCGGCCGGAGGGGGCAGGTAAAGATAGCGGACCACCCGGTTAAACTCCGGTGGAGGATCGACTGGCCTGCCAAGTGGGCCTTGTTCAAGGTAAGCTGCGAACCAGCCGGCAAAGACCACTGCGTGAAGGGCGGAGCCTACGACACGGGGGAGCATATCGTCAGCCGGGTCTTCGGTTGGAAGCCGCCTTACCGCATTCCCTACGAGTGGATACTTTTGGGGGCGAAGGCCATGAAAACCCACAAGGGGATTTCCTTCACCTTCGCAGAATGGTCGGCTTCCGCCCCCCCGGAAGTCTACCGCTTCATGGTCCTCAGAGAAGAACCCCGCAAGCACATCAACTTCTCCCCCGAGCGGCTCCCCCAGCTCATCGACGAATTTGAAAGAGCTGAAAAAATCTACTTCAACCTAGAAAAGGCCTCAACCCCGGAGGAGGAAGCCGCTGTCCGGAGGGTTTACCCCCTCAGCCTGCCTGAGGGGCCCCCCGCCTCTCCTCCCCTCAGACTTCCTTTCAGGTTCGCCATAGTCCTATGCCAGCTGACGCCCCTCCTAGGGGAGGAGGGGGTGAAATCCAAGGTTCGAGAAGTCTTAGAGAAACTGGGGGGAGGAAAAAAAGTGGGAGAGGAGGTGATTTCCTCAGCCCAAGACAGGCTGAAGAAGGCGCAATACTGGGTCGTCCACTACGCTGGGGAAGACCTCCGATTCAACATAGCCGAAACCCTCCCCGCGCAGGTTCGAGAAATGTTAGACAGCCGACAAAGGGAAGGACTGAAGAGGCTGGCTGAAATGCTGGAGGAAAAAGACTGGGATGAGGCGGAACTTCAATACCAAGTCTTCGAGCTGGGGAAAAGCTTGGGGATAGGCCCTAAGATCTTTGAAGCGGTTTATCTGGTTTTCTTGGGGAAAAAATTCGGCCCTAGGCTGGCTCCTTTTCTCCTATCCTTAGATAAGGAGTTCGCCGTCAAAAGGTTGAGGGAGACCTCCTAGAAGCTGGAAGCTGCTGTGAAAAGCCGAAAACGATGTTCAATCGCTGATGGGGAAACCGTTCCACCGGTTTTGGAGCACATCCCGGAAAAACTCATCCAAACTGACTTCCAAGGTTCTTAGACGGCTGGAGAGGGAGGGTATGGGCTTGGCGAAAACCCCGCCTTTACAGGTTTCTATACGAGTTAGTTTAGCCACATGAGCCAAGGTTTCCCGGTCCACCTTCTCCAAGAAAATCCCCAAACCCGGGTAGGGGCAAAGCCCGCAGTCGTAGGTGCAAAACTCGCAGAGGCTGTAGAGGGTAGTCAGAATCTTAAGCCCATTAGCATCCTCCAGCGTCCTGATTTCGCTTTCCTTAGCCTCCAGAGTCTTTTCTATCCTTCTTCCAAATAGGTTTCTTTCAAGCTTCCGAGCAGCCTTGTAGACCTCGCTTCGGGTTTTCGCCCCCGTCAACACCGCCTTTCCATTGGAGAAAAGAAGGGCCACTGTTCGAGGTTCGTCGATGCGGCAGATGAGGCCGGGAAACTGCTCAGGCTCGTAGATGGTGGAAACCAGCTGGTGGGAGACTCTTTCTAGGCTTATGTTTCTCCCGAAGTTCACCAAGGCTACGATGTTCTGAACTTTGACCTCCGGCTTCCCCTCCAGTCTGACGCCTCTGCGCTTCAGCTCCGCGGCCACCTTTCTGACTGTTTTCGGAACCTCCAACTCGGAGCTTAAACCTGTGCAGATCATTTTTCCAGTCCTAAAAACCAGATTGGCTGTCTTAGGGTTTTTTAACCTCATAACAAGCCCTGGAAAATGCTTTTTACGCCGAAAAAGAGTTGGATAAGTCTTAAGAAGATTAGATAGGGCTATTTTTCGGCCAAAATCTACTGAAACGACTATGTTGCAGATTTTAATTTTCACCGTCATCTCAGCCAAAGCCCGGTGTTTCTTAAAAAGACGGGGTTTAGAATCCCTCATTATATATGTTCAAAAAGCCTTAAAACACTATCGTTTTTACATCCGAAATGGCGCTTTTATGCCCAAAAGCCTCAGAGAGTTCCCCAACACCACCTGCACAGCCTTCACCAGCCACATGCGGCTTTTCTTGGCGGTCTTACTTTCAGCCTTCAAAACAGGCAGCTCATCGTAGAAGGCGTTGAAGCTGTCAGCTACTTCGTTAGCATATTCAGCCAAGATTTCAGGTTTAAGGGAGTCCGCAGCCTCCGAGAAAACTTCAGGAAGCCTAGCCAGCTTAACCAGTAGCTGCTTTTCTAGGGGATTATCCAAAAGCAAGCTGTCCCTCGGGGGAGGAGGGGGAAGGGCTCCTGCCTTTCTCAAAATGCTGCAAGCTCGGGCGTGGGCGTATTGAATATAGGGGCCGCTGTTGGCTTCGAGGTTCAGAACCCGGTCCCAGCTGAAGGTGACAACTTTCAGGGGGGAAACGCTGAGCATGGCGTATTTGATAGCCCCTAGACCCACCGCCTTGGCGGTCTCCTTTTTTCTCCTTTCACTCATATCGGGTGAACGTTTTTCCACTTCCTTGTAGGCCATGGCGAAAGCCTCCCTCATAACCTCGTCGAAGGTGACATAGCGGCCTCTCCTCCTCGACATCTTATACCCGGGAAGGGTGACCAACTCGTAGGCGCAGTGAATGAGGGAATCCGCAGCTTTGCTGACCTTCAAGGCTAGGAGGGCAAGCTTGAGTTGAAGCTGAGCCAGCTTCTGGTCGACGCCTATGACGTTGACCGCCCTGTCCGCCCAAGAAAACTTCTTCAAATGGTAGGCGATGTCTCTCGTCGTGTAGAGGGTGGTGCCGTCGCCTCGAACTAAGACCAGCGGAGAAACCTCCGGCAGCCCTTCTTGGGATGTAAGGGTGGCAGCTCCAAGAGTCTCAGCAGCTAAACGTGCGTCGAAGGTTAAGGCGCCTCTCTGAAGTTTCACGTAGGGGGTTTTCTTCAGTTTTTCCAGAACTTCTTTAACTTCGCCGCTCCACACTAGGTTGCTTTCCCAGTCCCAAGCATCAAATTTTATGCCTGCGGTTTTCAGGGTTTTTCTAAAGCCTCTGAGGCAGAGGTTAACTATTCTCCGGATAAGCTTCACAGTCCGCGGGTCTCCGTCCTCGTAGAGTTTGAGAATTTTCTCGATGCTTTTCTCCGGATCAGAGTCAGCGTTTACAGCTTCCAAGAGTCTGTCGAAGACTTCTTTCCGCTGGGATTCCAGCTCCGAGGCTATGGCTACAAGCTCACCCAGCTGTCTCTTCAGTTTTTCAGCCTCCACCCGTTCTTTGACCGCTCCCATCCTTTTTTTCAAACTTGTAATTTCCACAAGAGTGTGAACGGCCGTGTAGAGAAAGCCCAGCCACTCGTCGGGTTTTCCTTCCACCTTCGGTTTTCCCAAGAGCATAAAACCATAGGCCACCGTAGCAACCTGTCTACCCATGTCGTTGACGTAGAAATGCCGCCTCACCACATGGCCTCGCCCTTCCAAAAGCCTAGCCAAAGCGTCTCCCAGGATGGCGTTTCTGGCGGTGCCTATGTGAAGAGGCCCGCTGGGGTTGGCGCTGGTATGTTCCACCAAGATTTTCTCAGAGGAGGCTGCGGTGACAAGCCCATAGGAGCGGCCCAGTTCCTTCACAGCTTCAAACGTTAAACTAGCCAGTTGGGGGATGTCGGCGAAGAAGTTTAGATAACCTCCCACAGCTTCCACTTTGGCAACTAAATTGAAACTCAGCTTACTAAGCTCCACGCGGAGGTTTTCGGCGATGACGGAGGACTTCAGCCCTGTCTTTTGGGAAAGCTCAAAGCATAGGCTGGAGGAAAGCTCCCCGAACTGAGGTGAAGAAGGAATCGTGGTCAAGTATTTTGGAGCTTCAAAGTCGGGGTAAACCTTTCCGAGAACCGCCAAGAGGGCGTTTTCGCATTCCTCTCGAAAGAAGCCGAAAGGATTAGGGTTCACCACGAGTTTTCACCGAATTCTCAGCTGGACGGCCTGCCTCCAGCCTTCTTCCCGTCGGACTTTAAGGCTCTTGGAAATGGATGAGGTGCAGGGACGTATTAAAGTTGTGGACAGCCATCGCTCTATCCGTAGGCTTTGAAACGAGCCTTAAACCTCTCCGGAGGCCGAATTGTCTAACCGGAGGTGTAGCTTTCGGCAATTTCGTAGAAGGCATCCTTAACCTTTTTGAGCTGATCCCAGCTTAGGCTGTAGGTTGAGAGCTTGATGTGCTTGCTCATACCTCTGTGGATGCCTGTGATCCCCCTCCTGTTCAGCTCCTCCGCCAAGAAGAAACCTTTCCTCTTATGACGTTTGGATATCTCCCAGAAAACAGGGGTTTCAAAATGCATCAGATGATGTCGGTGAGGCCTATCCCCAATGAGCATGACGTCATCTAGTTTCTCCATTTCCCCGATAAACCAGCGGACTTTTTCCAGCTCTTCATTCCAATTTCTAACTCGCTCCACTACGTAGGGAAATGAAAGCATGGCGGAAACTAGGGGCACAGCGCCTACGCTACACCCGAAAAGGCTGGGAATCTTCTTCCCAAAAGCCCGGCCGCTCCAGTGGGTCACCATAGTGGAGCTTTCAAACGTTCGTTTAGCCCATTCAAAGTTGGTGACTAGAAAACCCAGAGGGCCTAGGGAGGCCATGGATTTGTGGGCTGAAACCGTCAGGAAGTCGGCTTTCATCTCCTTCATGTTCACCGGCATGACCCCGGCTGTGTACGCGGCGTTGACCATGTAGGGGATGTCATATTCCCTTGCAATCTCCCCCACCTCCTTCACAGGATTCAGGTTACCGTAGTAGGGGTCCGCATGGGTGACCACTATCAACGCGGGAAGCTTCCCCTTCTCCTTTTTAACCCGCTCTATTCTCTCAGCGAAATTTTTCGCCTCCACCCTGTACTCAGGATAGCCTCTGTGAACTGCCTCTTCCAATTCGAAGCCCGCCATCTCAGCGGCTATGACGGTTGTGTAGTGGCAGAGGGGATCGGTGACGATGACTTTGGCATATTCCCTCGACCCGTTTTCCGCTACATAGTCAGCCAAGGTTTTCATGACGGCGAATTGGGCTCCCCGGCAGCCGAAGGTATGCTCAGCCACGTCTCCCCCGAAGAACTCCGCCACATCGGCTTGGAAGTCTTTAACGGGAGGCTTGCCTATGAGGCTGGATCTCCCGTCTAGACAGTCAAAGCAGATGGCGTAGCCGGCTTTAGTCCAGCCTTCTTCCAGAAGCCTCTTCTGAACTTCTTGAGGGAGAATGCCCCCGGTCATGATGGGGTGGATGATAAGATATCCTTTGTGGGAGTTGCTGAGACGCCTATACCTTTGAAGATCTACCGTCGTCCCTTATCCCTCATGTCCTATTTTCTGCAGGTGCCGCCTAACGTCACCTACGATCGACTTGAGAAGTCTCTCCAGGTTCTCCCCAGAGTAAAGGTCCACTCCCAGTTCATCTTCGCTGGCTGTGAGAATGAAGTCTATCCAAGGACCTCGTTGAACCACTTCATACGGTCTGATGGTTTCGGAAAGCCTTTCCACCGCTTCTTTAGCCTTTTCCTCCGAAGCCATTTTCAGGGGGATGCGAATGGTAAGCAGTTTAAATCTGCCCCTCAAATCCTTGTTGAGGTAGACCCTGACGTTGGTGCCATCGAATTTTCCAAGAAAATAATCGGTTCCCTTGGACAGGCCGATTTTTTCAAGTTCTTGAACGAGGTCCTTGGGTAGGTCGCTGGCCCGGCATCCGCAGAGGGGGCCTCCGCTTTTCATAACCTCCGATATGGCTTCAGCTGCCTGCACATATACTTCAGGAGGAGCTCCGAAGATGACTTCGTCCTCTCGAAAATCAGCCAGTAGCCGGGCTCCTTTGCAGAGGAAAGACACATTGGGCTTACGGTCCAAGTAAGGTTTGGCAGTGAAATCGCTGCAAGCCTTCTCCCCTTTAAAGTCCGCGGCTAGGCTTTCGACCCCCGCACCTTTCAGGATACTGGTTAGCTCCATCATTTGTCTCGGAGTCAAAATCGCATGGACGACGTCGGGCTCTTCCTCCATCCGGCTGAGGGGAGCAACCTGTATGCCTTTCGTGTCCGCTGGCTTAACCCTAGGCTCAACCCCGGATAGCTTCGGCTCCCTGAAACCTAGGACGAAATGGGCTGTGGAGCAGGCTTCGTCGTCTTTCCCGTAAAGAAAAACCCTGTTTTCCATGGAAGCCAAGCGGAGCGTCTTACAGTACTCCATGGGTCTCTCAGGTTTGAGAGCCTCAGTTCCATGAGCGTCTTCCTTGAGAAGTTTCACTCCGACGAGGGAGTATTTTAAGCCGAGATAGCTTCTTATCGTTTCATCGATTTCCTTCCAGTTTCTTGGTTTCACCATAAGGTCACTTCCTTTCCCAGCGTTGACTTTCTGAGGAGAATAGTCTCGTAGCGCAGGTTAAGCTTTCCTCCCAATCACATATATGCTTTAAAAATTTTTCATGATGCGGCAGGGGAAAATTAACCCGCTTTCTTAAGAAAGCCAATCCGGCTGGAAACCTAAAAGCTGAGGAGAGAAGACTACCCTCTATCTGAAGCCTTTCCGCAAAGCTTTGGGATGTTTTCGGAGAGGCAAACAAAAACCCTCCGCAACTTCTCTCACCGTATAACGGTGTTATGAATTTAAATATATATAAAGATATTTCCTTACAGGCTGCAACCTACAAACAAGCCCGGAATAGGAGGTGGAGGGAGTTCGTTTTTTAGGACTCTCAACTATCCGCTTTCTTTGAAGCAAGAAGGGGGATGCCAAAAAAATATATAGTGAGAGACTTTTAACTAGCAATAATGGTCGGCCATGGAGTTCTTAACCGCCGCCATCGTCCTCGGTGTTTTCGCCTTTATTGTAAGCTTAGGAGCTATCATCGGCTGGTTTGAAGACCTAGAATCCGACACAGGCTCACAGTCAAATCCCAATTCCCAAGTTCAACTAGCCCCTCAGATGGGAGTGCGTCATCGAATCTACAACAAGGCGATTTCCGGGGAACCCATATCCAACGGGCTGTGGGGAGCGACGGCGGGAACTGTGTTCACCGTGTTATGGTACAGTTTCCAGGTTCACCCCCTCATCGCCTTAGCCGTCGCTTCATCTTTCACCACGTTGGTTCACATTTCTCTAGCGGTTTCCTCTCATCTGGGGAGAACGGCCAGCGTGAACATCTTCAAGCAACCCCTTTACTTGGATGTTGTTACAAGCCATCTTCCCCTCATCGCCTCCCACGGCTTCATCGTCAGCACGGCGCTGGTTGCCTTAGCCTACATTTTCTACAATGTTTTCTTCAGCTTGGAGGGGCTGCTCGGCTACCCTATGCCCATACCCTTCCTCAGCTTTCTGCTGGGAATAATGGCGGGAGCCGTGGGCTCTTCGACAGGGGACATTCACTACGGTGCAGAGAGGCAGTTTCAGCATTTTCCCTTCGGGGAAGGGGTTCCCAGCAAAAACTTCGGGCAGATAACCACCAAGGCGGAGGTAGGCTGGAGAACCAGCATAGATGTGACCTATTTCTGCGCCAAATACGGCGGCCCCATGGCCGGCTTCTGCTACGCGTTGATACTGCTGGTGGATAACCTACGCCTTTTGATAGGAAACTTCACCGTAATCCTGTTAAGCCTCATCACAGGGCTGATAATCTTAGCTGCGCTCATCGGTTTCAACCGGTATTTGGAGGTTTGGGCTCGGAAAAAGTTCGGTCCCTATGCTTGAGAAGGTGTCTTCCCATGATCGATGTAATGTTGCTGGTCCTGTTCATGATAGGGCTTGGAGGAATCCTAGTTTGCGTAGGCGTCTTCCTCATTCCCATAGGCGGCGCCCCAGCGGCCATGTCTACAGCGACAGGCGTTGCCACGGGATGCGAAATGATAACCATGGGCGCTGGTGTAACCGGCCTGTTTTTGGCGGCAGCCTTCTACACCAAAAGTCTCATGTTCGTGATCATCACCGCCGGCGTAAGCTCCGCCCTCATGCTGGCGATCACCATGCTCTTCACCAACCTCATCGTCATCTTCGGCAAAGGAGTTCCCCCTGCCTTCGCCACCAAAGAGCGAGACCCCATAACAGGGGACCCGATAAAACCCTACGTGACCCCGGGAACCGTCGGCCACGGTGTCCCCACCGCCCCCTATCTGGGCGGGGTGCTGGGTAGCTTTCTGGCTGGAGCGGGGGGAGCCTTGGCCTTCACAGCCATGTACCGGTTCAGCAGCGGTGCGACGTTGGCGGAGTTTGTAGGAGTCCTTCCCCAACCTGCCCCCCAAGTGGCAGCCATGGCTCTTTCCGTGATAACGGCGGTGGGTCTATACCTCATCAACGCTAACATAGCAGCTTACAGCATCCGAGGCGTCATCGAGTCTTGGCTGGATCCGAAATTTTCCAAGCTGCCCAGAGTTATCGCCGCCTGCTTCTCAGCTTCGATTCTTTTCGGAGTTCTCATCTTGTTGGTTTCAATAGGGGGTGTTGGATGAAAACATGGGCCATGTGACGAAAGGGGCTCCTAAGAAGCCTACCATAAATCCGAAATACTTAGCCATCATCGGAGTCGCCGTAGGGTTACCCGGTGTCTATCTGGGGAAGTTTTCCCCCCTAATCCCCGCAGCGCTGGCCGTGCCCGCCCTTGTTTGGGCAGCAGACGCCATTCGCCGCATAGCCGGCTACGGGTTAGGCACCGGAGTGCCCTCCATAGGTAATCTGGCCATAGGGATGGGTGTCCTCACAGCGCTGGTGGGGCTGAGATATGAGCCTGCGTTGGGCGTGGCTTTAGCGGCTCTCTGGGGCATTATGTACGGGGTTATCATCGGCAGATTGAAGATTTTGGAGATCCCTGTCTTCACCCGCTGCATAACCGAGCTGTCTGTAGGGGCCTCCGTGGGTTTGATGGCTCTCCTCAGCGCTGCTGCAGGAGGGTATACGGTGGATTTCTTCCAAGGGAGGCTTATGCCCATGATATTCTTGACAGGGTTCGTCGTCGCCGTGTTTTGGGCCACCAGCATGACCATCTTCCACCCCTTCAACGCCTGTCTGGGGCCTGGGGAAAAGCAGACTCGAACCTTAAAGCTAGCCGTTGGTGTGGCGGGAATAGACGTAACTCTCGCCGGGATCTCCGCCCTAGGAGTGGCGGGGTTGAATCCTTCTATCATGACGTTGGAAGCGGCTGTGGGCATTATCTTCCTAGGGGCAGCGGTGTGGATTGGTGGATACTATGCTTTCATAAAGGCGGCCATAAAAGAATCAGCTTCGGTGATGTGGACAGGTTTTCCGGAGGCAAAGAAGTAGAGGGAGAGCTATGGCGGCTGAAATATCTAAAGAATACGACGTGATCTTAGACGCTGAAAACGGCCTCGTGGGAGAAGCTCGGATGGATGTGGTCACTCTTGACATCATGCCCTTGGAAAAAAGTTTGAGGGAACTGGAAAAGTTGGCGGAGGAGCTTCTCTCCAGCCTCAACCCAGCTTCAGAGCCTCTGTTTTCAAGGCCTCTCCGAGGAGGCATATACAGGAGAGCGGGGCTTCTGACCAATATCTTCCTAGGCTTTCTCATCGGCTGCCTGTTCTTCGCCATTATAATATTCACCTACTTGGCGGTTACGAGCCCTGAAGCCTTGAAGGCTGTGGGAGGAGGATAGTTCCATGGGCCAAAAAGAAGGGGGCGAGACCGCGGAGCCCAAGCCTAAGGTGAATAAGGTTCCAGTGTCAGAGTGGCCTGTGGCTCCCGGAGACTATTACGTAGGCAACCCGGAGGGATGCGTGGCTGTGGTAACCCTTGCCTCCGCAGCCTTGATTAAACCCCTCCTCGAAAACCGGAACGTGGCTCTCTGTGGGGAATGTAAAACGGAAAACGTTGGGATTGAGAAGGTTATCTTGAACACCATCTCCAACCCCAATATTCGATTTGTAGTGGTGTGCGGAACCGAGGTTGCAGGCCACGTGACCGGGGGATGCTTCAAGGCCCTGTGGGAATTCGGCGTTGACCCTGAAACCAAAAAGATCATAAAGGCTCCGGGGGCCATTCCCTACATTGAAGCCGTACCTCCTGAAGGCGTGGAGAGGTTCAGAAAACAGGTTCAAATGGCAGCCATGGTGGATGTGGAAGACCTAGGAGTCATCCTAGCGAAAATAGAGGAGCTGGCAGCCCAAGACCCCGGCGCCTTCGGAGAGCCTCCGATGATCATTAAGATAGCGGAGAAGGTGGAGGAAAAAGCCGCTGTGAGAATTCCCCTGATGGTTTCCCTTCCCCCAGCCGTCGACTCTATGAGAAAAGTCGTCGGGGATGTGGAATACAAGGTAAGGCTTCTGACAAGGGAGAGAAGACTGACCATGGGTGTGTACTCCACGAGGCATTTAGGTTTCGCTCTGGGCTTTTTCGCTGCCTTAGGTACCTTGTTTCTGCTCCTCTTAGCTGGATTGGGGTGAGATGGTGGAGAAAGCCAAACGTAGGGCTGTAGAAACCTTGTACACGCCGGAAATGGCTCTCATTGAGGCTCGGATACATGACCTGAAGACAAGGTTGCTTCTCATCGGAAGAGAGAACCGTTTTGCTGCAGGTTTTTACGGAGGCTTGGTTAAAGGATTCATGTGGGGCATGATCATCTCCCTGCTACTGTTCGGAGTTATATTCGCGTATTTCATACCGTGAGGAGATACTGAATGGTCGGTAAACCGGACGGGGAAGAAGTAGTGGTTCCGACGGTAGTTACACCACCGGAGATAAAGGAGTTCCATGATAGACTGGACGCCGTCGATGAGAAGATCGAGTTCGTCCTCGGGGAGGTTGCCTTGAGGAGAGGTCTAACCGCTGGAACGTGGATGGGTTTCCTCTACGGCCTAGCGCTAGGCCTCACCATCATCACCTTCCTAAAATACGTGTTACATTGGATGTAGGTGATATGCATGTTCAGGTTTGAAAGGGAACAAACCATAGTGGAAGTTGGAAAAGTGAAGTTCGGAGGACAGCCAGGCGAGCTGCCCACGCCCTTGGCGGGCACAATTTTCTACAAAGGGCATAAAATCATCACCGACCCGAAAAGCGGAGAATTCGACAGAGCTGCGGCTGAAGCCCTGTTGAAAAAGCAGGAAGAGCTTTCAGAACTCACAGGAGTTCCGCAGGTGGTTCAGGTTTTTGCGGAGGCCCCTGAAGTCATGATCAAGTATCTTGATTTCGTTTCAAACTTCACCGATGCCCCCCTCCTCATAGACTCCACAGACGCCACCACCCGGCTTCAAGGGGCTAAACATGCAGCGGAAGTGGGGCTACAAGATAGGGCGATCTTCAACTCCATCAATGTTTCCATCACCGAACAGGAGATGGCTGTGCTCAGAGAAACCAGCCTGCCTGCTATTGTCTTAGCTTTTAACCCTAAGGATCAGACAACGGTAAAAGGGCGGATGGAAGTGATGACTACTGGAGCGGGTTTAATGGAAAAAGGCCTCCTAGACATTGCGAAAGAACTCACTGAAAAAATCCTTATCGACGTGGCAGCTACGGCTTTAAGCTTAGGGGCAGGGCCTTCTGAGAGGGCAACGTACGTGATGAAGACTAAATTCGGGCTGCCGGTGGGCACAGGCATACACAACGCTGTTTCAGCTTGGACTTGGCTTAAAAAATACAAGAAACAAATCCCTGAAGGAAAAGACGTTTACAGAGTCTGCGATATCTCCAGCTCCGTTGTCCATGTCCTATGCGGAGGAGATTTCATCCTTTACGGGCCTATTGAAAACGCTCCCTACATCTTCCCAACCGTAGCCTTCGCCAACATCATGGTGGCCGAGGCTGTTAAGGAGGGCTTGGGAACGAAGCCGGCTGAGGAGCATCCCGTCAACAAACTCTGCTAAAGCTCTTTCCTCCTTTTTTGTTTACGGTTTTTCAGCTAGATTTATAACCCTTAGGCTGAAATAATAGCTCAGAACTTCTCAGGTGTTTTATATGAGTTGGAGAGTGGCCAGTGAAATAAGGCAGAGGACAGGGCACCGGTTCAACATAGTCATCCAAAGCCTGCCTGAAGACAGCGAAGCGGCCATGACCTTCGAGGAGCTTTTCAGAAGAGTGAAGGCCAAAGAGTTTCTCGGGGATGAAGCCGAACTTGCGGAGAATCTGGATGCTTTAGAAAAAAGAAGAGAAATAGGCGTGAAGACAGGACCCGACCAAGTCAAGAGATATTGGGCAACTCCTAGAGGAAAACTGGAGACTAGAAAAAGAAAAGCCCTCATAAAACTTCACACCCAAGAGCTTACGGAAAATGAAGTGGCTGCCTTAGAAAGAATGGCCTCTAAACCTAAAGCCTAGAAGCGCTAAACGGCTAGGCGAGCTTGAAGGGCCCTGTTCCGTAACTCTCACCGTTTCCGGTTTTTATTAAAATTTATAGAAAGCCAAAGCCTCGGCGGCGTGAAATGAAACCTCATTCAAACGCGGACAGCTTGAAAAAACCGCGGCTGGTGGTGGCGGGGGCTCAGAGCAGCTCAGGGAAGACCACAGTTACCTTAGGCCTCGCGGGGCTTCTCATGAAAAGAGGCTACCTAGTTCAGACCTTCAAAGTAGGCCCTGACTACATCGACCCCAGCTATCACACTGGCATCACCCGGAGGCCGTGCCGAAACCTCGATTCATGGATGGTTCCTCTGCCCCATCTGCTGGAGATATTCGCTCACGGCATGGAAGAAGCTGACATAGCCTTGGTGGAGGGTGTCATGGGCCTTTACGACGGTATCCACGGCGCAGGGGAGGCTGGAAGCACAGCGCAGGTAGCTAAAAGATTGAAGGCGCCTGTGATCCTTGTAGTTGACGCTCACAGCATGGCGAGGTCCGCTGGAGCTTTAGTTTTAGGCTACAAAAGCTTCGACCCCCAGCTCAGCCTCAGGGGGGTGATTCTGAACAGGGTCTCTTCCCTCTCCCACGCTCAATGGTGCAAGGAGGCGATCGAGAAAGCAGCTAAGATCCCCGTCGTAGGCGCTATACCCAAGAGCGGGGAAATAGAAATGCCTGAACGCCATTTGGGGTTGATCCCTGTAAAGGAAAAAGAAAGCCTAGGAGGTTATTTTTCAAAGATAATCTCCCACATGGAGTCCCACGTGGACTTGGCCATGATCTTGGACGTCGCTGCTTCAGCCCCAAAATTGCCTGAAGTGAAGAAGGTGCTTTTTCCGTCTACTTCTCTTCCTAAAAAAGTGAGGGTAGGCGTCGCCTTAGATGAAGCCTTCAATTTCTACTACCAAGAAAATTTGGACTTGTTGAGTCTCCACGGCGCTGAGCTTGTGCCCTTCAGCCCCATCCACCACCGGAAGCTTCCCGAGGTAGACGGCCTATACTTGGGAGGAGGATTCCCGGAAGTGCTTCCCAGAGAACTGGAAGCTAACAAGACCGTGAGAAACGAGATAAGGAAGGCGGCAGAGGACTCCATGCCTGTCTACGCGGAGTGCGGAGGCTTGATGTATCTCACGAGATCCATCACCGATTTCAACGGCCGCACGTATAGGATGGTGGGTATTTTCGACGGCAGGACCCTTATGACCAAGAAGCTCTGCCTAAACTACACTTTAGCCAAAGTGGTGAAAGGCCACCTGCTGGCTGGTCCGGGAGCGAAACTGAAGGGCCATGAGTTTCACTATTCAAAGATCGTGGAAATCCCCCGGGACGCCGTCTTCGCCTACAGCATGGAGAAAGGCTACGGCATCGACGGGAAACATGACGCTTGGAACCTGTATAATACCTACGCCTCCTACATGCATGTCCACTTCGCCCACAGCCTGAAATTGGTCAGAAATTTTATTGCACACTGCCAGAAATACAGCAAACACTGAAGGGAGGACTGAAGGCTTCGGGGTTAAAAATATATAACACGCTGACAGGCCGGGAGGAGGAGTTTAAACCCATAGAAAGCGGAAAGGTGAAAATCTACACCTGCGGCCCCACCGTGTACGACTACGCCCATATCGGGAACTTCAGAACCTTTGTGCTTCAAGACGTTCTAAGGAGGTGGCTGAAATACAAAGGCTACGAGGTCTACCAAGTCATGAACCTAACCGACGTTGACGACAAGACCATCAGAGGCGCCAGAGAAACCGGTCTCTCCTTGAAGGAGTATACCGCCAAGTATACGGAGGCGTTTTTCGAGGACGCGGATAAACTTGGCATTGAAAGAGTTGAAGTCTACCCCAAAGCCACCGAGCACATCCAGGAAATGGTAGAACTGGTCAAGAAGCTCATGGACAAAGGATTCGCCTACCGAGGGGAGGACGGTTCGGTGTATTTTGACATCTCAAAATTTCGGGAATACGGCCAGCTGTCCAAGGTCAAGCTACGCCTTTTGAAGGCGAAAGGCCGAATCAAAGCTGACCAGTACTCTAAGGAGGAGGCAGAAGACTTCGCCCTCTGGAAGGCGTGGGACGAGGAAGATGGGGATGTTTTTTGGGAAACAGAGCTGGGGAAAGGTAGACCTGGATGGCATACCGAATGCGCAGCCTTGTCCATCAAATATCTGGGGGAAACCTTCGACATCCACGCCGGCGGAGTCGACCTCATGTTTCCTCACCACGAAAACGAGATAGCTCAGGCAGAAGCGGCGACTGGTAGAAAATTCGTCAACTACTGGCTTCACTTCAACCACCTGATGGTGGAAGGGAGAAAAATGTCCAAGTCTCTGGGAAACTTCTACACCCTGCGGGACTTACTTCAGAGAGGCTACCACCCTAAGGCCATAAGATACGTTCTGCTTTCAACCCATTACCGTAAGATATTAGACTTCTCCTTGAAGAATCTGGAGAAGGCATCTGATGTCGTCGGAAAACTAGAGGACTTTCTCCATCGACTAAAGGAAGCCAAGGGAAGGAAGGAAGAGGGAGAGAGAGAAGAAGCTGAAAAGCTGATTTCTCAATGCAAAGAAAGCTTTGAAGCAGCCATGGACGACGACTTGAATGTAAGCATTGCTTTAGCCTCGGTGTTCAGACTTGTGAGAGAGGCCAACAGGCTTATCGACGAAAACAAGCTTGGAGAGAAGGAGGCGGAAGACATGGAAGGCTTCTTAAAAAACGTGAACAGAGTCCTCAACCTCGTCGAAGAAAAACCCAGACCGGAAAAGCTTCCCGAAGAACTGGAGAAACTTCTCATCAAAAGGGAAGAAGCCCGGAAGAATAGAGATTGGAAAACCGCCGACGCCCTTAGGGAAGAGCTGGAGAAGAAGGGGTTAAAAATAGAGGACACACCGAAAGGGGTGCGGTGGAAGTGGAAAATCAGTTCTCCAAGGAGTTAAGAAACTTTATTTGAAAGTTCACCGCATCTACTAGCCTAGGGATTGGGTTATGCCTCAACTGGCTGTCTGTAAAGATTGCGGCCATCTTCTCTATAAGGGCGTCGACCTGAAGCCGGCTGAGGAGATCATCCAACTTAACGGTGGAACATGTCCTAAATGCGGACGGAAACTGGAATTCTTCATTGACAACGTGGAGATCTTTCCGGTGGAGGACTTGGAAAAAAGCTAACTCCGAATTCTTTCCAGCAATATCTTTATTTTTTCCTCCCCCACCAGCCACTCTTTTAGGTAGGCACCTTCTCCGGCTGGTTTAACGTTTTCTATGTTCTTCAGCCTCAGGTTTCGGATTCTAACCTCGGTTTTGATGTAGTCTTCCATCTGCTTCAATATGGATAAAGTTTCCGAGCTGGCATACCCTAGGGTGGCGTCCACGTAGTCTTCGATGTTCAACTGCATGTCTTTCCTCATAAGCTGGGCTCTCCGAACTATTTCCCGGGCTGCGGATTCTGCCAGAAGCTCAGGGGTCTTAGCTGTATCCACATACACACGGCCGTGGTCAAAATTCTCCGCAACGATGCTACTCGGGTAGATTTCTTCAACCTTGAAGTCTTCTTTTTGAAGCTTGTAGGTTTCCCCCTCCACGGATACTTCGACTTCCCCCTTCTCTTGGAGCAACTGGAGGGCTGTTCCTTCTCCCATCTTCTCCAAGCCGGCCAACACTTTGGGAAAGGCGGATTTAAACTTCAAACCCAAAGAGGCATGCTGAGGTTGAAGTTTAAGCTTTAGGAAGGGCGGCCGCTCTCCAGGGCGAAGAATGAGTACTTCTTTGGCGTTGGCTTGGTTGAGGAGTATCTCCTTCCTTCTGGTAAAGGCTTCGTGAGCCGCTTGGTCTGAGGGGAGCAACGTGACCGTCCGCACAGGCCATCGGAGTTTTATCCGCCCTTTTTGCCTCGCGGCAAGGACGGCTTTCAAGGCTTCTCTGCAGATTTGAATATCCCTTTCAAGAGTTTCGTCCACCAATTCATTTTTTCTCTCAGGCCAACTGCAGAGGTGAATACTTTCAGGCTTCCCGGGGGATAGAGCTGAGTAAAGTTCCTCAGCCAAGTAGGGGGTGAAAGGGCTCATGAGCTTCAAGGCCTCTAAGAGCACCGTATAGAGGGCTGTGTAGGCGGTCATCTTCTCCACAGCCTCAGCTTCAATCCACGTTCTCCTCCTGATCAACCTGAGGTAGAATCGGCTTACATCCTCGACCAAGAAGTCGAAGACTTCCCTTAAGGCTTTGTGAAGCCTGAAGTTCACGAGGTTCTCGGTGACCTTCCCTGTCATAGATTGGCATCGGGAAAGAAGCCATCTGTCTTCGTCTTTGAGCTGCTTCCAAATTTTTTCCAGAGGCCAATCCTCAGGATTGAACCTGTCCAACTGCATGTAGGTTACTGCAAAGGCGAAAACGTTCCAGACCACGTTTAAGACTCTTTTCACCTGGGAGAGTTCTTCAACGTCAAAAAGTAAGGTGTCCTCGGGGGCAGCCTTACCGAGAAGGTAAAACCGGGTTACGTCAGCCCCGTAGAGGTTTAGGATTTCCTCAGTCCAGATTACGTTGCCTTTAGACTTGGACATTTTCTGGCCGTATTTGTCGAGGACATGGCCTTGGCATAAAACCTTCACGTAGGGGGTTTTATCGTAGAGGGTTACTCCCGTGGCTAGGAGGGAATAAAACCACCCACGGGTCTGGTCCACTGCTTCGGTGATGAAATCATAGGGGTAAAGTCTCTGAAAAAGCTGAGGGTCTTCCAAGGCGTTTATGGATGCGGAATGAGCTACACCGGAATCCAGCCAGCAGTCGAGAACGAAGGGAACGCGGCTCATTTCCTCTCCGCAGCGAGGGCATTTTAACACTACCTCGTCTATCCATGGACGGTGAAGTTCAAGGCGGCTGGGGAGTTTTTTGGCTTCTTTCACCAACTCCTCCCGGGTTCCGATAACTTTCAAGGCTTCGCATTTTCCACACTTCCACACATTGAGAGGGCTTCCCCAAACCCTTGTCCGCGAGATACACCAGTCTTCCGCGTTGCAAAGCCATTCCCCGAATCTGTTTCTCCCAGCCCACTCCGGAAACCATTGGACTGAGCTGTTTTCCCCCAGCATCCTTTCCCTGAGAAGGGAGACTTGAAGAAACCATTGTTTGTCCGCCCGGTAGAGGAGGGGAGTGCCGCATCTCCAGCAAGTGGGGTATTCATGCTCAATTTCTCCAGACCAGACAAGCAGCTCCTTCCTTTTCAGGTCCTCCACTACTGCCTTATTTGCCTCTCGGAAGAATATCCCCCCATATTTACCCGCCTCCCCGGTGAAGAGGCCCTTTTGGTCGACAGGGCAGAACACGGGTATTCCGTATCTTGCGCCAACCTCAAAATCTTCTGGGCCGTGGGCTGGAGCTGTGTGAACGCAGCCTGTTCCCTCTTCCATGGATACATGCTCCCCGCAGATGACGGCGTGGTCGTGAAGGTTGGAATGTCTTCTGTGAGCAGGAGTTTCTTCCATCAGCGGGTGAACATACTTGGCGCCTTCCAGTTTCCGACCGTTGAAAGAGTCAACTTTAACGTAGTCTTCCACTTTAAGCTGCTGGAAGACGCGGCTGCGAAGTTCTTCGGCGAGAATCCAAACTTCCTCCCCTACTTTAACCTTGACGTAGGTGTGATCCGGGTGAACTGACACAGCTTCGTTTCCCACCAGCGTCCAAGGGGTTGTCGTCCAGATTAAAATATACTCCCCGGGTTTATCCTCTAATTGAAACTTGACGATGATGGAAGGGTCTCGTAGGGTGGCGTAGCCCAGACTCACCTCATGGCTGGAGAGAGGTGTCTCGCAGCGGGGACAAGTGGGTACTACCTTGTAGTCTTCTTTAAGCAGTCCTTTTTCGTAGGCTTTCTTAATAAACCACCACACAAACTCAATGTACTTATCTTTCCTCGTCTCGTAGGCATGGTCGTAGTCCAGCCATAAGCCGAGTCTTTCAGAGTTTTTTCTCCAATGTTGAATGTAGAAATCCACCAGCCTACTGCATTCTTCAACAAACCGGCTTAGGCCTATCTTCTCTAAGTCTCCCTTGGATTTTATCCCTAGGTTTTTTTCAGCCTCGATCTCCACAGGCAGACCTTGACAGTCCCATCCGGCTTTCCGCCAGACGTTTTTCCCCCGCATAGCTTCGAAGCGTAAAACAGCGTCCTTCATCGCCCTTCCGCGAGCATGGCCGATGTGCATGAAGCCGTTGGCCGTGGGGGGGCCTTCTAGGAACCTGAAAAGAGGCCCGGTCTCCCTTAGCTTGGAAAGCTTGTCTCGGATGCGGTTTTTAACCCACATTTCGGAGACTTTTCTCTCCACTTCAATAGGATCGTAGGAGGGCTTGAGATTTCTCATGACATTACCACTGAAGGGGTGATCTGTCGCTTTTCCTTCTTAGATGCGTGTTCTAGAGATAGAAATTCAGCCTATAATAGTTTTTTACGCGATCCACGCGGCGAGATTTCAAAAAAATTGGGCCTATAAAACAAATTGAGGCGGCTGCTAAGGTTTAAAGCCTTTAAAGCTATTAAAAAACAGGGTTGTAGGATGACGGCCAGAAAGCCGGTGAAAATGCTTTCGAAAGAAGCGCTCCGTTTCAGCCTTATGGATGAAGCTTCAAAAATCGCTTTCTCCGGATTCTTTCAAGCGGGTCTGCTGGCCCTCATCGCCGGCTTGGCCTTCACCGTGCGCATACTGCCCTTGCAGTGGGGAGCTTACCTCTCAGAGTTTGACCCTTATTGGCATTTTTACGTCAGCCAGCATATCGTGGAAGAGGGGCTAGGGTGGATTTTCAAGCCTGAAGGCTGGCGTGACTTCCAGACGTGGTATCCTTTTGGGAGAGACGTACCCTCCACAACCCCCATGGGGTTGCCCCTAACAGCAGCTGCCTTCTTTTTCCTCTTGAAAGGCTTCGGCCTATCGCTACTGGATGTGGCTATTTTTCTTCCCCCAACTATGGCTGCCGTCACCTGCGTGGCGATTTTCTTCCTAGGGAAGGAGGTGGGAGGCCGGGAGACAGGCTTACTTGCCAGCCTTTTCTTGGCTTTCAACAACGCTTACGCCAGCAGAACGGTCTTAGGGTTTTTCAAACATGAATCCGTAGGTATTCTCGCGATCGTCTCTATATCCCTTTTCTTTCTCAAAGCCTTGGACAGCTCCAAACCCCTCAGTCGGAGTGTTTTCTTCGCCGTGCTGGCGGGACTGGCTTTAGGCTACCTCAACATCTCTTGGGGGGCCTTCTACTACATGATGACGATCCTTCCTCTCTTCCTTTTCGCAGCCATAATCTTTCGGGAATACAGTTCACGCCTGTTCATCGCCTACTACATCACTCTCAGCCTCGGCATCCTCATCGCCCTCCCTTTTCCCAGGCCTGGCTTGGGGGTCATAGCCTCGCTGGGAGGGTTAGCCGCTGTAGCCGGCTTTTTGGAGCTGGTGCTCTACGAAGGCCTGAGGCGGGTTAAGTCTCTCAAGAGCGGTTATTTGCCGACCATCCTCAGCTTGGTCGTGGTGGCTGTGGGAGCGTTGATTCTCAGCCAATTTATGGCAGGGCTTCCGGGAAAGGTTCTCACCGTCTTGGATCCCAGCCTCAGAGTCGCCACCCAGTCAGGGGTCATCATGGAGTCGGTGGCGGAGCATAGGCTTAACACGTGGGCTTCCTTTTACATGCAGTTTGGAAATCTGCTTATTCTCGCTCCCTTGGGCTTTTACTTCGCTTACAGAAGAAAAAGTCCATCAGACCTTTACTTGATCCTATTCGGAGTCACAACTCTCTATGCTGCTGCTTCCCTCATTAGGCTGAACCTCATCCTAGCTCCGGCCTTCAGCCTCCTTTCAGCCTTCGGGGTTGTAAATCTGGCCAAGCCTGCTATTGCCGCCATAAAGAAAGTAGAGCTTAAACCGGTTAAGAAGGTGATATCAGCCGTCAATCCAAAGCTGGGATTGGCTCTGCTTCTGATTCTGCTAGCGACGATGGCTCCTACCTTCTACAGGACCGTTGAAACCTCCGAAGCCCCAGCCACCATAGCTTCCAGCAGCGTTCCAATAAAAGAGTTTCGGGGAGACTGGTTGGAGGCCTTGGAGTGGATACGCGGCAACGTCCCTGAAAACACTCCCATCATCTCCTGGTGGGACTACGGCTACTGGATAGCCTTGGTGGGCAAACACCCCAGCGTGGCGGACAACGCCACCATAAACGTAACTCAGATAGCACACATAGGGCAGATTCTCCTCTCGGAGGAAGCTGTTGCCCTCGACCTGTCAAGAGAGTACTTTGACACCGACTACATACTGATCTTCGTAACAACAGCCCCGATTGGAGCTCTTCAAATCAGCCATTTACCTTGGGGATATGGAGATGAAGGCAAATGGGTCTGGATGGCCCGGATCGCTCAAGGAACCCACCCTGAGATAAGCGTGGAGAACGCTGATAGAAATGGGGACGGTCTACCGGATGAGCACACTCTCTTGGGCAAGGTGATCCTCTACTCCATCGGCCGCATTGCAGAGGAAGATTTTGAAAAATTCGAAGTAGCCTACGTTTCTCCGTCCCATTTCTGGATCGACCAGCCTAAAACAACCACGCAGGTGATAATTCTTAAAGGTAAGGCTTAAGCCGAGCTTTCCGCCGCCTGTTTTTGAGCTATTTTCTTCATAGCTCTTCGATATTTGCCGTACTTATCTTCCACTGAAAACTTAGGGGGAATGGGGGAATATATGGTTCCCCCGCACTTGGGGCATACAGTCTGACTTAAAGTGTAAACTCCGCAGTCACGGCATTTTCTAAGAAGGGACGGTGACAAGGGATAACCCCTTTTCAGCTTGTTCTTTTGAATGTTCCTTGACCACCCTGTCTTCGAATTTCGCTGAGGGCGCATTCTACGACTTCTTGAAGAGTCTTCTCCGCTTCCTTGTAGTTTCTAGCCACCACTTCCACGGCGTAGTTAGGCGCACCCAGAGTGTATATGTCGACATTGACCTTCGCCTTTTTTGCTTTCTTAGACCGGCATCCTAGAAGGACGTTTTTGATCACTTCTACCCCTCTAGCTTCGGGGCAGGCAAGCTGCAATACTCCTTTTATTTTCACCGTGGGTAATTTTATCCTCTGCCGAGCTACTTCCCTCAGAGCAGCAGCCCAATCTTTAGGTATCTTTAGCTTTTCAGCGAAGTCTTCTCCTTTCTCCAGTAGTTCCTCCAGACCGGCGTAGGCGTTTTCAAATTTCTCTTCCAGTTTGGCTGTTACTTCTCGAGAGAAGGATTTTGGGTCCAGCTTTAGGTTTGCCGCGGCGATTTCCAAGATGGATTCGACTTTTTTCCCACGTTTCCATTCTAGAAGCTTGTCCTGTCTTTCTTTACCGCTGACTCTTCTCAGCGACAGGTCTATGTGCCTTTTTTCAGGGTCAACTCTTAAAACTTTCAGAACGACTTTTTCCTTTTCTCTGACGTAATCTCTGACGTTTCTAACCCATCCGGAGGAGACCTCTGAAATGTGAAGCAGCCCGTCCATGCCTTCGTACTCGTCCAGTTTCACGTAGGCGCCATATTGGGTTATCCGGTCGACTGTGGCTATGACCAGTTCTCCTACTTCAGGTAGCTCCTTTTGGCTTATCGAAACACCACCTTCCAACCGGCTCAAACTCCCATAATTGTTGTCTCTTCCAGAAAATACCATGCGCCCGAAACAGGCATTTCCGCTGTTCATCCCAATCTTTCCACGATTTCTCCCTTGAGGACTAGTTTCCCTCCCTTCGGCTCCCCCAAGACCGCTCCGCATACGTTGCAGTTCACCGTGATGGAGGCCTTGTTGAAAGTTATCTGCTCGTTGCCGCAGTCAGGGCATTTCACTTTCACAAAGAGACTTTCAGGCTTAGGTATCAACTCGCCTCTTTTAACCACGAGCATTCCCCTCATGTTACTTCAACTTTCCTCAGCCTTATGCCGCGTTTTTGAAGCGTATAGCCGCACTGCTTGCAGGTCAGTTTCACCACTGCCTTCTTGGTCGTTTTACTCGTTCTTTTGAGTTCGGGAAATTTCTGTCCACCGTAGCCGTGCTTATCTCTTTCATGATGTCTCGCCCCGGCGGAGAGGGCTCTTTCTTTCCCTTTCTTGTAAAGGGAGAGGGAATGAGCAGTGTGTTTTCTACATCGGGGGCAGTAAACGTTCACGCTCTTCGGAAACCTCATGATAGTTCCACCCTTTTAGCTACTCCGTATTTAATTAATCCTTCTGCTATTTCCGGAGGAAGGCAGGCTACATCTTCAACCTCAAAGGGCCCGTAGGCCCTCAGGTCAGCCCCTACCAAAGCTGGGGACTCCTTAAGAAAACGGATAAAAACCCCTCCCCGTCCTTCTTCTGCCCTAGGAGAAATCTCTCCCTTTTCAAGAGTTGCTTTTAACCTAGAAAAAATCTTGGCAGCGTCCTGCAATTCCTCGTAAACGGCTTTTTCTTCTTCACCCAAAGGCGGCTTCAAGGTTTTTTTATCTGAAAGCAGAATCGATTCAGCCATTTTTTTTAGTCGGAGGTGAATTAGGTCTGAGGCTAGGAGGGTTGCTTTATTTTTTTCTTTTATTTTTAAGCGCGCTTTGAGAGACCCTTTGTCTAGGTCTTTGACTTCATCATCAAGCTTTTTCAAATAAGAGCTAAGTTTTGCGTAGAAATCCGAATTCAACGGGCTGAGTTCTTCGGTTTCGCTTTCCTTACGCCATGCCTCGTAGAGGTCTTTAAACATTCAAACCGCCCGGGGGGATTGACATCCATAATGCGCTTATTTTGAAACGCTAACCCCAAAATAAGGATTCTGTTCCGCGGACCTAGGTTTCACGCGCCATTTCTCTGTTGGGGTTAGAAAAGCTTAATTATTTCAGATGAGACCTATTGGCGGTTGAATTGAAGAAACCCAAAGTCGACCGGTCTAAGTGCGAAGGACACGCGGTATGTGTGGGGATAGCCCCTGAGGTTTTTGAACTGGACAGTGAAGGTAAGGCTTACGTAAAGAATCCTGAGGGCGCTGATGAGCAGAGCATCGAGGATGCCATAAACGGCTGCCCTGTGCAGGCCATTTCTTGGGTAGAAGAGTAACACCTTCTAAACCTTCGGAAACCCGTGTTTCCCGCCTTCATAGAAGGCGATGTCTGCCACCCTTCTTCCCATAACCCTAGCCTTTTCTAGGTCCTCCGAGAGAGGGCTGCCCCTCACCTCCAAGGGGTTTCCCACCAATCTAAAGCCTAAGGCATTAAGCCGTTCCACCAGTTTTTTAACTCCTCCCCGAGACCAACCGAAACTTCCGAAGGCCCCTGCAACCCTTCCTGTCAGCTTCTTACTTTCCAGAAGGCGGAGAAAATGGGCGACGGGAGGGAAAAGGCCGTGTTCATAGGTGGGGGTGCCAACGATGAGAGCTGGAGCGTCTAATAGGGCTCCCAGCGTCTTTGCAGGAGCATCCTCAACCAGATTGCAGACTACTGCTTCGCCGCCTGCTTCTTCGACGCCTTCTACCAGAGCTTCCACGAGTTTGAAAGTTGTCCCGTACATGGAGCCAACGGCTATGACCACTTTTCTGGCATAGTCCGGTCTGCTCCAAGATGACCAGAGGCTTATAACCTCCTCTCTGTGAGCGGTGTAGACTGGGCCGTGGCTTGGCGCCAACACCTCGAACTCAAGCCCTAAAGCTTTGAACTTCTCCACAGCCTTCAGCACGTACTCCCTGTACCTGCTGATGACTCCTGCGAAATACTCCCTAGAGGCTTCCTGAATATACCGTTCAACATCTTGAATATCAGCATCTAAAATGGCTTTTTCAGGAAGACGCTTGAAGGATCCGAAAAGGTCGCAGCTGAAAAGGATTTTTTCCTCGGCGAGATACGTGCTCATGGTCTCCGGCCAGTGGAGGAACGGTGTTGGAACGAACCTGAGAGATTTTCCTCCCAGATCGATTTGGGTGCTGTCTCCTCGGACGATGAGAGTTTGGGGCTCGAGATGGTAGAAGGCCTTGAGCATCGAAAAGGCCATGGGCGTGAGTACTACTTTGGCTTTCGGTGCCTTCTGCAAAAGTTTGGGCACAGCTTCCGTGTGGTCTTGCTCCATGTGGTTGAGGATGAGGTACTCTATCTCCGCTGGGTCGATAACTTGCTCTATTTTAGCCAGATGCTCTTCCTCGAACCTTGACCCCACCGAGTCGATTAACGCTATGTTCTTCGAACCTACCACTAAGTAAGAGTTGTAGGAGACACCTTCCGAAACGTCCCAGAGGCCTTCGAAAAGCCTCGTCACAGTGTCATTGACTCCTACCCAGTAGACGCTGGGGGCTATTTTCAACGTTTCAGTAACCAATGCTACATCATCAAAAAGGCATCACTCCTTCCTAAAATTTAATTTTTAGCCCAATTCAAAACTATCCTTATATGGTTAAACAGGTGCAGGGAAACATGGTTGAGTTTAATTTCAGAGCCGGCGGAGCCGCCGGTCAGGGTGTTCAAACCGTCGGATATATTCTGGCGAAAACCTTGGCAAGGGGTGGCCTCTACGTGCACGCTTCTCAAGATTATGAGTCAAGGATCCGGGGAGGCCATAATTTCTTCCATATTCGCGTGTCTGAGAACCCAATCTACGGCACTTCCGAGAAAGTAGATTTGTTGATAGCCCTAGATAGTCGGACCGTCGATCTACATTCAAAAGCTCTCACGGCGAAAGGAGTTGCGGTGTTCGACGGGGAAAAGACGGGAGTGGAGGCAAGGGAACCTTGCTTTTTCGACGTCCCTTTTGAGCATCTGGCCTCAGAGGCTGCTGGTAGAAGCATGTTCAGTAATACGGTGGCCATCGGCGCAGCCCTCAGTCTTGTCCGCTATGATTTCAGCATTTTGCGAGCTGTGTTGACGGAGGCTTTCCAAGCGAAGAGCAGGAAGATCGCGGAGGACAACGTTAGGGCTGCGGAGGCGGGCTACAAGTACGCAGAGGAAAATTTCAAAGGGAGCTTGGAGGTTGAATTGAAACCCACCCAACGTCCTCGAAGGATGCTGATCAACGGGGCTGAATCTGTGGCGTTGGGAGCGTTGGCTGCGGGATGTAAATTCATGAGCGGCTACCCTATGACGCCTTCCACTGGGATACTCCAATACATGCAAAGTAAATCAGCTGTTCTCAAGCTTGTAGTGGAGCAGGCGGAAGATGAGATTGCCGCCCTCAACATGGCAGTGGGCGCTTCCTTCGCAGGAGTTAGAGCCATGACCGCTACCTCCGGGGGAGGCTTCTCCCTGATGGTGGAAGCCTTCGGTTTAGCCGGCATGACTGAAACCCCGGTGGTGGTGGTGCTGGGCCAACGGCCGGGTCCGGCTACAGGTTTTCCTACTAGGACGGAGCAGGGTGAGTTAGAGTTCGTCATCCACGCTGCGCAGGGGGAGTTCGCCCGAGCTGTTCTAGCTCCACGCGACGCTGAAGACGCCTTCTACCTCATGAGCAAGGCTTTCAACATAGCTGAGAGGTACCAGATTCCCGTGGTGGTGCTGACCGACCAGTATCTGGCGGACTCCTATTGGACGGTGGAACGCTTCGACCTTTCTAAGATAACCATCGACAGAGGAGAGCTACTCTCAGAGGAGGAGGCTTCCAAGATTAAAGACTACGCTCGCCATAAGTTGACGGAGTCAGGGATCTCCCCCCGCGCTCTCCCCGGGTACCCAAGGGTGCTGGTGGTGACGGACAGCGACGAGCATACGGAAGACGGCCACATCACCGAGTCCGCCGAAGTCCGTGTTAAAATGGTTGAAAAGAGAGTTTGGAAGACGAGAGGACTAGAAAAGGAGATGACCCCTCTCACCTACGGTTCTGAGAAGGCGGGAACAGTTCTGCTGGGTTGGGGTTCCTCTTACGGTGCGATAAGGGAAGCTGTAGACCGTCTGAACGGTGAAGGGTTTGAGGTTAGGATGCTTCATTTCAACGGCCTCTGGCCTTTCCCAGCGGCTGCCACCATGGAGGCGTTGAAGGGTGCGGAGAGGAGGATCATGGTTGAAAGCAATGCCACAAGCCAGTTGTCAAGAGTCATCAGAGCTGAAACAGGAATTCAGATGACGGGTAAAATTCTCAGATATGACGGCCGGCCTCTCACAGCCAGCTTCATCGTGGAAGCTTTCAAAAGGGAGGTGGCATCCTAGGATGGTAAAGCTTGAAGACTACCGTGGAGGAGAGACCGCTTGGTGTCCGGGATGCGGCAACTTCGGAATACTCACCGCGTTAAAGAAGGCGCTTGTTGACCTTGGCATCGCTCCCTATGAAGTTCTGATAGTTTCAGGCATCGGACAGGCTGGGAAGCTGCCACATTACATGAAGTGTAATACCTTCAACGGTTTACACGGTAGAACCTTGCCAGTGGCCACCGCCGCCAAGCTGGCGAATCATAGGCTGCATGTCTTCGCTGTGGGGGGAGACGGAGACGGGTATGGAGAAGGCGGAAACCATCTCATCCACACCATAAGGAGAAACGTGGGTGTGAAATATCTTGTGCACAACAACCAAATCTACGGGTTGACTAAAGGTCAGGCTTCGCCCACCAGCGACCTGGGATTCGTGACGAAAACCACCCCCCGAGGGGTTGTCGCCCCTCCCCTGAATCCTATAGCACTGGCTTTGGCGTTGGGGGCAAGTTTTGTCGCCAGAAGCTTCTCAGGTGACATCCCTCACCTTGTCCACGTGCTCAAAGAGGCAATCCGGCATCGAGGCTTCGCCTTAGTTGACATTCTCCAACCCTGTGTCACCTTCAACTACCTGAACACCTTCGCTTGGTATAGGAAGAGAATCTACAAACTTGAGGAGGAGAAAACCTACGATTCCGCCGACAGGTTTAGCGCCTTCAAGAAAGCTCAAGAGTGGGGGGACAGGATCCCCGTAGGCGTATTTTACAAGGAAGGAAGACCGACTTTCGAAGAGCAATTCCCAGCCCTCAAGGACGGGCCGCTGGTAAAGCAGAAAATCGAACTCCAGCGGTTAGAGGGGCTCATGGAGGAATTCACATAGCTACCTAAGCCGGCTCGTCCCTGAAAAACTTAGAACAAAGCCTGCGTCCGACGGTTAAACTTCAGATTTAGCCAAGTCTACGCCTTCTTTTCTAAGGATTCCCTGCGCGGCGATGATTCCGGTGGCGGCGGCTATGACGATTCCGCGGGACAGCCCTGCGCCGTCTCCGGCTACGAAAAGATTTTCCACAGGGGTTTCCAGCTCCTTGTTTGTGTAGATTCGATTGGCTGAAAACTTTACTTCCGGAGCGTAGAGGAGGGTGGACGGAGAAGCTACTCCCGGTATCACCTTGTCAAGTTTCTGAAGACCCTCGATGATGTCCCTCACAATCCTGTGGGGCATGGCCATGCCTATGTCCCCAGGGGTCACCGTTTTCAAGGTGGGCTTAACATGGCTCCGTTCGATCCTGTCCCACGTAGACCTCCGACCGTTTTCCAAGTCGCCCAGCCTTTGGATGAGCGGCCTCCCGCCTCCCAGCAGAGTGGTTTGGGCTGCTATGGTGCGGCCGAAGGCGGAGGTATCCTCCAAGGGCTGGGTTAGGTTTACCTTCACCAAAAAGGCGAAGTTGGTATTGGAGGACTGGGAGTTCTCCATGGAATGACCGTTCACTCCTACGACTCCTTCCTCGTCGTAGACCTCCAAACAAACGAAGCCTCGGTGGTTTACGCAGAAAGTCCTGAGGAAATCGTCGTATTGCTCAGTGTAGATGTGAAACTTGGGGTCGCGGCTGATGCTGGTCACAGGCTCCATGATGACCGCCGGAACCTCCACCCTCACCCCTATGTCGATGGGCTCATGGCGGGTGGGAATCTTAAGCCTCTTAGCCTCTTCCGCCAACCAGTTCTGGCCGCTTCGACCCGGTGCAGCTAGTACGTATTTACTTTCAATGACTCCACCCCCAGCCAGCTCCACCAGTCCCTTCTCCAGTTTTAAGGCCCTTTTTCTGAGGAGAAACTGAACTCCCTTCCTCATCAAGTCTTCCATGAAGTTTTGAATAACCTTGGGAGCGTTGTCGGTGCCTATTTCCCTCTGGGGTATGGAGAGGAATTTAACTCCGGCAGCCGCCGCTTTTCTCTCCAATTCCTCCGCCTGTTTCGGGCTTGGGCTGTAGAGCCTGTTGGGGCACCCATAGCGTAAGAAGGTCTTATCCACATGTTCGATTAGGCTCCAGGCTTCTTTCTCACTCTTCACCAAGGGCGCCAGGTCTCCGCCTACGTCGATTCTCAGATTCAGTCTTCCACTGGAAAGGGTTCCTGCGCCTCCAACCCCGCAGAGAACATGGCAAGGAACACAGTTGGCGCACCCCTTGTAAACCTGGTCGGGGCAAACCCTCTTCAGAGGTTCGTCCCCTTCGTCCACCACCAGAACTTTCAGCTTACTTTTTTCAGCGAGCTCCAAGGCTGCGAAGAGGCCGGCAGACCCTGCGCCCACGATGGTGACGTCGGTCTTTAGCTTCAAAGCGTATTTTCCCCTAACATTTAGGGGGAGGAAATTAATATGCTTACCTATCGCATAAATCAATTTAGCCGGGTTTTCAGGCGTATTCCCTTAGGCTCTTTAAAGCTCCGAGGAAAGTTCCGTCTGTGAGGAAAACCTCCGCCTTAGGAACAAGCACTCCTTCAGAGCGCATGATGGGGCCTATCAGCTCCTGGGGGTCGACTGCGTTAACGGCCAAGCCCCCTAATAAGTCGTTGAAGGCAGGCATGACGATAAGCTTGGTACAGTGAGCTTGAACGCCGAACTTATCCCTGAAAACCCTCTCAGGGTTTCCCTTCTCTCCCACTTCTATGTTTCTATGGTGGAGAAAAGATTTAACCAGCTTCCTACGGTTTATGGGCACCTTAATCCACGCAGGCTTCAAGGTTCTGAAGCCGAAAAGTCCTCTAAACTGAACCGCGGGGTGGTTGTGGCCTATCACCCAATACTCAGCCTCAAAGAGTTTTGGGGAAGGCCAAGCATGTCCGTGGAAAAGCCCTATCTTCTGTTTTTCCCTCAGAATGAGACCTCTGCTGGAGACCAGTTCCACTCCTGAGCCTAGGAAAGGCTCTATTCCCACATCATGGTTTCCCACGATGAGCTGAAGCCGAGGAACTTTCCTCTTCACTCCCTCAAGGAACTCAGGAATGTCCCTCCACTCTTGGGGTGAAACCTGAGGGATGCCGTGTTTGAAGTCGCCCAGAATTATGAGGCGGCGGGGTTTAGCTTTCTCAAGAAGCAGAAGGAGGCTGTCCATCAGCTTCCTACTCTGAGAAGGGAGGTTTATCCCCAACCCGGCCAGCTCAAATTCAAATCCCAAGTGAAGGTCGCTGACGATCAGCACCCGCTCACGGCCGCCCACCAAGAGAGCAGGCCAAGGGACATAGGGGCGAATCAAGTTTCACACCAATCGCGGATGCTAAAGTAAAAGCTACAGTCTTAAAGAGACAAAGCCCATTTTAAGCATAGCGGGGATCGGCCACGTCAAAGGACGAAGTAAAAGCTCTTCAGACCCTCTGCGAAGAACTCAAAGCGCAAGGAGGCCTTACCAAGAGGCAGAAACAGCTGCTGGTGAGAACCTTCGGCAAGCGGGGTGAAAACGCCTTGAAAGCCTTAGAGGATGGGGCGGTTAAAAAATACATCTTCGAGCCCAGCGGACGCGTGGTCTGGGTGGTGGTGGGAAAGGAAAGAGACTACCAAGTTCTGCCCTCCGTTAACTATTGCAGCTGTGACGATTTCTATTTCAGGGTTCTAGACGGTGAGACATCTCTGTGCTATCACGTCATCGCCCAGAAGATATCGGAACTCTTAGGCAGGTTTGAAGTCATAGTAGATTCCGATGAGATCTATGAGGCTTTAATGGAGGAATGGAGGCAGATAAAGAAGCATGACTTTCCAAAGGAGGAAAACTCTTAAAGATTTAAAAGAAGATAAAACAAAAACGAGTAGCTGCCTCTAGGCGTGGAGAAGGGCGGTGGTGTTCCCTGTCAACAGAAATCATCCCGGGAGTTCATGCCACAAGGTTTGAGCTACTTTTGCTCAGGAGAAGAGTTAAGCTAGCCCGGCGGGGCCATGACCTTCTCGTCGAAAAGAGGGACGCGCTGCTTCTCCACTTCTTTGACGCCCTGAGGGATATAGCCCCCCTGCGAGGGAAAATGGTGAAACGGCTGGAGGAAGCCTTCAAAAGCTTCCTAAGCGCCCAGCTGGCCTTAGGCTCAGGTAGGCTGCACGGTCTGTCCTACGGTGTTCCAGACCGCTTCGACGTGGTAGAGAGAAGCCGAAACATCATAGGAGTCACGCTTCCCTTCTTTGAGCTGAAAGTCAAGGAAAGGCCTCAGGAACGTTGGTGGTATGATATCCCCGAAACCTCCGCCTCCTTGGATGACGCCCTGAAAGCCATGGAGGAAGCCTTAGGGCTTATGGTCCAGCTGGCTGAAATTGAAACAGCCGTTAAAAGACTGGCGGAAGTCATAACCATGACCAAACGGAGAGTCAACGCCCTGGAGAACATCATCATTCCAAAATTTGAAAACACCATCCGATTCATCCAAATGCACCTAGAAGAACGGGCTAGAGAAGATTTTTTCAGGCTGAAACGCATTAAAAGAATTCATGCTGCTGAAGAAGCTGAGCGTGCAGCCGCCGCCCCTACTGCTTTCTAGAGGTTAAAAGAAGTATCGCCTGAGCTAGGTTGCCTTGGGTTTCCTCCAACGCCCTCCGGGCTTCTTCCAAGCTTACTCCAGCTTGCTGAGCCACCAGCTGAACGTCTTCGTCGGGGACCTGAAAAGCCTTGGCGGACTGGGGCTCGCCGGAGGGAAGTGCCCTTTCTTCTAAGCCTTCACCCACGACTTGGAAGAGTTTCTGACCTTGGACTTCTATGACAGTCACGGAAGGATTTTGAACCGCCAACTCCTTGTCAGCCGTCCTGAAGATGACCTCCTTCACCTCAGGCATGCTTTGGGTGCTCATTCCCATCCTGTCCATCATTCGCTTGAGCTCCCGGGGACTGAACCGCCTCACACTTACTCTCCTCTCACATTAGTTTATAGGCGGAAGGGTAAAAATATTTAAATTCAGAGTGTTGAGGTAGCTTCCATGCCGGAGGATGCCCTTCAAAAGATCAGAAGCATAGCCAACTACCAGTTCAGCCGGGGAGCCGGTAAGGCGCTGTTTCCCGAAGGAGTAACCATAAGACACTCTAAGAGAACAGGGAAAGTCAGGGAGGTCATCTGGAAGGGTAGGCTTCTTGCCTCTTTGAGGGCGACCTCCGGAACCTTCGCTCTCACATTGGAGGGCTTCAAAAGACTACTGGAGGCGTTCAAGCCTCCTAGGTTTAGGGTAACTGTGCAAAACGATGTAGCGGAGTTGATAAGGCAAGGTCGAACCGTCTTCGCCAAGCATGTAAAGGACGCCGACCCAGCTATCAGACCTCAGGATGAAGTTGCTGTGGTCGATGAGGACGGTGAACTCCTCGCCGTGGGTAAGGCCCTTCTCAGCGGAGTTGAGATGGTGGCTTTCCAATGTGGGAAAGCCGTTCGAGTCCGTCGAGGTCGAGGACAGACGGCGTAGGGGCTGGAAGCTTTAAATTTCTCCCAAACCCTTCATGCATAAGGGTAAATGTATCATGCTCTGTGAGGTTTGCGGTCGAACCATTCGCAGCCAGCCGAGAAGGGCCGTCATCGAAGGCGCCTTGTTGCAGGTTTGCGATGACTGCGCCAAGCATGCCTCCTCCACATGGGGGGAAAGAGGGAGACCCAGCCCCAAGACTTTTTCCTCTAAACCGGGAAGAGCTGGAAGGGTCAAGATTGAGGAAGAAGACTACGTGATGGTGGAGGATTACGGCCAGAAGATCAAGAGAGCTAGAGAGGCGCGAGGCTGGTCTCAAGAAGAACTAGCCCGTCGGATTAACGAAAAAGCCTCCTTTATAGGAAAGGTTGAAACCGAGAAAGTGGTCCCAAGCTTGGAGGTTGCGAAAAAGCTGCAGCACATTTTCGGTTTTCCCCTCCTGACTCAAACGGCTTCCCTCCCATCAAGCCCAGCTCCCCTTCAGTCTAAAACCTTGGAACTTACCTTAGGCGATATAGCTGTCTTTGAGAACAGGGGAAAAAAGAGTGGCAGGTCAGAGGCTCATTCTGGTTGAGCGGAGGCTGCACGGGGAGAAAAGCCTTCTTCACGAACTGGAAAGCCTAGCTGAAGCTGCCGGCCATCAAGTTTTAGGCAGGCTGGAACAGGTTAGGGGGCTGGACTCCCGTTTTCAGATAGGCCGTGGGAAGGCTGAAGAGCTGGCTAGAATGGTCAAAGAGCTGGGCGCTGAGAGGGTGGTTTTTGAAAACGAACTGAAACCTGTTCAGGCTTATAATTTGGCCAAGCTGACAGGCGTGGAGGTTGTGAGCAAGTTTCAGCTTATTCTGGAAGTCTTCACCCAGCATGCCTCCACCAGGGAGGCTAATCTCCAAATAGAGCTGGCCCGCCTCCGATATGAGTTGGCTAGAGCTAAGGAAAAAGTCAGACTGGCTAAGAAAGGCGAGCAGCCGGGTTTCCACGGCTTGGGAAAGTACGAGGTTAACGTCTATTACGACGCCATCAGAAGACGGGTTTCCCGCATAGAGGCTGAGCTTAGGAAAATCAGAAAGGAAAGAACCTTCAAAAGACTGCGGAGGGAAGTCTTAGGCTTTCCCACCGTCTCCCTCAGCGGCTACACCGCTGCGGGTAAAAGCACCCTGTTTAATGCTCTGGCCGGGGGAAAAGAGAAAGTCACAGGCAGCCTCTTCACAACCCTGTCCCCGAAGATTTCCTCTGTAAGTTTTAGGGGCAAGAAAGCCATGCTGGTGGACACCGTAGGCTTCATCGACCGCCTGCCTCTGACCCTCATCGAAGCCTTCAAGTCGACGTTGGAGGAAACTGTGTTCTCCAGCCTCATCATCTTGGTGGTAGACTGCAGTGAAAGCGTTGAGGAGGTGAGAAGGAAGCTGAAATGCTGCTTGGATACTCTCCGAGAAATCGGCGCAGCCTCCACACCCATGATCGTGGCCCTTAACAAAGCCGACTTGGTCGGGGAAGCTGAGGCTAGAAACATGGTGGAACATCTCAGGGATTTGGCGCCCAACCCCCTCCTCATAAGCGCCCTCTACGGTTGGAATTTGGAGGAGCTGAAGGAAGCTGTCAGCGATCATCTTAGAAACTTTCTCAAAGCATCTTTCGAGCTTCCTCTGAACTCCGCCTCCCTCTCTCTCATATCCAACATCCGAAGATTCTCCACGGTCCTTAACCAAGACTTTCAGGGGAAAACAATTCTGCTGGAAGTAGAGTCAGCCGATTATTTGATGGACAAGATAAAGGGCCGTGTGGAAAATATCGGAGGCAAGATGCTCGAGGCCGTTAAGGTCTGATTTTAACGATTTTCTTGCCGCGGTGTTGAGGGATTATCCTAAGCTCACCGCCCTCAAATTGTTTCTCCAATTCTTTTCCCTCAAAATACCTGTCCAAGAACACGGCTAGACTGGAGATTTCTGAGTGGGGCTGATTTCCCACGGCAACGTTGAAATCTGAAATTTTCTCTGAGAAAAAGGAAACTGGAACCTTCTGAGATCCTACTATGACCATGATAGGCTTTCCGCGGGCTTTTATTTCGCCGAGAACCTCAGGGGTGAGGTTTCTCCCGTAGACGGTCAGATGGACCACGAGGCCACCCTGGGCTCTCCAGTCTTCCACAGCCTTCTTCCAAGGAGTTCCCATTTCGATGAAGAAGGGGCCTCCCCACCGTTTGACTATTTTATCCACGGACTTTCGAATGTTCTCATCTTGAACGTCGCTTACGATGATTCCTTCAGCGCCTAGGGCTCTCGCTGTCAATGCCACATGGGTTGTAACCCTGTAGTCTCGAGGTCTGTGCCCCCACCGTAAAACCACTATTTTAGGGGGAGGCTGAGTCTGCGGAGGCTCCATCACTTACGGCCTCGCTTGGAGTGTTGTTTTTTGTTTCTGAGAATTAGTTAGAGTTAAATGTTCTAAAAGTCTATCTTTCTATTGATATTCAGACGCGTGTTTAAGTCTTTGCTTGGAAAAGCCTTGGAGCTGACATAGGCTGTGGACGTGTTCGCCTCCATCTCTATTCCCGCCCTTCCGAGCGTGGCATCCTATGAGCGAGTCTAGGCTTTTCGAAGTGATCTTCAAGCTGGGAGGGGAAGAAGCTGTCAAGATAGCTCGGCAGTTGAAGAAGATGGGGCGGGCGACGGAGGACGACATAACCAAGGCGACGGGGGTCAACCTCAACGAGGTTAGGAAGATCCTTTTCAAGCTGCGGAGTTTCTCCCTTGTCTCCTCGGAAAGCGTTCAGGACAAGAACAGTGGGTGGCTGATATACTACTGGATGCTTCAACCTGACCGTCTGGAGAGTCTAATCCGAAGCCAGAAGAAGAGAGTTCTGGAAAAGTTGGAGGAAAAACTCGCCTACGAAAAAAGCCATGACTTTTACCGTTGCGTTAATGGCCCTTGCGGAAAGATTGCCTTCGAAGAGGCTGTGGAGTCCTTTTTCCGTTGCCCCAAATGCGGGGGACCTCTTGAACATTTCGACAACACAGCCGTCCTTGAGGTTCTGGAAAGAGAAATCAGGAAGCTGAAAGAGGAGATGGAACGTGAATAATCTTCCCGGCAGGAAGGAAGCGGAGGCTATTCTGAAAAAGGTGGGATGCTCTGAAGAGGTCATAAACCATGCAAGGGCAGTGACCAAGTTAGCGCTGAAGCTGGCTGAAACGCTTCGCAGTAGGGGGTTGGAGGTGAATTTGAAGCTGGTGGAGGCAGGTGGGCTTCTCCACGACTTGGGAAGATGCAGAACCCACGGTGTGAAACACGGCTTCATAGGAGGGGAGATCTCTCGGACGCTGGGTCTACCTCAGCCTCTCGTGAACATCGTGGAAAGACACGTGGGCGCAGGCATTCCAGCTGAAGAAGCTGCGGAGCTGGGTCTCCCAGCTCGGGACTTCATCCCCCAGACTTGGGAGGAGAAAATCATCGCCTACGCTGACAAGTTGGTGATGAGAAATAAGGTCATAGATTTCGAAGAAGCCTTAAAGGAGCTGTCCCGAAGCCTAGGGGAGAACCATCCCGCCTTGGGGAGGTTTCGAAAACTTCACAGGGAAATCTCTGAAAATTTAAACCAAGCTCTCTCATCTAAAAGAAAGGAAAAGTCTTGAGGCTCCCGGGGGCCGGTGGTCTAGCGGCTATGATATCGCCTTTACGAGGCGATGGTCGCAGGTTCGAATCCTGCCCGGCCCACCATAAAATTAACAGGACAACAGGGTGGGAGCCTGAATTCTGCTCGCTGGGCACGCTTCTGGGCTTCAACCTATTTCAGTACCTCGCCGGTTTTCACATACCAGAGATAAAGATCCAGCTGCCCCACCGGCATACCTACTCTTTCAGCCACTTTTTTCAGCCTCTTTTCCAGTTCTAGGTAGGTTTTCGCTGTTAGGGTTTTAGGCGTACCTTCCGTTAGGCCGTATTGCTCCATAAGTCTCCGAATATGTCTGTCCAAGATTGCCAAGTCTAGGTAGCCTAGGTTTCGGAGGAAGTGGCTTGCTTCCTTGAAGCCTAAGCCTTGAACATTTCTCGCCAGCCACGCCCTAGCCTCAGCTGAGCTGGAAAACCGGGAGAGGATGGCTCCTATGTTCTTGAACCTTCTGGCTTTTATGATGAACTCCGCTCTTTTATTGTAGTATCTGTGGCCTAGCCTCTTCAGCCTCTCAGCCAAATCCCCCTCAGGAAGCCTTAGAAAGTCTTCGCCTAACACCTGCTGTATTTTCATCCCCAGCCTCGCTGAGGAGTTAGCGGTGAGTATGCAGAAGCAGAGCTCAGAAAACTTTTCACCGTCGCCGCATTCCTTCAACCTCTGAAACGTTCTTATCCTCGCATCAACCACGTTTCTGACGGGAAGCTTCTTCAGCCTATCTATCTCAGCCACCAAGTCTTCGACGTTCTGCTTTTTTAAGGCTGAAGAAGCCAAGGCCTGCAGCCGCTCGCGTATGTTCATGGGGTAAGTCTATCTCGGTCCCGGGGGAAGAGGATGCATTCCCTGACGTTTTCTTTTCCCGTGAGAACCATCAGCAGCCTGCCAAGCCCCAACCCCCAGCCAGCATGGGGAGGCATGCCGTAGTCGAAGACTTTCAGGTGGTGTTCAAAGCTTTCAGGGTTTAACCCTTGCTGACGAAGCCGTTCCACCAAGAGGTTTTTATCATGGATCCGAGTGCCGCCTGAGGCCAGCTCAATCCAGCTGTACATGAAGTCGAAGCCTTCGCAGATTTCAGGCTTGTCATCCCTAGGTTTGATGTAGAAAGCCTTAGCCTCGGTAGGCCAGTCTGTGATGAAGTAGTAGGTGTGCGGGTTGAGGTCGCCTAACATCCGGAGGGCTGGAGTAGGCAGGTCTTCACCCCAGGAAACGTGGAAGTCTCTTTCCTTCAAAAGCTCCAACACCTCATCGTAGGTGTACCGGGGGAAGGGAACGCTTGGAATCTGAAGCTGCCTGTTCAACAGCTTCAACTCTTCCCCGCATTTATCCATCACATGCTTGACCACGTAAACCGTAAGCTCTTCGAGGGTTTTCATGACGTCATCCCCGTTGGCGAAGGCTTGCTCGATGTCGACGGAAATGAACTCCGCGGTATGCCTCACCGTCCGAGATTCTTCAGCCCTGAAATAGGCGGCTATTTCGTATACCTTCTCCATGACGGAGGTCAGCTGTTCCTTATAGAGCTGGGGGCTTTGAGCTAGGAAGGCTTCCCTGTCAAAGTAAACCACGGGAAAGAGGGAGGCGCCTCCCTCGGTGGCGGTGGCGATAATCTTCGGAGTCTGAACTTCGATGAAACCTTTTCCATCTAAAAACTCCCTTATAGCCTTGATGACGTGATGGTTTATCTTGAAGACCGCTAAATTTTCCGCCCTGCGAAGGTCGAGAATTCGGGCGTTAAGCCTCACATCCAAGTCAGCGGGAACCCTCCCCGTGGGGTCTAAGGCCAGCGGATGCCTAGCCGAGTTGAGTATCTTCAACTCCTCCGGGATGATCTCCACGCCCTGTTGGGCTTTCTCACTGGCCCTGACGGTTCCCTTCACTCCGACAACGTACTGTTTCCCAAGCCGCTCTATTTTCTCGGATATTTCAGGCTTCACTTCCTTGAGGGGAACGGTGACCTGAACAGTTCCCTCCCTGTCAGTCAGGAGGATAAATTTTATTCCCCCTAAGTTTCTCAGACTCTGAACCCAGCCGAACACCACCACCTTCTGCCCATCCAGTTCGGGGGTTATTTCAGATGAGTAGTGAGTTCGACGCCAGTCTCCCAGTTTATCCACGGACACAGCAGTCCGCCCTGCCTCTCACTTAGCTACAGTTCTCCTCCAATTTATCTTTAGCACTCCCCTAAAAATCGAGCCTCCCTAAAGCTTCCCAGCGGCTGGGGGATAATTTTTAATTGAACGGTGTGGAGGTGAATAAGGGCTTCTCCAGGAGGGTGTTGCCGCCATAGACATGCCGGTTTTGACTGTTGAAGCTGAGACGGTGGGTGAAGCTTGGGAAAAAGCCGTGCTCAGCGTTTGGAAGCAGGGAATAAAGAAAATGACCCAGTATAAGATGGCCAAGAAAGGCAGAATGGTCAACATGCTCAGCAAAGCAGCCACAGCCCTCATAGTCGTGGACATCCCCCTCAAGGAGCCTCGACTTCACGCCGGAGACGCTGTGGGGCAGCAAGCTATCATCGGAGGCTACCTGGACGAAATCATAGAAGGAACCAAGGATTTTTATGTGGAAGAGGGAAAATGGCACTACACCTACCATCAAAGACTGATGAACTACAAGCCGCCTGCGCTTCCGCCTATCGACCAGATGGACAGAATTTTGAAAGGCCTCATGGAAGGAGACCTGTTTTCTAGGAGACTTCAGGCTGTCACATGGCAGGCTTGGGTAGATGGAGAATCAGCCAATCCTCCCTGCCTTCAAAGACTATGGATAACCGTGCCCACAGCAGACTCTGAGAAAAAGCCGGGCAGAAGGTACAGGGTGAACCTTCAAAGTTGCTGGCGTTCTAGAGACCTCTTTGACGCTTGGTCGGCCAACGTCAACGCCTTGATCGAACTCTGCCGGCGTAAAATCGTGGAGCCCCTTAACGAAGCCTTTCAAAACAGGCGCATAAAATTTGAAGTAGGCCGTTATGTGGACTTCTCCAACGACCTACACATTTACGAAAAGGATTTCAAAGAGGTGGAAAAGTTCCTCAAAACCTTGAAGAAAAAGAAGACTCTGGGGGAAAGGCCTGAAAAAAGGAGGAAAGGCGTTTCCTTCGACGTACTCGTTAGGCTGGGAAAAAGATGACCTAACTCGGCCAAGTTAAAACTTGGCCTTCAACCTCCACTCTCAGGCTTATGTTCATGATTTTCTTGGCCAACTCTTTCAGCAGCTCAACATTAGTAGGCAGCTTTCTGGCGTCCCTTTTCGGAATGACCACCTTGGTTTCAATGGAGCCGTCGGGAAGCCAAAGAGTGTTGATAGCTAAAACCGTTGCAGGCGCAAAGAGCTCTTCCAAGAAACGCCTAGGCTCTTCGTTGTAGGGCAAGATCCTCACCCTCTTTTTCCCAGTTCGCTCTGAGAGCTCTTTGAGAAACCTTCCTCCGTAGCTGAGAAGACGGTTTACGTCCTCCTTTTTAACCAGCACTATCAAGGTATTACCTGCTTCCATAGAGCCGTGAAAATACGTGTCCTGAAGAGCTGGATACTTGGCTTCCATGCCTAGGAGGATTTTAGCGACTTTTAAATCTGATTCAGAAATCTCCCCGGATTTCACCTTCTCCTCACATTTAGAGCAGAGTATTCCACTTTTCAGATCCACAGTGCAGATCTTTGAAAGCAAACCTCAGACACATCCCCCGAGGGGACCACGGCAAACCCGGATGAATAATAGTTTTCTCCGACGTATATAAAACTGGGCTTACCGCTGCTCAGATAATCTGAAAAAGGCTTATTTCGCAGATTTTTACAGTTCCAGCTCCTGAAGATCCTGTGCGACAAAAACCTCGCCGCTGAACTCTTTGGCAGCTTGACTTACCATTTCACTCTCCCGACCCCGGTTGAAAGGGAAGAGGTGGAAAAGGGCCAGTTTCTTCGCCTCAGCCAACTCAGCGATTCTCCCAGCCTGCCCGGCTGTGGAATGCTTAGTCATGAGGGCTATGTCCCTTTGCTCGTCGGAGAAGGCTGCATCATGAATTATCAAGTCGCATTTGTAGGCGAATTTTGCCAGAGGCTCATGGAAAGCCGTGTCCCCCGTGTAACATACGCTTCTGCCGTCCAGCTCCACCCGATACGCTAGGTTGGTAGGTTTGTGGTCGGTTTTGCACACTTTAACTTCACCCAAGTCCTCCGTTCCCTTCAGCGGCTTATAGACGAGGGGATAGGCGATGAATTCTTCTGGAGTGTTTGTAAGCTTAAGAAAACCTTCAGTCATCTCTTTGACCCCTATGTGGCCTAGGACCTCTAAGGCTTTCTTTCTGTCCTCCATCTGCATGGCCCATATCAAAGCGACAAGATCGCAGACGTGGTCAGCGTGGAAGTGGGTTATCATCACCTTCTCCAGCTGCCCCAAAGTGAAGCCCATCAGCTTAAAGTTCTTCAGAGAGCCGCTTCCGCAGTCCATCAGAATGTTTCGGTTTAACAAAATACTCGGACAGCTGTTTTCCTTGGTTACGTAAGGGCCTCCGGAGCCTAGAAAGCTTACCTTCAAAAAGGCACCCCGATTTTTCTTAAGTGAAATCCGACACTTATTTATGTGTTTAATGCCTCTTGGGCAGGAAAAAAGGGAGAAGGTGGATTTTTGACTGTTTAACGGCTGAGCATGTCTTCGACTACTTCACCAGAGATATCTCTATGGTGCTTACGTTGGTCGGAACTCCGCCTTCTTCAGCTGTCAGCTGCTCAGTGCCTATTTTCACGTCTCCGATCTTCACGTCGTGGAGAAAACGTCGGCGGACTATTTCAACCACGTCTACAGCTCTGCTTATGGCTCTGCCTCTGGCTTTTATAGAGACTTGGGGCTCTCCTGCTTGGAGGAGAGTTAGCGCAGCCAACACGTAGCTCATCACAGGTTTTTTGCCTACTAGTACATGGTTGCTCTTTGACATTTCCATTTCTCCGTCGCAGCTATCGATGTCTTTCACATTTCAAAGAACAGAATAGGGATAAATACGTTACGGTCGGCGAGCTTTCTACGGTTTATTGCTTATAAACCGGGAAGGCGGGCAGCCTTTGTCGGGAAACCCATAACTTTTTTAATGTAAATCCCGCCAACAGTAATTGAGGGTATTAGGAATTGCCTGAAACAACGGTGCTCACAGGTAAAACCCTGAAAATTCTTCGACTGCTCTTCGAAAGGGCGAAAATCTCATATTCCTACGTGGCGGAGGTGGACCAAAGCAAGCTCGCGGAAGAATTTAAATTGACCAGGCAGGCGTTGAACCTGCATCTGAGAAAGCTAAGGTCTCAGGGGCTGATCCGCACAGGCCGGGGCTTTGTGGAGATAACCAGCCGAGGCCTTACAACCTTAGGTTTGTCCAGCAACATAGCCTTGGTTTTCTTGAAAATATCCCCCCAAAGAAGGAGTGAAGCCTACAAGAAAATTGCATCTCTGCCTGTTTGGCAGGTGTTCAGGGTGGCTGGAGACATGGACTTGGTTTTTGTGGCGGAGGCCAGCCGTCTCGACGAAATTCTCCAATCAATAGCCCAGATTGAGGGAATTGAAAAAACTCACTCTTTCATCACCCTTGAAGCCTTGAAGTAGCAGCCGGGCCCTCCAACCTAGAAAGCCTTAAAGGCAAGGTTTAAGTCGATAATATAGCTTCAACAAACCCGTCTAGATGGTGTACCCATAGGAGGCTGGCAGTTGCCTGTAACAGACTTTTTCAGCCGCACCCTAGCTCAAAGGCACCGTCTCTACTACAAAATCTGCCGCCGCTGCGGAGTAAAAAACTCTCCCGCAGCTTGGAAGTGCCGAAAATGCCGCAGCACCAACCTCAGATGGAAGAAGAGGGAACTGGGAGCCAAACAGTAACCGTGACTTTAGCCTAAGTTTTAGGGCCGGTGGTCTAGTTGGCTATGACGGCGCCCTCACGCGGCGCAGGTCGCAGGTTCGAGTCCTGCCCGGCCCACCATGGAAATTGTTCCCCGGATGTTTCCCTGTTTCGCCTGGGTGTTAGGGGCTATTCTCCCACTATCTGAACTACGAGTTGCCGTGCTCTGCTGTGGATGTCCAGTTCGATGAAGACTATTTGCTGCCACGTCCCTAACGTCAGCTTTCTTTCGACGAAGGGGACAGCTAAGCTCGGGCCTACGAGCGACGCGCGGACGTGAGAATGCCCGTTACCGTCATGCCATCTTTTCTCATGTTCATAGGTGAGGTTTTTCGGTGCAATCCTCTCCAGCATGGCTGGGAAATCCTTCAGCAGCCCTGGTTCGTATTCTATAGTCGTTAGGCCTCCTGTGGAGCCGGGGACGAAGATTGTGGCTACTCCGTTTTCCAGCCTTGAAAGCTTCACAGCTTCAGCGACTTCGTCGGTTATGTTTATGATGTCCAGTTCGCCTTTGCTGCGGAGGTTGATGAGTTTGGTTACCACGGGCATGGCTGCCACCTCTCGAGTAAAGGGGTGGAAGCCTCCTCTTTAATTTTCACCAGGAGAATCTGAAATTATGCCGAAATGGGGTTCGATAATGGAGAATGTTGCAGCCACAGCCGGGGAGCCGTTGATTGAGAGGGGTAAGAAGCCTGTTTGATTCTTGTTTCTCGTCTATTTCCGTATAACTTTCTCGATTTTTCTTTTGATGTCTTCGCAGATCATGATTTCAAGGTCTTTTACGAGGTTTCCTCCTGCTTTGCTTCCTGTTCCCATGTAAAATCCGCATTTGATGCAAACCCAGTGGGCAAAGGTCTTCGCTGCCACCTGCCCGCCCCAGGTTCCGAGCGCTGAAAACGGGATGAGAACTCCGTCGCAGTTGGGGCATGGGGGATAAGAGCCTCTTTCCACGCATTTTCCTCCTTACTTTGTTTAAGGATTTCTGCAGATAAACGTTATATGCAGATCACTGCACTCATCCTTAACTGTTTAACTAAAGCGGTCGACAGTGGTTGACCGGATTCCCCAGTTTGATGCCGGGCAATGCAAAAACATATCTTCCCCTTCGTTGAAGACTAATTCAGCAAGATGGAAAGGTTCGACGAAGACCTTGAAAGATTGACGGCGAAGCTGAATGAAGGGGAGCAAAGCGAAGTTAGCGCGGAGTTGAAGAGAGTTAAAGATAAACTGATAGATCTTCGAGAAAAGAACCTTGTGAAGATAAACCATTCCGTGCTGGAGATGGTCTGCGCTAAACATCTCATCAAGGCGGGATACTGCGTGGAGGTGGAGTACCAGCTTAACGACTGGCTGACATGCGACCTTTACGCTGTCAAGGGGGAGGGACGGCTTATTCTGGAAATCGAAACAGGCTTCACCCCGCCGGAGCATGCTTTGGACCCGTACACTTACAATAAAGCTCGAACGGCCAGTAAAATTGCGCGGTACAGCTCCTACGCCGACAAGTTTGTCCTCGGAACCACTCCGACGAATATTTTACCCATCCCCCCAGTTTTCCTGAAGCCGCCCAAATATCGGAGGGTGAGCGAAGTGAAGGAGGTGAAAACCCTGTGCGACGCTTACTACAGGAATCCCCCTGTCAGCTGCGAGGAGATAAAAAACTCACGCCTCCACGCCATCTACATCATCGACGTGGATAAAGGAACCGTGAGGGAAATCGACCCGGAAATCTACGTGGAAATCGCCTTCAAACTCCCCCTTATGCGGAAGTAGAACCGACGTCAGCTGAGGAATATACTCGATAGTTTTATATCAACTAACCTAGCTAGTTCCTCATGCTTCTGCAAACAATTCCGCGGGCAAGCTAATGAGCGTCGCGGCCGTGGTCTAGCCTGGACTAGGACAGGGGCCCTCCAAGCCCCTAACCCGGGTTCGAATCCCGGCGGCCGCACCACTCTGGAGCTGAATATGTACTTTTTATTGGTCTGCTAGTATCCCTTTACCTGACTTCTAGCTAACTTGTCTTAGGCGTATGGCTAAACCTGAGCTAACATGGATCCAGCGAACTTAAAGCCTAGGCTTCGGATGTCATGGTGGGTGTGGACCCTATGCCCCATCATGGTCCACATAATCGAAGACAGCAAGAAGAACCTGTACTCGTTCTTATAGATGCACGCAAAAGAAGACAGCCTAACCCCTTGAGTATTGTTTCTCTCACTTACCCACCCTCTTGAATTAGACATTTAGCTATGTTTATATCTTGGCTTAGCTATATTTTAAGAGTTAGCTTTAGGGAAATGGGCGAAGGCTAAACTGCGTGCCCCGCTTTTTACCTCGCTACTATTTCTTAATGTTCTAACTTAAATTGAGCGAGGTGAAAAGCATCATGAGTTACCAAAGAGATTTTGGAAGTAGGAGTTTCAGAAAACCGGCGCCTGTTGAAGCTGGGAAAGAGTACGAGGTAACGATAACCGAAACGAGCCGTCGAGGAGACGGCGTAGCTAGGATTCAAGGATTCATAATTTTTGTAGCCAGTGCTAAGCGCGGGGAACAGGTGAAAATCAGAATAACAGATGTGAAAAGTAGGTTTGCACAGGCAGTAATCGCATAGTGATACAGTCAAGGCCTATGCAAACCAGTCTCGTATTTACAATTGGATGCAAGCGGTATGAGCTAAATTCAAAAAGAATACATTCGTAGAAGGTTTCTATCATGAAGATTGCTTATATTTCCACATATCCTCCGACATCCTGCGGGATAGCTGAATATACCAGAAACCTTGCTGAGGCTACCAGTAGGCTTACCGGCGTTAACGTTACCGTACTTTCAGACAATTTTGGGAATTCTGCGGCTCGAATAGACGAGCTGGGAATACTAGTGATCCCGTCGTTTTCTCCAAGTAAGCTGAGCTATGGGAGTCTTCTGAAGGTCGCCAGCGAACATGGACCCTTCGACGTGATTCATGTGCAACATGAATATGGATTGTTCAGGCCCACGGTTAGGACGTTGGAAGCCTTTAAAGGATTAAAAAAGCACTGTAGGAGGCTCACGGTGACAATGCACACGGTCGTCAGCTCCTTCAGGAAGAGGATTGCTGAGCATCAGGAGAGACTCTGCAGGACATCAGATACCGTAATAGTTCACAACACTGCTCAGGAGTATGAGCTCCTGTCTCAAGGGGTAGATCCGGCGAAGGTGCAGAAGATTCCCCATGGAACTTGCATAATAGGTTTTTCAAGGATAGACAAAGGTGAAACCCTTAAAAAGCTGAATCTATCCAGTTTGAACGGCAAGTTTCTCTTCGTTTGCCCAGGTTTCATTAGACGGGATAAAGGCCAAAATACTCTCATAAAGGCGTTTAGCAGGGTTCATGAAAAGCTTCCAAACACGGCCTGCATAATAGCAGGTATTCCTCCGAGAGTAAACGGAGCTGAACTTGTTGCCAACGTAGAGTCAAGTCTAACAGCCGACGGCGTGAACGGAATGATAACTATGAAGAAATATTTGACAAATGATGAGCTTGACCTTATACTTAAAGCGGCGGATGTCGTCGTTTTTCCCTATAAGGATCAGCGGGGAATATGGAGTGTAAGCGGAGCCTTCCATAAAGCTGTGGGATGCTTTAAGCCTGTGATATGTAGCAGGGTTCCAAGACTTGCAGAGTGCTCTATGATGGCGCCGGACATTACGGTGCCTAAAAACGATGTGAACGCTTTAGCTGAAAAAATGATGACAGCCGCAACTCATTATGAAGGATTTCTGAAGAAATGCAGACCGCTGATGGAATTAGCTCTATCAACTTCCTGGCAGAAAATAGCTAAAATGCATTTAAACCTATACCAGCAAGCCCTCACCAAACATGAAAGACTTACGGCTAAGACGATGAAAATTACCTTTTAATAGATGAAGAGGCTTAAACTTCTAAAATTACGAATATTTCATTTAAAGGAATAACCATGAAAATTAAACCTATTCAGCATTAGCACGGTGAATCCTGGCAGCCGCACCAAAAACCATCAGCAGAGATTAGAATGTGCATACTCTAACTTTCATTAGGTTCTAGAGCTTAAGAAACATTTGGCACTTTCAAGGTTCATTGGAAACAGCGGTAAACTTGCCGTATGTTTTAATCAGTCCTCTGTTTCAGTTGCGTGATCCAATAGTTCTTCGTTTATTCTTTGTTACTGGTAACTTTTCTTTCGAATCATCATTCAAGATTCAAATTCAATAAATTCAGAATTGCCTCCTCAACGTCTCCTACCGTTGCGCCCCAAGATACGTAGGTAACGTTCCCTTCACGTTCGTATCCTTTGTCGATAGCGCAGCATCGGCTGATACATTTTTCTCCAACACCTTGCTGGGCGACTATCTTCTTAGGGCAGATATCAATAAGTGTCGGTTGTTCCCTGTATAGAGTGGTGAATGTTCTCAGTGAGAGTTCACATCCGATCAGCGTGATGTTATTTAAACCTAATTTGGATAAGTCTGGTGCCTGGTCAAGATATAAGGTATTTTTTCCACATTTTAAAGTGGGGGTATGGCATGGAAACATTACGTATCTTGTCTTTCTTGCCCGAGCCAGCTTATTCAAATCCACAAGTCTCGGAACAATTTTTATCGGCTTCCTTATCCTGCCAGTGCCTAAGGCCGATTCTGCCAATTTCACAAGTTTCGGAGGCTTGGGGGGTATAACATCGAATATTATTAGTGGCGTAGATGTTTCTTTATGGACAAAGGAGATGTGTTCAAATTTGCCTTTCACTATCACTGTCTCTTTTCCGATTTCTTCTACTATTTTCGCCATTGCACTTGGATTCAAGACGTCCAAGCTTGCATCCTCTACGTATGCTGTGTTGGCTGGCAACGAGATGATTTCTACCTTTTTTATTCCCAGAAATAACTCTCGGCCTTCCACTTTATTTATTCTCGCAACCGCCCAATCTCTGCCATTGTTTAGTATTACATAATTAGTGACAGTATATACTAACTTCCCAAGAGTCTTTTTCGTGATAGCATTTTCGGTCAGAGGAAAGGAAACTCTTTTTACGCTCACTTCACGGCAATGTTGCGGTATCATATTTACACCCGCACTTAGTCTCCCCTGCCGAAAGCTAACATCTTCTCTACAGGATGCCTAGCTCTCTCGATCACGTCCTCAGAGAAGCTCACTCTAGGCTCCAATATTTCTAACGCATTAAGGATGTTCTCCAATTTTATCTTCTTCTGAGTTCTGCAGAAGGCCTTCTCTACAGGGTAAAATTTTTTACCGGGGTTATCTTCCATCATTCGATTGATCAGCTCCAGCTCCGTTCCGACTATGAATTCCTTCTCCAAAGAATTTGCCACATATTTTAGCATCCCGTCGGTCGAAAGTACGACGTGGGCTAGGTCAACTACGTCGGGTGTGCATTCCGGATGTATGAGTATCTTTGCATGTGGATGGGCTTTGGTGAGTTTAAGGATGTCGCTCCTTTGAATCATTTGGTGTACGGTGCAGAAACCGGGCCATGCTATTATTTCTTTGTCTGGAACAAACCTTTTCACGTAGGAGGCAAGATTCTGGTCCGGAACAAAGATCACCTTTTTTGTATTCAGCGATGTCACGATTTTCACAGCATTTGATGAAGTACAGCATACGTCCATTTCACATTTGCATTCTGCTGATGTATTGAGATAACCGACTACTTTAGCGTCCGGATGAATTTCTTTCATAGTTTTTAATTCTTCACGTGTAATCATCGCTGCCATGGGACACTTGGCATTCTCATTAGCGTACAGAACAGTTTTATGCGGAGCTAAAATTTTTGCGGTTTCGACCATGAAATCCGGACCGCAAAAAACAATGATATGTTGTTTAACATTTTTTGCAAGCATTGCCAAGGACAACGTATCACCAACATAATCCGCAACAAACTGAATTTCATGACTCTGATAGTTATGTGCCAAGATAACGGCATCTCTTTCTCTTTTTAATTGGATTATCTTCTCCACCAAATCTAGTAAATTATCTGCGGACGCAAAGCTCAAGTGAGTCCACCTATCCTATTACAAGTTCGGTGAGAACCTATGTTTCTTCAGAGCAAAAGAAGAGAAAACCGGTACTAATGACAACTCGCTCCACTGCGAGAGCTTTTACCTGTTAATGAGGATGGATCAAGTCCCTCTAGTTTCAGCTTCTTCATCACAAACCCTTTAACATCCATTAAGAGAGGGTTTCCATTCCTTTTAGCAATGTCGAAAACAGGTTTCGCCATGTAAACTGGAATTCCAACAGGGGTGTCCACCCTTACGAATGCTTCTCCAGGGTTTCCCCCCTCCACCATTATGGTATTAAGATATGGTACAGAGTGACTGGCATCGCTTCCACCGCATCCTCCGCCTCCAGATCTAAAACCGAGATTTACAAGAATTGACGGATTGCTTAATCTACTCTTCTTTATGAAGGCTAAAGCCCTTTCTGTGAATTGAATATTTACCCCAGAACTATCGGACATACTCACTTTTCATTCACTATATTTTTAGATAGATTACTTAGCTAAAATACATTTGTATTTCCTTTCACCAAAGGAAAAGCTTGGGTAGGTTTGTTAAATGAAATCTTTTGGCATATTTTTTTCTCAGAGAAGCAAATTAACAGTCTAACAATTGAAGAAAGGAACATAATAATTCATACTTCGGCCGGTTCAAGTGAAAGGCTTAAGAGAGAGCTTTCATCGACTACAATTAACTAGAAAGGTACGAAGGAAGAGCCCAGCCTCTAAAATCACATACGCTTCAAAGCTTCGGTAGAGATTATATTCTTCAGAGCTAAAGAGCTTAATCTCATAAGAGAAGAATGAATCAGTAAGGAGCATGTTCTTTGAAGCCATGAAATAAATATCTACACGGTTTACCATCTTAATCTACGAAGTCTTCTCACATCAAGGGTATCATAATGCCTATGTACGTTGATGATCAGGAGTAAAGCTATAGTTGCCACTGCAGCCCCTATAACAATCGATACAATGACTACACTCTGGGCTAAGGCATCGACTGATGCGGATAGAGAAATACTCTGCCCCAAAGCTATGAAGTTTAGATTGACGGCTGACGTGATTATCTCTATTCCTATAACTATTACTATCATGTTCCTTTTTACGGCAATAGTGTAAACGCCTATAATAAAAAGAACAGCTGCTGCGGCAATATACCAAGTTGGATTTACTACCATGAGTCAACCTTCTTCGATAACTCACAATAATAAAGTTCCCATCTGCCCTTACCATTTCTTTACAGTGTGCAAAGTTACAAGAAATAAGACAACAACAGCGCCAGCATTGATCAGGATCTGAAGACCGGCGACCAAAGGAGCGCCCAAAATGAAAAACATCACACCAACGAGAATGTTCATGAAAAAGAAGGCGGCGACATTCTTCGGAAGCCTAGATTCGCAACACAATAGAGCCGCTATGATAGTTAAGCCGATTATCATGAGTTGGAGGATCTCATAAAGAGATATTTCCATTCTTTCCATCTACCGCAAAGACAGACGCAGATACACTTCGTTCTATTTTCACCCTTATAACACCATAAATAAAGAAAACTTTACCCATAGCATTGGGCAGTTCTGTTCGAGGTTTAATGATGCATGCCTACGTACTTCGCCGGGTCCTCGTCGAACTTAGCTTTACAGCCGGCAGCACAGAAGTAGTAGGTTTTACCCATATGCTCCGACTTATATTGTGCTGTTTTCTCATCGACCTCCATCCCGCAAATAGGATCTTTCGCCAAGACATATCACCTCTTCCAACTTGTTCATTTTCGGGAAGATATGATGGAATATCATTTAAAATGATTGTTATTTCTATTCGAATAAAATGAAAGAAACCGTGATGGTATTCTCAATAAACATCGTTCCCGTTTTTTTATGTAAAAAGAAAAATAGACAGTAAATAGTTTAGTGATTCAGGAAAGATATGGTATAAGAGGCGATATATCTCCATTTCCAAAAAATGTCAAGAATATTCTGCTGATATCTCTTGAAAACTTTACTGAATATTTATTTGTTAAAGTGCAATTAAGCTGATGTAATTTTGATGAGAGAAAAAGAATTATTAGTCTATAAGTCGAATAATAGAAAATAGGGAGATAATATGTCTTCCATAGTAATCGACAAAGTTGATACAGGTATAATTCAGGCACTTCAGAAAGACAGCAGAACATCATTGAAAGAGATCTCAAGATTAGTGGGCATCAGTGTACCTACCGCGCGCGCAAGAATTCAGCGACTCGAAGATCTCGGAGTCATAAAAAGATTCACAGTAGCTATAGACCCACAGAAACTGGTAGGAGGTATAACCGTCTTGCTCCATTTAGATGTAAAACTTCCAAACATCAAGGCTGTCGGAGAAAGGCTTTCACAAATGGAGGAAGTTACAGAAACCTACTTAACCACTGGAGAATACGATGTCGTTGCTAAGATCTGTGTACCGGACATGCGTTCTCTCGAAGAGTTCATCGCCCACAAGTTAAGCGAAGTTCCTGGTATAGAACACGCCCACAGTAGCATAATTGTGGAGACTTTAAAAGAGTTATACGGACCGGTTCTACGTCCAGGATTCGGCATCAGGCTTTCCTGTTACTATTGTAAGCGAGAGATAGCTAAAGACCCGGTAAGAAAGACTATAAATGAAAGGGAGTATTATTTCTGCTGCGATACCTGCGCTTCTACCTACCAGCAAAGGTTCATAAAAAGCTGAACCTCTGGTTTCTGTTCTTGATCAGTCTGTATGCCCTGATAACTCCTACCGGGTCTTTCCACAGATAGGCAGAACACCTGCAATATTAGAGAACTTTTCGGCTATCCCGTAATCTGCGATGACCCTTTTGCACGACTCCAAGGTTATGGAAATGGAGGAAACCCTTTTTTAGAGTCAGGTGGTAATCGACTCTCCGGTAGCATATTGTGAAAGCTTTTGGCCATCCAGCATGTTTCCATTGCTTTTTCACTAAAACAACCTTCAAGATATAAGTACTCTAGGTTAAGAAATCAGCTCTAAATTTAGTGAAAAGTAAAACGCTTCTCTCTTCATATTTTGGAAAGAGGAAAAGAAAGGGATATAGAAGGTTGCCAACAGATAACAAGTGGAGGATAATGATGCTTCTAGAGCTTGACAACATTGATATAAACATCCTTAAAATACTTCAGAAAAACAGTAGAATATCTTTGAAAGCTATCTCCAAACTAGTAAAGACCAGTGTACCCACAGTCCGTACAAGAATAGAAAAAATGTTCGAACTAGGAATCATAAAACGATTCACAATAGCCATCGACAGTCAAAAGCTCCCAAGAGGTACTGAAGCGTTCATTAGCCTTCAAGTTAAGTTGCCAGAAGTTAAGGAAGTGGTTGAGGTTCTCTCAAAAATGGATGAAGTTACCGCGATTTACCACACCAGCGGAGAATATAACCTCATAATAAGGGTATGGTTGCAGGATATACGTTCACTTCCAGACTTCATTATCTGCAAGTTAAGCACTATAGAAACTATAAGGAGTTTCCAATGTAGCATACTCGTCGAAAGCTTCAAGGAACATTATGGGCCCGTGCTAAAGCATGAGTTAGGGTTAAAGCTATTATGCTTCTATTGCAGAAAAGATATCACAGATGATCTCGTTACGAAGACCATAAACGGCGCTGAGCAATATTTTTGTTGCGAGACGTGCGCCTCGGCTATACGCTAAGAATGGAGTTATCCTCTGGATCTCTTTTCCCATCGTGGTACTATTATTGCCATCAAAATTTACCTATCCGCCAAAAATTTCTGATAAAATTCGATAAAGAAATAATTCAGCTCCATGTTGTTAGATAAACAATAAAGGACAACCAAATTATACCGACGGTATCCATTTAACTATACACATTAGTGGGAGTGAGTGAAAGAGGGCTGATTAGATACGGAAAAAATTGAACGTAAGAAAACTGTGTTAAAGATAGGTGGAATGACTTGTGCCTCCTGCGCTCAAACCATAGAGAAAGAACTGTCTAAACTTGAGGGTGTAACAGAGGTTGCAGTCAATTTTGCAGCTGAAAAGGCGACAGTCGAGTACGATCCAGAAAAGATAGATCGGACAAGATTGGAGAAAGCTGTTTCCGATGTAGGATACAGGGTAATCAAAGATGAGATTACGCTGAATATTCACGGTATGACTTGCGCTTCCTGCGCCCAAAACATCGAAAAGGCACTGAGCAAAGTTGAGGGGGTATCCAATGCAAGCGTAAACTTTGCGATGGGGAGGGCTGTAGTCCAGTATGACTCGTCTCAGGTAAGTGTAGCTGAACTTAAGAAGGTTGTAAAAGACTTAGGTTATGAAGCGGTGGAGAGAGTTGAGGAGACTGCGGAAGATAGGGAAAGAGCAGCGAGAGAGAAGGAGATAAGAACTCAAAAGCACAACCTTATGATCGCTGTAGCCCTAACTGTTCCCCTTGTGTTATTCAGTTTTCGCGACACCTTCGCTGGCTTCTATGAAAGTATCGGATTGGGTTTTCTTCCCATGTATACTCTACCGGAGAACAAGTACCTCCTTTATCTCATGTTTATTCTGACCACCATCATAATGGCTGGGCCTGGAAGACAGTTCTTCACCGGAACTTACAAGGGATTAAGGCACGGCACCACGGATATGAACTTGCTCATAGCCACAGGAACAGGTGCCGCTTACGTGGTAAGTGTCGTAGCAACTTTCTTTGCGTTAGGCCCGGGGTATAGAGAGGTCTATTACGATACTGCCGGGCTGCTTGTATCGTTCATAGTTCTTGGGAGATACTTGGAGGCAAATGCGAAAGGCAGAACCTCTGAGTCTATCCGAAAACTGATGGGTTTGCGGGCTAAGATAGCGAGAGTGATTAGGGCTGGTGTGGAAAAGGAAATCCCTGCCGAGGATGTGTTGGTTGGAGACCTTGTCATCGTTAGACCGGGTGAAAAAATACCAGTTGATGGAATAGTGAGGGAAGGCCATTCGGCTGTAGATGAGTCCATGATAACTGGTGAAAGCCTCCCCGTTGATAAGAAAGTAGGCGACGAAATTATTGGCGCAACAATCAACAAAACAGGAGTGTTAAAAGTTGAAGCTACAAAAGTAGGAAAGGACACAGCACTATCGCAGATTATCAAATTAGTGGAGGACGCTCAGACCTCAAAGGCTCCAATTCAGAGGATCGCCGACTACGTGGCAGGGCACTTCATAGTCGCCGTGCACGTACTGGCTTTGGCAGCCTTCTTCTTCTGGTTCTTCGTAGGATATCCAACATTCACACCTGGAACTATATTCGAAACAGCGAGTCCTTTCCTCTTCGCGCTCCTCATAGCCATTACAACCCTCGTAATAGCATGTCCATGCGCTGTCGGGTTGGCCACACCCACCGCTATCATGGTGGGAACAGGGAAAGGCGCCGAAAACGGTATCCTCATCAAAGGGGGAGAGGCATTAGAGAATGCTCATAAACTAGACACCATCGTATTCGATAAGACAGGCACTCTGACAAAAGGCGAACCGTCCCTAACAGACATAATCGTTGCCAGGGGATTACTGGCGAATCCGGGTCCGAGTATAAGTCAAATCCCACCGGAAGAAATAGTTGTTCTGGAAAAGTGGAGTGAAGAGAGTGTGTTAAAGTATGCTGCGGTAGCCGAGAAAATGTCTGAACACCCTTTAGGAAAGGCGATCGTGGAGGGCGCGAAGGAAAAAGGAATAGAGGTAGACGACCCTGAGGCCTTCAACGCTATTCCCGGCCACGGTGTGGAAGCGAAATACAATGGCAAACTAATTCTTCTCGGAACACGCAAATTGATGAAAGACAATGGCATAGACATTGAGCACTTGGAGGAAGAAATGAAAACATTGGAAAACGATGGGAAAACAGCGATGATTCTTGCGGTTGATAAAAGACCTGTTGGCCTAGTCGCTGTTGCAGACACCCTCACAGAGTACGCTAAGGAGGCTGTGGATGAACTTCACAAGATGGGCTTAGAGGTGTTGATGATTACAGGAGATAATGAGCGAACAGCAAAAGCAATCGCTAGGCAAGTGGGCATAAACAGAGTTCTCGCAGAAGTGCTTCCTAAAGACAAGGCTAACGAGATTAAAAAGCTTCAAAGCGAGGGCAGGAGAGTCGCCATGGTCGGGGATGGAATCAACGATGCACCCGCTTTGACCCAATCTGACATCGGCATTGCCATAGGAAGTGGAACTGATGTTGCCATGGAGTCCGGCAAGATCGTGCTAATCAAAAACGATGTTAGAGACGTTGTCTCCGCAATCAAACTCAGCAGACAAACTATGAAGAAAATTAAACAGAACCTATTCTGGGCTTTTGTCTACAACGGCACGGGACTACCTGTAGGAGCGGGGGTTCTGTTTCCCTCACTAGGCTTTTTAGTCAGCCCTGCGTTGGCCGCTGCCTTCATGGCTATGAGTTCCGTATCGGTCACTGCAAACTCATTGTTATTCAAAAGATACAAGCTTAAGAAGGTGCATCATCCGGCTGCTTAACCTGACAATTAAGAGGTGATAAAAATGAGTGAAATAAAGAGAAGAGTTCAAGGCATAAACATGTTAGTTTGCGTCTTGGTTTCTGTGGTGATAAGCTGGATATTCTATACCCTAGCTTTGCAGATGCCCGGTAGATTCGCGCAGTACACGAAGATCGACGTACTCGCAGGTGTAGGGTTCGTCTTTATCCTTTCGATGATAATTTCTTTCTCCCTCATACCCGCATTTATGGAGAAACTGTCCGCTACGCTGAAGATAAAATAGGCATTTATACTTTAGTTGGAAGGAAAGAGAATGGTTGAATACGGTTACGGTCACTGGGATGTAGTAATATTAAATATTATGCTTTTCTCCTTATTTCTGCTGTTCATACCCTTCAGAAGGAAGGTTGCATATCCTCAAAAGAGTATCTACCTAGCTTTCATAACCGCACTGTTTGCGGAGATGTACGGTTTCCCTCTAACCATCTACATTCTCACTGCCTATTTCGGCTATAGTAACCCGTTAACACATGAAGCTGGACACCTTTTATACCCTGAGCAGGGAATGATGTCGCCGTTCCATATCTTATCGAACTTCATGATATTAGGTGGAATAATTCTCATAATAGCCGGCTGGAGAAAAATCCATAACGCTGGGGGTAAGCTTGTAACCGAGGGCGTATACCGACACATCCGTCACCCACAATATCTCGGACTGCTCCTACTCGCATCCGGACTGCTTATCCAATGGACCACCCTTCTCACCGCCCTCATGTGGCCGGTACTGATATACCTCTATGTCAGATTGGCGAAGAGGGAGGAAAAAGAAATGGAGGAGAAATTTGGAGAAGCATACTTAGAATACAAACGCGGAGTTCCGATGTTTATTCCCTTCCCCAAAATCCACGTAACAGCGTTCAGTGATCGTTTGAAGGGTGAGTAACTTTGGCGGAGAAACGTGGAAAAATGAGTTTAAAAGTAAAAGCCTTCACGTTAAGCATAGGTTTTATGATAATATATATTATTTGTGTTGCATGGGATTTAGCTTTTCCGGAGTATGCGATGTATCAGGTTTGGGCTCCCTTATTCCCGGGGTTTACATGGCTAAGCTTGTCTAGTTTTCTTCTCGGACTTTTCGAGGCCTTCATATATGGACTGCTTATCGCAGTAATATTTGTTCCCCTCAACAATTTTTTCAACAAAAGATTCGAAGAACCAACCAGACCTCCAAAAATGGAAGAAAAGGTGAAAGTTACCAACTGATGACATTTGGGTGAAGATGCGTGCTTCGAGCTGGCGTTAGAGGGCCTAAAAGTGTTAGTCTATGCTTACAATCACCAGAGCGAGATTAAAGACGCAGATAAGATGGTTAAGAAGCTGTGACTCGCCGAAAACATAACTCTGGAGAGCATCCTTCAGGTCAACTTCATAGACACAGAAGTTTACAGCCTTCTGAGAAGGCTTTATCGGAAAATCCTAGTTAGCAACTCCTTAAGCAGGTTTAACACTTTTCTGATACTTTCATCTTCCATAAGAATTATCATGCTCGTATTGTAGTGGAAGTAACTCTCTTTTTTATTTATAGTCTTTCTCATGGAAGTCTTTTATTCATGAATAACAGGCTGTCTGATCGAAAGACGTTTTTGAGTTGCTACATATTTCACCAGCTAGTTTTTTCTTCTTGTGAAAAAATAGAGCAGATGATTTTTTTGAAAAATCCGTCAACATATCTCTAAATTTCTCCCAAAAGAAACGACAATTCTTATAAAAATCTCAGAACTTCAAAAGCATAATTACGAAGTGATAGGTATTGAAGGAAGCACCAGAAAATGCTTGAGCCTGTACCTATAATGACTGTAGCTATATGTAAATGAGCTTTTCAGGAGCGAGATTACAGATGAAAGAAAAGCAATAGTCTATCGCTATTTGGAAATGGATTATCTTTCAATCATATGAAGGTTGACAGCATCATGATGCTTTCTAAAAGCAAAGCTTGGAGAGAACCAGCAGCGTCTGGTTTTGTGAGCAGCCTCGCGTTACTATTTGCATATTTTGGAATTTTAACTGTTGGCGATTCGTTCAGCCATGCCATTGAAGAATTTGCTGAAGTGTGATACTAAACTTTCCAGTAAGCTTGCGCAAAAAAGTCTGACACCGCTTGAATTTCTTCATCTGTAAAAGTTACACCTATCTCAATAAGTCCCTGTTCATATCATCATTGTGATAGTATGACTTTACATCTATTGATCCGTCTTCAAAGACATCCCTAACAAAACTAATCGCTCTAAAAACATTGATCTTCCCAGAGCCTTTAGGATAAGGGGCGACATCACCAAGGGGAAATACCAAGACTATGACACCCCAGGCGTCAACCCGGGGGAGGTTCTCACCAGAGAAGCCCTATTCCAACCAGCCAGAGTATACATAGCCCCTCAAGAACTGGAAGACCGCCAGCTGAAAGTTCTCAGCCAAGCCCTAAAGGAGACATTGAAACAGGAGCTGCTGGCAGATCGATGAAAAAGTACCCATTCAGGTCTGGAACAGTAAGTCCCGGCGGCCGCACCAAAACCAGCCGCTGATTCGCTGGGTTTTTTCCGCGTTCCCCGTTCTTATTTTTAAATTTCTCCTCCCTGCTTTCATCCTCGCCGAACTACGGGCCGGCTGCCTCTTATGTTATATATGTACATATATGGCCTAGGGTAGTGAGTCTCTCTTTTCCCCGGCCCGGGGAGGACTTCAAGAAGTTTTTGCTTCCAGTTCTTCTAAGATTTTTTCGAGGTCTTTCTTCCAACGGTCCTCAGTGGCCGTCTGGAAGGAGAAGGTGGCGTTAGGCTGGTAGAACCTGTCTAGGGAGAGAGTTTTCAAATGGGAGGCGAAATGTTTTAGGGTTGAAAGAAGCTGGGATTGGAAGAAGTATATTCCTCCAAGAAAGACCACTAGGTCGTGGTTTCCCTCCCCCCTCAGCCCCTGCCAGTTTTCATCCCTCATCCGGTTGACCAAATCCTCTAAGCCCATGCAGGTGAGGGGGACGTCTCCAATTCTTTCCCTGAAAACCCTGAAACATCCGGGGGAAACCACAACAGGAGAACCCGTCAGCTCAGCCAGCCGGTGCACGAACTTCACCACGTCGACGTCTTCCCCCTTTGCTCCGAGCACGTTGCCTCCCACTACTATCAGCGGCCTTTTCGCGTTTCGCAGTAGCTTAGCGGCCATCTCCGGTTTGAGGGTTAAAGCCTGCTCTAAGCCTGGAACCTCAGCCAACTGCCAAGGAGCCGCCAAGTTTACCGCCTCCTTAACACCAGCCTATCGAGAAGGGTGGTTCCCAGCTCCGGAACAGTCTTAGGCTTCCAGCCTTGACTCCTCAAAACTGGCAGCAGCTCATCCTTCTCCAACACCGGCAGGTCGGACTCAGTTCTCACGAATAGGTGAAGGTCCTCAGGCAGGGTTCCGTAGAGTTTTCGGTATAAATCTAGGTAGTTTCTCAGCTTGATGGAGCGGCCTTTGAGGGTGTCGTTGGGCCTCATAACCAGCCGGGCGGCCAGCACGAGGGCTTCCTCCTTCGTCTCAGCCACATACCACAGGTGCTCAGGAGCAGGGCCGGTGTACTCTTTTTCCCCGCTTCTGACGTTGTAGGGCATCCATTTTTCATCCACGTCCGGCCGGCCTAGGTAGGCCCTCCGATGGGCTACACCCTTGGGTCCGAGGATCACGGGGATTCCCAGCCTCGTCGCTCCGGTGGCAATAGCCTCCGCCTTCTGGTTCTGAGTCCCCCAGACAATGGCCACAGCGCCGATGCGGTTTAGGATGTAGTCGGCTATCTCCTCAAAATTGGCCCTAAGCTTCCGACGTGCGAAGATGTTGGCGATTTTGACAGCTGCCCCTAAGATGTGGGCGTTGGAAACGCAGGAGCCGGTGTTGACGATGCCTCCCGCGTCGAAGCTGCCGGGGTATTTCTCGTACAGAGTCCGGCCTTCCTCGTCCTTGTAGCGGGCGATATCCATGGCGGCGCACCCCGAGGTGACAACGATGTACCGTCTTCGGGCGAATTCCTCCGCCATCTGAGCAACCTCAATGTGGCCGCGGGGGTAGTTGGAGCACCCGGCAAAGGCAACCACCCCGGGGATTTCACCCATGACAATAGGCCTGCCCACGTTTCTGATTTCCGTGTCCAGAATCGGCCCCCTTCCAGCCCTGATCTTGTACTTGGATTTTCTGATTTTTTCCATACCAGCCTCTCCGATGAGGGTGAGAACAGGGATCTTCCTCGGGCATACGCTGTCACAGCGTCCACATCCCACGCAGAGGTCGTACACTTCGGACAGCTTGGTGAGGTTGCCCTTGGCCGCCGCCAAGACGGCTTCATCCACGGGAAGGTCGGGAACACAGACCCTCCTGCAAAGGCCGCATCCGGTGCACCGGGAGGCCTCTGCCAAGGCTGCGAGAGGCTTAAGTTCCCTCCTCCTAAGGGGGGCGATTTTGACAGCGGTGCGGACGGCAACCTCAGCAGCCTTGGAAGGGTCCAGTATGAGGACCCCCATGTTTCTGCCTGAAGCCAAGTCCTCCACAACCGCGTCCACCGGGTCCTCTGTCCGGTTGGGCAGGCCGCCGCAGACTTGGTCGATGGTGGCGATGACCCGCGTACCAGCCTTGAAGGCTTCTTCTACAATGTCGACGCGAATACATTCTTGGTCGAGGACTAGAACGTCGGCCATCCCCGTCCTGGCGATGAGCTGCTGTCTTGAAAGGTTTCCGACGATTTTGACCCCCCTGTTAAACCGGGTTAGGTCGTGGGCTGAACAGCAAACACCGCCCACTTCCACCTTATCTGAGAGGCCGGACCTAGCTAGGTATTCCACCGTCTCCACACCTGGCGCGGCGTTGTGGCCGACGAAGATGATGACGGGCTTATTCCGGTCCAGCACTCCTAGGCCTATTTCTACGTAAGGTGTTTCAGCGTCGCCTTTCGGATATCCTAAGCCGGATATTTGAGCTATGTCCGCAACTTCCAAAGCAAGGTTATCCAGCATGCCGGCGTGGAGGGCTTTAGATTCGAAGTCTAGGTAATTCTGCTCCTGCCCTGTGAGGACGGAGGAGAGAAGCTGGGTGATCTGGTCGCCTATGTAGTCCAGCACCCCCTCCAAGTCGCCCAGCGTCTTAGGCTTTACTCCGGTGATAAGCCTCGTCAAGGGAGCCTCAATATCTATCTCCGAACCCAAATCTATGGGGTGGCTTCTCCCCAGCTTCTTGACCAAGTAGTCCACCAGATGTTTGGCGTGGGTTGTGTGGGCTGATGCGCCTACCACGCACTCGAGGAGAATGTGTCTTCCCTGCTGGGTTCGGATGTCGATGCCGCAGGCTCCTTTCCGCCCTTTGGCGAGGTCGCATTTACCGTAGCCGCAGAGGCAGCATCGGTCGCAGAGAGGCGAATAGAAGGGCTGATATTTTTTCAGCAGCTTCCAATCCCACTCCCGGAGGGAGGTTAGGGTGGGGAAGGGCGTCGGCCCTGGGGGTTCCTCCCAGTCCTCAGTAATCTGCCCGACTAGGATTTCCAATCCCTTTATTTTGGCGAGGGCTGAGTTCAGCTCTTTAACCACTATCTTGGAGTTTTTCACCGACCATCACCTACAATTTTTAGGGGGGTATCGAATTCCGCGGGGATTTTCTCATGAGCATTCTCTCCCTTACTTTGCGGCTTCCTTCAATTCTTCCACGAATTTTTGCACGTCCAACCCAAACCTTACGCAGGCTTGTTCTATGGTAGTGGAGCCGGCCATGGTTTTCCTCATCACCGGGTCCTTCAGGGGCGTGAAGCCCTTTTTCACGAAGACATCCAGAAGCTTCGGATATTTCTCCAAAACCTCTAACACCGTCATGTCTTTGCTTATTTCTATTTCCATGCTAAACTTTCACCTCCATCAACCCCTAGACGGCTTCCTAGGGGAACATTTTTTGGGGCAGTAGGTTTGAACATGGCAGTCGACAAGCTTGAAGAGAGGCTCTAAGGTCTCCCTGTTCAGGAAGTAGACCCGTTCCTTCCACCTTCGTTCCGGAAGGACGAAGCGACATCGAACAAGGGCTTGGAGGTTATGGGAGATCATGCTCTGACTCTGCCCCAAAGCCTTCGAGATCTGGGTGACGTTTCTGGGGCCCTCCCTCAAAAGCTCCACCACCGCCAGCCTAGTGGGGTTGGAGAGGGCTGCGAAGAAGAAAGGACATGCCTCGCTGAGGCCGTACTTCATTCAGCTTCCCCGACGGAGAATATTGGTATGAAAAATGTTTCATATCATATTATTTAAACATATCACAACTATCTAAAACTCAGCCTCGTCCAAGACAGCCCCTCACGGGTCAACTCTTTTCCTTCACATGCCTTTCCTCGGACTCCATAAACTTTTCCAGCAGAGAAGCCACGCTGGAATAATAGCCCAAAGAAGATTCTTTGCGAAGTTTACTGCAAAACTTCGGAATCCACCAAGCCAAGTGGTCTTTGAAAAACTTCAACCCAGCCTCCCGGCATACAGCCGCCTGGTCCTTCCACCTCTTATCCAGTGCGTAGACTTCTTTGAGCAGAAGCAACCCCATGAATTCTAGCTCCGTGCAGATGAAGTCAGGCCGCTCTTTCACGGAAAGCTCAACTTTAAAGGCTCGGTAAAACCCTGAAACATCCGCCAGTTCTTTAGCTTTTATGAAGGAATGCTGACAGTAATCCGTCTCGTAGAAAGAACATTTGAGGGGAACCAAGCAGAGCCTGTTGTAGGCTGCTTCCATCTCTGCGACGGAAGACTCATCCATCTGCTCCATGAAAACCTCTAGGGCCCGGCTGAGCTCCTCCGACCCAAGCAACCCAGCGGCCTCCGAAGCCCTCCTGCGGACCTCTTCACCGCAGAGCTCTCGAATTTCACGGCGGGGGTAGGCTAAGGCCTGCGAAATCAACCTGTACAGATAGCTCCGAGCGTAGAGAACCTCTCTCTCCTCTTGCTCGGGCAGGGCGGAGGGTTGACGGCTCTCAGGGTTCGTTGAATCGGTGGATTTTGTATTTTTCATCGTAAAACGGCCTTATGTAGGTTGGTTCTTCCAAGGAAACCCTTATGACCTCGTTTCCCCCGGAATCATAGGCTACAACTTCCTTGGAGGTAGGTTTAAACTTGGAAATTATTCTCTGCGTCGTCCCGAAAAGACGAAGCACGGCGAAGAGGGTTGAGTCTAGGTTGGTCCGTTTCCTTATAGCCGCCTCAACCCCCGGGCCGAACATTTGGGTTAGGAAGTCCCTAGGAACCCAGCGGGGCGGTATATAGTAGACGTTAGGCTCCAGTCCGAACTGCGGATAGAGGGGAAGCGCCACCTTCTCCACATGCACCAGGTAGTCGATGGGGTTGCTGGGGTCAACCTTTTCCGGGGGGTTCAGAAAGCCTTGAAGCCTGATCTTCCCTACGCAAGTGGCAACGCAGCGGGGGATGGTTCCCTCCTCCACCCTCGGATAGCAGGCTATGCATTTTTCACTCCGCCCCGTGTACTCCCTGTATAGAGATTTTTTGTAGGGACAGGCTTCAACGCATTTTTTGAAGCCCCCGCATCGGTTTTGATCTATGAGGACGATGCCGTCTTCCTCCCGCTTGTAGATGGCCTTCCGAGGACAGGAAGCCAAACAGGCGGGGTAGGTGCAGTGGTTGCAGATTCTTTGGAGGTAGAACATCCAGTTTTGATGGACGGGAAGCTCAACGGTGGAAGACCAGCCGGTGGGAGTGTCCTCGTAAATGTTAGGAAACCTCCACTCAGGCTCCGAGGGCATGAAGCCTAAGGCAATAGCACCCTCCGGCCTCGCTTCAAAGATGGTCTTACCGGTGTACACGCCGTTCTCCCAGCTCTGGGTTCCCAGCATCTCCAAGATCCGGTGGTCCCAGAACTGGGGGTAGCCGCCGTAGGGTTTTGTTTCCACGTTGTTCCACCACATGTACTCCTGCCCTTTGTCGAAGGTCCATGTGGACTTGCAGGACATGGTGCACGTCTGGCAGCCGATGCAGCGGTTGATGTCGAAGACTGCGGCGAACTGCTTTTTAGGCCTTTTACCTTCGTAGAGGTATTCCATCTCCCTTCCAATCTGCCAGTTGTAGACTTTAGCCACGGATGAATCCTCCTCGCAGATACTTCTTCATCGCCTCGCTTTCATTACCGGGAGTGAAGCCTGTTTGAGCAGGCTCCCATGTGTCCGCTCCGTCTAGGCTGCCGTTCTCGGCGAAGGAAATCTTCACCAAGGACTCTTTCGGAGCGCCGGTGACGGAGCAGACGTCGACCAGATAGCCTTTGCCTATTTTATGGGTGAAGTAGTCCTTCCGCACTAGGCTGTCGGTCATCTGGGTGGGGTTCAGCCATGCGCGGACAACACTCTGCTGGGAGCCGTATCGGAGGCTGGGAGGATAACCTGTGTCCGTGACAGCCAACCCGTCGGCTTTCGTCTCATGAGCCTCCACAGACCTGTGGGTGGCTCCGTAGATTCCGTGGTAGATGATGGTGAAACCCCGAGGGAGGGAGGGATTGTATCGGGCTCTGATTTTCAGCCGGGAAACCTTGTAGAAGGGGTCCCCTTTGTTCCAGCCTCGGTAGGGACGGTCTCGGGGGTTGCCGTCCACGTAGACGTAGTCGCCGTCTTTGATGCCCCGCTCCTTAGCGTCCTCAGGGTTGATGTCTAGTTCTTCCTCCCCCACCCAAGGGGTGCGCTTGTCCATGCGGTAGGGGTCGCCGAAGTTGCTGGCCCAGATGACGTTCCAGTCCACGGTGCTCCAAGAAGAGTGAACCCTATGCCTAGGCTTGGGGGTTATGCAGATGAGGTCTAAGCCGTCTTTGTCCAGCAGCGGATTCCTCGTCTTAAGCATCTCCTCCGTGGTCAGCTTAACATGCCTGACGGTCATTTCCTCCACATTCAGCGACTCCCAGTCGACTCCGTGGTCTTTCGGCTCGATGGCCCTGAAGCCCTTCGGGGCGACGATGGCGCTGGGCAGGTAGGGGGTTGACTCCATGGGCTCCCGGTGGACTATGAGGTTTTCCCCTTGGTCTAAGAACTCGTCTTCCTCCCGGTAGAACTCCAAGCGGCCTGTCCTGGTGTAGAAGGGTTTACTTTCTTGAACTTGCTCCCATCCGGGAATCCGAGGGTAGGTTCTAAAGAGGGCGAGGAATCCCTTTTCCGCAGAGAGCATTTCGTAGATGTTGTAACCTCGGGTGGTGGTGCCGCAGTCCAGAATTCTTTGGAGGTATACCTCTACTTTCCCTTCTTTCACAAATTTCCAGTGGAGAACAAACCGCTCATCGCCGGTTATTTTGGCGAGGGCGGAGGCCACGCCTGCGTAGACTTCTATATCATGCTTGGTGTCATGAACAGAGTTCATCCCTTTGGGGAACAGTTGGATGAAGGGGTTGGTGCAGGAAGCTGTCATGTCCGGGTAGGATAATTCCGTCCAAGCCTCAACAGGGAACACCACATCCGCATACTCGCAGTTCATGTTCCATTCGAAATCCTGCGCTATGTAGAGCTCCTGCTTTGGCAGAACGTTTTTGATGGTGTCGTAGTGCCATTTGCACACACCCAGCAGGTTAGCGTTGACAGCCCAAACCAGCTTGGTGGGGCTGGGCATGTGCGTCTTGCCTGTCAGGACAACCCTGCCAAACTTCGGGCTGTTTACTATCAGAGGACTGTCTCCGTAGTTCCAGTAGTGGATGGATTCGAATTTTATGTAGGCCTTCTTCTTAACGTCGCGGCCGTCGACGTCGGGGGATAATGTCTGATTGAAGGGGTCCTCCACCACGTAGCAGGGGAGATTCAGGATGGGGGCCTTGTAGTTTCCCGCGTAGCTTCCCACGTTTCCCCCAGGTTTACCGATGTTCCCCGTTAAGCTGGCGACGAGGAAGTAGGCGCGGTTGATGAGATCGTTGTGGAAATACATGTTCATACCCATGCCGCAGAGGAAACCCACCGACCCCGCTGAGGCTATGTCCCGAGCCAACCGGATGAGCATATCCTTGGGGACGTTGGTGATCTTTTCCACGTTCTCCGGTGTGTACTCCTCCGTCAGCTCCTTGTAAAGGCGGAAAATGGTCTTCACGCCGACGGTTTCTCCGCCCTTCACCGTCACCGTGCCTTTCCAGTCTAATTCTAGGTCGTCGACGCTCAGCCCTAAGGCCTGAAGCTGCTGGGCGAGATGCTCCCCCACAGCCGTGCGGCTGACCCCCACAAGCCGGCCGTCTTTGCTTCTCATCACCGCGTAGGTTTTCAGCTCCTCAGGCATTTCTTGGACAGGCTTGCCGTCGGCGTAGACGAAGGTTTCTCCGGGGTCCAAGGAGAGAGGCTTAGGGTGAGGCTCATCCTGCCGGAGTAGTTTCTTGGTGTCCTCCCTGACCAGAAGAGGCATATCGGTGAATTTTTTCACGAAGTCCTCCTTGTAGAGGGCTTCCCGGATTATCACGTGAGCTAGGCCGAGCATGAGGGCTGTGTCGGTGCCGGGGCGGATGCCAATCCAGTAGTCGGCTTTTGTGGCGGTGGGGCTGTATTCGGGAGCTATGACCACTATCTTTTTCTTCTTATCGATGCGGGACTGCCACCAAGAGGCATCGGCCATCTTGTTTTGGATCAGGTTCAACCCTGAGATGACGAGCATGTCAGAGTTCCAGAAGTCGTTGAACTCCTGGTCGAAGGTCTGAACCCCGTGAACCATGGGGTGCCCCGGAGGCAGGTCGGTGTGCCAGGCGTAGTTGTCCCAAGTCCTAGCTCCCACCGATCCCTCAGGGCCTTTACCCCTGAGGTAGTTGTCCAGCAGAGCCAGCATGTTGGCAAACCGGTACATGCCAGCCAGCCTAGTGGCTCCTAAGAAGGCCATTCCACCTCGGAGCTTAAACGTCCTAACTCCCGCCATCTCGCCTGAAGGGTCTAGGGAAGCTTCAATCATCTCCTCCGGGTAACCCTGCCTCCTGAGGAGCTCTGCTCCCGAGGGGCCGCTGTAGGTTTGGGCGATGTTCACCATGGCTTTAGCCACCAATTCAAAGGCTTCATCCCAAGAGACCCTCACCCAGTCGTCGACGCCTCTTCGGAAATATTCCTTCGGAGGCCTGCCATTCTCATCCCGGGGGAAGCCTGCGTTAACCCAGTTCAGCCAGCCCTTTCTGACTAGGGGGTATTTCACTCTAAAAGGGCTGTAAACTCGCTTCATGAAGGTCAGCCCCTTTAGGCAGCCTCTCGGATGCCATGTAGGCGTAGCCTTGTTGCCGTAGATGTCCTGATACTCGGCGACATCGTAGGCTTGCTCGATCCTGACTATCACCCCGTTTCGGACGAAGGCTCTCAGCCGGCAGTTGTGAGTGTCGTTGGGCGCGCAGACGAAGGTGAAGGATGAGTCATACCGGTATTGGTCCCTGTAGAGTTTTTCCCAGTCTCTCTCCGGGTAGGCGGCTAGAGGGTTGTCTACCTTTACTGGTTTTAGGAAGCGGAACATCAAATCCGCGGTGGTGAGTTGGGAGGCGACGTAGAAGCTGCCTACAGCCGCAGCGGTCACAGCCGCCATTTTCATGAAATCTCTTCTACTGGAATTTTTCATGACATTTCACTCTCCATTCTGATGTATTCTGTTTCCTTCGCAGGGAAACCTTGGGTGGTTTTGTCGCTCATATGCTCCTTACTGCAAGCAAACCAGCAGCCTTCTTCAGGAGGCTTGTCCACGTAAAACAGGGCATCTTTTCTGCACCCGGGGTGGAAGCATTTCACCCTAGATCGAGCCGCCCTTTTCCTCCGAGCGATTTCCACCATCTCGTCGGCTATTCGCCTTTTCTCCCCGAACAGGAACATGGTGAAAATCGAATGCTCATCTGGGAGACTGACAACTCGAAGGGAAAGAGGCTCCTTAAACTTCAGAGGCTCTTCCGCAGGTTTTAGGATGAAACTGTATCCTCCGGAACGGTAAAGAGGCTCCGTTTCCCCCCGGGGGATGAGGAAGTCGGGAAACGCGTAGAGGAGGTACTTTTTCTCCTTCAGCATTATTTCTCTCCTGTAGAGCTTGCCCTCCACCACTCCCTTCACCTACTCCACGACAGTTATTTTCCCCACCATGGACTGATGGCCTTCGCTGCAGAAGACACTGCAACGGAAGGTGAAAGTGCCTGTTTCCTCTGGGACAAATTCTATGACTGCCTTATGCCCGGGGGCAATGGGCCCGCTGTCTAACCCTAAATCTGGAACATGAAATCCGTGGGTTACGTCGGCGCTTGTGATGATCAGCTTCGCCGGCACACCTTTCCGGAGGGTTATCTCACTCGGAGACCAGCCGCCGTTTTCCGCCGCCCAGCCTGTAATCCAGACGACTTGAACCTCTTCATCCAATTTTTGGGCATCAAGCCAGAGGTCATAGCCGTAGATCGACGCAGAGGGCACCAGCAAAACGGCTACGAGAAGTGCTAAGGCTGCCCATTCTGTCTGGTTCACCGTTTTTTCACCCCATGAAAAGCCATAGGAAGATCATGCTGACGAAGGTCAGAAATACTACTTGAGGGAGAAAGGCCTTCAACGCTGCCTTGCCTTCTGGAAAGTTCTGCTTGGCGAGGCGGTAGGAGTATTTTATGGAGTAGGCAAGACCCACGGCTAAGACTATGCTTTGCAGGTAGGGAATAACCGCGGGAATCAAGGGGGTCCAAGGAACATAGAGACCGCTGAAAACATTCCAACCCAAACCAACCGGGTCTAGGAGGGCGTTGACTATATAGGACCAGTTGACCAGCAGAAGGGGGATGCTGAAGGCTATCCAAGCCATGAGGGCTAGGGGAATCAGCTCGTAGGAGAAGTCTATGAACAGCTTTTTAAGGGGCACAGACCTGACCCCGGAAGCCAGCTTAGAAGCGCCTGTAAACAGGAAGAAAACGGAGGGTGTGACCGCCAACGATAGGCCCCAAAAGATTCCCACGTAGGGAAGGAACCCTCCGACGCCTGTCAGCGCCCAACCGTAGGGGGGTGCCCAGAAAACATTGGACCAGTCTTTCAACACACCCCAAGGACCTTGCATTACCAGGATGTAGAGCCCAGCCAACGTCAGCATGATGAAAGATTTCCAAGCCTCATCTAAGGCTCTGCCCGTTTTCGCCAGAATATCCCCTCCAAACGAGCGTAGGTTGAGGGCTAGGTTGTTGTAGGGGCAGGTCTTGATGCATTCGAAGCAGAGGCCGCAGTAGTTGTTCCTCTCCAAGCCTCCTGGGTAGATTATCCAAGGACATCCGTAGCCGTTGTCGTTTCCCCTCACGCATTCCTTGGTCATGTGGTTGCGGCAGAGGGTTTTGTCCTTAGGCCTCAGCTCTAAGGCGGAGAACATGGAAAACAACCCCAAGAAGCCGCCCACAGGGCAGATGAACCTACAGAAAACCCTCCTCGAATATATCAACACCAGAAAAACGGGTACTACAAAAAGAATTAGCAACACTATGGCTGTCACAACTGGCCTGGTTACCAAGAGGGCGCTGAAGGTGGCGATGGCTAGGAAGCCTAGGTTCTGAAGCCAGATGTTGTTCAACTTGGAAGGCCAAGGCTTCCTGAGGCTTAGGTACTTGAACGCGCTACGCTTTTTCACCAGCGCCCGTCTTTCCAGCCACTCTCCGAAGGCGGGGAGGGGGCACATGGTGCACCAGATCCGGGAGAGGAGGGGAACCATGAGGACGATGAGGGCGAACCACCAGAGGATCCAGACGAAGACGATGGAGATGTTCCTGTTCCCCACGGGGGAACCGAAGAATCCTGAAAGGATGATAACCCAGAAAACGAAAAGGTTAACCATCATGGCAGCGTACTGGAAGGCTCTGTGCTTCAGCAGCCTGTTGATGATGCCTATTTGGAGAAGGTCAAACTTGCCTCTGTGGAGGATGAGGCTGGAGAAGAAATCTCTAACATGCCACCGAGTTGCCGCCAATCTCAGTCGCCCCTACGCCAAACGTAGGCCGTCGCAGCTAGAACAACCCCCACCAAGCCGAAGGCCGCTCCTAGGAAGGCGATGTTCACTCCGCTGCGCAACACTATGAACTCACCTACCATGAAAGGGTGGAGGGCCCCGCAAGTTTCGCTGCACCTGATCTTGAACTTTCCAGGGGTATCAGCCACAACAGTCACAGTCTGAGTCTCCCCCGGAATTATCCGCACATCCACATCGTAGCCGTCGATGTAGAAACCGTGAGTCACATCCACGGTTTCAAGCACAAAGACCACCGTGTCGCCCTGGTTTACCACCACCCTACCGGGCTCGTAGGCAAACTGGCGGGCGGTGATGTGAACGGTTACTACTTCCCCTCCTGAAGCCGAAGGCGCGTAGAATAAGGCGGCGAAAACGATGAGTAGAGTGAACCATGCTCCGGCGAGAAGCTGGCGTTTCAACAAGGGAACCTCCCGACATAGACTGACTGCAGGTCTTTTTACGGTGGGAGATTTATAACAATTGTGATATAAATAATTTACGATGTATATAGACAGATTTACACCCAATTCATAACAGCAACATCCAACAATCCTTTCGAAAAAAAGCCAAGAATTATATAGCAAAACCATAACAATAGTGATGTTGATCAACCCCAGCCGGTTAAAACGGTGGGAAAAACATGATTCCCGTCTGCGAACTTTCCATGAGATACGTCATCCCTACCATAAGGGCAGCTCTCACGGGAAGACTGAGGGAGAAATACCGTCTGAAGCAGGAGGACATATCTAGGCTACTGCGAATAAGACAATCGGCGGTAAGCCAGTATCTCACTGGAAAAAGAGGCGTTCGGCTGAGGATCCAACGCGACCGGGAGGTCCAAGTCCTCCTAGACAGCATAGCCGGGAGGCTGAAGAGGAGAAATCTCAGTAGCTCTGAGCTGATGAGAGAGCTCTGCCGAGCTTGCACGCTCATCCGTTCGAAAAAAATGGTATGCGGGCTACATAAAAGCCTAGATGAAGATGTCCCACCTGACTGCGCTCTTTGCCTAAGCGGCAAGAGCCTTTGCAACGTGAAAATCTAAAAGGGCGCCATTTTCTCGGGGAAAGGGAGAGAAGATTACTCTGGTTGTTGATAAGCCATCAGGGCTGAGGGTTTGGGATTCTTCGAAAGTGCGGGGGGAGGGATTTGAACCCTCGAACCCCTTCGGGACAGGATCCTGAATCCTGCGCCTTTGACCATGCTTGGCGACCCCCGCGACTGTTTTAGGCGGATCAAAAATGTCTTTGAAGGTATTTAGTCCTATTCCCAGAGGTCTTCGGGGACTCCGGTTTTTTCGTTCCAGACCTTCCTTTCCTTCTCCTCCTTTTCTGCCTCCACCATCAGAAATTTTTTCTCCCCTTTGAGGGGGATGATGAAGTATTCTCGGAGGGTTCCATGTTCGTCCATCAGGCTGAGCTTCTTTTTCCGGTCGGCTGGCTTCAAGGTTTTCGGATCTAAGTATTTGCAGAGGATGTATCTTCCCTTGGAGTCTAGGCTTCGGACCTCCAGCTTCCCCGTTCGGCTTCGGGTTAGAACCGAGGGGGGAAACTCTGACCCAGGTTCCTCAGGCAAAAAAGCCACCTTCTGTCTCTCTAGAAGAGAGGACAGGGGATAAGACTAATAATCTTTCGGGCTGTGGGTGAGTGTTTTTCGGGGAGACCGGAAAAGCCTCTTCACCTTATTTAGGGTTGCTTTCCCCGTTTTCTCCGGGTTTTCAGGGTTCCACAGCTCCACGATCACCTGCCCGCTGTAGCCTATTGCCTTCAAGGCTTGGATGATGGGCTGGAAGTTTATGCTACCCTGCCCCGGAGGCTTGTGGCTGTCCCGAAGGCCGTCGTTGTCGTGGAGGTGAACATGGGCCACCAGTCCTTTCAGGTAGGCTTCAATCTGCTGGGAGATGGTTTCCTCAGGTCTGTCGTCCCCTAGGCTTCGCTGAAAGAGGTAGGCGTGGCCTATGTCCAAGGTTATCTTCATCTCTTCCACCTCCTCCACCAGATGGGCTGCGTTGGGTAGGCTGTGGAAAAAGAAGTAGCGTACGTGAAGGTTCTCCAAGCATAGGGTTACACCTCTATCTCCAGTGTAGCGGCAGCATTTCTTCAGGTCTTCCACAAACCGGGCCTCAGCCCTTTTCATGCTGGCCTCCATCTCCGGGACGGGGAAGTATCCGGGGTGCACCGTCAACACCGAGGAGCCGAGGCCTTCGCATATAGATGCGCATTTCTTCACCAGTTTCAGGGTCAGCCTTCTCAGCTCTTCGTGGCTGCTCCCCATGTTAAGCCCGTAAAAACTGGAATGAACAGAAAGGGCCGGGAAAGAGCTGAGTGTCCTCTTCAGCTGGGGAAGACTGATCTTCCGCAGGCTTTCGGGGTTGAAATGGGGAGTGTCCAGCACAAGCTCCATACACTCAGGCTTGACCTCTGCCAAAAGGCGGAGGGATTCCTCCAGTCTTTCTCTGAGAAACATGTTGGAAGGCAGCCCTATTCGAACGGGCGAAGGCCACGGCTTCCCGCAGCGCCTCTGAGCAGGGATTGACACCGCTAATTCCACACCATGAAGGTTAGTTCTTTTTTCTCCCCCAGAGGATAGGGGTCATCCCAGCTTGACCAGACGAAGGCTTGGACAGTGTAGGTTCCCGGCTTCTCAGGGGTCCATGAGGCTGTGAAGACGCCGGTTTCTCCCGGGGGCAGAAACCCTGCAACCGAGTTGAGGTGCACAACTCTTCCCCGAGCATCTTTAACCTGAACGATGTAGGTTAACGGCAGACCTCCTGGGGCTAGATTCTTCAATTCTAGGGAGAGGACCACCTCGCCGCCCGTCTTTCCGTAGGCTGCCGGAATGCCTTGGGCGGTGGAGGACGTGAAACCTAACGTCTCCGCATGCGGGATTCCCGCTGCTCTGTAAATTTCCTTAAGCTCCCCGAAGCTGGGAGCGTTGACTATGGTAACCGCTGAACCCTCCCGGAAAATTTTAACATAGTCTCCTCCCTCCACCCGCCATAAACCCTCGGACAGTTCTGAGGCTTCCATCAAGCTCAGCATCGTCCGGTAGCCTGCCTGGAACTCTACGGCGTCCTCCTCCGTGTCCCAGAGGAGTTTCCAAACATAGCCGTAGCGGTCGCCTTTCTTGTAGACCGCCATCCAGTCTCCACCCCAACCTTCAGAGTATTTTGAAGAATAGGTTACGCTGCCTCCTTTCTCACCCAGCCTCACCAATCCAACGTTCCAGAACATGACGAAGATAACCGCTTCCCCCAGCTCGTCTTCCCCCAGCAGAACCCACTCCCCATAACCCTCACCCAAGCCGCCTACTGGAAGAGGCTCCTCCCCGGCTGAGAACTTTTCCGGATGGATCACCTGCTCAGTGGAGGAGGGAGGCCTCTCATAGGCCCGGTTAACCGCCTCCCAACCTCCCTCCTCTAGGAGGGCTGCGACGAAGTTTATTCCTTCCCAGTAGGGGAAGATTTGGATGAGGATGAAACCCCAAGGCACCCCCGCGCTTCCTCCTCCACTGGACCCGCCAACGTAGAGGCGGCACTCGCCGTAGAGGCCTTCCTCGCATCTTCTTCCATACTCTGCTTCCACGTATTCCGCATCACCCTCGATGAGGGCGCTGAGGGCTAGGTTGTCGTCGGTGAGGTTGAATTGAAGCTCAAAAATCTCAGGGAAATACTGGTCGACCAGGCCGTGGGTTAGTTCGTGGGCTAACAGCGCCTCCCCAACCTCTGCCCCTGAGTCCACGATGACTATTTCGTCTTTTTCCACATCGTAGAAGCCTAGGACGGCTGAAGTGTAGAAGGAATGGTAGATTTCCCCCGCGTCCGCTGTCTCGTCCAAGATGTAGAGGGCCACCAACTCTTGGTGAGCCAGCTCTAGGTCTTCTCCGGCTGAAAAGTTGCCCAAATACTCTTCAGCCAACTGCGCCCGGTCGATGGTCTTCAAGGGGAGCGCCTGTTTAAACTCAAGTTCTCTGATGTCCTCAACCCGGCTCATAACCTTCTCCACCAACTCCTCCAGCTCAGGCTTTGAAGCCTCTGAGGCAGGGCTGCTTTTCCCAGCAGTAGTCTCAGGGGTGGATGCGGACAGATAGCCGTGAGGCGGGGAAAAAGGAAGCCCTGGGGAGACGAGGAGAAAGGAGATGAATAAAAGGGGGAGGAAAGAAAACCTTCTAACGGTGTCTCCACCGGCCATTTTAAACTTACTCTTTCCTAGGGCCAGCTGGGCTTTCAGGGGCCACTTCGTCGAAGGTAAGCAGCCTCACATGGCTGGGCTTCTTAACCAACTCCGAAATTCGGTCCCCTATGAGGCAGGTTACTCCCTTCTCAGCAGCCACGTCGACCAGTCGCTGGGTTATGATGCCGTCGAAGACCACCGTGGTCACGCCGTCGGTTTGAGGAAGCCTCTCCGCCAGTTCGCTGACGGGCATCTGAGCTACGACCTCCAAGTTTCCGTTGAAAAGACTTGCCTCCAGCGTGCCTTTGAGGTTGTTGATGGCCTCGATGAGCTTCGGGGAAACGGAAACCCGAGCGTGCTTCAATCTAACCTCTGAAGCCGGAACCTTCTCCTTCAAGGCGGCCAAGATATCTCTGCAGGTAAGCTCTTCCACCTCCTTTCCCGGGGGGGCTCTGGCCACGTATTTGACGTGGATGGTTTCCAAAAGCTCGCGGAGGATGAGGTCTCCAGCCCTATCCCCGTCGAGGAAGAGGGTGATTTCCTTTTCGCGGCCGAGCTTGAGGATGGTTTCCGAAACTCTTGCACCCTGAATGGCTACAACGTTCTTTATTCCGCATCTCAGGAGATTGTGGACGTCGGCTCTTCCCTCCACGAGGATGATGGACGGAGACTTGTCGATGTCAGGCCCCGCGGGCAGCTGCTCAGGCCCGTAGGTTGTGATCTCCGAAGGCTTCATGGCTTCGCCTATTTCCTTCATCAGTTCCTCGGTTTCAGGCATGGCTTCAAAGGCCCATTTTTTCAGCAGGTCTTTGGCCCTTTTTATGATCCGCTTCCTTTTGAGCTCCCTGACGTCCTCGATTTTCTCAATCCAAACTTTAGCTTCCCGGGGGCCGATCCTGTCCACGCTTTCAATCACAGCTGCCAAGAGGGAGGTGGAGGCCATGCTGAGGCTGGAGCTCACGGTGATCACGCCGTGGGTTTTGTTGTGCTCGGTCTTCATCTCCACTTCAATCCTTCCAATTCGATTGTTTTTCTGAAGCTCCCGAAGGTCCAGCTCAGGGCCGAAAAGCCCCTCTGTTTGGCCGAATAGAGCTCCTATGACGTCAGGTTTCTCCACAAGGCCGTTGACTTCAAACCTCGCGGTGATGACGTATTTTGCTGTGGGTGCGGCTGACTGACTGGTCATAAACATTCATCTCCTATCCCTATTAGGCTGGTTTTCCACCCGCATCGCGTAGACCAAGGAAAAAGTCTATTTCAGCATTTTTAAGGTCGAGTCGGTTGTCTTCATCGATTTTTCCACATCCGCCGACTTCAAAGCCGCTCTGATGGCGTCGATGTTCTCCGGTATTACGTCGGCCTCTTGGTGGACGGCTTGAAGATAGTGAACTTCGCCGTCGACCACCATTACAGACTCTCTCCAAACGCAGATTTCATAGATGTCCTGCCTAGGCCGGCCTAGGTCTCTGGCGAAATCGAAGAGGTGGGCGGTGGATATGAGACCCTCGTCCTTGCCTACGAGGAGAACGCGGGGAGCCCTTTGAAAGGCTTCGATCACGTCTTCACTTTTGACCGGCTGACGGAGGTCTGCGGAAACAGAGTGAACATGCATGTAGGTGTTGGGCACTTTCAAGGCGACTGTGGTGATGGGCAAGGTGGGCAGAACCGTGTTCACGTCAGGGCCGTGGTGGGAAGGCAGGGTTGTGGGGTCGGGGACGATGGCGTCTATGGGCCCCCTTTTTATGTCCTCAGGGTCAGCGGCTCTCCGTATGAGGGTTGCCCTGGCTTTCTTAACTCCGAAAACACTGTCCAGAGTATGGAGGGTTCTGCAGAGTCCTGTGGTGTTGCAGGATACAACCCTGATGGTGTCAGCTCCGTAGGCTTTGTCGTAGTTGCATTGAGCTACAAAGGAGACAGCGGCCACCCGGGCTTTCTCCCCTCCTTCAAAGACAGCCTTCACCCTCGCCTTCTCGTAGGCAGGCTTGTTTTTCTCGCCAACTCCTCCAGGTGTCGCGTCTACGATGATGTCCACTGTCTTCAGAAGGTCCTCCACCGTGCCTTCCACCTTGAGGCCGGCTTTTTCAAACTCGCCCACCCCCGCCTCACCCGAGGCATAGAGCGGGTAGCCTTTCTTCAAGGCCAGCTGGGCTTTGTAGTCGGGTTTGGTTTTGGCAACGCCGACGAGTTTCATATCCGGCTGGAGGGCTACGGCGTCGGCTACCCTCCGCCCTATGGTTCCGAATCCGTTAACTCCAACTTTTATAACCATGAAACATTCAACCTCCTAAATTCTTACTATATATTTACAGTCGCCCTTTTAATGTTTTCAACGTAGGCAGCCAGACCTTCTACGTCCTTGACATCCCCTGAAAGGAGGCCTTTCAGCTTCAGCCAAAAGGTGAGGTTGGGGGCTTTACCGTGATGTTCAAGGTAGTGGGTCATTTTCCCAGCCAGCTGAGTGCCTCTCCTGTCGAAGTCGGTGAGGATGATGAGCTCCCTTTCCATCTTCAAAAGTTCATGGAACACGTCGTAGAGGGGGATCCTCCGGGTTTTCACGGAGAAGATCTCCCCCTTCACCCCCAAACTTCGGAGGGCATGGACGTCCTTGGAGCCCTCAACCACGATGACGGCTCCCTCCCGGCTTTTATCCACTATTTTCTCCACTAAGACGGCTAATTTTTCGGCTTTTTCCTGAAGGGAGCTGCTTAAAGGCCTTTTTCCACTGTTTTTCCTGTCCAAGAGAACCAACCTAGGCGGACGGGTGGGAGGATAGTCCCTCCCCTTGCTGTTATCTGAAGGCTTTCTCCAACTCCACCATTCTTTGAAGGAGGTCCTCCTTTCCTTTAAAATGTCTTCTGACAGGCTCTAGGATTTTGATGAGGGCTTCTGCAACCCCGTTCTTGAGGTCAAGGGGGTGAATCTTTCCCGCGGCGTAGAGGGCCTCCAGCTGAGGGTAGCCTTCCACGTCCACGGGGCCTCCGAATTTTTCCTTCCTTTCTAGGCGAAGAACCTTCTGCTTGGCAAAGACCACATACCGGGCTATTTCCATGACAGGGTTACCGGCAGCCTGCTTGGGGGGGCAGTAGGCTTCCATGAGCTTGGCCCTTATGTCCTCCGGGGAGTCGTGGATGTAGATGCAGCTTCTGGGGATGCTTTTCGACATCTTGGAGCTGATCTGGAGGTTTAACGCCTCATCCTCATCGTACACGCCGCCCATTCTGCTGGAGGGCCCGGCTAAGCTGGGAAGCAGATGGGTGTGAAGGCACACAGGCTTTTTCAAGTGCAGCTTCTCAGCCACATCCCTCGCCAGCATGTGGGCTTTCCGCTGGTCCAGTCCAGCGCAGGCGCAGTCCACACCTAGCTCGAAGATGTCAGCCACCTGCATGGAAGGATAGATCAAAGAAGCCGCGTCCACGTCCGCAGGGTTCAACGCTCTGCCCATGATGGGAAGACAGCGGATCACCCTAGAAAGAGTGGCTTTCTTGGCTACGCGGAGAACGTTCTCCCAGTAGCGTTCCCTAGCCACCAGCTCTGAAGCCCAGAGGAACCTAACCCGGCTGGGAGTTAGCCCCAAGGCTGCGAATCCTTCTTTCAAGTAGGCGCCGCAGAGGCGGATGTTCTCCATGACCCCTCCGAGTTTGTTGTTGATCCAAGCATGCCAGTCGGCTAGGAAGATGGTGAAGTCGAAGCCGGCCTCCACCATGTCCGCTATCTTCGCCCCGCAGAGGAAGCCTGTGCCCAAATGCATTAATCCGGGCGGGGCTGTCGCAGCCGCCGCTGTCCGGAAGGCTCGAACCCCCAGTAGGCTTTGGGATGCTTTTCAGCCTCCAGCAACTGGCGGAGTTCGCTGCGGGTGACGATTTCCTCGAGGTCCTTTTCCACAAGCATCAGCTTTTCTTCAATATCCACGGATCTCTCTCCCGGGTTCCTCTCATCTCCATACTTCATGAAGAAGCCTAAAAATTAAGTTTATGGAGCCGCCGATAGGGATAGGCTTTAGATGAGGAAAACATTTCCGGTGGAAGTGCCGCGAACGAGAATGATTGGAGAGCGATTGTGGGTAAGGTTAATAGGATCATGAGAAGATTTATGATGAAACACACTGGAGTTGAGAGCTATTGAAAGCTCAAGTCGCAATAGTAGGAGCCGGCATGACCCAGTTCGGTAAATTGAAGGGAGAGATGAGGGAAATCCACGCGGAAGCGGTTAGGCTTACCTTAGAGGATACAAGCATATCAGCCAAGGACATAGACGCCATGTACGTGGGAACATGGACCCCTGACTTGTTTCTAAACCAGCTTTTCCCCGCACCGATGCTGGCGGACTCCTTAGGGCTGAACAACATACCGGTGAGCCGAGTGGAGGATGCATGCGCAACCGGCAGCGTAGCTTTCCGGCAGGCTGCGATGGCAGTGATGTCCGGTCTCCACCGCCTAGTGCTGGTAACCGGGGTTGAAGTCATGACCCAGCGTCCCACCCGGGAATGCGTCAAAACAATAGCCTACGCCTCCGACCGCCTCTGGGAGCAGCCTTTCGGGATAACTTTCCCCAGCAGCTACGCCCTCCTAGCTTCTAGGCATATGCACAAGTACGGCACAACCCCCGAGCAGCTGGCCGCTGTGTCGGTTAAAAACCATCGATACTCTGCGAAGAATCCCAAAGCCCAGTATGGAGAGGTTACCTTAGAGCAGGTTCTCAGCTCCAAGATGGTAAGCTGGCCCCTCCGCCTTCTGGACTGCTGCCCCATCTCCGACGGCGCCGCCGCCTTGGTGATAGCTAGGGCTGAGGAAGCGAAAAAGTATACAGACACGCCGGTGTATGTGCTGGGGAGCGGCCAGGCGAGGGCTTCGCTTTCCCTCCATGACAGGCCCAGCCTTACGTCGATACCCAGCACCAAGCAGGCTGCCGAAACAGCCTACCGCATGGCCGGAGTGGAAGCCGGGGATGTGGATGTGGCGGAAGTTCACGACTGCTTCACCATAGCGGAAATTCTGGCTGTGGAAGATTTGGGGTTCTTCAAGAAGGGCGAAGGGGGAAAGGCTGTGGAAGAAGGCTCAACGGAGATAGGGGGGAAGATACCTGTCAACGTGAGCGGAGGCCTCCTGGGCAAGGGCCACCCCATCGGCGCCACGGGGGTCGCTCAGATGGTGGAAATATTCGAACAGTTGAGGGGGGAAAGCGGAAGCAGACAGGTCCCCGGCGCGGAGATAGGGCTGACCCACAACGTGGGAGGAACAGGGGGGGTGGTGACGGTTCACATCTTCAGCGTCAAGGGAGGCTAGAACCATGGGGGCGGTATCAGAGTTTTGGGATAAGTTGAAAGGGGAGAAAAAACTTTTCGCTTTGAAATGCAGATGCGGGGCCGTGGTGTTCCCTCCTCAGCCCTCCTGCCCCACCTGTAACGGGTGGGAGATGGAATGGGTTGAGCTCAGCGGTAGGGGCGAAATATATGCCTACACGGTTTCAAACATCGCCCCTCCCTCGTTCACAGGCAAGCTTCCCTTCTGCGTGTCCATCATCAAGCTGGAGGAAGGCCCTATGGTGATGTCCATCGTTGAAACGGACCGGCCTGAGATTGGGATGAAAGTCCAGATGGTTCTAGAAGAAAAGAGAAACCTTGACATACCCGACGAAAACTGGAGGGAAAGACCTCTCTACAAATTTAAGCCCATACCCGCAGGCGATTCAGCCTAACCCTCGAATACCCTCTCTCCCCAAGGTTGGATTTCGCTGAAAAATTTAAGCTCCATGCCATTGAAGAATTTAAATAGCCTTTTTTCTTTAATAACTTGTATGGGAGGAAATTTAAAGGAAGAACTGAGAAAAGAGGCTTTTAACCAAGAGTTCAGCTTCTTCGGTGTGCCGAAATTAGAGGAACTGGAGAAAGTGCCCTTCCCCCCTCACAGGGGGCTTTCGAAACCCTCCGAGGTTATGCCTGAAGTAAAGTCCGTCGCGGTACTCGGCTTCCATGCTTGGGATATAGCCATGAACACGGTGGTAGCTTCAGCCATACCACCGGATAAAATTCCCTTCGACATCGTGGAGGGAGCCGTATATTACAACATGTACTACGAGATAGTGGAGGCCAGAGCGTGGAGGGTGTGCAAGTTTCTCTGGGACAGGGGATACAAGGCGATTCCCAGCCAGGGAATCCACCTCAAGGCCGCAGCCGCCCTGGCGGGTTTGGGCTTCATCGGTAAAATGACGCTGGTGCTAACCCCCCAATACGGGCCGCGGCAGCGCTGGGTGGGCATCCTCACGGACGCTGAGCTGGAGCCGGACGAGCCTTGGAGGTTCGTCCCCGGGGGAGAAGGCGACCTGTGCAAGGACTGCGAAATCTGCATAAAAACATGCCCGGTGCAGGCTATAATACCGGGGTATTCTCAGGGAGTCGAGCCGGGAAAGAAGGTGGACATGAACAGGTGCATCATCCCCCAAGAGCTGTTCGACAAACCTTCTCCCGAGGCCAAGGCTTACTTCAAGATACTGAGCCCTCGAGGCCTCTTCGAGTGCACCATATGCCACGACTCCTGCCCTGTGGGGAGGGAGAACAGCATGAAAAAGGCCGCTGAATGGAGGCCGACGCCCTTCACCGAAACCTAAGGAAGTCCCAGCGTTTTCAGAAATGAAACCTACCTGAACTTCCGCGGAAAAGCGAGCATCTTCAGAAGGATGGTGGACCGGCCGGGATTTGAACCCGGGACCTCCGCCTTGCGAAGGCGTCGTTCATGCCAGGCTGAACTACCGGCCCCTTTACGAGTCTTGTAGAAGAGAACTCTAAATTAAGCTTTCATGAAACCCCGAAAAACAGTATGCAAAAGTAGGAGGATAGCACACTAGGCATATTGAAGCGGTGCATCCTCTTCCTCAAAAAACCGCACTATATGCCACATTTGCTACAGCTTTTCAAGCTGCCCCAGCTGAGATTTTAAGCCGCCCCTTCCCCGGTGCAGCGTCAACGCTCTTTTAAGGCATGTTTCGCTGTGAAAACCGGGGGCTTTTGCCCCTTTTTGCCTTTTGCAGAGGTTTCCTGAAAATAGAGGGGAAGTTAGGGTTTTTGGATGTAGCCTATGATGTAGCCTATTCCACCCAGCAGGACGCCTAGCCCGCCTAGGATGATGAAGTATCCTATGGGTTCAACGTATCCGCCGATGAGTTGATGAACCTCCCCGGGGCTTAATCCCCCGCCGCCTACCGCCGTGGGCAGCAAAGCCGTTCCACCTATGTAGCCTGCCACCATGAGCAGCCATGTAGCTCCCGCGGCTCCCACGTTCATGAGGATGAAGTGCAACCAAGCTAGAACGTTCCTGAAACCTGAATAGGTCCTCCGCAGGTGAACTTCGAGATGCTGGTAGAAAAGGGCGGTTACAGCCACAGCGATGACTCCGACTATGATATAGGAAATGTAGCCGACGAAAAACCATGTTCCCGCGCTGCCTGAAGCTATCACCCTCGAGGGGCTGGGAGTCAGAAAAGGCAACACGATCAACATGGTAATGACAAAGGCGATGCCGCCTTGAATTATCGCCGCCCAAATAAACCTGTTCGCCCATTTGCTGGTTAATATCGTTTCCACCATAGTTTTCACCGTTTATCTATAAGGGAAAAGTTATATATAAATTTATCATTAATATTATATTAATTATATTGAAATCTAAAAATAAATATTATTTATACCAATCCAAGCTTCCAACCACAAACTTGATCAAACCCTGAAGAGAAGCCTTCGCCTCCTCACTCATCGCCGTTGCGCGAATCAACCTGACAGCCTCTCGAGCATAACTTCTCGCCGTCTGCTTAGCCTTGTCAAGGGCGCCGCTTCTTCGGATTATTTCTTTTATGCGCATCACATCCCCTTGGTCTAAACTCCCCCCTCGAAGTAAGCTCTTTAAAAGACTTAGCCGCCGGCCTCGGAGCATCTGGTAGGCGTAAACCATGTGCAGCGGCTTCTTTCGAAGCATGATATCTCCTCCGGTAGGACGTCCATACTGGTCTTCCGTGGCGAAGGTGCCTATAATGTCGTCTTGGATGTCGAAGGAGTAGCCCATGCAGGTGCCCGCCTGCTCTAGGATTCGAAGGTCGGAGGACGGGGCGCCGCCTAGGATAGCACCTATGCCCAGAGTCGCTCTGAAAAGGGAAGCCGCCCTCTTTGAAGCCATGACCTTCCATTCCTCTACATCAGGCTCCTTGTGCTCAAAGAGGAGATCCAGTATCTGGCTTTCGTTCACCGCGCAGTAATCTTTGATGAGGAGTTTAACTGCTTCTTGGAGAGTCCTCCTATCGAAGCCTGCGTTGAGCAGGGTTGTCAAAGCTAAGGCTAGGAGGATGTTTCCGGTGAAAACAGCTAAACCCTCTCCAAACCTGTCATTGAACTCTGCAAAAAGCTTGTGGAAAGATTTTCCACCCCTCCTCATCTCATCGCGGTCGATAAGGTCGTCGTGGACGAGGATGGAATGTCTGTAAAACTCCACAGCCACGCAGACTGTGAGGATTTCCTCGTTCACCATACCCTTGTAGCCTTTGTAGGTCAAGAGGGTGCTGTAGGAGGCTATTCTTTTCCCCTTCCGGAGGAGAAACTCCGCTGCGTGGGCGTAGACCCTTCCTATGAAGGAATGGTATTTCTCAGCATCCCAAACCAATTCCCTGAAACAGGCTTCCAGCCGGCTGTCTACGAGGTTCCCGTAGTTGGAAAGCGCCTCCTCAAACCTCATACTCTTCCACCATCCAAGCCCTTTTAGGGGTTGCTTTTCCCTTTACCTTTAAAGTTGATATATCTTCAACTCTTAGGGTTTCAAAAATTGATAGGGGGCTGAAAACTGAAGGCAATGGTTCAGGTCAACCGGGTTATTAGGTTCATTCTTCCCCTATAATTTTTATCTATCAGGTCGGTAACAGTATTTAACAGGAGACCCCTCCTTTGAGCGGAAAATCTTTTGTGGAGAAAGAGCTCTCCGCCCCCTCCGTCTTCAAGGATGAAAGTAAACTCTCCCCCGACTACGTTCCCCCAAGCCTTCTCCATAGGGAGGAGGAGCTCAGAATTTTGGCGAGGACTTTCCGCTCACTGGCAGAAGCTCCGGGAGAAGCCTCCTACCGCCTAATCCTCCGCGGCCCAATTGGCAGCGGTAAAACCGCCTTAGCTAAACGTTTTGGAAGCGACTTCGAAGCCTATGTTAGGAAGAAGAAAATTAACTTCAAATACGTCCATGTGAACTGCAGGGAAGAGGGCAGCTTCTACGGCGTCCTGAAAAACATCATCCGGAGAAATTTTGAAAGAGGCTTTCCAAGCCGAGGCTATTCTTCCCAAGAACTCCTCAGTATCTTCATTGAAATTTTGGACAAAAACAACCTCCACGTTCTCTTAGCCTTAGACGAGCTGGAAGCCCTCATCAGGAAGGAGGGGGGAGACCCCCTTTTCAGCCTAACCCGCCTCTATGAAGGCAGGCCTCCCGGCTCCCCCCAGAGGCTTTCCCTCATCTGCATTTTCCGGGAGCCAGAATGCGAAGAAGCCTTCAAACTGTTGGACGCCAGCACCCTCAGCACGCTGGGCCACAACACCGTGAAACTGGAGGGGTATACCTCCGGCCAGTTGAAGGAGATCCTAGAATACCGAGTCCACGAAGCCTTTCAAGAAAACGCTGTAGAGCCGGAAGCCTTGGAGTTGGCTGCGGACCTAGCGGGAGAAACAGGGGACGCCCGGTTTGCCATTGAACTTCTCTGGCTGGGCGGTAAATTTGCCGATACAGCCAGATCTCCCAGACTGCTTCCCGAACACATCAGGGCGGCCCAAATGAACATTCATCCCTCCCTTCGAAGGGAGGACCTCAAACTGCTGAGCCTCCATGAAAAACTGCTTTTGCTGGCTGTGGCAAGAGCCCTCAGACTCAGCCAAACAGCCTACTTGCCCATAGGCGATGTGGAAAAAGAATACAGTGCAGTGTGCGAGGAATACAGAGAAAAGCCTCGGGCTCACACTCAGACTTGGAAATACGTGAAGACCCTGGGCATGTCAGGGATGATGTCCACCAAAATTTCCGGAAAAGGCCAGCGGGGGAAAACAACTCTCCTCGGCCTCTACGTTTCCTCAGAAAGACTGGAAGAGGAACTTCGCAGAATGCTGGAGTCCAAGAAACATGGGTGAATTTTTCTGCTGGAAAACATCTTAGCTTCCAAGGGAAGACTGAAGATACTGAGGCTACTCCTCCAGTTTAAGGAGATGAACATATCGGAGATCGCCAGAAGAACAGGGCTCTCCTACACCTCAACCAGACGCCACCTACAAATGTTAGAGCAGTCAAGGCTTGTTGAGGAAAAAAACTATGGGCGGATAAGAATTTTCAGCGTGAGAGAAGGAGACGAGAAATGCCAAGCGGTGGCAAGACTTTTCGAAGCCTGGCCTCCTGACAAGCCTAGGAGAAAATGAAGCCTAACTTCCAAATCTTCTCTGACGGTTCTGATAGACGCTTATAGCCCTGTAAAGGTCGAGTTTTCTGAAATTAGGCCAGTAGACGTCGAGGAAGCAAAGCTCACTGTAGGCGCCTTGCCAAAGGAGAAAATTGCTCAACCTTTCCTCTCCCGAGGTGCGGATGATGAGGTCCGGATGGGGGTTGGGGAGAAAATGGGTGTAGAGGTTTTTTTCAAAAATCTCCTCAGTAAGGTCGCTGGGAGAGAGAACACCCTCCTTCACATCGAGGGCTATCCTTTTCACAGCGTCAAGGATTTCCATTCTTCCACCGTAGGCTATGGCTAGGTTGAGATAGTATCTATCATAGTCTTCAGTCGCCTTTTCAAGCCTTCCAATGCTCTCTTGAATTTTCGGCGGAAGCATCTCTCTTCTCCCAAGAACCTTCACCCTAACCTCGTTTTCATGTATACGATCATCTCGGGCGAGACGATTCAGATAGTCGTTTATCAAGCCCATAAGCTCCTCCACCTCCTGCCTAGGCCGACGGAAGTTTTCTGTGGAAAAAATGAAGAGGGTTGTAGTTTTGATCTTGCCGGTTTCCCAGCACCACTCCACGAAGTTTTCAGCCTTCTTCGCTCCTTCTAGGTGGCCGTTGAGAGGCCACATCCTCCTGCTTTGAGCCCATCTCCTGTTACCGTCTAGGATCACAGCCACATGCTCAGGGAACTTTCCGTTTTTTAGTTTATTCCACAAAAACCATTCGTAGATCTCCACGGTGAAACGGTTTGTTACTACTCCCCAAAACAATTTTTGAAAGACGTAGATTATTTTTTCTTTCAGAGACATAGCCAGCGCCCTTGAAAAGAAAGACCTAGAATTAAAAGATAGGTCGATCCTTTAATTCTTTTACTCTCTTTTTGGAAGTTCTCATCCCCGAAACTAACCATTTGGGAAGAGCTGAGTTAGCCTAGGGAGAAGCGTCCTTCTGGTTCAGATTTCCTTTCGACAAGAGAATTTGGAACTCTTCGAAGGTGATTTTTTCTCCTCGCTTCAGCTTTTCCTCTGCCAGCCGCCCTTTATCCTCCCTTGCTTCTAAAGCCTTTTTCAGCCTCTGAGCTGAATAGTTCTCGTTAAGCCGCCTCAGATTGTTTTCCAACTCTTTCCTCTTAGCCAAGACTTCAAGAAGCCTACCGTGGAGTTCGTCTGCTTTCCCTTTGGCTTCTAAGAATTTCTGCTGCGCCTCCGACGCCTTCTCCACGAGTTCATCGACAGCCTTGAGGGCTTTCATCATTTTCTCATGGTGAACTTGGCTTTCTCTTGCTTTTTCGACGAGTTCAGTTCTAATCCGTTTACCTTCACATTTCAGGTCTTCGGCTTTCCTCAATATTTCTTTAAGCCTTTTGACCTTTTCTCCCCTTCGATTATGGACGGCGATCTGAGCTTCTAGCTCCCTGATTTTCTCCACCAGCATCTTTTCTTCTTCATGGCTGAAGGGAGTTGTTTGAATTTTCCATTCCAAATCCTCGAAAACTTTTCTGGCCTTCCTCTCCGAAGTGGGAACCGTTAACCTAAGCTTCTCAGCTTCTTGTTTGATTTCTGCATAAAGCTTCCACTCTTTCGCAGCTTCAGCCCTCAAGCCTTCAAGTTTCTGCTTCAGCTCTTTTACCAACCTGTTAACTTCATCCCTGCAGCCTCTATGACTTTGGGCTTCCCGCCTTAACTCTCCTATCTGCCGCAGAAGCTCTCTCTTCTTCTCCAGCCAACGTTTAGCCTTTTGGTTGAGAGAATCTCTTTCCTCCCGCAGAGAGTTTATCTCTGAAGTGAGTGTGCTGATTTCTTCAACCAAACTTTCAGTATCCGAAGCTGAGGCCTCCGTTAGGCTGTTTAACCACCGACGCCTTCCAGCCTTAAAACCCTATGTCCAAATTTTTCTGATAAAGGTTTCTTTATTCTTTTTCACCGCGGGTTAGGGTTCTTTCTATCGCCGCGACTAGGTTGACGAAATTGGTGAAGTATCGAGCTGAGGAGGCTATCATGGAAAAGTCAAATCGAAGACGGGAGATGGCGGCTAGAAGGTCTCGGGCCAGAAGAGGAACGCTGCCGCCGGCCTGCGATAAAAGAGTGGCCTCCAGCATACCTGGAACTGTTGACCACTGGAGAATGGTCTTGATTGTCTGCTCGGAGAGGAGGTCCATCTTGGTGAGGACGTTTACTTGGGGAAGTGTGAACCTCAGATGCACGGCGACGGAGAGGAAGAGGTTTGAAACATAGTTGAAGGGGTCTGAGCAGAAGGGAGCGTCGAACAGGTACAGTACCATTTTCTGGTCGAGGCTTAGTTCCCTCGCCAAGTAGGGGCCGCTGACCCTGAAGGCGAACAGCTCCATCTGGCCGGGGGTGTCGATGATGGCGTATTCAGGGTTTAAGGCTGCTATTTCCTCACTTAGCCTAGGAGCCTGATCCGCCAAGAGGTCTGCGGCCATTATCAGAGCTCCGTTGGGTCCGAGGCCGTATTTCTCCATAAGCTCCTGGAGGGATATGTACTTTCTAACATCCACTTGAGGGAAATAAGGCAGTCGGAGGGCTCCGGGATCTAGGTTGACGATGACCACTGATTTACTTTCTCTGCCAAGCCACTCTGCCAGGGAGGAGGCGAGAAGGGACTTACCGCACCCCGCAGTGCCTAAGATGAAAATCCCATACACATCCACTACCCTCCACTTGTGAAGGCTGAGGAAACACGGCACAGGAAAGCTGCTGAGACTTCGAAAGGGCAGCCATGAAAACTACATTTCAGAGGAGACCATTCGTATCTCCTCAGCCTTCACTACGCTGGATCTCGCCGCCTGATTTTTTAACCAACTCCGTAACCATCTCTTCAGCCTTGCGAATACGCTCCAAGGCTTCGCCGCCGGTTTTGGCGGAAGTTGAGAAGTGAAGTTCAATGTGGTAATGCCCCTCCTCCCCATAGGGATGAGATTTAATGTAAACTTGCGGGTAAACTCGCATGACTTCGTCTATGATGGGGGAAAGCTCAGGCTCCAGCACTTTCTTAACTATGAGGCTTTCCTCCCTAAACTGGACTTGAGCTTTTTCTGTGATCAATCCAGCTACAGCCTCGTCGAAGATGGCCTTCATTTCGCTGGGCACACCCGGCAGGCAGAGAATGAGAGTGTTTTCCTCCCTGAGCATCACGCCGGGAGCCGTGCCTACGGGGTTGGACAGAGGCTCTGCTCCTTGAGGCAGCCGTGCCATCTTCTCTCTTTCTGATGTCAACTCCCTTTGGAGGGTTAGGCCTTTTTCCAGCAGTTCACGATGCTTTTCTCTGACCATTTCCAAGGCTTGGGAATTCACCTTCAAAGGCCGGGACAGAGCCTCAGCTACGCCTTGGAGGGTTTTGTCGTCGTGGGTAGGCCCTAAGCCGCCTACCATCATCAGCAGCCACGGCTTTCTTCGCAAAGCCTCTCTGATGGAGGAGGCTATTTCTTCCACGTCGTCGGGGACGGTGGTTATCCTACGGAGGCTTCCGCCTAGGGCGGTTACCCGCTTGGCAATCCAGTGAGCGTTGGTGTTTAGAGTCTTTCCGATGAGTAATTCATTACCTACGGTGATCAGCTCAACAGCAGCCTGCACTTAAACCGCCTCATTCCGTTTTTCCAGTGGAGGATGGCCCTCTATCCGAGGTCATTTTTCCTTCTTAGAAAGCCACCATTTTAAGTATTCTCGGCGTTCCTGCCTTTTTTCCTCTTCTTCTCGAGGAGGTATGTTCCTCCTTTTAGCTTCTAGGATTTCGTGGTACTTCAATGTTAGCCCGCAGCTTCGACAGGAGTAGAGTTTCATGTTGAGGTCGTAGGCCATTTCTCCTCCACATTCAGGGCAATACTCCATATTCGCTCACTCAACCAATATTCAAACTCCGTTATTAGGGTTTAAGACCCCCGGCGGCATGCCGTGCTGTTTAAGGGTCGGAACCCCTATTTATTATATGAAAAGAAAACCTAGCCGCCGAAGAGGGAGAAAGGCTGCCGGTGGAAGCAAGGCTTTACCAGAAAATTCGGGAAGACGGCCTTGTAAAGTGCATCGTCTGCGGTCGAAGATGCTACATTGCAGATGGGAAAAGGGGCTTCTGCAGGGTCAGGGAAAATCGGGGGGGAACCCTCTACGTCCTCAACTACGCCAAACTCACTGCCATGAACGTGGACCCCATTGAGAAAAAGCCCCTCTTCAACTTTTGGCCGGGAAGTCTCTCCTTTTCCATCTCCTCCATCTCCTGCTCCCTCACCTGCGAATGGTGTCAGAATTATTCTCTCTCGCAGGTGGAGCCCGGGGAGATACCTGTTCGGGAGGTCTCTCCGGAAGAGGTGGTGGAGATGGCTAAGAGATATGGCTGCAAAACCATAGCTTACACCTACAATGAACCTATCATCTGGTTGGAGTACGTCGTGGACACGGCTAAGGCGGCTAGGAAACAGAATATACTGAATGTTCTAGTGACAAACGGCTACGCCACCGAAGAGTCCATTCGAGAGTTCTCCCCCTATATCGACGCAGCCAACGTGGACATCAAAGCCTTCCATCCTGAATTCTACAGCAAACACTGCCAAGGGAGGCTGGAAGACGTCCTCAACAGCGTCAAGCTGATGGTGAAGGAGGGCTGGCATGTAGAAACCACCTACCTCCTTATCCCCGGGTTAAACGACCGCGTGGATGAAATTAGAAAAATGAGCCGGTGGGTGGTGGAGGAATTGGGCGCTGATACCCCTCTTCATTTCAGCCAATTTTATCCCATGTACAAGATGACTCACCTGCCGCCTACCCCCGTGGGCACCCTCGTCAAGGCTAGAGAAATCGCCTTGAAGGAAGGCCTCCACTACGTTTACGTAGGCAATGTCCCCGGTCATGAGGGGGAAAACACCTACTGCCCCGGCTGCGGCTCAGTCCTAGTTCAACGGTGGGGATTCGACGTGCAGAAATGGAGACTCACGGAAAAGATGACATGTTCCTACTGCGGTACCAGAATAGCCATAAAAGGAAAATTTGAACCCAGAAAGAAAAGGTTCCTCTAGACCACGCACGCGGCGACAATATTCGCAGCGTCTGTGGAGGTCTAGGGGGCTATAAAACCGCTTTACATGCTTCGCTCAATTGCCAAGAAACCGCCGGGGGAGAGACATTTTGCCGCTGGACTTAAACCGAAGTATATAATTCTTTGATGATTAAACAGAGATGTATCCGCCGCGAAGCTGGAGTGGAATGCCTATTGTCCGTGCCTCATGGGGGAAGACTCGTAGACCGAGTGTTGAAGGGGAAGCCGAGGGAAAAAGCCCAAAAGGATGCCGCGCTTATGCCGGCTGTAAGTTTAGATGAAGAAGTGGCAAAGGACGCTCAAAACATTGCTCAAGGAATCTACAGTCCCCTGGAAGGTTTTCTTCTCCAAGAGGACTACGAGCGTGTGCTTCATGAGAGACGACTCTCATTCAAGGACGTTTACTGGACGATTCCCATCGTTCTCGACGTTACGAAAGACAGGGCGGCTCAGCTGAAAGAGGGGGAGGATATAGCTTTAACCTGCAACAATAGAACGGTTGCTGTGCTTCACCTAGAAGAGAAGTACCCTTATGACAAGAAAGAGTTTGCTCGGAGGGTCTTTAAAACCGTTGACCCATCCCACCCGGGAGTAGCTTCCCTCTACAGTAAAAAGGAAATCCTCCTCGGGGGGAAAATTGACCTACTGGAGGAGGTTGAAAGCGCCTATAAAAGATACGCATTGACTCCCAGACAGACTAGGGCCATCTTCAAGGAAAGAGGATGGAAAACAGTAGTCGGTTTTCAGACGCGGAACGTACCTCATCTCAACCACGAATTCCTTCAAAAAACCGCCCTCTCTTTTCTAGATGGACTCTTCATCAATCCCGTCATCGGTAAAAAGAAGAAAGGCGACTTCAGAGACGAGATTATCTTGGAGTCATACAGGGTGCTGATAGACAGATACTATCCCAAAGAGAGCGTGGTCTTGGCCATCCTGCCTTGGGAAATGAGGTACGCCGGCCCTATGGAGGCAATACACCACGCAATAATACGGAAGAATTTCGGCTGCACACATCACATCTTCGGAAGAGACCACGCAGGAGTCGGCAGCTTTTACCGCCCCTATGAGGCTCAAGAAGTTTTCGACCAGTTCCCGGACTTGGGCATCACCCCTATCTTCTTCCGAGAATTCTTCTACTGCAAAAAATGTCAAGGCGTAATGAATGAAAAAATATGCCCCCATGGAGCGCAGGACAGAATTGTCTTCAGCGGAACAAAGGTGAGAAGCATCTTTACCCGCGGAGAAACTCCTCCAAAAGAATTAATGAGGCCTGAGGTTGTTGAGGTCATAAAAAAATACCCGAATCCCTTCGTGGAATAGCTTAAGAATGTTTTATCGTGAGGTATTTGTTATGTTTTGGAAAGGGATCTCAATCTGTGTTGGTACTTTTCCTTATAGGAGGCTCGACAGGTTTTGCAGCAGAAGGAGTGTTCTCGGTCTCCTATTTTATGGGTTTCAGGTTTACCTTTTATCTCTCTGCCGCAGAAATTGCATGTCAACCGTAATCCCAGTCCAGGTCTGAGAATAATCCCCGGTTGCTCTTTGACTATCTTGGCGATTATGTTGCTGGAGACCACTGTAACTCCTTCAAGTTTCGCTATGGTTTTCGCCAAGAAATCTTGGAGAGCTTTCAGGTCTTGGGCGAACACTTTGATGAGAAGGTTGCCTTAGCCCGCTGTCAAGTAGATAGACCTGACCTCCTCGATTTTGTCCAAGACATTGAGGGTTTCTTCAAGCTTGGAGAAGTCAACTTTCAACATGACGTTTGAAACTACTCCCTGCTCTATTTTATCCGTGTCCAGCAGAGGGATTATCTTTTTTATGAGCCCTGAATCAAACATCCTCCGCATGCAACTTTCCACAGTTGGCGTGCTGACCAAGGCTTGCTTGGCTATTTGGCGCAGGGGCTTTCTTCCATCCTCCAGCAGAGCTCGGAGTATGGCTATATCTGTTTCATCCAACTTGATGGACAAGGGGTCTCAACGGGAAACCTCCTCCGCGATTAATTAACGTTTACAATTGAAAAATGAGCGACTCATTCTCTTCGCCTTTTTAAAGGTATACGCTTTAATACCCTCCGGGACCAAGTCTAGATAGGGGAGTAGAAGCGTGAACGGGGAGAAGCCAACCGCAGCCTTCGTTTTATCCCTCGTCGCAGGGGTTTTAATAGCGCTGGGCGGAGCTGTGAGCTCCGTTTTCATGGGAATGATGGGTCTGTACAGCGGCGGCTGGCGTGGGATGATGGGCGGATACGGCATGATGGGTTGGCCTGTTTGGGGCTTCGGTGTAGCCTTCGGCATAACAGGCCTAGTCGTAGGTGTCATCGTGATCATCGGCGCGATAATGCTGGATTCAAGACCTCAGGAACATAGGACATGGGGCGTTATAATACTGGTCTTCTCAATCCTGAGCATCCTAGGCGGAATGGGCGGCTTCGGCCTAGGGTTGATTCTAGGAATAATCGGAGGAGCATTAGCCATAGGCTGGACACCGCCGGCGCAGGCGACAGAACGTGTAAAATAGCCCACTAAAACCTGTGTCCACTGCGGTCGGGCGATTGTTTCAAACGCCAAGTATTGCCCTCAATGCGGAAAAGAGCAGCCTGAATAGAGACGGTGCGGCGACATGTCTTATAACTGGAAGGTAAGCGCGCTGGTAATAGCTACAGCTTTGGCTGTGGCAGTAGTTGCGTTGTTTTTCTATTCTTACACCTACGTTCCCGGCATGAGGCCTCAACCTCTGGCGCCAACTCCGTCCACTGCCATGCCTCCCAGCATGATGGGCGAAGGACCAAGTGTAGGAGAGCCTTCTGCGGCTCAGGAGTTGCTGACGATGGAAGGGGCGCTGGCGGCCTCCCAAGATTACCTCCGAAAAGTAGGCGATCTGGATCTGGCTGTGGCTGAGATAATGGAGTTCAGCAACCATTATTATGTGGATGTTTATGAGCAGAGCACAGGTATTCACGCCTTCGAGCTTATCATAGAAAGGGATGGAGACATCTACCCGGAGCATGGACCGAACATGATGTGGAACACCAAGTACGGTCACCATGGAGGCGGAATGATGGGTGTGGGAGGAATGATGGGGGCTTACTCCATGTCGGCAGAAATGCCCATCGACGAGCGGGAGGCATTGGTCTATGCTCAAAATTATCTGAATACATACATGCCGGGAGCCGTTGCTGTGGAGCCCCATAGATTCTACGGATACTATACGCTTCACGTGGAAATAGACGGCGGCATCGTCGGCATGCTCAGCGTAAACGGCTACAGTGGAGATGTCTGGTATCACAACTGGCATGGGGAATTCATCCGAATCATGGAGCTGCAAGAGCACCATGAACATGAGGATTGAAAACGCCTCCTAGGGGGAGCCTCCATGACGTGGGAGTTCTGGAATAGGTGGGACCTAGTCTTGGCGAATGTGGCATTGTTCTCCCTATTCCTCCTCCTCATGCCCTTCAAAAGGCGAAGCGCATGGGGTTCCCGCGGGGCCTTCATAGGTTTCTTGGTAGCCTTATTCACCGAAATGTACGGCCTACCTTTGACGGTTTACGTCATCGCTCCTTTTCTTCTACCGTTTTCCGGCTCCAGCCAGTGGCTGTGGAGTGGACACCTATTCGGATGGGTGGGCATAGCCGTTGGAACACCCATCCTCATCCTAGGCGGAGCCTTAATCGTGGCCGGATGGAGGGCGGTTCATAGAGCGGTGTCAAGCGATGGGGGACTTGTGACTGATGGAGTCTATCGTTTTGTACGGCATCCTCAATACCTAGGACTGATGCTTCTCACCTTAGGCTGGTTGGTACATTGGCCGACCATCATAGGCGCGGCGATGTGGCCTTTTCTGGTTCTTCTATACTATCGGCTGGCGAGAAGAGAGGAAAAAGATCTGGAAATGAAGTTTGGAGAAAGATTTCACAAATACAGGAATACTGTTCCTATGCTTCTGCCAAAATCGAAGTTTAAATTACTCGTTATAGGGAATAATAAAAAAATGAGGGAATCACATGGCTAAAGACCCGATTTGCGGCATGTATGTGGACGAAAACAAGAAAGAAGTCATCAAACGAGAGGTTAGAGGGCGAACATACTATTTCTGCAGTGAAAACTGTGCCGAGACGTTCATGAGGCCTGAGGTTGAATTGCGAAATCTTAAACGACTCGTAATATTCAGTTGGATCTTAGGAATTTTGACGTTTACCTTCACCTACATAAAGGTCTTGCCGGCTTTACCTAACAATGTTTGGCTCTTTATTTTCGCCACACCGGTTCAATTTGTAGCCGGGTATAGATTCTATCGAGGTACCTGGGACGCTTTGAAGAGTAGAAACGCCAACATGCACACGTTGATAGCCATAGGTACTTCTGCAGCATGGCTCTACAGCACTATCGTTACCTTTTTTCCTAACTTCTTTCCTAGAGCGGAAGTATACTTCGACACGGCCACCTTAATTATTGCGCTGATACTTACGGGAAGACTATTCGAGGATATTGCCAAGGGTAAAGCCTCGGATGCGGTCAGAAAACTGATGGATCTTCAACCAAAATTAGCCCGATTGATAAAAGATGGAAAAGAAATTGAAGTTCCCGTCGAAAAAATTCAGTTGGGCGACATCTTAATCGTCAGGTCTGGAGAGAAAATTCCTACCGATGGTATAGTGATTGAGGGCCACTCCTCTGTTGACGAGAAGATGATCACTGGCGAAAGCATGCCGGTTGGAAAAAAAGTGGGTGACGAAGTTATCGGCGCCACTATCAATAAAGTTGGGATGCTGAAGATAAAGGCAACAAAAGTCGGTGCGGACACAACTCTATCCCAGATAATAAAGTTGGTTGAGGAGGCTCAAATATCACGGGCCCCTATACAACGGCTGGCTGATGTGGTATCGTCCTACTTCGTCCCCATAGTCATCTTGGTAGCAGGTATTGCGTTCTTTGTATGGTATCTGATAGGTTTGCAGAGCTTCCAGTTCTCCCTCACCGTAGCCATAGCTGTCCTCATCATCGCTTGTCCTTGCGCCTTAGGAATAGCGACACCTATGGCCATCATGGTTGGAACGGGAAAAGGGGCTGAAAACGGCATTCTCATCAAAGGAGGAGAATACCTTGAGAAAGCCCACAAGCTTCAAGCCATGGTCTTTGACAAGACGGGAACCTTGACCAAGGGAGAACCCTCCTTAACTGACATCATTCCACTCAGTGGGCTGAATGAAGAGGAAGTATTAAAGCTGGCCGCCATCGCCGAGAAAGGCTCAGAGCATCCTCTAGGAGAAGCCATCATTCGGGGCGCTAAGGATAAAGGAATAGATATCCCTGACCCTGCAAAGTTCGACGTTGTTCCAGGGCATGGAGTGAAAGCGGAATACAATGGTAAAAAAATATTGCTCGGAAATAGGAAGCTCATGAAAGATAACAAGATAGACATAGAAAAACTTGAAGACAAAATTAGCGCACTCGAAGAAGAAGGTAAGACGGCGATGGTGCTTGCTTTGGACGGGAAGGTGATTGGGATAGTTGCTGTGGCAGACACATTGAAGGATTATTCAAAAGAGGCAATAGAAGCCTTGCAGAGCATGGGAATTGATGTCATTATTCTCACCGGAGACAATAAGAGAACCGCAGACGCCATCGCCAGAAAACTTGGGATCAAACGGGTTTTGGCAGAGGTGTTACCGAAGGATAAAGTCAACGAAATTAAACGTCTTCAACAAGAAGGCAGAATTGTAGGGATGGTGGGGGATGGAATAAACGATGCACCTGCATTGGCTCAAGCAGACATAGGCATTGCCATTGGAAGCGGAACCGATGTGGCCAAAGAAACTGGCGGCATTCTGCTGATCAAGGAAGACTTGAGAGACGTTGTAACTGCGATAAAACTGAGCAGAAAAACTGTTAGAAAGATCAAACAGAATCTCTTCTGGGCGTTCGCCTACAACACTGCCTTAATCCCTGTGGCAGCGGGAATACTATACCCTTCCTTCAACATACTACTTCATCCTATTTTTGCGGCTGCAGCTATGGGGCTCAGCTCCTTGACTGTGGTCGGAAACTCGATGCTCCTCAGGAGATTTAAACCTGAAAGGAGGTGATATCTTGGCGAAAGATCCTATATGTGGAATGGATGTGGACGAAGAGAAAATCCAATACAAGTCTGAACATGCGGGAAAAACTTATTATTTTTGCAGCCCAACTTGTAAGTCTGAATTTGACAGAAACCCTGAAAAACACGCAAGATAGGAGAAAACCGAACCGATGGAAGAGAAACACATCCGCAAGATTTTACCTGTAAGGGGTATGCCATGCGCTTCCTGCACCCTGACGATAGAGAAGGAACTGAAGAAACTGGAAGGTGTAAAGGATGCACAGGTGAGCTACTTGATGGAGAAGGTTGCTGTAACCTACGACCCTGAAAAAGTCGGAATCCCTGACATAGAGGGCAGAATCGAAAAGCTTGGCTACAAGCTTGCCTACAAGAAATATAAAAGCTTCTTCAGCAGAATACTCAGAACTTGAGTTTAAAAAACCCTCTGTCGGAGGAGCCTCATTTTCTTTTTTAGAAGAAACGGGAAAGTTTCGACTGGGTTATTTTTTCCAGAATTTCTCGCCTTGTTTCCCATTCCAACCTGACGATTTCCGGAAACTTCTTGTGCTTTCTAAAATATTTTTCCAGAAAACTGATCGTAACCTCATCTGAAGGATACCCCGAACCCATAGGCCCGTACTTTTTACAGTATTCTTCCATGATCATGTCTCTTCTCACCTTTGCAAGTATTGAGGCTGCGCTCACAATGGGGTATTTCTTGTCAGCGAAATTTTCAGCTATAATTTTACCTCGATGTGTTTTCAGAAAATTTTTGAGGACGTTGAGAAAATTTTCAGGAGCAGAAGCAGGCGCATCTATGTACGTGACATCAGGGTTGAACCTTTCCATTATCTCCGCCATTTTCCGAGCTTCAAGCACGTTCAATTTCCCCCGCCTGACCGCCTCGTCTATCTCCCTTGGGTAGACCTCCACCATGTGAAAGCCTTGAATTGTCTTCATTATCTTACTTTTCAACTCGACTCTTTTTTGACGGGTCAATTCCTTGGAGTCCTTCACACCCAATTCTTCGAGACGCCGGATGGATTCCTCCGTGGCTACGACCCCGCAGACTATCATGGGGCCGATGACAGGTCCTCTTCCCGCCTCGTCGACGCCTAGGATCTTTTCCGTAGGTGTATCCCCGCCTGAAACCATGTGAATTGGCTGCTGTGCATTCCACCTTTTCCCAAGTTTGGGGCAAGTGAAAGTAGGTTAAGCTCTAGTTTTCAATGCTTCCAGTCTGGTCTTGTGTTTTTCCAGCGCCTTCATAAACGCATCGGAGGCATCCTTCCCAAGCCAGTTTAGGTAGGCTAGGCTGCAGACAATCAAGTCCGCTATGTCAACTTCGATTTCAGGCGCCTCCCGGCCTTTGTGCATGTACTTCTCAGAAACTTGACCTAACTGCTCGGTGAGAAGTGTTATAAAGAAGGCGGAGGTGTAAGCTTTTTTCTCGTCATATTCCTTCGATATTTCCTGCACAGCTTTCTGCGCTTCCCTTAAATGATGCATAGGAATCCCTCCCTTGAATAGTAAACAATGCCTTTAAAGAAAAAAGTTAGGTTAAGCGCCTAAACCCGAAGCCTGTCTTCGAAGTACAAAGCACGACTCAGACACGGTTTTTCGGCTTAAATTACTCCATGGTTGTAGCGAAGCTTAAATGTGTTAGAGGTTTACATTAAACCAAAATCGTCGGAGTTTGAAACTTGAAACACCATAGAGTTAAGGACCTATCCTTAGCCGAAGACGGCCGGAAGACTGTGGAGTGGGCTGAAAGCAAGATGCCTGTCTTGCTGAAGGTGAGGGAGGACTTTAAAAAACGCAGGCCCCTAGAGGGCTTGAGAATAGGAGCCTGCCTCCACGTCACCAAGGAAACAGCAGTCTTGGTTAGGACTTTGAAGGCAGGAGGGGCCGAGGTGGCCCTCTGCGCCTCAAACCCCCTTTCCACCCAGGACACTGTGGCGGCCGCCTTGGCTGAGGAGGGGGTGAAGGTCTACGCTTGGAGAGGACAATCCAGCGAGGAATATTATCAGTGCATTCAAGATGTCCTGCAACATAGGCCGGAGGTCACTGTGGACGACGGAGCCGACCTCATCACCACCATCCACAGCAAACGCCAAGACCTCTTAGGCGAGATACGGGGAGGCACCGAAGAAACAACCACGGGAGTTGTGAGGCTGAGGGCCATGGCCCGAGACGGCAACCTCCGCTATCCTGTGATAGCCGTCAACGACGCCTACACCAAATATCTTTTCGACAACCGATATGGAACAGGCCAAAGCACCATCGACGGCATCCTCAGAGCTACAAGCATGCTGCTGGCTGGGAAAAACTTCGTGGTGGTCGGCTACGGCTGGTGCGGCCGAGGCATAGCCCTCAGAGCTCGAGGAATGGGAGCTCAGGTCATAATATCCGAAGTAGAACCCTTGAAGGCCTTGGAAGCCTTGATGGATGGTTTCCAAGTTATGCCCCTCTCCAAGGCTGCGGAGATTGGCGACATTTTCGTCACCGCCACGGGGAACATCAACGTCATCCGCGGGGAGCACTTCGCCAAAATGAAAGATGGCACTGTTTTGGCGAATTCAGGGCATTTCAACGTAGAATTGGCCCTCCCTCAACTGGAGGAGATGACTGTCTCCAAGAGGACTATCAGGCCCAACGTGGAGGAGTTCCACCTCAAAAATGGAAGAAAGCTTTACCTCTTAGCCGAGGGCAGACTGGTGAATTTGGCAGCGGCAGAGGGTCATCCTCCCGAAGTGATGATGATGTCCTTCGCCAACCAGGCTTTATGCATAGAATACCTGAAAAACAAAGGCAGAGAATTGAAGCCCCAAGTTTACAAGGTCCCGGAAAACATTGACAGAAGAGTCGCAACCTTGGCTTTGAAAGCCCACGGCATAAAGCTGGATGAACTCACGGAGGAGCAGAGAGATTATCTTCAAAGCTGGGAGTTGGGAACGGTTTAAAAGGAAAACCGTCTGATAATCTATTGTGGGAAAGACACTTGGTTGACGTCACTGAATACGAAAAACAGTTAGACCGCCTCTACGCAAAGCTACCTAAGACCTTGAGTGTAAAGGAAAGGTTCGAGGTTCCTGAACCTCAAACACTCATCTTCGGAAATCGAACTTTCATAAAGAATTTTAAAGCGATAAGCGACAGCCTTAACAGAAGCGAGCAGCATCTTTTAAGGTTTTTAGCCAAAGAACTGGCAACCGCAGGTAGCTTAGAGGGAGGTCAAGGAGTATTCCAAGGGAAGTTTAACTTCACGGTAATAAAGCAGTTGATTGAAAACTACATCAAAGAATACGTTACATGCCCTGTTTGCCGAAGCCCAGATACAAGGCTTGTTAAAGAGGAAAGATTCCGCTTTCTAATCTGCGAAGCATGTGGAGCCAAATCCTCCGTAAGAGGCTAAAGATGGTTGAAAAAACAATCCTCACAACATCAAGTCTACGTGAAGATGGTGAAGGTCAGAAATGATACCGTGGTCGCTGTATGTGACGAGGAATTGTTGGGGAAAAAATTTGAGGATAAAAAGCGAGGTCTAAAACTGGAAGTAAAGGAGACTTTCTACAAAGGCTCAAAGATGGGGCTGGAAAACTGCATAGAGTATGTTAAGGCGGGCTCTATCGTCAATCTTGTCGGCTCGAGAATCGTTAGAAAAGCAGCCGAATGCGGGCTGATAAATCCCATCGCAGTGATAGTGATAGCCGGGGTTCCCCATGCCCAGCTGATAAAGATGTAAAAAAATAAAAGTAAACTAGTGCACGCTGCTTATGAGAAAGGTTATATTTTGCCTGTTTATCAATAGAAAATAGTTTGTTGGTGAAAATTTGAAGAGGAAGGTTCTGAGCGAAGAAGAGCTGAAAGAATTAATCCTTCCGGGAGAAGGCCAAGTTCTAGGCATAGTTGTGAAGATGCTGGGATTTGACAGAGTTGTGGTCAGGTGCACCGATGGGAAAGAAAGGTTCTGCAGAATAAGGGGGAAGATGAAAAGGCGAGTGTGGATCAGGGAAGGTGATGTGGTGCTTGTCTCTCCGTGGGAATTTCAAAGCGACAGTAAAGGCGACATAGAGTGGAGATACACAAAAAATCAAGCTGACTGGTTAAGGAAAAACCATTATTTGAATATGTGATTTGCCAGCCTTTCATTCCCTGCAATTATTAGACGGGGAAAACCGAAAACCTTGCCTAAAAATAAAATCGAAAAAAAACTCTTCATCCGGGAACGATACTACGACAAAGCGCAACGTATGAAGATAAAACGTTCAGAAGAATACGAAGTTCTCGAAGAAGTCTTCGACAAACCTACCCTTATGACAATTTACCACTTGATGAATCAGAAGGTCATAGACAAACTTCATGGGGCTGTGAAAAGCGGGAAAGAGTCTAAAATTTTCTGGGCCATCGCTCCCTCAGGAGCGGAACTTGCGGTGAAAATATATCTCACTGTTTCCGCAGAGTTTAGGAAAGGAATGCTCCCTTACCTTGCAGGCGACCCGCGTTTCAAACGCGTGAAGAGCGGTAAACCTCTTATCTATACTTGGGCTGAAAAAGAATTTAAGAACCTTAAAATCGCCCTCAAAGCAGGCGTTCGAGTTCCCACACCCTACGCTGTGAGAAACAATGTTTTAGTCATGGAATTTATAGGGGAAAAAGGGGTTCCTTCTCCTCTTTTAAAGGATCTACCTCCTCCCAGCCCTCAAGAAAGTTATTTAAAGCTGCTGGAGTACGTAAAACTGTTGTACAGCAAAGGCAACCTAGTTCACGGGGACTTGAGCGAATATAATGTGATGATACACCGCGGAGAACCAGTTCTGTTCGATGTGTCCCAAGCCGTCCTCTTGAGTCATCCTCTCGCCGACCAACTTCTCCGCCGCGACATACGTAATTTAAACCAGTTTTTCAGAAAACTCGGCGTAAAAATTCAGGATGAAGAAAAAATATATGAGTGGGTGGTGGGAAATGGCTCAAGTGCTTAAGGTGCGCATTCCCATCGAACGAGTCGGAGTACTCATAGGCCCTAAGGGGACTGTAAAAGAGCGAATAGAAAAAGCTTGCAACGTAGACTTGATCGTAAACGGCGAGACAGGGGAAGTGGAAATTTCATGCAAGGATACCTCTGGCGATCCGTCCTCCATCCTGAAGGCTCAGAGCATAGTTTCAGCCATAGGCCGCGGTTTTTCTCCGAAAAAGTCTTTCCGCCTCATGGACGAGGAGGTGATGCTGGACATCTTAAACTTAAGGGATATAATTGGCAGGTCTAAGGCGGATATGGCCAGGATAAAAGGAAGACTTATCGGGAAGAAAGGCAAAACTAGAAAGATAATAGAGGAAACTTCAGGCGCTGACGTTTCCATCTACGGTCATACCGTGGCTCTCCTAGGGAGATTGGAGGAATTGGAGGCAGCTAGAGAAGCGGTGCGAATGCTGATTGCGGGAAGCCAGCATGCCACCGTCTATCGTTTCCTAGGCAGAAAGAGGCAGGAGATAAAGAGAGAAAAGTTGAAGCTTTGGGAGGAGTGAAAAGAGACGAGTTCTAGGGAAAATTTCTACGAGATCAGTCCTGCTGATTTCTTCTATCGAAACAAGGACATAGCCGGCTTCAGCAATCCTGCCAGAGCTATATATTCCGCTGTGAGGGAGCTTGTGGAAAACTCCTTAGATGCAGGGGAATTTTACAGGTATCCCCCAGACATCTACCTGAGGATAAGCTCCGAAGACGGAAAAGAAACTGAAGGGGCGACTGTTCATACCATAAGGGTTGAAGATAATGGCTCAGGTGTCCCAGCCCGCCACATCCCCTCGGCCTTCGGTCAGGTTTTCTACGGCTCTAAATATAAGCTCCGCCAGTCTAGGGGAACCTTTGGGCTTGGAGGCACCATGGCCATCCTCTACGGTCAGATAACCACCAGCAAGCCTGTTAAGGTGATTTCCTCCACCGCGGGGAAGTGCATCCATGAATATGATGTACTCATCGACATCCGCCGCAACCGCCCTATGGTTTTGAGGCATAAAACCTACAATAACCCCGACCGATGGCACGGCACTGTCATCGAAATCAAGATGGAAGGGGACTACAGCAGAGCCAGCGCAAAAGTCCTAGAGTACCTCAAGCAGACCGCCATCGTGGTTCCCTATGCCAACCTTTCCTTTGTAGACCCTAAAGGCCGGCTTTACCGGTTTGAGAGAGCTACAAAAGAAATGCCCAAGCCGCCCACGGAGACAAAGCTTCATCCTTACGGCTCGGATGTGGAGACTCTTAAACGAATGGTTTCGACGACTTCCTGCAAGAACATGGTCAGTTTCATGATGGAGCACTTCCACAAGGTGGGGAGGAAAATGGCTTTAAACTTTCTGGAATACGCCAAGATACCTCCCAAAAAGCGGCCTCACAGACTTAAGACTGAAGACCTTGTGAAACTGGCTAAAGCCATGAAAGAGTTCCCGCACTTCCGCGCCCCTTCCGCCGACTGTCTTTCCCCTCTGGGAGAAGACTTGCTCAGAACCGGGATTCAAAAGGAGTTGAAGCCTGAATTTGTGGCGGTTAGGCAGCGTAGTCCCTCCGTCTATTCCGGTTACCCTTTCATCGTGGAGGTGGCAGTAGCCTACGGGGGCGAGATTCCTAAAACGGGGTCTATCCTCCTTTACAGATTCGCCAACAGGATACCTCTCCTCTACGACGAAGCCAGCGATGTGGCTTGGAAGGTGGTGAACGAGGAGGTGAACTGGAAATATTACAACGTAAACCCGGCAGAAGCCCCCTTAGCCGTCTTCGTCCACATATGCTCCACCAAGATACCCTACAGAAGCGTGGGCAAAGAGTTCGTTGCCGAGGTTCCGGAAATCGAGAGGGAGATTCTCAACGGAGTGAGGGAGGCCGCTCGGGAACTCTCCCTCTTTCTATCCCGCAGAAAAAGCGTGGAGCGGGAGAAACGCCGGTTAGACATTTTTGAAAGATTCCTTCCCAAGATCGCACGTTTCTCTTCCGAGTTAGCTGGGAAGGATAAAGTTCCTGAAGTTAAACCTTTGTTGAAGAGTGTGGCTAAGTATGGTGCGGAAGAAGACTGAGTCCATGAAGGATAGGAAAAAACAGGTACTGGAGAGGTTGAAAGAGTTAGGGGAGAACATCTGCGGCCAGATTGAGAAAGGCATTTTCCCCTGGCTGGAGATGCCCAGCCGTTCAACTTCAAACATCCAGTACGATAAAAAAATCCGCCAATATGTGCTGGGAGATAAAACAATAAAGCGGGTCACCCGCAATGTCCGCCACATCCGCCCTTTCACCCAGCTGGTTTGGCTGGGGGACATGGTGAACATGCTCATCCGCCAAGGCAAAACCAGCACCCTGAGGGATATGTTCTACATGTCCCAAGCCTATGAGGTGGATTTCACCGACCAAGCAGAGTCAGACGACATCGTCACAGACTTGGAGAGTCTGATTAAATTCGCCCGAGAGGACTTCAACGTCTTCCCCGAAGAGAGGTCGGCCATCTACGCCAATCTGACCATCGAATACACGGTGCCGAGATATGAGGGAAAACGGCTGAACCTCACCGTTCACCCCGACGGCGTTATCATCGGCCCGGCTTTGGCCAGCGCTGAGTTTATAGACACTGACGCTGAGATGGTTCTCTGCATCGAGAAAGGCGCTATGTTTACGAGATTTCTGGAGGAAGAAGTTCATAAAAAGTTTAAGGCGGTGCTCATCCACACAGCCGGGCAGGCTCCTAGAGCTACAAGGCACATCATCCACAGGCTTAACCGGGAGCTGAATCTCCCCGTCTACATCTTCTGCGACGCCGACCCTTGGGGAATGCACATCGCCCAAGTCATCATCAGCGGCTCAGCCAACGCAGCCCACCTGAGGGAGCTGACCACTCCCGACGCCAAATGGGCTGGAGTCTGGGCTTCCGACATCGTCAAATATCAGCTGCCCTCGGAGAGACTGAAGGAACTGGATTTGAAGAGGCTGAAGGAACTGGAGCGGGACCCCCGCTACAGGGAGGAGTTGTGGCAGAGGGAAATTCAAGTTTTCTACGACATCAAGAAGAAAGCTGAGCAAGAGGCCTTCAGTCGTTATGGTTTGACTAAAATTGTGGAGGACTATCTGCCTAAACGAATGGAAGAGATTAAAAGCTATTAACAAGTTGAAAACCTAGAGTCGCATGGTAGCTTAACAGTTTTTTAGCGGTTGGACGCTGGAGGCGGAATAAGGTTAATATCTTTATGCCGTTATGTTTATAAGAATATTTCGATAAAACTTTTGTCAAACACCGCCAAGCCAGCGTATTATCTCGCTTAAAGGCGATGGAGGAATTCATTAACCCAACTTTAAGTTGATAGACTATGGTCTGGGAGGCTGTGGAGGGCGCTCAAAAGGCTTTAGAGCTCATAATGTCCGGAGACCCCATGGTGATAGAAATCACCCTGAGGTCGGTCTACGTTTCAGGCTTAGCCACTCTTTTAGCTTCTTCATGGAGCTTGCCTCTGGGAGCAGCGATAGCTCTGAAAAATTTTAGAGGAAAACGGCCGGTTAAGGGCTTATTCAACACGCTTTTGGGCATGCCTACGGTGGCTTTAGGGCTTCTTCTCTATCTTGCCCTTTCAAGAAGCGGGCCGTTGGGATTTCTCCAACTCTTGTATACCCCTATGGCGATAGCCTTGGGGCAAGCCATCTTGGTGACTCCCATCATCGTCAGCTTCACCGTCAGCGCCATCGAATCCGTGGACCCTGAAATTCGGGATTTGGCCAGGACTTTGGGGGCTTCGGAACTCCAAGCAGGCTTGGCTGTTCTAGGGGAAGCAGCGGGAGGTGTTGTCTTAGCGGTTACAGCAAGCTTCAACAGGGCCATAGCCGAACTGGGTGTGGCTTTGATGGTGGGAGGCAACATTCGAGGGGCCACCAGAGTTTTGACAACGACCATCGCCCTTGAAACGACCCGTGGGGAGATAGTGTTAGGAATAGCTTTAACCATCATCCTGTTGCTTGTGGTTTTCTCCTTGAGCCTTGCTGTAAACCTAGCTGGGAGGAGGACGACTTGGAGGTTTTGATGGAGCTCAAGGACATCGTTAAAACCTACGGGAGGATAACCGCCCTAGACCACGTGAGCTTGAAAGTTAGAAGAGGAGAGACCCTCGCCCTCCTCGGCTCCAACGGAGCCGGAAAGACGACGATGCTGAAGATCATGGGAGGAATCCTCAAACAGGACAGCGGAAATATCTACTACGGCAGGGAGAAGATCGATGACCGTAACCTGAAGCTTCTCCGAAGAAACAGCACCATGGTTTTCCAGAAAACGGTGCTCTTTAACTCCGATGTATATGGGAACGTAGCCTACGGGCTTGAGCTGAGACGCATCCCTGAAGCAGATTTAGAACATCGAGTCCGGGAAGCCTTGAGCCAAGTGGGACTGGAGGGCTATGAAAAGAGACCTGTGAAAACTCTCTCGGGAGGAGAACAGCAGAGAGTGTCTCTCGCCAGAGCTCTTGCCTTAAAGCCTGAGCTTTTGCTCCTCGACGAGCCTACAGCAAACCTAGACCCTGAGAACGCGGCTGCGGTTGAGAAAATCATAAAGGAGTTCAAAGGCGCCACCACCGTCATCCTAGCTACCCATAATCTTTTTCAGGCGAAAAGACTGTCGGACAGAATTGCATACATGGCAAGGGGAGTTTTGGTTGAAGAAGGTTCTCCGGAAGAAATCTTTCAAAGACCTAGGGATGAAAGGACAGCGAGATTCGTCCGAGGCTTCGCCTTTTGAAAAGTTTTCTGGAAATGCGCTGCTGAGTCTAACGATTACGCTCCTAATCTGTTTATTAGGCTTGATTTTTCGCGGTTCACAGTTTCTCTGACCAGAGCGGCTATCGCCCTGTGGTCTCTAGGATTGAATCCCGCTGTCTCCAGCTTCTTTAAGCTTTCCATCATGCCTTTGAGGTGGGGTTCTGGCAGTTTTTCGAGGAGGAAAAGATTCTCCTTCAGATAGCTTCCAACGTCTCGAAGGCTTATCTGCCTGATTTTTTTCTCCTCACAGAGAACAGCTATGACCACAGGGTTGGTTTCTTTGTTCGCAACGTCTTCCTCCAGCTTTCTGAAGTCATTGGCTGCCATCTGCATCAAAACCGCGGAGCAAAGCCAGAATTCAGAAAGATAGTCTTGGATTTCTTCGCTCTCTCCTCCGCTCTCCATGTAGACAATTCTAGCTATATACGCACCCATCAAGCCGAGTTTTTTCTCTAAAAGTTTAACTGCGCTTTCCCAGCTTGGAAATTTCTCCCTTAACCAGTCGACATCATCTTGCAAAAGGTGGAGGCGGACTGCCTTGTCTTCTTCTTGACCTGCCTCCAGCCGGGTTCTGCCTTCCTGGTATAGGTTTAACGATGAAGAGTGATACTGCCTGAACCTTTCATAGACAAGGCTTTTTAAACGCTGAGAGACCTTTGCTAAAAAATTGTAAGTTCTCCGCCTAGCTTCAAATTCCTCAGCATAAAGCTTATGTTTCAAGCTGAGAACTTCTGGGCGAAACTCGTCGTCCATGGTGTCCAGCACATCCGACTCGAAGGCTGTGAGTCGGAGGGATGCTGCCAACCGAAGGGACGGCTTCCGGAACGCTGCGTCAACGTATCCTCTGTTTCCTTTCCACACCACAAATGATTGGATAGTTGCCGCCTTCGACAGTCTGGTATGATAGTTTAGTAGAAAGCTGAGTTCTTCCGGGAAATTTTTAAAATGTTCCTTCAAAGTCTTTTTCATCATGAAGCTGGCAAGCTGGTCTGAAAAGGAGTAAAGCAAACCCAGATACGCCTTAGGCATCATCGGTGAACAACTTAGCCTCCGCTACCGGCTTAGAATTCATAGATTTCCGGCCCAAAGATCCCTGCGATTATAACTCTCTTTCTGAGGATATGAGGCGTTGGAGGGGGGGCGGTAATTTTACCCTCTGGTGTGAAAACTCTAAATGAAAGAGACCCAAGTTTTTCGTGAACGAAATACATTTCAGCCTCCCTCTTCGACCGAACAAGAGCCCTTTCGCCGGAGCTGTATTTTTTAAGGTACTGGGTTGCCTCGTTGAGCATCATGCTTCTCAGCGCCAAGGCTACTAGGTAGATGAGTTGAGGGTCAGTCCAAGTTCGGCTGGAGGAGCCCTGTTGCACGTAGACAAAGCTGCTGTAGTCGGATTTCGAGGGGGGAAGCATCATGCCTGTGGGACATTGAAGTTTGGTATGCCTCACTGTCACGTTTACATCTGGAAGAAGTTGGAAGAGGGCTTCGTTTTTGACAGCCCAGTCTAGGGAGTAATTGATGAGGAAATGGGCAGTGAAAGTTGAATTGTTTTTCGTTTTCTCCTCCAACTTCTTGAGGTCTTGGGCGAAATGACCTGAAACTCCCTCAGGCTCTATACTGGAGTCTAGGTCTCCTAAAAACCTAAGCCTCACATTGAATTTGGCTGCGTAGTCGTCGTAGATTACGTAAAGCCGTTTGAGGGCGTCGTAGATCTGGGGATAATTCTCCCTCAACCTATGTCTTTCCTCGATCACATTGATGTAACAGGCGGGACTGCCGAGGATTCTGAGAATGTGAAACAATCTTAAGGAGAAAATCCCCCCATCCACATAGGCTTCCGAACCCTCTAGGTCCGTGGAAGTCCTCATGCCGTCGGTCATCTCGTAAATGACCATCTTCCTGACCTTCTCCAAGGGATGCTCTATTCTGAGAGCCTCGCAGGCAGCGAGAAAAGTGTCGAGTACCTCTTCGCCTTCGGGAAGTTTAAACAACCTTATCTACAGCTCCAAGATAGGGTTGCTAAAAGTTTAAGCTAACCTTTTTGTCTTAAGCTTTTCTCCGACTCGAAAACGTGAACGAGGGTCTCAGGGAAATTCGCAGCTATGGGTGTATGGCCACCTTGATGGCCTTGCCTTGAGCCATGGATTTTAAGCCTTCTTCCACCCGGCTGAGCGGCATCTCCTGGGTGATAAATTCCTTTGCTTTGATGGCGCCGGAAGATATCAGACTTAAAGCTTTTTCGACACAGTGAGGTGTATGGTGGAAGACGCCCTTTATTGTAAGCTCCCCGTAGTGAACAGTCCCCGCGTCGAATGGTACAGTGCTTCCAGAAGGGCAGCCTCCGAAGAGGATGATTCGGCCTCCTTTCCCAGTCATCTGCACGGCTTTTCTCCATGTTTCCGGAGAGCCCACGGCTTCGATGACAACTTCCGCTCCTCTTCCGCCCGTAAGTTTTCTCACTTCTTCCACCTGATCCACTTTCGACGCGTCGACTAAGCAGTCGGCTCCCAGTTTACGGGCGTTCTCAAGCCTTAAATTCGACAGGTCTGAAACTATAACCTCCCTCGCACCTTTTATCTTCGCCAGTTGCAGGTGCAGGAGGCCTATGGGCCCCGCCCCTATGATGGCCACCCGCTCGCCTAGGCCGATGTCGGCAAGTTCCACACCGTGGACTACGCAGGCTAAGGGCTCCAGCAAGGCGGCTTCCTCAAAGGAAACATGGCGGGGCACTTCGTACATGTTTTGCTGAACTATTCTGGCTGGGATTTTGATGTACTCCGCGTAGGCTCCTGGAATGGAGAAGCCGATTACATTTTCACTTAGGTTTTCGCAGAGGTTAGGTTTTCCCCTTTTACAGTAGTAGCAAGTGTTGCAGGGGGCTGTGTTGGCAGCGACGACCCTCATCCCCTTCCTGAAGCCTACAACTTCCCCGCCTATCTTGACTATGCGGCCGGAAAATTCATGTCCAATTATCATGGGAGGCTTAGTCAGGGGATGGCCAACCTTGTACATTTTCAGGTCGGTGCCGCAGGTTAAGACGACTTCAACCTTAACTAGAACATCCCGTGGGCCGATTTTAGGTATGTCCACTGTTTCCAGCTTTATGTCGCCTGGCTTATGGTATACCGCTGCTTTCATCCTACCATCCATTTTCATCACTCCACTCGCTGGTGCCGGGTCCTCCTTTAAGGGGTGATGATTATTTTCAGCGATTCTTTTCCTTCAGCAGCCAACTTTAAAGCATCAGCAACCTGGTCCAGCTTAAAAGAGTGGGTTATCAGTCCGCTCAACTCAAGCCGTTTGGTTTCCATCAGCCTTAAAGCCATATTTGTTTCCAGCTCCGTCGTCGAGTAGCTGGGAATGAGGGATATTTCCTGGATGAAAATTTTGCTAACATCATAGGAGAACACGGCTCCCTTCAGGGGAGCTCCGAAAAGAACCACGGTTCCACCTTTCCTCACCGAATCCAAACCCTGCCTGATCGCTTCAATGCTTCCAGTAGCAACTATGACAGCGTCCACGCCTAAGCCGTGGGTGAGATTCTTCACAGCGAGAACAGGGTCTTCGCGCAGAGAGTTGAAGACAGCTTCAGCCCCAAATTTCTCAGCCGCCGCTAACCTAAAATCGACGAGGTCGCTGACGAAAATTCTACCTACTCCTAACAACTTCAGAAGCTTGGCGAAGATCAGCCCTGCAGGTCCGGCGCCGATGATCATCACGTCATCACCGGGTTGAAGACTTAGTTTCTTCGCACCTCTTATGCAACAGCCTACAGGCTCTATGAGGGTGGCTTCTTGGAAAGAGATACCCCGCGGAATTTTAAGGACGGCGCCTCTCTTCACATTGGCGGCGGGGACTTTGAAATACTCTGCAAATCCTCCGGGGTCTAAGTTTGTGCGCGGAAATTCTTCGCACATCGTGTAGTCTCCATGCCTACAATAGTGGCATTTGTAGCAAGGGACATGATGATGAGTGAAAACTCTGTCGCCCACTCTCAGTCCCTCTACCCCTTCACCAACTTCCACAACTTCGCCCACTACTTCATGGCCTAAAACAGGGGGGGTGAGAAAGTAACCAGCAGTTTTCTCCACATCCGTTCCACAGACCCCACAAGCTTTCATCTTCACCAGCACTTCTCCACGCCCTATCTTGGGGATGGGGACATCCTCAACTCTTACGTCGCTGGGACCCCTCAGAAAAGCGGCTTTCATCTTCACCTACCTAATTGATTTAAGATTTCAATCAATTAATGAGGCTTTAAAGCCCGCTGAAAGTTTAAAAACTTTCCATTCCTCTAACGCTGCAAGTTGCACTTTTTCCTCCGTTGCGATCGTAATGTTATTTAGGCATCAGTGTCAAGATCTTTTTTGAAAAATGGCTGATTTTAACCTAAGGGAAGGACCTTCAAGCTTGACTGGGAAAATAGGTTTGCTTATTCTTTTGTCAACGTATTTTGAATATTGAGGTGTTGAAAATCACGGACGTTGTCCTTATCTATCCATACTTCGCCCCTAAGATGGATAGGTCCATTTTTAGAGTTCCTCCCCTCGGTCTGGGCTACATTGCCTCCTACATAAGGCGCAACGGTTTTTCTGTAAAAATCGTAGATTGCACATTTCTGAGCTGGAAAAAAGCTGTTGACTCGGTGAGGCGGCTGAAACCATCCATCATCGGGATTTACTCCATGTTTTCCATGGCGGAGCCTGCGACTCGGTTTGCTCAAGTCCTGAGGGGTGATTGCGCGCTTCTGGTCGCAGGGGGGCCTCTACCAAGCGTGAGGCCGGAGATTTTTTTGGAGAATTTTGACTTAGCAGTCAAAGGGGAAGGGGAGCAAACGTTTCTGGATATCGTGAAATGTTTTACGGAAGGAGGAGACCTTTCACGTATCCCTGGCATTTTCCACAGCAAGAGTGAAGAAATAGCATTCACGGGGAACAGAAAGCCCTTTAAAAACTTGGACACCCTTCCCTTTCCGGCGCGAGACCTCTTTCCCAACAGGGATTACATCCTTTATTGGCGGAAGCGAGGTCACCCTCCTAAAACATCGATAATTACAACCCGGGGTTGCCCTTTCAGCTGCGATTTTTGCAGCAACGCTGTCTTCGGTGTATCCTACCGGGAGAGAACAGCGAAGAATGTAGTCGAAGAAGTGGAAGATGCTTTGAAATTTGGATATGATGGCATATTTTTTGTCGACGATTGTTTTACTCTCAACAGGAAGAGGGTGGTGGAGATTTGCGATGAGATCCTAGCTAGAGACCTCGACTTTGAATGGGAATGCCTCTCTAGGGTTGATAACATAGACCGCGAGCTGGCGGGAAAGATGAAGCGGGCAGGATGCCGCAGGATTTTCTTCGGTATAGAGTCGGGAAATGAGAGAACCCTGAGAATCATGGCGAAACACTTCTCCTTGGAGGAGGCTAGGAGAACCGTGGAGAACGTGGCTTCAGCCGGAATAAAGGCAGGAGCATTCTTCATCATCGGCTACCCTGGGGAGACGGATGAAAGCATCCTAGATACCATCAATTTTTCAACCTCACTCCCTCTGGAATATCTTTCTTTCACACTGCCCTATCCTATTCCCGGCACAGGGTTGTATGAAAAAGTCAAGGATAGAATGACCCTCACAGACTGGGTCAGGCCGAAACTGGGATTGATCGACCATTCGCTGATCTACAAGTCGCATTTCTCCAGCGCTAAACTGAAATTTGCCATCCTAAAAGGCACTGTTCAATTTCAAATCAAGAAGCGGCTGGGTAGGTTCTCATGGCCCGTTGAGAAGCCCTTTAAAAAAATAACCAACTATGTTTTCAAAAAGTTGGTGTAAAATCTTTAAAATAAATGGAAAACCGCAAAATTGTTTTGCATTCTTCATCGCCCTTCCGCAATCCGGCCTTCAACGGCATATCCAGTTTATCTTGGGGTCGCTTTTAACGGCCGGATGGTGCGGATCCACCAAGATGACTTCAAACCATTTGTATTTTCCATCTTTCCAAAGCCAGTAGCTGTTGAGGACTTTGAGGTTGGGGTACTTCTTAGCTACCCTCTCCTCGGCTATCTGCTTCAAGCTTTTGGCTCCCTTGATTTTCAGGACGCCCATTTTCTTGGGTCTTCTCCCTCCCTTAGGCCTCAGCCGCTGGAATCCCCCGCGGCCAACCCGCACTCTGACCACCACGTAGCCTGGTTTAGCGCGGTAGCCTAGGCTTCTAGCTCTATTTAGCCTAGTGGGTGTTTCCACTCTGACTATGGTGGGTCCCCGACGCCAACGGATAGCTCGGTCTCGTATGACTTGTTTGAGACTTGACTTCTCAGGGGATTTCCACATCTCCGCTAGCTGTCTATACACGTTCAGTCCCATTCCTTCCCTTTTCACGGATCTCCGAGATCGGCTAGACAGTTAGTTCTATTGGGAGTTCCCTAAAAACGTTGCTCCCAGCTAGAGGGAAACTGTTAATAGGTTAAAAATTATCTTTTTTAAAAAGAACAAACTCGGCTTGTTAGGAGTTGAAAAAGCAGAAAGGTGACAGCCAACCATGGTTGCCTATGATACAGTCCTTCAAGCTTTGCCTACTGAAGTTAAGGCCAAACACCGGCCTAAATCCTTCGGAAATCTTCTTACAGAGGTTGTGAAAAAGAACTTATGCGATAGCTGCGCAGCCTGCGCTGCTTCCTGCCCTGTGGACGTCATCGCCTTCAAGGGCGACTCGGAGTTTCCTACTTTGGCAGGGAAATGTATCCTCTGCGAATACTGCTACTACAACTGTCCTAGGACAGGGACCTCAAGGCGGGAGCTGGAAGAAGCCGCCTTCGGACGAACTAGGACTTCGGAGGAAGAAGTTGGTGTGCTCTTGGAAGCTCACACTGCCAGAGCTCTAAAAGATGAAATTTTGAAAAGAGCTTCGGATGGAGGCGTGGTCACAGCCATTCTGGCCTACGCTCTCGAGAAAGGGATCATTGACTCCGCCGTGGTTTCAGGTTTGAAGCCGGGAGAGCAGTGGAGGCCTATCCCCCGAGTGGTTGACACCTACGAGGACTTGCTGAAAGCCATGGGAACCCGCTATTCCACTAGTCCTACTCTTTTGGGTCTCCGTTCCGCCGTGGAAGAATGGGACAAGGAGAGAGTAGCCGTGGTGGGTGTTCCCTGTCAAATTAAGGCGATAAGGCGGATGGAAACTTCCCCTTATGGAATTCGAAAGTTGACGGAGAGAACAGTTCTCAAGATAGCCCTCTTCTGCTATGAAAGCCTCTACCATCAAGCCTTGATGACCTACCTTGAAAGTAAAGGTGTAGACCTGAACAGGATCACTAAGTTCTCCATTCGAGAGGGTAAGTTTAGAGTTCGGGCGAACGGGGAGGAAGTCCTCAACGTTCCCATCAAAGAGCTGAAAGACCAATTCCGGCCTAACTGTCTCCAGTGCATTGACTTTACAGGGGAATATTCCGACATCTCCGTGGGCTCGGTAGGCTCTCCAGAAGGTTGGTCCACAGTTCTCATTCGAACGGAGCAGGGGAAGAAAATCTTCCAGGGAGCTGCGGAAGCAGGGTTTATAGAATTCAAACCTGTGGAAAACATGAAGGCGGTGGAAAAGCTAAGCGCTGTTAAAAAGAAGAGAACAGACCCTGCCCACCGAGATTAACCTCGCAGAGGCACAGCCCCTTCAGCTGCGGAACCTACCATTTTAGAGTACCTCAGAAGATAACCCCCTGCCACTTTAGGTTTAGGAGGCTTCCAAGCCTTCAGTCGCCTCTTCAGCTCTCCCGCCTTCAACCTCACCTCGAGTCTTCGGCGGGGTATGTCGATGATGATGAGGTCTCCGTCATGAATTACAGCAATAGGCCCGCCTTGAGCGGCTTCCGGGCTGATGTGGCCTATACAGGGGCCGGTGGTGGCTCCTGAAAATCTGCCGTCGGTGAGAAGAGCCACAGAGCTTTGGAGGCCCATTCCTTTGATGGCGGTGGTGGCTGCCAGCATTTCCCTCATACCCGGCCCGCCTTTTGGGCCCTCGTACCTGATGACCACAGCGGAGCTGGGAGGTATCCGACCGGTTAGAATGGCTGTAAGAGCGTCTTCTTCGCTGTCATAGACTTTAGCTCTTCCTTTCCATCTGAGCATTTCCGCTACCACCGCCGACTGTTTAACCACAGCGCCTTCGGGAGCTAGGTTTCCTTTTAGAATGGCAATGCCGCCCTCCCTGTGCACAGGGCGGTTGAGCGGCCGGATGACGTCTCTCCTCCTTGTTCGGGCTTTCTTCAGGTTTTCTTTCACCGTTCGCCCTGTCACCGTCAGACAGTCTAGGTGAAGGAGAGGCGCCAGTTCCTTCATCACCGCGGGGATACCGCCCGCTTCATGAAGGTCCTTTACGTAGTAGGGCCCCGCGGGGTTAAGGTCGCAGAGGTGAGGAGTCTTCCGGCTCAGCCGGTCGAACGTGTCCAAGGCTAAAGGTAAGCCAGCTTCTCTGGCGACGGCCATGAGATGGAGGACGGTGTTGGTGGAGCCTCCTAGAGCCATGTCCACCATGATGGCGTTTTCCAGCGATTTCCTCGTCACGATCTTTCTGGGAACTATGTCTTTCTGCAAAAGCATCATCACCTGACGGCCTGCTTCTTCAGCTATTCTATACCTTTCAGCCGAAACAGCCAGAGCAGTACCCCCATAGGGCAGAGTTAAACCCAAAGCCTCAGTCAGACATTGCATGGTATTAGCAGTGTACATTCCCGCGCAGGAACCTGGGCCTGGGCAGGCGCAAGCTTCCATCTCCCTGAGAATCTTTTCTGAGATAGCTCCCGCCTTGGCAGCGGAGACACTCTCAAACATTTCAGAGTAACTGAGAGAACGCCCCTCATACCAGCCGGGTAACATGGCCCCCCCGGAGACGAAGATAGCCGGCAGGTTCAGCCTGCACATGGCCATCAGCATACCGGGAACTATCTTGTCGCAGGAAGATATGCAAACCAAGGCGTCGAAGCCGTGAGCGTTGACGGCCAGCTCCAAGGAGTCGGCGATAATTTCTCGGCTGGGAAGAGAGTTTCTCATACCCTCATGCCCCATGGCGATGCCGTCGCAGATGGCTATGGTGTTAAACTCCAGTGGGGTTCCCCCTGCGGCCACCACTCCCTTTTTAACAGCCTCCGCCAAGCCTTTCAAATGCTGATGCCCTGGAACAACTTCCGTCCAAGAATTGGCTATGGCGACCAGAGGCTTTTCGAGGTCTTCATCCATCAGACCTACGGCTTTAAACAAAGCCCGGTGGGCTGCCCGCTCTATTCCTTCTACAACTTTTCGACTTCTAAGCTTCATAGCTGAAAAACCTCCTTATTCTAAGTTAAACTTTTCCGCCGATCTCCACCTAGACAGCCACGAACGCCTTATCGCCACTCAGTTCAGCTTTCATGGTTTTTGGAGGCCTAGGTTTTCGAGTTCTTTCCACACTTTCTGGTAGATGGCCTGCCACTCCGGGGTGGGTTGGAGGGTTTTGAGGTCGGTGCACTGGGGGAAGCTGAGCCCTTTTGGGGGGCGGCGGAGGCGGTCCTCGTAGCGGGGCAGCAGCGCCTTCACCAGCTCGCAGGCCTCCCCCCGCCTGAGGCCCGCCGAGGCCTTGACCACCTCCGCGCAGAACCTGTTCTCCAACCCGCTGGCATAATCAGGAAACCTACAACCCGTAGGACGAGTGCCGAAGCCTGAAGCGCAGCCTGAAGCAGCATCACAAATTTCGAAGGCAGCTGTCTCGTAGAGAAGCATGTCCGTGCAGGGGCCGGCTGTTTGAGTGACAACCCCGGTGATGATCGCGTGCGTGTTCAGAGTTTGAGCTTGCCGGCTGATGCTTTGCGCCCAGAGGGCTTCCCTTCCACAGTTGCCCAAGTATCTTAAGTCCAAAGTTGCAACATCACCGTAGGTTCCCATGTGTGTCGCCATGTGCAAAATGAAGGCAGCTATCGCCTCCAAGGCGGCGCCTTCCGGTGAACCTGCATAGCCTCCGATCATAGAGTGGTATCCAGGCTTGATCATGGCTCCGCAGGTGAGAGCATGAGCTGTCTTATGTAGCAGTTGGTAGCTTGTCACCAGAGGGTTCACAAGAAGGGGAATAGCGACGGTTAACGTCGGGTTAAACCCCTCAGGCATTCCCAGCCCGCCGAGCTGCCCGTACTCGGTGGGACTGGCTTCGGGTCCTTGAACAGGCATTCCCACCCTGTTCGCCCTCCTTAAGGCTTCCTTTATCAAGGCAGCTTCATAGGCTCCTAGCAGAGTTTCATAGGGGGTTCGGGCTCTGGGGCGGCGGCCCAGTATCGTGGCGGGGACTCCTCCGGCTATGATGTCGATCACCCGATATTGGGCGATGCTCTGCATGAGGGGGATGTACAGCTCCTCTGAAATCTCCAGCCCAAGGGGCGCCATTATTGCCCTCGGCCTAGTCTTGTCCTCTGGCTTTCGGGCTTTCATCGTCACCCTGTTTGCACCCGCCCCCAACTGTAGTTCGCTGGGCGCCTCGGCTAACACCGTCTTCAGCTCATCTTCTGTGAAATTGATGACCCGTTTGGTGTCGGAGCAGTACATTCCGGTTTCCACGGCCAGCTCAAAGCCGGCTTTCCAAAAATCGTTGGCCAAACCGTCATCGGTGTTTACCGGGTTTTCCGGGTCGCAAACACCCTTAAGCCCGTATTTCTCCAGTTTCTCCCTAATCTTTCCCGGAAAGATCTTCAACTCCCAGTTTTTCTTATCAACCACAGGGCCTGTGTGGGCTCTATCCAGAACATCTAGGAACGTGACTTTCACGCAAACCACCTTTTAAGGAAGATAAGGGCGAGCGGAGATATTATAGATTTTTATGTTTCTGCGCAAGCTCAGCGTACATTTCAACGCCTTTCCTTATTCTGCCCATATGCTGATCGGTGATCTTTTTTACAACTTTAGCCGGAATACCTAAAGCCAACGATCCAACCGGAATCCTTGTCTTCTCGGTCACCACGGAGCCAGCTGCTACAACACATGATTCACCTATCTCAACGCCGTTAAGGACCACAGCGCCTATGCCGATGAGGACGTTGTTCCCTATCTTGCATCCGTGGAGAACTACGCGATGCCCGATTATGGCATTATCGCCCACATAGGTTGGGTAACCTTCATCCACGTGTAAAACAGAGTTGTCTTGGATGCAGGTTTTCTTGCCGATGACGATTTCGTCCAAATCTGCCCGTATTACTGTGTTATACCATATGCTGGAGTGTTCACTCACAGTCACGCTGCCGATTAGGGTGGCATTGGGAGCTATGAAGCATGTTTTGTGAACCTTAGGCTTCCTTCCGTAAAAATCTAAGAGTGTCAATCTTCACACCCAGTCTTCTCTCATGGTTAAGCTTATTAGATAAGGGGTATACGTTTCAGTTTTTCGTCTCTAGCCAATTTTTACAATCAGCCTACCCGGATTGTTCGCCGAAAATATGAAGTGGAAAATCACCTGATGGAAATCTGGAAAAAAGGCGTTGCTCAGCCTTTAAGGCTGGGAGATGCTCGACTTATCTTTCAGTTTGTCCTTTGTATCCAGCAAGTAGTTTGGTATGCGGAGCTGAGCCACTAGGCTGCCTTTTTTGGTTATGCGGAAAACGGCGTGGTTTTTTGTTTTTCCGCGGCATTGGATGGTTAAGGTTTTACATGCTGACTTTGACTTTTCGTTTTCTCTCGCTTCAACAATTTTTTGGAGGAACTTGTCGAGGCTGATGCCATGTTTTTGGGAGATCCGGGTGACATAGGTGAAAAGTCTCTTATCATAGTAGGAATGCCATGGGCTGGGAGGTCGGCCTCTTTCTCCATCCGTTATTTTACTCCACACAATCCGCATGACGTTTACCGGCATGTTTTAAGTTACACGCTTAACGTGATCTCGATGGTTGAAATGTTCCTCGTTCCACCTTCACGAAGCTGCACAGTGTCGGTTCCTAGGTTTATTCTGCTTACTTTCAAGTCTTTCATGAACCTGCTTCTGGTTATTTCCGCCACATCCACGGCCGTGGTTATGGCTTGTCCTCTCGCCTTCAACGTAACTTCCTTAGTGTCAGGTGTGTTGAAGCAGGTTATGACGGTGAGGACGTAGTTCATAGGCGGCTTTCTTCCAATGAAGATGGTGTTTTGCTCCTTAGACACTTTTCCGGTTCCTCCTCCACCATGGCCCTCGATGAACGTAGTTTAGGGCCTTAAAGTATATAAGGAAATGCTAAAAGAACCAGTTAAACGTTGAGAAACCATAACGAGAGCCGCCTAGGTGAGCCTATGGGAGCTGAATTTTTCAAGCTCTACCTTTGGAAGACACTATCTTGATTACGTCTCTATGCTTGATCCGGTAGTCTTCGCCAACCCGCCTCTTGCTCTTAGCTTCCACAGCGTAGATGAAAGTTTCAGCCAGTTCGCTGTGAATCATGCCAGCCAAATCCCTCGCTCCCGTGTCTGGAGGCACCAAATAACAGTCAGGGAGGACTCTTCCTTCGTGGTCTGTGAGTTTCTCCACATCTTCCACGGGAAAAATGGCGACCATTCCTAGGAGGCGGAAGAGAGCAAAGTCTAGGGCTTCCTGAACTCCCGTGGAGCCGAACTTCTTCAACACTTTCTCTTCCACAGCGCGGAGAGCGGAAGTTTGTTCAACTGTAAGCTTCTGAGGTTGGAGGATTTTAAACTCCTTGTCCCCCGGCTTGTATTCTATCATTCCCTTCTCATCCGCTCTCCGAAGGACCAGTTCCGCCTCAGCGCTACAAGGCACCACAGCGTAGCCAGCCTCCCTCAGCCTAGCCACATTTTCTTCAGCCGGCTCAAGGTCTATCTTGTTAGCAACGATCAGGAGAGGTTTGGCGAGTTTCCGAAGCCTCTTAGCTAGGTTTTGAAGCTCCCCCTCGGTCCACCGGGTGGGCTTCTTAGCTTGAAGACCCAACTCGTCGACAGCCCTGAACACGTCCTGTCTTCGAATCTGAAGGCCGGCTAGCTTTTCTGAGAGAACTCCTACGATGTTCTCCCCCAACGTCTCGGCTTTCCTAGCGATTCTATCCCAGTCTTTTTTGAGAATCTGGAAAATCCACATGTCAAACTCCTTCTCGAGGAAGGCTACATCTTGAAGGGGGTCGTTAAGCCCGGGTTTGCAGGGTTTTCCATCCATGTCCGTGGACCCAGCAGCATCCACCACCAGCAGAAGCACGTCCGCCTTCCTAACCTCGTCGAGAAACTGGTTTCCCAAACCTCTCCCTTCCCAAGCTCCGGGAACCAGCCCCGGGCAGTCAACCATTTTGACTGGGATGAAGCGGCGTCCTCCAATGCAGGCGGAGTTCACCGGGTTGTCTTGGACGCCGAACTCACGGCACACGCAGTCCACGGCCACGTAGGTAATGCCCACATTGGCCTTGACGGTGGTGAAGGGGTAGTTGGCTATAGGCACGGAGGCTAGAGTGGCGGCGGAAAAGAAAGTACTCTTGCCCACATTGGGCTTTCCAGCCAAACCGATGAGAGGATTTCGCAAAACCGTCTTCCCCGTCTTCCTGAAGAGGCTGCTTCACCTTAACCTAATTACTTTTCTACACTTAAAACAAGCGACGGGAGGGGTCTGTTCTCGCCTTTCAAGCCGACTTGGCGGGGAAAATGTCGGCTATGGTTTGGTCGCAGAGAGAGCTGAGGTCGTTGAACACTTGTTCAATCTGGTCGATGGAGAGGTGGCGGGTTGTGAACAAAGGTGTGACAAAGTCGTATCTGTCAGTGTCCTCCGACAGGATGGATATTCCCAGCTCATTGGCGTAGGTGCGAAGGTAGGTTCCCGGGAAAGGTGTGGTCATGGAAAGAACTAAGTGGGCGCCCATTCCCTTCAACTCCTTCATCAATTTTTCAGTTTCCTTCAACGTCTCCAAAGTGTCCTCTGGGAAAGGCATCATAAAGTTACAGAACGTGGATATCCCCGCCTCCACCGACCGTCTCACCGCCCTCTTAACCTGCTCCACCGTTATGCCTTTCCGAATGTGGTTCAGGATCCTCTGAGACCCAGACTCAACTCCGTATTGAATGCAAACACATCCGGAGCGAGCCATTTCCTGAACCACATCCCTGCTCACCGTGTTCACTCTAGCCTCACATGACCATCCGACTTTCACACCCAGCTCCCATATGCCGCGGCATATTTTTTCAGTCCTATCTCTGAACACGGTGAAGGTATCGTCGGCAATGAAGAAATAGTCGACACCAAACCTGTTGATAAGCTGCCTCATCTCAGCCACCACATCCTCGTGGCTTCGAACACGATACCTGCCTCCGGACAATGTCCCCGCTGAGCAAAAGATGCAGTTGTAAGGACAACCCCTACTCGTCACCAGGGTGCCAGGTATCTTGTAGAGCCTCATGGAAAACAGATGCCGCGCTGGGTAGGGAAGACCGTCGAGATTCTGGATCAATGGTCGGTCTGGGTTGTTTACCACCTTTCCGTCCTTTTTGTAGCTGATGCCTTGAACTTCATGCAGCCGCCTATCTCCCTTCAGCAGTCGGCTTGCAAGCTCCAGCATCGTGGCTTCTCCCTCCCGGCGGACGACAATATCAACCTGCGGATTTGCAAGGGTTTCCTCGGCTGTAAAAGTGACATGCGGACCTCCTAGGATGGTACAGATCTCCGTGTTCAGTTCCTTAGCGGCTTTCGCGATCTTCAAAGCGTTTTTGTAGGTGAGAGTGTTCGCTGTTATCCCGACGAGTTTAGGCTGGTGACGACTGACTTCGGATTTGAACGCGTCCTCTTCCATTTTCACTATCGCCATGTCGACGACATGGGTGTCGAAACCGTGAAAGAGAAGGTTTGAGGCGATGTAGCCGAGACCTAAAGGCGGGCAGAAAACAGCTTCCTCCACGTAGTCCGCCATGGTTTTAGGCAAAGGCGGCTGCACCAAGAGGACATCAGCCATCTATCACATCCCTCAAAGGAAGAGAAGACTTTTCATGGAAAACGCGGAACGGATAATTAAACACGTCTTTTTTCAAACCAGTCCTAGGATAGGTGATCAAAGAAGCCACGGCTTTCTACTCCGCTTAAACCTTCCTTTCTAAGAGCTTTGCTTAGCCGTGAAGAAACTGTTAGGAGGAAGGTCGGAGTAAACAGTGAGGCCTGGAGCTATTCGAGTGTAAGGGCCCACTTGAACGCCGGGCATGAGGCTGACATTGACTCCTGTCTGAACGTGGTCTCCCAAGATTGCTCCCAGCTTTCTCAAGCCGCTGTCCACTTTCACCCCTTTCACCGTGATTTTCACAGTTTCGCCGTCAAGCCTCACGTTCCCCACCACCGTCCCAGCCCCGAGGTTGCAGTTTTCCCCGAGGATGCTGTCGCCCACGTAGGAGAGATGGGGAACGCGGGCGCCATCCATGAGGATACTATTCTTAACCTCACACCCCTGCCCCACAAAGGCATTTCTGCCGATGACAGTGAAAGAGCGTATGTAGGCGTTAGGACCGACGGTGCTGCCCTCCCCAAAGAAAGCAGGGCCTTCTACGTAGGTTCCAGCCCTCAAACAGGCTCCAGCTTCAACCCTCACAGGCCCCTTAATCCTAACTCCTCTATCAACTCGACCTTTCCTCAAAGGTTTAAGCTTCTTCAGAGCCCTTTTATTGGCTTCCAAAAGGTCCCAAGGTCTGCCTATGTCCAGCCATTCTTCGCTGCTGAATTTTACTGCATAGAAAGGCTCAGACTCCTCTTGGATCATCCTGTTAACGGCGTCCGTTAGTTCGATTTCCCCCCGAGACGACCTCCGAACATCTCTCAACGCCTTGAAAATTTTTTGGGTGAAAACATAGACCCCCGCGTTGGCGAGGTTGGAAAGCGGCCTCTTCGGCTTCTCCACGATGTTAAGGACGTTTCCCTGAGAGCCGAGTTTGACGACGCCATATTGTTGGGGGTTCTCAACTTCAACCACCCCCATGAGGCCTGAAAGTTTTTCCCCGTCCTTCTTCCATACGTTCCTCAGTCTCTCCAAGGCTTGAGGTTTGAGGTAAAGGTCTCCGTATACGGTGAGAAATTCCTCGGCTTCGAGGAAACGTTCAACGGAGTTTAGGGCGTTTCCCGTTCCTTTCTCCTTTTTTTGAGAAACATGGTGAACCGTTAAACTCGGATGTGATGTTTCACTCAAGGTTTCTCTAATTTTTTCTCCGAGGTAGCCTACCACCAGAAAGACCTCATCCACACCTACATGCTTCACGGCTTTTAGGAGGTGAAGGAGAAGGGGGACACCGGCTACAGGGAGCAGGGATTTCGGTTTAGTCCAAGTGAGAGGCCTAAGCCGAACGCCTTCTCCCGCTGCCAAGATGACTGCTTTCAACTTTTCCATCCATCAAACTTAGGTTTGTTGAAAAATTAAAATATGCTGACAACGTTAAGCAGCCACAAGCTTCGGTTCTTCATACGTAGAAGGCATGGCTAAAAGCTTACTCTTTCTGACACCAACATGTCTTAGCGGGAGAATTTTAGTGGATTTGTTGTATATTTCTGAAGCAACCTTACCTAAGACCAGCTCTTGGACCAGTTGATCGAAATTCAAAGTTTTACTTTTCTCTTGGATGACTTCTTGAGCTATTGTCCTTATGGCTGTCTCTTGGGATGGATTAGCCCTTCTCTTTGTGAAGGCTGTTGCCAGAATCCTAAGCTTAAACCCGTCCTTGGTGGTGGTGTCCACTACCGCGTCCACCTTGGAGCTCCAACGGCGGACGAGACTTCGCAGGTACTCCCGAGCATACTCATGGCCTTTGAACACGGTTTCCGCCTTAGCGCCTTCCACCTTCACGACTTGGAAGAAAATCTTGATGCTCATGTGGGAAACATTCTGCTTGGTTAAATCATAGAGAGTTGTTTCCACAACTCTCCCCATCAAATGCTGACTGTCAGAGGCAGGGAGGAGGGCGATTTCATGGCCTCCGAAATAGGGGGGTGCATAGGCTGTGAACCATGTTTTTAAACGCCACTTATCTCGGATTTTCCCCCTTTTCTGAGACGACAAGCTTCACCACCAAAGCTCAATGAATATCGAAGTAGAAGTTTATAAGACTATAGGGAAGACTTTCTCAGAAAACTGTTAGGTGGAGGTTTTCTTAGGCCAGAGGAGGGTCTTAGGCAGCTTGTAGGCTCCAAACCTTTTCCTGACTGTTTCAGGCCAATTCTCAGGGTTGAAGCCGTAAGATGCCAGAAAAGCAGCAGTCCAGCGGGAGATCCCCAACCCAGTGCAACCGGTCCAGAGAGGGCGGTTTTTAGCCTCGTGGAGGCTGAAGCTTTTGACAAACTTATCCTTGTGAACAAAGCAGCCTGCGATCTCCAGCCATTCAGCTTTTTTCCTTTCCCCTCGGTAGGGGAGGTAGACCTCCACATCGAAGGCGGCGACATTACGGCTGTCCTGGATGTCTCCGATTTCTCCCTCCTTCATGTAGAAGGGGGCGGCTGCCACAATCCGCCAATCCAGCTCCAGCAGTTTGTCAACCACGTCTACCACGCTGTCTCTTACTGCATCCCTGATCTCCACCACTTGTTCCGGGGAGCCGAGGTAAACCAGCTCTATTCTCCTGAACTCTTGGATTCGAACCAGCCCCTCTACGCCTCCCCCTTCCCACCGGTAGGTCCACCCTGACCTGTCGTAAAGCTTGATAGGAAGATCCTCAAGCCTCAGGGTTTCATGGCTGAAAAACTGCCAAAAGGGCTCACACTGAGCAGGTGCAAGGACATATTCAGGTTCTTTCAGGATGCGTTTTAACAGCTCCTTGGGGATCCTCTTGGTCACTTTCACCGTCTCTTTAAACTCGGTGAAGGCCTCGGGGTCTCGGGGCGGAGGGCATACGTAGTACATGCCCTCAGGGATGCCCTCCAAGTAGCCGGGCATCCGCTTCATAACCGCCAAAGGAATAAGCTTCGGGAGCATGAAAGGTTGAAACCCCAGTTTCTTCACGACATTTTCCATGAGAAGCTGCTCTATGACCTCGGAAAGCATGGCATAGGGTGTAGTGTAAATCCACTGGCCTCTCCCCGGAAACTCCTTAAACCAGCCCAGCTCAACTCCAAGCTCGACAGGGTCTCCTCGGAAGGCCAGTCGACGGGGAACCCCCTGCCTAACCACTGGATGAACTTCTTCCAGCCTAGCTTCAACCTTTTCTTCCGCCAGCCTCCTCGCAAGGCTGACAACCCTATCAGGGAGGTTATCCTTCAACTCCGTTTCAGTGAGAGTCTTAAACCGCAGAATCAGTTTTCCATCTTTCCCATAAGCATCCTTGATGTGAGGAAGCCCACGAATTTTTTCCAGGCTTTGTTGAGAAACTTCTGCGGAAACTTCTACAACCAGATCCGAGACCTCTAAGCCCCGGATGCCAACTTTAAGCTTGGAGCCCAACTCTTGAGCTAGAGCTTTTCTAAACCTTATCACCGCTGAGGGAGCTCTGACATGGGAGCCAGACCTCACCTGAATAGACAGGGTTCTGCCTTTAACTGTCCAGCTGACTATTTGAGCCGCCTCCTCTGATCGGCCTGGAGGCGCCCCTTTCAGTAGAAGTTCACGGTTGGCTTTGTCCACCAGTCTTTTGATCACCGCCTCAGCCTCAGCGCCTTCGGCTTCCCGGCTTAGGGTTAAATGGCAAGTGAGCTGCATCATTAAGGATGGGAGAGTCATGTCAGAGCACCTTCAAAGTCTTTTCAGCCGCCTGCAAGCATGAAAGCAAATCGTCTAAGGTGGCTAAAAAGGTTTCAAAGTTTTTGTCGCATTCTACGGTTGAGAAGAAGGTTTTATTCTTGAACCAAGATTTTACAGAAAGCTGAGGTGGCGTCTGAAGATTATCCGCTTTCACGCTTTTCGCCAGAGCTTCGGCTTTTCTTCTCCTCTCCATCTTAATCCTCAGCTCAGCCTTAAACTTCGCCAACTAAACCGTAACCTCCTCTGAGAATCATCTGGTCAACTGGCCCTAATACGTTTTCCATCATCAGAGAGATAGAGGCTTCACTTCAACTGATCGGTATAAATTTTGGAAAATAACTTGATAGGCCCCGGATACTTGCCAGCCCTTATTTCGTCAAGTCCCATAGCCGCAAACTTTAAAGCCTCTCTGGCTTTTTGAGCAAGCCCTACCCCCACCTTGAACTTGACTCCGGTTTCCTCATACACGGCGGTTATAATTTCGTGCAGCTCAGAAGTAGACAAACCATTACATGGTGAGATAAAGTTGTCTCCTCCGCAGAAAAAGAGGAGAGCCTCTTTTTCTTTAAGGAGGAAAGCTAAAGTTTGAAATGAACGGTCTATCGCCAATGCCGCATCATACGCCGATCTAGTGTCGAGGAAAAGTTTGGTTGAATCATCTACGTCAAAGTGGGCTATTTGAACCAAGCCTCCACCTTCATCCACGATTTTTTCGGAATTTATGAGAATCATTCTTTGACTATGTACGGGGGATGTATTGCGTTTGATAAGTTCCTCCGACGCCCATCTTTGAGCCTTGTAGGCGGTAGAACTTACACCGACGCTCATGCTTACCGATATGGGGTAGCGGCTACAAATTTCAGATTGAATACGCCTATGGGATCCTTCATCTATTCCGTTAGTTACCGCCATCATGGTATCAAAGCTGTGGAAGAATGCTATTCCGCCAAGCGAAGAAAAAAATCTTTGAACATCAGTGTAGAGACTGGCCTGCAATATTTGCAGTTTATCTTCACGGTCATATCCCAAAGAAGAAGTCCAGCGGCCATAATTATCGATCTGGATGAGGGTTATCTGTATTAGGCCGTTGGAAAACATCTGCCACGTCCTCTAAGAGATTGTTATCGGATAGCTCTCGGCGGAAGCTACTTTTACCAACCTGACACGTTTAACCATCTTGACGGCTGCTTCTACTGCCCTCTTCGCATACTCATCTATTCTTTCTGTACCTTGCAGCCTCGTCATTCCCGGACCTGACATACCCAAGCTGACAGGTTTTCTATACTCGACTGAAAGGTCGGCGATTTTTCTGGAAGCATGCTGGGCTACAAGTTCGTCGTGTTTAGTGTCTCCTTCCACAACGGCGCCTAGGGTTACCACGGCGTCAACTTCCTCCATTTCTAAGAGCTGTTTTATTGCGAGGGGCATATCAAAGGCTCCCGGAACTTTGTATATGTGGGTGACCTCTGTCTCTAAGAACTTTGCATGGTCTAATGCTCTCTGTAGCATTAGGTAGGTTATGTCGTAATTAAACTCGGAAACTACTATTCCTAGGCGAATTTTTTCTTCCATTCTCACTCCTCCCTAAATCCGTAAAGGCCCGACATCAGGGAAACCCTGCCTTTTCCCCATTCCAGCCTCCTTTAGGAGGGCTTCAGGCTTGAACAATAGTTTGATTACATTTTGAGCGTGTTTCCTAGCTCTTTCTTCGCATATCTCGAGCAGTTCCTTCACTCTTTCGGCTTCATCTTCGTACACGAAGACTTCAACAACATGCTTGTTCGTCATCAATTGAACCCAGATGAGGCCAAGGGAGGCTTCATGGGCGCATTGCTTGTCTATCGGTTTTGGGCCGGGCATTCCGAAGGCCATGGCGATATCGCAGCCCTTCTCCAACAGCCTTTTGACGGCGACAGGTAGGTCCTTTATACCTGGCACAGTGAACCTGATGATGTCAACGTTGGAAACTCTTTGCTTGAGTTCCTCGATTGCAAATTTTGCCATGTCGACTCTAGCGAAGCTCGTATCTACTATCCCTATCTTTGCCGTCACCCGGGCTATCCTCCTTTGAAATCCTTGTAGGCGTTCAGGATCTCCTCCCCGTCCAGAAACGGCATTCCATACTCTCTAGCGCGTTTCCACGCCTTCTCTCTATCCAAGGCTTTTCCACTTTGGCCGTCTAACATTTCGCAAATCACCATAGCAGGCGTGATACCGGCCATTTCCGCCAGAGCTAGGGAAAGTTCAGTGTGCCCCCTTCTTTCGGTGAAGAAATTTTCCTCCGCTATGAGGAGGTGAAGATGACCTGGGGATACAAAATTTTCCCACAGCCTCTTCCGAAGCATTGACCTAGACGCGTTTTTATCTAAGGCTTCCCTCACCAGCTTAGCAAATTCAACAATGGTTAAGACGCGGTCAGCGTCGGTTATGCCGGTGTAGGTCTTCCTATGGTTGATGGTTATAGAGAAAGCCGGCCTGTCTCCATAAAGGGTTTTCGTAGAAACGATCCTATGGAGTCCCGGAAATCTGACGGCTGCCTCTTTCAGTATGTCGACCATAAACGGCAAACCCAGCAGGCGGGCTGCATTGAAAGGAAAAGCTAAACAGATAAGGCCGCCGGCTTGGCTTCGTAGTTCAAAAATTTTTTCTGAGGTGATGTATTCTGCGGCGTAGACGAGGTCGGTCTCACCTTCCCGGTTGTTACAGTCGAATATCTGCACACCTCCACCGTTCTTGAGAATATGCAGAGCATCAGTTAGGCTGGACATCCTCTGACCTTCGTTGGTAGAAATAAGTTTGAATACAATAAATAAGTTTCTACTCAAAAAAGAGTATAAGAAGCTGGAAATCTGCGGTACTTTTATAGGCTTCGGAACGAAATCAGTAAATCAACCGCAGGCAAGCAGATGATAAGCTTAGTGCTTACAGCCTCAGCGGAAACCTTGTTGCGGGTTGAAGGGATGGCAATGAAAAGCAGGGAATTATCTCTAGTCGCTGTTTTTGCGGCGCTTTACGCCGGTTTGGTGACGGCTTTTGCACCCTTGAGCTTTCTCATGGTTCAGGTGCGTATCGCAAATGCCTTGATAGGACTTGTTCCTTTAGTGGGCATGCCTGCCGTGTATGGCATCGCCTTAGGGGTTCTTTTGGGAAATTTAACCAGCCCTTTGGGTGCGATAGACTTGGTCAGCGCCGGGCCCTCTTTCCTTGGCTTGCTCGCCGTGTATAAGCTGAGAAAAACCAGTGTCACCGCCGGCCTTTTCCTATACACGTTGACGTTGTCGTTGTGGGTTGCCTTCATGTTATACTATGTTTTAGGTCTCCCCTACGGCTTAACTTTCATCTACGTCTTTGTGGGGATAGCCATAGCGACCGTCGGTTTGGGGTATGCCCTCTACAAGGGTGTACACAAGGTCATGAGCTTCAGGGAAATTGAGGTGAAGCTAAAATGAAGGAAAAAGCCGTCGTTATAATGTCAGGCGGGGTTGACAGCTCAACCCTAGCGTATTGGGCGAAAAAGAGATACGGGGTTTATGGTTTAACTTTCAACTACGGGCAGCTGGCGGCTAAGGAAACACTTCACGCAAAGCTTGTGGCGGAAACTCTGGGAATCTCCCTGAAGAAAATAGACCTTTCACAGTTGGAGACAGTGTTTAGGGGTGTTTCTCCACTGTGCGACAGAAACATGGAGATGCCTCCATCGTTCCGTTCAACCCTCATCGTTCCCTTTAGAAACGCTATCTTCCTCGCGGTTGCGGTTGCCTATGCTGTATCCATCGGAGCTAAGGCTGTTTTCTACGGAGCCCACAGGTCAGATGCGCCCTTCTATCCAGATTGCAGAAAAGAATTCTTCGAAGCATTTCAAGAAGCTGCGCGAAGCGGAACCGCCACGGGAATCGTCGTCGACGCACCATTCCACAACATGGCTAAATCTGAAATAGTTAAGCTGGGTAAAGAGCTAAACGTACCCTTCGAGTTAACTTGGAGCTGTTATCTGGACGGAGATAAACACTGCGGAAAATGTGAGTCCTGTGTAAACAGAAAAACCGCCTTTAAGGAAGCAGCTGTGGAAGACCCGACTTCCTACCAAGCATAGCAGAGGCTTAACTTCGCCACCTAAGTTAAGCTCTCTCCAACCATCTGTTCGACGAGTTGAACGAAGCTTTCTTCCCCTTCTGGAGGGATGGTGGCCCCTGCGGCTACATTGTGGCCGCCTCCCTTTCCCCCTACTTTTTCAGCCGCTGCCTGCATGATGACCCCCAAGTTTAGGCTTCGATCCACCAAGGTTTGGCTGGCTCTGATGGACGCCTTCACCTCTCCTGTCCTGGTGTTCGTTAAGGCTAAGAGGGGCTTGGAGGGGGGAAAACTCCCTGAGCCTGAAAGGATGGTGGCTATGGGGCTGATGAGGTTCTCATCCACCAAGCCGTGGCCTCGGATGAGGGTGAGCTTCAAAAGCGTTTTTACGCGGTCCTTGTCCTCCATCAGGCTGGTTACGGTTCTTCCCAAGGTTCGCCTGTAATCGTTGAGGACGGCTTGGGCTTCCTCCAGGGCTTTTCCCCTTTCCCCTAGGCAGAGGGCTACTCCAAGTCCTGTTTTTTCCATCTTGGCGCAGGCATTAAGGAGGGCGGCGTACTCCCGGCCGTCCCGCAGCGGAGTCCATTTGTCTTCCTTCTTGAAAGTGTAAACACCGCCCAGCAGGCTTAGGATTGTGTTCTGAGCAAAACCCTTGGAAGATAAGTAGATGGTGATTTCGGAGAAGATTTTCTGCTTCTCATCAGGGGTGAGGTCTGAAATCGTCCTCCACCGTTCTCCAGCTTTCAAAGGTATGTCCAGCTGGGAAAGAAAACCTAGGCAGCGATCCTCTTCCCCACTCAAGCCGGGGATGAAGGGGTTCAGGGTGGTGGCCAAGGCTTGGGGCAGAGGCCTAGTTTCCCTTCCATAGAAGAGAAGGTCTGTGGAGACCTCTAGGAGGCCGTTTGCCTCAGCGTCCTTCACAGCTTCCAAGTTCAGCCCCTGCAGCGTCCTAGCCTCGTTTTTGTCCTGAAGGTCTCCCAGGGCTCCTACCACTGCGAGAGGAGCTAAGTCCACGTTCTCCCGGCTGAGCTCTCTAACTACTAGATAACACATCCCAGCGCCGCTTATGTCTCGGGCTCCATCGAAGCCGTAGGGGTGAGGGTTCACATGAATGAGGCTGGGAAAGTCCAGCGGGAGAGGCTTATGATGGTCTATCACCAACACTGCCTCTGAGGAAAGCTTTCCCAGCATGTCCAAATAGCCGCTTCCTATCTCTGTGAAGACGCAGAACTTGAAGCCGGCTTTTTCATGCCGGTCTAGGAAGCGGTCGTCGATGCGGGGTATAATTCTTAAGAGAAATTTACCTCCCAGCCTATGCACAGCTTTAGCCACAATAGAGCCAGCAGCCAAGCCGTCAGCGTCGTTGTGGGAAAAAATGGGGATAAAAGCTTCTTTTTCCACCCATTCTCGGAGAATTCGCGCCGCTTCTCCGCACTGCCGAGTTAAGTCTTGGATAGATGAGCACATGTCTTTTAGCCTAAGCCTACATGAAGGAGCCTACGATGGGCTTATATTTCCAGTCAGCCGGAAGCTTGCCTCTTCTCTTGTAATATTCGACAAGCCGATGGATTCGTGACTCCAGAAGATAGAGGCTGTGGACGTTTTTATGGTCGCCTCGGTTCTTTTCCAAGTGCCTAGCTAGCTGGCTGCTTCTCTTCAGCAGAGCCGCCAAGTCCTCGGGAATCTTCGGAGCCAAACCGGCTTGGGAGAGAATCTGAGTGATCTTTTTGTTAGTAATAGACCTAGTCAGCGGAATACCGTACTGATCTCGAAGGATCATTCCTATCTTGTCAGGGGGATTCCCTTCTTTGGCTAGTTTGATTATCTGAGATTCCACTTCCTCCGGCCTGTAGGTACACCAAGAGGGGGGCCTTTTGGTCACAGGCCTAGTGGAGTGGGACTGCCCCCTTCTATGAGCGTGAACCCTCGCCAACTTCGATCACCCGACGAATATGCGCTCCGTAAAATAGAAGCATATCCTCTATAAGAATTTAGCCTTAGCCAACCAGCATGCCAGTTTCCGGAAGGCTTGGGCCCTGTGGGAAAACTGGTTTTTCACAGCCAAAGACATCTCCGCAAACGTCTGGGAGCATCCGTGAGGCTGAAACAGGGGGTCGAAGCCGAAGCCTCCCTTCCCACGGCTTTCTTCCACGATCAGCCCTTCTACTTTTCCGGTGAACAGTTGAGGCTTCGCCTTTGGGGAGCCGTAGGCTATGACTGAAAGAAAGTAGGCTTTCCGCCGGTTTTGCCCTTTCATCAGCCTTAGGACACCTTCCACACCCAAGGTCCGGTAAACGTAGGAGGAGTAGGGGCCGGGGAAGCCTCGGAGGCTCTGGATGAATAAGCCGGCGTCTTCCACCATTACTGGGAGGTGATGTTTTTCCAGCACTTGAGTTAGGCTGTTTCGGGCTATGGATGCCAGGTCTTCGGATTGAATTTCCACAGGCTTAAAAGCCAGCCTTCTTACGGTGAGGCCGTAGCCGGCGGCTAAGGTTTTTATTTCTTTGAACTTGTGGAGGTTTGAGGTGGCGAAGAAGACTTCTCTCCGTTTCTTGGACGAGGGGTTAGAGGAGAAGAACAGTTCAGCTTCCCTTCTTCATCTGGGAGAGTTTTTTCCTGATGAGAGCGTTGGTCAACTCTGGGTCCGCTTTGCCCCCCGTGGCTTCCATGGTCTTGCCGATCAGATAGTGGATTGTTTTTTCGTCGACCAAGGCATCTTCCACGGCTTTGGGATACTCTTTGAAAACTTGGGCTATGTAGCCTTCTAGGGTTTGGAGGTCGGTGATGCGCCACCAGTCCTTTTCCCTGACGACGGTGGAGGGGCTTTTTCCGTGTTTCATCACCTCCCAAAGGACTTTCTTGGCTATTTTGATGCTTATGTCCCCTCGGTCCATCAGCTTCAGCATTTCCGCTAGATATTGAGGAGCCAGCTTAGCTTGGTCTATGTCCACCTCGAGGCTGTGGAGGCATTGGAGCACATCCCCCATCAGCCAGTTGGCAACAGCCTTGGGTTTATCGTAGAGTTTAGCGCATTCCTCGAAGAAATCCGCCATAGCCCGGTCGCTCGTCAGAACCTCCGCGTCATATTCCGGAAGACCGTAGGCTTTTAGGAAGCGTTCTTTCCGGGCGTCTGGAAGCTCCGGCATCCGGCTGCGGAGGAGCTCTACCATCTCTTGGGATATCCGAACAGGCGTTAAGTCGGGTTCCAGGAAGTACCGGTAGTCTTGTTCCTCCTCCTTCACCCTGAGGCTGAGGGTCGTTCTTCTCACATCGTCCCAGTGGCGGGTTTCCGTTTGAATCTTTACTCCTTTTTTTAATAGATCCCGCTGCCGGACTATTTCGAAAGTCAAGGCCCTCTCCACATCCTTGAAGGAGGAAATATTCTTCACCTCAACTCGGCCTCCGCCTTCGATGGATATGTTCGCATCGCACCTCATCGCTCCCTCCAGCCCGCCGTCGGAAACACCCAAGTGTTCAAGGATAGAACGGAGCTTTTGGAGGAAAGCTCGGGCCTCCGCGGGAGCCTCCAACTCCGGCTCGGTGACGATTTCGAGGAGAGCAATTCCAGCCCGGTTGTAGTCCACCAAGGTGTAGGGGGAAGTGTCGATGGTGCCGTGGTAGAAAAGTTTCCCAGGATCCTCCTCCAGATGGATCCTCCTAAGCCTCACTGTCTTCCGGGTTTTTCCCACTAGAAAGCCCACCCAGCCTCCGGAGGCTATGGCTATGCTTCCCCCTACATCATACTGAGAGATCTGGAAGTTCTTAGGCATGTCAGGGTAAAAGTAGTTCTTGCGGACGAAGAAAGTTTGAGGCGCCACCTCACAGTTTAGGGCCAAAGCCACCATGACGGCCAACTCTACCGCTTTCTCGTTAAGCACAGGCAGCGAACCTGGAAGACCCAAGCATACAGGGCAGACGAAAGTGTTAGGGGTCTTCCCTCTGTAATCCGAGGAGCAGCCGCAGAAAAGCTTAGTCTTGAGACTGGTCAGCTGGCAGTGGATTTCCAGCCCTATCTTCACTTTCTCCAAGGCCCTTCACCAGCTCAGAGCGTGGGAGTTCTTCCCTTAAAGGCCGCAGCCTGCTCGTAGGCGAAGGAAACCTGCAGAGCTAGGTCTTCCCTGAAGGGAGGAGCTATCACCTGGGCTCCGATGGGAAGCCCTTGGTGGAAACCACAGGGGAAAGACACAGCCGGCAGGCCGGCGAGGTTGACAGGCACGGTGTCCACATCGCACATGTATAGAGCCAAGGGGTTGTCTATTTTTTCTCCAAGCCTGAAGGGAAGCAAGGGCATGGTGGGCGCTAGGAGGACATCGACCTGCTGGAAGGCTTTTTCGAAGCTTCTCTTTATCAAGGTGGCGACCTTAAGGGACTTGAGGAAAAACCTGTCATAGTAGCCGGCTGAGAGGGCGTAGGTGCCTAGAATGATCCTCCGTTTCACCTCGGCTCCGAAGCCCTCCCGGCGGCTTTTGGAGAAAACCTGGTTCCAATCCAAGTCGACTTCAGTCCTATAGCCGTACCTTACACCATCGTAGCGGGCTAGGTTGGAGCTGGCCTCCGACATGGCGATGAGGTAGTAGGCTGGGAGAGCGTAGCTAAGGACGGGTAAGGAGATCTCTTGGCAGAGGGCTCCCATCTCCTCCAGCTTGGAGGCGCATTCCAGCACAGCCTTCACCACCGCTTCATCCGTCCCCAGCCCTATCAACTCTCGTAGGACGCCTACCTTTAAGCCTCGGAGGTCCTTCCCCAAGCTTCGCGTATAATCTCGCGGAGCTCTGTTCACCGACGTGGAATCCCTTTCATCGTACCCCCCTATCACGGACAGCAGCAAAGCGCAGTCGTACGTGCCCCTAGCCAGCGGACCTATCTGCTCCAAGCTGTTGGCGTAGGCGATAAGTCCGTAACGGCTGACCAGCCCGTAGGTGGGCTTGAGTCCCACCACACCGCAGAAGCTAGCCGGACATCGGATGGAGCCCCCTGTGTCGCTTCCTAAGGCCAGCGGAGCCTCTTGGGCTGAGACTGCGGCGGCGCTGCCTCCTGAGGAGCCTCCTGGAACCCGGCTGAGGTCCCAGGGGTTTCTCGTGGGGCCAAAGTAGCTGGTTTCCGTGGAGCTGCCCATAGCGAACTCGTCCATGTTAGTCTTTCCGATGACGATACCGTCCTCCGCCTCAATCCTCTCCACTACAGTGGCATCGTAGGGGGGAACAAAGTTTTCCAGAATCTTAGAGGCGCAGGTGGTCTTCACCCCTTTGGTGCAGATGTTGTCCTTCACAGCTACGGCTACACCTGCCAGCATCCCCACCCGCTCGCCCCGTTTCACCTTTTTATCTATTTTTTCAGCCTTCTTGAGGACTGCTTCTCGGAGGACAGAAACGTAAGCTTTGACTTTAGGCTCAAGACTGTCTATCCTACTGAGGAAGGAGACAATACACTCCCGGGCAGTCAATTCCCGGTTTCTGATTTTCTGGGATATTTCCCAAGCTCCGAGCTTGTAAGGTTCCATGGCCTGCTTCCCTCAGAGGATCCGGGGAGCTTCGAAGAAGCGGCCCCTTTTCCTTGGGGCGTTGGCCAAAGCTTCCTCGGGGGGGAGAGAAGGCTTCACTTCATCTTTCCTGAAAACATTAACCAACTCTAAGACGTGGAGAGTGGGCGGAACTCCCTCCGTGTCCAGCTCATTCAGCTTTTGGAAGTAGTCTAGGATGTCATTGAACTGCTGGGTGTAGAGTTCTTTTTCCTCCTCTGAAAGCTCCAGCCTCGCCAACCAAGCGACATGCTCCACCTCTTCCTTCGAAATATGCCTTTTCGAAAGGGCCATCCTCAACTTCACCTTAGAAATGGCGACAGAGCAGATGAACTGCTAAACCTCAAATGACTATCTGCAACAACTATAATAACCGTTCGCTGAAGAGATGTAAAAATTTCGATCCTGAAGCTGATGGAAACTGGTTTTAATCCTTTCACCCTAGCTCTTCAGCCTTCCCAATCCAGCTTAGGATCTGCCTGCTTAGGGATGGATGCTTCCTTCTCCTAGGCCTCGAGACCGATGGGCAACCGCCTAGGAGCCGGTAGGCGCGTAGGGCCAACGGGTCAGCTTCACCGACCCTGTAACTTCGCCAACCTTCATAGTGCTTGAAGCTTTCCACGCAGGCCTCTTCTGGGGAGAAATCTTCCAGCTTCTCGGGGTCGATGAACACAGCGACCTTGTCCAGTTCCCTGTGCAGTGAGAGAGGGCAGACGAAAAGCCTTTGGAGGTCCATTTCATTGTCAACCCTTAACCCCGCCGACCCCAGCCTCAGGGCGGCTTCTTCCACCTTGGGGTGAACTTTCACCCTCACATACTCGACGGTGGCGTAGGCGAGGTCCAAGGGGTTAACCTTCGCCCTTAGCTCCGGGGAGAAGGCTGAGGGATGTATGTGGACATGGGCTCCTCGACCGCTGAACTTAACGGCCACAGACTCAGAGACTCCATAGGTTTCTAGGCATCGGAGTATCTCCTTCACCGCCTCCACCGTGGCCCTCCATCCTTCCAGCCGGTTGTCTACATCCCATGTGGCCATGCAGGCTTGGATGTTGGCGGGGTCGTAGATGTTTTCCTCTCGCTCCAGCTGCCGGTAAAGGTTGGCTGTGGCATGAATGGTTCGCGGCTGAAGCCTTCGGTAGGCTTTAAACAGGTAGTCTAGGTCTGAGGTCTTCCCGACCCTCAAGGGACGATGCCCCGGTTTTTGATAGCGAACTAATATTCTCCGGCCTCGCTCGTCTTTTTGTTCGCAGTGAATTCCAACCCACCTGTCCCTGCAAAATTCAACGATCTCCCTCTGAACCTCAGGCTTGCTGTAATGGTGGAGGATTTGCTCGTAGGCTAAGGGCATAGCTTCACCTCGAAGTTGGTAAGGAAGGCGAAGCAGGCAGACTCACGGAGGCATTTCCTTTTCTCTTTCCTCAGCCGCCTTGATGACCTTCTCCGAAACCTTGGAAGGCACAGCTACATCTTCCCTTCTTTGCTTGGCGGAGCCTAGGAGGGTGAGGCCTCGGCCGTCCAGCACCGTGACCTCCTGCATAACCAAAGAGTGGGGAGTCTGCCTCATCTTCTCCACTAGAAGGTATCTTCTCAGAACCCCTCCGCGGACAAACCTTCGAAACCTGATGATGCCGTCGGCTATATGCTCCACCCCGAAGCCGAAGGCGTCGGAGGTGGTGATGGCGTACTGGGAGACGGCTAGGACGGTGAAGTCCCATTTAGTCAGGACTTTTTTGACGGTATAAGAGTACCGCCGGGCCATAGCCGGCTTATCCAACCAGAAGGCAGAGAGGCTGTCGATGACCAATCTAGCCCGGCCGTAGCCTAAGGTCTTCTTAGCCTCGATGACCTTGTTCAGCAACTCGTCGATTTCAAGGCTTTTCAGAGACCAAGGATCTTCCAAGCCCATGAGGGCGTCGACGATTATCAGTCTCCCACCCTCCACAGCCCGGCGGAAGTCGATGCCGAACTGAGCTGACTGCTGGATGATGGAGTCCCTAGACTCCTCGGTGGTGACGTAGATGCAACGGTCTCCCTCCTTTATCCCTTCCGCTATGAAGTGTATGGAGAACACAGTCTTACCTGTTCCCGGCTCCCCTGTCACCGCCACCAGAAAACTTCGGGGGATACCTCCCCCAACCAGCCTGTCGAACTCAGGTATACCTGTGGACAGCCTTTCACTCAAGAACCGGAGCAGCCCCCCTTACAGCTTCCCGAGGTGAAGCTGTTTGAGAGTTTCTAAACCTGCAGCCTTAGCGCCCAGTTCAGCAGCCTTCTCCCTATCGGCGCTCCCGATGATGATGACGTCACCTTCCTTGGGGTGAAGACCATCCTCCAACCTTCGGCGGATTTCAGGGAAACCCTCCAAACAGTTTTCTTCCCCACCCCCAGGCATGATGTAGACGCCCTTCCGGTAGATGAGAGTTGTCGCCCCTAAGGCTCCAGCTTTCAAAGCGGCATCCCGCTGCTCGAGGCCGTACCTCACGGCCCCCGCCGCCTTTTTCACCAAAACACCCGCATTATATTTTCCGAGAAAGAGGGGGCTCTTGGGCACCTCCACCGGGCCGGCTGTCCAAGTTTTGATGAAATCGTAAAGTTCTTTCCCCCGGTCAGTAAGGCTGTTTCCTCTTCGAGTTCTTTTGATGAGGCCCAGGTTTTTCATATGCCTTAGGAGGGTTCGAACGGCTCCTTCCCCGATTTTAAGCTCCCCGGCCAGTCGGATCCGTCCCACAGTTTTTTCGTCCCCAATAAGCTCTAGAGCTTTCATGACGTGAGCCTCGAGGAAGGTTAACCCCGGCCCGGGCGCAGCCTTCTCCATGATTTTAGCCAGCATCCTGAGAGGGTGCAATTTGAAGGCCCACTAGTACAATCGCCCAAGACGGTTATAAAACTATCAGCCTAGGCTGTCAGTCGCCCTTTTGAGGGCTGAGACTTACCTTTTCCTCCTTCAGCTTAGCCTGAGCAGCTGCCAGCCGGGCTACTGGCACCCTGAAGGGAGAACAACTCACGTAGTCGAGGCCTAGGCTGTGGCAGAATTCGATGGAGCTGGGTTCCCCGCCGTGTTCTCCGCATATGCCGACTTTAAGGTCTTTCCTCGTACTCTTACCTAGCTCCACGGCTATCTTCATGAGCTTCCCCACCCCTTGGCGGTCTAGGACCTCGAAGGGGTTAACCTCCAGAATCTTCCGATCCAAGTATTCATGGATGAACTTGGCCTCAGCGTCATCGCGGCTGAAGCCGAAGGTCGTCTGAGTTAGGTCGTTGGTTCCGAAGGAGAAAAACTCCGCGTGCTTGGCGATCTCGTCAGCAGTGAGGGCCGCCCGGGGCACCTCCACCATGGTTCCAATGGAATAGTTCACCTTGATGCCTCTCTGCTCCATGACCTCCTGGGCCTTCTGCTCTACCAGACGGCGGAGCTGGGCTATTTCCTCCGCTATTCCGACCAAGGGAAGCATGATTTCTAGGTCAACTGTCACACCTTCTTTGGCCAGCTCCGTAGCCGCTTCGAAGATAGCCCGAGTTTGCATTTCGTAGATTTCCGGGTACCTGATGCTCAGCCGGCATCCCCTATGCCCCAGCATGGGGTTATGCTCCGCCAATTCTTGGGCTTTCTTCAAGATTTTCTCCTTAACCTTCAAGGCTTCAAGGTCCTTACCTGTCAGCCTTAGGGTGGCGACTTCCTCGATGAGTTCGTCGATCCGGGGGAGAAACTCGTGGAGAGGCAAGTCCAGAAGCCTTATGGTGACGGGAAGTCCTTTCATTTCCCTGAAAATCTGCTTAAAGTCCTCTTTCTGCATGGGCATAAGCTTCTCCAAGGCTCTTTTCCGGTCCTCATCCGTAGGGGAGAGAATCATCTCCTGAACGATGGGCAGCCGGTCTTGAGCATTGAACATTCTCTCCGTCCGGCATAAGCCGATGCCTTCCGCCCCGAAAGACCTCGCCTTAGCCGCGGCGACGGGAGTGTCCGCGTTAGCTCTGACCTTCAAAGTCCGAGCCTCGTCAGCCCAAGCCAAAAGTTGGCCTAGCTCTTTGCCGATTTCCGGCTCAACCATGGGCGCTTTTCCCAAGATCACCGAGCCTGAGGCCCCGTCGATGGTGATGATGTCGTCCTTGTTTACCTCCACGTCTCCTGCGTAGAATTTTTCCTTTTGGAGGTCGATTTTTATCTCCTCGCATCCCACTACGGCAGGCTTACCCATCCCTCTGGCTACGACGGCAGCGTGGCAAGTCATGCCTCCTCGGCTTGTGAGAACTCCCTTAGCGGCCACCATGCCGTGGATGTCTTCCGGGGTGGTTTCAGGCCTTACAAGGATTACGGCTTCCCCTTGGCTGCCTCTTCTGTCGGCTTCATCCACATCGAAGACAACCCTGCCCACAGCGGCCCCTGGGGAGGCGGGGAGGCCTTTGGCTATGGGCTTAACATCAGCCTTAGGGTCGATGTGGGAGTGGAGAAGCTGAACCAGTTGGTTAGGCTGAACCCTCAAGAGGGCTTCCTGAATGTCTATCAGCCCTTCCTGAACCATGCTTACGGCGATGGTGAGAGCCGCTTGAGCCGTTCGCTTACCTGCCCTAGTCTGAAGCATGTAGAGTTTACCTTTCTCCACGGTGAACTCCATGTCCTGCATGTCTTTGTAGTGTCTTTCAACCCGCTCGCAGATCTGAGCCAGCTGCTCGTAGAGAGCAGGAGCCTCTTCCTTGAGGCTTTCCACAGGTTTAGGGGTCCGTATGCCCGCTACTACATCTTCACCTTGAGCGAAACTCAGATACTCACCGTAGAGCTTCTTCTCCCCTGTGGAGGGGTTTCTAGTGAAGACAACTCCTGTCCCGGAGTCAGGGCTTAGGTTTCCAAAGACCATGGTCTGAACGTTTACAGCCGTGTAGAGGTCGTCGGGAATCTGGTTAACCCTCCGATAGACGATGGCTCGAGGGGTATACCAAGACTTGAACACGGCTGTGACGGCCATGAAAATTTGCTCCCAAGGGTCTTGGGGGAAGTCCCGGCCTGTCTCCTCCTTTATGAGTCTTTTGTATTCTTCCACGACCTCAGCTAGGGCTTCAGCGTCCAGTTCTAAGTCTAGTTTAACGCCTCTCTTCTCCTTAGCTGAGTTGAAAATCTTCTCAAACTTCTCCCCGTTGATCCCGAGGACAATCCTCCCGAACATTTGGAGGAGTCTGCGGTAGCAGTCCAAGGCGAACCTCCGGCTTCCACTCAGTCTTTCCAAACCCTCCACGGTGCGGTCGTTAAGGCCTATGTTCAACACCGTGTCCATCATGCCCGGCATGGAAATAGGGGCTCCTGAGCGGACTGAGAGAAGAAGAGGATTAGAAGGGTCGCCTAACTTTTTCCCTGTCTTAGCTTCTATGGTTCGGAGTTTTTCTCGAAGTTCATCCTCTAATCCCGGGGGAAATTTTTGCCCATGGGTGAAAAACTCTCTGCAGGCTTCTGTGGTGACGGTTAAACCTGGGGGGACAGGGAGGCCCAGCTGAGTCATCTCCGCTAGGTCTGCGCCTTTACCTCCCAAGATTTTTCTCAGATGTTTTCCTCCTTCTTCGAAAAGGTAAACCCACATCTAGACCACCACGGTTAAGGCGACTATAACTACAAAACTCATGTAGGTTATATACATTTCTTACCTTCGAACAGCCTACGAAGCTGGAGCCCATTGCTTTTATACCGCCAACATCCAAGACAGTTACGGGAAGGCAGATGGAAGTCTTAGAAGCCATCCGAACTAGGAGAAGCATTCGAAGCTACAAAAAAGAAGAAGTGAAAGATGAAGATCTGAACAGGCTCTTGGAAGCAGGCCGCTGGGCGCCTTCAGCCGGCAACGTTCAACCTTGGGAGTTCATCGTTGTCAAGAGGGGAGAAGCTAAGGCCAAACTGGCTCAAGCCGCCCTAAACCAGAGGTTCATAGCCGAAGCTCCCGTGGTCATTGTAGTTTGCGCCGACTTGCAGAGGGCTTCGTGGGCCTATGGGGAACGAGGGGAGACTCTCTATTGCCTTCAAGACACAGCTGCTGCTGTCCAAAACATGCTACTCGCTGCTCATGCCCTAGGTTTGGGAACATGCTGGGTGGGAGCCTTCCACGAAGAAGCCGTGAGACGCTCGCTAGACATCCCCCCACGGGTCAGACCTGTAGCTCTTCTACCCATCGGCAAGCCCGCGGGGAGACCTCCTTCCATGTCTAAAAGGCCCTTGGGCGAGATCCTTCATTTCGAAAGATTCTAAAGAGACTCTTCAACCATTAAAAGCAGAGTTCCCGGAGCCCGAAAGACTTGGGCAAAGAAGACATGAACTATTCCCTCCTCGTGGAGATGTATGAGAGAATAGAGGCGACGACCAAACGCTTAGAGATCACCGACTACCTAGTAGATCTTTTCAAGAAGACACCGAAGAAGCTCATCGACAAAGTCGTATATATGACCCAAGGAAAGCTTCACCCCGATTATATGGGGATAGAGCTGGGAATAGCGGAAAAACTGGCCATCAAAGCCATCTCCCTCTCCTCCGGAGCTGGAGAAGTCGAAGTGGACAAGGCGCTGAAAAAAATAGGGGACATTGGGGAGGCGGCTGCGAAATTTCTGGGAAAAAAAACTCAGGTTACTCTCTTCCACGAGCCCCTCACCGTTAGCAGGGTGTATGAAACTATGGACAGGATAGCCTTGTCCACAGGGGAAGGTGCCCAAGAAGCCAAGATCAAGCTTTTGGCCAGCCTCCTTTCCGACGCTGAGCCTGAAGAAGCCAAGTACATCGTCAGAACGGTGACCGGGAAGCTTCGGCTTGGGGTAGCGGACATGACTATTCTAGACGCCTTGGCTGTTGCTTTCTGCGGCTCCAAAGAAAACAGACCTCCATTGGAAAGGGCCTACAACCTCTCCTCAGACCTAGGAGGCCTAGCCGCGGCGGTGGCGGAGAGGGGTTTGGAGGGCGTCAAAAAATTTAAAATAACCGTAGGGAAACCCATCAGGCCCATGTTGGCTGAACGGCTGGCATCCCCTCAGGAAATCCTTGAAAAGATGGGAGGCCGGTGTGCCGTAGAATACAAGTACGATGGAGAGCGACTTCAGATTCACAAGGAGAAAGACAAAGCCACAATTTTTTCCAGGAGGCTGGAGAACATCACCCACCATTACCCGGATGCTTGCCAGCTGGTAGTGAACCATGTTCAAGCCTCAGCGGCCATCGTGGAATGTGAAGCCGTGGCTATAAACCCTGACACAGGGGAAATGATGCCCTTCCAAGAGCTGATGCATAGAAGGCGGAAATATGGCATCCAAGAGGCGATGAAGCTTTATCCTGTTTCCCTTTTCCTCTTCGACCTCCTTTATGCGGACGGGGAAGACCTCACCCTTAAACCCTATCCTGAAAGACGGAGGGTTCTGGAGAGCTTGGTGGAGGAGGGGGAGAGCATCAAGCTTGCCAAAGCTTTGGTCGTTGACAACGCGGAGGCCTTGGAGAAGTTTTTCGAGGAAGCCGTCGCGGAGGGATGCGAAGGCATCTTAGCTAAAGCCGTCTATCCTGAGTCCGTCTACCGGGCTGGAGCTAGGGAGTGGCTTTGGATAAAATATAAACGGGACTACCAGGCTCTTTTAACAGATACCGTGGACTTGGTGGTCGTCGGAGCCTTCCACGGCCGAGGGCGGAGGGCTGGAACCTACGGCGCTCTGCTCCTCGCAGCATACAATGAAAAGGAGGACGTCTTCCCCACTGTGTGCAAGATCGGCTCAGGCTTCACCGACGAGGACTTGGAGAAACTTCCCAGGATGCTGAAAGACTATATCATACCTCACAAGCATGCTAGGGTTGTAACTCAGATGAAGGCGGATGTCTGGTTTACCCCCAGCCTAGTCCTCGAAGTTTTAGGAGCTGAAATAACCCTGAGCCCTGTTCACCCTTGCGGGATAAACCGTATAAGAAAAGGAAGCGGCTTGGCCATTAGGTTTCCTAGATTTACAGGCCGATACCGGGAGGACAAAAGCCCGGAAGACGCCACCACTGAGGATGAGATCGTCGAGCTTTACCTTAAACGGCTGAAGAAGGTTGAAGCATGAAGCTTGGCGAAATGAAAAGTCAGCGAGCTGCGTTTCTTCAACCTTCCTGTTGACGTAAGCGGTGGAAACGGTGTCCAGAAACATACCTTCCTACTTGGCTTACATCATTCTCGCAATAGGCTTAACTTTGTTCATTCCAGCTCTTTTAGGTCTTTTTTACGGGGAATTTCGCGAAAGCATGGTCTTCACCACCATAGCAGGGTTATCATGCACCGCAAGTTTGCTAACACTGTGGAGGACTACTCCTGGAGAAATTTCATACCTAGAAGCTATGGTGATAGCGGCTCTGGGGTGGTTACTGGTTTCGTTTTTAGGCGCCATTCCCTTCATACTAATAGCCCAGATGACGCCTTTAGATGCTTATTTTGAGGCTATGTCCGGCTTCACCACCACGGGAATGACCTTGCTAGACGTGGAACATATTCCTTTCAGCCTACTTTTCTGGCGGGCCCTCACCCAGTGGATCGGAGGCGTGGGTATCGTCCTCCTTTTCATTCTCTTCGCTTCCCCTGCGGGAATCGGCATTTGGAGGCTTTATAGAGCGGAAGCACGAGAGGAACGGTTGGCGGCTAAGGCTAGGGACACCGTGAAGATGATATGGGTAACCTACGTCGGCTACACGGCGGCATGCGCCCTTCTCCTGTGGATAGTGGGGTTTAGTCCTTTCGACGCTCTTACTCATTCTTTTACAACTTTATCCACGGGCGGTTTCTCGACCCGTAACCTGAGCATCGGGGCCTTTGGCAACCCCTTTGCGGAAGTCATAATAATGATCTTCATGTTTTTGGGAGGAACAAGCTTCCTCACCCACATGAGAGTCTTTACTAAGACTCCCAAAGCCTTCTTCAGAAGCATTGAGGTTCAAATCTGCTTACTCATCATCGCCGTCTCCACCTTCCTTGTCACAGCCGACTTGCTCACCCATCAAGTATACCAAGGAATTGAGACCCTCAGAGCCGCTGCTTTTCAGGTGACATCCATCTTAACGACCACGGGATACACCACGGTGGACATAAACAGTTTTCCAAACCTCTCCAAAAGCATCTTCACTGTTTTGATGACAATAGGTGGAGGGGTAGGCTCTACCGGGGGAGCTATGAAAATTCTCAGAATCGTCATCTTATTCAAGCTTGTAGCCTACACTATAACAAAAGCCATTCTTCCCCCGGGAACCGTTAGACCCATGAAGCTGGGCGGACATGCGCTTCGGGAGGAGGAAATCCTCAGAGTAGCCGGCTTCTTCGCCGCCTACATTTTTCTTCTCACAGTCCAATCTCTAATTCTGGCGTTTTCTGGCTACGATATCGTAGGTTCTGTATCTGCAGCCTTCTCAGCTCAAGGAAACATAGGTCCAAGCTTTCTATCCATCAGCAGCAACATGCCAGTCCTACCCAAGCTCACCCTTATTTTCGGCATGTGGGCTGGCCGGCTGGAAATTCTCCCTATATTAATTCTACTTTCCCCGGCCACTTGGCGGGAGTTCTCAAGACTTGGAGAAAGGTAACAACCTAATGGGTTTCTAGTTTTCCAGTGAACATTTCCACTATTTTTTTGATGCCGTCAAGTTTGTTGGCATGGATGAGAACTTCGTCGTCAGGCTGTATGGAAAGGTCTTTACTGAGAGGAGACAGCTTGCCTTTCCGGAAGATTCCTAGAATAGTGTAACCATTGGGGAGGTGAAGTTCGCTTGCCGGCTTGTTAACTACTTTTGAATTTTTTTCAACCTTTAAAGTGAAGATTTCAGCTTCTTTATCCCCTAAGAGGAGGAAATCTCTAATTCTGAATAGGGACTGATAAAGGTGCTCAGCCACGATCTCGTCCGGGGTGATCGTTGTTCCGATTTTGCTGAAAAGCTGAATGTGCTCGGGATCTCTGACAACCGATATGAGGTGGGGGATTTTGAACTCCTTACCCAGAGAGCCCACCATTAAGTTCACTGAATCATCCCCGGTGGCTACAACCAGCGCGTCTGCCTTATCGGCTCCTGCGTTGTCAAGGTTCTCCTTGTCTCCAGCATCTCCGCAGATTACCAAGGCGTCGACTTCAGAGGCGAAAGTGTTGCATCTGTCTTCATTTTTGTCGATAATAGCCACGGTGTGCCCCCGGTTTATGAGGGTTCGGGCGAGACTTTCTCCGACTCCGCTCAGTCCTACGATTATCACGTACAAAGGAAAATCTTCCCCATCCATCCCCTTGTATGCTGAACTACACGCAAGGTGGGGAGTATGAAAACTAGGTCTGAAATATTTGGAAGAGGACCTGGGAATCCTTCTTTCAGAGACAGGGTCACCTTATGTCAATGGGGATTTCTATCCCTTAGGTATAAAAAGATTGAGGTAGACGCCTCCTTATACGGCTTTCGCCTGCACTTTTACAACTTTCAAATTCAAGTTAATGTGGAAGTTTTCTCTCTTAAGAGGCTATTCTCCTCAATACTCCTATTATAATGACTCCTACACCTAAGATAACCCAGAACGGAAGAATTTTCATGAAATACTCACTTTCTGATGTCGATTCCCCCAGATCTTCCACAGAAATAGAGGTGTCTACCGGTTTTGATGCTGGCGTAGGCGTGGGGGTGGGGGTAGGAGTGGGAGTAGGAGTGGGGGTTATTTCAGGCGGAGATTTAGAAGCGGGAGTGGGAGTAGGAGTGGGTATGGGCGTAGGGGTAGGAGTGGGAGTAGACGAAGAGATGTCTTCCAGACTTGCTGTTTTCGAAGCCAGTTTTTTGCCTGTAATGGCGAAGACGGATAGCCCTGGGGTTTCAGCCTCAAAATATGTATTGTCAACATCTTCACCAATCTTAGTCGTGGGCATGATGTTCCACCTATCCTCAGAGTATCTTTGTAGCGAAATTGTCAACTCGTCGATATTGCTTTCCACAATCCATCGATTCTCCACTTTAAAGGAAATCTTCACCGCCAAGATGTCCGCATCCTCCAAGTTGAATTTTTCAATCACTATGTAAGCATATGCTTCCCCGGTAGCAACCTCTTCAACAGAGGCAGGGACAGACTCGACTCTTGTTAAGAAAATTTTCACATCGTCAACGTCGGTTTTAGCTTTGATCTTCAACTCTATGATAGGTAATCCTCCAGCTTCCTCAAGGGTAACGTTCACCCATCGCCCTTCTTGGAGGGAGGGTATTGTGAGAGCAACTCCTCTGGGTATAGTAGAAATTGTTAGGGCTGCCTCACCGTTGGAAAAAGCATAGGTGGGAGATTGGAAAAGCCAATCTGACGGCGAGTCTGTATCTTCTCCATTGGGAAACCTCTGCCAGCTTCGAAAGTCGTCAAAGAGGTCGCTCAAGATAGGCGTTCTGTCTACCTCGTTTCCAAAGCTGTCGCTCAGGATGAGAGATTCTTCTTCATCGCTTAGCCACTGAGAGGATAAACGGATAATGTAATAGGAGCCGGCGGGTATCACGGTGTTTGGTCCTATTATGTAGCTTGTTACTCTTCCATGAGTAGTAGTGATAGTCCAGCCGCTTATGTCCACTTCCTTATCCGAAGGATTGTACAGTTCAATCCATTCTTTCCCCACATCCGCTCCCGGAGGGTTCTGTTCAAACTCGTTGATTACGATAGGATAGGCGGGAGCGGAGGTTAATGGAGGATAAACAGCAAGATAACTAATGAAAAGCAGGGATAGCAAGACCGATGCGTTTAAAAAAATTGTTTTGCTCACTGATCTCTAATAGACTCATCGTTGAGAGAACATAAAAACGTAGTGCTTGTTTTTCCTTGTAAGGGGAAAATAGGCGCCCAGAAGCCGGCTATATGCCCCCTTTTACGGCAAGCTAGAGGGGATACTATTTATATTCGTCGAAAACGATGGAAGTGCTGGTCTCTAATATCTCCCTGTTTTCCCTTCGGATTTCTCCTGTTAATCGGTCAAGAAGCTGGGGGCTGCGGATTCCTCGAACATCCAAAATGAAATCCCAGTCTCCAGACACGTCCCTAATCCTTACGGGAAGAGAATTTTCCAAGAATTTTTTCCTGATTCTTTTAACCAAACTTAACTCGTCGCAGGCAGGTTTGACTTTGAGGAAAATTAAGGCGTCAAGTTCAGTTTCGCCCGTGCCGGCTTGGTCGGAGGGTGGGGTTCCCAGTTTTTCTTCAATGATCCTCCAAACTTCAGGTCGACGGAGGGGGCGTCCCTTAGCCATGGAAATGTCCCGGATGTTGTCAATGATGGCGGCTTTGACCTCCTTAGGAACTTCACAGCCTTCTAAGAGCTTCTCCACCAGTTCTTTAGACTGCATGGCTCCAAACTCGAACTCTCTTTTTAACCCGTATTTCTCCCAGTTGATGGTCTCGTAAGTTTCAGGACAGCGTAACACTCCTTTCTGGTGGGAGCCGGCCTTATGGACCCGAGCAAAGTAGCCTAGGATGGGAAAAGTAGGCGGGATAGGTATTCCGGAAGCCGCTGACACATAACGGTAAAGGGGAGGAATCTCCTTAAAATTGACGCCCGTGTCCACTCCGTAGAAGGTTTCTAGGTTATCCATCAAAGTGGCTAGGTCGGCTATTCCGCATCTTTCTCCCAACCCCATGACGGCTACATGGACGCCGGTTGCTCCTCCCATGAGACCGGCCACGGAATTAGCCACCGCTAAGCCGCGGTCATTGTGGCAGTGAACATCCACTGGAACCCTAACGTTTTTCACCAAGGTTTCGATGATGCTTCGGAAGCGGCTGGGCTCAACCTGACCCTTGGTATCAGGGATCCTCAGAACGTCGACTCCCGCCTCCTCAGCTACATGGGAGACCTGGATGAGGGTTTCCAGGGGGACGCTGGTAGCGTCTTCCATAGTGTATTGGACTACCTTAAAGCCTAGATCTTTTTTGGCAAACTCTATTATCTCGCCTATTCTCTGGAGAGCCTTCTCCAAAGGGAGACCGTCAAGTTTATACATGAGATGCTTCTCCGAGGGGGCTAAGACCACCACTACACCGTCGGTTTCGCATTCCTGAGCCACTTCTACATCTGCCTTGAGAGTTCTGCAGTGGCTGAGTAGTACGGCATCTCTGTAGCCTTTCTCTTTGAAGAGTTTAACAACCGCCTCAACCCCCTCCCGATATTTGGGGCTGTAGGGTTGCCCTATTTCTAGGACTGTTTTCTTCGCCAAAACCCTGTAAAGCATCTCAGCTATAGCACATTTTTCCTCGGGTTTGAAATAAACCCCGGGAGTCTGCTCTCCCTCTCGCAAGGTTGTATCCAGAATCCTCTGTAAGGCTATCTTCGCCTCAGCCACAGGTGTTCCCTTCAACTTTTCAAGATCGATACTTTGAGGATTAATAAACCCTCTTTTGACTTTCGGTTAGAAGCCTAGGGCCGCTACGGGTAACTGCCACAAGGTCTTCAATCCTTACTCCGAAACTTCGAGGAAGATAAACCCCCGGTTCCACGGTTACCACGTTTCCATGCTGGAGGACATCTTGGCTACGGGCAGAGAGCCTAGGGGCCTCATGTACATCAACCCCAACCCCATGCCCGAGACTGTGGATAAAATAAGCGTCGAAGCCTTCTTCGCTGAGAACCTTCCGTGCCATGGCATCCACTTCCCAGCCTTTCAGTCCCGGGAAAAGCCTTTTCAACACCTCAGACTGAGCTTTGCAAACCGCCCGGTAGACTTTAATCTGTCTTGGAGACGGCTTACCTACGAAGACCGTTCTCGTCAAGTCTGAGTGGTAGCCGGCGAACCTAGCTCCGATGTCTATGACCACCGTGTCACCCTCTCGGAGCCTTCTATCAGTACATCCGCCATGGGGGAAACTGGACCTCAGCCCCGAGGCTACTGTGGTGTCAAAGGCACATCCTTCAGCACCCTTCTTCCTCATGGCATACTCGCCTTCAGCAGCCACCTCATATTCCTTAACTCCGGCTTTGACGGCTTCCACAGCTGCTTCCAAACCTGCATCAGCAATCTTGGCCGCTGCCTTCAGTATTTCCAGTTCAGCCTCGTCCTTAACCTGCCTCATGCGAGAAAGAATTTCAGGACGATGTTCGAATTTCCTCTTGGAGAGTTTTTTTCTAAAAAATTGAAACCTAGGGAAAGACAATTCGTCGAAGCCTATTTTCTCCGCAGGAAAGTCTTGGAGCCTTTCAGCCACACTCTCATCTGGGTTTTCACTCGTCCTTAAAATTTCCAAATCCATATCTTTAACTTCATTCTTAACCAAAGCACTGTCCATGAGGGAGGTGAACAGAATCGGCCTAGCTTCGGGGGTTACCAGCATCGCGTGAGCGGCCCTGCGTAAGGGAGAACTGGCGGTTAGATACTGAATATTAGAGGGGGATGCACAGAGATAAGCGTGAAATCCGAGTTTGGTCAATTCAATGTTTAAATCTGCAACACGACGGCGAGACTTATTCCTGAGGGAGCGCATCTCTTTCGCCTTTGGAGGATACTTTTTAAATCTTTTAGGCATATTTTCGACCGACATTTCTTGGGAGGGGGTCTCCGTATCAGATCATTTTATACAAATGTATCTAAATAGATCTGCTTAAGATAGAAAGCTTTTTAAAAGTTTTAAGATAAAAATACAGCAAGTTGAACGAGAACTGCCCCTTCTTCAGCCTATTTTATCCTGTTCTGGTGAAAAAAAGATTTTTACCGTTATTTGGACAGGATATATTAGGTTTTGATATGCCCCGACGTTTCGCTTTTCTTATCTTTAGAGGGAACTCTCAAAAAACAGTAAAATCAGCAATAAGGGAATAGGAGGAGCCCATTGGTAACCATAAAAAAATTGGAGATGGTGGGTTTCAAAACCTTCGCCAGGAAAACTTCGATTACCTTTGATAAAGGCCTCAATGTCATCGTAGGGCCCAATGGAAGTGGAAAAAGCAACATCGTGGACGCCATCCAGTTTGTCCTCGGAGAGCTAAGTTGGAGGGCTTTGAGAGCGACCAGCAACTTTTCCTCTCTCCTGTTTCACGGCAACGGGGAAGTACCTAGGGCTAGGTATGCCACCGTCACCCTTCATCTGAACAACCAAGACAGGAAAATTCCAGTGGACACAGATGTGGTCACAATTTCAAGGCATATTGGAAGCGACGGAACGAGCATTTACAAGGTTAATGGGAAAAAATACTCCCGAAGCACATTACTGGATCTTTTGGGTGTAGCTTCTCTTACAGGAAGCATGAACATCATCTTCCAAGGAACAACTATGAAAATAGCGGACTATTCTCCGGAAGAACGTAGAGAGAACATAGAGAACATTATCGGGATATCGGAGTACGACAAGAAAAAGCAGGAGGCACGGGAGCAACTTAGGGAGGCTGAAACCAACATCAAAGTTGCCCAAGGAAAATATGAGGAAATAAAGAAAAGAGTTATCGAATTGGAAAGAGAAAGAAACGACCTTCTTCGATATAATTACGTGAAAAATCAGTTGGCGACGTTGAAAGCAAATCGTCTTTCAGTCCGCATCCAGAAACTAGACGAAGAGCTGGAAAGGCTGAAAAAAGAGGTGGAAGATAGGTCAAGGCAGCTGAGCGATTACCGGCTTCAGAAGGAAAGACTGGAAGCTGAACGCCACGCCAGGCAAAAGGATATGCATGAATACACTGTTAGAGTGGTAGATAAAGGTGGAGATCAGCTGGTTTCCATCCAAAGCCAGATCGGCGACATCAACTCCGAGATCGCGGGCCTTAAGACCACCATATCTTCGGCTCAGACAAATCTCAAAACCCTAGAAGTTATGCGCTTAGAAAAAATGGAGGCGTTGAAGAAACTACGCGAAGATGCAGTCGCTGTTCGGAGAGAACGGGCGAGGCTTATAAGAGCTAGAAATCAGATTCAGGCTCTTCTATCCCAAAAAGAAAAAGCTGCAGAGCAGATTAAAGGCAAAATATGGGAGATAAAAAATTCTCTGGACGAAAACGCTGCTAAACTTTCCAGCTTAGAAGAGGAAACGAGGAAACTGGAATCCGAGCTGGCTCGTCTACACGTGAAAATCAAGGCTGAAAAAGAAAGCGTTAATGTGTTAACAGATCAGCTTCAAGTTTTAAACTCTCGAAAGGCAACCTTCGAAAACCTGCATGAGAGTTTCTCCAGCCGCCTGAAGGAAGTTAATGGACTTAAGCAGAAGGAACAGAAAGGCTACCAAGAAGTATTGGCGGCCATAGAGAGAATTAAAACTCAGAGGGAAATTGCTGAAGCTGAAATCTCCAAGGCTGACAAGATTGCGAAGCGGGCGAGAGTTAATGTGGCTGAGTTTGAATCTCGAAGAAATTTAGCCGACTCAGTACTTTCTGAGGAGAAGGCATTGGCGCACATAGAAGGCCTCGCTGAGTTGAAAGCTCTCTCGGGCGTTCACGGCAGACTGGCTGGGAAAATAAGGATTGCAGCCGGGTACAGAAAAGCGGTGGAAGCCGCTGCGGAAGGCTGGCTTCAAGCCTTGATAGTTGAGAACTTGGAAGTGGTCAGAAGATGCGCGGACAGTTTGAAGAGGGCTAAAATAGGCAGGGTTAAGCTTCTTCCCTTAGCGAGTTTAGAAAAAGTTCGGTCCGTAGGGAAACCGCCTATTGAAGGCATATTGGGCTCAGCGGCTTCTTTTGTGGAATGCGCCAACAAGTTTAGACCTGCTGTCAACTTTGTTCTAGGAGACACTCTTGTGGCGGTGGACGGGGAAACAGCCCTCCAAGCTTCGGCGAAAGGCTACAGGGTTGTAACGGTGGAGGGGGAAGTCTACGAGCCAGGCATACGGCTGGAGGTAGGCTTCTACAGGGAGCCCATAGACCTTTCAGACGTTATCCCCAGCGGGGAAACCGTTAAAATGCTGAATGAAACTGTAGCCTCTTTTGAACGCCTCCTCAGCAGGAGACAGGCTGACTTGAAGCATCTGAGCGAAGAACTAATCAGGCTGGAGGGTGAGAAGGTGCTTCGGGAGGATACGATAAAGTTTCTTGAACGGGAGGCCGCGGGCTTAACCCAAAACATGGAAAGAGCTCACAAAAGCATTGTTGAATTGAATAGGAGAATCAGAAGTTTCACCCATCGACGCGATAAACTTCAAGCTGAAATCGAAGGAGCAGAGGCTAGAGTAGCTCAGATTGAACAGAGGCTGCATAAGCTACGGGTTGAGGCAGCGAACATAAGGAAAAAGTTGAAGCCGGAAACCATGACCAAGTTGGAAGGTGAGAACGCTGAGTTGGAGAGTGAAATCAGTGAATATCACCGTCGACTCAACGAGATTAACAGTCAACTGTCCTCCAACGAGTCCAACCTAGAACACGTATATCTGCCTTCTCTGAAAACAGGGAAGAGAGAACTCTCTGGAATAGAGAAAAACATCAGAAAACGAAGAGAGGAAATAGAGGTAGCTAAAAGGAGAATGGAGGAAGCTGAGTCTAAGCTTAAAAGTTTACAGCGGGAGAAAGAAAACTTTTCAGCAATGATGACTACGAAGAAGGAGGAATACAGGAAATTCGAGGAAGAAATCGAGAATATCAACAAGGAGCTCCAGAGGATTGAAAAACGATGCGAGCCCCTCAACGAAGAAATCAACGGACTAAACCAGAGAATTCTCAGACATCAATTGGAACGAGAGCAGATCATCAACGAACTTAAGAGCCTAGGATACGAGCAGCCCCGGGAAGTAAGTGTAGAGGAAGAGAGAGTTTCTGAAGGGCTGTTTGAAAGTTTTCAAAGGGAACATGATCGCCTCTATGGAAGGTTAAACATGAACGCTGCAGCCCTCTATCCAACTCACATGAAAACCTACAAGGAACTTTCCACGAAGATAAACCAGCTGGAGGAGGAAAAGAGAGAAATATTAACGTTCATGGAGAACGTGGAGAGAGAAAAGAGAGATGCCTTCTTCTCAGCTTTGGAGAAACTTAACCAGAAGTTCTCCGAAACTTTCAGCGCCATAACAAACGGCAAGGGGTGGATTCAATTGCAGAACCCCGATGAGCCTTTCTCGGAAGGCTTGGACATCATCGTGGAGTTTCCAGGAAAACCTCCTATGCCTGTGGCTGCGGCCAGCGGCGGGGAGAAATCCGTGGTAGCTGTATGCTACATCTTCGCCCTCCAAAGCCTCACCAAGACTTCTCCCTTCTACATCCTCGACGAGATAGACGCTCATCTTGATTCCGTGAATGCTTCAAGGCTGGCCGAACTGCTGGCCAGAGAATCGAAGGAGTCGCAGATGATAGTTATTTCGTTCAAAGACACTGTGGCTGCTAAGGCGGACAAGATTTTCGGAGTCTACGTGAAAAACGGAATATCATACCTCCACTCTCTCCCTCTGCAAGTGATGGAGGCTGCTTCATGAGTTCACGGCCTAGAGAAAAACCTTTCTGGCTCAGGCCGCCTTGGCAGATTCTCTTCGACTTGGCGAAGCTTTACAAGGTTCGCCCATGGGATTTAAACATAGCTCGCTTGCTGTCCACCTTTCTGAATGAAATGAGGAAGACAGGGTACATCGACTTCGCTGCTTCAGGCACGGCTTTACTGTCCTCCAGCACTATTCTCCGTCTTCAGTCGGAAACGATAATGAAGCCTGAAGAGCCTCCTGAAACCCCTGAAGCCAAGCCAATGGAGCCTATTCCTCCTGCGCTTCAGCTGCCTTTTCGATACGAGTTTACTTCAACAACTTTGGACAATCTTTTAGCGGCTTTGGAGGAAATTTTAAAAATTGAAACCGTAAGAAAAACCATTAAAGTTTCGCCGATCACTCCTCCTGTGGCTGAGTTTTTCCGAGAATATGAACAGTTTACCATTCAAGAAGATGAGCTGGAAGATTTTTATGTTCAACTTCAGCAAAAGCTCAAAGGTAAAGCCACTTTACCTTTATCCCAGTTGGTCAAGGGAAAAAACAGGCTTGAAACAGTGCGAATTTTCATGATCCTTCTGTTTCTAGCTTCCCAAGGCCGGATTGAACTTATTCAGGAAGAGGAATTTGGGGAAATTGAAATAGCCTTAAACTCGGAGCTCAGTGAAGTTGACAGAATCCTCACAACTTAAAGAACTGGATAAACATCCAGAGAAACTCCTCCTAGAGCCCACGGGGGAGGCTGAGGAGCTTCAAGCCAAAAAAAGGTTGATAGAGGCAGCCCTTTACGTTGCCGGTTATCCCTTGGAACTTAAAACCCTCTGCTCTGTAGCTCAGATATACTCAAAGAGAAAAGTTCAGGAGCTGGCCCGCAGCCTAGCTGAAGAATACAAAGCACGGAACGGTTGCTTGGAAATTTTAGAGCTGGAAGACGGAAGATTTGTGATGCAGCTGAAAACCGAGTATGTTCCCCGGGTTAGAAGGCTTTCAATAAAGCCGCTGTTAACCGAGGGTCCCTTGAGGACCTTGTCTTACATTGCCTATAAGCAGCCTGTGCCCCAAGCTAAGGTTATCGATGTGAGGGGTCCGCAGGCCTATGAACACATCCATAGACTGCAGGAGATGGGTCTCATCGGCCGGGAAAAGTTTGGAAAGTCCCATTTGCTGAGAACAACCTCGGTCTTCTCCGACTATTTCGGTCTGAGTAAAGAGCTGAAGTTGATGAAAAAGCAGCTGGAAGCCATGTTCACCCAAGCTGAAAAGGAGGCGACCAAACGGCGGGAAGAGAAAACCCCCGCTTCTCAAGGCTAAAAATTTTTCACTACGGCTTTTTAGCTTTCAATCTGTTAAAGAAAAAAGATATTACTGCGAATAGCTAAAAAAAAAGTTGTATTTCCATTGTTCTTTCAGGCGGCGGACTTCATGGTAACCGACAGCTACGGAAGGCCGATGACCAACCTGAGAATAGCAGTGACCCAGCGGTGCAACTTCAAGTGCATCTACTGCCATGAGGAGGGAGATCCTAGAAGAGGTGAAGCAGAACTGACTCCTGAAGAGATCAGGAGGATAGTTGAAACGGCCAGCGAACTGGGGGTGAAGAAAGTTAAGATAACGGGAGGAGAGCCGCTTCTCAGAAAAGACCTCTGCGAAATTGTTTCCGGAATCAGGGAGGTACATGGAATAGAGGAGGTTTCGATGTCCACCAACGGTTCCCTTCTTCTCGACTACGCCCATGCTCTCAAGGACGCAGGTCTGAAAAGGGTAAACGTTAACCTTCCCTCCATAAAGCGAGAAGTCTACCAGAAGGTCACCGGTTTCTCCCAACTGGACAAGGTTAAAAAAGGCCTTTTCGTCGCGGAGAAAGTAGGGCTGACGCCTGTTAAAATAAACATGGTAGTCCTTAGGTCGGTTAACGAAGGAGAGATATGGGATCTGGTGAACTTCATTGAGGGAAGAAACTTCGTCCTCCAGCTTATCGAGCTTGAAAGACTGGGGAATGGAGTTGCTTTTTATGAAAAATACTACGCAGATCTCCAAAGCATCCAAGAGCAACTGGAAGCCAGAGCTGCAGAGGTTACAGTTAAAAGTCTCCACAACCGTCGAGTTTACCGGCTGAAGGGTGGCGGGGCTCAGGTGGAATTGGTTAGGCCTTTTCACAACTCAGACTTCTGCATGAACTGCACTCGCATGAGGGTAACGGCCGGTGGGGAGCTGAAACCCTGCCTGATGAGGTGTGACAACTACGTGAATATCGCTTCCCCTCTGCGGAGAGCAACTTCAAAGGAGGAGTTAAAACGGATTTTCTTGGAGGCTGTAAAAAGACGGGAACCCTACTTTGGGGATGGAGGCTGCCGAAAAGTCTCATAGAGTTCAACCTCCGCAAGCCGCAAAACTTTAATTGGGGAATGAAACCTGAAGATGAAGAAAACCTCCATGGTGGATGTTACCCCTAAACCTGTGGTTTTCAGAGAGGCCTCCGCGGAAGGTCTCCTAAGGTTGAGACCGTCCACGGTGAGGAGGATCAGGAGAGGAGAGGTGGAGAAGGGAGACCCCTTGGAGGTGGCGAGGTTAGCCGGGATTCTAGCGGCGAAAAATACCAGTCAGTTTGTGGCCTTATGTCATCCTCTTCCCCTTACCCACGTGGATGTGGCGGTGGACATCGCTGACGGTCGAACTGTCAGGGTGGTTTCCACGGTGAGAGCTGAGGCTAAGACGGGGGTGGAAATGGAAGCCTTGGTGGCAGCCGCTACGGCCCTTCTAAACGTTTGGGATATGGTTAAAAAATACGAGAAAGACCGCGGGGGACAGTATCCCACCGCGGAGATTTTAAGTCTGCGGGTGAAAAAGAAGTTTAAGGGCGAACCTTGAGCAAGTCTTCTGTAAGGCATAAAAAAGAGGCGCCTTCCACCCTCCGTTTTGCTGTAGTCACCATCAGCACTTCTAAATACCAGCAGCGAAAAACTGGGAAGAATGTGGAGGATGAATCTGGGAAACTAATCGTCGACCTCCTCCAGCAGGCCGGCCATCGAGTTGTCTTTAGGGAGCTTATCCCTGACAGCCTCAGGAAAATTCGAAATATCCTCCGAAGGGCTTTAAGAAGACAGGACGTAGACGCCGTGGTCACAACGGGAGGTACAGGGGTAACTCCTAAGGACGTAACCATTGAAGCCGTAAAGGGTCTTCTGGAAAAGGAGCTTCCGGGCTTCGGGGAGCTTCTCAGAAAAATAAGCTATGAAAAAATAGGCTCCGCCGCCTTGATGACTAGGGCCGTGGCTGGGGTTTCCGGAGGGAAAGCAGTCTTCTGCCTGCCAGGGTCGCCTCACGCCGTGGAGGTGGGGGTTAAGCATCTCATAATCCCCGAGGCCCCTCATGTGGTTAAGCATGCCAAGGAGTAACCTTACCCTTGCCCCGTTACGCTGTCAGACTTTACTATGAGGGAGATGGATACCACGGTTTTCAACCTCAGAGGGAAAAGAGAACCGTAGGCGGGGAAGTCATTTCAGCCCTCCTGAGGTCAGGCCTCGTAAGCAGCCGGGTCTCCGCTCACTTTCAAGCAGCCTCTCGAACCGACCGGGGGGTCAACGCCCTCAATCAAACCGTCGCCTTTCACGCTGACCAGCCTCTCAACCTTCGAAGGCTTAACGCCTTCCTCCCCTGCGACATCAGAGCCTGGGCTTGGGCGGAGGTTCCTGCTCAGTTTAACCCGAGAAAAGAGGCTGTGGAGAGGCAGTATCTATATTTGGCTCCCTACCAAGGAGAGGACATGGAAAAAATGAGAGAAGCCGCACGGATTCTCTTGCAGCATACCTCTTCCCAAGCTGAGCATAGGAAGCGTGCAGACTGGCTTACACCCTTGAAAAAGCTTAAGGTTAAGCTGTGGCGAGGTTTACTTTTGTTCGAGTTTTCTTCCAAAGGCTTTGTGAAGGGGGCGGTAAGGAAGGCGTCGGGGCTTATTCTGAAAGTCGGCAGAGGAGAAATCCGGCTGGAGGATATAGGGCCTATGCTCCAAGAGAAGGAAAGCTGTTTGAGTATACCTCCGGCCCCTCCGGAGAATCTACTACTTGCAGACATAAAATATGAGAAGATAAAGTTCAAGGTGGACGGGGGGGCTGTGAGGGAAATCATGGGAAGGCTGCGGAAAACTGTCCACCGAGGGGAGTTTGCGAGGCTCTGCCTCGCCAAGCTACCCAGAAACGTTAATTTCTAGGCTTGCTAAGGTTATCTCTGAACCTAAGCATCTTCAGCGTAGGGCTACTGACGGGGTAAAAATGGGCGAAAGGCTTCCGGAAAGCCTTCCAAAAGGGGTTGACCTATCCCAGCCCAGAAGGAAGGTGTTCGTCAAAGAGATCGTCTTAGAGAACTTCATGTCCTACGAGTACGCCAAAATACCCCTGAAAGTTGGCCTCAACGTGGTCTGCGGCCCCAACGGCGCAGGGAAGTCTTCCATCCTCCTCGCCCTCTCCGTGGCGTTGGGCCAAGCCTATACAGAGCGGTCGAAGCGGCTCAGCGACCTGATAAGGAGGGGAAAGGAAAACGCCCGAGTGACCCTTCTTTTCGACAACTCCCCCGGGAAAGATGGGAGGAGACCCATTCCCAGCAGCGACTCCGATCTCTTCAGGCTTTCCCGCTATCTTAGGAAAAACGGGGAATACTGGTTTGAAGCGGACTATCGCGGGATTTCCAAAGGAGAACTTTCTCGGCTGTTGGACTCCTTCGGCATCAACCCCGACAACATGCTCATCATCATGCACCAGAACATGGTGGAGGAGTTCAGCGTTGTCTCCCCCCAGCAGAAACTCCTCATGGTGGAGGAAGCCGTAGGCTTCCAGCCCTACCGGCAGAGGATCATGGAAGCCCAGCAAAGGCTTATGGGACTTCTCAGCGAAGAAACCTCCATCGCCAGCCTCCTAGGTAGCGCTGAGCAGACTCTAGCTTACTGGAAAGAGCAATACGACCGGTACCTCCGAAAGAAGGAGCTACTTCAGAAGAAAAGCCAGTTGGAACGGGAACTGGCTTGGGCGCAAGTGGTTAAGTTGGAGAAATCCCTAGAGGCGGTGATGGAGGAGGAAGAAAGAAAAAGACGTAGGCTCATCCGAATTCGAGAAAACGCTGAAAAGACGAAGAAAGAGGGGAAAGAGCTCCAGCATGACATCGGTAAACTTCGGTTTGAACGCAACCAAAGCCTCTTCACTCTCATAGGCTGCGAAAAGGAAAAGGCTGGAAACGAGATCTACACTAAGCTTTCAGGCGAGTTTTCAGAGAGGATGGAAAGTCTTCAAGCCATGCTGGACAGGTTGGAAAACTCATCGGGAAGGAGCGAGGGAGACGGCTATAGGGCTGTTAGGGAAAAGATGGAGGAGATACAAAGTTGGCTTGAGGAAATTCAAAGCCATTCCCGAGCTTCCATGGTGAAAATGAAGGAATTGAATTCGAAAATCTCACTCCTCCAAAAAAGTCTGAGTTCCCTAGAACAGGAGTTAGACAGTCTTCAGGAAATGTACGTGGAGAAAAGGGTTAGGGAGGCTTTGCTGAATTATCAGGGGGAGGAATTAGAAGACCAGCTCCGGCAGTTGGGAAGAGAAGAGGACAGGCTTAAAGAGGAACTGGAGACTTTAGCCTCCCAAGCTAGGGAAATCGGGCCTAGGGTGGAAACCCACCGGCTTCCCCAAGAAATCAGCGACGAAATCAAAACTCTAACAGCCCACTTGGTCTCCTTGGCGGATGTTAATCCGGAGACTGAAAAAATCTACCGCAAATATCAGCGGGTATACGAAGAGCTGAAGCAGAAATCTGAAGTATTAGCGGAAAACAGGGCTAAGATGCTGGAGGAAGTGGATGTCCGGAAAAAGGCTTGGAGAAAAGTTTTGGAAAACTTCCTCGCCGAGCTTAACCAAACCTACAGGCAGTTCCTCTCCACCATAGGCGCCCTTGGAAACGTGAAACTGGTCAACGCAGAGGATGTGGAAACCGCAGGCCTAGAGCTCTACGTAGGCTTCCACGGCACAGCTCCTACCCCCTTAGACGCCTACACCCAGAGCGGAGGAGAACGGACAACAGCCATCATGGCCTTTCTGCTCGCCCTCCAAAGATACGTGAAGTCTCCTATTAGGGCGGTGGATGAGTTTGATATACACATGGACCCTAGAAATAGGGAGACAGTATCGAAGCTGATAGCGCAGACCGTCGGCGAACAAGAGCAAGCGCAGTATATAATTATAACGCCCTGGCATCTTCCAATCTTTGACCAAGAAGCTCACCTCATCATCGTTCAGAATGTGGCAGGAAGGTCTGAAGTTAAAACGGTGAACAGCTCTGAAGCCGGCTCGAAGGTCCAAGGATAACTTAGAACACCTCCTCAGGGTGATTTCCCTCTGTGAAACGGTAGAGCGGAGGGGGATCAACCCTTTTGAGGTTGAGGTTAAAGAAGCCCTGAACTCCCTCCGACGGCTTCTCGCAAGTTGGAAGTCCTTCGAAGAGCTCTGCCTAGACGCCCAAGCCATCAACAACCTCTCCAAGGTCGTTAGGCTTCAAGGGGACTGGATTAAACGCCGATCAGCCCTCCACGGAGTGGACCCTGAGACCGTTGAAGCCCGGATAGCGAAGCTGAAGCCCGAAGAGCTAGCCGGAGTCTTCTTAGGAGCATGGCGTCCGCTTGTTAGGCTGGAAAAGCTTTCCTTAGAAAGGTTGAAGGAAGCCTTCTGCTACTGGAAGGGGCTTCCTCCTCGAGGAGAACGTGGAGAAGATTTTCTCCTCCCTTCCTTGGAGGTTTCTACTTCCATGGATGAGGTTCTGAAAATGGTTTGGGAAGGGGAAGACTTTGATCAAACTCTTAGGAACTTCTGGGAGGAACTTCGCCTCAAGGCAAAGGAGGGGGGAGGTAAAATCTCCTACTGGAAGTTTGTGGCGGATGAAAGCTTCGCAAAGCTGGTGGTGAGAGCCTACCTGACCAGCTTTCTGCTCACCTACGGCTACGCCCGGCTGGAGGTGGAACCCTTAGAGGGGGACATAACCCTTATCCCTAACCCCGAACCGGTCACTAAGAAAAACGTCGGCTCATCGGTGGCCATATCTCTAGACCGTTTTCTCTGGGAAAAACTGCGGGAGGAAAAGACATCGTGACTGAGGAAGAAACCGCCGCGGCCTACGCCAGGAAGCTGAAAAGAGCAGCTCAAATGCTGTTTTTCCAGAGACACCGTGTTCCGGGCCTCCGAGGCTGGGAGCTGAGGAAATCCCTAGGCAAAGATTACATGAAAGTGGTGGAGCTTCTCAACTTCGAACTAGGGAAACTGGGCCTTCAGGTTAAAGTCATCCCGGAAACCAGTGAAACCGAGCGTCCGGAGAGGCTTACCGATGAGGAACTGGATAGGGCGAGGTTTTACATCACGCTGGGAGGCTCGCCTACGGCTACGGAAACCCAGCTGGCAGGATGGAGGATCGATGACCTAGCGGTGCTCGCGGCCTCCTTGGCCTACATCTTGGCAAGACAGGGGAAGGCTCCGAAAAGCGAGGTGGAGAAGCTTTTGAAGGAGAAGCTTCCCGAATGGAGGGTTAACCTCAGCCTCGACCGCTTCATCAAGATGAAATACTTGTCGTTGGATGAGAATGGGGTTCTCCGCTTAGACTGGAGGACGAGGGCGGAGGTGGATTTGAAAACATTGTTGGAGTTGCTTCTTACAGAGGAAACAACCTCGGCCTCCTCGGAGGGAAAAAGCCCTTCAACATCCTAAGATTTCAGAGACTTCTCAGCGGCGATCATGGTTAACGTGGACTTGACCTCAGGCATCCTTCGGAGCTTGCTTTCAACGAGAGCCTTAATTTCGTTTAGGTTTTCCACTTCCACCCGGAGAATGAGGTCGTAGATGCCGTAGATGCGGCTGACCTCCTTCACCGAGGGTGTACCTCGGATTTTCTCGGCTACTTCCTCGTCTGTTCCAGACTGCACATTGAGTAGCACAAAAGCCAAGGGCATTTCAAACACGTCTGCCTTGGGGAAATTAAATTTTTATGAATTCAACATTCAACGGTTAAAAGACTTTCGGTATCCCCCAAAAAATTTTCCTAACATGAAACCTAGTTTCCTCTCCGCCAGTCAGCGGAGCTAGTCCGTCTCAGAATGGCTATGGGGCAATGTTCTGTTTCTTTGAGCATCTTCCACGTCACTTCCGTCATGGCCACGTTGAACTTTTCCGCCACATCCCACATGGTTTTACCTGCCCCATAGCCGAGGATGTGATGGGAGGCTTCGGCCAAGTTCAAGGCTTCTTCCACTGTTAAAGCCTCCGGAGGATACACGGCTTTAGGAGTTGAACGGGGTTTAAGCTTAAACATCCTTCCAAAAAGGTAGTAGAGGAAGCCTCCTCCAGAACGAATGCCACTCACACCAGTAGGTGAAGGGGATAAGTGAAGCCTTCGAAAAGAATAGGTTTTATCCGAATCCACGATGAGAACGATGACGGATTTTTTCAGCCTCTGCTGGAAGGCAGCATAAATTTTTTCTGCCACATCCCCAGGTCTGGGGAGAGGAAGGCTGACGTAGGAATAGGGAAGGTTGGTGGCGTCGACGCCTCCCTCTGAGCTGAATCTTAAAGCTTGAAGCAAGCCGGTTTTCTCCAACACTAGCTGCTTATGCCTAGCTCCTTCAACTTGGGGGTAGTCTCTCAGCCGGAGCATAGTCAGAGGCTTCAGCCGGCATAGGAAACCCAGCAGATATCCCCAGCAAAGCCTCATCCACACTCGGACGAGAAACTGAGAGGCGAAGCCGGGTTCAACTTTGCTTTCGTCGACAATGTTCCCTTGGGCGATGGAGAGAGCTTTCTCTGAAACAGCTAAAATGTCCCCGTTTCTAACCAGCTTCCCCGCGGTTCGAAGAATTTCTTCCAAGTAGTTGGTTCCCGGAAGCCAGTAAGCTGTTCTAATTCTCTTAACCTTCAGCCCGGGAATTTTCGGAGGAGACATCCAAGGTTAACCGGCATGGATGACCAAAAAAACTTTCCGCAACCTGAGGCAATTAATAATAAGGGCTTTTCGAATACCTTTCCGTAGGAGTTAAGCCCATGGAAGACATCCTTCTTTACGCTGTTCACGTGGGAGAAAAACTCGGCGCCGACTTCGTGGAGGTCCGAGGCCAAGAACTCCATAAGACATCGGTAACCACTAAAGACGGAAAACCGGAGCATATCAGAGAAGGCTTCGAAGAAGGCTTAGGCATAAGAGTGCTAGCCCGTGGGGCTTGGGGTTTCCTATCCCTAAGAAAAACAGACCGGGAATCAATAAGGGAAGCGGCGGAGAAAGCCTACAAGTTGGCCCTGACCTCCAGCCGGGAGATTAAAGAGCCTGTGAAGTTGGCGGAGGTCAAGCCTGTGCGGGATAGGGTGGTTAAGAAGCCTAAACTTTCCCCCACCGATGTCTCCTTGGAGCAAAAGGCGGAACTGGCTCTAAGCATCGACAGGGACATTTTCAGCCTAGTTCCTCAGGTGAAAAGCTGCACTGTTAATTACCTCGACGTGGTGGGCGTGAACTACTATTTTTCCAGTGAAGGAGCCCGCATCCAACAGGACAGCCTCCACGTTTGGCTGAGAGTTTACGCCACGGCGTCTGAGGGGGAGGTATTCGCCTCCGCCAGTGAGGAGGTGGGTTCCACCAAGGGTTTTGAAACCTTTGAAAGACAGGTCCTAGAAAAAGTGAGCAGCAGGGTCTCCCGGCGGATCAGGGAGCAGTTGAAGGCGGAACTGCCCAAAGGCGGAGTCTACCCGGCTGTCTTAGGCTCCAACGTGGTAGGGGTCTTCATCCACGAAGCCTTCGGCCACCTAGCGGAAGCAGACCTAGCGTTAGCCGGCTCGGTGACATTAGACAAAATGGGAAAGAGAATAGCCTCGGAGGCAACGAGCATCTTCGACGATGGAACGCTGCCTGGAGCCTTCGGTAGCTTCCGCTACGACGACGAAGGTGTTCCAGCTCAGCGAACCCCGTTGGTGGAGAAAGGCGTGGTAGTGGGGCTGATGCATTCCCGGGAAACAGCAGGCCGGCTGGGTGTTCAGCCTACTGGAAACGCTAGAGCGGAAAGTTTCAGGTTTACACCAATAATCCGTATGAGAAACACCTATTTGGCTCCAGGAGATCAGAGCTTAGAAGAGCTTCTAGAGCCCATTCGTTTCGGCTACTATCTGAAAACCCTCAGAGGAGGACAAGCCAACTTAGACGGCACTTTTCAGGTGGGCATTCAGGAAGGCTACAAGGTTATCAGGGGAGAAGTCTGCGAGCCGGTGAGAAATCTTTCCATGAGCGGGCACACTCTTCAGACACTCCTGAAGATAGAAGCTGTAGGGAAGGATTTCCAACTCTGGCCGGGACGGTGTGGAAAAGGCCAGACTGCCTTCATCTGCGACGGAGGCCCTTCCATCAGAGTAGGGGAGGCTCAGCTGGGAGGGAGAGGATAAGCCGTGAACCTTCTAGCCTACGGGGAGAAAGCTGTTCGCAGAGCTCTAGCCTCAGGGGCTCAGGAAACGGAAGCCTTTCTGGCTAAGGGTCGGTGTTTCGTGGTGGAAATAGAGCGAGGTCAGATCGCTAGGAGCTCCAGTATGGTGGATGAAGGCCTAGGTGTGAGGGCGGTAATAGGTAAAGCTTGGGGTTTCGCCTACACCAACAAGCTGACCGACGAGGAGGTGGAAAAAGCCGCCTTAGCGGCCCTGAGAGCGGCGAGGGCAGGAAAACCTGATGAGGCATGGAAAGGGTTCCCGGCTTCCCGAAAACTTCCAAAAGCGAAGGGCACCTATGACGAGGAAGTAGCCGGCCTCCCCGCGGAAGAAGCAGTGAACCTGGCTTCTAAAATGTTGAGGACGGCTCAAAGCTTTGACGGCAGAGTCTTGGCTGTCGAGGGATCGGTAGGCGTCTCCCTGGTGGAGAAGGCGGTGGTAAACTCGTTGGGGGTTCATGCCTGCGACAGAGGAACCCGGACTGAATGCTTTCTGGGGGCCATAGCCAAAGAGGTGGGGGAAACTACTCCCCTATGCTTCGAATTCGACGCTCACTGTTCTCTTCGAATCAACCCGGAAAAGGTGGGAGAAGAGGCAGCGAGGTTGGCTGTTTCCGCCCTCGGAGCGGAAGACCTTGAAACCGGCAGCTACACCGTGGTCCTCGGCCAGTCTGCCTTGCTGGGGATTTTTTACCACAGTCTTATCCCCTCCCTTAAGGCTGACAACGTTCAGCGGGGTAAATCCAAGCTGAAAGGGAAAATCGGAGTGAACATCGCCTCGGAGCTTCTAACCATTCACGACGACGGCCTCCGGGAAGGGGGCCTTCACACTTGGAGTTTCGACGACGAAGGTCACCCAAGCCAGAGGACGACTCTCATAGAAAAGGGCGTGTTGAAAGGCTACCTCTACGACAGCTACACGGCTGGCAAGGAGGGTGTGGAGAGCACGGGTAACGCCTGGCGGAGCCATCCGGCCCCCTACGCTTGGACTCCCATCATCGAGGCCACAAACTTCACCGTCACCCCGTCCACCATTTCGCCTGAGAGGCTTTTGTCCGAGGTGAAGAAGGGAGTTTTCATTCCCTATGTTCAAGGCGCCCACAGCAGCAATCCTGAGAGCGGAGAGTTCTCGGTGGTGGCTGCACCTGCGTGGAAGATTGAAGAAGGCCAAGTAGGCCGACCGTTGAAGGGAGTGATGCTGACTGGAACCATTTATGAACTTCTCAGAAATATTTCAGGGTTGGCGAGCAACCTCAGACAGCTGGCCCTCTTGGTGGCGCCATGGATTAGAATCGAAGATGCGAGGCTGGTGGGCCGGAGGGGAGAGGAAGGTTAAAGCCTCCGCCTCAGCCTGAAAAGAGAGGCTGGAACACCGAGGATAACCGCGGCTAGGATGAAAGACTGCCAAGATGCTAGGGAGTAAAAGGCTAAGACTAGGGAGAAGTAGATGGTTAAGATAAGGGTTAACATACCGTAGAGAGCAAACTGGTGGCTTCTGAAATAAAGCTTCCTCTTCTCCTCTTGGGTGATGGGGAAACTGCGGGAGTGATGGTAGACGGGAGGTAGGAGGAAAATCAGGACAGAGATGGCGGCAAAGGAGAGGGCTAAGATGGTTAAAAACACCTGCACTGAGGCTTCTTCTCCCCCTTTGAAAACGGCTACGTTGAGGAGAAATCCGAAGAGAATCCCCGACACAGCCACCAGAAGGCGGAATTCCCCGAGGATGTCCCCTACATCTATGGCGTAGTCGCTCAAAGAGTATCCCCCTAGACTAAGCGTCGGCGGTCTTTAAAACTTTACAGACTCTGGTCTAAGGAGACTGGACCTCAAAAAAATGGAGGGTTTTGTTACTTTACGGGGATTTTTCTTCCGCGAAGAGGCTGCTTCAACGGCACTGTAATCTTGAGAAGCCCACTTTCATAGGTGGCTTCAGCTTTATCCACATCTACGGGATGAGCGAGATAGTAGCATCCGGAATATTCTAGGTCCTCTCTGACAGCTCTGACGCAGAAAGTTTGTTCTCCAAGCTCCAATTCAATATCTTTCTTCTCAACCCCAGGGAATTCCACTTCCACGTAGTATCTTTCCCGGTCATGGTCAACACATGTAGAAGGAGCCACGGTAACCTTGGTTTTTTCTACCATAAAAATTTCCTCCACTATGAAGAAAGAGACCGCTGAAAAATAAGCGTTTCGTGTTGCAAATGTAAAGTCACCGGTGTAACCTAGGCTTCAACCGCCTTCCTAAAAAGCCGATGTAAACTATGGAAAAACCAACAAAGAGGACTACGGCCACTTTCAAAGCCAGAGAGACAGCGGTCAAGGAAAGCAATGCCACTGCCACACCTTCTAAGAAGCCTGTGGAAACTCTCCATCGGTTGGTTCCTTTCCTGAAACCCCAAGTTTGGGTTAACCAGTCGAAAGCAGCTGGGAAAAGAAGTAAGATGCAGAAGAAGACTTGATAAGGAAAAGAGAGGCCGTGGAATAGTGGAACTTCATAGAGAGCCGTCGCAGCAATTAAAGAGGAAAAGCCCATATAGACCCCCAAGCAGCGAGCGCAGATATGGATGTCCTTGCCTCCCAGCCTTAGGGTCACCCAGTGTCTGTGGGATAACAAGCTTTCCCAGTTCAAAACCTTCACCCACAAGCTTCCGTTTGGCTTTTTCCGCAATAGGGGCACAGCTGATAGTCAGTCATGATAGGTTTACCGCAGGAGGAACACGGTTTCCCAACCGCGGGCACTTGGATGGGAAAGTTTGCCTTGAAATTACGCATGAGAGCCGCAACGCCGGAGCTGTAGGTGGTCTTTACCGAGGCGCCGCCCCCTTTCACTTCCGTTAGCTCGAAGGTAGCCTCCCCTTGACCGCCCACTCTAACCTTATAAAGTCTTGGGGGAATGGATTCCAAGACTTCGAATTTCGGCGAGGCCTTTCCTCCTAAGAAGAAACTGCGAGTGCTGGGCTGCGCTCCTTGGATTTCCCATTCCCTTGTTTTCTTGACGATGGCATCGTAGGCTTCTTGCAAAGTATAAGGAGTAAACCACACGTCGGTTATTTGAGGCCCTCTCTGAGCGGCTCCTCGAGACTGCATCAGCATCATCATAACGCAGCATAGAAGTAATGGTAGAAACAGGAGAAAACTGGAATACTCTGCCAAAGGTATAACCTTCATAAAGTAGTCCACCCTAAGCTTAAATAAGTTTCTGATCAGAAAGAGAAGCTTAACCTAGCTATCCTTTATCTTCCCTTAAAAAAAGGTCTACTCAGCCGTTTCACGCAAACTCAAATACGTCCTAGTCCTAAAACTCTATTAGGAAATCCCGCTCAGACCCGCTGGTGCATCATGGTGAAGTTGAAGCCTGAAGAGGAAAGAAGACGGCTGGTAGAAGCACTCCAAGCCTATGGAGCCCTTCGCAGCCCTAAGGTTATCAGAGCTATGCTCAAGGTTCCGAGAGAGATGTTCGTTTTGGAAAGCATGAAAGACAGAGCCTACGATGATACACCCCTGCCCATCCTATCAGGCCAGACCATATCAGCCCCCCACATGGTGGCCATGATGAGTGAACTTCTGGAATTGGAGGCGGGCCACAGAGTTTTAGAGGTGGGAGCGGGAAGCGGATACCACGCTGCCGTAGTAGCTGAGATTATAGCCCCGGAGGAAGCTGAAAACAAAGGCCACGTCTACACCGTGGAGATCCTTCCTGAACTGGTTAGGTTTGCGTCGGAAAACTTGGAGAAAACTTCCTACGCTAAGGTTGTAACGGTTATCCAAGGCGATGGCTCCCGCGGATTACCCAGTCACGCTCCCTTCGACCGCATCTTCGTCACAGCCTCAGCGCCCTCTGTGCCCCCGCCCTTGGTGGAGCAACTTAAACCAGGAGGCATTCTTGTGATCCCAGTGGGCGGCGCCTATATATCTCAAACCCTCCGAACGGTGAAGAAAAGGCAGGATGGACAGGTTGAATCTTCCGACCTGATGGGTGTGGCCTTCGTTCCTTTGAGGGGTGAGTACGGATGGAAAAGCTAAAGCTCAAAGAGGCGGTTGGAGATGTCTGAAGACAAGTTGGTGGGTATTGAAGCTTTCGAAGGCGGTTGGGCTCACAAAAAATTTCTGGACCGCGCCCTAAAGGAAAGAGCTAAAATTCTCGCTCGCATCAGCCGGGAGGAGGCAGGCAAGTTAGCGGAGGCTGTGGGAGGGAGGCTTACGGAGCTCCTGGAGGAGGCTGCGGAGTGGGTTATAGTCGTCAGCCCTCTGCCGAAACTGGAGGTTTATTATGTCCTCAAACGTTACGCTCCCGAGTTTGAGGATGTGCTTCAGGCTTTTTATAGGAGAAAAGACTTGGAGCTGAGCCTTCCGGCTGAAGATATATCCGAGTTCACCGTTCTCTACGCCAATGCTCTGATCTACGCTGCTAGGCAAATTTTGGGGAAAGATGATCTGCCCCATCTTTCACGGTACCTTTAAACTATGAAAACCATGTGTCTAAGGTTTTCTTTCCTTTGAGTTCCGTGAAGCCTGCTTCCAGTTTTCCTAGGGCAGTTCTGACTCTTTCTTCGGAGAAGTCTCTTTCCCCGCAGAGAAATCTGACCGCTCCTTCCACGTCGGGGGGCTTCCATTCGATTTTAAAGTCGTCGGTAACTTCGGGTTGGAGAAATATGGCGGCGATCTCCTCCCAATTCTCCGGTAGAGCGAGGTTTCTTTCTTGGAAGTAGGAGACCGCTCTCCCCAGTTCCCCGTATTCCTTTATCAGCTTTAAGGCTGTCTTAGGGCCGATGCCCTTCACGCCTTCAGGGTTGAAGTCGGTGCCGATTAAAATTCCTATGTCCACCAGCTGCCGGCGTGTAATCCCAAGCTCGGCCAGCAGCTGGCCTAATTCGATAACCTCCGGATTTACCTCCACGTAAGTTTTCTTCCGAGGAAGTTTTCTGCGGCCTGTGATAGCTAAGTTACGGACCAGCCTAGGAGCCCCGAAAAGCAGAGAGTCGTAGTCTTGGCTTGCGGTCGCCCACACATGGCCTTTCAGGGCGAGGTAGGCAGCTTGAGCTTCTCCCTCCGAGGGAGCTTGAACCCACGGCACTCCCATGAGGGTGAGAAGAGCCTTAGCGTCCTCCACCATGTAGTCCTTAAGCTGGGAAGTCATCTGAGCGTAAATCCGCGCCTCCTCCAGCTCCCCTTTTTTCAAGGCTTCCTCATATTTTTCTTCAGCCTGAACCTTCACCAAAGCCCGCCGCTGGATTTCCCTACTCTTCAAAGAAGGGGGTGTCCCATCGAAGACATAAACCAACTTCAGCCCTTTCTCCGCCAAGTTCGAGCTTCGATACAAGATTCCGCTGAGGTGACTGGTCACATGGCCCCGTCGGTCCGTTAAAAGCTCACCTGTGGATTGGCGGATGATGGACAGAAACTGGTATAGGGCATTGTAAGCGTCCACAGCCACACTTTTTCCGCTCAACTCCTCGAGGCTGAGGACTTTGCGGGGAACTAGGTCCTTCAAGTCTACTCCCAAGTTTTCCTCCCCTAAGTTGCCCGCTTTAGCTACGTTTTTCGTAGTTCGATTTTTTTCCTGCCTCTGGGAGCTGTGGAAACGTGGATGAGGCCCCGTATTTCCAGCTGAAAGAGCGCCTTGTTAAGTGTGGAAGCTGAAAGGGTGTCGTCTCCGTCTTTTCTCAGGTTTCTTAAGAGCTCCTCATCGGTGCAGGGACCGGAGACCTTTAGGCTTTCGATCACCCGCGCGTGGAGAGGGAGGGACCGCCAAATCTTGCTCATCTGAGACATCTCTGAAGATGAGGGTTAAATTTGAAGGGTGGTGAAGCTGCTGGTTTAAGTTATTGGGGAAGGCGTCAGAGGCTTTTCGACTTTCTTGAAGGTTGCAGCGAAGCTTTCGTAGAATTTCTCCATTTCAGGAGTGATGCTGGGCCCTACCTTGTTGAAGGCTTCCCGGAAGTCTTCCATCTTAACCTCCTTAGTGGCGAGGTTTTTCCTGAGGGCGTTCAAGCCGGCTTCCCGGCATACAGCTTCGATGTCAGCTCCGCTGTAGCCTTTGGCCATGGAGGCCAGTTCCTCTAGGCTTACTTGTTTGCTTAAAGGCATCTTAGCGGTGTAGATACGGAAGATTTGAAGCCTAGCTTTCTCGTCGGGGGCGGGGACGTAGATGAGCCTGTCAAACCGGCCGGGTCTGAGGACAGCGGGGTCTAGGATGTCAGGTCTGTTGGAGGCAGCCAGCACGATGATGTTTTCTAAACCGGCTACTCCGTCCATCTCCGTCAACAGCTGGCTTATCACCCGCTCGGAGACCCCTTGATCAGCGTAGCCCATACCCCTTCGCGGAACGATGGCGTCGAATTCGTCGAAGAAGACTACAGCCGGAGAGGCCATCTTTGCCTTCCGGAAAACTTCCCGAATGGCCTTCTCAGACTCTCCAACCCACTTGCTGAAGATTTCAGGCCCCTTGATGGAAATGAAGTTAGCTTCACTCTCCGTGGCCACAGCCTTGGCCAGCAGCGTCTTACCGCAACCCGGAGGCCCGTGGAGAAGGATACCTTTGGTAGGCTTGATTCCGATTTTTTCGAAAGCTTGCGGATATTTAATAGGCCACTCCACGGCCTCCCTCAACTCTGCTTTAACCTTCTCTAAGCCCCCTATGTCCTCCCAGCGGATGTTGGGAATCTCCACGTAGACCTCTCTCATTGCCGTAGGAGTGATCTCCCGGTAGGCAGCGAGGAAATCGTCCATCTTGATTTCCATGGATTGAAGAATATGAGGCGGAATGTGCTCCTCTTCCACGTTGATATCCGGCAGGTAGCGGCGGAGAGCTTTCATGGCGGCTTCCCGGCAAAGCGCAGCGATGTCCGCTCCCGTGTAGCCGTGACTCATATCGGCCAGCTTCTTAAGGTCCACATCTTGGGCTAGAGGCATTCCCCTCGTGTGGATGAGAAGGATCTCATACCGCCCATCCTTGTCGGGAACACCTATTTCGATCTCCCTGTCAAACCGGCCGGGTCTCCGAAGAGCAGGGTCTACGATGTTGGGAACGTTGGTGGCACCGATGACGATGACGTTACCCCGAGCTTGGAGGCCGTCGAGGAGGGCGAGCAACTGGGCTACAACTCTTTTTTCCACTTCGCCTACTACCTCCTCCCGTTTGGGGGCGATGGCGTCGATTTCGTCGATGAAAATGATGGAGGGCACGTTCTCCTGGGCTTTCTGGAAGATTTCCCTCAGCCTAGCCTCAGACTCCCCGTAAAACTTGCTCATGATCTCCGGGCCGTTGATGTTGATAAAGTAGGCGTGGGCTTCGTTGGCCACAGCCTTGGCCAGCAGCGTCTTACCGCAACCCGGAGGCCCGTGGAGAAGAACCCCTTTAGGCGGGTCGATGCCCAGTCTCTGGAAAAGCTCCGGATGTCTGAGGGGCAGCTCTACCATCTCCCTGATCCTTTGGACTTCTTCGTGAAGGCCTCCGATGTCTTCGTAGGTCACTCTGGGGATTCCTTTCTTCTCAGGGCTGGGTTCGCTGAGGACTTGGAAGTTGGAGGAGGCTGAAACCCTGACGATGCCGCTGGGCCGTGTTCTAACCACGGTGAAGGGCATGGCGTTCCCGAAAACCGAGAGAAGGACTATGTCCCCCTCCACCAGAGGCATCTCCAGCAGCCTCGACCTGACGAAGTTGGTAAAGTCAGAGTCAAACTCAATTCTCACGTCCACCGGAGCTAAGGTTACGGTGTGAGCGTTTTGAACATGGGCTTTCCTGACGGTTAGGTAATCGTTGAGGGACACGCTGGCATTCCTTCGGATGAGACCGTCGATGCGGATGATGTCCAAGCCTTGATCTTCAGGGTAAGCCGGCCAAGCTATGGCGGCGGTGGTTTTCTTACCGCGGATTTCCAAGATGTCCCCTGCCATGACATTAAGCTGGTCCATGGTTTTCTGGCTTATCCGAGCTTTACCCCTTCCTACATCCCTTTGCTTAGCTTCCGCAACCTTCAACTGAACCTCAGCCGGCATTTTCCTCCTTCACCAGCCTCCATTTATCGGAGCTTATAGGCATATTTCAACTGCTGAGTGATTCAATTAACCACCTATACTATAAACTTTTATGAAAACATGGGCTAAACCCTTTCTATTGCCAGCTTTTCCGCCTTCTTCCCCATCAGAAGTGCGCGAAACACCTCTCCCCCGTGAAGACCATGGCGATGCCATATTGATCGCATGCATCAACCACCTCTTGATCCCTAACCGAACCCCCCGGCTGTATGACGGCTGAAACATCGTACTTGGCAATGAGGTCTATGGAGTCCCTGAAGGGGAGAAAACCGTCAGAGGCGAGAACAGACCCTCTGAGACTTTCCGCATGCCATTTTAAAGCCTTATCGACGGCTATCTTGACGGCGGTAACCCTATCTTGCTGGCCGGCTCCCACCGAGACTGTACATCCGTCTTTAGCGAGGACGATGCCGTTTGACCTCACATTGGCGCAAACATACCAAGCGAAAAGCATGTCCTCAAACTCCCGTTCAGTAGGCGTTCTCCTTGTTACAGGTTGTAAGTCGTCTTTTCTCCTTATTTTTGTGGTGTAGGGATCTGAAACTACAATCGACCCGTCGCCTAAAACGGAAAGACACAGATAGCCTGTTTCTCCACCTGCAAACTTCGGCAAGCAGTCTAGGTTCGCAATTTGAACTACCCTCATGTTCCTTTTTTCTCCAAACTTCTCCACAGCTCCCTGTTCATATCTAGGGGCAACTACTCCTTCAACAAAAGTGCTTACAATTTCTCCCGCAGTATCCCCGTCAACCGGACAGTTGAAGCCTACGATGCTGCCGAAGGCTGCTTGGCTGTCGCTGTCTCTCGCTCGGAGGTAAACTTCTCGCAAGGTGTCGTTTTTCCTGGCCACCGCCACCCCGGTGGGGTTCAAATGCTTCATGACAGCGCAGGCGGGAGCGTCAAAGTATTTCAGTATGTTTAAAGCCCTGTCCATATCTTCTACATTAGTCTGGCTGAGGCCTTGTTTTCCTGTTTTCAGTTCTTTCAGGTTTCCCATAACCGCCTTTTTCCCAGCGGGACTGTAGAGAGCTGCCTGCTGATGAGGGTTAACTCCGTATCGGAGGCTTTGGCGTTTTTCGTAAACCAACTCCTTGTCGCCTAGGAAAATTCTGAACTGCTGAGGAAGCTTCTCAGGCAAAGCCGTGTGATATATATCCCTCAACTTTGACATGTCAACCACCTTTCCAGATAGTTTTTTATCGCAACCTCATAGTGGGCTGTTTTTACAAAGGCTTTCACAGCCATTTTTCTTTTGGTTTCAAGGCTAATGCTGCCGCCTGTTTTTTCCATCTCCTCCGCAATCTCCCCGTACTGTTCAGGTTCAACAACAACAGTAACCGTACCGTGTAAAAGAGAAGCTTTGGCCGCAGCCCTTATCATCGCAGGTCCACCGATGTCGATGTTTTCCACCACCTCCCGGAAAAGCGCTGTCTTTTCAGCTGCAGTTTTTTCAAAGGGATATAGGTTTACAACAAGCAGATCGATAGGTTGAATTCCTTGTGCGGCCATGTATTCGCGGTGTTGTGATCGACTCGGGTCCAGCAACAGGCCGCCGTGGATTTTAGGGTGCAGCGTTTTCAGCAAGCCATCGGGGCTCTCAGGATAGCCTGTATACGTGGAGATTTCTGCGGCTTCATAGCCGAGTTCCCTGATTTTCCTCGCGGTTCCGCCTGAGGAGATTATTTCGAAACCATGTTTGGCCAAGGTTTCCAAAAGCATTTTCAGCCCAGTCTTGTTTGAGACACTTATCAAAGCTCGCCTTGCCAACGAATACTCACCAGAACAGCTCCCTGTCTCATTTATTCATCCTAATTCATAAATACTTCTCAGCTGAGAGAGATCGTTTACGGAAAGCCTGCATCATAGCTTAGGTTTGGTGAAAGATGGTTAAGGCTAGGGTTGTTTCCTTCGACGTGGAAGGTACAATAGTGACACCGAGCTTCAGCGACTACGTTTGGCTGGAAGCGATACCTCGTCTCTACGCTCGAAACCGCGGTATCAGTTTTCAAGAAGCCAAAGCGTTCATCACCAAAGAATATGAAAAAGTGGGAATGGATAAGCCGGAATGGTATGATATTGCTTACTGGTTTAAGCGTTTCAATCTAGAAAACTTCCAATCCATCTTGGAAGACTCCTTTCACCGCTTGGCCTATTATCCGGAGGTGAAAGAGGTTTTGGAAGGTCTCCGCGGAGACGGATACAGGCTCATAATTATATCTAATTCCTCTAGGGAATTTCTACGCTTTCAGATAAAGGAGCTAGAAGACTATTTCGACCAAGTGTTTTCAACGACTTCCGATTTTGCTCAGACAAAACACCATGCAGAGCTCTACTCCAGAATCTACAGCCTGACAGGAGTGACTCCTCAGCAAGCGGTGCATGTGGGGGACCGTTTGGACTCTGATTTTCACCCACCTAGAAAAGCCGGCGCCATAGCCTACCACTTGGACAGAAGCGGCAGAAACCGGGGAGAATACGTGGTGCGGGATCTGGTGGAGTTTAGGGAAAAACTCAACCGGTTTGACGGTTGTAGATAAATTAGATTCGCCTCACCAAGAAAACTTCAGCCTCCCCCACGCCCTCTGTCTTTTTCACGGCCTCCTCCACTTTTTCCATTTCGCCGGCTTCGTCTTCTGGGAAGACGACGTGGGCTATGAGGGAAACGAGGCCGAAGGCAATGGGCTCCTCCTCAAATCTGTGAACGTAGGCTTCTTTGGGGAGATTACTCTTGATAGCCTCCTTTAAATCGGCTAGGTTCACATCAGCGTCGGCTGGAAAAATTTTAAAAGAAGCCACAACCTTGCTCATGGGAACCTTTCACCCTCCTATGGTCCTACGAAGCCGCATTTAGGGCATTTGTAGGGTCTGCCGAATTTTCTGCATCTTTCACAGCGGGTGATGGTTACTCCCCCGCAGTTGGGACATGGAAATTTGACGAAATATTCAGTGGGAATGATGGTCTTACCGCACCAGATGCAGGTGGGAACTTTCAGTTCGCTCATGACCGTTCACGGCTCTCCATCACTCTGACGAACATGGAATGAAGGAGGAAAAGAACCGACCCCCTATATATAGTTGCCTTAACGCGAAGGAAAGACTAAAAACCCAAGATAGGCTGAGAAGATACCACCGTCTTGGAGGGTCAGCTGTGAGCGAGCAGCCAAGGGAGTTCAGCTACACTCAGAACATCGTTATCCGAGCAGACCTTAAAATATCCAAGGGAAAGCTCTGCGGTCAAGCAGCCCACGCAGCGGTCTCCGCGTCGGAGGAAGCCAAGAAACATCATGGCGAATGGTGGAAGGCTTGGATGAAAGAAGGGCAGAGGAAAGTCATTCTGAAGGTTGACTCCTTGGAGGAACTCTACCGGTTGAAGGAAAAGGCAGCCCAGCTGGGTTTACCTTGGGCGCTGGTGGAGGACCGAGGGCTCACGGAGGTTCCGCCAGGCACTGTGACCTGCCTAGGAATAGGCCCTGCTCCTGTAAGCCTAGTAGACAAGGTAACACGAGAGTTAGCGCTCCTCTGAGGGGGGAGGGTCGAGTTTAAGGCTAGGCTTGAAGCCGGGCTTCTGGAGGGACATATCGCCCTCTAGCTTCGATTTCCTTCATCTTCCTCCAAACTTTTTGAGCTTCAGCTTCCCCCACCGTGTTCCTGTAGCCTTCGAAAACAGCTTCGACGCATTTCTTAGCCCATCTCAGGTGATGGCTTTCAAAAACTTGTTTGAGGAGGTGGAGATCAACCCCTCGGTCTTCCACGCTCTCTGAATGAAAACCCAGCCCGAAGTCTACGAAAACCAAACGGCCTTCTGGGGGAAGAATGATATTGGAGGTAGTAAGGTCGCCGTGGATGAGGCCATGACTGTGAAGACGGCCTATATAGATTCCCAACTGGAAGCATTTTCTCTCAACCTCCTCCGCGCCCATGTTTCTTTCCAGGAAATCCTTTAACCTCAATCCTTCCACATACTGCAGAACAAGCTCCGTCCTTTGATGGTCGACAAAATAGACGAGGGGAGTAGGCACTCCTGCAACCTTGGCTTCGTGGAGAAGCTTGGCTTCATGAACAGTCCTAGATTCTCTGATCTTCCAGTCCAACTCCTTGACCCTATAGGGTTTTCTTATCCTCCGCTTGAAGACAGCCGGGGAACCCATGAACTCCCCCAAGTAAAGATTAGCCTCAGCGCCCTTCTTCAAGAGCTTCAAAGCCAGTTTCGCCCCCACCAAACTCCTTGAAGCCAAGGATTTCCCTCTCTCCTAGAGCATCTCCGACAGTCTCCATGAAGATGCTGGAACACATAAGGCCTCGGTTAAAATCTGTTCTGCAACTGGAGTTATAGGTTTTATTGATCACCATTCATTTTTAATCGCTAGGCTACGTAAGAAGCAGCCTTGCAGGGATAAAGGCGATGTTCTTTCTAAAAAGTCGGAAAACCGGCTTCCAACTTTCTTAATTCGCTGAGAATGCTTCTTCCAATGTTTTAATAAATTTAATAAAGCATAAATCCTCCCAAGACTCATAAAGAGTCAATTTCACGGGGAGCTATCTTTCCAGTTACTTGTCCTTATCCTAAGAGGGCTAACATGATGACGTTTAAAAATTATGATGATGCAAGCAGTGAAATTCTCATGCAATGCATTCATCGAGCCCTCTCAGACCTTCTGGGAAACAGCGGCGCTAAGGCTATTTTTTACCATTTAGATATAGATGAAAAAATGGTTAATTTGAACACTTTCACGGAGAAGCTGAGGCAGATTTTCGGCATAGGAGCACGCATACTGGAAGAGCGCATTGTAAGCACCCTCAGCCATGAACTTGGAGTTCGACCTCCTAGGCGGGATCTTGAATTTGGAGAGAAAGTTCAGAAAGTTTTAGACGCGGGGCTTAAGAAAAAGAAGAAAAGAAAATCATAAAATGCAAATTTATTTAGTTTAATTCATCAAGCCGTAAACTTTTGTTCAAAAACATTTTAACGCATTACTAAATTTTTGGATATAAAAAATCGGTGGGAAAATTTATCTTTCTAGATCAAGGCTCTTGCTTATTTTTTCTTTCCTTTTTTCCCTTTCTTCCCGCTTTTCTTTTTTGCCATTATTTCTAACCTCGCCGTTAGATTTTTGAGTCTTCTTCTTTAAAAATTTTGCGATACAGACGTGTTCAAATTTCCAGCCGAGTTGTTTTCGGCCTTTCCCGGGGTTTAAGGAATTCGGATCCCTTTTCGGTTATCTCCACATCGTATTCCAAAAAGGTTTTGGCCTGGGTTCGAATTTTCTCGTTCATTTCTTTCAACTCTTCGAGGGAGAATTTAGCCATGATCTCCGGGTTTGAAACCCACTGCAACCATCCTGCAAGGCTTCGCTGCATCACTTGAAGAGAAAAGTAAAGGCTTCTTACCAGTTCAAGGCGATCCAATTCACCGGAGGCCTTAAGCTCGTCCATCAGCTTCAAAAGCCTTCTGGTTTCCCGAGTCCATCTATCTTCACTCAGCCCTCCTCACCTGTCAGAATCTCTCCCCGCCCAGCTTTTAACCTTGCGTCCTGAAGACCTGAAGCGTTGTAGCTGTCAAAGGAAGAACGCGACTAGATATCCAACTCCCAGCAAGGCCTGTGTTCCCAACACCACCAGCACGTTCGCTGCTAAAGCGGGGACCACCTTTTCTTTCTCTAGGAGGCCTTTCCAAGCTTCTCGGACGGCTTTCATCCCCCAAGGAAACGTCAGCAGCCCCAGCAAGGCTGGGATGGGCATGAACCCGGCGGCCGTACTTCCTATTATCCACAGGTACATGCCGAGACTCAGCGCCACATAGAGCCGCCCTGCCTTCCGCTTGCCCAAGGAGAGCACTAGGTTTCTTCTCCTTCCTGCCCTATCAGGTTCCACGTCGGGGAACTCGTTGAGAAACAGGAGGTTGTGGGTGAGTATCAAGGCGGGAACAGAGGCCACCGCCGCATCCCAACTATAGAAGCCGGTTTGGACGAAGTAGGCTCCTAGGACAGGTAGGGCTCCCAGCCCTAACCCTGCGCTTAGTTCTCCCACCAGCCAGCGGGCGAAATGGGTTGTGTAGAAGTAGACGAAGAGAGCTCCCAAAACCAGGATGGGAACCAGCAGCACACCTTTAACGGCTACGAAGTAGGCTGCTATGGGAACCGCTAAAAGTAGGCAGCCGACGCCAAACCGGTAGACGGAGACAGGTCTGAGAAGCCCCGCTGGGAGGAGGCCGCTTCCTCCGCTGAAGGGAGTCCTCTCAGCCATCAAATCTATCCCCGTCTTATAGTCCCAATAATCGTTCAGGACGTTAACGCTTGCGTGCACCAGTAGTAACCCAGCTAGGGCCATGAGGAAATGGAGAGGATTAAAAAAACCGTGGTAGACGGCTACAGAGGTTCCGAGGAAAACCAAGACCACGGACAGGAGGAGAAAATGAGGCCTTGTTTCCATAAACCACAATCGGGCGTCCATAAAATGGAAACAGAGGCGGATCTACATAAGTTTTTAACCGTCTTCCATCTTTTCTCCAGCCGGCTGGCTTGGATGAATATGTTTATATGCTCAAAAGCAAAGACTCTAAATACCCTCCTGTTCCATTCGACCTAAAGGAACTAGGGAGTTCCAATGCTGATAGAGACGCCAAGGTATACTGAAAGATTCGGCTCCGTCCGAATCCACGGAACCCAAAGAGTTTTGGAGTTGGACAGTGGAGACGAAGAAGAGGCCCTCCTAGAGCCGGCTGTTCGAAAGATATCTAGACAGGCCATAGCGCAGATAGAGAAGAGAATGGCCATTGTTATTCCGATAAAGGGGGAGGAACTCAAACTGTTTGAAGGAGTTCTCAGCGGGATTCCCCACAACTGCCTCATCATCGTCGTCTCCAACAGCCAGCGGGAGCCTGTGGATCGCTACAGGATGGAGAGGGATGCGTTAGAGCACTTCTGCAAGTTTACCAAGCGCCCAGCCGTCATCATCCATCAGAAGGACAGAGTTATCGCTGAAGCTTTGAAAAAAGCCGGATACAGAAGCATCCTAGGCGAAGACGGCTTGGTCAAAGACGGAAAAGCTGAAGGCATGATCCTCGGCATCCTCTTGGCTAAGCTGGCTGGGAAGGACTACGTGGGCTTTGTGGACGCTGACAACTACATGCCGGGAGCTGTCCATGAGTACGTGGAAAACTTCGCCGCCGGCTTTACCATACCTGAATCCCCCTTCGTCATGGTGAGGAACGCGTGGCTGTTCAAACCGAAGATTCTGGGAACGGATGTCTATTTTAAAAAATGGGGGAGAGTCTCAGAGCTCACAAACCAGCATGTGAACTCCATCATTTCAGCGCACACCCATTTCGAGACCGAGGTGATAAAAACCGCCAACGCCGGGGAGCATGCCCTCAGCATGCCTTTGGCTTCCATCCTCCCTTTCGCCTCAGGCTTCGCCGTGGAGCCTTACGAATTGATGTTCATTTTCGAGCAGTTTGGCGGGATAAAACCCACCGCCTATAAGGAGGTAGTGGAGAAAGGCATTGACATCTACCAAATAGAAACGAGAAACCCCCACTTCCACAAGGAGAAAGGCGACAAACATGTGGCGGAAATGCTTCTAGCCTCCCTCGCCGCCGTATACTACAGCAGCATTTGCGACGAGGAAACAAAGAAAGCCATCAGAAACGACCTAGCAAGGCATAAAGTTTCTCCAGCAAACAGAGAGCCTCCAAAACCAGTGATTTATCCCCCCATCAAAAACGTCAACATAGACGCTTTTAGAGAGGCAGTGAAAGAAATAATACCGGCAGTTGAAACCATGTTTAAGAACAGCTTAACTGCAAAACGGAAATAGAACTCTTCCCTTCCTCCGACGTGGAAACTGAAATCCCCTAAATCCACCTTAAAGCTTGCAGTGAAATCTTTCCAAAAAGTGAAAAGGGGTAAAATTGGACAAGTTACACCGAAACATTTCAGAAGCATTCAACCTTCGCAGCGGGGAAATAGTTACATTGGTGGGGGCGGGAGGGAAGACGACCTTCATGTTCACATTAGCCCAAGAACTGGCTTCTCAAGGTAAAAAAGTCATCACAACCACCACCACAAAAATCTGGGTACCTGCCAACGGAGAAACTGAGCGCTTCATCGTAGATGTTGAAGGAAACCTTCCCTCCAACGTTTTCGAAAGACATCATCACGCAACCTGCGTAACACGAGTTTTTAGGGAAAACCTACGTGACAAAGCTGAGGGAGTTAACCCTCAAAAGATAGGGGAATGGCTGTCAGCCCTCAAACCACACTGCATCATCGTGGAGGCTGACGGAGCAAGAGGCAAACCCTTCAAAGCCCCCGCAAGCTATGAGCCGGTGATACCTCCGGATACAACCCTCTACATACCCATGGTAAGCGTAGAGGTTTTGGGGAAAAAACTGACCGCTGAGGCTGCTCACCGACCTGAAATCGTCGCCAAGCTGACAGGCATAAACCACGGGGATAAGATCACCGCTTCCACCGTGGCGAAGGTGTTGAAGCATTATCTGCAGATGACCCCGTCCCAAGCCCGCTCCATAGTTTTTGTGAACAAGCTCCTTTCTGAAGAAGACGTTAAAAAAGTCATGCCCTTGGCAGAGCATCTGAAAGGGGAAAAAATAGTCTTCGGCGACGTTCACTCCAAAAAATTCTGGAAGATAACCTGAACTTGTCCACTGCTTTTCTCTTCGAACGAGAAGCTTAGCCGGACGCCTATTCCTTAAGCCTATGCCTGTCAAGTATGGGAAGCAGCTTATCTATCTCTATTTCTCCAACACCCACCGCCGAGTCCGCAGCGCCGTAGGTGACCAGCAGCCTATTGGCTGCCTTTTGAATGCCGCAGGGGAAAACCGTGTAGGGCCTTTCTCCGTAGAGTTCATAGCTCATCTTAGGCTCCATGATATAGTGGGGAGTAACCGCCGTCAACCTAACCTCTTCCTCGCAGCTCAGTAGGACGGCGAAAACCCGGTAGCCTTCAAAGCGTCTGTCCACCCCATGGACTAGTAGCAGGTATTCTCCGCCTCCAACCTCCACAGGAGGTGTCGCCCAGCCGAGTTTCGCCTCAAAGCTCGCTGGGTTCATGAGCACCGTGGTTTCTGTAACCACCACTTCTGACAGCCCGCTGTCGGTCTTTTCCAAAATATCTATTGGCACCTTGCTCACCGCTAAGTAGAAGTTTTCATCGGTGAGATGCGGCCTGTGGAATAGGAAGAGTTCTCTTTTCTTAGTCTTAAGCAGAAAGGCGTCTTTGTCGCTGACGACTTGTTTTCTTATTTCTTTAGTCAGCCGGAAAACGTAGTTTTTTCTCCAATTTTTTAGATCCTTTGAAACAGCTGTAATTGGAAGGGTTCTTTCAACTCTGATTGCCGGGTTGAAGTAGTTCACCGTCCTCCCGCAGTAGGTCATCATCAACTTATCGTCTATGCGGTAGACGCGGGGGTCTTCGATTCCCCAAAAGTCGTATTCGCTGTCGGGGCAGAGGATGAGCTCCACAGGGTAATGGCTGACGCTTAGATATCCTTCGTATATGTCTGATAAACCGGCTTCCAGCATAGCCACAGCGCTGGTGTAGGTGAAATAGCCCAGCACGATGCGGAGGTAGATCCTGATGGTTTCGTTTTCAACGCTTAGGGAAGGGTTAAAAATAGTTGTAGGGTTCTCTACCGGGTAATTTTTCAAATGAACCCTGTTGGCAGTTATCACACCGAGTCTTTTAACAAGGTCTAAGGTTTTAAACTCCCTCAGATTCCCAGCCTTCGCCGCTTCTCTTGAAACCTTGAACATAACCGCGCCAACAACTCCCCGGCTGGTTGCCTTAAAATAAATTTTAGGCGATGCTCTGCCCTTTTAGTTTTTATGCACCAAATCCTAGCATAATAGAAACAGACGGAATAGAAACGGCCATTCTACGGTGAAGCTTTTGCTGTCATCTCTTACTTCTCCCCGGGAAGTTTGAGCTGGGCTTCTTTGCGGGTTTTAAGAACGGTTATGACTTTTGTGTCTGTGATGTTGGGGGAAGAGCGTATTTTCCCCACTACGATGTTTCTCAAGTCTTCGTTGGTTTTCACCCGTACTTTGGCGATGATGTCGTATTCCCCGTGAGTTTCATGGATCTCCAGTACTTCATCCATGCTTTCAAGACTTTTAACCACCTCTTCGATGGTGTTGGGTTTCACGTTGATCTCGATGAAGGCAGCTACAGCTTTCTCCACCCGGGTGGGCGCCAACACGGTGGTGAATTTTTCGATGACGCCAGTTTCCTGAAGTTTCTTAACCCTCGCGTGGACGGTGGGGTCGGAAACACCCAGCTCTTTGGCTATTTCTACGAAAGGCTTTCTGGAGTCTTCTTGGAGCATTCGGATGATTTTTTTGTCAAGGTCGTCTATTTCTGTATCTTGACTCATCGTTCCCAAACTTCAGTTACTAGGTTTCGCATATATATAAATTTTATTAGATAATTTTGTTAAAAGGTTGTCTAAAATTAGAAAGACTAATTATTAAGGTAAGTTTATTTAGAAGTTCTAACTTAAAGCTACTGGAAAAACTGCGAGGGAAGGCTGAGAGGTGTTCTCAGATGAGCGTCGACGTTGTAATGGTGGTGAAAAACGGAAGTCCCCATCTGAGAGAATGCCTCAACAGCCTCTACGCCAACGTACCCGTAAACAAGCTTATCGTGGTGGACGGAGGCTCCGAGGATGGCACCCTTTCTATTGTTAGGAGATATTCTCGCACCTTGATACTCAACGACGACGGTGGCACTAGAGCTACGGCTAGGCAGAAAGGGATAGAGTCTGTGGAAACCGACTGGTTCATGTTTCTTGACAGCGATGTCATCCTTTCCCCCAACTGGTTCGCGAGGGTTTCACCTTACATGTCCATCCCCAGCATCGGTGCTGTGCAGGGAGTGGACTTGCCGCTTTGCGATGAGGTTCAAATATTCAACAGGTCGGTGAGCCGCATCTGGAAGAACACTCAACCTTTCAACCTAGGCCTTCCCGTGGTGAAGGGTATCTTTACAGGCGACACCCTCATTCGAAGGGAAGCCGTGGCTGGGATACGGATTCCTCCATACCTTCACGTGTATGAGGACCGCTATATTCGAAGCTACATAGAGAAAAGAGGATACAAGTGGGTCGTCGCTCCCGAGGCTGCTTGCATTCACTACACGCGCAGAAAAAGCCTCGACGCCTACTACCTCGGCTTTATCGATACATCTTTAAATAATGATGGAATGAAGGGGAGCCTACCTCACCTCCTGAAAAACGCAGCTGTGTGTTTGCCGGGTATGTTGGTTAACCCTAGGGTTACGGCAAAATGCCTTAAACTCCTCCTCTGGAATTTGGTGGGCTCACTTAAAGCCATATCCACCAAGCCTGTTTTGGATAAGGGGTTGTCCTCGGATATCGCAGGGTATTGAAGGGGTGAAAAGTCCATGAAAATAGGTATGATGACGTTGTGGAACTGTTCAGGAGGCCCATCTATCCACGCTGAGCTTATCGGCAGAGAATGGGTGAGAATGGGGCATGAGCTAATTGTGTTCTCTAATTTCAAATCCGACTTTCCCCGCTACTGGCAGGTGGACGGGCAGCTCTTCCCTCACGAAATGCTTGTGCGAGAAGATGAACCCTACGTTGTGAGAAATTTTACTATCCCCAGCTGGACGTCCTACTCGCTTTTGGACACGGGTCCTATTTTAAACGCTGACTTCGACGTGTTTGTGGCCCAGAACTTGGAACTTCTTCCAATGCGGGAGTTGCTTAAAGTTTTCCCCAAGATTAAGGCGAAAGCTAAAACTGTTCTCATTCTCCATGAAGGCCGACTGCCTCAGGATCCGGATTTTTACAGGTTTTCGTGGGACAGTGTGGTATGCTTCGATGAACGTTATTTAAGCCTGTTTAGGAACGTATTCCCCCACCTTAAGATAATCCGTTTTCCATGCCACCCGTGGAAGAGGGGAGACAAAGAGGCTGCCCGAAAGAAGCTAGGCCTCCCCTTGGACAGAAAGATAGTCTTGATCTTCGGTTTCAGGGTTGAAGACTACAGCCCCATCATCCCGCCTCTGGCAGAGGTGAACAGCAAGTTTCCCCTGACGGTTTTGGTTCTGAGCAGCAACCACGTTGGAATAAACAAACTTCTAAGCCTGCCCAAAGGAAAACTGGACATGAGAGTTCGAAAAGGTTTACTGAAGGTGGAAGATCTCTACGAGTACCTCCACGCAGCCGACGCTCTCTGCATCTACAGGAAATCCGAACCCGACGCCGTGGTGCTGTCCAGCACCGCTTACTTGGCTCTAGGTTCAGGATGCCCTCTGGTGGTAAGTGACTGCAACTATTTTGAGGACCTAGACCAAGAGGTTATGAAGTACTCGAAGCCGGAAGAACTCAAGGACCGGCTTCTCGAAGTTTTTGAGGGCCAACCTAGTTTTAAGCGAAGCCAGCATGCGGCGAAAGAATTCGTCCGCTTGCACTCTTCTGAAAAAATTGCCCAAGAGTACATTCAACTCTTCGAATCCCTAAGCCTCGAAGCCCGCTTGGTGGCGAAGACCCCGATGCCTACGACGGCATGAACCAAAAAGAACAGACACCCCCCTTTTACCTGACTTTTTAATTTTTTAACACCCTACTGTAGTGTCAGGGCAGAGCTTTCGCCCCTGCTAGGTGTCTTCAGAATTCATCTAACATGGGAAGAAATGGGATGGTGGACCGGCCGGGACTTGAACCCGGGACCTTACGGGGCATCCAGCCGCCTTTCCGCATATTGGGGAAACCGTCCATGCCAAGCGGACGATCATTCCACGCTGATCTACCGGCCCATGAGGGGCGGATTAGCCAAGTTTCTGATAGGATGCGGAGCTTATTATTGTTTCTGCACGTTTATTGCTTCGGAACCCTCGAAAGCCGCCGTTAACAAGGCGTGAAAGTTTTCTTGAATTTTTTTGTTTCACCGTATCCGCAAGCAGCGCAGCGTTTTTTGATTATATGGTAGGCTCGGCGGCCGCAGCGTCTGCACCGCGTATGGACTGGTTTGTTGAATTTGCCCATGGAGATTGCCAGAGTGCTTGCCCCCTTCTGAAGATCTTAGGTTTTAGGCGGAGAGATCATGATGACGTTGTCGCCTCGGAGGATGATGGTTCCCAGCCCGCTGGCTTTGTCAGCCTCCGAAACATCTTCCGCTTCTCCCAACAGTAAATTCATATGCTGGTCGAAGCCTTGAAGCCTACCTCGAATGCTTTTCCCGCCTCTCAATTTTACCAAGACAACTTTTCCGACGCTTTCCTCGAGAAGTTTTACCGCCATATCATCAGGCATCAGGGTTCAACGCTCCTCAGTTTCTAGAATGGAGAGACATGGAATTATAAAAGTATCGCTGAAAAAATATTATGAGCATGGAAAGCCGCTGAGGTAAAAGCTGTGAAAAGACATTTCATAAAAGATAAAGAGTTCAAGGAACTGCTCCACCGGTTGCAGTCAAACTTGAAGTTGGAGATAAATTTGGAGGTTTTTCAAAAAGTTAAAGCTGAGAAGGTTGAATCCGACGGCTTAACTGTTTACCTTCTGGATAAGCAGCCTTTCATGGCTGAAACTAAACAGGGCTTACTTCTTCCCACTCTTCTCTTTCATGAGGTTTTAAAAGCTCTGCCCATGCTGGTCATCGACCAAGGTGCTGTCCCTCACATATGCGCCGGAGCCGACGTGATGAGGCCGGGGATGGTAAGCGTGGAGGGAGACTTCTCCGAGGGCGCCTTGCTTTCGGTGGTGGAGGAGAAACATCGGAAAACTGTCGCTTTGGCGCTGAGTTTGGCTTCCTCAACCGAAATAAGGGAGACTGCCCGTGGGAAGGTGGCTGAGAACCTTCACTATATAGGGGACAAGATTTGGAGGCTTTGCCAAAGTCTTAGGGCTGGGAAAGAAAGTCTTAAGTAACAAAGAGCACCTATTTTATTAAATATACCCGCCGGTTAAGGTAAATTTAAAAATGTCAACTTCAAGCCAAACCGCGGAAGTTGAAGCTAAAACCCCTCCTACCTACGTGAAAGCCTTACCGTTGAGAGAATATTCAGACATAGAAAAAATCAAAAGCGACCTAGACTCGGGGAACATCCTCATCGTCAAGTTGACGCCTCTCGCCTCCAAAAACATCGAAGAAGTTAAGAGGGTGATAGACGAGCTTAAAGTCTACGCTGAAACCATCGGAGGAGACATCGCTAGGCTGGGTGAAGAGCGGATAGTCATCACCCCTCCACCCGTCAAAATCTGGCGCAAGGGGAAAAAGACGGATTAGCAAAGCCTGAGGGTTTCCAGGTTTTCCGGGGCTAAGCTTTCTATTTTAAACATTCGCTCGATGGAGTTGGAGAGGCTTAGGCATTTGGATTTCTCGCCGTGGCAGATTATAATTCTCTGAGGCTTAGGACTGACTCTTTTGATAAAATTCAGAAGCTGGTTTCTGTCGCTGTGCCCTGAAAAGCCTTCGATGGATTCCACCCTCAACCTCACATTGACCATTTCCACCTTGCCCTCAGCGTTCATCATGGCTACGTCCTTTAAGCCGTTCTGGATACGTCGGCCTAAGGTGCCGTCGATCTGGTAGCAGACGAATATGAGGGTGTTCTTTTCGTCGGAGGCGAGCTGTTTGAAATACTCTAGGATAGGGCCGCCTTCCAGCATGCCTGAGGTGGCCAGAATCACGCAGGGCGGGCCTTCCATGGCTTCGCTTCTGGAGCTGGCGTGTTTTATGGTTACAAAGTAATCTGACTGGAAGGGGTTAACGTCCTCGTAGAGGATTTTACTCTGCAGTTCTTTGGAAAGATATTCAGGATAGGCGGTGTGGATGGCTGTAACCTCGTTTATCATGCCGTCGACAAAGATGGGAACCTCAGGGATCATTCCCGCACGCAAGTACTCGTTTAAAACCAGCATGATTTCCTGAGCCCTTCCCACGGCCAACACAGGTATCAGCACTTTCCCTCCTCTTCGCAGGGTTTCATCCACCACGTTGGCAAGCTTGCTTTCCACCTCGCCCCGATAGGGCATCACGTCTCCGGGGGCCCCGTAGGTGGACTCCATGATGAGGGTTTCAATCCTGGGGAAAGTCGTCGCGCTGGCTTCGAGGAGCATGGTGCGTAGAAACTTGAAGTCGCCTGTGTACACGATGTTATGGAGGCCTTCTCCTACGTGAATGTGGATGACCGAGGACCCCAGTATGTGGCCGGCGTTGTGGAGGGTTAATTTCACATCAGGAGCCACATCGGTGACTACGCCGTATTTGAGGGGAATAGCGTGGAGAACTGTCTCCCGCACATCTTTTTGACTGTAGGGCAAGAGGGCGCCTTCCCTCGACAGGACATCCAGATAATCCAGCTGAAGCAGGGACATTAAGCTGAGGGTGGGTTCGGAGCAGTAAACCGGGCCGTCGTATCCGTACTTGTAGAGGAGGGGAAGCAACCCGCAGTGGTCGAGGTGAGCGTGAGAGATGACCACAGCGTCTAAATTTTCTAGGTCGAATTCGTTGATGTCAAGCCGGGGGAAGGCATCTTCAGGGTTGGTGGAGGCGGGATTTATTCCGCAGTCTATGAGGATGCTGCTCTCCCGGGTTCTCAGTATGTAAGCGGATCTGCCCACCTGCCTGCAGCCGCCCAAGGGAGTTAGGAGGACTTCTTGGGTTTTGGAGAAAGTCGGCCTGAAGATTCTTTCCCCCACAGACCTCAGGATTCTTTCCCTATCTTTCACCTCTTTGTGCATGTAGTGGCGGATGTGGGCTATGATCTTCGAGGGAATAGGCGGAGTCCTCAGAACCCTCGGCCTCCATTTGGTAGCTTTGATTATTTCGTGGAGCATGTAGCCGTTTTTGGATATCACAAGGCCTGGTTTCTTGGCTTCGATGATAACTTCGCCCAGCGAATGGTCGAAGGTTATGCTGGTGATTTCCGCCTCCGGAGGCACGGCGGAGAGGATGAAGCGTTCAGCCTCCTTCTCAGGCATTCGGATGGAGGGGTCTGAGCGGAGGGTAATCCTCTTTCTGATGAGGTTTACGATGTCCGTTACAATGTAGCTCTGATCTAGAAGGATTTCAGGTTTTTTGGTGTAGATAGCCAGCCGAGGCCCTTCAAACTCTATTCTGGAAACTTCCGCCTCTTTGGGCACATGCTGTAAGATGACTTGGCGTATCTTAGATTGGATTTCTTCTCTGTTCAAAACGCTTCACGGCTTGAGAAAGCTTTGCTCAAACTAAGTGGCAACATATTTGGCCTTTTCTTCTTCGGTGAGCTCCCTATAGCCTGCCTTGTCGATGATGGCCACGTCGAAACTGTCTCCGCTGGCGGCATCCCTCTTCATGGCCGCCTTCACAGCCCTCACCACCAGAGGGACGGCTTCCTCCGTGGTTAGGTTCTCCTTGAAGCCGTCTTCTAATATTCCTAAAGCCACAGGGGAACCTGAACCTGTGGAAAAAAACTTCTCCTCCTCCGTCACACTTCCAAAGGGGTCGAGGGAGAAAATGTGAGCTCCCTCTGTATCCACACCTGCGACGATGGCTTGGAGGAGTAAGGGGATGTACCTGTTGTAGAACAGGAGGTTGGCAGCCAGCCTTGTGGCTGAGGCAACAGGCATAGGCCGTTTATGGGTTAGTTTGAAGAGGGCTGCGTTGGCTTTGAGGATGTCGACCACGTTTTGAGCGTCGGCGACAGCTCCTGCAATGGTCATGGCTAGGTGGTCGTCTATTTTATGGATTTTCTTCCCTTTCTTGTGGGCGATGAAGTATCCTGTGGTAACCCTAGTGTCGGTGGCTAAGGCAACTCCGTCCTTGCACACTACTCCGACGGTGGTAGTACCCTTGTGAATGCCGGCCCCATACAATCCCTGCATAGATGAAGCAGCCCCTAAAAGGTGGCAAAAAGGCTTCTGAAAATCGGTTAACGATACTCTCGCCTAACTTAAAAATGTTTCTGAATAACGGTTAAAGAACACGCAAGATAGTTTGTAAAAAACAACACCGAAAAATATGATGTCCTCTTTGATCACCTTATCACCTTCCAGGATGAAGGAGACGAATTCAACGGTGAAGAAAATTTTCACGTTTCTTTCCCTCAACAACGCCAAAGAGGGGTACACCTTCCTCTACGAAGGAAAACCTAAAGTCTGTGAAGACTGCGAGTACGTCAAAGTCTGCCATGAAAACTTAACCCCCCATACCGCCTACACCGTCGCAAGTGTGAAGGAAAAACAGGTAAGCTGCCAGGTTTTCGAAGGAGACGCTCGCCTGGTGGAGGTTCAGCCGGCAGAGGTGGAGGGCGCTGTGGAAGTTCATCTTGCCATTCCCGGCGCGCTCATAAGGTTTAATCCTCAACCTTGCAGCCGGCTTCACTGCGAAAAATTCAACCTCTGCGTCCCCAACGCCTTGGTGGAGGGAGCCGCCTGCAGGGTGATGGAGCTCCGTGAGAGATTCGTCTGCCCTAGGACGGGGGTGCAGCTTCAGGTTTCTCTTCTTTCCCAGCGGGTTGAGGAGGAGCCTTAGCCTCTTTCCGCCGGTGTCTTTCGATGAACGTCACCGTCTCCACCGAGGGCAGAAACTTCATGAAGTCGGCGGCGAGTCCTCTCTTTGCCAGCTGGAGGCCTTCCAGGGCGAAGCTTTCCTCGGGAAGAGTGACGGTGACAGCTTTCTCGGAAATCTCCAGTTCAAACAGGTCTACGTTCACGGGGGGAATTCTCCGGTGGAGAAGGGCCTTCGCCTTTTCCAGAGGAGACTGGAGAACCTGTTTGACCTCCACTTCGTAGATGAGGGTTCGGCCGGCCAGGGGGGGATTGAAATCCACCTGCACTCTCCCCGCGCCTACGCTTCGAATGGTCGCTAGTTTTCCGTCTACTTCGACTTCCATCCCGGGGGAGGGGGAAATATTTTGGTCTTTAAACTTCTTGAGGGGTATCAGCTTGATTTTCCCCGGGTCCCTGAGCCCGAAGGCTCTTTCCGGGGGGATTTCCACTACGGTCTTTTGCCCCACTTCCAAGCCGGGAAGTTTTTCGTCCAGCCCCCTCAGAACCCAGCCTTCCCCGACGACCACCAGCATGGGCTCGTAGAGGGTGTTTTCCCTGTAGATTTTCGCCTCTTTGGCCACTTCTTGGAGGCTGGTGTCGAAGACCGTGTCGGTTTCTTTCACTTTAGCCGTGTAGTCGAGAAGGATGAAATCTCCTTTTTCGATAGGCATGGCAGCTCCCTTTTGAAACTTACCAATATGGGGGGTGGAGGTCTTTAACTTTTTTCCTTCATAGTCAATAAAGGTCTTTATAGTCTTCATAGATAACTTTAATTTCACACATCCTCATCCTAAATCCGAACAGCCATGAAAACCGCTACAGCCTTCGCCCCAGCCCACATCACAGGACTCTTCACAGTGGAAGGACATCGCTGCCCGGAGATGAGAGGGTCCAGAGGCGTAGGCGTCAGCCTAGGAAAAGGCGTTCACACCACGGTGTACGCGGAGAAAAGCCCCCGGTGGAAGACACAGTTTAGGCTCAACGGCAGACCGGCTGAAGCTGAGGTTTCTAAGGCAACGGTGGAAGAGTTCAAACCGTTTGCCCCGCCCCACGAGGTCACCGTAGACCACCGGGTGGAGGTTCCCATAGGAGCGGGCTATGGGTCCAGCGGTGCAGGCGCCCTGAGCTTAGCCTTAGCTTTGAACGAAGCCTTGAATGCAGGGCTTTCCTCCGCCGAGGCCGCGCAGCTCGCCCACGTGGCGGAAGTGAAGTGCGGAACCGGGTTGGGAACGGTGCTCGCGGAAACTTGCGGCGGCTTGGGGTTGAGGGTGAGGGCGGGAGCCCCGGGAATAGGGCTATGCAGGAGGCTGCCTGCCTCCCGCGGAAAAGTTGTTTCCATCTACTGGAAGCCTCTTTCCACCCGGAGTTTTCTGAAAGACCCTCTGGTTCTAAAAAAGATTAGTAGGGAAGGAAACAGGCTTCTTCACCGCTTTATGGAAAAACCTACCGTGGAGGGTTTTCTAAGCTGCTCCAGAGAATTTGCGGACAGGATTTCCCTTTTCACCGGAACCCCCATGCAGGAGTTCATGAAAAAACTGGAGGGGGAAGGTTTTCCCCTTTTCACCGTGAACATGTTCGGCTGGGCTCTTTTCACACTGGTGACTCCTGAGCAGCTTCCTGAGCTTCTGAGCTGCCTTCACAGCCCGAAATTCTTAGGTGGGCGTGTGCTCGTAGCCGACATCGACGGAGAGGGGGCTCGGCTGCTTGGTTGAAGGTTTCATTCCCCCCAGCCACCCCCGAGCTGAATCTTTGAGAGTTAGAGAAAAACTCGTCTCCGCTTACAGGCAGGGAATCGTCGTGGAGGAAGGCCTCATCGCCCACGGCCGGGGGGAATGCTTCGACTACATTTTGGGCGAAAAAACTCAGCCTTTCGCCTTGGAGGCTGAGAAGACAGCGGCGGCAGCGTTGCTTCTGGCTCAGCATCCGGTCATCTCTGTCAACGGAAACGCCGCCGCCCTCTGCGCCGGGGGGCTGGTGGAGTTGGCGAAGCTGGTGGGAGCGAAGATCGAGGTGAACCTTTTCCACTGGTCTGAGAAGAGGGAGAGACTCATCGTGCAGCTCCTCAAGGCTGAGGGAGCGGAGGAAGTTTTGGGCTTAGGCTCAGAGGGGGAAGCAGTCATCCCAGAGCTTCAAAGCTGGAGGGGGAAAGTTAACCCCCGAGGCATCTTCAAGGCGGACACCGTGTTTTTGGCTGTCGAAGACGGAGACAGGACCGCGGCTTTGAGGAACATGGGTAAGAGGGTTATTGCCGTGGATTTGAATCCCTTCTCGAGAACAGCCCTTGCAGCTTCCATCACCATCGTCGACAACCTCCTCCGCGCCGTGCCTAACTTGAGGGCGGCGGCTGAAGCCTTGAAGCACGAGGGGCGAGAGAAGCTTGAAAAAATCGTGGAGAACTACAGCAACCCTGAAAACCTGCGGGAGGCTGTTGATTTCATCAACACCAGGCTTCGCTCCCTCGAATTTGGAAAGTTTGAACATCAACCCCAAACCGGAGAAGGGACGCCTTGAAGACTGGAGAAGCCCCTAAGCTTCAACTGGCCTTGGACTTCACCGACCTCCACCGCGCTCTCCCAGTGGCTGAGGAGGCGGTTGAGGCAGGGGTGGACTGGATAGAGGTGGGCACCCCTCTTATCAAGGGTGAAGGCCTCGATGCTGTGAGAGAGATCAGGCGGAGGTTTCCCGGCCGCGTTGTTTTGGCTGACATGAAGACGGTGGACACAGGGGCCGTGGAGGTGGAGATGGCGGCGAAGGCGGGGGCCGACGTGGTGATTCTTCTCGGCCTCGCCGACGACAGCACGGTGAGGGAGGCAGTAGAGGCTGGGAGAAGGTATGGAGCTCGAATCATGGTCGACCTTCTGGGGGTTGACGCCATGGCGTCCCGGGCGGTGGAGTTGGAGAAACTGGGAGTCGCCTACGTCTGCGTCCACGTGGGCATCGACCAGCAGATGCGGGGGTTAAAGCCCCTAGAAGCCCTCAGGGAAGTGGTGAAAGCGGTGAGGGTTCCTGTGGCCGTGGCCGGCGGGATCAACAGCGAAACCGCGGGTTTAGCCGTAAAAGCCGGGGCCAGCATCGTCGTGATAGGCGGAGCCATCACTAAGGCTGAAGATGTCAAGGCTGCGGTAAAGACCATCAAGAAAGCCATGGGTTTGAGGAAATCCATAGCCACGAGGCTTTACAAGAAATACGAGAGGGAGGAAGAACTTCAGAAAGTTTTCGCTGAGATTTCAACCCCAAACCTCTCCGACGCCCTGCAGAGGATGGAGGAAATGAGGGGAATCAAGCCTGTCACCTCCGGAGTTAAGGCGGTGGGGAAGGCTTTGACGGTGAGAACTTACCCGGGAGACTGGGCGAAGCCGGTGGAGGCTGTAGACCTCGCCTCCCCAGGGGAAGTGTTGGTCATCGACGCGGGGGGCGGAGAGAAAGCCGTGTGGGGAGAGCTGGCCACTTGGAGCAGCATTCAGAGAAAGCTCGGCGGGGTGGTCATCGACGGCGGGATAAGAGACGTGGAAGTCGTTCGGAAGCTCAGGTTTCCCGCCTTCGCCAGGCATGTGACCCCCACCGCCGGGGAGCCCAAAGGATTCGGGGAAATCAACGTGGAAATCCGCTGCGGTGGAGTGAAGGTGCGGCCTGGGGATTGGATTGTGGCCGATGACAATGGGGTTCTGGTCGTCCCGAGGGAGATGGCTGTGGAGGCCGCCAACAGGGGGAAAGATATTTTCGAAAAAGAGCAGAGGGTGAGGGCTGAAATCAGAAGAGGAAGCACTCTCTCCAAGGTTTTGAAGCTGAGAAAGTGGGAGAAAATTCTAGGCTAGGTGGGAGAGGGGATTAAAACGAGGGTCGCCATCATGGGAGCTGGAGCCATAGGCAGCCTCTTCGGCAGCTTGCTGGCGGAGGCGGGAAACGAGGTTTACCTCATCGGCAGAGCCAGCCTCATGGAAGCTGTCAGACAGAGGGGGCTGTGGCTGAGGGGAATAACGGCGAAACATGTTCTAAGCCTTCACGCAGAAGATTCCCCCCAAAACCTGAGAAGCCAAGCTTTCGACGTGGTTTTTCTGACGGTGAAAGCCTACGACACCCAGGAGGCATGCTCCCAGCTTAAACCCATCCTAGATGGAGGAACGCCTGTGCTATGCCTCCAAAATGGAATAGGAGTGGAGGAGAAGGCTGCGAAGGCTTTGGGGAGAAGAAGCCTGTTGAGGGGTGTGACCTTCTGCGGAGCCTTCTTGGAGGCCCCCGGCTCCGTCCGGTTTACAGGCCGGGGGGAAACAGTCTTAGGGCTGCCTTTCAAGGAAACCGACGGTCGTCTCCTAGAGAAAGCTTGGCTGGCGGCAGAAGCCCTCAACGCAGCTGGGCTGCCTGCGAGGGTGGAGAAAAAAATCGAGGGCGCTGTGTGGATGAAGACCCTGATAAACGCTGGAATAAACCCCTACGGAGCTCTGACGGGTTTAAGAAACGGGGAGCTTCTGGAGGTGGGAGAAATGGGAGAGCTCATGGCTGAAACCGTGGAGGAAGGAACTCGCGTCGCCTGCCGGCTGGGGGTGGCCCTCCCCGGCGACCCGGTGGAGGAGATGTTTAGGACTGTGAAGGCCACGGCTGGGAACTTCAACTCCATGCTTCAGGACGTTAGGAGGGGGAAGCCCACGGAGATCGACTACCTCAACGGGGCGGTGGCCAAGCTGGGTTTCAAGGCTTCGGTTCCCGCTCCCTTAAACAGGCTGCTGACTGTGCTGGTGAAAAGCTTGGAAAGAAGGGGGAAGCCTACTTGTTAACCGGCCATCCGTCCAAAGCCATCATAGGAACCGCCGGCAGGCAGCTGGAGGGAAAGCGGATAGTCTTAGGCGTCACCGGGAGCATCGCCGCCCTCCGTGCCCCCGAGGTTGCCCGAGAGCTCATGAGGAGGGGGGCGGAGGTCTACGCAGTCATGACTTCTGACGCTCAGAAGATCATTCATCCCTATGCCTTGGAATGGGCCACGGGAAACCCTGTGGTAACCGAGATCACCGGGAAAATCGAATACGTGGCCGCGGCTGGGGGGGAGGGCATGGCTCCCGTGGACCTGGTGCTCGTCGCCCCTGTCACAGCTAACACCCTAGCCAAGATAGCCTGGGGCATCAGCGACACCCCGGTCACCGCCTATGTTTCCGCAGCCCTAGGGGCCCATATCCCCGTCGTCCTCGCCCCCGCCATGCACCGCTGCCTATGGGACAGTCCCGCTGCCTCTGAAAACCTCAGTCGACTTAGGGCCTTAGGCCTCACCATCGTGGAACCTGAGCTGACGGAGGGGAAAGCCAAACTGGTGGAGGTGGAAGAACTGGTGGAGGCGGTGATTCGAAGGCTAACTCTGCCTACCATGGCTGAGATGAACGTCCTAGTAACAGCCGGGCCGACGGTGGAGTATCTTGACCCCATCCGGGTTCTGACCAACCGAAGCTCGGGAAGAATGGGCGTGGCCCTAGCCCGGGAAGCCCTCCGGCGGGGTGCTCAGGTTACCTTGGTCTACGGTCCCGGCACCGCCAAGCCTCCCTCAGGAGCGAAGGTGATCCGGGTTGAGACTTCCGACCAAATGCGGGAGACGGTGGTTTCCCAGCTTCGGAGAGGAAACTGCCATGTCTTCTTTGCAGCGGCAGCGGTCTCCGACTTCACCCCCCTCCAGCCTTCAAGCCGGAAGCTTTCCACCGCCCAAACCCCTGAGCTCACGGTGAGGCTGAGGGCGACGGAGAAGCTTGTGGAGGAAGTCAAAAGGCTCAGCCCCCAAACTTTTTTGGTGATCTTCAAAGCCGAATACCAAGTGCCTGAAGAGGAGCTGGCGGCTAAGGCTGAGGAGCGGATGAAGCAAACGGAAGCCGACCTGGTGGTGGCCAACGACGTGGGGAGGAAGGGCGCTGAGTTCGGCTCCAAAACCACCGAAGCCCTCATCCTGGATAAAGCCGGAGAAAGGGTAAAGGTTCCCCTCTCTCGGAAAGAAGATGTGGCAGCGAAAATCTTAGACTTGGTACAGGAAAAACTGAAAACCCGGAAGCCCGAATAGCGCAGCCGTGGGGATGGAAAGCTTGGTGGCGAAGGCCAGAAGGCCTGTGGTGACATTGACCACCGACTTCGGCACCGCGGATTCCTATGTGGCGGAGATGAAGGCGGTTATTCTCTCCCTCTGCCCTGAGGCGGTCCTCGTCGACATCACCCACGAGGTTGAAAGATTCAACATCAGAATGGGCGCCTACCTCTTGGCCCGCTCAGCTTGGCTGTTCCCCAGAGGAACCGTGCACCTGGCCGTGGTGGACCCGGGAGTCGGAGGCGGGCGGAAGCCCCTCATCTTGGAGACGCCCTCAGCCTTCTTCGTCGGCCCTGACAACGGCCTCCTGACCGCGGCGGCCAAAAGACAGGGCATAAGCCACGCCTACCAGATAAGGAAAGAATACTGCTGGCCGTCGAAGGTTTCCGAAACCTTCCACGGGAGGGACCTCTTCGCCCCTGCAGCCGGCCACTTGGCAGCGGGGAAGCCTCCGTCCTCCTTGGGCGTAGAGGTCTCCACCTACGTGGAGTCCGCCTTCCCATCTCCTAAAATCTCCGGCAGGATAGTGGAGGGGGAGGTCATCCACGTAGACCGTTTCGGTAACCTAGTAACCAACATAGACCGAAAGCTTCCCGAAACTCGAGGGCTGCGGTTTGGCTCCGCCATCCGAATTCAAGCGGGGAAAATCCAGCACCCCCGAAAGGTTAGGTTTGCTGAAACCTACTCCCAAGCGGCGAGGGGAGAACTCCTACTCACCGTGGGAAGCGGAGGCTTCTTGGAAGTCTCCGTCAACCAGGGGGACGCCTCCAAGCGGCTGGGCTTGAAAGCTGGAGGGAAAATCAAACTGCTCCTCCCAGCCTCCGGGGGGAGAAAACTAGAGCCTATCCGTTCGAGCTAAGTTTCGTATGCGGTCTATGCCGCCGATTTGGACGATGTACTTTGCAACGGAGGCGGGGACGAGGGCTTCCCAGCTTTCGCCGTTGAGAATCTTGTTGCGGACGTTGGTGGCGTAAAGTTTTCTCCTATCCAAGTAGGGAATGCCCTCCACCTTGAAGCCGGCTTCCTGGAAGAGTTGACGGCAGAGGGCGTCGTTGGTGAAAACTACTTCGAACTTGGGCGTGTAGGCCACTACCTGAGCGACCCAGATGCTGTGAACTTGGGTGTCGGGCACGGGGATGATGGAGTAGGAGGCTCTGTCCACTCCCACCTCATCCAAGGCCAGCCTCAGCATGGTGAATCTTTCCCCCGCGGTGAAGGGGTTTTGAGGGTCATGGCTGAACTGGGCGCTTCCAATCCCTATTATCAGCTCCTTAACCTGCCGGAGGGCTTGGGTGACAGCGTGAACGTGTCCCCGGTGAACAGGCTGAAACCTCCCCACGTAGAAGCCTGAATTCCACTTCACCAGCTTCACCCATGGCGTTGCTTAACTCGCTTGACCCAATTCGCTTATCAGGTTTAAGCTTATCTCCAAGTTCGGCTGGAAAATAGGTGTGAAAAAGTGGCATATATGAGCATAGGTTTTTTGGGCGAGGCTTCCCGCTGGGTTGGTGGGGTATTTCCCACTCTTTTTTGTTTAGGCTTACTCGATGAGTTCTAGATGGATTTTCAAATAGTCTTTAAGATGGCGGGTGATGAGGAAATTTCTTCTCACATGGTCTCTCCCGTTGGTCCCCAGCATCCTCCCCAGATAAGGGCGCTTGATGATGAGGGTGACCTTTTCCGCTGCAGCCTCCACGGTGTCCACTAGGAAACCTGTCACGCCGTCTAGGACCTGCAGAGGGATGCCGCCTGTGCGAGTGGCCACCACAGGGGTTCCCTTCCACAAGGCTTCAGTTACCGAGAGACCGAAGCCTTCTCTGAGGGATTTTTGTATCACCACCGTGGAGGCTCTTTGGAAGGCGTTAACCTCCAAGTCTCCCACCCCCTCTCTGTCGGTTAGTATGTGGATGTCTTTGTCGCCTCCCGCCTTTTCCACGGTTTTCTTCAGCCATTCATCTCCCTCGGGGTCGTCTGCAGCCATGGAGCCTACCAGCAACAGCTGGGTTTGGGGAATTTCCCTTTTCACCAGGCGGTAGACGTCGATAACGCCTAAAGGGTCCTTCCAAGGGTCAAACCTAGCTACCTGGGTCAGGATAGGCTTTTCAGGGCTGACTTCGTATTTCTCCAGCATCTTCAAAATTTGGCTTTCTGAAATAGGCTTGTTTTTTTCTGAGAGGGGGTTGATGGAGGGAGGCATAAGGAAGATGTGCTTGTTTCGAAGGTCTTCTTTGATGTAGCTTTGGAGGGAGAACACGAGACCGTCATATTCCAGCACGAAGGGTTTCAGAAAATCCCAGTAAACCGGGTTGGCTTTTGTTAGGTCTATGTGGCATCGCCACACCCATTTCTCAGGTCCCCGGTTTCTAAACCTTAGAAGGGCCGCCGGCTGGGGATCGTGGACCATGATGAGGTCGCCCTTGAAATCAAGCTTTTCCGCGTTCAGCCGATTATATTCCAAGTAGACTTTCTTCATGGCCTCTGTGAGCTTAAGAGGCATTCCTTGGAGGGCGTTGTGGAATTTTTTAGTGACATTGAAAAACTCACTGGAAGCCTCCATAACCTGCCATGAGACGTTTAACCCCACGGTCCTAGCCAGCGGAACCATGTTTTTAAGAAGCTCCGCCACTCCCCCGCCAAAACGGGTTGAATTGATGTGGACGATGGAGGCGCCTTTCACCCAAGAAGCCAGTTTCTCAATTTCAGCTATTTCCTGTTCTCCCACGATAGCCTTGTAGTCGTCTAAGCTGAAAGTAGCCATAAGTCAACCCCTCGGGAGGCGTCGGAGCGTCTTGGAAATATTCATTAAGGTTGATTTTGAATTAGATCATGAAGAGAGACATATAAGCTAAACGGAGGATGAGGGTTGGCCAAGGCTATGGACGTAGCCTATAAGGAGAACCTTTACATCATCGAAAGCTTCGCCCCCCTCATCAAAGCCTTGAAGCTGATGGGTGAAAGAGGCGGCATCTACCGCCTTTCCGTAGTAGACGACCAAAAAAGGGCTAAAGGAGTTATCTCCTCTCTCAGAATCCTCGAATACATCGCCGGCCACAAAGGGAAAATTTTGAAGAAGAAAGCCGGAGGTTTAGAGGCTCTCCTCCAAGAACCCGTCCTCCTCTTTATGGAGGAATATCTTCACAAGCTTCCCTACAGTTTCGCCTTCGAGTGCATCGTCCAGTATATGGTGGAGAACAAGGTCGGCCATGTGATTTTGGTGGATGAAAAGGACTGCATAAAAGGCGTGATCACCGAGCGCCCAGCCATTGAGAGAATTCCCCCCCGCCATTATGGAATAAACCTTTCCGCCATAATGACGCGGAAGGTCCATACCATCAAGCCTGAAAGCAGCATTTTCGAAGCCCTCAACCTTATGGCCGCCCACCATGTGAGAAGACTCCCCCTCCTGTCCGAAGGCGAAGTAGTGGGGGTCCTATCAGCTTCAGACCTTTTTCGCTATCTTGTCAAAACAGAAGGGCCTGAAGAGGCTTTGAAGGAGAAAGAGAATCTGGAGAACCGCCTTTCCGAGGAAGTCGTCACCCTCAGCCTCCCCAAACCGGTGCTCATAGGGGAGCACGAGGATGTGGGAGAACTCTTAAAAAGAGTCCAAGAACGTTGGATACCCTATCACCCCGTTGTTTCTGAGGAGGGAAAACTCGCCGGAGTGGTCAGTGAAAGAGACCTCATCACCCGGTTCTCCCGGGTGCTGGGCATGGAGCGGTTTTTGAAGCTTATCGCTTAGAAAACAAGGGGCAAGGAAGATTTCTTCTTCCCACCTATTTTACTTTCTTTCGAGCGGAATGGTAAAAAGGAGGTTAAATATCATTTAAAAGGTAAGTGGGGCCTGTGTGCAGCTACATCCTCAAGCTTATGTTCGTGAACATGAGAACTGGGCACACGGAAGTGTTTGAGGTAGCCTTGCTCGCCCCCCAAGGTGAAGAGAAATGCTACAAGGCGGTTCTACCCCACCGTCTCTACCACAGGGTTAAAGCCCACTTTGGGGAAGGTCCCTTCACCACGGCTTTCACCCTATCCCATGGGCCCTACCTTCTCCACGGCTCTGTCAAGGCGGATATGGAAGTCCGCATACCGGTAAGTTTCGAGGAGGCAAAATAATTCACCCTAGCTGAGAGGGCGGCTTGAACCTTATATGCTTTAGACTCCAAACATACCCCTATGAACTCGCCCTCAGCCCCTGAATCTTCCGAAACCCTGTGGAAGCTGGTTTTAAAGGTGGGGCGGCTTAAACTGTTTCCCCGCACCGGATGGCTGACTCGCGGCGTGGAAAAGGCCCGCGTAGAATCTGTAGCGGAGCACAGTTTCCGAACAGCCGTCCTAGCCATGATGCTCGCGGACATGCTCTCCCCCCAGCGGAGGGTAAACTTCGCCCTCGTCCTGCGAATGGCTTTACTCCACGATTTCCCTGAAATCCTGCTCAAGGACCTGGATAAAGAGGCTTGGAACTGCCTAACCCCCAGCCTCAAAGCAAAACCCAAGGTTGAAAAAGAAGCCCTGAGAAGACTTCTGGCAGAAGTTTCTCCGCCTCTGAGGAAAAAATACGAGGCTGTTTGGAGAAACTACCGGAGGGGCAGCTCCTTGGAAGCCCAGATAGTGGAGGCGGCTGACAGGCTGGAGACCGCCTTCCAAGCTTACGAGTACGTGGAGGGAGGCTGTCCTCTGAGGTTGGTGGAGGAAATCTGGGAGGACGCTCAAAAGAAAGTCTACCAAACCGGTCTAGCTCCCGCCTGTGCTCTCATGGACAGGCTTAAGGAAAACCTCAGACTTCAGGCGAAAACCTGAAGGCGGAGACCCGCCCCCGCAAGCCTACAGCTTGTAGCCCAAGGTCCTCAGAAATTTTTTCCTAGCCTCCGCGTCCTCCTTCTGCTCTATTCCCTTGGACTTGTAGCCGTCGACGACGCCTAGAATGCCCCTTCCCTGCTCGGTTTCGGCGACGATGACCTCCACGGGGTTGGCGGTGGCGCAGAAGATGGAGCAGACTTCAGACACTCCCTTGATGGCGTTGAGCACGTTGATGGGGTAGGCCTCCTTCAGGAAGATGAGAAAACTGTGGCCGGCTGCCAGCTTGAAGGCGTTTTCCGCCGCCGCCTTCTTCAGGGAAGCGTCGTTGCCTTCGCTTCTCACCAAGCAGGGGCCGGAGCTTTCGCAGAAGCCCACTCCGAACTTGGCTTTGGGAGCGGAGTTCACCACAGCCTCGTAGAGGTCTTCCACGGTTTTGATGAAGTGGGCCATTCCCAAGATGAGGTTGCAGCCTTCTGGGGTTTCGATTTTGACGATTTCAGTTTTCACACCCAACCCTCCAAGGGGATGTTTCCTCTACCTGAGCTAAAAAATTATCCCGCCCTTTTTTTGCTTGATAAAAAACCGTGGACGCGGGGTAAGGGCGGATTTTCCCCTGGTTTCTTCAAGGGTGTTAGAAGTATAGTACCGCGTCGGCGTCTAGGACTAGGTCGTTTAGGGTTGCTGCTCCCACTATTTTGGCGTAGTCCACCACGTTTCCGGGGGTAAGCCCCAGAAGCTGGCAGCTTTGGTCGCAGACCATCAGCTTCACTCCCGCCTTCACAGCCTGGTCCATGACCTCCTTCAACGAAGGGAAGCTTCCCAGCTTCACCTTTTCAGCTTCTCCTCTCTGAACCACGGTCACGCCTTTTATGAGGAAGTATACAGTGGCATCCAAGCCCATGGCCACAGCGGTGGTGGCTAGGATGAAGGGGGCGTAGGTTCTTTCAGGAGTATCCAAACCGCTGGTTTGAACGTAGAGCACCTTTTTCTTTTCCGCCAAACTTTTTCACCTCCCTTTTTATGTCTGCTTCGTCTTTTTTATCAAAAAATGGATCTCCCGCCCTGTCTTCCACAGTCGAAGAAGCTGATGGCCTAGTCTTCGCAGGAGACTTTGGATGTCTTCCTCGCTGGCCGGGTCGTCGGCTATCACCTCCAAGGTTTCTCCCACCGCCATCGAGTCCAGTTCTTTTCGGGTTCGGAAGACGGGTTCAGGGCAGTAGAGGCCTACGAGGTCTAGAATTCTCCGCGGGGAGTTTTGGGTTGACTCAGTCAAGCCGATGACCTATGATAAAAATTATAACACCGTTATTTATGACTTCTTTCCAAACCTCCGAAACCCCCTTCTTTCCAAATTCGCCTAGGGGGAGTCCTTTCCCTGAAAGAGAGGAGGAAAAAAATATATTGAAGGTTTTCGTTATATAAACACGTCTATGTTAGGTGAGCCTAAGTCCTTTGAACGCCCACCTCAAAACCAGTAACCCCCAGAGGAAAGGTTCCCCCTGATGCACCGCCATACCTGTCACGGCAGCGCCCCTCCCCCCTCTTCGAGAAAAGGCTTGAAGAAAATAGCCTTGGTGGGCAATCCCAACGTGGGGAAGAGTGTGGTCTTCCACAGCCTCACCGGCGCCTACGTCACCGTCTCCAACTACCCGGGGACAACCGTTGAGATAGCTCGGGGGAAAATTCGCATCGGCAGAACGGAATACGAGGTCATAGACACCCCGGGCATGTATTCGTTCATTCCCCTCACCGAGGAGGAGCGGGTTGCCAGGACGGTTCTCCTCCGGGAAAAACCCGACCTAGTTCTGCAGATAGCGGACGCCAAAAACCTGGTGAGGATGCTTCCTCTGACCTTCCAGTTGATGGAGGTAGGTCTCCCCGTCATCCTCGTCCTCAACATGATGGACGAGGCTGAAAAGATAGGGGTCAAAGTCGACCCCCAGCGCTTAGAGGAGCTGCTGGGCATTCCCGTGGTGGCCACCGTGGCCACAACCGGACGGGGCATCGAGGAGCTGAAGGAAAGAATAAGAGTCTTCCGCGGAGGCGGGAAAGAGGGAGCTTCCTCCATTCTCGACTACAGTGAGCCTGTAGAATCTGCTTTAGGCGACATATGCGCCTTGCTGAAGGCGGAGTACGGCTTTCCCAAGCGAGCTGTAGGTCTTTTGCTTTTGCAGGGAGATAAAGAAATAAGGGAGCAAGTCAGGAAGGAAGAGCCCCGAGACGGTTACAGCCGAATTGAAGAGCTGGTGGGGAAGACTCAGGCTCACTTCGTTCACCCTTTGGGCTACCATATAGCCTTGAGAAGATTCGACGAAGCCACTTGGATGGTGGCCCAAGCGTCTATGCCACCTTCCCGGGAGATGAGGCTGACCTTGTCGGAGCACCTGAGCCGGTTGACGATGAATCCTTGGACCGGCAGCCTCATTCTCTTGGCTGTTCTGTATTTCGGCATCTACCAGTTTGTAGGCGTCTTCGGAGCGGGGGTGCTTGTGGACTTTCTCGAAGGCCGCATCTTCGAAGGCGTCGTCAACCCCCGCATTACCGCTTGGGTTGTGAGGAGCATCCCCTATGCTACGGTTCAGGATCTGCTGGTGGGCGAGTACGGGGTCATAACCCTAGGTGTGAGGTATGCGGTGGCCTTGATTTTACCCATCGTAGGCACCTTTTTCATCGTTTTTTCGGTCATCGAGGATGTGGGCTATCTCCCCCGCTTGGCCATGCTCATCGACAGGGTTCTCAAAAGGATAGGCCTCACCGGGAGGGCGGTGATCCCCTTGGTTTTGGGCTTGGGCTGCGACACCATGGCCACCATCGTGACGAGAACCCAGGAGACTCGGAGGGAGAGGGTGATAGCCACCTTGCTGATGGCTTTGGCCATCCCCTGCTCCGCTCAGCTGGGGGTTATCTTGGCGATTTTATCCGGGAAGCCTACGGCTTTAGTCCTCTGGGCCGGGACAATTCTCCTAATATTTGTTTTAGTCGGGTATTTGGCTTCAAAGCTTATACCGGGGGAGAAGCCCAGTTTCTTCTTGGAGATCCCCCCGCTGAGAATGCCGAGGCTGGGTAACATTTTGACCAAAACCCTCGCCCGGATGGAATGGTATTTCATGGAGGTCTTCCCCTACTTCCTCCTAGCCAGCGTCCTCCTCTGGGCAGGTCAACTCACAGGGGTTTTCCAAGCGGTGATCGCCGCCCTGCAGCCGCTGGTGCAAGCCATAGGACTGCCTCCAGAGGCGGCGGTGGTGTTTCTCTTCGGCTTTTTCCGGAGGGACTACGGAGCAGCCGGCCTTTTCGACCTGCAGCAGGCAGGTCTGCTGTCCGGGGTTCAGCTGGCGGTCTCCGCCATCACCCTCACTCTCTTCGTACCCTGCATCGCCCAGTTTCTGGTGATGACTAGGGAACGAGGGTTGAAGACGGCGTTTCTCATAGCTCTCTTTATTTTCCCCTTCGCCTTCACCGTGGGTTTCACCGTGAACTTCGCCTTAACGGCCTTGGGGGTTCAAATATGAAGTGTCCTCTCTGCGGCTGCGAATGCGGAGAAAGGGAAGAAGCCGCGGCGTGTAAGGGTTGCCCCTTAGCCCTCGGGGATGCTTGCAGCTTGGCCAGGTGTCCGCGGTGCGGCTACAGCTTCCCTAGGGAGTCAAGGCTTTTGAAAAAACTCAGGGGTTGGAAAAGCGGATGGAAATAAGTGAGCCAGCGGAAGAGGTTTTGGAAGCCCTTTGGACGGTGCTGGAAAAGAAGAACGCCTCCTCCACAGCCCTCCAAGACATCGGATTTAAGAGGGGGGACAGAGAAGTGGAGGAGCTCTTTAAGCTAAATCTGATACGCTCGGTTGACGGGGAAGTGGAGTTCACCGAGGAAGGCCGGAAGCTGGCGGAGGACATCGTTAGACGGCATCGGCTGGCGGAGCGGCTTCTCGTCGACGTCTTGGACCTTAAGGGAAAGCTTGTTGAGGAAACTGCCTGCAAGTTTGAGCACCTCCTCCGAGACGGTGTGGACGAACATATCTGCATCCTCCTCGGCCATCCGAAGATATGCCCCCACGGCCTGCCTATTCCTCCCGGGAGATGCTGCGAGAAGGAGGAGGAGGCCACGGGGAGAATCATCTGCCCTCTCTCCGACCTCAAACCTGGGGAAGGGGGGAAAATAGCCTACATCTACACCTCAGACCGGAGGAAGCTGGAGAGACTGATGGTCATGGGGCTTCTGCCGGGAAGCCCGGTTACCCTCATCCAGCGTAGTCCCTCCTACGTTTTCCAAGCAGGCCAAACCCAGATAGCAGTGGATGAGGAGATAGCCAACAGCATCTACGTGCGCATCGTGGAAGGGGAAACCAGTCCGGAAAAACCTCCCACGCGGGGCCGGCGGAGGTTCCGATTCGGCCTTCGCAAAGGCTGGTAAAACTTTTTACTTCAAACCCCCTAGTAAAAAGGGGGGGCAGCGGTTTGAGCAAGACTCTAGGCTGGCTGGCTTCCAGTTTCCTAGTCTTCACCTTCGGTTACACCTATCTTTTACCCCAGTCTTTCGAGATGCTGGCCGCTTGGTTGGCGCCTCTCCTAGGGCTGGGTTTGAGAACAACCCTGGTTAGCCTTTACCTTCTCTACGGAGACCCCTTCCGCGACGTTTCCCTACTGGCCGCCTGGCTTTCCGCTGCCTTTGTAGGGGGGCTCATAGCCCGAAGAGGCCTGCGGGGAATAGGCGTCGCTGTTTCCACCTACTCCGCCATCCACGCCATCCTAGGCCTCAGCGTTTTAGCTGTTCTCCAAACCCTCCAACCCGCCTTGGAAGCGGGACCCGAAGGTCTGAGGCTGCCACCTGTGCCCCCCGGTTTCTCTTTCCCAGCTTTGTTCAACGCCCCCGTGGTCGGCCCGGGGCTTCGCTTAGCTTTGGACATGCTCGCGGCAACCCAGCCTTTCGACCCCAAGCTAATCTTGGAGGCTGTGGGTGAAATGGTGGTGGTAAACGCTGTGAAGGTCCTCGCATTGGCCTGCGTTGCTGGGTTGGCAGGCGGACTGCTGGGCGGCTTCCTAGCCAAAAAAGCCTCTGGCCGTGGCGGGTCGGAGGCCGCTGGCTTCCCTGCCTCCAAGGCGTTGGCGTTGATTCTACTTTTGACCTTGACGGCTTCAACCTCCCTCATTCCTTTGGGTTCAGCGCAGGCTTCTCCCTTCAAACTGGAGGCCTTGGGCGGGCTAATTTCTTCCGACGGCTCCGTGGCCGTGGCCTCCGCCCTGGTGGCTTCGGAGCTTAACCTAGGCGTTCAAACCCCGAACCCGCAGTTGGACGGTCTCATCCTAGCCATACTGCTCACCCAGTCGTTTCCCCCAGATAAGCTGCCTTCCCTGCCTTTAGAAGGACCTCTACCTCTCTCCGGCGGGTGGCAAAGCCTTTACGCCGCGGCGCCTCCGACTGTGCTCGTCGTTGTGGAGGAAGCTTTGGGGGAGGGCGGAGAAGCCGGGGCTGCCCCCGCGCTCAGCTCTCAGCTTTCCGCCTACTTCAACCTCCCTCTAACCTATTTGACCGCGGTTCCCTTGGATTGGGCAGACCGAGCCTATCGGGTCGCTGTCTACTGGAGCGAAGCCTCTTACACGGTTTCCGAGGAGAAACTAATGGGGGTTCTCGCCCAAAACCCAGAAGGCTTCGCCTCCTATGTTTACGATGTCTACCGAAACGGAACCTTCACCCCCGGCTCTCAGCCTTGGAGCGCCGACGGCAGCCTGGTTGCCGTGGGATTGGTCAACGCCCCCAAGGCCTTGCAGCTTCTAGAGGAAGGAGGCTTCCTCGGTCAGGCGGTGGTAGGTTTAACGTCGGAACAGGAGCCTTTAGGCAGTTTAATCCGCTCCTTCACCCAAGCTTCTCAGCCTGTTCCTTTCTTCTTTCACGTTTCCTTCTGGGAGCGCAGCCTTCATTCATCCCCCCAGCAGCACACTTTCAACCTCTTCAGCTTCCTGAGAAACTCCAAGCCTCCCACCGCCGCATCCGACTCCCATGCCTCTTTCTTCTTCATAGCCGCGCCCTCCGCCGTTGAGCCTGCCCCGGGTTGGCTGGTTTTGGAGGAGGGGGCGGTTTTGAAACTTCTCAGGCCGGGGGAGCCTCTCTCCGAAGCGACGGTGAGTTTCGAGCGAGTCTTCCCCGCCGACTTGAAGGTTTCAAAACAGGTGGAGCCGGTTTCCTTGGAAGAGGGAGACTTCGTCCAAGTTCGGATTGAAATCCGCAACGAGGGCTTAACTCCCGTCTTCAACCTTCAACTCGACGACTCTGAAGCCTTGGAAAACTACGGCTCCGCGGTCAGGCTGGTGGACGGCTCCCTGAAAGCGGAGTGGGCTCAGCTGGAGGGAGGCACCGCGGTGGTTCACACTTACACCCTGACCCTGCGAAACCTAGGCGTCTACACCTTCCAACCCGCGGAGGTAAGCTATGTTTACCGGGGAGAAAACTTTGAAGCCGCCTCCAACGCAGCCTCCGTCGAGGTTGAACCGCCGGGGGTCTTCCAAGTCTGGGGAACAGGCATTCTCTTCTCTTGGAAATTAGCCGGGAAGACGATAGACGCTTTCCTACCCGGCTACGGAAGCATCCTCGCCACCCTAGCATCCGCCGCCGTCGCCGCGGCCATCGTCTACTCTGTCTTCCGCAGCTTTAGAAGGAAAAAATGACGGCTCAAGGCTGATTTCCCCCCGACTTTAATGGGGAAGCTGGCCTGTTGCCTCAGTTTTCTCCTTGGTCCACTGGAAAAAGGCATAGACAGTGAGAGTTGCCCAGCCGCCTAGGCCGAAAAGAAAGATGGCTAGGTTCGCTGATGTCGCCCAGCTGTGGAAGGCTTGGCCGAAATGCTGGTAGCCAAGCCAGAGGAGGACGAGATGGTAGTTGTGAAACCAGTGGACCAGAATGGCGGCCGCCAGCCCATAGATAAGGTAGACGGCGGCGAAGACGAGGCCGAGGATGAAGGTTAAGCTGACTTTTCCAACCTCCCACTCCGAGCCTGAGAGAATGTGGGCTAGGGCAAAGACGGAGGCGGAGGCCAAAACCATGAGCCACTCAGCTCTGCCTATGCCCTTCTGCCAGCCGTAGGCTTCCACATTCCTCAGCCCCACCCTCTTCTTGACGCCTTCAGGATAGAGAAAGGCGAGGAGCAGCAACCACAATCGGTGGGGAAAAGATGTTTGCCAAAATTTCCGCCATCCCTCCCACAAAACCAAAGCCGCCACCACAGCGCCCAGAGGAACCAGCCTGAATCCTATTTCCTCGAAGACAGCGGCATAGGATGCGGAGAAGAACAGCAGGTAGGGGTTGGCTACCTCCAAGCCTCCCGTGGGGACTCCGTGGGCTTCCTGAATGCTTTCTATGAAATTTTCCGCCACCAGCAGCATGCTGGTCAAGATGGGAAACAGGTAGAGGTAGTTTTTGAAAGACCGGGTTAAGGGGTGGGAAAAACTGAGCTTCACCGCCTGGGGAAAGCTTAAGCCGGGGCCCTTCCACGCGACGATGAAGCAGAGGATGAAAACAATCCAGAGGGCTAAGAAAACGAAGCCCACGGGAAGAGGGCTGGGAACCAGCACTTTGAAAAAGAGCAAGTCCACCTTAGGGACAACCCGCCGGGCAACGTCTAAACCGGCTGGGGTGAAGAAAAAGAGGAAGAACCCCAACCCCAAGGACCACAGGTAGGTGGAAAGATGGAAAAGAATCCCCGCTGCCACCGTTCCAGCGCAGAGTTTTTTCAGAAATCTTTCAGGATTGAAGCCTAAACCCAAGATGTTCCACCTAATCTTAGCGGAAAACCATTATAGGCATTTCGCTGTGAAATGAAAGATTTGAAAGAAGCCTCTTTAGGGCATCTTTCAGCCTTAGAAAAGTTTATTACCTAAAATCTCCATGAAACTCCAAAATTGGCAGGTGAACTAAAAGTGGTTGAAGTCAAAGTTGACTGGAGCAAATGCAACGGCGACTCCATCTGCGTGGATGTTTGTCCGGTTTCGGTTTTTGAGATGCAAGATGTGGAAGGCTACGAAGGGAAAAAATCCGTTGTAGTCAACAACGACGCCTGCATCGTGTGCAGAGCCTGCGAGGTTCAATGCCCCACCCAAGCCATTGTGGTCACAGAATAAGCTGGGCTATCTTTTCCAAGACAGCCCTCAAACCAGAGGTTGGGAGGAGGCTGAGGGAAACAGCTGGTTTTCCAGCTTTAAGGCAGGTTTCTCCGCCCTCTATCCCGCCTATTTTACATAAACAATTTTAACCGGTTTTCTTGGGTTAAACCTGTTTGCGGCTTAGAATCTCCACGAATTTCTCCGCACCCTTCGGAGGCTTCGTCAGGAAGCTCACCGCGAGGAAGACTATTGAGCTGCAGAGGATCCCCCAAACTCCAGGCCAATGCCCAAGAGGAAAGGTGCGGGTAAAGTAGAGGAAGCCTACCACGGCGATTCCGGCTAGGATGCTGGACACAGCTCCCGCGGCTGTGGCCCTCTTCCAGAAGAACCCTCCTAAAACCGCGGGGACAAACTGTAGCAGGCCTGCGGAAGACATGACTGAAAGCTCTACAAGTAATCCCGCGGGGCGAATGGAGAAAGCTACGATGACCGCTGCCATGATCAGAATGGTAGCTCGACCTACTCTCAAGCCTCCCAGCTCACTAGCTTTCGGCCTCAGACCCTTGTATAGGTCAACAGCTGTCATGGAGCTCAAGGACAGGAGAATGGAGTCCACTGTTGAAACCGCTGCGGCCAAGATTCCCACCATGACCAGCAGGGCTAAGGGAGCGGGCACGAGGGTGAGAAGCGACGGCATGGCCAAATCCGGGTTAGCCAAATCGGGCAGCAGGATTTTAGCCGCCAACCCCAGCATGGTTACGATGATGGTGTAGGTGAAGCCGAAGACGAGGAAGCCTCTGAACATGTTCTTCAGGGACCAAACCGAGTTGGGGACGAAAAACCTCTGAACAACTTGGGGGTTGGTGATAGAGAAGAAAAACCAGGGGAGAGTCAAGCCTAGAAACTTGGGGAAGTTAAAAAACTTCCCGGGCCCCGGCACCACCAGCAACTCAGGATGCTCTGTTTCGAGGGCGGAGAAGAAGCTTCCGAAGCCTCCTAGGCCTATCTGGATGACAAAGAAGAGGAGAATAAGGGCTAGGGTGATCATCATGGAAGCCTGCAAGGCATCCGTCCAAGCTACAGCCCTCATGCCACCCCACCAGGTGTAAGCGGCGATGACGAAGCCCATGAAGAGCACCCCGGCGATGAAAGGTATCTGACCGCCAGAGAGGGTGCTTATCAGGTAGGCGGGGCCGACCAACTGCACCGACATGTAGGGAACGAGGAAAACCAAGCAGGCGGCAGCCATCACCACCGCGGCGAATCTGTTCTCATACCGGTCCCCCAAAAACTGGGCGGGGGTTACGTAGCTTCTCAGCCTGCCGGCGGCGTAAAATCGAAGGCCCACCATCACCGCTACCATCAAACCCATGAGGTAGATGAGCTCAAAACCCAGAGCTCCTACGCCTCCCACGTAGGTGAACCCCACGAGGCCCACCATCATGAAAGCGCTGTAGGTTGTGGCGCTGTAGGTGAGGGCGGAAACCGTGCCCCCCAGCCTCCTACCCGCTATGAAATACTCCTCTAGGCCTTTGCCCGTTCTCATGCGGCCGTAATGGGCGATGAGGAAACTGGCGGTGAAGAAAACGCCTATGGTGAGGTAAATCCACCCTGCGGAGACCAAGCTAATCTTCCCACCTTGAAATCAGAGAAAACATGGAGACTATGGCGACCAGCGCCAAAACCGCCCAGAACAAGTAGGCTCCGTAGATGCGGGGGAAATCCGCCAAAACCGTATAGGGTACAACGTAGGCCAAGGCTAAAAGGGCGACGAACCAGCCGAGCCACAGAAGCCGGGCTCCCGGCAAAGGGGTCACAACCTTTCAAAAGTATTTTCATTACTAAAAGTGGAGCCAGATATTAAATATTTCGACATCCAAAATATAGGATGAGCTGAAGCCTATGGCTGAAAAAATACTGCTAGGCCCCGCAGGAATCCCCACGGTAACCAAGCCTCGGTCTTCGGTGGAAGGTGTTAAAACCGTGGCCGGCCTAGGCCTCCAGGCCATAGAAATCCAGTTTGTGCGGGGAGTGAACATGAGCCTTGAAGCGGCTGAAGAAGTGGGAAGAGTGGCGAAAAAATTAAACGTGGAACTCTCCATTCACGCTCCCTACTACATCAACCTCTGCTCTGAGAAGAAGAAGACCGTCGAAGAGTCCAAGCAGAGGATCCTCGACTCTGCTACTCGAGGAGAGAAGATGGGCGCACACATCGTGGTCATTCACCCCGGGTACTACGGTCAACTGACTTCGGAGAAAGCCTTCAAGATGGTGGAGGAAAGCTTTCAAGACCTCCTAGGCAGGCTGAGGGACGAAGGCGTCGGAAAGGTTAAACTCGGGCTTGAAACCATGGGGAAGCAAAGCCAGTTTGGAACCCTCGACGAAATCATCCAGCTATGCCGGGAAGTGGACTGCGTGCCCAACGTGGACTTTGCCCACATCTTCGCTAGGCAGGGGGGCAAGATAGACTACGGAGAAATCCTCGACCGGGTGGCTGAGCTGAAGCTGCCGCATCTCCACGTGCACTTTTCAGGAATAAACTGGACTCCTGTTAAGGGAACGGATAAAGGCAACGAAAAAAACCACTTGGAGATAAAAGCCAACCAGCCTCCCTTCGAGCCTTTGGCAAGAGAAATTTTGAGGAGAAAAGTCAGCGCCACCATCATTTCCGAATCCCCCATTCTAGAACAGGACAGTTTAGCCATGAAGAGGATCTTTGAAAAACTCGGCTACAAGTTTTAACCCAACGATTAAGACTGCTTTTTAAAGGAAACAAATTTATGCGATTCCGAAGATCAGTCTTGGGGAACAGTGAACAAAAAGTGTACGACCTCGTTATTGTGGGAAGCGGCTGCGCCGGGTTGACGGCGGCTCTCTACGCGGCCAGAGCTGGACTGAAGACCGTGGTTTTGGAGAAAGAGGTCATAGGAGGGCAGATTTCCCTCACGGCCACGGTGGAAAATTACCCCGGCTTCAAGGAAATCAGCGGCCCGGAGTTGATGAGGCTTTTCCAAGAGCAGGCTGAAGCGGCGGGAGCTGAAATTCAAACAGCGGAAGTTTCAGCCATAGAAGACCTAGGAGACAGGAAGCTGGTTAAGACAAGCTCAGGGGACCTTGAAGCCAGAGCCGTCATCATAGCCACCGGCTCCTCTCCTAGACAACTGGGCGTCAAAGGGGAAAAGGAGCTCATCGGGAAAGGGGTTGCCTTCTGCGCACTCTGCGACGGGCCTATTTTCACCGGCAAAGACGTGGCGGTGGTGGGAGGGGGAAACTCAGCCACGAAAGAAGCCATCTACTTGACCAAGATGGTGAACAAAGTGTATCTCATTCACCGAAGAGATAAGTTGAGGGCTGAGAAGTCATGGCAGGAAAAAGCCTTCCGAAACGAGAAAATAGAATTCATCTTCGACACCGTGGTGGAAGAAGTAGTGGGAAGAGACCGGCTGGAAAAACTCGTGCTCAAAAACCTTAAAACAGGGAAGCTTTCCGAGCTTCGCGTAGACGGTGTTTTCATCTACATCGGCCTGAAGCCCAACACGGATTTCGTCAACGTTAAGAAAAATCCGAATGGAACTATCCTAACCGACGAATGCATGCGAACCTCGGTTCCCGGAATCTTCGCAGCGGGAGACTGCAGAGACAAGTGCATGCGGCAGATTGTAACTTGCGTAGGCGAAGGAGCCACCGCCGCTATCCAAGCTTACGAGTACGTAGAAGAACTGAGGGGAAAGAAAACCTGAACACCAACTTGAGCGAAGACTACAGCTCCTGAGGTGAACTTTGAAGCGCCTTCCAAAGCTCATCTTGGAGAGGTGCGGGCAGTCTTCTTGCCAAGCCGTTTTTTCCCACCATTACTCTGACTTTGGGGTCTTTCAGAATCTTCCCTATGACAGCGGCTTCGGAGCCCTCGCGAGTAAGGCTTTCTACGATGTCATCCGTCCTCTGCGGCTCCGCTACTATGAGGAGCGCCCCAGAGCTCACCAGCCTCAGGGGATTGACGGCGAAGACCCGGCAGATTTCCCGGGTTTCAGGCCTGATGGGAATTTTGTCCTCGTAGACCCTGAACCCCGTCCCCGAGGCGTCAGCCAGCTCGTGGAGGCCTGCAGCTAGGCCTCCTTCTGTGGGGTCGTGCATGGCTTGAACTCCGCCCGTTTCGAAGGCGGTTAAGGCTTCTTGAACCACGCTGATTTCCCGGTAAAACTTCTCCGCCCTTTCCACGGTTTTCTTCCCCAGCCTTTCAACCAACAAACTTTTCCTGTCAGATGCTAGGATGGCGGTGCCTTCGATGCCCACTCCCTTGGTCAGAATTATCTTAGCTCCCGCCTTAGCATTCCTGCAAGCCGCATACCGGCCCCTCTCAGCCAAGCCTGCTGAAAAACCCACGACCAAGGGGTGGCTTAGGCCCGGAGTAACCTCGCTGTGGCCGCCTACCACAGCAACCCCCAACCGGAGGGCGGCTGAGCCTATTTGGGCGGAGATTTCCTTCAAGGTTTTTTCTCCAGACCCCGGGGGAAGCATGATGCAGGAGAGAAGCCACTGAGGCCTGATCCCTCGCGTGGCTACATCGTTGCAGGCGATGTGAGCTGCCGCCCAGCCGATTTTTCTCACCGCGCCGCTGATGGGGTCACAGGATAGGGCTAGGAGGCTTCTCCCCGCCTTGACGATGGCGGCGTCCTCCCCTTTGGCAGGTCCGAGGACCACGTCGCCACGTTTTAAGCCTAAATATCGGAAGACCTGGGCCTTCAAAACCTTCGGGGGTGTTTTTCCCAACGGCAGCTTCATGCGCTATTTTAACCTCTAGCCTTCTCATCTGAAAACAGTCTGGTGGAGGGTTTGGACTCCGACTCAGAAGGCTGAGAAATTAGCTCCACGACGGTGAAGCTTCCTGTGGAAAGCTCCGTTTCCCCCTGAAGACCCGGCTTAGCCGTCACGTTTTTCAGCCTGATCTGAACGCCCGGTGGAAACTTGGCCAAGATCTCCGCCTGCTTTCTCCAAGCGGAAACCCTGAGGACGCCGGTTTCATCCCTCAGCCTAAAGCTGGCCACCTGGGTTTGGGTTCCGTCCTTCAGGGTCACTTCCCTCACAGCCGGAGCGTCGACCATCACGCCTTCCACGGTGAGGTTCCTCATGCCGGGGTTGATCCTGCCTAGGGGTGTAGGCTTGTCTTCCACTGGAGCGGCGGGTGTGGGTGTAGGCGTCAGCTTCAGGTAGGTGTTTCTGTTGACGTGGGCTTCCAGTTCACCCAGCCTGTTCTCCCGGGTTTTCCCCCTGATTACCTCTATTCTGTCTCCCACCCGGGCTTTTTCCACGGCCTCCACCCAGTCGTTCCATACTACGAGGTTTATCTCCCCGGAGTCATCCCTCAGCCTCAGCCGCATCACCGTCCCCTCCCCTCCGTCGCTTCTGAGAAATTTTCTGGCAGGGTAGGCCTGGATGATTTCCCCTGAGAGGTTGACTTCTTCCCCCGGTTTCTTCAGGCTTCGGATTTCTTGGAAAAACTCCCCGAGGGCGGGAACTTGGACTTCCCCGCCGACTTGGCTTGGGGGGATAAGCGCTATCCTTCCGCTGTCAGCCACATGGAGCTCGGTTTTTCCCGCGAGGGAGGTTCGGGTGTAGCCGTGTTCTATCTTCACAACGGCATCGGGCTGGATTTTCAGCCGCTCCGCTTCTTCAGCCTTCTGATTCCACAGGTAAACCTCCAGCACTCCTGTCTTGTCCCCTAAAAGCAGCCTCTTGAGTTTTCCTTCCTGACCGTCCGGTCTCTTGAAGAGTTTTACCGGGTAGACTCCCAGAACCCTCCCTGTGAGGGATACGTCCCTCAAACCTGAGATGACATCTTCGATTTCAGTGTCAACAGCCAGACTGCTGTCCCAAAGAGAAACTCCAAGGTCTAGAGCCACGAGGAAAGCGGCACCTTCAGGGTTGAGGAGGCTTTTAGCTTCAGCCCTCTTACTTTCCACCATCTCCAGCAGTTTTTCTCTGGTCAAATCCGGCTTCTCAGCCATAATTTTGACGAGGATAGCTTCAAGCCTGCTGGAAGGCTGCGGCTCCGTCATTTTTTTCCAAGCCCTAAAGAGAAGAGCGGTGGGAGGCGGCTCTTCATCGATCCCTTCATGGTAAGCCGTTACCTAAAATAGATTTTGCTCCAAGCGAACTCCCTCAATCTTTAAATAAAGGAGGCCTTCACAATTCTAACGGTTTTTGAGAGAGGTTCTGACCGTGGACGGTGGTCGAGTTCCATCGGAAAAAGCAGGAGGACTCCTTTCTCCACACTAGAGACGTGGAGGTGGAAGGCCACCTAATCGACTCCATGATCCTCTCCAGGATCTGGGACAGGATTATGGAGTTGGGCGGAGATTTTGAAGTTTCCGAATTCCGAGTTGGCAAGCGGAAAACCGACTACAGCTACGCCCGAATGCTAGTCAAGGGAAAAAGCGAAAGCCACCTGGAAAGGATCCTCCAAGAAATCTACCGGTTGGGGGCTATTCCCCACGAGGTTCAAGAGGCTGTCTGCGAACCCGCCCCCGCGGACATGGTTCTCCCTGAGAACTTCTACTCCACCACCAACAACCCTACTTTCATCTACTTTAAAGGAAGGTGGGTGGAGGTGGAAAATCCCATGATGGATAAGGTGGTGGTAGTGGAACCCGACGGCAGCAAGGCCTACTGCAAACCTCTCCGAGAGGTGAGAAAAGGGGAACTGGTGGTCGTCGGCGAGACAGGGGTTAAAGTCAAACCCCCTGAAAGGCCCCGGGAAAGCATCGGGGTTTTCAAGTTTATGGGAAGTGACGCCTCATCGGAAAAACCCTCCGGCTCCCTGATGAAGCAGATCGCCAAAGACCTCTATGACACCAAGAAGGCGGGGGGCAAAATCGTGGCTGTGGCAGGCCCGGCTGTGGTTCACACAGGAGCTGCTGAGGCTCTGGCCAGCATCATCCGGGAGGGTTTCATCGACGTGTTTCTCTCCGGTAACGCCTTGGCGGTGCACGACGTGGAGGCCGCCCTGCTGGGGACGTCCCTCGGGGTTTCCTTGGAGGAAGGCGTCCCCTCCGTCCGGGGGCATAGGAACCACATGGCCGCCATCAACGAAATTTACAAGGCCGGCTCCTTGAAGGAGGCAGTGAGGAAGGGTGTCCTCCGAAAGGGCATCATGTACGAGTGCATCGTTAAAGGTGTGCCTTTTGTCCTCGCAGGGTCCATCAGGGACGACGGGCCTCTTCCCGAGGTTGTCACCGACATGGTGGAGGCTCAGAGACTGTACAGGGAGGCTCTCGCCGGAACCAGCATGGTTTTGATGTTCGCCTCCACCCTTCACTCCATAGCCGTGGGAAACATGCTGCCTTCCACGGTGAAGATCGTCTGTGTCGACATCAATCCCGCCACCGTTACCAAGCTTCTCGACCGCGGCTCCATGCAAGCCATCGGGGTGGTCTCTGACATCGGAACCTTTCTCCCCCTCCTCGACCAAGAGCTGAAGCGGCTAAAAGGGGCTTAAACCCTAAGCCTCCACGAATCTTCCTCCCTAATTTGGAAGGCGAGAAAAATTGTCAGCGGGAAAAGGAAGTCTGGAAAACATGCTGGCTGAAGCCTTGAAGGGGGAAGAGAAATCTGTCGAAGAAATATTCTCCGAGAGGAATCTAGCCGGCTTAGGAGACACTTACATCAACTTCCTCTACTCCCTAGCCTTCAGCCTTAAAAAGAAAAAGCCATGCGGAATGAAAGTCAGCAACAAGGTTCTAGCCGAAGCCGTCAGGCAGGCGGGAGTCCGAAGGAGGCTTCCCTCCCGGCTTTCAAGGAGAGATATAGGCAGCTCCGCGGAAGCCCTGATAGTCTACGCCGCCGCCAAAAACCTGATCTCAAGCCGGGAGCTCGTCGACCTGCTCCGAGAGGCAGAAGACCCCGTCTCAGCTTTCAGCCAAGCCCTCACAAACATATGGACTAGAGCTGGGCTTCACCTTCCCAGAAGGAAGGCCGAGGGTTAAGAAAACAGCCATTCAGCCGGATAAAGCAAAATATAGGGTGAATACCCCTGAAACTGCGGAGCGTAAAACGGGAGATCAGAGTCCTAGGCATCGTAAACGGCAACATGCCCCTCCCTCAAAAACGTTGCCCCTTTTTCGGCGTTGTTTTCAGGGGGAAGGAATGGCTGGAAGGGCTGCTGAAAGGCTCCGCAGAGTGGAACGGGCTGGATGCAACCCGGAAGATAACTCAAGCAGTGAAAGGATCCAGCCATTATGGGCAGATCCGCGTCGTCATGCTGATGGGTTTATGCTTCGCCGGCTTCAACGTAGTGGATGTAGCTCAGCTGGCGGAAAACCTCCAAAGGCCTGTGATGGTTTTCTGGGAAAAAGCGCCTGACCTAGGAAAGCTTAAACGCCAACTCGAATCCCTGCCTTTTGGAGAGAAAAGGGTGAGCATGGTTGAGAAAGCTGGGAACCCTACTCCATTAAAGCTGGAGGGGGGAAAAACTTTTTGGATTCAGTCCTTTGGGCTGAGTGTGGAAGAAGCTGGGAGAGTGGTGAAGGCAACCTGCAAGCCGGGGTTCATTCCTGAACCTCTCAGAATAGCCCGCATGGTAGGTTCCGCTTTCACTTCCCTGAAGTCTTAGGGCTATTTGAAAAGAAGCTTTATTAAAGAAAATAAAATTAAGCATTAACCGATGAAATTGAAACAGAAGTATGTGTTTACCGGATTTTTAGCATTTACGGTAACGGTGATCGTGGGGTTTGCCCTTGTAGGAGGCTATATCTTTCAAGAACCGCCAGCAGAGGCGCCAACAGAAACACCGGCGGGCGTTCAACCGACAGCTTCTCCGTCAAAGGAAGCGCCGCTGCAGGTTCAGCCCCAGCAAACTGAGCCATCAATAGAGGAGCAGCCAGAAGATGGTAAGCCATCGGAGCAAGAAGTGTCGGCGGAACAAGCGGAGCAACTGCAAGACGTAGCTGTCCAAGAATACCGAAGGCAAAATGTTACTTTTTTGAAGATGGTTTCAAGTGAAAACGGTTTGTATGTTTTAAACGATGAGGAAATAGAAGAACTTAGAACACTGCGCATAAACACCCTCAGAATATGCCCTCTTTACAGCATAGATTCAAACGGCGACATCAGACAGGATGTGCCAAACTTTCTCATCATCGATTTGATCAGAAGGGCTCACAGTGCCGGGTTTGCGGTTTTTCTGGAGCCAAATCTCGCCAGCCGCGGCGGCTTCCCCCATTTGACCGACCCGCAATATGTTGAAGCCGTGATGGAGATATCCTCAAAATGGGCTGAAATAGCTGAAGAAGAAAACGTGGAGTTTTATTCTCCGTTAAACGAGCCGAATCTCGTTTTTTCGGAAGAACATCTGGTGGAAGAATGGATGGTTGAGTCTCAAAATCTACGGTCCATGTTTTCAGGCGGGTTGGTGTTAAAGCTGGCCGGCATGGGCCCGGAGGAAATTGAAAGTTTAGGAGGATATGACTACTTGGCTTTCGACATCATGTGGGGAGACTCGAATTACGATGAGCTTAGAAACTATTTAAACGCAGCCGTAGCGAAAGGGAACTCTCTGAAGCAAAAATACGGCCTCAAAGGCTTCTTCTTCGGAGAACTGGGGGCTGAGAAAGCAAGGGTTGATGAAGATACCCAAGCAGAAATTTTCAGGACGATTTTGGATGAAACATGGGAAGAAGTTGACGGCTACTGTTTTCTAGGCTGGTCGGAGCTGGAGTTCAGCTTTAAAGACAATGAAAAGGCGAAAGACGTGATAAGAGAGTGGTTTTCCCGCTAAGCCGTAAATAAACAGTTTTCCGTCGCGCCATAACAAGACGCTTAAACCTGAAAATACAGGAGAGCCCTTCAACAGGTCAGAAGTGGCTGTTTTAAAGTCTTTCAGCTTTAGAGGCCTCATTATGGCGGTGTTAAACCTTCGGGGGAAACCTTTAAATCGGAGTGTCCCTTGCTTTTGAAGCGCTGAAGCGGTCCAGTGATGCCAGATGGAATTCTGTCCTAAATGCGGAATGAGGCTGGTGCTTTCGGTTAAGGAGAAAAAGTCTTCCCGGGTTTCCCTGAAATGCCCCAACTGCAACTACGTCTTACGAGGCAAAAAGACCAGTCAGCCGGCTTTGGTTAAACCCACCGAGAAACCTTCCAAGGAATCCATCATCATCATCGGGGAGAAAGAAGCTAAGCTTAAGACCCTTCCCACCCAGAAGGCTCAATGCCCCAAATGCGGTAACATGGAAGCCTACGTATGGATGGTTCAGACCCGGGGAGCTGACGAGTCTTCAACTCAGTTCTTCCGATGTACCAAATGCGGAATGACTTGGCGGGAATATTCTTAGCACCCTTCACCCGTCGGAACACTTATTCCCGCAGTTTTTCCAGCTGCTGGAGCAGATATTTTCTAATTTCTTCGGAAGCAGGTAACGGCTGCGTTAGCTTTCCGTTTTTAAGCACGGGCTTCAGCATAGACTCTGTTTTTCCTCCGCAAGCCGGGCATGGAGGCTGGGAAGCTTGAGCTGGGAGCACGGTGTCGGTGAGGCATCGGGGGCATCTCCAAAGCTTCTTGCTTCCCCCCAGTTTTCCTTTTTTAGCCACAGGTTTTCCTTCTTTTTCCACGATGTCTAAGGCGAAGTCTACGATGGGAGCGGCGCTAATGGAGGAGCCTATGCCGAAACCCTCCACCCCCGCGTCGATAAGTGGGGGGAGGTCCTTCTCGTCGATGCCTCCTGAAACTAGAATTTTAACGTGGCTGAAGCCTCTGAGAGACAGCTCCCACCGAACCTCCCGAACTATCTGAGGCAAGTTTCCTCTCCTCGACTTGGGAGTATCCAGCCTCACACCGTAGAGCTTCTCCCCCAAGGCCTCCGCCGCCTTGATGGCCTCGGTTTTCTCATCGCTGTAGGTGTCCACCAAGGCTATCCGAGGCACCCCTGCCTCCACCACCTCGTCGAAAGCTTTCCAGGCTTTAGCCTGATCCCCGAAGAGAATGATGAGCGCATGCGGCATGGTTCCCGTGGGCTTTCGTCCGATGAGCTTCGCCCCCGAAAGACTGGACACGCTGTCAAAGCCCCCTATGTAGGCCGCCCTGTCCACCATGGGGGAAATGACGGGGTGAATCCGGCGGATTCCGAAAGAAATCAGAAGACTCTTAGGAGCGAGTTTCCGCATTCTCGCCGCCTTGGTGGCGATGCCCGTAGCTTGGCATAGCAGCCCCAAAAGAGGTGTTTCCAGAAGGCCGAAGGCGCCGTAGGGCCCCTCCACGACCATTACGGGCGCTCGAACCCCGAAGCTGTCGGTTGGATGGAAGATACTCCCCTCAGGGAGGCTGTAGACGTCGACGGGGTAACCTTCCAGCAGCCGCAAGGCCTCCTCCAAACCGCAGTACACAGCCCAAGGCCAGCCTTGAGGTAGGCCGGTGGGGGTGATTTCAGCCACCACCTTTACCTTGTTCAGCCCCTTGGCTTCCAACACTTTTTTCGTGTGGACAAAGTAGATGTCGGTGGTTTCCCCTTTCTTAACTTCTTCTTCAGAAGCTATGTGAAGCCACTTCACCGTTTCCACCTTTTCTGAGCTTGGGTTAATTATTAAAACTGTTTAATTTAAGCCACTCAGCCCTTTTATATTTTCAAACAGGCTTGGAAACGTTTCGCTCCCTTGGGGTAAAGGGGTCGTCCCCCAACATGAGGCTTGGCTGGGGGTTCACTCGCCCAGATGGGCTTGGGGAAACTGGGAGAAACCCCACAAGCCTTTCCAAGTGTCCATGGTCGCTCTTCGCAGAGAATGACTCCACAAGCTTGTCCAGTAGCTGATGGTGTTTTTCCTCATCCTTCAATATGCCTTCAAGGCTGGCGCGGAGGACTGAATCCTTGATCTTCTTCTTAAGCTGCTTAAGTTCCTCCATCATGTCTTTTTCAGCCTTCAGATGTCCTCGGAGGGCGTTGGCTATTTTCTCCTTGTCCGCATCTTCCATAACCTCGCCGACTGCTAGGTCGGACATGGCTTGAAACATCAGAGCGTGTTTCCTAGAATCAAACATCAACATGCCCAGCACAGCCTTTGCCACGGAGTTTCTAGTCTTCTCCACGGTAGGCTAAGTTGTCAGCTAGTCTCAGCTCGTTGGCCCTATGCTTTTTGAAGATTTCCACTAACTCTCTTTCTTCTGTCTTCAAAATTTTCACCGAGCAATTTTCCGTTTTAAAGGCAGCCGCCTGAGTTAAGTTTTCCCAGCCTTATCCTCTGACGCGGGGATGGAAAGGTCTCGATGGGAAGGCGGCTACCTCTGGATTTTCCGATTATCTTTCGTTAAATCCTTTTCAAATTTTTTGCAACTGCTTATGATGGCCTTGAACACGTTGACGGCGTACTTGCTTTCAAGCTTTTTCTTTTCCGCCATTACCGCCACTCTCGACAAAACTTGAGCTTCCCTAGGGCGGTCGATGGTTGGGATTCCCAGCTTCTGCTTCGCTTTCGAAATTTTTTTGACGAGTTTAAACCTTTCCGCCAGCAGAGCCACAATTCTCGAGTCAACTCTGTCGATCTTTTTCCTAAGCTCTGCCAGTTCCTTGGCTTTGGGCATAAAAAAAGGTCGACGTTTTCCAATTAAAGTTTTAACAGGCTTCCATGGTCTTCCCTCAGTCTAGGGGAAGCTTGAAGAAGCGCAGCGTGTTTTCAAAAGTCTCCTCAGCTATTTTCTCCCTAGACATGTTCTTCACACTCGCTACTCCCTCCAAGGTTTTAAGAATGTCCGCTGGCTCTGAAGGTTTACCTCCATAGCTGACGGGGGAATCTGTTTCTAGGAGAAGACGACTCAGAGGCGTGCTCAGGACGGCTTTCCTGTGTTCTCTGCTGTAGGCTACAGCGGGGGTTGCTGAAACATAGTAGCCGTGGCTTAGCAGGTTTTCTAGAACCTCTTGGGGGCCGCTGAACCAGTGGAAGACAGCTTCTTCAACCCCGAGTTCTATGGCCATCTTCAAGCTGTCGCCCCACGCTCCTCGGCTGTGAATGATCACCGGCTTCCCGTTGCTCTCCGCCATTTTCAAAAACTCTTCGAAGACTTTTCTCTGCAAAGCCTGCTTTTCCCGGTCTCTTCTCGTTTCCTTGTACCAGTAGTCTAGACCTACCTCTCCGACGGCTACAGCTTTCCCGAGATTTCGGCGGATAAATTCCATGGTGGAATCTAAGGTTGAAGGATTCAGACTCCAAGGGTGGATGCCTAGGGCAGCGTAGACTTTCGGGCGCAGCGGCTTCTCCGCCAGTTCTAGGGCGAACTTGCTGGAGTGGTAGTCGGAGCCCACGGCGATGATCGCTTTCACGCCCGCCTCCCACGCTCTTCTCAAGGCTTGTTCCAGTTCTTCCACTTCTTCCAGGTGGGCGTGAGCGTCCACCAGCCTCAACGTTTGAAACCTTCTCCATGCCTAGATTTCTGCCGAAAAAATTCTACTCTGCTTTTAGGCTTAGGCTTCGAAATCCTGTGAAAGTAACGCAGCAGCTTCGGTTCTGCTGAAGAGGATAACTTCCACTTCCTCCCCCTGTTTGAGGATGGTTCCAGCTTGGATGATGATGAATCCGTGAGCCTTGGTCAGCGAACTTATGGGGTGCGGCCCTCTGAAGGTAGACTTGACTGTAAACGTTGCGCCCTCCCTCTCCAAGCGGACGGGCATGAAGAAGCTTCTTCCCGGCCCTGCCTTGGCATCATGTCCCATCTTGGCTTTGACAACCGGCAGCAGGGATGCGGAAACCCCGCTGAGCATCTGAAGCACGGGAACAGCGAAATAGTAGAAGGTTCCGATCAAAGGCACATATCTCCCCGGCAGGCACACCACGGGTTTACCTCCTGCCACCGCCAACGTGGTGAGCCAAGGCGGAATCAAGGCAACTCCCCGGACGATGACCCCGGGAGGGTCTAGAGCGTTCAAGGCTTGGGGGACAAAGTCTTCCTTCCCCACTGAAAGTCCTCCGATGGTGAGGATGAGGTCGGCTTTCTCAGCCGCTGAGAGCAACGCCTCCCTGATGCTGGCGACTTCGTCTCCCACCACCTCCGGCATGGGAAGGGCTCCGAGGTCGAAGAGCAGCTTCGAGATAAGCATGGAAAATCCGCCTACGGCTTCCGCAGAGGTCTTCTCAGCCAGCTTCACCAGTTCATTTCCCACGGAGATGACAGCCACCTTAGGCTTTTTGACCACCGGGACTTCCCACTTGTCCAAGGCTAAAAGCAAAGCCAAATCCTGCGGCCTCAGAAGGCAGCCTTTCCTAAGGACGGGCGTCCCTTCCCTTATATCGTCTCCTTTGGGGAGAATGCCCAACCCGGCTCTGAAAGGGCGGTTGACGATGATTTCCCCGTCTCCCACCTCCAAGCTTTCCAAGGACACCACTACGTCAGCGCCTTCAGGCACCTCCATGTAATGGGAAACATACACAGCTTGCCCCGGAGAAACCTTCACGGCTGAGGGTTGCCCTGGGATAATTTTCCCTGCGATTTTAAGCCTGACAGGTTTCTCAGCTGAAGCGCCTTGAACATCCTCCGCCCTGAGGGCGTAGCCGTCGAGGAAGACCAGATTGGCGGAGGGCACGTTCACCTCCGAAACGATGTCCCTAGCCAACACTCTGCCCAAAGCTTCCTGAAGAGGTACGAGTTCCTCCCCCAAAACCTTAGGTTGAGTCTTTTCTAAGAACCCGTCCAACGCCTCTTTTGGTGGAACAAGCTTCCAGCCTAAACCTTCCATCGTCAATTCCTCAGGTCAAATAAATGTTTCAGTATTAAAAAGACCTGCCCCTAGAAAAGATTATCTGCAGAGCTGAAAAAAGACCCTCTATTTCTTTCTTTTAACCTTCTGTTTTCGCTGGGGTTTTCGGCTTTTAGACCGCGACTTAGGCGTAGGCTTCTTTTTCAGGGAGCGCTTGGAAGAAGTTTTAATTCCCCTTTTTCTCCGATACATAGCTCGAACGGTGTTTACCGCCATTTTTCTCCGGGATAGGGGGTTGTCTCCCAGTCTCTTGCTCATCCTACAAACTCCTTGGCCAAGTTCAGATAAGCTTTCGCCCCCGTGCTTCTGGGAGCATAGGTTATGATAGGCTGGTGGTGGCTGGGCGACTCCGCCAACTTCACGTTGATGGGAATCACGGTCTTGAAAACTTTACCCCTGAAGGCGTTTCTAACCTTTTCCTCCACTTCCTTGGACAGGGAAGTTCGCCTGTCGTACATGGTCAGGACGATGCCCTTGACTGAAAGGTTAGGGTTAAGGTCTTCCTTGATGGTGTTAACGGTGTCCAGCAGTTTGGTAACACCGTCCATGGCAAAATAATGAGTCTGAATGGGAATAATAACCTGGTCGCAGGCGGTTAAGGCGTTAACCGTCAAAAGCCCCAGGGAAGGAGGAGTGTCGATGAAAACATAGTCAAACCCGTCTAAAGCCTTCAACTTCCGCTTAAGCCTGAACTGCATGTTAACCTCGTTGGCCAGCTGAACCTGGGCAGCGCTTAATCCTATGCTGGAGGGAGCCAAACTTAGGTTGGGGAAGTCGGTCTTCAGGGTGATGTCTTCCAGTTTAATCTCATCCTTCATCAGCAGGTCGCAGGTGGAACTTTGGGGGTTATTTCTCGTCAGATAGTCGGTGGCGTTGGCCTGAGGGTCCAAGTCGACCAGCAACGTGTTGAAAGAGAAAGAAGACAGAGAAGCAGCTAGGTTGACGCAGAGGTCCGTTTTCCCTACGCCGCCCTTCTGGTTGGCTATGGCGATTTTAACGGTCATATAGGAGCTCTCTCCTCTAATTTTCGCAGTAAATTATAATAACCTTTAACCACGCTAAGAAGTCCTTTCAGCTGAAAACGACCCGCTTGCCATGAAAATCCGTTGAAATTTTTTTCTCCAAAAAAGATGTACTTCCGTCTATTTTTTTACTGAAATATGTAAAAAGCAACCCCAAATTAGGCTGCGTATTCTCCTCCGGGCAAGTCTTCGAAGCTTCCACATCCGCTGCCAACCAAGAGCCCTTATTCCCTCTAATTGGGGGATGTTGCCGTTTAAGTTTGTCAGATAACTGTATAATTTCCTCCCAACCAGCCGTTGATTTCCACGTCTAACCTCCCATCCCACAGGAGAAATCGCCTGAAAACCCTGCTTCAAACCCCCTTTCTCAAGGATGAAACGTAATAAAATATCACCTAGAAAGATTGCTTGACGAGAAGGAAAGGGGAGGTGATCCTTTGTCTGAAGGACCCAGAGAAGGAGAAATAAAAATCATCGAAAGGAAGGGAAGAAAAATCACCATGGTGGCCACCGGTAAAAAGGGATTCGGAGCTTGGAAGATCATCAAAAACGAACCCCTAACCTAACCACCCTATCTCCGCCTAGGTTTTTTGGCGGCAAACAATTTTTCTCCCTAGTTTTTCAAAAAATCGAATGGTGCCCAGGGCAGGGTTTGAACCTGCGATTGGGCCGGCCTTTGGTCAAGGGCGGAAGGCCGTCAACCCGGTCTTCAGCTTCACCTACCACCTGCCTTGAGGCGGTATCGGGCGCTCTCCTTAGCCTTTGAGATCAGGCTGAGCTACCTGGGCTCAAACATGTGGACGCAGTTTGGGCACATAAATCTTTCTATGAATCTTTCAGGACAACTCTCCTTTTGTTCATGCGGAGTAAGGGTTACAGTGCCCTTGGGTAGTGTTGACTTGGAGGGGCTTTCCACTATGCAAATGCTTTAAAGGAGGTGGTGGGTTAAGTTCTGCGAAGTCTCTTTGGAGGAAATTGCTGTGAAGGATGCCGCCCCCGGCTTCGGAGAAATACTCAAAACCCGGCTGGATGAGGAAGCTTATCGAAGGCTTCTAAGAATAGATAACCCTGCGCTCCACCACTTTGTGGCAAAATATGTGGAACTCTGCAATCCGGACAGGGTTTACGTCTCCCAGGGCTCGGCGGAGGATATAGAATACATAAAGAATACGGCGGTGAAAAACGGGGAAGAAATCAAGCTTGCCACAGAAGGCCATACCGTTCACTTCGACAACTACAAGGACCAAGCGAGAGACCGGGAGCACACGTTGCTGCTCGTCTCCAAGGGGAGGGAGCTAGGCCCTAAGCTGAGGACAGGGGACAGAGAAGAGAAGCTGAAGGAAATTCACGAAATCCTGAAAAACATCATGCAAGGCCATGAGCTCTATGTTTGCTTTTACACCCTAGGCCCAGCGGGCTCGGAGTTCACTATACCCTGTGTTCAGCTCACAGACTCCAGTTATGTGGCTCACAGTGAAAACATTCTCTACAGGCAGGGATACGAAGAATTCGTCAGGCAGGGCCGCCAAGCCCGACCGTTTAAGTTTGTCCATTCCCAAGGCAAACTGGATGAGAGGAAAACCTCCACGAACCTAGACAAGCGCAGAATATACATCGACATCGAAGGTGACACTGTGTACAGTGCTAACACCCAGTACGGCGGCAACTCCATCGGCCTCAAGAAGTTGGCCATGCGTTTGGCGATAAACCGCGCGTCCAAGGAAGGTTGGTTGACGGAGCACATGCTCATCATGGGCATCCATGGGCCGAAAGGCAGAGTGACCTACTTCACCGGAGCTTTTCCCTCCATGTGCGGGAAAACCTCCACGGCCATGCTGGACGGTGAGACCATTGTAGGCGACGACATAGCCTACCTTCGAAAGAAAAATGGCCGGGTTCGCGCCGTCAACGTGGAGAAAGGCGTTTTCGGAATAATTCAGGGAATTAACTCCAAAGATGACCCCATCCAATGGGAGGTGCTCCACAGCCCGGTGGAGGTGATTTTCTCCAACGTCCTCGTCACCGAAGACGGCCATGTGCACTGGACAGGGAAGGACGGCGAGGTTCCCCTGCGAGGCTACAACCATTCCGGTGAATGGTGGAAAGGTAAAAAAGACGAGAAGGGTAAAGAAATCCCCTGCTCCCATCCTAACGCTAGGTTCACCGTGGAATTAAAATATTTCAAGAATCTAGATCCCCGCCTCGACGACCCTGAAGGAGTTGTGTTAGACGCCATTGTGTACGGCGGGAGAGATTCAAACACTTGGGTGCCAGTGGAGGAATCCTTCAACTGGGAGCACGGAATCATCACCAAGGGAGCCTCCCTAGAATCCGAAAGCACAGCCGCCACCTTAGGCGCGGAGGGCGTTCGGGAGTTTAATCCTATGTCGAACCTGGACTTTCTGTCGATACCCATCGGCCGATATATCGAGGACAACATCAACTTCGGCAAAGACTTGGCGAAGCCGCCTCGCATCTTCGCCGTTAACTATTTTCTGAAAGGTGAAGATGGAAACTTCTTGACTGAGAAGACGGATAAGAAAGTTTGGTTTAAATGGATGGAGCTTCGTGTCCACGAAGATGTGGGCGCCATAGACACGCCTACTGGGAGGATACCTGTCTACGAAGACTTGAGGAAGCTGTTCCAGCTGGTGCTCGACAGACACTACGCTAAGGAAGCCTACATTAAACAGTTCACTGTCAGAGTTCAGGAAAACTTGGCTAAGATCGACCGAATAACCAAAATTTACAGGGAGTTAACCAGTGTACCTTCAAGGGTGTTCGAGGTGCTTGAAGAACAGAGGCAGAGGCTCATCCGAGCTAGAGAGAAGTATGGAGATTACATATCGCCCTTCGAACTCGCTTCTTAGGCGTTTGGAGTGTTTAAAACTCTATCCTAGGCTTTTTCTCAGCAGCCCTAAGTGGATTATCAGCTTCCTAGAACCTTCAGCCACGCTTGAATTAGGCCCTTTTAGTAAGGCGGCCAGATAGGGTTCCAAGAGAAGGAGGAAAGTCGTATAGTTTTCATCAGGCTCTATCTCAAGTTTGAGTATCCGCTTGGTTTTTTCCACATCTTTTTCCAGAAGCCGGGAAACATGACTTCCTATGAACTTTGATGCCACTTTAAAATTCAAAAACTTGCCAGCTTTCTTCAAGTCGGAGGTTAAGCCGAGATAGTGTTCTCTTAAAAACTGAAGCTGCTTGGAGGTCAGTTTCTCCAAGAAGGCTCCGACGCCTAAGAATTCGGGGGGAAGACCTATGGTGTAGAATGCTGCTGTGGTTTTTATGACTCGGGGAAGAAGGTAAGGCTTGTGCTCGTTTAAAGTTCTTCCATATTTGACGTCGGAATCTATCGACAGCCTATCTCTCTGGTTAGGGATAAATTTAGAAATTCTCACGATTATATCCATGAGCTTCGCGAGATGTTTCCGGTAGGACCTAGTTGCCAGTTGGATCATCTTCACCATACTTTCCACATCCTTTTCATCGAATATTGTAGGTTGAGTTTTGGGAATTTCAGCTCGGAGATGCCTGATCAACCGCTTGACTTTTTCCTTAGGATAGTCGTATCTCAAAGCTGACTGCACGGTTACAGTTTTGATGCCGCTGTATTCTTTCAAAAAGTTCTCGATGTTCTCAGGTGTAAGGTGTCCTCTGAAAGGTAGGCTTCCGACGCCCAGAATCGGGTAAATGGGGACGTTTAAATCTTCTGATGATAGACCCAGCTTGCTTAAGGCTATTTTAGCTGCGAGAACAGCAGCTACTAAGCCGCACATCATGGCTGGGTCTGACCTGCCTATGAAAACCCTTAACCTTTCAGGTTTTCCAGCTTTATTGACGTAAGCCTTTACAGTTCTATCGATGTTGAGCAGTGCAGAAACGGATTCGAACAGAGGTATGATGCTCATGTCTTCAGGTTTGAGTTTGGCTCCCAGCTCGTTCTTAGCCAAGCTTATTGCCTGATTCATTCTACTTTTAGCGCCCAGCAGTTCACCGACATCCTTTGTCATAGGGTGAATTATCTCGATTACCGCCGGGCTGTCAAGTGTATTCTGGGTCAGATAGTTAGCTTCGATCGCCGCCATTACGGACATGATCTGACGGAAAGCTGTTTCCTCCCTTGCACTGGGCATTCTCGGGGTTACGAAAATGTCTCTACCCGGCTTCAGTTTGCTTTCCACAGCCTTGAGAACTATCTGCGACACCTGATGGTACGGTGTGAGTTTACCTTCATAGTCAACCTTGTATTCGTCGCAGTGGAGTCTCTCCCTATAGCCGTTGAGAAAAGCCTCCAACGCCTCATCGACTTCCTCCTGTACGGGAACGTATTTTTTGGCAGAATCGGGATGCTGGGTTGCCATTACCGTTGGTACGCCGCCCATCTGCGAAAACCTTACCGAGAATGGAAAAAGGCCTTCTACATAAGTCTTCTCTTCAAAGCTGAAAACATCCAAACCTTGACGGTCAAGGCGCCTCGAATTTTCATCTGCAAGTATTCTCATAAACACAATATGCTTTCCTCATGGTTCATGTTGACTGTTTCGAGTTGAATTGGAGACAGAGGCCTATTCCATTTGTGTATCTGTGGAGGAATAGAATTTATAGGCTCATGTCCAAAGATGATAGGTATGGTCCGGGTTCTCAAGGCCGTCTACGATTCTATACTGAATCTCGAGGTAGAGGACATAGCTTCCTTAGTCCAGAAGGCATTAGATGAGGGAATAAGCGTCCCTCAAATTCTAGACAAGATGACGGAGGCCATGAGAACAGTTGGCAGAAAATTTGAGAACATGGAATATTTTCTCGCAGACCTTCTCATGGCGGCGGAAGCCTTCAAGCAAGGTTTCCAGATACTGAAACCTCATCTTCAAACTTTCCGACGCTCAGAGCCTTTGGCGACCGTGGTCATCGGCACGGTGAAGGGGGACATCCACGACATCGGCAAGAACATGGTGTCCACCATGCTCACCGTGGAAGGCTTCCAGGTGATGGACTTGGGTGTGGACATCCCGGCTGAAAAATTTGTGGAAGAAACTGAAAAAACTGGTGCTGAAATCCTAGCTCTGTCCGCCTTGCTTTCCACATCCCTGAAAAGCATCGAAGAAGTTATAGGGCTTCTGGAGGAAAAAAATCTGAAGGGCAAGGTTAAAGTCATCCTAGGCGGCACAGCTGTGACAAGGGATTTTGCTAGACAGGTTCACGCCGCCTATGCAGAGGATGCTGTTCAAGCCGTGGAGATGTGCAAAAAGCTGGCAGGAAAAGTTTTCCTTCAACCTAAAACTTAATATGAGATGCTGATGAAATAATTAACGATCGAGTTAACCGGACGGGTAAGTTAAAGTAGCCTCAGGCTGCTTAGCTTTTCTCCAACGGTTTAAGCTCGAAAAAGGAAAAGGCTTTTTCGCCTTGAAAGCAGCGAAAGAAAAGAGATAAGTCAAACCGTAAGGAAACGAAATCCGAGTCGAAGTCTATGTTTTATCAACAGATAAGTTTTGGTGACACGCTTTCTTTGAAAGAGCACAGTTTAACCAGGTTTCCGAGGTTTTCTGCTGCCACTCTTCGCTTCCATTTGAAGCAAGCCAAGTTGGAAGAATTGAAACCTGTCTGGTTGCGGATGCGAAAGAAAGGGGGTGAAACGTTCATTGAAAATATCTGAGCTGCATGTGGGCATGAGGTCCGTGAACATTCAAGGTAAAGTCTTGGAGATATCGGAGCCTAGGACGGTGATTTCGAGGATAACCAACAGGCCCAACCGCGTCGCCACAGCGGTTTTGGCAGACGAGTCAGGGAAGATCAACTTGGCTCTCTGGAATGAACAGATAGACTCTGTTAAACTTGAAGACGACGTTCAGATTGAAAACGGCTACGTCTCCGAATTTCGGGGAATAAAGCAGCTTAACATAGGGCGCTATGGAAGCCTTAAGGTTTTGCCTTAATATTTCCTGAAAACTGTTCACACTCATCAGCAGGAGGGAAAAATGTATGGGTTATGAAAGAAGGTCGACCTACTCGGGTCGAGGCTTTAGGCCCTACCCTGTCGAAGTTGGCAAGGAATACGATGTGGACATCATGGAAACCAGCCGACGGGGAGAGGGAATAGCCCGAATCCAAGGCTTCGTGGTGTTCGTTCCTGAAACGAAGCCCGGTGACCACGTCAAGATCAAGGTGACCCGAATAGGTCGAAGATGCGCAAACGCCGAAGTAGTAGGATGAAAATCAGCGTCCACGAAACTCGGCTTGAGATTTTCCGCAGCCGTAAAGGCTTGCAGTAGATGAGAGGCTTCATCCTAAGGTTCCAGGTTAGTTAGGCTTGGACACCTCCAAGATCGAAAAGAGGCCTCTTCCGGAACACCATCGAGGCTTCAACCTCTCTAAAGCTCGGAAAATTCAAGAAACCTTAGCAAAACGGGTGGAAATCAGACCTCTCCCTCTCACGGAGGTGAAACTGGTGGGGGGAGTGGACGTGTCCTACATGGAAGACCGCGCCAAAGCCGCTGCGGTGGTTTTAGATTTTCAGACCATGGAACAGAGGGAGGCTAAAATTTCATGGACTCGGGTGGCGTTTCCTTACATTCCAACCTTCCTAGCTTTCAGGGAGGCTCCACCTATTGTTCAGGCCGTGCAAAAGCTTGAAAACCGCCCCCATCTTCTGCTGGTGGACGGTCATGGTGTTGCTCATCCTTTGGGCTGCGGGCTGGCTTCTCACGTGGGTGTTCTTCTGAAAATTCCCACGGTCGGAGTGGCCAAAAGGCTGCTATGCGGGGAAGTTGGAGAATTTGAGGGGAGGCGGGCGCCGATTTTTTTAGGCGGGAAAATTGTGGGTATGGCTTTGGCTCCTAAGCCGGGAAAAAAGCTCCTCTACGTTAGTGTGGGAAACCTGATAACGTTGGACGAAGCGGTGGATGCTGTTTTCCGATGTATCAGGGAGCACGTTCAACCGGAACCCTTGAAGATAGCTCACCAGCTATCTCGGGTCTGAAAAATCGTTCTTATTAATATTTATAGGTAGGTACCTCTTAAGGAGTTGAAAAGGGTTGAACTTTGATCGAGCCCCGGCAGTGGTTTCTCCTGTTAAAGCTGGCGGAACTGGGAGGTCTTAAAAGGCAGATTTTCACCACAACCAGCAGCCTTGCCAAAGAGCTCCTTTGCTCCCAGCAGACGGCTTCTAGGTGGTTGAGGGAACTCTCTCAAAAAGGTCTGATTGAAAGGAAAATCAACCTTCGAGGAGAGTATTTGAGTCTTACAAAAAAGGGAAGAGACGAGTTGATGGCTGTTCATGCAGCCCTAGCCGCCTTGCTAAGGCCTTCCAAGGTGGAGGCCCTCCGTTTGGCTGGTAGAATTTTCACCGGCATCGGCGAGGGAGCCTACTACATTACCAGAAATGGTTATGAAAAGCAGTTCATCGCCAAACTGGGCTATAAGCCGTATCCCGGAACCGTCAACCTGCGGCTTTCAGGAAGCCACGACTTGGCTGTCAGAAGGGAGATAGAAGTTCTCCCTAGCATTCTTATTGAAGGTTTCAGCAACGGTGTCCGAACTTATGGGACCTTAAGGTGCATACCCGTCTTGGTCGACGGCAAAATTAAAGGCCACGTAATCCTCATCCAGAGGACCCATTATGATAATTCCGTGGTGGAGGTCATCGCCCCCATATGCATCCGAGAAGCCTTAAAGCTTAAAGACGGCGACCTAGTCCGGCTGGAAATTCCGCTTCCCCAGCTTCAGCCTGCGCTCCGAAGCTGAAACAATCCTCTTTAAGGCTTATATAAGCTTCCCTGCTCAAAACCAGTAGGTTGGTTCAGCTTTGGGAGGACGTCAACCCTGCCTAAAGAGATAAAGGACGTGGAGGAGTTCCTGAAGCTTTCAGCCAAAGCTGAAGTCTGCTTCCTCAAGAGGTCTGAAGATGGAGTGAAGCTCAAACTTCGAACCTCCAAGTATCTCTACACTCTCAAAACGGATGAAAAGCACGTGGAAGAAGTGAAAAAGAAAATAAAATGCCGTGTAGAGGAAATTTAAACAAAAAGTCAGCCCGCCGAATGTTTCCTCCGAGAGGGTGGAAAGGGGAATGAAGGTTAAAGTCGAATTCGTAGGATTCCTGAAGAACTTAGCAGGCCTTCAGCAGACAGAGCTCAGCCTCGACCGGGAGTCGTGTCAAAAACTTTCCTTGCTCATAGACCTTCTGGAGAAAAAGTTTGGAAAAAACTTGGGCGTAAACTTGGTGGAAAGAAGACCCGACGGAGTAAGGCTTCTCCCCTTAGTTCTGAAGAACGGTGTAGAGGTAAGCGCCCTCCAAGGATTAAACACGCCGGTGGAGGAGGGGGACTCCTTGGTTTTCGTGCCCGTTTCCCATGGAGGATAAAAATTCAGAGATACCCTCCTCCACCGGAATGTTTCCCACCAACCATCCCTAAGTGGTGTTTCTTTTCCGATGCGGAATGCGGCTGGGGGAGGATTTAAAATTCAAGCTTTCTCATATATTCGGTAAACCCCATGCTTCCCCATCAGAGGCAAGTTCTGCCTAAGGAGTTGGAGGAGCCTCCGCTGCTATGATGAACCAATAAGCCGGACAGAAGGCTTGAATAGACGGCGGAGGAGACCTACCCTAACCTCCAACTCGGGTAGAAGGACTGCAGGCGGGCTGTTGGGCGGAGAAACGTCAAGGCCTCTTTTGGCGAGGCGTCTGACTGCCTCCAGTTCGTCTGGAAAAGGCAGCCTTATCCCAGCTTGTAAGAAAGGATGAGGATCGCTGAGAACACGGCCAAAAACATGGACTCCCTCAGCCCAACCCTGAGGACGGCGGAGGTGTAAGTTTTTCTTCTCCCAACTCTCACCAACCTCGCCGAGAAAACCGAAAAAGCCAAAATCGTAAAGGGGGGAATGAGACGTGCTGCTGTCAGAAAGCCTGCTACTCCCAAGGAAAGGACATGTTGCAAGATCGAAAGCCAGTAGGCGGTCATCCTTTTTGGCTTGGACTTCGCTGAATCTGTTTTGAGCTCAGCAAATTCTACCTTCATTTCCGACAATAAAGTTCGGATGTAACTGTTGGTTGGAAAGTGGTAGAGGAGAAGAGTCAGCCACAGCATCCAAGCGGTTAAGTCGAAGCTGCCGGTCATGATGTAGTAGCCGGCGGGCGCTGCCAGTGTTAAACCTGCGATTCCAAGGTACTCTCCCCCCACACGAGACCCAAACCTGTACTGAGCTAGGGGAGGAAGGATGACTAGGAGGAAGGCAACTCCGCCCAAGGGTATGAGAAACACCAAGCTGTACAAATGCACCAGCATGGCTAGGGTTAAAACTGAGACTCCTGAAACCACGGTAAACCAGCGGAAGGAGCCTCGCGTCCCCTCGGGCCTCACCCAGTCTTCGAACAGACGCTCAGCCACCAGGGCCAGAAAAGTTCCTGCGAAAAACAGTAGTAGCTTTCCCAAGTCAAAAAATTGACTGATCCCAACCCCGGTGAGGGAGGTGATAAGCCAGATTACCACAATCCCTCTTTGGGTGGGTCTGATCCTCCGCCAAAAGGCCGGACTCATGGTTATGGCTTGTTAAGATTTTAAAGTAAGCTTTATCCTTTTGAGGATAAGAGGACGTATTTTTCGATGAAAAAGCATCCCTTATAGGAGTTAATCTTGGGGCTGATTACTATAATTTTTTATATATTTACTATTTATTATAGAAAACTCTTGAGGGTAGGTTCAAATGTCGGAGGAGGAAATACGCAGGGTAATGGAGGAGATTCTCCAAGGCTGTAAGGTTTGCACCCTAGCCACCGAAAGCGGTGGAAAACCTTGGGCTACAACCATGTTCTTCGCGGTGAAGGGGACGAATTTTTACTGCATAGTTGAAAATCGCGGCCACGGTATGGCGAATCTTAAAAAGAACCCTCACGTGGCGTTGGCTATAGACAACAGAGTTCCGGATAGGTTTGTTCAAGCGGCAGGTACAGCTGAGGTGGTGGAAGGCGAGGAGGAAGCAGAAGGGAGAAAGCTTGTGCTGGACAGGGTGCCCGAGTATCGGCCTTTCTTCGAAATGGTCACCACCTCGCTGGTTAGAATAGTTCCGAAGGAAATCCATGTCACCGACGTTCCCCGAGGATGGTTTCCCGCGAAAGTCCTGAGGCTTTAGATCAGAAGGCCGGAAGACTCGCCGAATTTACTGGGAGAACCGCTGTTTTCCACGCTTTTCCTCTCCCAGAGAAAGCTCATACCAGAAGAGGGCGTGGAAGAATCTTCGGAAAAAAATCAGGATCACCGCCAAGGTGAAGAGAACCCCTAACCATACGAGGATGTCGGAGGTTAAGGCTCCCAGCTCTCCGGAGGTCCATGTCTTCACCAGAGGCATGTAGAGCTCAGCCAGCAGCCAAGCTGCCTCCAAGCATAGAACCCAGAATAGGACCACGGCCGCATACAGTTTCCAGAATTTCCCCAGCAAGTCTAACCCCCCAACATGAAAAGGGCGGTTGCCAAGGCGAGAGCTCCTGTGAGCAGGTTTAAAGCCATGAACCCCCTTACAACTTCTTCCTCCCTCAGAGGCTGAGAAGCCACCATCAGCCTAGTCAAGGTTACCGGAGCCTGCCTGCTGGGGCTGGCTGCGATCCGAGGGCCCGCCACTAGAAGGGTGGGGCGCTCTTTTATCCCCCGACGCTCCACCAGCCTCCCCAAGCTGGAGAGAATGAGGGAGCCGTTGATGAGAGCTGGGAGGAGGACGATGAGGGTTAAAACCTCCAAGCGGCCGATGATGGCTGCCGCGGCGAAGGCAGCCCCCACTGCTAGGCTTCCTCCATCTCCGGGGAAAACCTCAGCTGGGTAGCGGTTATGCCGGTAGAAGCCGTAGGTGCAGGCTGCGAGAAGACCGAGGAGGAAGGCTGTTTCCCACTGGCTGAAAAGCACGGCGATGAGGGTGAGGAAGAGGGCGGAGATGGTGGAGGTTCCTGCCATCGACCCGTTTAGGACGTCCAGCATGTTCACCGAGTTCGCCAGCACCGTGACCAGCAGAGGCATGAAAATGAAAGGATAGATGAGGGTAAGCCTTAACCCGCCCACAAAGGGAAGCACCGGGTAGGGCGTGTACATTCCCAGAATCAGGAGGGGAAGCGCGGCCAAGGTCACAGCAGCCACCTTCTCCAAGGGGCTCAAAGGCCTCAGCCAGTCGTCCACAACGCCCACCACCGCAGCCACGACCACCGTAGAAAGAAAGGCCGCCGCGGTCAGGCTGAACTCAGGGTTGAGGGCTGTGAAAAAACCCATGCCCACCGCCAAGCCGACGACGATGGTCACCCCGCCCATCTCAGGGATAAGCGGCCTGTCCGGCTTGTGGACATCCCTGCCGCAGATGCCCTTCCTCAACATGAGGCGGGCCCAAGGCTCGGTCAGCCTTTCCACAGCCAGAAAACCTAGGAGGAGGCTGAGGGCTGCCGTGAACGCGGGAAGCACCGGGAAGCTTATGGTTTTTTTCCTCCGACGTTTTCGAAGCCGGTTAGGCTAAAATTCTAGGGCCTATGAGGCTTATGCCTACTTCCTTGTGGGGGCAGATGGAAACCTTTCTAACCAATTTCAGGGCGTCGGCTACAAAAGCGTGGTCTCCGATGACGGTTTGGTCTCGGATTTTAACTCCTCTCCCTATCACGGCTCCTTCCCCCACAACCGAATCTTGTATAAGGCTGCGGGCTCCTACTTCAGCCCTGTCGAAGACGACGGCTTTCTTTATTTTGCATCTTTCCCCCACGTGTACACCGTTGCCTAGGACCGCATAGGGGCCTACCACCGCTCCGGCTGCTATTTTCGCTTTCTCCCCAACCCAGACAGGGGGGCGAAGCTGTGCTTCCCGAGCCACTTTGGCGCCTCTGCCGATCTCCAGTCTACCTTCAGCTCTAAGCTCCAAGACCTTGAAGTTAACCGCCATAAAGTCCTCGATCTTACCTATGTCGCTCCAGAGGCCTTCATGCTTGAATCCGTAGAGTTTTCCCTCCTCAGCCAGCCGGGGGAACAGTTCTCTTTCTAGAGAGAATCTCCTCTCCTCCAGCCTCCGGAAGATCTTGCGGTCTGTAAGGTAGATTCCAGCGTTTATCAGCCCCTTTCTCTTTCCCCCGCGAGGTTTTTCCCTAAACTTCAAGATTCTCCCCTTTCCATCTACTTCCACAACTCCATAGCGGCTGACGTCTTTCACCTCTCGAAGCGTCAGAGTCATTACAGCGTCATACTCTTCCATGTGGCGGCGGTGTGCCTCCCTCAGAGCTGCAAAATCCACATCAGACCAGATGTCGCCGTTGAGGATGAGCAAGGGCTCCCCCGGCTTGAGTTTTAAGATTTTTTCCGCCAGCTTTATGGGGCCGCCTGTGCCGAGGGCTCTCGGCTCCTTGGAGTACAAAATCCTCAAACCGTACTTGCGCCTACCGAGGAAAGCCTGTAAGGCTGCGGCCATGTAGTTCACGGCCAAGACGACTTCGGAAACCCCTGCCTTAGAAAGGTTTTCCAGCGTCCAGTCGAGGGCGGGGCGGTTGAGGATGGGAAACAAAAGTTTAGGCCTAGTGCAGCTTAAAGGCCTCAGCCTGGTTCCCGGGCCTCCTGCGAGGATTATCGCCTTCATGGCTTGACACCTGAGGTTGAGTTGGGCTGGCTGTTAGGTTTCCAGATACTGGTTTACATCCTTCCAGTCCAACCTGTCAGTGGACAATATGTTATGGAGGAAGTTTATGAGTTTTCGCCGCACTTCAAAGCTGAGGGTCGGATACCATTTAGGGCTTGCCAAAACCAACGCCCTCCAAGCGTAGAAAGGCTGAACGACCTCCAACAGCTCCTCGTCTCCTGTCTTGTCGAGGTAGTTTTTCATGAAGGCTTCGAACAGTTTCTGGAAGGGCCCTGCTAGTTTTCCGTGGGATTGAAGGGAGTAGAAGATGTAGTTCACCGTCATGCAGGACACGTCGTCGCCGGCTTCCCCCCACTCCCCCCGGCTTCGATCTAGCACCGTGAAGTCTACACCTTCCCTGAAGAGGACGTTCCAGGGGTGGAAGTCTCCGTGCACTTGGCAGAGGCGGTGAACTCGGTCTTTGAGTTTCCACCTCCAGTCCACGCATGTTTTCTCTATTCGGTGAAGCTCCTCGCGGCTGATGAACCTCTCCTCCGGAGGGTAGTTGTCGATGAGGCCCATGATGCATTCCCCATGCCCTAGGAGGTCGCGGATCCTCCGCGTGTAAAGGCTGGGCATATCGTTTTTCCTGAAGGAGTGAATTTTCACCAGATAGTCGGAGAGAGCCAGACAGCGGTCCAAGTCCAGCGGGCGGAGGTTCCCCCTGCTGGAAACCTCGTCCAAGTCCCAGTGATACTCCTTTCCCTCCACTTTTTCCAAGAGGATGAAGAATTCGCCGCAGGAGCCTAGGGAAGCCATGGTGCCGTCTTCCCGCACAGCGCCTAGGTCAAGGGATTTAACATGCCCCTCCAGCCTGTTGTAGGTTTTATGAGCTAGGATGAGGTTCTGAGCCCTGTCGCTGAGGTACTCGTGGCCGAAGCTGTCCTGCCTCATGGTCTGAAGCACGACGCTGCGTTTTTCCCCACGGACTTGAAACTCGATGAGATAGGATTTCCCGTAGCCGAAACCCTTGAGCTCCAAGAAGGGCTCGGAAACTTTAGCCCTTTCCACCCCCAGTTCTTCCACGTGGGTTATTCTGGCTTCTCCTCGGTAAAGGGAGGCCAAGTAGTTTTGGAGTTCAGCTAAACTGAGGCTTGTCATGTTGTTCCTCCTCTTCTGGAAACATTCCGCCTTTTCCCGGCTTGAACTCCAAACCTGCCCGCTAAAGCTTTAAGGATTTTTTCAGCAGCCTGCCGAGGGGACACGGCGTCCGTTTCTACGATCACCTCAGGCTTGTGGGGTTCCTCGTAGGGAGCACCCATGCCGGGAATGGTTCCGCTCAGATTTTTGAAGGCTTTTTCGTAGATTTTTTTAGGGGCTCCGAAGGTTTTCCCTCGGCTTTCCTCCCTCCGGATGCAGGTGGGTAGAGGACATTTCAAATAGACTTCCATGAACTTCTTAATTTCCCTGCGAGCCTTATCCCTGTAGCTTCTTCTGTTTCCCGTGGCGTCGATGATTATGTTTGTTCCCCCCTCCGTCAGCTGCTTAGCCATGAAGACTAGGACATTGTAGACCATCTTCCGCTCTTTCTCCGTGTAGGTTGGTTTGGGGGTTAAGATTTTCCGAAGCCTATCAGAGGATAGGATTTGAACAGGAACCTTCTTTTCGCGTAGTTTACGCGCCACTAGTCGGGCTAGAGTGGACTTTCCCGACCCCGGTAAACCTGTGAGCCAAACAGCCCAGCCTTTCATTTTCAACCATCCGTAAAGTTTGCGGATTTTTCACTCAGCCTAAATCACAATTATTAAATGGCTTAAAGGGTTAAATCTTTAATTGTAAGAAGTTTCCTAAATCAAGATTAGAAGCTCTGGAAAGGATGTTCATGATCTTCTGGCGACGTAAGGAGAAGAAAGAAACAGAGCCTCCGAAAAGCCTTTCCACAGAGGTCCCTCCAGTTTTGAAGGTTGAGAGAAGCTTCACCCCCGAAGACATCGAAAAAGCCAAAAGCGAACTCAGACTCTCCACCGTGGAGAAAGACATTCTCGGTGAAACTGTAACCCATCTTTACGAGGCCGCGGCGGAAGGGAAGATCACTCCTGAAGAAAGAGACCGCCTCATCTCAAAGTACAAGGACCAGCTGGCCATGTTGGACTCCATCGTCGAACGCAACCAGCGGATCATCAGCCTTCACGAACTGGAAGAAACCCGCGCCGAGCTTGCTAAAATGTTCCATGATAAATTCATGGAGGTCAACACCAAGATCGAAGAGTTCCGGAGAAAACTTGGACTGAAGACCAAGGAAACCGTAGAGCTAAAGCTAGCCCCAAAGGTTGAAAGAGAAGCCAAACCGTCTCCCCCGGAAAAGGTTTCTCCACCAACCCCCACACCCGCTCCCCCGCCGAGGAAGCGGACGAAAGCCGACGAGGAACTGGAAAAGCTGAGGGAAGACCTCCAAAAGGAACTGGAAAAACTGGAGCAGATTGAGCTGGAGGCCTGACCTAGATTCCCTCTTGGCGGGAGAAGGCGAAAAAGAGAGCTGCAGAAGAAGCGGTTAAACTCGTGAAAGACGGGTTTGTTGTAGGGCTGGGAAGCGGCAACACCGTCGCCCACGCCATAGCTGAACTCGGGCGGAGGGTGAGAGTTGAGGGGCTACAGGTTTCAACCGTCCCCACCTCCTACCAAGTCTTCTTCGCAGCCATCAAAGAAGGGTTGAAGGTCACTTCCCTAGACGCTCACCCCCAGCTCGACCTAGCCATCGACGGAGCTGACGAGATCGATGGAAAGCTGAACTTGGTGAAGGGAGGCGGGGCCGCGCTCGCTCGGGAGAAGATGGTAGCCTTTTCAGCGAAAAGATATGTCATCATAGCCGATGAAACCAAGCTGGTGAAAAAACTGGGCTCCACCCATCCTCTGCCCGTGGAAATTCTACCCTTCGCCGCCTCGGTAACCTTAGAGAGGATTAAAAAACTCTGGAAGAAAGCTGAAATCCGGGAAGGCGGGGGAAAAGTGGGGCCCCTCATCACCGACAACGGAAACTTCATCGTAGACGTCCACTGCGGCCCCTTGAAAGACCCTGAGAAGGCCGATGGAATGTTGAAGGCTATCCCCGGTGTGGTGGAAACAGGACTATTTCTTAAGCTGGCGGATGTTGCCTACGTAGGCGACAGGGAAGGCCGGGTTAGAAAGTTAGCTTAGGTCCTTTCAGCTAGGTCCATATTCCCAAGGCGGTGATGAGAAGGCCGCCCAGCAACACGGAGAGGATAACTTTGAGGTTGAATTTCTCATGGGCTTCAGGCAGCAGGTCGCTGGCTCCGATGTAGATGAAGGTGCCGGCTGCGAAGGCGAGGATATGCTCAAACACAGCTTCAGGGATCAGAAAAGAAAGCAAAGCCCCCAGAGGAGTGAACATGGCAGCCAGAAACAAGGCTATCAGTATCTTAGAGCCGCGGTATTTGGCTTTCATGATCACCGCCATGGAAAGCCCTTGGGGTAGCTCATGGGTTGCAACCGCTAGGGCTACTGTAACTCCCAGTATGGGGCTGAGGATGGAGCCTACGGCTATTCCCGCACCGTCGACAACGTTGTCCAAGGTTAAACCGCTCACCGGAAGCCATCCCACGTGGTGAAATTTGTAGGGGCATTCCCTCTCTTGGCAGGCGTGGATGATGGTTAACTTTTCAAAGAAGTAAAGGAAGAAAAAGCCCAGCCCAGCCGCCCAAAGGCTTCCTTTCACCTCGGGGAGCATGACCAAGAGGGCTGTGGAGATCAGAACCCCCGCGGAGAACCCCGCTAGGTATCGGAGGTCCACGTTCTTCAGCCCAGTGTAAAGGGCCAAAGCCCCTCCTAGGATGGTGGCTGCGCCGGCGATGAGGGCTAAAATAAGAAATATCAACGGTAAGCTCGCCTATCAATAGGGCATTAGAAGAAAGTGGGTTTTTTAAGGCTTTTCGAAGAGGCTCCCTTTTGCCTCATCCGCCTTTGAGGTAGCGGTAGGCGTTTACCGCCGCGGTTATGCCTTCCCCCACGGCAACGCCTACCTGGCGTACGTTCCCCGTCACGTCTCCCGCGGCATATACAGCTTTGAGGCTGGTTTCCTGCTTCCGGTTGACGAGGATGAACCCTTCACCGTCAACCCGAACTCCTGCTTTCTCCGCCAACTTGCTTTGGGGAGCTTCGCCCACGTAAATGAATACGCCGTCCACGGGAAGAGCTGCCTCTTCCCCTGTTAGGCTGTTGGCCAGTTGAACACGGGCTACATGCCCGTTTCCTTCTATTGATTTGACTAAAGTGTCCCAAAGAATCTCTACGCCGCTTTCCTCCAACCTCTCTCGGAGGACAGCGTCCGCCCTAAGCTGGCTTCTTCGGTGCACGAGGTAAACTTTTTTCGCTAAATCCTTAAGGTGAAGCGCCCCGGACACAGCGGAGTTTCCTCCGCCCACCACCATGACAGTTTTATCCTTGAAGAAGGGGCCGTCGCAGGTGGCACAGTAGCTGACGCCTTTGCCTTTGAATTTTTCTTCACCGGGGACTCCCAGTTTTTTGGGAGCGCATCCAGTGGCGATGATCACCGCCCGGCAGGAGTAAAGGTTCCTGTCGGTTTTCACCTTCTTCTCCTCCCCGTGGAGGACCAGTTCCAAGACTGTTTCCGGGGCGTGGATTTTCGCCCCATACTTTGCAGCTTGCCTATGCAGCCTGTCCATGAGTTCGAGGCCGGTCACGGGTTCGACGCCGGGATAGTTTTCTATCAAAGCGGCTTCCGTAGCCAGTCCGCCTAGTATTTCCCCTACGACAAGCGTGTTCAACCCCATTCTCGCCCCGTAGAGTCCAGCTGCCAAGCCGGCGGGGCCTGCTCCGACGATGATGAGCTCGAAGTTTTCGGCCAAAATTTCCCCCTCAGCCTCGAAAGGCTTCCGCCATGATTTTCATCTGATGTAAAGGCTTATAAAATATGATAGAATGAAGGTAATGTCGGAAAGTCTAAGTTCAGGTATGCACGCAGCCGAGGTCAGTCTTGAGAAAAGCTCTGCTGGTGAATGGTTAATTTTGGCTATAATCCGCTACAGCATCTTCGGAAGCCCTAACATCGGCATCTATTCTCTGGCCACCGACAAGTTCGTCATGCTTCCCGCCGGAGTTTCGGCCAGAAAAATTGAGAGGGCTGAAAAGGTTCTAAAGGTTAAGGCTGTAAGCCTGGATTTAGGCTACTCTAAACTGATAGGAATCCTCGCAGCCGCCAATTCCCACGGCATAATCCTACCTCACTACATTTCCGACGAGGAAGTCAGCTTCATCCGGAAACAGTTGGACGTGAGGGTCGACAGGCTTAACAGCAAGCATACATCCCTGGGAAACCTGATCCTAGCTAACGACCGCGGCGCGGTGGTAGCGCCTCTCTTCAGCCGAAGGGAGGTGAGGAGAATCGAAGAAACCTTAGCCGTTGACGCTGCCTCCAGCCCGCTGGTAGGTCTGCCTCTTCCCGGCTCCTTGGCCGTCGCAACCAACCAAGGGGCTCTCGTTCACCCTGAAGCCTCGGAGGAGGAGAAGAAATTGCTGTCAGAAGTCCTGAAGGTTCCGGTAAGCGTGGGAACCATCAACGGAGGTGTAACCTTCCTGAGCAGCGGCATCCTTATCAACAGCCATGGGGCGCTGGTGGGTGCTTTCACCACAGGCCCTGAACTCATGGGCATTTCAGCTATCCTCCCCTCCAAAGCTCGAAGTCGAACTCGGGATTCCTCTAAGCCCTTGAATAGGAAGAGTTAAGAATTTTCCTTCTTATCGTATCTTGGGATTCGAAGGGAAGTGTCTGAAAGGAAACCTACCCAAGTAGGCTGGATTCCGATGGGGCGGGGAATAGGAAGCGAAAGGGAGCTTGTCCGTAAACTCGACGGCCTCGGGTTCGCCGTCCTCCGAGCTCCTGCTTCCGGCTCCCGAACGAAGCTGGACCGCCCTGACATCCTAGCCGGCCGGAAGGGTTTCTGCCTTGCCTTGGAAGTGAAGACCACAGCGAAAAGTATCCTATACGTTGAGAAGGCGTCTGTAGCCCAGTTGCTCCGGTTCTCCGAGAGATTCGGCGCCAAGGCCATGCTTGCTGTGAAGTTTAAACATAAAGGGAAGGGGTGGCTTCTCCTCGAACCCGGGAAACTCCCCTCCACCAGGAAAGGCTACAGAATAGCCTTCAAAGAAGCCTTAAAAACGGGTAAAAGCTTGGAATCCCTTGTCGCCCACAAGCTTGAAACCTACCTTCAGCCTTCTTGAAAAACCCAAACAGGTGAAGAGAAAACTTGGAGTTCGTGGAAATCGACGGCAGCATGCTGGAGGGAGGCGGGCAAATCCTCCGGGTTTCCGCAGCCCTCTCCGCCCTCACAGGTCGGGCTGCCCGAATTTTCAACATCAGGGCTAAGCGGAACCCTCCGGGCCTTCGCCTTCAGCATATCGCAGCCCTAAAGTCTGTGGCTTCCGTGGCGGAAGCTGAGGTGGAAGGCCTAAACCTCGGCTCCTCGGAGGTCAGGTTCAACCCCAAAACCTTGAGGGGAGGGGAGTTCCTCTTCCAGATCGGAAGCGCTGGAAGCACCATGCTCATCCTCCAAGCGTTGGCTCCGGTGGCAGCCTACGCTCCGAAGACCATGTTCGCCGAGATCCACGGGGGAACCAACAACAAGTGGGCGCCTCCCGTCGAATACGTGCAGCAGGTTCTTTTCCCAACCTTGGAAAAGATAGGCTTCCGGGGCAGTGTTGCGCTGGTGAGAAGAGGCTTCTACCCACGAGGAGGCGGCGTGGTCAGGGCTAGGCTGAATCCGGCTCGAAGGCTGACGGCCGTTGACTTCACAGATTTCTCCAAGGTTTCCCAGATTCGGGGACTGGCCTACGTCTGCCGCCTCCCCGGCCACATCGCCTCTAGGATGGCTAAAACCGCCTTGGAAATGCTTAGGGACGCCGGGTATGCCGACGTGGACATTCAGGTGGAGGTTCTTCAGGATGGGGATGGCGCCTGCGCGGTGAGCCCCGGCTGCGGCCTGTTTTTGGTGGCGGAGCTTCAAAACGGCTTGAAGATAGCTGCGGACAGTTTGGGGGAGAGGGGGAAACCTTCGGAGAAAGTGGGCGCTGAGGCTGCTGAAGCCCTTCTAAGCCAGCTGGGAACCAAGGCGCCTGTGGACACGCATCTAGCAGACCAGCTTATCGTCTGGTTGAGTCTAGCTCAAGGTGTTTCAAGGCTTAAAGTCTGCAAGCTCACTCTTCACGCGTTGACCTCCATGGAAGTCTGCAAGCTTTTCGTAGGGGCGGGCTTCAAGGTGGAGGGAAAGCTGGGGGAAACCGCCAACATAACCTGCGAAGGAGTAGGCTGGAAGAACAGGTTTCTCGAACCCTAAGGAGCCGTTTGGAGCTGTGATGCGCATTTACAGCCTCCGAAAAGAAGGCGCATGGTTCTGCGTAGGCATGGAGGAGGACGACTCTGTTTCCTTCTCCAGTTTCTCCCCCAAAAGTTTAAACCACGCCCTCCAAGCTTACGGGGGCTTCCCGGGCGAAGGCTGGAAGGTGGAAGAGAAACCTTCTCCGGAGGCGAAGGAAATCTTGGAAGCCCTAGCCGAAGCCTACATGGGGAGGGAGACCAACGTGAAGCCTCCCCTCGCCTTGGGAAGGCTGTCCCCCTTCACGAGGAGGGTTCTGGAAGCCGTGCGGGAGGTTCCCCGAGGCTTCACCGCCACCTATCGGGGCGTAGCTGAAGCTGTGGGGGTTCCTAGGGGAGCCAGAGCCGTGGGGAACGCTGTGGCCGGAAACCCGTTCTCCCTTCTCGTTCCCTGCCACCGCATCATAAAGTCAGACCTCACCCTAGGCCGCTACGGTTTAGGCGCCTCCGTCAAGTTGATGCTGCTGAAGCGGGAAGGCGTAAAGATTTACCTCAGCCCCTCCAGCCGAAAACTCCGGGTCGACGTGCAGCACGTCTTAAAAAAAGGAACCCGGCGGCTGGCATAGGCGGGAAGTCTCGCCCAAAAAACCTATGCTCATATATGCCACTTTTTCACATTCACCTCCAGCCGAGCTCTAGTCTTGACTCAGCTTAGGTCACGTTGCCTAAACCCGGTGATACGTTTGATGGGGCATTAGTTTTTTCGTTTTTCAGTGCAAAAAAGTATATATTCAACGGCAGCGAGGTTTCGGAGGGTTCTTCCCTGAAGTGCGCTTGGTGTGGAAGCGTTCTCAGCAAAAATTCCGCCTACTATCCTAGGTCGATGAAAGAACCTGTCTGCCGAAGCTGCTACCGGAAATATGGAGAAGACTACTGAGCTTCGGTGATGCTGCGGGAAGGCGGGGACGATAGCTATCAGTTTCGTTGGAAAGAATTATGGCACTTATTTATGAGTAATAACTTATTAATAGTACTCCAGATATAAGCCTTCTCGGCTGGAACTATGATGCGCAAGCCGAATATCGTAGGCATTGCAGGCGCAGCTGTGCTGGCAGCCTTATCTGTGACCTTACAGCTTCTACCTCCCCTTTTCCTAACCCCTTGGTTCATGAGAATAGACTTCGTGGCGGTGCCTTGGATTTTGGCCTGGATCTTCTTCGGATTTAGGCCGGCGGCCCTCAGCCTCCTCATAAGCGTCCCCTTGGTGGGGCTTCTCGGCCCCTTCGCTGGAGGCTGGGTGGGAGCCATCATGAAATCCGCAGCCAGCGTGTGGATGATCGCCGTGCCAGCCGGCTTCGCCTGCAAGTTCGGAGTTAACCGTCTGCTTCACAGCAAATGGCTTTACGCTTTGGTGGGCCTTGTGGCTGTAGCCGTACGGGATTTGGCCACCATCCTTTTCAACCTGTATTTCGCCATTCCCGTCTTCTTCGGGATGACCGTCCGCCAGGTGGTGGAGTTTTTCTCCAACCCTGTTTTCCAGAGCTTTGTAGGCCTCTCCCTAGGGGCGGCTGGGATAACGGCTGTAGCCGTGGAGATAGCCTTCTGGAACTCCGTTCAAGGCTTCATCGACCTCTATGTGGCCTTAGCCTTAGGTTTAGCCGTCCTCCGCAGGCTGAAGATAAGGCCGGCCTCTTGAGCGCCAATCCGCCTCGGTTTTCGCTGAGTATTTTTGGCTAACCTGAGCCTCCGAGCTTACCGCTGCCACCACATGAAGATGGGCGGTAAAACTATCAGGTCCACAGGTTCACTTACGCTCGTTGCATAGGCCGGGTCATCTGGAACGAAGATGATGTAAACCTTCAGCGTAAGCCACAGCCTTTCGGAAGGTAGCTGCCAGTTAAAGGAGTAGTTGCCGTTTTCCACCCTGATGTCGCGGAGGATGATGTCGTACTCTGGGCCTCGGCCTGAGTAAGCTACGAAGATGATGGACCCGTTTACTGCGGGCTCCACCGAGCCCACGGTCTCTAGGCTTGCACCAGCTTCAACAATAGGCAGTTTCATGGCAAAGGGCAGAGGAACCACCGGTAAGTCTAAATTCATCGTCACCAAGGTGGGCCGCTGAGTCTGTATGACTATTTCCGGGTGAAGGATAGAGGCCAAAGTGTAGAGGCCGTTCACTATCCGGGGCCCCGGCCTTAGGAAAAGGTCCTCGTCCACCACGTAGATTCGCTCATTTCGCACAGCGTCGATGATGTCCCACCCCGGCCTGCTCTTGACATCGTTCGGGGACACTCCTCCGGCTGAGTGAGATTGGAGGATGATGAACTCGGGGTTGCGGTCGATGATGGTTTCGCTGCTCACAACCGGGTACTGGGAAAGGGCGTCGTGGAAAATGTTACTCCCACCTGCCTTGGTTATGATCTCGTCCACCCACGTGTCGGGGCCGAAGCTCATGAAGGGGTCATGCCAAAGCTCAAAATAGACCCGGGGCGTGTAATCCGCCTCAGCGGCTACAATGTCTTCAACCCGGGAAACTTGGTCCATCATCTCCTGCGCCACCCTGTTTCCTCCTTCCACGTTTCCCGTGGCCGTTCCCACTAAGATGGCGTTCTGGATTACATCGTCGATGCTTTTGGGGTCTAGGGCGATCACCGCATAGCCTAGGTCGCTGAGTTCCTCAACGTAGGGCAGCTGAACTCCGGCGGTGGCGAGGATGAGGTCCGGCTCCAAGCCGATGACCGCCTCGATGCTGATGGAGCCGAAGCCTCCCACGGTAGGTAAGCCCACAGCTTCAGGAGGATAATCCGAGTAGGTGTCCACCCCCACAACCTGAGGCCCCGCGCCCACCGCGAAGAGAAGCTCCGTGTTGCTGGGGGCCAAGGAAACGATTCTTTGAGGAGGATAAGGATCAATCGTCACCGACCTCCCCAAATTGTCCACCACGGTAATCGAGTCAGCCGAAGCGGAAGGAACAACCCCGCCCGCCAAGGAAGCCAAAAGCAAAACCAAGACGAAATAGGTAAGGACTGCCCTCATACGCATTCCCTCTTAATGATATATGGATGGTTAATCCATCCTTATATATTTAACGCACCAAAACCGGCAACGGCAGTCAGTTTTTTACCCTCTTTTCTCTTCAGTCGATTTTTGATTAAACTTTAAATTTAGCCGCTGTGAAACGAAATATGCGCAATTATATCTACTGGATGATTAAAAGGTAGGCTGCGTTGGAGTTCGAAGTTTTGAAGAAGGTTTACGAGTTAACCCAATTTGGGTTAACGCTCCTTCAGGCTAAGGTTTACGTTGGGCTTCTTCAGCTCGGCAAGTCTTCTGCAAGTCAGATAGCGAAGACGGTGAACATGCACAAGGCGGAGGCCTACCGGGTTTTGAGAGAGTTGGAGAAGTTGGAGTTGGCGGAGGCTTCGTTAGGCCGTCCGATAACATTCCAGCCTGTCCATCCCCGAAAGGCGCTTACAAGGCTTCTCTCTCAGCTTTCTTCAAAAATGAAGAGCTTGAGCGCGAAGAAGAGGGAGCTGAGCTTATGGTTATCTTCCATTCCCAAAAGAAGCGTAGTGGAGGAGAAAGAGCATGTTAGGTTTGAATTGATTTCGGAGCAAGCTGGCAACAAGAGAATAGCCTCCATGCTGAAGCGTGCAAAAAAGGAGTTTCTCTTCGTTACGCCGGTTGAACTTTTGGGAACCTACATTTCCATGTTAGACGGCGCAACGCTTAGAGGACTTATGCGAAGGGGAGTGAAGGTTAAGGGTATTTTAGAGGTAAAACAGTTCACTGACAGATTTTTAAACCATCTCATGGGATTGGTTAAACGCTACCAGAGAGTGGTTGACCTCAGACATTCTGACGACCTAGCCTCCCGCCTCACAATTTGCGACGGCAAAGAGCTGTTGGTCGGCGCTCAGGTTAAGCCTGGGATGGGAGAGCGTTTTGACCTCTGGACTAACAGTCCGAGTTACATTGCCATAACGAAGAGGTTCTTTGATGAAATGTGGGTTGACTCCGTACCCATGGGTGAAAGAGTTCAGGAGCTCAAGACAGGGGAACCTAGGGAGCTTTTCACCGTCATCAAAAACTTTGGAGCTTTCAGGGATAAAGCTCTTGAAATGATGAACAGGGCTGAAAAGGAAATGTTGTTCATCTCCGGCGTCCGAGGTTGGCGTCAGGTAGCCCAAGCTGGTTTGGTGGAAGCATTCACCAAAACCTTAAAAAGAGGTGTGAAGGCCAAGGGCATCGTCGAGGTGGAGGAAGAAAACTTGAAGGATGTTAAGAAGCTTCGCAAATACTGCGAACTACGGCATCTGAGCCACCTCAACACTCGGATCTTCGTCGTTGACGGGGAAGAAATGACCTACGGCTATGCGACAGAAAAGTGGACCCGCATCTGGACGAACAGCAAATCGTTCGTTGCCGCTGCCAAAGAACACTTCCAACGGCTATGGGAAATATCGTCCAATGTCGACGCTAGGATTTCCGAGCTGGAAACGGCTTCGTTGAAGAATCCTAGTCTAGCCCAATGGATGCAGGCGGCGTCTTTCCCTGTGTAATCTGTTTTGCTTGAGGCTATTTTTCCTACATGTTCATGTATAGGCGTGGATTATCTTGCCAGGGAAGTTCTCCGGAGAACTTCCCTTAGAGTTTTGGTTGGTGGAGCTTACGTAGATTTCCTTAACCTCATGTTTTTCTTTCAGTAGCTTCCTTATGATTTCACCTATTTCCGCGGGGGCCCCGAAACATTCGAACTGCATACCTTTAACCTTAAATTTTAACTTAATCATGGTTATAGGCCCCTTAAACAGGGAATCAAAAGAAAGCTGCTTTTTCTATTAAAGATTAGTAAGTTATATTCCAACTTTATTTATAGGTAAATAAAGAGGCTGCCTATCTTTCAGCACCACCCAACCGGTGGAAAAGGCTGAATGCTGAAATTCTTGACGGCTCCCCGGGCTAAAGTTTATCCCTGAGCCCCGAATTTTATTTGACCGTGGAACCGATTGAAAGAAGACTCCCTCAGGCGGTTTTAACATGGTGGCCCCTCCTTCGGTAAGAGTCCTCGCCCTAGTATCCGGGGGTCTTGACTCCCCGGTGGCTGCGTATCTGGTAGGGAGGAGTCTGGGCGTGGAGGTTTCTGTTCTTCATTTAGACAATTTCCCCCTTTTAAAGGAGACAGGCCGCTTGAAGGCGTTGAGGTGCTGGGAGAAGCTGAAAAGGCTTAAGGTGGTGGGAGAGGCCTATGTTCTCCCTCACAGTCACAGCCTTTTGGAGTTCTACAGAAAATGCGAGCGGAGGCTGGTGTGCGTGCTCTGCCGAAGGCAGATGCTGAGGGTAGCGGAGAAGCTGGCGGAGGAGCTCTCAGCCTCAGCCTTGGTGACGGGGGAAAGCCTAGGCCAGGTGGCCAGCCAGACTTTGGCCAACATCGCCGTAGAAGACCAAGCTGTGAAGCTTCCGGTCCTCCGCCCTCTTATCGGCTTTAACAAGGAGGAGATCGTGGCGATTTCCAAGCAGATAGGAACATACCTTGACTCCATCATACCCGGGGGATGCTGCGCCAACCCTAGGAAGCCTGCCACCCAAGCTAGGCTGGAAAAGGTCTTGGAGGAAGAGGCCAAGCTGAACCTAGAAGCTATGACGGCCAAGTCTTTAGCCGGGAAAAAAGTATACTCCTGAGCGGCTACAGAGGCTCCTGCCAGTGGAAAGCCTTTTTTGCCGGCGAGGGCAACCCGCCGGAAGGTTCTAGTTAGTTTTTAACCTTCAAAGAAATAAAAAGTAAGGAAGGCTGAGGGGAGTTGAAGACCATCATCTTAGCCGGCGGCTACGCCACTAGGCTGAGGCCTCTGAGTATCACGCTGCCTAAACCCCTTTTTCCCATCCTCGACAAGCCCATCCTCGACTGGATGATGGAAGGCCTAAGCCGGGCAGGTTTGAAGAACATCATCCTCTCCATCCGGTATTTTGCAGAGGAAATCATGGGAAGATATAGCACCGGCCTTGACTTCGGCGTAGACGTTCGCTACGCTCGCGAGGTTACCCCTTTAGGGGATGCAGGTCCTCTGCGTCTGATCCACAGCCTCTACGGGCTGGATGAAACTTTCATGGTGGTTAACGGAGACATCTTCGGAAACATCGACTTCCAAGCTGTGGTGGATTTCCACCGAAGAAAGGGAGGGATCGCCACCGTTCTGCTTACCAAAGTTAAAGACCCCGGGCACTACGGCGTAGCTGTACTCGACTCGGAGGGCAGGATCGTGAAATTCGTGGAGAAGCCCAAAGCCAGAGAGGCGCCTTCCAACCTAGCCAATGCAGGGGTTTACATCTTCGAACCAGAAGTCTTGAAGTTCGTGCCTGAAAATGCGAGGATGAAGCTGGCCGCGGAGCTGATGCCGCAGCTACTTTCCACTGGAAACGTTTTCGGCTGCATTCATGAAGGCCTGTGGACGGACATCGGTAACCTTTCAGCTTTCCTCCAAGCCAACTTCGATGCCCTGAAACTTTACCGCCCTGAGGGCTATGTAAGCCCCAACGCAGAGGTTCACCCCGAAGCCGAGCTCCTCCAACCAGTTTACGTCTCCCACGCTGTGAGGGTGGACGCTTACTCCAAGGTGGGCCCCTACGCCGTGCTAGGCCGGGACACCACTGTGGGAAAAACCGCCAGGGTCTACCGAAGCGTCCTGTTTCCCTCCGCCTTCATCGACACCGGAGCCTTGGTGAAAGGCAGCATCGTGGGTAACGGTGTTGTGGCTGGGAAATGGACTACCTTCAGTGAGGGAGTAGTAGTGGGGGGCGACGTCACAGTAGCCGACGAGGTCACCCTTGCCTCCGGCGTCATCGTTTTCCCCTACAAAGAGCTCACTGAAAGCGTGGAGGAGCCGGGAAAGATCATCGTTTAACATGTTTTCTTTAAACCCCCCTTTCCACTGGAAGAAAACCGAGGGAATTCCAACCATCCCAGGAAAGCAAGCGCCGCGACGGGCCTCAATTGATGCTATGGGTTTTTTTGGGACTGTGTCAGAGGGAATTTTACATGGGCGCGAAAACCTCTAAACGGCGGGGGAGAGAGCCTCCCCATTCCTCAGGACTCTCCTTCCTTGAGGTAAAGGAAGAAAAGCAGAGGCTTAGGCGTAGAATCTGGAGGCTGCTGGAACAACGCCAAGCGGCATTATTTCCTTTCCCCGTTTGGGGGAGGATGCCCAACTTCGTAGGCTCGGATGTCGCTGCTGAAAGGCTCCGCCAGCTAAAAGAGTGGGCTGCTGCTTCGGTTGTTTTCTGCAACCCCGACTACGCTCAAAAACCCGTCAGGGAAAGAGTCCTCAAGGACGGGAAAGCTCTGCTCATGGCTACGCCTAGGCTTAAGGCCGGCTTCCTTTTCATCCCTCCAAGGGACGCAAGAGGCAGGGAAAGCTACCTAGCCACCATCAAGGGGGCCTTCCGCCACGGCACCGCCCTTCCACTGGAGCGGGCTCCGAAACCCGACTTGCTGGTCACTGGCTGCGTGGCGGTGGACTTGGAAGGCTTCAGGCTTGGAAAGGGCGGCGGCTACGGGGACAGAGAAATCAGAGAGATTCAGGAAAGGTTCGGCAGGATTCTCGTGGTCACCACCGTCCACGACTTACAAGTGGTGGACAAGGTTCCAGTGGAAAAGGGGGATGTGAAAGTCGACATCATCGTAACCCCAACTCAAACCTACCGGGTTGACGGGAAGGAAAGCTAAGCTAAGCCGGCCTTTTCTTCTCCAAGCTTCTTCCTCACCGCCTCCACTAAACCTAAGGTTCCCGCCATCATGACATCGCCCCCAGGGTAGGCGAAGTGCACCTTTAAACCGGAGTCTTTCAGCATCCCCCGCCGGGGCCCTGTGGCTGCGACCAGTTCTAGGTTCTTAAACCCTCGAGGCGAGGAGATATAAAAGGCTCCGTGACCGCCGTCAGCTAGGACTTCTTCGGATGTTAACCTCCCCTCCGCCAAGTTCACTGCGAAGGTTTCCAGTTTAGAAGGCGTCAGCAGGGAAGTGTGATGCTCCATCAGCCCCAGCACAGTGCCTTTATCCACCACCGCCATGATGGTGTGCGAGTTTCCCAAGTTCATGGCCAGCACACAGTCAGCGAATTTGACGGCTTCATCTTGAAGACAGCCTAAAACAGCCGCGGGCACGCTGTCCATGACCCATACACCGATGTTTGGCAGCTGCCGTTTAGCCGCCTTGACTCCCGACTTCATCCTATAGTAGCAGTCGGGAATTCTGTCTTCAGAAAACATAAGGCTGGCAAGTGAAGGATCCTTCAAGAGAGGCTCCCTCATTTTTTTCAGCCTAAACTTGTTTCCAGCTTCCCCTCTTGGGGGAACCCCGTGGTCCTGCACAGCCAAGGCCACAGCGTCTAGGTTCTCTAGTTTTTCTCCGAAACTCTGCAAGAACAACGCTAAGGCTTTTATGTTCACTTCTTGAGTTTCAAGACGGGGACCGTTCCAAGTCTCGGGGGCTTTGCTTAAAACTTCCACCCCCAAACGCCTAACCCTGTCTAGGTCGTTGTAAAAGGTGTAGGCTGCAGCCTCCGTGGCGTAGAAACGATATCCCTGCTTCAAGAAGTCTTTCACCACACCTGTTAAGGCGCCACCGCCTACTGTGTCTCCTGTGATGAGAAAGCGCCGCCCTTTCTCCGCCAAGGCTTTTAGTTTTTCAGCCAAAATCCCCGTTGGGCTTGGAAGCACCAGTTTGATGCAGTTCTCCAAGTTTTTGTTAGAGTCGTAGAGTAAAATGTCCTCCGTCCCCGAACCGATGTCTAAAGCCAGAATTTTCAAGGCTTAACCTCCCCGCCGCGGGGAAGACTGTTCAAAAAGCTAGGGGGCGCTCAGAGGTTAAAGAAGGTTTCCCAGCCGCTGGCTATTTAATGAATCCTTTGAGGTGTAGGTCTTCTCGGAAAATTCTTTCCAAAGTGCTGAAGGGCACTTTTAAACGGATTTTTTTAGTCCGCCCATAACGTCCTAGGCTGGCAATTTTGGCATTAACCGCCCCCAGCATGTCCAACTCGTTCAGGAGGCCGCTTATCCTCCGCTGAGTCAGGGCTTCAACTCCAATCCTCTGAGAGAGTTCCTCATAAGCCTCATAAAGTTCTCCAGAAAAGAGGCCTTCTCTCGCCGTCTGCTTTTTTTCGTAGAGCACAAAAAGAATTAGCTTAGAATGAAGGGGGAGAGAGTTTAAAACCTCCAAAACCCGGTCATGTTCTATCTTCCTCTGCGCATCTCGCACATGCTCCTCCGTCACTACACTGGCGCCGTCCCTCTCAGCCACTTCCCCAGCAACCCTTACCAAGTCGAGAGCCCGCCTTGCATCCCCATGCTCAGCGGCAGCAAGGGCTGCACAGAGGTTCAGTGTAGCGGAGGGAAGACTTCCGTTGCGGAAGGCCAACTTTACCCTCTGTTGCAGAATATCCCGAATCTGCTCAGCGCTATAAGGTTTGAAGACCATTTCCTCTTCGCTGAGGCTGCTGAGGACTCTGGCGTCTAACATGTCCTTGAAATAGAGGTCGTTAGATATGCCTATGGTGGTGAGGCTGCTGGATTTCAGCTCTTCGTTGATGCGGGTTAACTTGTAGAGCAACCGGTCTCCATGTTCTTTGACTAAAGTGTCAACTTCGTCCAAAGCAACGATAAAGGCGCAACGAGCATCGTTTAATCCTTCTTTAAACCTGTCCAAGGCTTCTGCCACTGAAAGCCCAGTGAAGGGAATGCTAACTCCTACAGCTGAGCACATGTTTGAAACTACTCTATACTCGGTTCCTGCTGCTCGGCAGTTTGTGTAACAAATTCTCACTTTTTCCCCCCTTTTTTCGCTTTTTTTAACCAATCTCTCCAGAACATACCTTGTCACCGCCGTCTTTCCTGTCCCAGTTTTACCGTAAGCAAAAAGATTGGAGCATTTCATTTTTTTAAGGGAAGGAGCAAGGATGGAGGCAAATCTTAATATTTCTTTTTCTCGGTGAGGGAGTTCTTTCGGTACAAAATCATGTCTCAAGACTTCCCTGTTTACAAATATTGAAGATTCACCTGCATATTTTTCGAAAAGCTGCTCTAGTTTATCTACAGACAATGCCTCGCCTCTAGAACTTTCTCTAAAACAGCGAGAGACAAAATAAATGGTTGACTTAAGAAAAGAAGACATGAAACACAAAAAGAATAGATTAGACATAAAAGATTAACCAGTACACCCGCCGGTTTCCACTGGAAAATAAGTTAGGTGCCCAGAAAAAATATATTACAAATGCCAAAAGATACCTCATACGGTTTATCTTTGTTTCAGATATAAAATTACTCAACCAAACTTTTAATGTTAACCTCAATTTCTCTGTAACAACATCACTTCTTAGAAATTTAACTTTTCCAGTGGAAACATAGGGGTGGAGCAGGCGATATAAGTTCAAATTAAAACCGTTCACAAAATATAATATTTCAACCCCCTTATTTCCACTGGAAAAGGAAGATACGGCCTCTTAAAGGATATTTTCCTTAGAAAAGGTTGTGAAAAGGTGAAAAGAAATTTTTCTTTAGAAACTCCAATTTCTAAATTTTTCCCATACGATCCCTGTTTGACTTCACAATTAAATTTATTACATTGTGAAGAGAAGTAAGTGAAGGACAGACGTTGGAATTGAGAAAGGTAAAAGTGGAGGTCGAAGACATCAAAGGAAACAAGTACACCTTCACGGTTAGTTCTCCCATAAACCGAGATAAAATAATCAAGTTCATCGACCTAGTAGAAATGATGGCCGGTTCTTTGGAAATTAAAAATCCCTCCTCCTCAGACACGAAATTTGAAAAAATCCTCCAAACCGTGAAAGAACACTATCCTTTTCAATGGTTTACATCCACTGAAGTTCAGTTAGCTTATGAAGAAAAATTTAAGGAGCCCATAAGCCTCAGCACCGTTTCCACCTACCTAAGCAGGTACTGGGAACAAAAAATTCTAACCCGCGAAGGCTCTCCAGCCAGTCTTCGGTATAGACTTAACCCTGAGGTTTTAAATTCAGCACCGAAACAAGAACGTAGTGGCTAGAATTCAGAGAGGCTCTTCTTTAACAGAAAACTCAAAACTTTTCCTGATCCTTTCACTTAAACTATAGCTGAAAGGTATTACATCAGTGTTTCTAACCACATAACCTTCTCTGTAAAGTTTTTTCATTAACCTCGCTGCGTGCTCCCGTGTTTTGCCGATGACCTCTCTAATTTCCGGAGCTGTTTTAGGGCCGCTGCGGTACAAAACTTTTAGGACAGCCATCTCTGTGGGGGTTAAGCGAGCGATGGAGACGTTTCCCCCCTCTAGCGTTGGACTCGGCTCCTCCAAACGTGGAGTCAAGCCTCGCATTTTTTTATCTTGGGCATTAACCTGCTGTTCAAGCTGGATACGCTTTTCATCTAGGGCAGATAGTTTATCGTTATGGACTTTCAATATTTTTGCGAATTTTGTCTGAGCGCGGAAGAGCTCTTTGATATTGGCGGTTAATGCTGATAACGTTTCCCTCTCAGCTTCATGGAAAGATTGAAGGCGGTTTAACTCTGAAAAGGAAGCTTCAATTCTGTGCAGAGCATAGGAGACACTCTCCTCAACTTTAGCCATCTTCTTACTTAACTGAACTATGGAAAGCTGAACCAAGTCGCTTAACTCCCCTAGAGAACTCTTTTTAGGCCTTCTGAATAGAAGCAGTGCGAGAAGAAATCCGAAGGCCGCTGTAAAACTCAACAAGCCTAGAAAAAACACTTCTCCGGAAAAAACCGTCATGAAATCTCACTCACCCTCTCACATGTGACCTGAAGAAAATCACAGAAATAATCACCTGTGACCTCTTCAACTGCATAATTCCCACCTGATATCACAAGTGATGCTTTTGTAAGCAAGCACATCACATTTGACCTGACATTCATTCAAAAAATTATTCTCTTTATCAGGATTTAAACCTTGTGATTCCACCTACAAATCATGTGACATCACGTTTATATGATAATTTTTCATTAAAAAGGAGTTATTCGGTGAAAAGAAGCTTATTTTTAGGGCTAAAATTGTTTTTAAACAATAATATAAGTTTTTATGTTAAGACATCACATGTCAAGTCACAGCTGATGTTTATTTATGATTTCAGGCGGTCACGGCATCACATGTAATCTGTGACATCACGTTTGATATTTCAATGACTTGGGAGAAGTCAAAGTATTTAGGGCTTTTTCCAAGGCCTCCCTTACAGAAACAATGGTTGCGGCTCTTTGAAGTTCGTCGGAACTTGATGAGGACTCTTCGCGGACTTGTCTATGTAAATCTAAATAGTCCTTCAGTCTACTGGACAATTCGATGTATTGTTGGAAGGCAGGCAAGTCGAAGATCCCCAGGGAGCCCAGTAATAAAAACGTGTATATTGACTTTATTATGTTTTTCTGAGCTTGTTTCAGGGTTCTATTGAAAGAACCTTTACTAATTTTTCCTTTAATTCTAAAATAAGTTTTTTCTTCAGTTATCATTTTATTTCCAGATAAATATGGAATTATAGTGTCTATTAGAAACGTTTCCAGCTGCGTTTTGGTTAAATGACTGTTTTTAAGTAGAATATCAGTGATGGGGTCTTGGTCGAGGTTTCTTAGCCATTTTTTGAATTCTTCAGGGTCCTTTAATTCCACGCTCAAGGAAACACCCTGAAAGAATACGTTTTTGTATACCAGTATTTAAATCTTCCCGCAATCATAAGGTCTAAGGTTCCAATTTTTGGAGGCTTACCATACCTTTAGAAGCTAGGTGAGCAGGGAAACCCAGGCTTTCCGGAGGCTAAACAGAAATCTTGGCGGAAAAAGGCTTACCGCCAAAGGTTTTTTCACAGACTTCCGCAACTTTTTCACGGAATTGCGGCAAGGTATAGACTCTCACAATGTCCATAAACTGGGTTAGGGATGCTAAAAGAGGAGAAAGCTCCGTGGCTTTTTGAACAATCACACCCGCAGGGGTCTTCCGGTAGACGAGGATGTCTGACCGCTGCCTCTCCACTGGGTTGATGGGTACGGAAAGAACTTGAGGGACGTCGATGACGATGAAGTCCGGGTCAACTCCGGTTTTTTCCCCGATTTCAACCTCAACCTCGCGGCGGATGTTAGGTTTGTTGAGGAGGTTGGAAAAGAAGGTGTCTTTTCTGAATATGATAAGCTCGTAGGTGCTCTTCAGAAGCTTTCTGCTGCGAACCCCCAAAATATATTGGTAGGCTTTCTGAAGCTTTTGGTCGACTTCCTTCTTGAGGGAGAGCAGTCCTTCTAGGACTTTACCGTCGTCCAATCGGAGAAACTCCTCCACGTCTTTGAAGGAGGCGAGGCCCAATTTTTCGCAGGCAAAATCCATGGCCCTTGCAATCATAACATTAGTCGCCCGCACTGTTCGGTGGAAGTAGACAGTGTTAAACATTTCCATCCTAGCGATGATGAAGGATTCCAAGACGCCGAAAGCCCCTGAACCGTCGGCCATCAGCCTCTTCTCTATCAACTCTAGGGATGAGATAAGCCGCTGGGCATCCACCTTTCCATATTCCACTCCAGCGAAGTAGGAGTCCCGAGCCAGATAGTCCATGATGTCTGCGGAAAAGTGGCCGGCGATAACCTGGTTCAGAAAAATTCTCTCCGTACGGTCTAAATGTCCTGTGGAAAGCTGAGCTATCTCTTTCTTGGAGAAGCCATGACTGGAAAGGATGTCCCCGATTTCGCTGCTCTCAATCACCCACTGGGTGAGGTCTTCGTGAGTTTGATGGCGGTGCTTTTCGAGGATTTCTTCGTAGACATGGGAGAAGGGGCCGTGGCCTACGTCATGAAGCAGCCCTGCTAGACGGACTTTTTGAATTTCCTCCTCCGAAATGTAGCCCTTTTCGGCGAGATAGACTCCCAGCATGCCTGCCAAGTGCATAACCCCGAGGGAGTGGAGGAAACGGGTGTGAACGGCGCCAGGGTAGGTTAGCTCAGCTCCTGCCAGCTGCTTGATGTTCCTCAGCCTCTGGACGGGGGTGGAATCGATGAGCTTCTTCTCCACTTCTGTGAATCGGATGTAACCGTGGACAGGGTCCTTGATTTCTCCAACTCCTTTCAATGGAAGGATCAGTTTAACTCACCTGAAGTGAATGCTGGTTTTCGAATTTCCCATGCTCTTAACGAGGTTCATCAGCGTTCGACCTGCTAGGGGATCGTTTTCTTGGGGGATAAACACCGAAGCTAGGGCGGTCTTGCCCCATTTGGCTGCCAAATATTCCGCCAAAACCCTAGCGAGGTGGGAGTTCTTATAGCCGAGGAGAAGGCTTGAAGAATGAGGCGCGGAAGGAGGAATGGGCGGGGTTGCCACGGCTAGGGTGCCCAGTTTAGTTTTCTCCCCTTCGAAAAAGAAGCTTAGGATAGCGTTGTCCAGTTCGAAGATGTAGACTGAAAATTTTCTTCCTTCCAGCTCCACTGTTTTGCTTAGGGCTTGGGGGAACATCACTCCTTTAATCTCCAAGAAATCCTTAAAACATTGTGCTGGAAAAGGGAAATAACTTTTTGCGGAGGATGATAGATAAAGTTCAACCGCTTGAGGCGGCGACGACTTTGAAGCAGGATGCCAGCTGGATGGGTTCAATAATTTCCAGACTTAGGAAACACTTCGGAAAAATAATGTGGGCCAAATCGAAAGACTCTTTCGAGATTCTCGTGGCAACGATCCTAAGTCAAAACACCTCCGATGTCAACAGCCATCGCGCCTTCAGAGAGTTAAAAAAAGCCATGAAGCTTACTCCGCAGGTTCTGGCTGAAAAGCCTCTGGGAGAGATCAAGCAGGCCATTCGAACAGCTGGGCTGGCTGAAATCAAAGCTAAAAGGTTGAAAGAGGCTTCCAAGTTCATCTTGAGGGAACTGGGAGGAAACCTGTCCAAAGTGTTCAACCTCCCTCCAGAAGAGAGTAGAAATTTTCTGCTGAGATTACCAGGTGTCGGAGATAAAACCGCCGACGTCATCTTAGTTTTCGCGGGGGGAATCCCCGTTGTTCCAGTGGATACGCATCTTTTCACCATAGGGAAGAGGCTGGGGCTTACAGCTTCCAGCCGCTACCAAGATGTCAGAGCAGCCTACGAGCGGCTTATCCCTCCAAAGGAAAGGGCGGAGGCCCATGTTCTCTTCATCGAGTTGGGGAAAAAAATCTGCACGGCTAGGAATCCTAAGCATGAAGCTTGCCCTATTCTAGACCTGTGTCCCACGGGGCTGAAATCTGTCTCCCAAGTGGATGATGAGGCTGAGAGGCGGCTTTCTGATACAGGCATGTGACTATTTCCCACCTCCGTGGGGGAAGCTTCAGCATTTTTTCGTCAATTTTTCCTCTCCCAGCAGGCTTTAATCCCGTTTCCAATCCTTCTCTGATGATTGTGAAATTTTATATGATGTCCTTCACGCATAAGACTTGAGGCTGCAAAAGAATTGAAACCGCTTAAAAACTGGGAAAAGAAGGATTCTCTCTTCGGAAAAATTAGCGACCGCTTCCACCGCACTCCGCCTTTGAGGGATAAGGTTTTCAACTCCCTCTACAAACTTAACAGCATCCAAGCTAAACTGGAGCAGTTGACCAACAAACTGGAGCAGAAGGATCGGGAGCTCTTTGGCAAATGCGCTGAATCCATGGCCCGGGGAGATGAGGAGCGTTCGAAGATCTATGCCAACGAGTGCGCTCAGCTGAGGAAGATGGCTAAAACCGTTTTGGGAAGCCAGCTGGCCATCGAGCAGGCTGCTTTAAGGCTGGAGACGGTGAAGGAATTCGGAGACGTGGCCAAGGAGATGATGCCTGTAGCTGGTGTAGTTCGGTCGTTGAAAGGGAAGCTGGTGGGAGTTATGCCTGAAGCCTCCTTGGAGCTCAACGAAATTGGAGAAACATTAAACGAGATCATGTTCGAGGCGGGGGAAGTCTCCGCGTCGGCTCCCAGCTTCCAAGCCTCAGGGGAAGAGGCTCAGAAAATCCTTCAGTCCGCTTCGGTTTTGGCTGAGCAGAAAATGAAAGAGAAATTCCCCAAACTTCCAGTGGGAGAATTTGCGGAGGAGCGTTCTCCCGACCTCGGCTAGTCTTCAAAACAGTCCGCAGCCTAGTCTTTCAAGACTTCCTTCAAGCTACTCCGCTTCCCCCCTCAACAGTGCGAGGTGGTTTAGGATAGAAGGTTATTTCCGATGGGAAGAGAGGAAAGACTTGAAGATGAAGTCCTAAGGATCTTTTTCGTCCTCTTGTCTGTGGTGAGTTGGTTTTTTATTCTCCAGTGGGCAGCGGAGCTTCTAGGCTGGCCCAGCCGGCCGGCGGGGTGGTCCTACCTCGCCGCCTTCTACGGGGCCTCTGCCGCCTATCTGGTGGGAAGGACGAAAGGGCGGCTTAGAAAGGTCGTCTACGACTCCCCTTTTGCCGCTTATATCAACCTCCTGATAATCCTCGTCCCCCTATTCCTCATCTACCTAGCCTTGGCAAATCCCCCGCTGGAGGAGGCTCCTGGAAAAATCAGCCGACTGACGGCTTCAAGCCCCCTCACCTTGGCTTCAGGTTGGCTTTTCTCCTTCACCGCCTACAGGTTTCTGGACAAGCTCTACGACAGGATTTTTGGGGTTTTCGAAAAAACCGGCCCCAGAGTCAGCTTCAAGACATCCGGCCCCATTCAAAGAGATGCGGAGGAGGTAGCGGGGAGGCTTGAGGTTGAGGCTGGAAAGCTGGCAGCCAAAGCCTCTGCTTGGGAGAAGCATGCCCACAGGTTGTACGATAAAGCCTTAGCAGCTCAGGTTTCAGGAAAAGCCGATAAAGCCAGCGCCTACCTTACAGCCTACTGGGAGGCGAAGAAGAACTCAGACCTGCTGGTGAAGGTGCAGGTGCAACTGGAAGGCTTAGTGGAGAGGCTTAAAACCCTCCACAGCTTCGCGGAAACCATGGCCGAGATGCCCTCCGCCTTCAAAACCATTTCAGAGCTTAAAGGGAGACTGAAGGGAGTTATTCCCGCTTTCTCCGGCGAACTGGAGAAGATAGGGCGAACGGTAGAAGAGCTTCTGGCCAAGACGCAGGCTCACGGCGGCAGCCTCCCAGAACAGCTCCAGGGAAAAGAGGCTCAAAAAATCCTCCTAGAAGCCGGCGGCGTAGCAGAGGCGAGGCTGAGGCATGGGAAAGACTAATCTGCTTTGGAACCTGATCCTTAGGTGAAGTTTCCCTGTCCCTCGGAGGGTTTTGGATGCTGGTCAAGAGACTGACGGTAGGGCCGCTGATGGGAAACTGCTACATCGTAGGCTGCGAGGAGACGGCTAAGGCCGCGGTCATCGACCCGGGGGCAGAGCCTGAGCGAATCTTAGAGGCGTTGAAGAAAAGCCGTTTAAAGCCTGTTTACATTGTCAACACCCACGGCCACCCGGATCATGTCTCCGCCAATGCTCCGGTGAAGAGGAGGACCAGCGCCCTGATTCTGATACACGAACTGGACGCCTCCCTGCTTTCTTCCCCCCGCCTAGACTCGGAGATAGAGCTCCTCCTCGATGTCGGGGAGAATTCCCCCCCGCCTGACAGGCTGTTGAAGGACGGGGAAACCATCCGGGTGGGGAAGGTCACGTTTCAAGTCCTCCACACTCCCGGCCACACCCCCGGCAGCATCTGCCTCCTCGCCGAGGGCAGCCTCTTCACCGGAGACACCCTCTTCGCCGGCAGCGTGGGTAGGACGGACCTCCCCGGCGGCTCCCCGGAGGCCTTGAGAAACTCGCTCCAGCGGAAGCTTCTGCCCTTGGACGACGGGTTAACCGTCTACCCTGGACACGGACCCCCCTCCACCTTAGGCTACGAGAAGAAGCACAATCTCTTCCTCAAGTCTTCTTTTCTCTGAGATTGAAGGCACAGGGTTGGAGGCCGCTGGGTTGGTGAGGGTTCTGGGCGTGGAAGATGGCAGTTTTCCCAGCTGGCCGGCTGGGGTTAAGAAGGGAAAGGCTCTTCTCGCCGCGGTCACTCTCCGAGATTTCACCGTCGAAGACGTTGCCCTCGCTTGGGTGGCTGTAGACGGCTGGGATGCCACCGAGGCCGTCATCCAGATGGTGAAGCAGGGAGGGAAAAAACCAGACTTGGTGATGTTGGCCTCCCTTGCCTACGCCGGCTTCAACCTCGTCGACCCGGAGGAGGTTCACCGCCGCCTCCGCCTCCCCGTCCTCATTGTAAACCCCCAGAAACCCGACAGCTTAGCCGTGGAAGCCGCCCTTAAGAAGCATTTCCCCAACTGGAAGCAGAGACTCGCCATCTTGGATAAGGCTAAAAAACCCTACAAACTCAGCTTGGAAGAAGGCGGAGAAGTGTTCTTCTACACCTACGGCCTAAGGGCCTTCGAAGCCCGAAAGCTCATCAAAAAACTGACAGTCTTCGGCCACCGCCCCGAACCCTTGAGGGTCGCCCGGCTGATAGCCCGAGGTCTCAGCCCTTCAAGGCGCGCCAAGCATCCGAGAAAAATCCATCACGGTCAAGGCTAAGGTTTTCAGATTGACCACCGCTGCCACACCGGGGGTGGGCGTTAACCCCAGCCTCTGCTGGTAGAGGGTCTGCTTTTGCCAACACCCGGAATTGATCAGCCTCACCCCCCGGTAGTAGGTTTGGTCGAACACATGAATGTGGCCTGCGTGGTAAACGTCGGGAACCCGGTCCACCACCATCCAGTCCCGGGTCTCCGGGGCTATGGGGGTCCTCTGCCCGTAGACAGGGCTCAAATGCCGACCCTTGAGAAGGCCCAGCATGGCCTTGGCGGGGTTCCGGTGGCTGACGTTGGGCATGGAGACTAGGACGTCCTCCAAGCTTCGCCCGTGGTGGAGGAGAAACTCAACTCCGTGAAGCCTCACCTGCGCCGGGTTTCCCAGGGAAACCAGCTGAGAGCCGCATTTCTCGTAGAGGGCTTCGGCGTATTTTTTAGAAAGAGCCGGCTGGGGTAAAGCCTTTCGAACGGCGTCGTGGTTTCCCGGAATGACAATGATGACAATGTGGTCTGGAACCTGTTCGAGCAGAGCGGCAGCTGCCTCGTATTGGCGGCAAACGTCCTGAATCTCCAACTCTTCTTCCTGCTGAGGGTAGACTCCTATCCCGTCGACCAAGTCTCCTGCCACCAGAAGATACTTGACCTTTCCGGCGAGCTCCCTCTCCCGGCGGCCTCCCCCGCCTCCCCTCAGCCACCCGAGAAAGGCTTGGAAAAGTTTCCCCTCAAAGACCTTGCTTCCCACGTGGAGGTCTGAAATCAGCACAGCGTTTACCTCCTCTGGGGAAAAGCCGGGTCTCCTCTGGGGAACATCCGGCAGGATTAGGTCTTCCGCCACAACCAAGCCGTTTCCAGTTTTAACGCCTACCACCCCTACAACTTGGTCTAAGAGCAGATTTCGAGCTTTGTCCACCAGCATGGGATTGGAGTCTTGGACGAGAACCTGAGCCTCTGCCTCCAAGTCATCCACTCTCAGAAAGAATCTTTTCCCACGGCTGACTTTTTCCGCCACCATGCCCACGAACTTAACCTTAGCTCCCGCCCTACCCTCCAAAGACTCCCTGATGGTGGCTGCGTCCCTCAAATCCAACCTTTGCCTCAGCAACCTTTTCAGCTGCTGAAAGCGGCTTCTGAAATATTCCATGAAGGCTTCCACGCTTCCCTTGGAAGCCAGCTGAAGAGTAGGGTCCATGACCACCTCCACCCTAGCTTCCACATCCTTGGCCTCCGGGCGGAAGATCCCTTTACCCATCTCCACAGGTTCAGCTTCCCGAAGCCCCTCTGTGGCAGCGCGCTTCTCCCTCTCCAGCGTGGAAGCCTCCTCCACCATGGCTTTGCTGACAAAGGGAAAAGAAGGAGGGGCCTCTGATAATTTCTTCAAAACTCTGTCGACAATCTGCTCCGGATCTTGACGTTGGGAGAGGGTTTGGAGGAGGCTGAAAGCTTCCGCCTGCATCTGGTAGCCGGCTTCGTGGACCTTTCGAAGAGCCCGCTTCACTTTTTCATCCGGCTGAGCTTCTGGGGTTTGACGGTAGCCTAAGGTTTCAGCCTCCAACCGTTCAACCTACCTGCCTTGAAAACAGCCGTCCGCATTAGTGTAGATTAGAAAACGATTTAAAACTTGCCAATGCCAGTTTTATGGTGAAGAAGCTGTCTGTTGAGGTTAGGAAAATTCAGAGGACAGCTGACGGAACCTACATGCTTTCCCTGCCTAAAAACTGGGCTAAACGCTTCAACCTCAAGAGAGGCTCCCCCATTTACTTGAGGGAGCGAAGCGACGGCTGCTTAGTTTTAGACCCTGAATATGCCGTGGAGGTTTCTCCGGAGATAACGTTGAAGGCTTCGGAGAGGCTGGAAGACCGCATCCTCAGCAGCTACCTCCTCGGCTACGAGCTTATCTTGGTTCAGGCTCCCAGGGTTACGGAGGAATTAATGAAGCGAATAAAGAGGGTGGTTGCCCGCCTCATCGGAGTTGAAATCATCGAAGAAAGCCCTCAGACGGTGGTTTTGCAGTGCCTCCTCAAGGCTTCCGCCTCGCCTCCGGAAAAAATTCTCCGCCGGCAATACGTCCTTTCCTCCAGCCTCTGCAGGGATGCTCTAAGCCACCTCGTCGACTTCGACGTCGAAAAAGCCGCCTTGGTGAGGGCGAGGGACGAGGAAATCGACCGGCTTTACTTTCTCTTGGTCAGGCTTCTCCGAAGCCTCATCCTGAACCCTCGCCTCAGCGAGAAGCTCAACATTTCCCTCATCGACTGCTTGGACTACAGGCTGATAGCCAGCCTCATCGAAAACATGGCTGACGAGGCGGTGAAGATAGCGGAATCCACCGTGGCCATGGGCGCAGAGGGAAGGCTTCCTCCAGAGTTAACTCAGGCAATAGCAAGCTTTCAGGAGAGCTTTCAGGCTGCCTTTGAAGAGGCCATGAGGGCTCTGTTTTCCAAGGATGAAAGACTTCAAACCTCCGCCCTGCGGAAGAAAGCGGAGTCCCAGCGGGCTTTGGAAAAGATAAAAGAAACCTTCACCCTCTACCAGCAGCAGACGCCCCCCGCCTTCTACAACCTCATCTTTCTCTTCGACCAGATTGTAGACTACCTCACCGACATGATAGATTTGGTCACACCTTCCCCTCCGCCCAAAACCAGTTGAAAAAAGGCGGCCGGGAAACCGTCACCACCCCGGCGGGGAGCCGCGTTCAAAACTCATCCAACAACTTTTCGAAATCCTACTCCACCGGCAAGGAAGAGGGCGATGGAAAGCCCGGCGTAGGATACCGCCGCCGCGATGGAAAAGCCCGGTTGAAAGCCGTAGGCGGAGATAACCTGCCCCAAGAGGGCTGGGCTGGCGGCCATGCCGGCGTAGAAGCAGGTGCTGTAGGCTCCCATGGCTAGGCCTCTTCCCCCCTGCGTTGTGGTCTCGGCGAGGAGGGCGCTGGCGGAAAGGAAGGTCATTCCCATGGCTAAGCCCACCAAGCCCATCAGCGCCGCGAGGACCGGGAGGTTGGTGGAGGAGGTTAGGAACAGGGTGGCGGAGGCTGCTGTGAGGAGGCCGAGGAACATGAACGGCATCCTCCTGCCCAGTCGGTCGGAGAGGGTGCCGAAGGGAAGCCGGATGGCGGCGCTGGCCGTGGACTGGGCTGTGAACAGCAGGCCGATGGCGAAGACGCTTAGGCCGATGCTTTTGGCGTAGAGCGGTATGAAAGCCGGCGTTATCCCCCAGGTGAAAGTCAGGCAGAACGCTGAGACAAAGCAGACGAGGGCTACCCGGTTGGCGAACAGCAGCCTAAACTCTTGGAGGATGCGGGCGGAGGGCAAAGCCGCCTCCTTCCGTTTTGTGCTGGGAAAGGCGGTGAGGCCGAACAGCAGGCCTGCGGTGATGATGAAGCCGGAGAGGGTGAAGGAGCCCTTGAAGCCGGCAAGTCCGGCAATTAGGCCTCCGAAACCCGGCCCCACCGCCATGGCCACGGCCATGAACGTGGTATACAGCCCGTAGGCTCGGCCGAAGCTGAGGCTTCCGGACACATCCCCGACGAAAGCGATGATGGAAGGCGTGTAGGCGGCGATGCCTAGGCCGGCTAAGGCGTAGACGGCTAGGATGAGGTAGGGCTGCCCGGCGAAGGGGAGGAGGAAAGAAACCGCGGCGTTGATGAACGCGCCCAAGAGGACCAGTCGCCTCCGCCCCAGCCTGTCGGAGGTCAGCCCGAAGGGAATGGCCACCGCCGAGGCGGCCAGCATGAAGGCGGCGGTGATGAAGCCCACCTGGGTGAGGGTGGCTCCTTGGGCTTGGGCGTAGAGGGGAATGATAGGCAGCCTCATGAAGGCTCCGAGGTAGACGAGAAAAGTAATGGTGCAGGCGACGAAGAGGGGCGGCAGCCTCATTCTAAACCTCCTATCTTAAATTTCCTCCCCCCTTATCAGGTTGCCTCTCCCAGGTGGGAGGTGCCCGCCGAAAACAGGCTGATTTTTTCTTCGGAATGTCCATCAAAATAGTGGGGAGGCGGATGGAGCGGAGGGACGTCGTCACGTCATTCCTCGAGCATGAAGGGAAAATCCTGATCCTGAGGAGGAGCGAGAAGGTGGGAACCTACCGGGGAAGGTGGGCTGGCGTCAGCGGCTACCTGGAGGAGGGCGAAGACCCTCTCCACCGGGCTTTGCAGGAGCTCAGGGAAGAAGTAGGGCTAACCTCCGAACAGGTTCAACTGCTCCGGAAGGGTAAGCCTTTACTGGTTCCAGACTTGGAAAAGAAAGTCGTCTGGAAGGTTTACCCCTTCCTTTTCAGGGTGAAGTCTGACCGAATTCAGATGGACTGGGAGCACCGGGAATGCCAGTGGATAAGGCCTGAGGAAATAGGCCGGTATGAAACCGTTCCAAAGCTGGAGGAAACTTTGGAAAGAGTCTGGGAGAAACCCGGCGGGCAGCCGTTGGACCCGCAGGTCCTCAGGGAAATCGAACTCATCAAAGCAGACCGCTGGAAGGGCGCAAGCCAACTGGCCCGGGAAGCCCTGAGGGTGGTGAAGCTGGCGGCGGAAAGATACTCCCCACCCAAGGCGGCTGATGCGGGGGACTATCTAGGCTACCTGAAGCAGGTGGGCCGGCTGCTGATGGAGGCAAGGCCCAGCATGGCGGCCTTGGCCAATAGCGTCGGCTTCCTCCTCCATCAACTGCTGGAAAAGGGGAAGACGGAGCCTCCCTTTTCCCTTAGGGCCTTCGCCCTTTCCAAGGCTGAGGAGCTTATCCGGCAGTCGGAGGAGGCCTCTGCGGCTGCTGCCCGGAAGGCAGCGGAGCTGTTTCCGCGGAAGGCCAAGGTGATGACCCACAGCTACAGCTCCACGGTTCTACAGGCCTTCCACCACGCCCTCCAAGCTGGAAAGGGGGTGGAGGCCGTGGTCACCGAGTCTCGGCCCCTCTGCGAGGGAACAGCCACAGCCAAGGCTCTCTCTGAGATGGGTATCCCCGTGGCCTTCATCGTCGACGCGGCGGCCGGCTGCTTTATGGATCGGGTGGACTTGGTGCTGGTGGGCGCCGATAGCATCCTAGCCGACGGCTCCGCCGTCAACAAGGTGGGCACGCTGACGATGGCCTTGGCTGCGCGGAGAAGCCGGGTGCCCTTCTACGTGGTCTGCGAGAGGCTGAAGTTTCACGTCCGCAGCCTGCTGGGGGAAGCGGTGGCGCTGGAGGAAAAGGACCCCTCCGAGGTTGTGAACCCTCAAACCCTGCCGGGGGTTGGGGTGAGAAACGTTTACTTCGACATCACCCCGGCTGACTGCCTATCCGGAATAGTGACCGAGGACGGAGTCCTAAAGCCCCCCAGCGTCTCCGCCCACATGGAGGAGATGCTGAAAAACCTGTACCTAGAATAGCCGGGCCAGTGGGATGAGAGAGGATGGCGCCGGGGAAGGGATTTTCCTGCCCAAGGCATTTTGAACCCCTGAGGACCCGAAGGTCCACTGGATGTTCCGTCGCGGAGGCGATCTCGAGTCCAGCGCGTTACCGCTCCGCCACCCCGGCTAAGCTTGATAGCGCCGGGGTTGTTTTAAACCGTTTCCCCGCCCCCTTCAGGCTAGGTTTATTAAGCTGGCTCTGGGACAGTTTAACCAGCGGTGGCCCGGATGAACCGGAAGGAATTGAAGAAGCTGGCCGCTGGGATCAAAGACCGAAAATTCAGGGCTCAGGTGGAAAGTTTCATCGACAAGACTCTAACTCAGGGTGAAAGAAAGGGGCGGGGAAGCCTAACTTTCTTCACAGCTCCCGCCGGGCGGACTAAGCATCATTCCTATCCCGGCGGCTTGGCGGAGCACACGGTCTCCACCGTCAAGCTCGCCCTCGCGCTGGCGGATGTGCTGGAGGAATGCTATGGCTGGAAGAAGGTGAACAGGGATTTCCTCATCGCCGGAGCCCTCATCCACGACCTCTACAAGCCCGCCGTCTACGTCCTCCGGGAAGACGGAACCTACGACGTATCCCCCCTAGGCCAGCGGCTGGACCACCTGTCCCTCCTCCTGGGGGAGGCTTACAAACACGGCTTTCCAGTGGACTTTCTCCACGTGCTGGCCGCCAGCCACGGGGAATGGGGACCCATATCCCCTCGGACGCTGGAAGCCCTCCTCGTCCACCTCGCCGACCTAGTGGACTCTCGGCTGGTGGGGGAAATTCAAAAAGCCGCCTACTTCGCAGCCAAAGACCTAGGCGAACAGCCCCTCACCCTGACGCCCAAGGAGGCCTTGCGCCTCCTCGAAGACGGGGAAAAGCTGAGGAGAACCCTTCGGAAAGCCGGAGCCGGGAAGGGGCCGTCGGGCTAGAGGGCGGAGTCTTCGAAAACCTGCCCCACCTCCACCTTCTCCACCGGCCTGTCGACAGAGGTTAACACCTTCAAAGTTTTCTTCTCCCAGTCCACATGCTTCAAGACGCCTAAGCCCAGAAACCTCTCCGCGGCATCGTAAAGGCCTAGGATGGAGCCCTTTTCCAAGGAAAAACCAGCCTCCGGAGGCTTCACTTTTCCCAAGGGCAAGACCTTAACCGCGGGAGTCTTCAAGTGTTTCCGATACATCTGCCACCGGAGCTCTTTTCTTTCCTCACGGGTCCGCCGTCTCACCGCCGGAGAGGCTTTCACTCTCATCAGCTCAAGGCCTTCTTTTTCCAAGGCTTCAGCCAGCGTTCCTGTCGTCTCCCTCCCTTGAAGAAGCACAGCGCAGCGGGCTTCAGCGGCTTGGAGGAGGCGAAGCTTGTAGGCTTGAGCGTCCTCCCCATCCACCCAGCCGTCGGTGTTCAGGACGGTGAGGGGGAAGCTCCCCCGACTTTCCCGGCAGAGGACGGAGACGGCTTTCAAAATTTTCCCCTGAACCTGAGACGGCGAAGTGGCGCCCACGAACAGCAAACGGTCCGGGTTTTCGAAGGATAGGTCGTAGACAAGGTGGGTAAGAGCGCAGGAGCCGATGGTGGTGGGCGGCCCTAAGTCCGACTGCCCGGGGTCGCTGTCCACGATGTTCACCTTCAAAGGATGCGGATGGAAGCCTAAGGCCTTGTTGGCCAAGAACATGGTGAAGGTGGTCTTCCCCACGTCCACTCCCCCTAGGACGGCGGCCACGGTGTTTCCCCCCTCCGCCCTCCTCAGAACGGTTTCAGCGGCCCTTTCCCAGTCTTGGGGGATGGAGTTTCCCTCAAACTCCTCCACCAAGCTGCCCTCGCCCAAGGTCAGCTGAAAGCGGGAGGCTTGGACGCAGAAAGCGGGGACGGTTCTCCACCGGCGAACTCTGACCTTCAAGCCCGCTGGCAGAGGCGCGCCCAAGACAGAGACCTGCCCGCTGAGAAGAGTGAGGGAGGCGGAGCCGTGGAGGATGAGGGTTTTCCCCGGGGCTACGGAAACCTCCCGAAGGCTCAGGTTGTTCCCCTCCTTCAAGCCTCTGCGGCTTCACCTTAGCGGAAGGCGATCTCCAAGGCTGAGGCCTCATCCCTCTCCCTCCGCCCTATCCCCAGCCTCCTAGCCTTGGCGGTGGTATCCCTTTCGTCGACGAGGAGGATTTGAGCTTGGACTCCTGTCTCCTCAGCCACGGTCTCCACTACCCTCCTAACCGCCTCGTAGGAAGACCCCTCGCTCTCCGCTCCCAGCCGACCTCGGCCTCCCACCTTGACCACCAGCTTTTTCACACCCCACCCTGTCACTGCCGCCTTTAAGGCTTCCTTCAGCTGAGCGAGGCTGCGGTAGCTGGCCTTCTGCACCACCGTCCTTCCCAGCAGGGCAGCGTAGCCCACGGTTTTCCCCGGGTCGATGCCCACCGTCAAGGCTTCAGGGATGACAGAGGGCAGACCCTTGACGGCTCTGAGGGCTTGAGCAACAGCCTCCTTCACAGTGTCTCCCCGGCAGGCGATGACAGTGTGATGCTTAACTCGCCTCGCCTCCTGCTCCGTCGTCAGCACAGCCTTAACGGTGAGGGGCACAGGGTCCTCGGGTCTTCGAAGAATAAACCCCAGCCCTTGCTTCCTCAGCTCCTCCCTTAGCCGATAGCTGAGCTCTCCGTCAGAGGTGGCCACGGCCACCGCCGCTTCTCCCATGGGTTTAGAGTGCCCGCTTAAACCCATAAAAGCTCCGCCGAAGGAAGGATAGGTTTTTATCAACCTGAAAAACTTTTACATTTAACCCTTCCAACGCCGGGATGGCCGAGCGGTTAGGCGGCGGGCTGCAGACCCGCTTCATGCAGGTTCAAATCCTGCTCCCGGCTCCAAACTCGGTTGACCTTTGTTCCTATTTTTATTATTCAGCTGCTCCCACATGGGCTATTGATTTCCAAGCCAAAAGTTAGGTGTAGCTGCGCTCTTTGGGGTGAGCTTCACCCAGCTTCTTTTTCGAGCTGAGCCATCAGCTTGTCGATTTCCCAAGCCCACTCTCTTCTCCACCGGCGTTTGGTGGGGTCGTCAAGCCAGGAGCCGTCGATGCCGTTGAGGACGAACTCCCTGAAGTCGGCTGGCGAGAATCCCATGTACTCCGCCATCACGATGTACTCCTTTGTAGGGTTGGTCTTGAACATGGGGGGGTCGTCGCAGTTTACCATGATCTTCAAGCCGCGTCTCGCCATCTCCTTGATGGGGTGGTTGGCGAGGTTGTTTCCGAAGTAGACCCAGGCTGTGGAAATCGGGCAGACGGTGAAGACCACGCCTTCCTCCGCGCATCTTCTGGTGAGGGCTTCGTCCTCGATCACGTGGTAGCCGTGGTCGATGCGCTCACAGCCGAGGAGGTCGAGGCATGTTTCCACGTTGCGTGGAGGGGCATCCTCGCTGGCGTGGGCGGTCAGGTGAAGGCCATGCTGGGCGGCGAGCCTGTAGGCTTTCCAAAACTTTTCAGGCGGGTTGTCGGCTTCCGCGTAGTCCATGCCTATTCCGATGAGCTCGTCGCGTGGGTTTTCGATGACGGTTTTAACCATTTCAAAACCTTTCTCCGGGGGTTCCATGCGGTTGATGCCGGCGATCATCTTGCACCGGATGCCGTAGTCCCTCTCCGCGTCGCGGATTCCGTCGCGGATTCCGTCGATGGCAGTGTCGTAGGGTACGCCTAAATCCATGTGAACCTTGGGACTCCAGAACATTTCCCGGTAGCGCACGTTGTGCTCCGCCGCCTCCTGCAGGGTTTCGTAGGTGATCCTCCGAAAATCATCCCGATCCCGCACCGCCCGCGCCACCAAGTCGTATATCTGGAGAAACCTGTAGATGTCCGGGTAATCGTAGAGGTCCTCAGGCTTATCGTGGGGAGGCAGCTTCACCCCATGCTTTCGAGCAAGCTCCACAAACGTTGAAGCCTTCACCGAACCCTCCAAGTGAACGTGAAGCTCAACCTTCGGAATCCTGCGGAGAAAATCGTGCAGATCCATAGCTGTTCCCAACCTAAACTTTAGGTGATTAAAATTTACGCTGAACGTTTAATTTAGCTTTTCGATTGCTTTGAACATTCCAAGAAAGTCCGGTGTTCAAATACTGGTGCGGGGAGTGGGATTTGAACCCACGAACCCCTCCGGGACAGGGTCCTAAGCCCTGCGCCTTTGACCAGGCTTGGCGATCCCCGCTCCTTCGCTACCCGCGGCAACGGGTTTTCTTCCACAAGGTCTCCCCGGTTTTGGTGTTTTTTATTTCTAAGACCCTGTGGAAGGGGATGAAGACCTCGGCTGCGCCCTCCCGGTAGAGGAACCAAGACCCGCCTGCCTTCACCACCCGGCTGCAGGGCACCGTCTTCCTGTCTTCCGCTACTCCCCGGTGGGTGAAGGTTACGGTGTAGTCTTCGGGGTTAAGTCTTCTATCCCACAGAAACCTATTAAAAACATCCCTCAACTTATGTTTTTTCGGCAACCTTTTTGGCCTCTGCCCTTTTTTGGTTTTCACCGGCCCTTCAGCCGAAAAAGGTCTGAAGCAGCGCAGGGGTAACGAAGACCTCGATGACCGCCGCCAGAAAAAGTAAAGGCAAGATTCGGAGGGCGAAGAAGAGGAAGCCTTCTTTCATCACCAAGCCCAGCCCCCTTTCGCCCCTGAGCTTTCGTACGGCCATGAAGCCGAACTTAAGGCCGATGGCGGAGCCGAGGATGACTGCTGGAAGCTCGAGGACTCCGTGGGGTAGGATGGCCGCCAGCAGGAAGAAGAAGCCCTCCCTCTTCACGGTTTCAAAGGCAACCAGTCCTATGGTTAAGCCGTTGAGGGAGATGAAGAGGAGGGGAGGGATTCCGAAGAAAACACCCAGCAGCATCACCAAGAAGCTTTTCCCCGCGTTGTTGATAAAAATGAACACAACAAACTCCACTGCTGTCAGCTCTTGGACGCCGCCGTAAAATTCCCTTAAAGCCTCCATGAACTCCGCTGAAAGCTCTCCTCCGGCAAGGTAGCCGATGAAAGTAAAGGCGAAGAAAAGAAACAGCATAGCTAAGAAAGGCCGTTTCATAGGGTAAAGATATTGCCACCTCTCCAATTTTTTCCCTCAACAACCATCTGGATCAGAAGCAGCTCTAAATCTAGGTAAGCGTACCCATCTTATATATGTCAGCGGAAACAATAAAACCTTTTATGTAAAAAAGGTTCTCCTTGGAATGCTGCTAAGGGAAAAGACCCTTAAAGGCCTCGGCAACCCGTTGCACGGCAAGAATCATAGCAGCGGTTCTCATGTCAACATTTTCTTTCTTCGCCAATTGGTAAACGTCGTTGAAAGCCTTAACCATCTTCCGCTCAAGCTTTTGGTTGACTTCCTCCTCTGTCCACTGCTCTCGGTGCAGGTTCTGAACCCACTCAAAGTAGCTGACGGTAACCCCGCCGGCGTTGGCGAGGATGTCAGGAATAAGCAGGATGCCTTTTTCATATATTATCTTGTCCGCTTGAGGCGTCGTCGGGCCGTTGGCGCCTTCGCTGACAATTTTAGCTTTAACCTCCGCCGCGTTTTTTTCCGTTAGAACACTTTCCAAAGCACAAGGCATCAGGATGTCGCAGTCCAATGTCAGAAGTTCCTCGTTAGTTATCTCCTCAGCTCCAGGATAGCCGAGCACAGAGCCGGTTTGCTGTTTATGTTCCCTTAGTTTCACGGGGTCTATTCCGGAGGGGTTGTAGACGCCTCCTTTGGAGTCGGACGCCGCTATGAGCCTAGCGCCCATCTCCGCAGCGATGACAGCGGCATGATATCCCACGTTTCCATAACCTTGGACGGCAACTCTGGCATCCTTGATGCTCATACCGAGTTTGCTGCACGCTTCTCTGGCGCAGATGGCCACGCCTCTTCCCGTAGCTCCCAGCCTGCCGAGGGAACCTCCGATGCTCACCGGTTTACCTGTAACTATTTCGGGCACCGCATAGCCTTTGATGGTGCTGTAAGTGTCCATGATCCAGGCCATAACTTGGGGATTGGTGTAAACATCCGGGGCGGGGACATCCTTGTAGGGGCCTATCTCGTCGAGGATCATGGTCGTGTACCGGCGGGTCATCCGCTCCAGTTCCCCTTGGGACATTTCCTTGGGGTTGCAGACCACTCCGCCTTTGGCTCCTCCGTAGGGGATGTCCATCACAGCCGCCTTCCAGGTCATCCACATGGCGAGGGCCTTAACCTCGTCCAAGTCCACCTTGGGATGGTATCTTATGCCTCCCTTGTAGGCGCCCCTCCAAGGGTTATGCTGAACCCGGTAGCCTGTGAACACCTTCACCTTGCCGTCGTCCATCTTAACCGGCACTGATACGATGAGAACTCTTTTAGGATGTTTGAGTAACTCCGTGATGTTGGGGTCTAATCCTATCTTCTCTGCAGCCATCTCCAGCTGTTTAATGGCGATGTGGTAAGGGTTAGTATCTTGGCTCACGGCAAATTCACACCTCTCTGCGAGAAGATACGTTATTCAAGTTAATAATAAAATTTTCCACCTTCTATATACATCCAGAAAAACGTTGGTATTATTTATAGGTAGTAGATAGTTCTTAATGAAAACTTCCAAGAAGGCTTCGGCTGGGAAATTTCTCTTCAAAATCCGTAGATCATGTTGTTTAAACCCAGAAGGTGCAGGTTGCCTACGTGCACTCTCCTGAGGTGTTTCTTGGCCGCCTGATAGCATCGTTCCACCTGCTTCTCCGGTGTCACCGGAAGATCCACCATCAAGTGGTCGGGGTGGAAGATGAGCAGTGAGTAGGGTATACCCTCGTCCAAGCTTGAAATGAATCGAGCTATCTCTCCCACTTCCCCCTCATCCACGTAGCCGGGTACGAGGAGGGTTGTGGCATTGACCACCGGCAGCCCAGGGCGCTTGGTGGAAAACTCCCTTGCAACCATTTCGAAGTTTTCGTAAGCCCTCTGGTTGGGGACCCCGCTCAAAGCGAGGCTGAGGATGGGGGTGAAGGCTTTGAGGTCGAACTTCAGGTTTCCCCCGCTTTCCCAAGCTAGCTCCGCGGCCTCCCTCACCAGCTTGGGGTTTCCGCAGCCGTTCCATTCGAAGCAGATCCTCAGAACGCGGTTAGGGTTTTCTTCCCTCAAGGTTTTGGAAAGCCGGAGGGCGAAGGGAAGCTGCGGCTCAGGGGAGCCTCCGAAGAAGCACAGGCACGTGTAAGTGGAGTCGGCGGAAACCCGGCGGAGGAGGTCGCCTTGCTCCACAGTTTGACCTACGTTGATTTCCTTATGGTTCATGTTCTGACAGAAGAAGCAGTCAAAATTGCATCCGTAGAAGAACACGGCCAAGTTAGAGTAGCCTACCTCAGCCCCCGGCCTCCGGGCATACTTGGGATAGCCTTCCCCGGTGCCCCCTGGGCAGAAATAGGCGGCGCAGCAGTTGGTCACGTGAGGGTCCCGGTAGGCGTGGAGAACCCCTCGGTCGGGTTTGGTGAGGCTGACCAGTCTTCCATCTTGGTTCCAGCGGAGGCCGCAGTAACCCTTTTCCCCCGGGCCCATCCTGCATTCGTTGGAGCAGAGAGTACAGGGGATACCCCCTGAGGTCTTAGGTGGGCTTGGGGGTAGCCCCCATTGAAGGCGGCTTCTCCGGTGGGCTTTTAGGATGAGGGGCTCCGCTTCCTCCGCCTTCTCCTTCAGGCAGGAGGGGCAGACTCCCAAGGCTTGGGCTATGAGGCGGTCTTTTCTCCCGCAGAGCATGCAGGTCTTTTCCATCCAACCTAAAGCCTTGAAAGACATGGTTTACATTCAGTATTGTGGAAGTCCGCTTTCTCTAAAAGCCTTATCCCCAAGGCCGCTTGGGTTATGTTTCCGGTAGGTCGCTGCCGGTTATTTGTAGGCTACCAGTTTGGCTCCCAGCTCCTTTTCTAGCTGCTGAAGCTTCTTCAACCTAGCCTTAGACAGTTTAGCGGGGACAGGCGGCTTCTGAACTGCCAGAAGGACAATGCCCAGGCTTTTCTCCAACTCCCTAACCTTCCTGAGTTCGGAGTCAGCCAGTTTCGCGAATCTGCACACGGGCTTCACCTCCCAGTAAAGACAGCGGCATATCCAAATATTAAGGAAGCGACGGCTCAGTAAGGCCTAACCATGGGAAAGCTGGGCTTAGCCTTTTATTGCTCCAGCAGCTTTTCTAATCTGTAACCTGTTTGAGGGGAGAAGGCTGAAGAAAAATTTCCCCCTGCCCCGGGGCATGAGGGACATCGAAGCTGAGGAGGCGGGACGCCGGCTTTGGGTCAACCGCAAAATCCTCGAGGTCATGGAGAGGTACGGCTTTCAACTGGTGGAGCCTTCCCCCATCGAAAGCCTCGAAACCCTAGAAGCCAAATGCGGCCCCAGCATCCGGGAGGAAATCTACTGGTTTGAAGACAAGGCCCGCCGAAAACTGGGTCTAAGGTTCGACCTCACCGTGGGGCTGGCGAGGATGGTGGCCAGCCGCCCTGACTGGGCTACACCCCTGAAGCTCTGCGCCCTCTCCAACATGTGGCGCTACGACGAACCCCAGTACGGGCGCTACCGCTGCTTCTACCAGTGGGACGCGGAAATCTTCGGAAGCCCCCTGCCTGAGGCGGACGCGGAAGTTATCGCCCTCAGCGTCGACGTTCTCGAAAACTTGGGGCTGAAAGACTTCGAGGTCAGGATCAGCAACCGAAGGCTGGTGGAAGCCTTCCTCAGCCAGCTGGGCTTGGAAAACCAGGAAAAGCGGGAAGCCGTGTTGAGGGTCATTGACAAACGCGGCAAACTGGAGGAAAACCGCTTCACCCAAGAGCTGGAAAACCTGAACTTGGCCGCCGAGCAGAGAAACCGTCTGCTGGATTTTATTTCCATAAAGAAGGAGCCCGAAGCCGCCTTGGCAGTGCTGGCGGAGACGCCTTGGAAAAGCCCTGAAGCAGAGCGGGGTTTGGAGGAGCTCCGCCGCGTCGTCGACAGCTTGAAGCTTCTGGGAAAGACAGCTCCCTGCCTCTTGGACATGAGCGTCATCCGGGGAATCGGCTACTACGACGGAGTGGTCTTCGAAATCTACGACAGGATGGAAGCCGCCCTAGGGGCGGTGGTGGGAGGCGGCCGCTACGACGGCCTCTGCCGCGTCTACGGCAGGGACCTCCCGGCCACGGGCACCGCGGGAGGCATCGAAAGGCTTCTGATAGCTTTGGAGAAAGCGGGAAGCATTCCGTCCTCCACTCAGGCTCCCCAGGTCTTTGTGGCTGCGGCTACCTCGGAGGTGAGAGGGAAAGCCTTGGAGCTGGCGGGATGGCTGAGGGCTCAGGGCATCTCCGTGGACTACGACCTCAAAAACCGGCCTCTCAAGGGTCAGCTAGAGTACGCGGATGCCTCCGGCATCCCCTTCGCCCTCGTCGTCGGCCCTCGGGAGCTGGAGAAGGGCTTGGTGAGACTGAGGGATTTGAGGAAGCGCATGGAGGCGGAGGTTAAAATCGAAGAAGTGCCCTCCAAGGTTTCAGGCGTCGAAGGTTAGGGTTAAACTGGTAGTGTTACTAGGTGCTACTATCGCGCATAACCCCGTCCTAGTTTCAGCCGTCGAGGGTTAGGGGTTGAACTGGGAGAGAGTGTAATAGACTACTTCTCCTCTCCTTTCGATGACCCCTAGGATGGCTTCCTTCTTGAGGCTGCGGGCGCTGCTCAGGGTTTTAACCAGCTCCTGAACAGGGAGGGGCTCCCCCTCCAGCATGGTGCTGATGAGGAACTTAGCAGGCTCCTTGCCGTAGGCTCCTCTTTCGTAGACCCGGAAGTGGCTGCCGTGCCCGAAGCCTTTCTTGACGGTGTAGCCTCGGCTTCGAAGGTCTCGGTAGACTAGGTATTTAGACCAGACCCTCCGGTCTTTCTGAGAGAAAAAAGAAAGCAACTCCTCAAAGCTCATCGCCACGCCGGAGTCTTTCTCCACAACCCGTAGCTCCCCCTCCGCCACCAAGTAGAGGGCTTCCCAAGAGGCAAGTTCCAAGCGGCCTCGAGTCTCCTCCCCAAAGCCTCGGCTGACGAGGCGGGCGGCCTCAGGGTCTTTCAAGCTCACGTAAACCTTTTCCCCCTTCACGAACCCTTCCACAGGCCGCTTCTCAGCCGCGGCTTCCTTCTCAGCTCTTCCCTCCTCGGCTTCCATGTACCCTTCTCCCTTTCAAGGAAAAAGTGTTAACAGTTAAATTAAGCCTCCAGTTTGAAGCTGCCTTAAACCTGCGGCTTGACCATTCTGCCCCATCCCGGCTTGCCGACGAGGACGCCTTCTTCCACCACCAACGACCCTCGGACAAACGTCATGACGGGGACCCCTCGAACCCTCCACCCATGCCAGGGGGAAACCTTGCCCCGGCTGTGGAGTTCCTCCACCCTGATAAGCCTCTCCCTTTTCATGTCCACCACCACCAAGTCGGCTTCAGCGCCCACTTGAACGGCCCCCTTCCTCGGGTAAAGGCCGAAGATTCTAGCCGGGTTCTCGGAGAGAAGTTGAACCAGCTTCTCCAAGGACAGCCGACCCCGGTTCACTTGGGTCAGCATAAGAGGGAGCAGAGTTTCCACACCGCAAAAACCTGAGGGGGCTTCCCAAAAATCCCTCCACCCCCGCTCCTTCTCCTCCGGGGTGTGAGGAGCATGGTCTGAAGCCAACGTGTCCACTGTTCCCTCCGCCAAAGCCTCCCATAGGGCCTCTCCGTCTTCGCGGGAACGCAGAGGAGGGTTCACCTTGGCAGCGGGGCCAAGGGTTCGGAGGTTCTCTTGAGTGAGGAGAAGGTAGTGAGGGCATGTTTCCGCGGTCACCCCAAATCCCGAAGCCTTAGCCCACCTCACTAAGCCGACGGACTCCCGAGAGGTTGCGTGGACTAGGTGAAGGCGGGCTCCCACCATCTTGGCGGTGAGGAGCACCCTAGCCGCTTCCGCCGCTTCCAAGGGGCTGGGTTTAGCCTCCGAGTGGGCAGCTGGGTCCCGCCGCCCTTCCTGCCTCAGCCGGTTTTCCAGCTGAGCCGCCAGCCGGGAGTTCTCCGCGTGAACCCCTACGAGAAGCTGGGAGGAGACCGCGGTCTTCAATATAGCGAGGACCTCCCAGCCGCTTTCAGGCACGGAGAAGATGCTGGCTCCTTCAGCTCGCTCGCGGGCGGAAGCCATCATCTTCACCCCCACCGCCCCTGCTTTTTTCAGGGAAGGAGCCTCCGCCAGGTTGTCGGAGGAAATGCCTCCCCAGAGGCCGAAGTCTACGTAGGCTTTTTTCTCCGCGGCCTCCTTTTTGGCTTGGAAGGCCTGACCGTCCACCGTGGGGGGCTTGGTGTTAGGCATGTCCATGACTGTGGTCACGCCCCCGAAGGCAGCGGCTTGGGAGCCTGTGGAAAAATCCTCCTTATGGGTTAAGCCCGGCTCCCTGAAATGCACATGGCTGTCCATCACTCCCGGGAGGATGAGGCCGCCTTTCACGTCCACAATGAGGTCGGCTTGAACCAGCTCTGGCTCTGTGGTGAAGGCTGCGATCTCCCCACCATCCACCACCAAGCTGGCTTCGAAGATGCCTCCGGGGGTGAAGATTTTACCTCCCTTGATGAGGACGTCGGCCTTCATGGCGGTTAAGCCTCGCCTGTCTAAGCCGGTTGGCTCTTTTATATTTAACGACCAACCTTCACCCCGCTTGGGTAGTTTGGGCTAGGGCTTCCAGTTTTTCAACCTCCGCCTTTCTAAATCCCACGTAGAGGCCGTCCCTCTTCCCCCCAACCCAAGTCCTTGTTTTCTCCCCAGCTTTCAGAACCCTGTTTAAAACCGGAGAGAGGACAGTAACAGTTGGAGGCTGAGCTGACTTGCTGCCAGTGAGTTCCAGCTTTATCTCCAGCCCGCCTTTGATTCCTCTCACGGTTAAAAACCGTCCGCCTTTCAAGGGAAGCAGCCCGTCGAGGGCTTCATGCTCCACATCCAAATGCGTTACCCTAGCTAGGGCATAGCCCTTTAAGTGAACGTAGACCGTTGCATCATGGAGTTCAATTCGGTTGCCGCCTTCTTGAAGGAAAACATGGGCTTTAAGATGAATTTTGCCTTCCGCTGGACCTGTCAACCAAGCCATCTCCCCCGCTTAAAAAATCCAAGTGTCAAACGGCAAAGAAGCAGCTTCCGGTGGCGCTGTCTCCTAGACAGATTTGAAAGAGCATATTTTGGTGGGTTCTTCCAGAATTCGGTTGATTGTGACTTCGGCTATGGTCTTGTAGTAGGTTGAAATCTGGATTAGGTTCCCCACGATCTGGCTGAGGTTCAAGCATACTAAGCAAGGGTCGGAGACACCTCGCTTCCGCATCTCTGCGAAATTCCCAGCTATCTTTTCCGTCAGCCTTTTTTCTCCCTTCACGCTTACCTCCACGGTTTCGATGACATCGTTGGCTAGGGCCATGTCCTTGGTGAAAAAGGCTCTGAAAATCTTATCCGAAATCCCTTTGATCACTTCGTTGTATTCGCGAATCTCCTCCAACAGCCGAGACTCTGTTAAACCCCTCTCCAGAAGCTGAAGAACACCATAAGCCATGGTTTCCACAAAGTCCCCGATCCTCTCTAGGCACACGGCGATGACCCTGTTGCCGGAGATGTGCGTCGGAGACTCAATGCCTATCTTCTTAGCCAGCTCCGGCTTCCGCATGGCCGTGAGAAGCTGCCTGATAATCAGCCAGTAGATTCTGTCTGCCTCTACCTCCATATGCAAGGCCTCTTGGGCGAGCTCCGGCCGGCGTTCCAAGAGGGCTCTGACGGTGGCCTCCTGCATGGAGCTCACGATGACATGGAGGCGGCTGATGAGGCCGTAGATGGGAAACTTGGTTGAGTCCACAAAGCTTTGAAGGATAACCTTCTTCAACGTCTGCTCCACTACCCCCAAGCCTGTAAGCTGCTTGACGGTGTTGCGGATTTCTTCAAAATGCCGAGGATGAATTTCCTTGTTCGCCTCTACCTCCATGGTGTCGTGGCCGAGAAGATAGTTTCCTGTGAGGACTCTCGTCAGCATGCCTTCCCCTTCGCAGAGGTCGCTTTTGATGATACATTTCACAGGCTTTTCCTCCGCCATCTTGCTGGGATAGATTCTAAGGGAACCGTCGTCCTCCCTTTTGATGTAGACGATGTCTCCCTTCTTTAAACCGGTCTCTACACTCCAATCTCGAGGTAAGGATACGATGAAGGTTGAAACGCTTACCTGCTGGATTTTTCTAGCCTCCAAACCCCTCGTCCTCCGAGCTCTTGTGATTAAATCCTTATAATAAACATGAATATAAAGATATTATAACCTAATATATTTTAAAAAATCCCCCCGCAATGTAATTATGCTCTCTATACTAAGCCAAAAGTCGACATAGCCGTGAATAAAAAATATGGGAAGCCAAAAACATATATTTTCCAGCAGTCAAAACCTGAAACGCAGCCTCTTGGAGGAAGGAAGGGTTAAACGTAAACTTCTCCTCCCCAACCTAAGGTCGAAGCTGAAGAAGCCTTTAGGCGAACTTTTGAAAGAAGCAGAAGCCAGCGTAGAAAAGAGGCTGCGGAAGAAGCTTGAACAACTCAAGCCCCCCAAACTGGTGGCCGTGGGGGACCAGACTTCCGCGGCGCTGGAGAGAATGGGAATCAAAGCCGACCTCTACATCGTGGACGGAAAGGTTGAAAGACGAAAAACCTCCGAGTTAAAGTTGTATCCCTCCAAGGTTTTGAGGGTCGAAAACCCAGCCGGTGTTTTGACGGAAGCAGCCTTGGTAGCTGTGAGGGAGGCCTTGGAGTCGGAGGAAGCGGGGGTTATCCTTGTCGAGGGGGAGGAAGACCTGCTGACCCTGCCAGCAATTTTATATGCTCCCAAGGAATCTTTGGTTCTCTACGGGCAGCCCGGAGAAGGTGTGGTAGCGGTAAGGGTCACCGCTGAAAGGAAAAAATTCGCTGAAAAGATCATAAGCCGCATGGAAGAGGTTGAATAAAAAATTGTCGGAAAGGGTAAGGAAACCTGAAAAAGGAGTTTGGAGCCGCTACGAAGTCGACTACCAGACGGGAAAAGTTACCTTCAAGAATAAAAGATGCCCCCGCTGCAAGAAAACCATGGCCCGCCATGATAACCCATCCCGCTGGGCTTGCGGCGGCTGCGGATACATGGAATACATCAAAAAAGCAGCGGAAAAAACCTGAAACAGCTACTTTTTGGGCGCGGCGGCTTTCTTCGCTTTTTTCTCCTTCAGAAGTTTTTCCTTTTCGCTTTTGGGCAGTCCTCTCCAAGCAAAATATTTGGGAATTACTTGCTCCGCTTTTTCCGGAGAAAAATAGGCGTGGACTGTTCCCCGAGTTTTCCATGTGCGTGTCTTGGTCTCCATCTTGACGATGTGGACGAGGCTGGGGTCCGCGTTCAGCTTCCCGGCGAGTTTCTCCCGGACCTCCTTCCTGCTCGGCGTGGAGGACATGGTGTGAACGACTTCAAAGACAGCCTCCTTTCTACTGAGGAGAGGGTTTTCTTTTTCTTCGACGATGTTAACCTCAAACTTGGGGGAAGACATTTCAACTACTCAGCCGGCGCTCAAGGTTTCTGGTAAAATAGGAGCCGAAGTTTATATAAACCAATCGCCCCGCCAGAGAAGCTTTCACAAATTTTTCTTCCTTGAGGCGGCCTTGATCTTCAAGGCTAGAGACCGCATATGGCGGGTGCTGGCGACGTAGGCTGCCAAAGCCATCTTGAGGGCATCGCCGGGAAGGAAGGGCAAGACCCCCACGGCCACAGCCCGCTTCAAGCTGAAATCCAGGTAGAAAGAAAGCTGAACAGCTCCCAAGCTGTAGATGATGGCCGTTCCCAGCAACATGGAAAGGAAGACGTAGACGAAGCGTCTCTCCCCCTTTAACTCCGTCAATTTTCCGATGACATAGGCTCCCAGAACGAATCCTGCTAGGTATCCGCCTGTAGGGCCGAGGAGGACGCCGAAGCCAGCCATGCCTCCCGCGAACACCGGGAACCCAACGCCGCCTAAGCCTATGTAGACCAGCTGACTGAGGGCAGCTAAACGGCCGCCTAACACGGCGCCGGCTAGATAGACGAAGAAGGTCTGGAGCGTGATGGGCACAAGGTAGAGGGGGATGGAAATATACGCGCCTATGGCGGTGAGGGCGGCGAAGAGGGCGGCGAGGGTAATTTCGAAAGGCTTCATCCTCATGGTTTTTCTCAGGTTCTAAAATGTAAACTTAAACTTCTTATAAAGTTAACGATTCCTCAGCACCTTCACATCCCCGGCCAAAACCTGCCTCAGCGAGCCGTCTGCAAGCTTCAGAAGCAGCCCCCCCGTCCCATCCAAGTCCACGGCTTCCCCCTCCACGGCTTCTCCTTGAAACTCAACCCTAACCCACCTGCCCAAGGTGTCTGAGAGTCTTTTCCACGCATTCAGGATGGCGGTGAAATCACGGCGGAGAAACAAGCGGTAAAGCTTCTCTTTCTCCTCTAGGAGCACTTGCACAAATGTTGTTCGGGAGATTTCCCTGCCAGCCTCGTCCTTCAGACATGTGGCAGCCTCTCTCAGCCTCGGATCCAAGGACGCCGGGTTGACGTTGACGTTCACTCCCACCCCCACGATAACGTAGTTGATGAGGTCTGTTTCCGCGTTTATCTTGGTCAAGATCCCTGAAACCTTTCTTCCCTCTAACAGCACATCGTTAGGCCACTTGAGCTTTGCCTCCAGATGACAGACCCTCCAAATGGCGCGGGCGACAGCCACCGCTGCCATGAGACTGAGAATGGGCGCATATCGGGGATGAATCTTCGGCCGGAGGATGATGGACAGCCATACACCGCCTTGGGGGGAAAGCCACATCCTTCCCATTCGGCCTTTTCCTCGCTTCTGGGTTTCAGCAACCACCACAAGGCCTTCTTCCCCGCCGGCTTGAGCCAGTTCTTCAGCTTTATCCATGGTGGAATCCAGCTCATCGAAGCGGTGGACGCTGTGGCCTATGAGGCTTCTACCCCGTTGAGCTTGAATCTCCCATGGGAAGAGAACGTCGGGGACACCCAGCAGACGGTAGCCCAGCTTGGGCTTAGATTCGATGGTGTAACCGTCTTTGCGGAGGGCTTGAATCTGCTTCCACACAGCCGCCCTAGTAACCTTCAGCTCCGCGCTCAGCTTTTCACCGGATACGAACTTTCCGTCTTTCTCCTTGAGGCTTTTCAGAACAAGTTCTTTCGCGTTTAAGGCCACCGACGCTTCTCCCAAGATATTTCTCTGATTCAAGGGAATAAAAACGCGCAGTGCGGGCTTCAGCTTTAGACTTCAGCTTCCCCCGCTCAACTGTAATGTTCGTGGTAAGGCCTGCGGGCTGCTGGGATCAGCTTAGTGAAGCCGTCTTTCAGAATTCTGTCAGTATCGTAACCGAAGTGTCTAGAAAATTTTTCCACCAGTTCCCGGAGCAGCCTTAGGTCTTCTCCATTCATCTCAACAGAACGGACGTGATTGTTCAAACCTGAAATTTCCCCTCTAAGATATATGGTTCCCCCGTGCATTCCTGTGCCTAGGAAGTTCGCCTTCCCTTCCCTTTCCCCGCTCCCGTTCAGCCTCAAGAGGACGATGACGCCTCCCGCCATGTACTCGCCTAGGAAGTCCCCCGCGTTCCCGCCTACCACAAGAACGGGTTTCCTTTCCTGAAAGCCTTTCATATGAATGGCAGCTCTGTAGCCTACGCAGCCGCGGATGAAGATCCGTCCGCCCCTCATGGCATAGCCTACGATGTCGCCTGCGTGGCCATGCACCACAACCTCGCCGCCGGCCATGGTATTGCCGCAGCCGTCCTCTACGTTGCCGTAAACGGTTATCCTTGAGCCTCCCATGAAGGAAGCTAGGTCTCCGCCAGGTGTGCCGTGGATTTCAACCTCTACACCGTGGCTTAACCCTGCTCCAATGTACCTCTGCCCGTGAACGTTGAGGATCCGAAGCTTCTTCGCGCCTTCGAAAACAGCTTTCTTGATAAGCCCGTTTAGGACCCTGTGGTGGAGGCCTTGGGCGTCGATGACAGCCGTAGTCTCCTCAACTTTCATCTTTTCATGTTCCACCATCAACCACGTTCCTCCTAGCGGTGGAAACTACTCTCCAGCCATCTTCACCCCTAAAACTTTCAACTCACCCTCCGTCAGCCCTACGCCGCGGAGGTGAAGCCTGTTTCCCCTCAAGCTTTCAACAGAGTTCATTCCCATACCCCCCAGCATCATTTTGATTTCAAGACTCCACGCTTGGAGCAAGTTTATCAGCCTTCGGGAGGCTGTGTCCGGGCTGAGCCTTTTCGAAATCTCCAGATCGGTTGTGGCTATGCCCCATGGACACTTACCCGTGTAGCATTTTTGGCAGAGGCTGCAGCCCATGGCCACTAAGGCAGCTGTGCCTATGTAGACGGCGTCAGCGCCCAAGGCTATTGCCTTCACCACATCAGCGCTGTTTCTAATTCCCCCTCCCACGATGATCGAGGCGCGGTTACGGATTCCCTCATCCCTTAGACGCTGGTCCACCGCCGCCAACGCCAGCTCTAAAGGTATGCCCACATTGTCCCTCACAACTAGAGGCGCGGCTCCTGTAGCTCCCCTCATGCCGTCTATCACCACAGCGTCGGCTCCCGCCCTCACGATTCCACTGGCGATGGCCGCTGAATTATGAACCGCCGCTATCTTCACGAAAACCGGCTTCACGTAGTCGGTGGCCTCTTTCAACGCGTAGATAAGCTGCCGGAGGTCTTCGATGGAGTAAATGTCGTGGTGGGGAGCCGGTGAAAGGGCGTCGGTGCCTTCGGGGATCATGCGGGTTTCAGAGACTTCCCGGGTAACCTTCTCCCCTGGAAGATGGCCGCCGATACCCGGCTTGGCGCCCTGACCGATCTTAACCTCTATGCCCGCTGCGGCGTTGAGGTAGTCGATGTGCACTCCGAACCTTGCGGAGGCCACCTGAACTATGCAGCGCCCCCCATACGGGTACAGCCTCTTGTGGAGGCCCCCTTCCCCTGCGTTGAATAGGGTTCTGAACTCCAAAGCAGCCTGTGCCAGAGCCTCTTGCGCCTCTAAGCTGATGGCCCCGTAGGACATGGCTGCGAAGAGGATGGGAGTCTCCAAGGTCAACTGAGGGGCGATGGCTGTTTCTAGCACAGGCCCATCGCCGCTGTCGCAGACTTCCAAGCGGTCAGGTTTACTTCCCAAGTAGGTGCGCAGCTCCACAGGCTCTCTCAGGGGGTCGATGGAAGGATTGGTCACCTGACTGGCGTTTAGAAGGAGTTTATCCCAGTAGACGGGCATGGAAGTGTCGCAGCCCATTCCTGCGAGAAGGATTCCCCCCTTCTCCGCTTGGCTGACCGTCGCCCGTATGGTCTTCTCCGCCCAGTAGAAGTTCTCCCGGTAGGCGGTGGGGTTCTTCACCACAGCTATGGCTTGAACGGGGCAGAATATTACGCATCGGTGGCAGTTAACGCATTTTTCGCTTCTAACACTGAGCCCTCTGCTCTCTCTGTTGTGAGAGAACACGCCGTAGGTGCATTGGACTACACAGGCTAGACAGAGAGTACAGCGGTCTCCGTCCACCTGCACCAAGTATTCAGAAAGCAGGTAGCTTTTCATCAAACCTCACTGGAAGCCAGAAGTTTTTCAACTGCCTGAGCCCTCAGCCTGCCCACAACCAACTCGCCTCCTTTGGGACGCCAGCATCTCTCCACACTCGGACAAACCAAGCGGATGGCTGCCTCTTCGGAGGACATGTAAATCAGGTCATCCTTAACGCCGACGCAGAGAGGCCGCAATTTTATCCGGTCAGTCAGCCCCACCATTTCACCGCGGCTTGTAAATATCACCGTGAAAGGTCCGTTCATCAGCAAGCTTCCATACACTTGACGGAGCGCTGTGTACAGTTCCTTTTCTTTTCTCTCCATCCTGTCGATTTCAAACCAGAAGGGTGGTGCAAAGACCTTGGAAACAACTTCAAGAGGCAGACCATGGACACGCCTCAGAAGGTCTAAAGCGTAAACCAGAACCTCGGTATCGGTGTGCATGGTGCAAAGGTAACGGTACATTTCTAGGTAGCGGCGGTTGGTGCCATAGGATGAAATTTCACCATTGTGGACCACAGCCCAGTCGAGGACACTGAAAGGCTGAGCGCCGCCCCACCAGCCGGGCGTGTTGGTGGGGAACCTCCCATGAGCCGTCCACATGTAGCCCTCATACTCTTCCAAGCAGAAGTATTCAGCGGCATCCTCAGGGTAGCCGACGCCTTTGAAGACACCCATATCCCGTCCGCTGGAAAACACGAAAGCACCCTCAATGGCATTGTTGACTGTCATTACCTTTTCCAACACGTAGTCATCCCAGGAAGAACGTCCACAGCCTTTCTTCGGTTGCAGAAAGTACCGCCACAGCAAGGGCGGGTTTGAGAGTTGAATGTTGTTGTTCGTGGGGATTTCCTCGGTGAGATGGAGGTTGAAGTGCTTGGCCAGAAATTCTTCAGTTCGCCTCTTCGCCGTCGTGTTTTCATACATCAGGTGGAAGGCATAGTAATCCCTGTAGTCGGGGTAAAGCCCGTAGACGGCGAAGCCTCCTCCCAAGCCGTTGCCCCGCTCCCGCATGTTGGCCATGGCTCTGATGATGTCTTTTCCGTCGAATCTTCTTCCACCGCGGTCCATAACCCCGAAGAGAGAGCAGGCCTCCACCACCTTAGAATCTCGGTAGGGGTTGTTTGCGCAGCCTAGGTTCTCCATTCAGTTCACCGGCATCGGGGCTTTTGTTGCCTTTAAAAGGCAGTAGAAAAGTTTATAACCATTTCCTAAATTATATGTCATAAACATGTCAGAAAAATACTTAAAACTGAGAAAACTTGACAGCCAAGAAAGGCAAATAGTACGATGCCTCATCAAAAACCCCCGCCTCTCCGACAACGCCATAGGCAGACTGACAGACATACCCATCCGAACGGTGAACAGAAAGAGAAAAGAACTGGAGGAAGAAGGCCTACTCAGCTACTACACTTACCTCAACATAGGGCCTGATGGGCTTAAAGAATTCGGCGCAAGACACCTTTACCTCATCAAATTCAAGCTAGGCATTACTCAAGACCAGATCATCAAAGAAATCAAAGAAGAGCCCAATGTTCGAACCGTCTTCACCGACCTCATCTACGAATCCCACATAGCTGAAATCGACGGCCACACAGCCCTCATCATGATCATCGAAGGCCAAACAGACGACGACATCAACAACGGCTTCAACGGAAAGATTCTGCCCTCGTTGGAAAAGAACCATGGGAAAGGATGCGTCGAACAGGTTTCAACCATAAGGCTCAGCAAACCCATCCGAATCTTCCACAACTACCTTCCAATGGTAAACATGGAGAAAGGCTTCATCAAAAGAAACTGGGCTGACGACGCCATCTTTGTCATCCCATAACTCTATCTGAACAATCAGCTACTACTTCAAGCCAAGTTTGTCTAAGACTTCAGGGTTGACCACAGCTTCCTTTGGAGGTGCTTCGCCTCTGAAAACTTTCAAGACGTTTTCAGCAGAGTATTCGTAAAGTTTCTCCGTTGACCTTCTCGCACTGTCTCCGATGTGAGGTGTCACCACCACATTTTCCAGCTGGAATAAGGGATTATCTGGTTTCGCCGGCTCCTCCTCGAAAACATCCAACCCTGCACCGGCGATACGTCCTTCTTTCAACGCCTTGTAGAGAGCTTTTTCATCTATTATAGCCCCTCTGGCCGTGTTGACGATGTAGGCTGTGGGCTTCATTTTTTTAAATTGGTCTTCGCCGATGAGATGCTTTGTCTCTTGGGTAAGCAAGGCGTGGATGGTGATGACTTCCGCCTCCTTGACCAAGGTTTCAAGGTCTACCAAGGATGCGCCGACCTCCGCAGCGCTTTCCTTTGAGACATAGGGGTCGTAGGCCAGAATCCTAACATCGAACCCGCGAAGTTTCTTAGCCACAAGTCTTCCTATGCTTCCCAGCCCGATGATTCCCACGGTGCATTCGGAAAGCTCATCCCCCACCAGCTTACCGCCCCTCCAACCTCCAGCTTTGAGGTGAGCCATGGCCAGAGGAACCTTTCTCATAACCGAAAACATCAATGCTAAAGCATGTTCAGCCACAGCGTTCGCGTTCACTCCCGGAGCACGGACAACTAAAACATTTCTTTGAGTGGCTGTTTTGACATCGATGTTGTCGATTCCAGCGCCGCACTTAGATACAACCTTGAGATTAGGAGACGATTCGATGATTCTTTTAGTGACTCTATCCCGAGCTTTAACGATGATGGCGTCGACGTCCTTAGCTTCCTCTATAAACTCCTCCTCAGTGTAGGGGCGTTCAAGGCCTACCTTGATCTCCGCATATCCTCCCAGAACCTTTTCTAAAGCTCTGTCCCCAGGCGGGAGGACTTCTGGGACAAGGACTTTAAACTTTCTTTCCAACTAAACCACCCACAGCCCAGCATAATTCCTATTCTTCGGTGCTCATATAAAATTTAAGCCCCACGTTTCGCATGGATTCATCTGGCCTCTAAACACTTCGATGTATTTTCCTGTTTTCCATCATGAATAATAAACCGGAATTAATGGCTAACCAGTTCTTGCGGTTGCAAGTTAAAACCTTTAAATTCCCCGCTGTTTTTAAATACACGAAGACAGAGTTATGGATGTTGTTCTTGTCAATCCTCCTGTTGAAGTTTCTCGAGAGTTAGAGGTTACTTCCGCCAGCTATGGCTTAGCCAATATGCCTCCTCTAGGCCTCCTCTATCTTGCCTCTTCACTGAAAGCAAGCGGCTTCCAGGTTAAAGTTGTTGACTGTAATGCGCGTTTACATCTCATAAGGAGCGCAGAGGAGGCTGCAAAGATAGTCACAGCCGAAAAGCCTTCCGTGATCGGGATTTCGGCTACAACTCCTCAGCTGAGAGGTGCGGTTCGACTTGCTAAAGCCTCCAAGCTAACCCTTGGAAAAGATGTTACCATAGTTTTAGGCGGAAGTCACGTCACCTCCGAGCCCAATTTCATTAAAGCCTTCCCAGAAATAGACACTGGCTTCATAGGGGAGGGAGAAATATCTTTTCCGCTACTTGTTAAAAAAATCCTCAACGGGGAAAAGATTAAAGGCGAACATCATGGTATTGCACCTCAAAACCTCGACGCGTTGCCTTTTCCAGCTAGGGAGTTGATAAAAAAATCAGACTACTTTGAACATGGGAAAGAGTTCGCAAACATTTCAACATTGAGAGGCTGCCCCTACAATTGCGTATTTTGCAATGTTCCCGCCACAATGGGTCGAAAGCTCAGATTCCGATCAGCAGCCAACGTCGTGGATGAAATGGAAAAAGTCGGAAAAGAATATGACTGGCATTTTTATTTGGTGGACGATATTGCCACCATTTCAAGGAAGCACATGGCTGATCTATGCTCTGAAATCCTCAAAAGGAACCTAGACGTAGTTTGGGCTCTGCAGACAAGGGTGGACCTTGTCGACAGGCGGCTTTTACTCTCCATGTACGAAGCTGGATGTCGGTACATAAATTTCGGCGTAGAGTCAGGCTCTCAAAGAATACGTTACGATGTTATCGGTAAAAAGTTTAGCGATGAAGAGATTTTCAGAGTTTTTAGGCTTTGTAGAGAGATCGGCATCCGCACACTCTGCAGTCTTATGATAGGTCTTCCCACGGAAACCGTTGAAGATGTTGAAAAAACGGTTCAATTGGCAAAAAAGATCCCGGCTGATGCTGTTGAAATTTCGCTCACAGAGATTTTTCCGGCCACTCCTTTATTCAGGGAGGCGGTGGAAAATAAAACCATCGAACCTAGTGTGTATGCGAGGATCGCCTCAGGTGATATTTCGCCTCCAATTTACTATGTTCCAAAAGGCATGTCTCTCAGTCAGCTTCTAAATTACAAGAAAACCCTGACTGTTAAAAAATAATATTTTCACCTTGCCATATGCCATCAAATTTATATAAATGAAACAAATTACTATGGCTTACTAGTCTGGCGAAAATCTAAAGCTGTTGACAGCTATAATACATGTACTAGGTGCCTGTTGGTGATAGAGGCAGTCGGTTACACGCTCACAATAGGGATGCGACTTATTGTTGCAGGCATCATCATAGGTTCAGCTTATGCCCTTGGCGCCCTAGGTTTAACCCTGATCTGGGGTGGGGCGAGAATAATCAACTACGCCCATGGGGAACTCGTCATGATAGGGGCTTATGTCTCATTCTGGCTTTTCACGGCCTTCAAAGTCCCGCCGCCCTTAGCAATTCCCTTTGCAGCAGGGGTGGCAGCGGTTATCGGCCTCGGGCTTTATCTCGGAACCATAGGGAGACTCACAAGAGCTCCTGAGGAGATGGAGAGCTATGGGTTGATTTTAACTTTCGCTTTGATGATACTTCTATCTAACTCCGTTGCTTGGATGTTCACTTCGGACATTCAGGTTTACAGGTGGATGATGGTCCCCATAGACTTTTTCGCCGTATCAACACTTCTCAACCGTTTGATGATTCCTATAATATGCCTTCCCGTGGCAGGAATAGTATTGGCATTGATGAATAAAACATGGTTTGGCAGAGGCATCTCTCTGGTAATCGACAACGATCAAGTTGCAGGTTTGGTGGGTGTGAACGTAAGAAATGCCTATTTCGGAATTCTAACCATAGGAACAATCACTCCAGCCATTGCAGGTCTAGCTTGGAGCTTTAACTATCCCTTCAGTCCCTTCATAGGCATTGAACACGCCATACTAGCTTTTGTGGTGGTTATCCTAGGAGGCCTCGGAAGCCCCAAAGGAAGCATAGTTGGCGGTCTGCTGATAGGGATAATTGAAACAACTCTCGTTTACCTGATATCTCCGGGTTTAAGGCTGGCCATAGCCTACTCAATCTTTATACTGGTAATTCTGCTTAGACCTTCAGGATTATTTGGAAGAAAGTGAAAGTTTTGATGGCTCTATTAAGCTCAAAACAGATAGCCGCCCTGACCCTGTTTATAGTAGTTACAGCTTCCGTTCCTGTATTCGGAGGAACCTACGCAGCCAGCATACTGATCATAGTCCTTTCGTTTATTGCGCTGGTTTCAGCATGGCAGATAATTTCAGGATACGCAGGTTACATACTTTTGGGCTCAGCAGCCTTCTACGGATTAGGCATGTATATGAGCGCTTTGTTAACGCCCATCTTAACACTTTATGGAGCCATACCGGCTTCCGCAGCTGTATGTTTCGCCGCTGCTCTTGGCCTAGGAGTACCGTTTCTAAGGATTAAAGGTCCCTATTTTATCATCGCAACACTTGCCCTCGGAGAACTCATAAGAAACATCGTCACCTTCACGGAGACTAACTACTTCAGAACATTAGGACGTATAACTATAATGTACGATTTGACAACTATCCTCTACTTGCTGATAATAAATGCAGTCGCAGTAATTTTGGCGGTCTATTTTATCAAAAATTCAAAGTTCGGTTTAGGGTTGATGAGCATTAAAAATGATGAAATCGCAGCTGAATCCTGCGGAATTCCGACCACGAAATATAAGCTTCTAGCCTTCGGTATAACCGCCGTCTTCATGGGCTCCACCGGAGCCATAATGGCTTCCAGAGCCGGCTACATAGACCCCGACATAGCCTTTCCAGCATACATATCGATCTACACGCTTGTCATGGGCATAATTGGCGGCCTAGGCAATCTAATAGGAGGAATCGTAAGTGCAATAATCTTAACCCTCTTATTCGAAATATTCCTCTCCATGGGTAATCCTTACCCCTTCGGCATCTTACTGGGCATCCTCCTGATACTCAGTGTACTCCTTCGAGGCAAGAGGGTTACTTTACTCAGGATTTTCAGAATGCAAAAGATCACTGTTCAGAAACCCTTATCACCAGCAAAATAGAATCCGAGAGAACTCTCTTAGAAGCAGGGAAAAATCATGGTTTTCCCTCGCATGGATGGGAAAGCGTATATAAGCTGTGGTGTTAACTTTTGTTATTGAAAAATCTCCCGTTAAACGTAAGAATCATTTCAGGGATCGATGGTTAAATGACCATTCTCAGATTGAACAAAATAGATAAACGCTTCGGCGGGATTAAAGCGCTGAAAAGTGTAGATTTTGAAGTAGAAGAAGCTAGCATTGCAGGCATCGTAGGGCCGAATGGAGCTGGGAAGACAACTCTTTTCAACATCGTGACGGGCTACTATAAGCCGGACGGAGGTTACGTCATCTTCGACAACAAGAACATCACTGGGTTAAAGCCTCACCAAATCTGCAAGATGGGCATAGCGAGAACCTACCAGATCGTTAGGCCCTTTAAAGATATGCGGGTTTTCGATAACATTATGGTTGGAGCTAAATTCGGTAGACCTCTGGATAAAAGGAACCCTGAGAAATGGGCGAGAGAAGTGCTGGAGTTCACAGGCCTCATCAACAGGGCGAATGAATTCGCAAGAAATTTAACATTCACAGAGTTGAGGAGATTTGAAGTAGCAAGAGCCCTTGCATGTAACCCTAAGATTCTACTGCTTGACGAGGTTCTTGCCGGTTTAAACCCAGCCGAGGTTACGGTGGCCTGTGAAATGATTAAAAAAATAAACAAAGAGTTCAACATCACCATAGTCATCATCGAGCATGTGCTCAAGGGCGTCTGGGCTTTGGCGGAGAAGGTCATGGTTTTACATCATGGCGAAAAAATAGGGGAAGGTAAACCTGAAGAAGTATTTAAAATGAAGCAGGTTGAAGAAGCTTACTTGGGCACTAGGTGGGAAGCTGTTGCTTAGGGTTGAAGACCTTTATGTGGACAGAGGATCCATCAACGTCCTTCATGGGGTCTCAATAAAAGTTGAAAAAGGAAGCATAACGTGTGTCATTGGCCCCAATGGGGCTGGGAAGACAACTCTGCTTTTATCCATAGTCGGGATTTTGCCTCCTAGGAAAGGAAGGAACATTTTCAAGGGCAAGGACATAACATTCCTGCCTTCCTACAAGAGGGTTGAAATGGGTATGTCTCTTGTTCCAGAAGGCCGAGGGCTCTTCCAAGGTAAGACTGTTGAGGAAAACCTTTTGAGTGGAGCCTTCCGAAAGGAAGCCCGATTAAAATGCCGAGATAACTTGGATAGAGTGTACTCCCTTTTTCCAATTTTGAAGGAGAGAAGAAAACAACTTGCCTCATCTTTGAGCGGAGGCGAACAGCAAATGCTTGCGGTGGCCAGAGCTCTTATGTCAAATCTTGATTTTTTAATGTTGGATGAACCGTCCCTCGGTTTAGCGCCTATTATTGTCTCTAAACTCTATGACACTGTTAAAAGTATAAGGGAAGAAGGCGTCACGGTCCTAGTTGTCGAGCAGAATGTTCACCAGATTTTAAGAGTTGCTGATTTCGGCTATGTTCTAGAAAATGGAAGAATCGTTCACGCTGATCCTTGTGATAAACTTATCGAAGCCCCTGAAATTAAATCAGCCTACCTAGGATTATAAGGTGGCTTCTTTTCGAAGTTTTCTTTAAATCTACAACTCTATATGGCTTTTAGTTTTCACAATAGGTCTTGGTAAATATTAAATATATTTTTGTTAACGGCGCAAATTGAGAACCATAAGCTTTTTAGGTGGAGTTCTGATAAATAGAAAAATGGAAAGATTATGGGTGCCTAATAAATGGGAGATTTTCTGTTTGTTGGAAAAAACGTTCCCCGCATAGATGCTGAAGCCAAAGTGAAGGGAGAAGCTGTCTACTGCGACGACATTGAAATGCCCGATATGTTATGCGGGAAAGTGAAGCGAAGCCCCTATCCCCATGCTAAAATTATAAGCATCGACACGAGTAAAGCCGAAGCTTTGGAAGGCGTAGAGGCTGTGGTGGCAGGCAGAGACTTGCCGGACTTAAGATATGGCCTAGGAGTTTGGGACTGCCCTGTTTTCGCTAGGGATAGAGTTAGATACATCGGAGAACCCGTGGTTGGGGTTGCGGCTAAAGACGAAGAAACAGCTCAGCGAGCGATAGACTTGATCGAAGTGAAGTATGAAGAGTTACCTGCTATCTTCGATCCTGAAGAGGCTATGAAACCTGATTGTCCCGTGGTCATCCATCCAGACTTTTGGAAGTATAAAATAGTATGGCCGGGGGGCTGTTCACCCACTCTGACGAAAGCGCTGGAAATACCCAATATCACGAACTATTTTCGAGTTCGAATAGGAGATGTTGAGAAGGGGTTTAAAGAGTCGGACTTGATTGTTGAAAACGATTACACTTATCAATGGGTTCATCCTTCTGAGCTAGAACCGCACTGCTCTATAGCAAAAGTAGATCCGGCGACAGGAGATGTAACTGTCTGGACTTCAAGCCAGTGCCCCTACATGGTTAGAACTGAGATATGCGACGGCCTCGGGCTTTCACCCTCGAAAATAAGGATAATTGTACCCTACGTAGGCGGCGGCTTTGGAAATAAGCTTGAGATGGTGACAGAGTCGATGTGTGTTGCGTTGGCTCAGAGAACTGGAGGTAAACCTGTAAAGCTGAGGTGGAGCAGAGAGGAAATGTTCACAATAACAGCTCAGCCGGCGATAATCCACATCAAGGATGGTGTAAAGAAGGACGGGACACTTGTTGCTCGAGAAATGAAAGTAATCATGAATATGGGCGCCTATGCGGGTTGGACGCAGCTGAAAGTTAAAAATGCCATGTATGGCGGTATCGGAAACTATAAGATACCGAATTTTAAGTGGGATTCCTATGGTGTGTACACCAACAGTCCTGTGACTGCATGCTTAAGAGGCTATGCTGCAAGACAGCCCGTCTTTGCCATCGAGTGCCAGATGGATATCATTGCTAAAGAACTTGGAATGGACCCCATAGAATTAAGGCTGAAGAATTCGCTTGAAGAAGGAGACAGAAATATCATAGGAGAAAAATTGACGAGTGTTGGTGCTAAAGCATGCCTGAAAGCCATAGCGGAGGAGATGAAGAAATGGGGCGCCTTAAAGAGAGTCGACGGCTCGATAAGAAGAGGGAGAGGTGTGGCCATAGGAAACAAATACAGTCTTCTTCCCATAGCAGACAGTGCCATCGTCAAGGTTCACGAGGATGGAACGGTGGAGGTTAGGACCAGCGGGATTGACATGGGACAAGGATATTACACGTTGGCGGCGATGGTGGCGGCGGAAGAGTTTAAGCTACCTCTTGAAAAAGTTAAGGTGGTGATGGCTGATACTGCTATTACGCCCTTCGGCTTCGGAGCCAGCTCCAACTCGCAGACTCAGGCGTGCGGCGTCGCCATCAGGGAAGCATGCCGGGATGCCAAAATGCAAATTTTCAAAAAAGCTGGCGAAAAATTAGATGTGAAGGCTGATGAACTTGATATGGAAAACGGCAAGATCTACGTTAAAAACGATCCCTCAAAATCGATGATGATCGGGGATCTATTCGCCTACATGCCTCTGGCAGGTACTTTCTATGAGGAGGGGGAGATTCTAGGTAAGGCAACCGCCTACTGGAAACCCGCCCCCATGGATCCTGAAACAGGCAAATGTGAGAGGGCCGCAAATTATTATGGATACTCAGCGCAGGCTGTAGAAGTGGAAGTGGATGTTGAAACAGGAGAAGTGAAAGTGGTGAAACTTGTTAATGCTTTGGACTGCGGTAGACCCATTCTTCCCTTTGCGGTGGAAGGGCAAGCGGAAGGCTGTGCAAGCATGAACTTAGGCTTCGGCTTATTCGAAGAGATCTATCTAGATAAAGGGAAAGTTCTTAACCCAAACTTTACAGACTACAAGATCCCGACCATTCTAGACCATCCTTCAGTTGAGTATTATAAGGCTATACTTGTGGAAGCACCCCACGAGCCTGAGCGAGTTTGGGGAGCTAAAGGGGTGGGCGAAGCGGCTAACACCGTAGGAGCACCAGCCGTAGCCAACGCGATAGCTGACGCCCTAGGAATCAGAATCCATGACCTCGCAATAACGCCTCAAAAAATTCTCCGTGCGTTAAAGGCCGGAGGCAGGTGAAAGGACGATGTGGGCTGGGTTTGAGTATTTTAAGCCGGCAACCTTGAAAGAAGCCTGTCTCCTTCTCGCCAAGTACAAAAGTGAAGCAACGGTCTTCGCAGGCGGAACAGACTTATTGGTGAGTATGAGAACAGGTGGGACTAAGCCAAGATATCTGATAGATATAAAAGCGATTCCGGAGCTCAGTCGAATAAAATATGAAAACGAACAGTTAACCATCGGGGCCGCAGTCACAATCAACGCCTTGGCGCAATCGGATGTTATCGGAAAAAAATTCGACATTATCACCGAAGCTACAAAGGTTTTCGCCTCCGTTCAGATTAGGAATAGGGCAACAATAGGTGGAAATCTCTGCCGTGCATCTCCCTCCTCCGATATGGTGCCACCGCTCTTAGTCTTGGATGCTATGCTCACAGCGATAAGCGATAAAGGAGAAAGAGATATTCCAATCAAAGATTTTTTCATAGGCCCTGAAAGAACATCTCTGGAGCAAGGTGAAATGCTGAAAGAAATTCGAGTACCAACTCCTCCCCAAAACATGGGCGCAACGTTTTTGAAAGTTAGGAGAACAGGGGTTGACCTTGCTGTAGTTAATGTTGCTGTAGCTGTGGAGCTCAGCGAAAACAAATTTAAAGATGTTAAAATCTCTCTGGGCGCTGTTGCTCCAACGCCGATGAGAGCTTTAAAGGCTGAAGCGTTGCTCAAAGGTGAAGCATGCACGGATGAAAACATTGAGAGAGCTGCGGAGATGGCGTCCAGTGAAACCAGCCCCATAACCGATGTGCGTTCAACCGCAGAGTACAGGAGGGAAGTAAGCAGAGTGCTGGTTAAGCGGGCTCTAAAAAATGCAATTCAAAAAGTGGGAGGTCGATAAGCATGGAAATAAAGACAACTGTGAATGGGCGTCTCTATAAGCTTGACATACCTCCCAATTGGAGTTTGGCTTATGTCTTGCGGAAAAAACTCGGATTGATTGGAATAAAACTTGGCTGTGAAACAGGTGAATGTGGTTCATGTACGGTTCTTCTCAACGGGGAACCAGTTAACTCTTGTCTTGTGCTGGGGGTTGAAGCTGATGGTAAAGAAATACTGACGATAGAGGGTCTCTCGAAAAATGGTGAACTTCATCCCTTGCAAAAAGCCTTCATCGAGCATGGAGCCGTTCAGTGTGGATTCTGTACGCCTGGAATGATCCTATCGGCTAAGGCTTTGTTGGATAAAAATCCAAATCCCACAGAACAGGAGATCAGAGAAGCTTTGGCCGGAAACCTTTGTCGGTGCACAGGCTACGTTAAACCAGTGAAAGCTATTCTTTCGGTGAGAAAATAGGCTCCTATTTTTTTCCTCAGGAGAATACGCCCGAAATTTAGAAAAAACCCTCTAGAGCTCAATGATGGATGAGATTGAAAACTGAGCCTGAGCTGCCTTACGCTTAACTAAAAGACGTGAAAATCGAATAAGTCCCCTTCTCTTAGTTTAGGTAAAACTTAAATTTCTAATGTAGTTATGGAAAGACGAGGACTTGGCGGGGATAACTGGTGAAGAGAAGTTTCAGAGTTAACGTTGAAGGAAAGATATTTACTGTGGAGGTTGAGGAAATAGGCGGAGAAGAGGCCGCGGTTAAGCCTATTTCGGTGGAGAAACCCTCACTGGAGGCTCCAGCACCTTCAGCCAGATTGGTGGAGGAAGCTCCTGCCCCTCCTTCCGCGAAGGTTATGGAACGAGTGGTTACAGCTCCTCTAGCTGGAGTTGTCGCCTCCATAAAGTGTAAGGTTAACGACAATGTGAAAGCCGGAGAGCCTTTACTGAGTTTAGAGGCTATGAAGATGGAAAATGAAATCCTATCCCCAGTGTCAGGGATTGTTAAGAGAATAGCCGTGGCAGAAAAGCAGGATGTAAACGAAGGCGACGTTCTGGTAGAGATCGGATGATACTGAAGTAAAATTTTGCCCTATAATCCAGCTGGATGGAAACCATGGATTGGAATTTTGCCTTACGAATAATGAGTTCAGGGCTTTCTGCTGTTTTTATCACCCTTTTCCTCCTTTACTTGGTGATGAAGGCAGTGGAGAAGATTTTCAGCAAGCTTGAAGCCCCCGCTGCTCCTCCGGAGCTGGAAGCTGGTGAAGTGGTGGTGGACATGAAAGAAATCGCAGCTATAACCGGAGCCATCTACGCCTACTTGGAGGGGAAGGAGAAAACACCTTCCAGTTCAGCTCTAGATAGGAGGTAAGAATCTTGGTTATCTTAGTTTTTTCGGAAGTAGATACAATCTGGGAGAAGTTTATGATGGAAATAGAGCGGTGCGAAGAGAGGAGGGCGAAGTAGCTTGTTTGGGGTTTTTGAGACAGGCTTTGAGGTGTTAACCCTAGGCCAGATAATAATGCTTCTCATCGGGTTGCTTCTCATCGGGTTGGCGATTAAAAAGGAAATGGAACCCCTTATATTGCTGCCCATAGGGTTCGGAGTAATCATAGCCAATCTGCCTCTCACCGGCCTCACGGAAGAGGGGGGGCTTCTTCAACTCATATACAATTATGGGCTTGCTTGGAATTTCATACCACCCCTCATCTTCTTGGGACTAGGTGCCTTAACTGACTTTTCCCCGTTGCTGGCCAATCCGAAGACAATTCTTCTCGGCGCGGCTGCGCAGGTTGGAATCTACGTTGCCTTCTTCGGAGCCTTGCTATTGGGCTTCTCTTTTGGAGAAGCAGCTTCTATAGGGATAATCGGCGGCGCCGACGGGCCGACGACGATCTATGTCACGTCAACGCTGTCTCCGCATATTCTGGGTGCTACCGCTGTGGCTGCCTACTCCTATATGTCATTGGTGCCCATAATTCAACCCCCCATCATGAGGGCGCTTACTACGGAGCGGGAGCGGAAAATTGTAATGAAAAGCTTGCGCCCAGTTAGGAAGACTGAGAGAATAGTCTACCCGCTGGTGGCGACTGTAATAATTATACTGCTGGTTCCCCACTCCGCGCCGCTCATCGGCATGTTGATGTTCGGAAACCTCCTGAGGGAAAGCGGCGTCGTGAAAAGGCTTGCGGAAACAGCGCAAAATGAGTTGATGAACATACTGACTATTTTCCTCGGAATCGCCGTGGGAGCGTCCATGTCAGCTCAAGTTTTCCTAACGCCTCGAACCATCCTCATCTTTGCCTGGGGCATCGTTGCCTTCGCTGCCAGCACCGCCGGAGGGGTGCTTTTCGCCAAACTGATGAACCTCGTCTGCAAAGAGAAGGTGAATCCTCTGATAGGCGCGGCGGGAGTCTCAGCCGTGCCCATGTCAGCTCGAGTTGTGCAGAAGGTGGGCCAGAAAGCAGACCCCGACAACTACCTGCTGATGCACGCCATGGGGCCCAACGTGGCCGGGGTTGTAGGTTCAGCCATAGCCGCAGGTATCTTTCTGGGAATGATCGGGTAAAGTTTTTTCTTATCTTTTCATGCATAATTTTATTCAATTAAACCAGATTGTCATCGAAGTAGGTGTCGAAAACAAATTTGTAATGAATTGATAACAATATTTAGATACTAAAACCAAGTTAAGTTCTTTTTGGTGCTTTAAGCATGTCCGAGAAAGTTGATCAGCCACGTAGAAGTGCGTTGAAATATGGTGTTGCGGCTATCGTTGCTGCTGTAGTGGCAGGTGTTGGCGGCTATGCCGCTTGGCAGGCTACAAAACCTGCGCCAGCTCCCACTCCTACCCCTACTCCTACTCCTACCCCTACACCTACACCAACCCCTACACCCGCGCCTCCGGTCGAAGCTCCTGAAACAATAAAGATAGGTTTAAGTCAAGCGTTAACCGGTTGGCTGGCTGACATTACTCGAAGGGTTGAAACTATCAGGTCGATGATGATCGAGTACATCAACACGGAGCGGGGAGGGGTTTATGTTGAAGAGTACGGGCAGAGTATACCGTTGGAGCTTATAATGCTCAACGACGAAGGAACAACCGAAAAGGCCATAAAAAACGTTGAACGCCTCATCACCGTGGAGAAGGTTCATCTCCTTTTCCACTCCTACGGAACCTTCCAGTCTATGGCAGCTTACCCTGTGGTTCAAGGATATGAGGTACCGATGATTCTAGACGACCACTGCCCCGTTCAGGTAAGCTGGCGGGATATCGTTGAAGAAAAGAAAGTAGTTCCCAAGAGCATGTTCTGGACGATGGACCATTCTTATAGGGCTATGGAGGCTTTGATGAACTTCATGAAGGAAGTAGGCGTTTCTGATATAGCCATTCTGGAGATAGAAACGCTGTTCGGAGCAGTTAACAGGGAGCCGCTGGAATACCTATGCGAACAGGAAGGCATTGACATAGTTCTCCACAAAACTTACCCCATCGACGTAAAAGACTTCACAGGTGTACTTCTGGATATTCAGGCCAAAGACCCAGACGGCCTTGTAGGGTTAACTTATCCAAGAGATGGGTGGTTAATGACGGAGCAGCTCATCGAGTTAGACGTGAACCCCAGAATGTTTTACAATGCCCTTGGAGTGCAGAATCCTGACTTTGTGAAAAGGTTCGGTGAGCAAGGAGAAGGCATCATCGGAATGGGCGGCTGCATGTACGCTCCCTTCGCCCCTTGGAAGAGCCCTACAGGCCTGGGCTGCAAAGATGTTTGGGACATGTACTTGGAGAAGTTCGGCGAAACCTTAGAATCCCAAGACGGGGCATGGGTTCTGATGTCTCTTGACGCTGCGGTCTCAGCCATCGAGAAAGCCGGCACACTGGACCCCATAGCGATCTCCGACGCTTTGAGAAATTACGATCATGAGACATTGGGAGGCATCTGTCACTGGAAAGATACCGAGTGGTCCAACACGGGCTATAACGTACCTCAGTACATGAGCGCTGAAGCGGCTGCTCAAGGAATCTTCGAAGTGGTGGCGCAGTCTTGGAGCTACGCGGGAATCGATACCACAACCGCTAAGCCACTGTATCCGAAGCCCAAGTGGAAGAGGTAGTCTCAATCTATCTCCCCTTTTCTTTTTTTTAGAAAAATTTTTTAGCTGATGCCAAGATACTGGTTTCCCAGATATAATGGGTGTGAATCATGGCTGTCAAGGTAGGTGTTTCCGGTTACGGGACCATTGGGAAACGTTTGGCTGAAGGTGTTGTGGCTCAGAAGGACATGGAGCTGGTGGGGGTAGCCGATGTAGCTCCCACTCTACCCGTCAAGTCGTTAAAAGCTAGGGGAATGCCCTACAAGCTCTACTGCGCAGACAAAAACAGGCTTCCCGACCTAGAGAAGGCCGGAATCCCCGTTTCCGGCATGCTGGAAGACCTCCTGTCGCAGGTGGATATCATCTTGGATTCTACACCTGCGGGAGTCGGCGCCAAGATGAAGAAGTTCTACGTCGAATACGGCGTCCCCGCGATCTTCCAGGGAGGCGAAAAGGGTGAAGTTGCAGATGTTTTCTTCCACGGCTACGCCAACTATGAGAAGGGTCTGGGGAAGAAATATCTCCTCCTAACCTCCTGCAATACCACAGGCCTCATCAGGGCTGTGGACTGTCTGGATAGAGCCTTCGGCGTCGAGAAAGTAGCCATCACCATCATTCGCAGGTGTGCGGATCCAGGGGACCTTCACCGAGGGTATGTGGACTTGGCTAAGGTGGACCCTGTTCCAAGCCACCAAGCCACGGATCTCATGGAGATCATGCCGCATGTCAAGGCTACGGGGCTGTTGGTGCATGTTCCCATAACTCACGGTCATATCATAAATGTGGTGGCAACGCCGAAAAGGAAAATCACCAAGGAAGAAGCGTTGGCGGAATTCCACAGGCATCCCAGGATCCATGTGGTTAAGATATCTGAAGGTTTCGCCTCTAACACAGCGCTCTTTCAGTTCTCTAGGTTCACCCACAGGCCTTGCGCAGACATGTATGAGATAGCTGTCTACGAGGAGACCATAGGCTTTTCCGGAGATGACATAACCTTCGCCATCTACATACCGCAGGAAGCTGTAACCATACCTGAAACCATCGACGGCATCAGGGCTTCGCTGCAAATGCAGAAAGACCGTCTTGAGGCTGTATCCGCAACTAACAGGCATCTTGGACTGGAGCCCAAAAAGCCCCTCTATTAACCAGCTCCCTCAGGTAGCCGTTAGGAAGACAGTTTCTCCGCAGGGGGAAACAGCTTTTAAGAGGAGCGGCTCAGATATCTTTTCGCCGCTTTCTTCAGCGCGGTTACCACCGGAAGCTCCTCGCCTGAAAGGTATCTGACTAAGGCCCCTCCGCCTGTGCTTACGTAGGAAACCTTATCGCGGAGGCTGTATTTTTCCAGAGCAGTTACGGAGTGCCCGCCTCCCACAACTGAGAATACTCCGGATTCCACTATTACTTTCAAGAGTCTTTCTGTGCCGGAGGCAAACTCTTCCCTTTCAAACATGCCCGGGGGGCCGCTGAAGAAAACTGTCTTCGCTTTCTTGATCATCTCCGAATATTTTTCAACAGTCTTCTTGCCTATGTCCATCACAGGACTGTCGGTGGGCAGGGAGGAAGTTTCTATCTCCATCCTGCCGTTCTTGTCGACGGCTAGGTCCGTTGGGAATTCGATTTTATCCCCGTAGGTGTCCAGCAGGTGCTTGGAGGCTGAAACGTATTTCTCGTAGTGCATTTCCTTGATAAGCGACTCCGTGGGGTCGCCTAGGCTATATCCTGAAGCCTTCAACATCAGCAAGCCGATGATTCCGGAGGTCAGCAGCTTATCGGCCACGCCTCTCTTAAGGACAGGTTCCATCATGACGTATCTGTCGGAAATCTTGCTCCCGCCTAGGAAGAAAACACACGGCCTTTCAGGGTTATCCCTGATCTTACTGAGGGCTCTCAGCTCGGCCTCCAATGCTCTCCCCGCCACCGCGGGAAGAACCTCCGCAAAGCCGACGAGGGAAGGCTGGGATTTGTGAGCCGCAGCGAAGGCGTCGTTGATGAACACATCCGCCAGCGGGTAGAGCTTCTGAACGAGCAAGGTTTGAGCCTGTTCCTCTGGAGACCGGGTGATGGTGTCTTCGAACAGCCTGGTGTCTTCGCTGAAGTATCTGGTGTTCTCCAACACCAGAACCTCCCCCTCTCCCAGTTTCCTTATCGCCTCCCGGGCGGCAGGCCCGAAGATGTCGTCGATGTACTTCACCTCTCTGCCCAGTATGCCGGAGAGAATCCGCGCGTGCTGCTCCAACGGTATGAACTGGTCTAGAAACAGGGGGTCTCCTTGGTGCGCTAAGATTACCACCTTGGCTCCTTTTTCCAGAAGCTCCTTTATGGTTTTTTCATGCGCCCTGATCCGGAAATCGTCTAGAATTTTTTTAGTTTTAGGATCTAAGGCGGAGTTGAAGTCCACCCTGAGAAGCACGGTCTTACCGTGGAAGTCGAAATCGTCCATGGTTAAAATTTCTCCGTCGATCATTCTTCGTTTACCTCCAAGATTTCAAGGCCGCATGTTACATGGTTTATTGACAGCTTCTCAGATTATAAAAGTTGCCATGGTTTATGGCGCCCACTGTAGCGGTATCCTATTGAAGTGTTTCCTTTCCTAGAACTGTTGAGGGAAAGGTACATTTACTATCTTTTTTGAGGTTTCTGGGTTTTCTCTAACCGCCTTCTATCGGTGCTAAGATTTTCACCCATTCTCCGTCTTTCAGTTTTTTGGTAGGCTTATCGATTCCCGCTATCAGTTCCCTGCTGATCACAAAAGGGTACATTTCTAGGTATTTTTTGGCTTCAGCTCCATACTTTTCACCGAGATGCTCTATCAGAGTCTTCACGGTGGCTCCGGAAGGCAGCGTAATGCTCTCGCATTTAACGCCCCCTACTATAGGTGAAAACCATCCGTACTCTATGAACACTTTAATCTGTGTTGGACCGCTGTTTTCACCCAATCTATTTTCCCGGAGGCCGTAACCCGCGAGAATTTTCATTCTACCCTCTTATTAAGGTAACGTCCGTTTTCTCTTGACCTTTCAGCTTGTGGGTGTGCAAGAATTTCCCAGGCTGTGTTCAGAGGGCGTAGACGTCTTGGTTTTCGTCGACCTTGAGCTCTATCTTGGTTAAGCTTTTGTTCAACTCGAAGAGGGAGCTGTGCCTGTACACGGAGCCGTCTTCTACGTTGAACAGGGAGAGATGGCATTCGCAGAGCATTTTGTTGAGCTGTTCATCCCATTCGATGTTTCCCCCTTCATGGGGGCAAACGGTAAGGTAGGCCACCAGCTTGCCCCCTTTGGTTCGAACGAGAATGGCTTTTTCGCCCTTATAGTTGAAGGTTAGAGAGCCTCCGGGTTTAACGTCCTTAAGGTTGGCTATTTTCTCCAAGGATCTCCCTTCTCCCTCAGCGCTTCTTAGCGAATAAAGATAAGGATGTAACTTAAAAGGTTCCCTATAAAACAAAGACTGCTTGGGCTCCGTACTTCAGCAGAAAGTATGCACCGAAAAAGAACAGCGCTCCAGCGCAGCCTAACGTTAGAGGTTGATGAAGACTCGAGAGCATGCCCCTCCCACGCCAGACAACTTGGGAGAGGCCAGAGTACCAAGCGAGGTCGGCGAGAAAGTGCCCCGCCACCCAGAAGCTCAGGCCTAGGACAGCGGAGACAGCGTAGGCTTCCATCATCATCGCCAACCCAACGGTGGCCCACCAGAGAGCGACACTGGGATTCAGCGCGGTGCTGAAAAGGACGCCGCCTACCACTGGGTGGGTTCTCAATCCGAGGCTCTGCGCGGGAACAAGGAGGCTGCGCTGCCTTCCAGCCTTCAACAGAGTGAAGAGCGCGAAGGTAATGAGGAGAATACCGCCGATGATGCCCACAGCGGTTTGGAAAGCCCAGACGCTGAGGATGAAGCCGAGGCCGGTGAAGATAAGGGCGATGATTCCCCCTTCTACTAAGATGTGCCCTAGGGCTGTGAGGGGCCCTGCCTTGGCTCCGTAGGAGGGGGTTTTAGTTAGGAGGAAGACGGAGAGGGGGCCGGGGATGAGGGCGCCTGAAAGAGCCACTACGAACCCTATGCCTAGTTGGTATATTTCTATCAACGTAGGGCCCGAGGCGCTTTCGTAGGCCGGATTATTTTTTTAGAACTTCCCTGAGGGGGACTATTTCTATTCCTTCTTCTTCCAGCCTTTTTCTCACGGTTCTGACGACTTCAGGTGCGTTGGACGGGTCTCCGTGCATGGTTAAGGTTTCTGCCTCCATCTTGATGATGGTTCCGTCTATGGCGGGGATTTTCCCTTCCTTGACAACCATCAAGGCTCTCTCAGCCACAACGTTCGGATCCCAGTTTTTCTTCACCCTTTCGATGATCCAGTCTCCCTGCTGGCTGTAGTGCAAGTCGACCATGGCGTCGCGTGCCACCCTCACGCCTTTTCTTTTAGCCACCACATGCGCCTTAGATCTTTCCTCGCTTTCCGTGATGAATATGAGCTCCGGGTCGACGTCTCTAACGCCCTCGATTATCGCCTCAGCTAAGGCTTCATCTCTTTCCACCATGGCGTAGAGGGTGCCATGGGGCTTAATATGCTCAAGCTTAAGCCCCTCCGCTTCTGCGAAAGCCTTCAAAGCACCCAGCTGGTAAACGATGTAGTTTCTCAGCTCATCGGGTGTTATTTTAATCTCTCTCCTACCAAAACCAGCCAAGTCCGGAAGCCCAGGGTGAGCGCCCACGGCTACGCCGTATTTTTTTGCAAGCCTGACTGTAGCCCTCATGACCATGGGGTCTCCGGCGTGGAAGCCGCAGGCGATGTTCGTGGAGCTCACATACTTCATGACTTCTTCGTCATTTCCGATCTTGTATCTTCCGAAGCTTTCACCCATGTCGACGTTTATGTCAATCCGTTTAGCCACTTCAATCCACCTATCTTTCACTGGTCTTCAGCGAATTTAAATCTTAGCTCACGGGTGTGCCGCAAAACAGGTTGCGGATGAAGTTAAAGATTTAGAAAAAATATTAACCTAAGAGGTAGGCTTGGAGGCCCAGTTTTTTCGCAGCCTTTACCAAAAAGTCGCTGTGGTCTCCGTAGCTTAAAACTTGATGGTTGCCTGAGTTCTCCAGAAAATCTCGGGCTTCACAGTCCAGTTTAACGTCGGCTTGAGTTCGGCAGAGCTTCCAGTGGCCGAGCTGAGACTCGGTCAGCCTTCCAGTGGCAATCACAAGCTTCGGAGGGTTGAGGGTCAGGTGGGCTAGGGTTACTTTCCCCCTTCTCATAGGGACGTCCAACGCCACACCTGAGCCGGATTCGAAATGGTTTCGGATTCGAACCAAGCCTGCTGGCTCTGAAAGCTTGAGGGGAGCTGCGCAATGGGTTAGGGCTACAACTCCGTTTATCTGGTCGAGTTTGGCGGCGTTGGCCATCCACAGGGGTTCGGGGGTTACGTATCTGAGGAGAAGCATGAGGAGGAGGGACGGAAAATCAGCTTCGCAGACTCCGGGGATGCCTTCGTCGCTGAGGAATGCCAGGGGGACGCAGGGGTTCATGCCGGTATGCCTCAGAAACCTGTAGCAGTCCACGGTTACCGCTTTCAGGTCTTCCTCCAAGGCCACCTGCCTCATGGCTAGGTAGAGTTTAGCCATTTTCTCTAGGTCTTTCCGAGAAGGCTCCACCACCTCCGCATTCTTCAGTTTACTCTTCAGAACATGTTCAGCAGACTCGGCTGGAATCTTCGAGGTTGTCGCCTTCAGCACCTCCACGGAAACCGGAACTGTTTCCACTTGAAACCGGTCTCTGAAATACCGGATCACAGCTTGATAGGGGGGAAGTTCTTCTTCCTCCACGAAAAACCCAACCTTGATGTTTCTGAGGGCCTTCGCCGCGCCGGAGGCGTAGGTTTCTGAAACTATCTCCCGGGGGGCTGCGGACAGGTTGTTGTAGACGAAGGTGGCCTTCCAAGCCTGTTTCTCCATCAGCTTCTCTCTGGCGTCCAAGGCGGCTGGGAGGCTGTTGTTTTCATGATAGCTCCACATCGTCCATTCCTTACCGGCCATGAGCTCCGTGGCTAGGGTGCTGGTGCCGCCGCTGGCGATGAAGATCACCACCGCGTCGAACTCTTCGGTTTTGGCTGAGGGAAACTCCCCAGCCTCTCTGATGGGCTTCCGGGGGCCGAAGACTTTTATTCCCGATTCCTCCAGCAGAGACCTAGCTCTGATGATGGGGCCGGGAACCCTCTCCACATGTAGTGGGGAGGCTATGGGTATCAGGTAAACAGAAGGCTTTTCCAACCTTGGGCTCCCTCGGTTATCCTTCCCTTTTAGAGGGTTTCAGTTTTAGGTCTTTCAGCACTGCGAGTAAATAAGGTTTTTCAAGGCTACTTTTTTGTCGATGGTAATTTTTAAATCGTTGAACCACAGCTTAGCTAAGGATTGAAGGCGGAGACGCTTTGAGAAAGATCATCACCATAGCACAGCCCATCATAGGGAAGGAAGAAATAGAAGCCGTGGTCGGGGTTTTGAAAAGCGGCATCCTCACTTCTTCCCGCGGAGATGGGCCTTATGCTAAAAAATTTGAGGAAAGCTTCGCCAAGTATGTGGGCGTAAAATACGCGGTGGCCATGAGCTCCGGGACGGCGGCCTTGCATGCTGCCCTCCTGGCCGCGGAGCTGAGCCCTGACAGCGAAGTGATCGTTCCCAGCTTCACCTTCACGGCTACTGCCTCCGCTGTGGTTTTGGCGGGGGCTAAACCTGTTTTTGTCGACATCGACCCTAAAACTTTCAACATGGACCCTGTCTGCTTCGAGGAGGCCATAACCAGCAAGACTCAGGCTGTCATCCCCGTGCACATGTACGGGTTGATGGCGAACATGGAGGAGATTGTCAGAATAGCCAAGGAGAACGACCTAGAGGTCATCGAGGACGCAGCCCACAGTGTGGGAGCTGAGCTGAAGGGTAAAAAGGCGGGGTCCTTCGGAGACTACGGCTGCTTCAGCTTCTATGCCTCCAAAAACCTCACCACAGGGGAGGGAGGCATCGTCACCACCAACCGGCGGGAGAACATGGAGGCTCTCTGCTCCATTAGGGCCCACGGCTTCGGAAGACATCAGTCCAGCGAAATCCTCGGCCACAACTACAGGATGTCCGAGCTGGCTTGCGCCATCGGCTACTACCAGCTTCTGAAGCTTCCCAAGTTTCTGGAAGCCCGGAGGAGGAACGCTGCCAAGCTGACCTCCCTTCTGGAAGGGTCCGCTCGGCTGGAGCTTCCCGAGGAGCCGGAGGGCTACAAGCATGCTTGGCACCTCTACACCATCAGGCTTCGGGGAAGCAGGGCTGGGGAGAGGAACAAGATCGTCAACAAGCTGGTCAACGCGGGCATTCAGGCGGAGGTCTTCTACAGCACGCCCCTCCATTTGGCGCCCTTCTATCGGAGGAAGTTCGGCTTCCGACCTCGCTCTCTCCCCCGGACGGAAACCGCGGCTAGGCAGGTTTTCTCCTTGCCTGTGCACCCGGAGCTGAGCGATGAGGACCTCCGCTACATGGCCCAGCGGCTGACCAGAATCGTCAGGTAGCCGGCTGGTTGTTTCGGGTTTTCTTTTTCTTTCCTTCCTTTTTGGCGGTTTCCCGGACCTCGCGGAGGGGTTGCCTGGTTTCGAGGGAGATCCTTCGCACGTCTTCGAATTCAGGTTTAACCTGCACTGTTTTCCCTTCCCGGTCTTGGGCTATTTTGACGTGGGCGGTAAACTTTTTCCCCGCCACCTCCACTTCCACTAGGCGGGTTCGACGGGAGAGCGTAAACCTGCGGACGGGCTGAACCCGGATGCCTAGGGTGCCGGTTTCCCTGAAGACCAAGTCCGCCAGCCGGTCTAGGTTTTCCCTCCCAGCTAGGACGCCTAGGAGGTGGACGGGTCTCCCCTTCTTGCCCGTGCATGGGATGATGTAAAAGTCTCTGGCGCCCTCCTCCATCAGCCTCTCCCCCAAATAGCCTAGGGTCTCCCCGCTGACGTCGTCCAAGTTAGTTTCGAGGAGGTAGACCTCCTCTTGGGCGAAAGGGCTCTCCCACCGTCGGCCTAGGTAGACCCTCAGAAGGTTGGGGACGGCTTCAGGGTCCCGGGCTCCAGCTCCGTGGCCCACCTTGTAGGGCTGAGTCAGAGGGAGCGCCGCCGCCGGCTCAGCAAGGTTCACGAGGAGGGCGACGCCGGTGGGGGTTGACCGCTCCTCTCCTGAGCGGCCTGTTTCGAAGGGGAAGTTTTTCTCCCTCAAAATCTCGAGGACGATGGGAGGCGGCTGGGTTAGGATGCCGTGGGAGGTCTTCACCTTGCCGCTGCCCACCACCACTGGAAGGGAGTAGACTTGGGTTTCCAGCAGGCCTAGGTCCTCTAGGGCGGTGGTGACGCCTACGATGTCGGCTAGGGTGTCGGCGGAAGCCATCTCCCCCAGGATGAGCTGCTCCTCCGAGGTGGCGTGGAGGTAGGTTTCCCCCTTCAGCAAGGTGGACAGGGTGCGGAGGGCGTAGGCCTTAGCCTCGTCGGAGAGGGTGGAGGCGGCCAAGTAGCTCTGCAGGGCTTCCTTCAGCTCCCGCCCTGTTCTACTATCGAAGCGCTCCTTGACTTGGATGTCTGCTCTCACACCTCTTATCCCATGCCTCAGGACTTGGGAGACCTTCAGCTCTAGGTCTTCGCAGCCGGGGATAACCGCGCTTAGCCTCCGGAAGGCTTCTTGGATCTTTTCAGGGGAGGCTCCTAGGTCGATGAGGGCTCCTAGGAGCATATCACCGGAGACACCGGCCAGCTGGGGGTCGATGACGGCCACGGTTTTCCTGCTGGGCAAGGGAACCATCACCTTAAATTGAAGGTTCCCCGGATTAAAATACGTTTATAACACGGGGAAACGCAGCATGAGCCTAAGGGACCTGCTGAGGAAGGTGAAAAACGGCCGGCTGTCGTTGGGGGAGGCGGAAGCTCGGCTGAGGCTGGACATGGTCAAGGCTGTGGAAGACTACGCCAAGCTGGACGTGCACCGGCCTCTGCGGAGAAGAGTCCCAGAGGTCATCTTCGCCGAGAACAAAACCCCTGCGGAGACCGCTAAGATCGCCTCCGAACTCGCCGGCCAGGTGGGCGCAGCCTTGGTAGCCCGACTGTCCGAGGCCCACTGGAGGGAGCTGAAGAGGCTGGGGAGAAGGGGCTTCAAGGTGGAGCGCTGGGAAAGAGCCCGCATGACTGTGGTGCGGAAGAGAGGCGTAACCCCGCCGCCCAGTAGCGGAGGCCGGGTGATGGTTCTCACCGCCGGAACAGCCGACGTGCCCGTGGCCGAGGAGGCTCGGGTAGTGGCGGGGGAGATGGGCTGCGAAGTCTACACCGCCTACGACGTAGGCGTCGCCGGCTTCCACCGGCTTCTCCAACCCCTGAAGGAAAGCCTCCGGAGGAAGGTGGACGTCATAGTGGTGGTAGCGGGAATGGAGGGCGCCTTGCCTTCGGTGGTAGCCAGCCTAGCCGACTGCCCGGTGATAGGCGTGCCCACCTCCACCGGCTACGGCCTGGGAGGCGGAGGCCAAGGAGCCCTGATGTCCATGCTCCAGTCCTGCACCTTGGGGCTGGCGGTGGTGAACATCGACAACGGAGTGGGCGCCGGAGCCCTCGCAGCCCTCATCGCCAACCGGGCGGCTGAGGCCCGAGCCTCCGCGTCCGGGAGAAAAAAGTGGGGCTGAATCTCGGTGTCCGGGTCTGGTAGGTCTGCGCTGTTCTATTGTTCGCGCATGATTTCGTCGGGGGTTCTGACGGATTCTCTCATCCACTTGAAGTGTTTCTTGTTCTGGGTGACTAGGACTGCTCCCTGCTGGAGGGCGGTGGCGCCTATGAGGAAGTCTCTTCCGTGGTGTTTGAAGGGTAGCCTAGGATTCTTCACCGCCTCGTCTACGGCTCTTTCACCCGCCGTCCTATCCAAGGGAGTGACGGAAGCTCGGATGCCGAGTAGAACGGTCTTCAACTCCTTAAACAAGCTCCGTCGAACGCTGCGAAGGTAGACTTCCACGTAGGCGACGACGGGCACGCATACGTCGATTTCGCTTCTTTTCCTGAGCCAAGCTAAGAATTTTTTATGGTGGAAGACATTGGAGTCTAAGAGAAGCCTAATCCTATGCATCTAGGCCACCCAAGGCCTTCCGCAGCTCTGCCGCTTCCTTAACTTCCACGTCCCTCATTCCCGGGCAGAACCTTGCAAGAGCTTCTTCAAACTCCTTATCGCTCACTCCAGAAGGCTTAGGGGCAAGCTCCGTCAAAAGGCGAATGGCCTCGTTGAGGGAGAGGTCGCGGCCTAGCTTCGACTGGGCTTTAAGCCTGCAGCTTAACAGCTGAGCGTAGGTTTCGTCATCCACCTTTATCGTCGAATATCCCGCCAACCTGCTTCACCCTCCGCCAGACCCAGAAGATAGCGTAGCACATCGCTGTAGCTACATTTCCTCCCCCACTGTAAAGACATTTCCCTTTTAAGCCTCCCCAGCCGCTTTTTAACCTCCAACTCCACCGTTACAGTTTTCACGGCATCCACGGATAGTTAATACCATTAATACTTTAAATACTCTACGGAACACGTTTTCAGCAAAAACTTGACAGGATCCGGCATCGATACTTATTTATGCTTGTGTTGAAGTTTATAGCTGATCCCAGAGCCTTTAGGGGATAGGTTAAAATGAGGGTCCTCCTAGTCCAGCCTCCCACCCCCTTGGAGGTGGAGACCCTCTCCTCTATCGACATGGTCGCCCCCTCCATGGGCCTCGCCTACCTGGCCGCGGTGCTGGAGCAGCACGGCTATGCGGTGGAGATCCTCGACGCCCCCGCCCTCCAAGTCACCCACGAGCAGCTTCCCCGGGAGCTGGAGCGACGTAAACCCGACCTGGTGGGGGTCACTGCCACCACAGCTGTCATAGGCAGCGCGCTGAAAACCGCGGAGACAGCCAAAGCCGTCCTGCCCGAGGCCACGGTGGTGCTGGGCGGAGCCCACCTGACTTTCACCCAGGAGACCACCATGAGTCTCTGCCCCTCCGTGGATGTGGGGGTGGTGGGGGAAGGCGAGTACACGCTGCTGGAACTGGTTCAAACCCTTGAAAAGGGCGGCAGCCTCAAGGATGTTAAAGGAATCATCTACCGGGAGGACGGTAGGTTGGTTAAGACGCCGCCTCGGCCTCTCATCGCCAACTTGGATGAGCTTCCCTTCCCAGCCCGCCACCTGCTTCCCATGGACCAGTACCGGGCTTTTGGCAAGAAGCGAATCCTAGGCACTATCTTCACCAGCCGGGGCTGTCCTTTCAGCTGCATCTTCTGCTCCTCCTCCCTCCTCTTCGGCAAGAAGTTCAGAGCCCGAAGCCCCAAGAACGTGGTGGACGAGATCGAACAGTTCCAACGGGAGTACAACAGCAAGTTCGTGGAGATCATCGACGACATCTTCATCCTCGACAGGAAGAGGGCAGAGGCCATCTGCCGCGAGCTGATGGAGCGGAACCTAGGCACCGTCTGGGTCTGCTCCGCCCGCATAGACCTGATGACCAAGGAGCTGATGCAGATGCTGAGGAAAGCCGGCTGCGTCATGATCTACTACGGCGTGGAATCCGGCGTCCAGAGGGTGGTGGACCTGATGAAGAAAGGCATCAAGGTGGACCACGCTTTCAAAGTCATCCAGTGGGCTAGGGAGCTGGGCATGGAGTCCGTGGCCTCCTTCGTCGTGGGAATCCCCGGGGAAACCTGGGAGGAAGCCGTGCAGACCATCAAGTTCGCCAAGAAGCTCAACGCTGAGTACGCCCAGTTCGCCATCGCCACCCCGTTCCCTGGAACCGAGCTCTATGAAATGGCGAAGAGGGAAGGCCTCCTCCTCACCGAAGACTGGTCCCAGTACACGGTGTTGAAGCCTGTGATGAGAACCCGGGAGCTCTCCGCGGAGCAGCTTAAGAAGCTCATCCGGAAATGCTACCTGGAGTACTATCTCAGGCCCCGGATCATGTGGAACTACATCCGCCGAGGTCACGCCAGGGAGCTGCTGGTGAACGTCATCGGCCACTACCTTTGGCAGGCGGTGAAGGCTGGGGTGAAGGGCCTCTTCAAACCCGCGGCTTCCACCCCGCCTCCGGTGGACTCCGAGCTGAGGGTGAAAACCTAGCCGGCTGCCAAACCTAATTATCCCCTGCGAGAAACCTTAGAGAAGGGCGTGGTGAGGTTTGTTTGACCTTGAAGGCTACGGGATCCTCAGCCTTTTCCTAGTGGCCTTCGCCGTCAACCTGCTTCCCTTCACCAGCCCCTCCAACCTTTTCATCGCCTTCAACTTCGCCCTCCTCACTCCTGTTCAGCCTCTGGCCGTCGGCTTCCTCGTGGCCTCCGCGGCCTCCGCAGCCAAGCTTCTCCATTATTATGTGGTCTTCTTTCTGAGAAGCGCCATGGGAGCCTCCCGGAGAGCCTCCTTGGAGAGGCTGGGCTCCGCCCTCGGGCGTTGGAGTCTCCTAGCCGTGGTCGTGGCAGCTGTGACGCCCATCCCCGACGACCCCGTCATCCTACCCTTGGGCCTGCTCAAGTACAGCCCTCTGAAGCTGGCCCTAGGCTACTTCGCCGGAAAAATGGCTGTGGCCAGTGTAGGCGGCTACTTGGGGAAGGTGGGTGTAGCGGTCTTCCAGCCGCTGGTGGGAGGAACCGCCCTGATGGCCGTCTCCCTTGCCTTAACGGTGGCGGCTGCCGTGGTTTTGGTGAAGGTGAACCCGGAGGAGCTGCTGAGAAGGCTGAAGAGGCCTCCTGCAGGGAGGGGGGAAAAAGCCTGAGGCTAGGCAGCCCCAAGATAGTTCTAACCGCCCCTGCCACGGAGATGAGCACCCACCACCGGAAGGTCTTCCTAGGCTTCGGAGCCTGCCTTTCCAACCCCCCCTTTCCCCCCTGGTTTGTGAAGCGGCTTTTCTATCCGCCCGTCTCCCACAGCCGGGGGAAAGCGGACTTCGCCCCCTACAACCTGAGGAAGGTGGAGGCCTGTCTCTTGGAGAAAGGAGGCTTCCGGGAGTCCGAGGTGGCGACGGTGCACCCCCAGAGGCTAAGCCGGGTGGTGGGGTCTGAAACCCGGGTGGTAGGTGTCACGGTCATGGACCCTCTAGGCCTAGGGCCCACCAGCCTCACCTTCGCCTCCCTCTTCCGAGGGGAAACCGCCACCTGCCGGGAGTTTCGGAGGCTGATGGCTCAGGAGCCCCTTGCCTCCCGTCGGCTGCCCGTGGTGGTGGGCGGTATGGGCGCTTGGCAGCTCTATTACACGCCTGGGGCTCGAGAAAAGTACGGTATCTCCACGCTGGTCTTGGGGGAGGGAGAAAAGGTGGTGCCGGAGCTCTTCGCCAAGGCCGTGGAAGGAGCGCCTCTGCCCCCGGTAATCTTCGGAGAAGACGCGGAGGTAGAGGCTATTCCCACCATCCGGAAGCCGGCGGTAGGGGGCTTGGTGGAGGTGGCTCGGGGATGCGGGAGAAACTGCCAGTTCTGCTCCCCCACCCTCCGGGGGAGGAGGGACATGGCCCTCGGCCAGATAGTGGCGGAGGCCAGGCTCAACGTGGAGGGCGGCTGCCCCCGGCTCTGCCTCCATGCGGAGGACGTTCTGGGCTACGGCTCCGACGGCTGGAGCCGGTTTAAGCCCAACCGGGAGAAGGTGCTGGGGCTTTTCCGGAGGCTGGCGGCTGAGGTCGGCGCCCACCGGCTGGGGGTCAGCCATGTGACCCTTTCCTCCATAGCCGCGGACCCGGGGTTGGTGGAGGAGGTTTCCCAGCTTCTCCAAGTGGGCCCGGGGGCGCCTCTCTTCGGCTATCAGACAGGCATTGAAACCGGCAGTGTGAGGCTTATCAGGAGGCTGATGGCTGGGAAGCCTCTGCCCTTCAAGCCTGAGGAATGGCCTGAGGTGGTGGTTCAAGGGTTCGGAGTGTCCAAGGACTGCAGCTGGGTTCCCGCGGCCACCCTCATCATGGGCCTCCCGGGGGAGAGGGAGGAAGACGTCAACGCCAGCCTCGACCTGCTGGACGGGCTGAGGGACTGTCCATCCTTCGTCATCCCCCAGTTTTTCATGCCCATCACCGAAACCCTGCTGGAGAAGGCGCCGCGGTTCGATGTGGAGGCCATGGGGGAAGCCCACGGCCTGCTACTCCTCCGCTGCTTGGAGCATTCCGTCCGCTGGGCTGACCACCTGAGGCAGCGGCTCTTCCAGAGGGACGCCCCCTGGCTCAGGCTGGGCTACTGGCTGGGCTACAGGCTGCTCTACTTCTTCGCTTGGCTGGGGGGAAAGAAAATAGCGGGGAGGCTGGGGCTGAACTGGCGCCGCCTCCAAGCCGCCGGCCTCCCACGGGAAAGCGGAATCCAGCCTTCCGGAGATTAGAGCTTCTCCCCGCTTGGAAACTCCTCGGCCAATTCCCGAGCTAGGCGGCTGCGGTTGTCCGTGGTGACCTCCAAGAGGCGGGCTGCAGGGTGGGCTCTGAGCCTCTGGATGAGGGAGTCTCGAGCTCGGTGGTGGACGGTGACCACCAGCGGCTTCCCGCTTTCCACCGCCTCCTCCACGGCCTGCTTGAAGCTGGGAGAAAACAGCTCCATGGGGCCGACTTCGTCGACGAAGACCACGTCCGCCTCCGCCACCGCCCTCCGCACAGCCTCCACGCCCACCGCCTCCAAGTCGGCTAGGTTGACCCGGTATTTTCCCAGCCGCGGCCCCTGAGCTTGGTGGACGTGGGCTAGGACGCCCCGGCGGCCGGTGGCCAGGTCGGTGACCTCGAAGCCTAGGCGGGTGGAGCCTTGTCGGATTTCGCCGGTGGCCATGCCGCCTACCCGGTAGCCTCTCTCGGCTAGGAGCTCGGCCAGTTTCCTGAAGACGGTGCTTTTCCCCACGCCGGGTAGGCCTGTGAGGAGGAGGATGCGCGGCCGCATGGCTTGGGACCGAGAATGTTTAGTCTGAGAAAACATAAAAACCAACCTTCCGAGGATGTTTTTGTCGCCGCAAATAATTTCAGGAGTTTGACCGTGAATTCAGGGGTCTGGTTGGCGGTTTATGGCTTGTAGATTTTCTTCCTATGCCCGACGGCTATGAGGGTTATGGTTTTGGTCTCTTCGTCGACGGCGTATATGACGTTGTAGTTTCCGATTGTCAAGCTGTATCTCCCTTTTAGGTCTCCGTGGAGGGGTTTGCCTAGGTGTGGGTTTTCTTGCAGCTGGCGGATTTTCCGGTCAGTTCTCCGCTTGGATTCTAGGCTTAGTTTTCGGAAGTCTCTTTCAAAACTCTTCGTGGAGAGCAGCCTATATTTCGTCGGACTTTCTGAGCTCCTCGACGAATTCTTCGTAGCTTCTCGTCCGCCCGGCTTTAAGGTCGGCCTCCCCCCTCCGAATGGCCTTCACCATCTCACGGTTGGCTAGGATGTCCAGTGTCTCGATAAGTTCCTCGAGCAGGTTTTTTGTCCGAACCAGAAGCTCCGTCTGCTCGCGGTTTAAGACCACAGAATCCATCTCGATCAGCATTCAAAGCGTTAATCTTGTTCATATGTTATTGTTCTGTTTTCTCCGGTGATGTCTGCAAGCGATTCAGGAGGCTGTTAGCGGCTGCGGCTTTTATTTCTCTGGCTATTTCTTGGGCCAAGGCTTTGGCTAGGTTTCTTCGGGTGTTTATGATTTCGATTCCCGCAACCTCGCCGTCCCTGCCGTATTCCAGTCGGATGTCTTCGTCGTTCTCCTTGCTGTCGAAGACTCGGCTGTCTCTGGCCACGATGTACAGGCTGTCTTCTTCCGGGTTGTAGTTCACCTTTAAAGCCGCGTTCCCTTTTATTGGGAGGCTGCCTCTTCGATTTTAACGTTTATGAAAGGTTTAAGCTGGTGTTGAAGCAAACCTACTTGGAGTGTTCTGGGTGGGCGAATCTGTCACGTTGGAGATGGTCTACAGGGAGGTTAGAAGCATCAGGGGGATGCTTGAGAAGGTTCGGAAGGGAGAGTACGTGGCGCTCGAAGAGGCTGAGAAGAAGCTGGGTTTTACTCGGATTTGACTAGGCCGGTTTTGGGGCCTAGGATGATGGCGGTGGAGTGGGCTTTGAGGAGGGCTGGAAGCAGCTTGGGTTTCCCTTCTCTGGCCACTACCTCCGAGTCGTAGGCGCAGATGGCCGTCAGGGGGATTTCCAAGGTCCGATGGAGGGCGCGCTCGTAGGCTACCAGCTCTTTGACCATTCCGTGGTTGAAGAAGCAGGCCATCTCCCCGGCGACCCGGAGGCCTTGGAAGCCCCGGGCTTTCGCCTCCTCCAGCAGCTTCTTCCACAGCCTCAGGGTTTTGGCCATGTCGAACTTTCCGTCGATGATGTACCATTCTTGGTAGGGGATGACCTTCAATGCGCCTTTTCTCTTGTGTCTCTCCACGTCGATTCCGAACTTCTCCATAGCCCGCCTGACCTGGTCGCAGGCCTCTTGGCCGGCCACGTAGGCGGCGGCTTCCTCCTCCTCCAGCCCGGCTTTCAGGTAGGTGAAGAGGACGCGGTGCTTGTCTTCGGGGTCTGTGTAGAAGAGGGCCACGTGGTCGGTGGGCTTCATCTTCTTGACAAACTCTAGGATTCCCGCCTTCTCCATCTTCGCCTCCCGGTCCCTCGGAGGGGCTGGAAATGGGAGGTAGGCGGTTTGAGTCCAGAGGCCCCGGGCTTGCTGTACGTAGTCGGCGAAGGCATAGCCTTCTTTTTCCTCGAAGTTCAGCCCCATCCTCCGGTAGAGCTTTCTGAGGATGGCTCTCAGGAGGACTGGAGCTCCGAGGCCGAACAGCCTTTCCAGCCCTTGGGCGAAGGCTTCGGGCTTTCGGGGAATATCCCTTCTTCTGAGGTGGAGGTCTCTCTCCAGATGGTAGTAGATGGCTTGGGCGGGGGGCTTTCCCACCACGGCGACTAGGCCTTCGTCCACGACCTCCAGCAGAAGCCGTCGGAATTCAGTTTCCCTCCTCCTTTCCACTGGTCTGTGCTCAGACAAACCCTTCATCTCCCAGACTATATCATGGGTGTCAGCTTCACCCCGGAGATGCCTTCCCGGGTGACCACTTGGAAGTAGTAGAGAGGCGTCTTTGGCTTGACCCCGTACATGAAGAGGGCTCCGTCGATCTCGTCGACTTTGAAGTAAAGGTCGGATACGGCTCTCAGCTGCTCCGCTAGGGCGATGGTGGGTCTGATGACGTTCACCCTCACGTCTTCAAGGTTTCTGACTAGCGTGATGTCTTGGCCGAGAATCTTCAGTCCCTCCTCCCGGCCGTAGATGTACTCGAGAGAGTCGAAACCCACCACCGACAACACCGGCTTCCCGGTTTGCTCCCTGAGCTGGGAGGCTCCGTTCCAGAAGGTTTCTATATCCTCCTCGATGGACTCGCCCTTCAACTTCAGGATGTAGGGGTCTTCGACATCGTCGCCGAAGTCCGCCACCCTCACCAGCTGCTGGAAGGTTTCCTCCTCCAAGGGAGGCACCAGCCGGGTTTTTATTCGGGGGGCGCTCAGCCCTCGGGGTGGGAGGATGAGGACTCCGTGGCCTTGGTTGGTGAAGTTGCAGACGGTAGGCCGCACGAGGCGGATGAGCGGAAAGGCCACATCCCGCCCGACTTCGACGAGGTTGTAGGTGCCTTTCCTTATCCCTCCGCCCAGCGCCTTGTCCATGTCTGGGATGCCTGTGGACAGGTGGGTTTGGGTGGAGGGTATAACCTCAAACTTCACCGGTTCCTCCACAGGCCGGAGGGTCAGTGGGGGGAACACTTGAAAGCCTTCCTTCAGGGTGAAGGGAATCCGGTGCTGGGTTATTTCCGCTCCCCTGAACTTCAGCACTTCTATCTCCCTCACCAGCCGGTCGTTGTGTTCGCGTCTGTTCAGCTTCAAGGTTGCGTCAGCTACAAACTCCTCCACCCCCAAGCCCAGTCTTTCCTCGCCTAGGGGGATCTCCACCACCATGAGGGTGGTACATCCGATTTGGCGGACGATCTTCCCCAGCACGGTGTGAAGGATTATTCGAGCGTCGATGCGGTTCTTGAAGGCCTGAACCAAAGCCGTGAAGGAGTCCATCACCAGCCTTCGAGCCTTCAGCGAATACACCTGGTCCAGTATCTCCTCCAGCAGCGTGGAGACCCCTTCCTCCCTGACGGTGAGCGCGTCGAGAAACTTGAACTTCCCCTCCGCCTCCAGCTTCTGGAAGTCGAAGCCGAAACTTCGCATGTGCGCGTAGAAGCTCTCCCGGCTCTCGGCGAAGCTGACGTAGAGGCCGTTCTCCCCGTGGTCCGCGGCGCCGGAGTGGAGGAAGCGGGCTGAGAAGATGGTCTTTCCCGTCCCCGGGTTTCCCGCCAGGAGGATGAGGCTGCCTCGGGGGAAGCCGCCTCCGATGAGGAGGTCGAGGCCGGGGATACCTGTCCCCACGCGTTTTAGGCTCAAAAACTGGCACCCTCAGCAGTCTATTCTCACCAGCCTCTTATTATCTTTTATTTCAGCCTCCGCGCGGCTTAGTTTCACCTTCCTCTCAAGGCTATCTAGCGGAAGGACGCTAGAACTCTGAGGGGTCCCTTCCATGCCTGTCCCCAAGGGCTACCCTGTGAGGATCACCCGGTGGAGCAGCACCAGCCGGGTGAAGAGAGGCCGGAAGAAATACTGGAAGCTCGTCTTGAACTTCCCTCAGAAGATGGCCCCGGAGCTGGAGGACCTCTTGGGCAGGCCGGCTGTGGCTTGGAGGGAAGGCAGCAGGGTCATCATCCAATTTCAGCTAGCTGGGAACCCCTGAGGGAGAACACCCCGCCTCCACGCCTCCTTCCACACGTCCATGTAAATCCCCCTCATATCCTCACACCCCTCCCGTTTTCCCAAGGGGGCTTCTCGCTAGCGGAGGCAAATTCCCCCAGCCCCCGACTTCCCCACCCTTCACAGGGCTGTGTCGAAAACCCTAAAAGCCCACCCATGCCCTAGGGAGGTTGCTGAAAAGGGTCGGGTGCACCGGAAACCCAGCCGCTGGAACCCGCAGGCCTTGGGGCCGGCGGGGCATGGGGCGGCCTTCCGCCTAAGCCAGCTTCCTTTCTCACCCGGCCTTCAGGGTTTTCTCCGAGGTGACGGCTTCTGGGAAGTCATCGGAACCTCTACCTCCGCCACCTCCGCCGGGAGGCGGAGAGGCTGTTCAAGGAAGCCTACCACGACCGGGAGAAGGCGGAGCTGGTGGCCCTAGCCGACTACCCGCTGCTGGACATCCGGAGGGGGGAGGTGCTGCGAAACCCCCACTACGTCAACCCCAGCCTGGAGCGCCTCCTCTGACAGCCCGGCCCAAAGGCCGGTGGGGTCTCCCCCACAGGCTTTTCCAAGGCCCCGCCTACCAGGGCGCCGCCGGGCCCGTGGCTGTGGAGGCGGACGAGGAGAAGATAGCCCTCCGTCTTCAAGCCTACCGGCTCTGGCCCCAGCGGACGGTGGTGGACCTCTACGCGGGGAAGGGCTTCCTCAGCTGGCTCTACGCCCGGGAAGGCTGTGAGCGGCTCATCTGCGTGGAGAAGAACCCTGAATATTTTGCGGTGTTGAAGCGGAACTTGGCGGAGTTCGGTGAGAGGGTGAAGCTGGTCCGGGCGGACAACCTCCGATGGCTGGAGCGAGGTGGGCTGTCCCCCGAGGAGCCGGTGACCTTCGTGGACTTCGACGCCTTCGGCATCCCCGCCCGGCTGCTGCAGCGGTTCTTCACCGTCCACCCCATTCGGAGGGCTTTGGTGATGGCGGTCACCGACGGGCTGCTGTTCAACTTCCGGCGGATGAGCAACGCTGACCTCCGTAGGCTTTACCTGCAGGATTTTTATTTGGGCGGCGAAGCCGGGCGGCCGCTGAGCATCCAAGACCTGGGGGAGTACGCTTTCCAGATCCAGCGGACGCTGCTGGACATCTTGGCCATGCGCCACGGAGCCCAAGCCTACCCTCTCTATTTCAAGGTGAACCGCCGCTGCACCGTCGCCTACTCCGCCTATTTGGTCCTGCCCAAATTCGTGGGCGCTGTGGACTTTAAGCGCTATGTAGGTTTGAGGAGGGTGAAGACGGGGAGTGCCGCAGTATCCTTCGAGGGAAGTCTTGGACAGGCTGGCTAGGCTTCAGCCGGACCACTACGTGGAGGTCACGTGGAGCGACGCCTGCGAGATGCGGGACGCGACTCCGGAGGACATCGAACGCGACTACCACACCACCATCCTGTGCTCAGGCCGGGTGTACGGGGTCCGAGGCGACTACCTCATCCTCGTCAGCGAGGAAACCTTCTACGGCTACCGGTTCCTCAGCATCCCCATCGGCGTCATCCAGAAGCTGCGCATCCTCACCCGGAAGCCGCGGAAGAGGCCCCTCCGCATCCTCAAGGCCGGAGTCGCCTACAAGGTGGTCTACGTCTATGTCAAGCCCGGGGAAAAGTCTCAGGTTGACGTTAAAGGACTTCGCCTTGTACGAGCATGACTGGAGGGGCATCATCGCCCTCACCCTCGTCGCAGGGTACATCCTCCTCCTCTGGGCTCAGGTTCCCGGCATCGAAGTCCTCTCCGTGGCCGTCGGCCTGGTGGTAGGCTGGTACTTCGGCCTCCAGCAGCACCCCCAGCCCCGGCCGTGGGCGGAGCCGTCGGTTCCCCTCAAGCTCCGGCGGGCGACGGTGAAACATCCGGCGTTCAAATCCATCAAAACCCGACTGGTCGAAGCCCTCCGGCAGACGGGCTGCTACGACCCTGCCTTCGACGATATGGTGGTCGACGAGGTTGTTAAGTCCATCATCGACATCCGCACTGTTGACCGCTATGTGGAAGGCGCCAAAGACCTCCGGGAGCTCGCTGAGGCCTTCAACGCCAAGGCGACTATAACCCGAATACTCTACCAAGCTGTGGAGCAACTGGCCGTAACTCGGCGAGGCCGGCTGAAGAGAAAAGACATGGAAGGCTTCAAGGACACTCTCTTCACCCGTCTCAGGGAGCTGACATCCGCATCCGAGAACAATGCGCGATAGTGGCATATGGTGGCATGGTTTTGGGCGGAAAGACGAGGGTTAATTTAACGCTCGACAGCCTTCTGGTCAAAGCCATCGACCAGGTTCGCGGCCCCATCAGCCGGAGCAGCTTTATTCAAGCGCTGATCGAGGAGGCTCTGAAGAGTGTTCCCCGTGAGCGTCGAAGAGGCTTGGCTAAGGGCGAGGAGAGATCCAAGCTTCTTCGCGGGGTGGCTGCTCAGGCTTAGGCCCACAGCCTACCAGGCCAGGTTCCTCACCGACATGAGCAAGCGGCAGGTGTTGAAGTGGAGCCGGCAGAGCGGAAAGTCCACCTGCCTCGCCGTCAAAGCCTTGTGGTTCGCCATCTTCCACCCTCAAACCACCACCCTTATCATCTCTCCGTCTCTCAGGCAGTCGATAAACTTGAGGGATATTGTCGCCGGCCTCGTCGAAAGGCTGCCCCAAGATGCCAGGAAGAACTTGGTGGAGAAAACCTTGAGAACGACCCTCTACCTCTGGCGGGGCAGCCGCATCCTCGCACTGCCCGCAAACCCAAACACGCTCCGCGGCTTCACGGCTCACATGGTCCTCGTCGATGAGGCGGATTTCTTCCAAAACCCTGAGGCCATCTTCTACGGCACCGTTTACCCCATGCTGACCACCACCGACGGCTGGCTGATAGTCAGCTCCACCCCATGGACCACCAAGGGCTTCTTCCACCGCATCTGCCAGCCCGGCAGCGGCTACACGCACCACTTCATCAACTGGCGCGACGCGGTGCAGGCGGGAGTGGCCCGGGAGGCGGTTATCCGCGAGGCCATGGAACGCAACCCGCCGGAGGTCTTCCGCAGGGAGTACGAGTGCGAGTTCGTGGAGGACGTCGACGTCTTCCTGCCCTCGGACCTCATCGCCCGCTGCATCGACTCGCAGCTGGAGTACACGCCCTTCGAGGCTGAAGCCCGGGGTGAGTTCTACGTGGGATGCGACTTCGGCAAGCACCAGGACTACTCGGTGGTGGCCGTGGTGGAGAAAAAGGACGACGTGATTTCCCTAGTCCACCTTCACAGGTTTCCACTGGAGACCCCCTACGCCTCGGTCATCGGCTACGTGAAAGCCCTGTGCGACCGGTGGCGCAGCGTCGCCGCGGTGCGCCCTGACATGACCGGGGTGGGCGACTTCATCGTGGAAGAAATGCAGCGGGCTGGAATCCCCAGCGTGGAAGGCGTCAAGTTCACCCGCGAAAGCAAAGAGGCCATAGCCGTGCCGGTGAAGCAGGCTATGATTTCAGGGCGTGTTCGCATCCCCTACGACCGGGACCTCATCGCTGAGCTCAACGTGGAACGCTATGAGATGTCGAAAGACGGCCACTATGTTTTCAGCCACCCCGAGCGAAGCCACGACGACCGCTTCTGGGCCTTCTGCCTCGCCGCCCACGCCGCCCTCGGCAGGGGCGAAGGAGGAGCCATCATAGGGGGTGTCCGTCGATGACCCTGTGGGGAAAAATCAAAAACTGGTTCACCGCCAGCGAAGCCCAAGGCTTGGAGGAGAAAGCCCGAGGCCTCGTCGCCGGGGTCCCTTCCGTCTGGGGCCGAGGGCAGAAGGCACCCTTCAGCTTCCAAACCTGCTTCGAACGCTACGAGAACGTAGGCTTGGTCACCGCGGCTGTGGACGCTACAGCGGAGATGATCGCAGGCCCAGGCTACCACACCGAGGGCGTCGGTGAAGCCAAGCGTGTGGTGGACGACTTCGCGGAGGAGGTCAACCTCGACGGCCTGCTCATGGACGCGGTGCTGGACTGCGCCATCTGCGGCAACTCGTGGGTGGAGAAGGTGGTGGAGGACGGCCTCATCGTCGGCCTCAACTACCTCGACCCACTGAGCATGGAGCAGAGCATCATCCTCAAGAAGGCCCCCGGAGGCTTCGACCTCTACCACAACCAGGTGGAAGGCTACGTGCAGACCGTCCGAGGCAGGAAGACAGCCCAGTGGCCTGCGGACCGCATCATCCACTTCACCTGGAACCGGCCCCGCGGCAGCCTCTACGGCACAGGCATGGTGAAGCCTGTGGAAGCCTACCTGCAGACCATCCTCGAAGCCGAGCAGGACATGGGCAAGATCATCAAACGCTACGCCGCCCCCAAGGTGGCTTGGATGCTGCAGGACGCGGGGAAGACGGTTTTCGACGAGGTGAAGCGGCAGCTCCGCACCGTGCAGCCGGACGAGGACTACGTCATCGCCACCACCGGGAAGACGAGAATCGACGCCCAAGTCATCCAGATTGACCCCCGCAGCCGCTTCGAGTACTTCTTCAACCACATCACCAACGCCATCATGGCCGGGTTGGAGTGCCCCATCACCTTCCTCTTCCGCGGCGACGTGAGGGTCTCAGACGCCTCCGCCACGGCCATGCTTCAAGCCTTCGACCGGAAAATCCGCATGAAGCAGCGCCGGTTCAAACGCATCATCGAAGCCCAGCTTTTCCGCCCGCTGGTCCGGCAGCACGGCCACAGCGAAGTCCCCCGCCTGGTCTGGGGACCTGTGGAGGTGGAGACCTTGGAGGACAAGCTCAAGAAGTGGACGGAGCTGCTTTCCAGCCGCCTCAGCCTCAGGGATGAAACCCGCCGCGCCCTCGAGGATGAAATGATGAAAGACCTAGGCCTTCAGTCTACCGCAGAAGAGAGGAGTGAAGATGCCTAAGCATCCTGACTTCGAAAAAATCCACCGCGACTTCCTAAGCCGCTACGGAGCCGAGGAGGGGGAAAGACGCTACTACGCCTGGCTCCGCAGCCGCAGCCTCGACGACACCCAGCCCTTGGGCTCCCAGCGCGCTAAGCTGGAGGAAGGCACCGCCTTCCAGTGGGCTAACACCCTCGACTGGGTGGGGCAGCCCAACCGCATCCGAGGCCTCGCCCTCACCCCCGGCTCCAGCCTCAACCGCAACCTCTACCCGGAGGAGGAGCTGGCCAAGGCAGCCAGAACGCTGGCGGGGAAACCCATCTACGTCAACCACCTCCACACCGGGACAGCTGTCCCCGGGCAGGCTCAGCCGCAGGTAGGCCGGGTGCTGGACGCGGAGTACATCCCCGGCCGAGGCATCGAATACGTGGGCGCCGTCGAAGACCCCGCTGTTTGGAGGCTCATCCGAAGCGGCCTGATCACAAAGGTGAGCGTGGCGGGAAGATGCCGCTCCGCCCTCCCCGTCGACGGGGTGAAGCCGGAGGGGCTCATGTTCGAGGAGCTGAGCCTCCTCTGGGGGGAGGAACAGCCCGGTGTCCCCGGCGCCTACGTCCAAGTTTGGGAAAAGCTCAGCCCCAGGGGAAGGGCGAAGCCGCTGGGCCTAGGCCTCCGGGAAGGCCCTGAACCCGCGCAGCCGCCCACTCCAGACCTTTGGGGGGCTAGGCTGAGGGACGTGCTGCCTTCCAAGGCAAGGCGGTGAAGCTGATTTTTCACGGTCACAGCCATGACGGCAGCCCAGCCGCGTCGGTTGGGCCTACGCCGGAGCTTGACGGCTGAGGGGGATACTCCCCTGCCTTAGTGTGGGAGAGCAAAAGTTTGGGAGAAAGAAACATGACCAGTCAAGGCGACGTGTACACCCTAGGCATCGTGCTAGACCTCAGAGCCGGAGGAGCCATCGCCAAAGGAGAACCTGTCAAAACCGGCGCCGCCGACGGCAAGGTTGTCGCAGCCTCCGACGGAGACGACCCCGTAGGCGTGGCCCTGAAGGCCGCCAGCGCCGACGGAGACCCCGTGCCCGTCATGGTTTCCGGAGCCGTCTACCTGACGGCCGCCGCGGCCATCAGCCGGGGGGAAGCCGTTCAGCCGGCGGGGTCCCAGAAGGTGAAAGCCCTCGCCGACCAGCCGGTGGACGAAGGAGGCACCGCCACCTACACTGTCTACTACCAGAAGAAGCTGGGCATCGCCTTGGAAGCCGCTTCCGCGGACGGAGACGTCATCCTCGTCCAGCTGGCCCTCTAAGGCGGTGAAGCGCCGTGCAGAAGATTCTAGAAACAGGAGTTAAGGTGGCTAAGGAAGACATGGCTGTTCGAAGGCTGGAGGAAAAACTTCAGACTCCCCTGCTTTCAGGGCGGACCCTCCACGAAGCCCAGCGGGTCCTCCACCAGCGCACCGAAGCCATGCTTAAAGACCGACATCTCCGCGAGGTCCTCCTAAGCGACCAGTCGCAGGCCACGGCCAAGGTTCTGGACATCGTCTGGGAGGCGGCCAAGCCCCGGCTCATCGGCCGGGAGCTCTGCGCGGTCTTCGTCAAGGAAGACCCGTCCCTGAAGGTGCCCCGGCATAAGACCTTGGTCTCAGCCCGCTACCCGGTGGCGGAGGGCGCTGACATCCCTGTGAACGTGGGAGCTTTCGACTCGGTGACCCTGACCCCTGAAAAGTCCGGGGTAGCCGTGCCCATCAGCCGGGAGATGATCGAAGACGCCGCGTGGGATGTCGTGGAGTTCCAGCTCCGCGAAGCCGGCCGAGCCATGGCCGAGGTGGAAACAGAGCGGATCATCGCCCAGATGATCGCTGACGCAGGGAACTCCGCGGCTGCAGCCACAGCTGGGACGCTGGCCTACGACGACATCGTGGGCATGATCAACCTCATCCAAGCCGACAACTTCCTCCAAGACTACATCCAAACCGGCCGAGGCTACTTGGTGGTGCACCCCGACCAGTACGCCGACCTCCTCAAGGACTCCAGCGTGAAGCAGGCTCACTCTTGGGGCGGCATCGCCGTGGCGCCCACAGGCCGCTTGGAGACCATCTTAGGCCTCAACCTCCGGGTGACCACCAAGATCACCAGCGGCACCGCCCTGGTCGTCGACGCGGAGCACGCGGGAGCTCTGTTTATCCGAAGGGACATCACCGTGGAAAACTACGAAGACCCGATTAAGGACCTGGCCGGAGCCGTGCTGACAGCCCGGTGGAAGTACGCGACGATGCAGGCGAACGCCATAGGCAAGATCACAGGAGCCTAAGCCTAAACCACCCGTTTTCTTCCGGCGGTTCTTTTCCCGTGAAAAAGCAACCGCCCCTTTTTTTATCGCTTCCAAAAATCACGTGAGTTAGGTTGAAGGTTAAAACCGGCGTCTGCCCCCGGTGTGGAACCCGCTACTACCAGCGAGGCGACCGCCTTTACATCTGCGACTGCATGCTCACCAAGCCCGACGGGTCCCTCATGGCCGCCTACGACCCCGCCGTCGACAGCCTCAGCTACGGCTCTAGGGCTATGCAGAAAATCCGAAACCCTGAGGACCGGAGTCGGAGAAGTTGGAGGGTTCACTTCTGGGACGGCGGCGAGAAGAACGAAGAAAACCGCCCGGTGGAGGTGAAGATGAAATGACCTCCCCGAGGGAAAAAATCTTTAAGCACAACCCGCGGATATATTACCCAGCCGGGTGAAAAATTCTGGCTAAGAAAAAAGCTAAGAAAACCAAGGCTAAAGGCTCCGCTAAATCCAAAGGCAGAAAGTGCTAGCCGGACCGCCTTCAACCTCCCTCCCCTATTTTTTTTCTTTCCCCGTCCACTCGAGGTGAACTCATGGGCTATTCAACTCTGAACGCTGTCAAAGAGCGCTTGGGCATCGACCCAGCGGACACCACCCAGGACACGGTGCTGACCAACAAGATCGCCGCGGCGGACGCCATCATCGACAACGTCCTCCAAGCCTACACGGACGTACCTCTGGCTTCGCCGCCTCAGCTCATCCAAGACATCAGCGCCGACCTAGCCGCAGCGCTCTACCGCGAAGACCGAGGCCCCCCGGAGGCCGGCGGCGCATTCCGCCAGCGGGCTGAGAAGGCTTTGGAAGCCTACATCACCCAAACCTACCGCCAAGTAGGATTCGAAAAAACTTAGACGGCTGAAGGCTGAAGATGGCCACCGTCAAGGTTGATGCCTCCGCAGCCCGCCGCCTGCTGGAGGCCTTGAAAGAACACTCCGACAGGGTTCAGGCTGAGTTTCTCCGGCAAGGCGCCCGGCTGACGGTGGAGGAGATGAAGCGGAAGGCTCCCGTGCGAACAGGCGCCCTGAGGCGGTCGATAGGCGTCAGGGCGGTGGAGGGAGGTAGGGTTGCCGTCAGCCCCGCGGTGCCCTACTGGCACGCGGTGGAACGAGGAGCCAAGCCGCGGGTAATTCTCCCCAAGCGGGGGAAGGTTCTTGCCTTTGAAGTCGACGGCCGGCCGGTGTTCGCCCGCCGGGCCCGGTGGCCAGGGTTTCCGGGGCGTTTCTTCGTCAGGGCGACGGAGCAGGCTGTGAGACCCAAGCTCCGGCAGCTGCTACTCCAGTTGATGAAGAAGCGTTGACATCTTCCGCATGGTCGGATGAAAATTTCCTTTCGAACATACTAAACAGTTCTTTTCCAGTGGACGGGAGACATCATGTACAAGGAGATTGTGCAGAAAATCATCGACCTGCTGAAGGCGGACGCCGCCCTCTCGGAGCCGGCTAAGGTGAAAAAGTATTACTTCGGCATCCCCCCCGGAGGCGAAGGCCGGCTACCCGTGGGTCAGCGTCCGCTGGGCGGGGGGTCCCGTCGAAACCGAGACAGCCCGGAAGGAGCGGTACCAGATGGATTTTGAGATCAGGGTGGTGGACCAGTCCTACCGGGAGGACACGGCGGAGAAGTCGGTGATGGACCTGGTGGAGGACATCGACCGGGTGCTGGACGCTAACCCCACGCTGGACGGGCTGGTGGACGACTGCCGCATCGTCAACATCGCCTCAGAGACCATGGCCTCAGGCTCCTACGCCCTAGTGGGCGCCCTCATCACCCTCACGGCTAGGAAAACACAGCTCTAAAAGGAGGTGAAACAGGCAAATGGCTGAAAGATACATAGTAGTAGGCGAAGAAACCACCTTCGGCTCGCCGGTGACCCCTGACAAGTACATCGACATCCGCCGGGAGGCTGTGGTTTTCGACGTCGGCGTCATCCCCGTCGAAACCGTGTACAGCCGGGACACCCGCAAATACGTGTTCGGCAAGGCCCTAGCCCGAGGGCCCATCGACTTTGCCGTGGAGCCGGAGAACGTGGCCCACCTGTTCAAGTGGGCGCTGGGCAGTGTGACTACCAGCGGGGCAGGACCCTACACCCACGACTTCACCCCGGCGGACACCGTGAAAAGCTTCACCGCCATCATCAACCCGGAGCAGGAGACCTACGGCTTCTTCCGAAAACTCAGCGGCTGCCTGGTGGAGCGGCTGACCCTCGAATCCGCCCTCGACGTGCTCACCGGCTCCGTGGAAATCGTGGCAGCAAAGGAAGAAAAAGACACAGCCTTCACTCCGTCGGTTTCCCTCTCCCCGCTGGCGCCCTTCGTCTTCCACGAAGCCACCCTGACACTGGGCGGTGCCGACAAGTCCAGCGTCCTCAAAGCCTTCAGGCTGACGGTAGGCAACAACCTGCCCGTCGACGACATGTACGCCCACGGCGACAAGCATCTACGCCGCATCCTCGTGGGCCGGCGGGAGGTGGAGGTGCAGATGGAGCTGGCCTTCGAGGACTCCGCGGACTACGACCGCCTGCTGGCGGGGACGGAGGTGGCGGCTTCCCTCAGCTTCGTCAAGACCGCGGGCAGCGCTGAGCTGCTCATCGACCTCCCCCGCATGGTCTACCACAGCGACGTGGCGCCGCACATCGCGGGAAGGGACCCCTTCACCGTCGTGGCCCCCTGCCAAGTGCTCTACGACTCCGCCGCCGGCTATGAGGTGAAGATTCAGGTCAAAAACAACGTGGCCGGCTACTGACCGCCAAGAGTTTTCAGGTGAACGGACATGTCTGCGGAGACGCCTGCAAGAAGGCTCAGTGTGAAGGAATGGCGGGAAAGCCTAGTCCGCACGGTGGAGGCGCCCAGCGGGCTGACCTACCAAGTCCGCCTGCTGACCTCGCCCCTCCCCTTCCTGAGGCTTCTCCGAAAGCACGGCTTAGAAGGCGTGGGGGAAGCTCAGGCGGAAAGCTTGGATGTGGCTGAGAAGTCCGACGCCCTGCTGAGGGACCTCTTCGCCGAATACGTCCTAAACCCCAAGGTGGCGGAGGGCGGGGGAGCTGAAGGCGAAGAACGCTTGGCTTTCTCGGAGATGCTGGAGGAGGACAAGGCAGTCCTCTTCAACGCCATAGCCGAGAAGTTCCGTTTTCTTCGCAGCGAAGACAGCCAGCCCCCTCACCCCAGCCCTGCTGGGGGAAGCTCTCCTCCTCCTAGGCGGGCTGCTGGGGGAAGCCTACCACCGCCTCCCCAGCCGGGTTCTCGCCCTCCCAGCCGAGGAGCTGGCTCTCAACTGGACCTGCCTCCAAGAGGCTAAGAGGGCCTTGGCCCAAGCCTCCAGCCTCAGCGCTGAGATCCGTCGACGCCGGGGGGAGCTGGGCCTCTAGCAGGTGGACGGTGGAGGATGTGAAGCTTCGAACCGGCTTGGGAGCCGTCTTATGGGCGGTGGGCGTGGGGCTCATGGCGGAGAAGCTGCTTCGCTACGGGGCTCTCTACACCTATCCTCCCCACCTCTTGGACCACGGCCTCTACGGCCTCATTTTGGTCGCCTTATCCCTGCTCCTGCTGTCCAAGCAGGAGAAGCCGGTCCGGGGTGGGGCTCTCCGAAGGCCGGAGGACGGAGTAACCGCGGCCGGAGGCTAGGTTTTCAAGTCTGGAAACCAGATGGCGTAGCTTCCGCACTTCCAGCAGCGGCTGCCGGTGACGACGAACAGGCGGCCGCCTTTGATTTCAACCTTGGTGTCTCCTGGTATTTCCCTGACCTCCCCGCAGGAGGCGCATTTGACCTTCATGGCCTCCCCTAAAATGATTCGCGAAACTCAGCCCTTTAACTCTTTCAGCAACCCCGGTCCTTGGGTGGTGAAGACGGCCGCGGAGCAGATAGGTGACATTCTGAAAAACGCCAGGGACCTAGGCTACAGGCTGCTGGTCATCCAAACCCGCAGCCGGCTGTTCGCTGTCCCCCTCAAATCCATCCGAGAGGTTAGGCTGGTGAAAAAATGAGCGCAGAGCAAGCCCGCGTCGCCATCATCCTCGAAGCCCAGAACAAGGCCAAAGCCGTCCTAGCCGAAGCCCAACGGGACGTGCGCAGCTTCAGCCAGCAGGCACAGGCCTCAGCTCGAGGCGCCGGCCAAGCAGCCGACCGCATGGGCCAACGCATGGCCGCGGCCGCCCGCACCAGCCAAGTCAGCTTCAGCCAAGTCTCCATGGGCATGACCACGCTGGCCGCCAGCGCCATGAACCTCTACAACGCCTACGACCGCATCGGCACCGTGCAAGCCCGGGTGGCCGCCCTCCAAGCCAGCTACAAGGCGGCTCAGGACGCTGTGGCCGCCGCCCAGCTGAGGCTGAACAAGCTGGCTGAGGCGGGAAAAGAAGGCAGCGAGGAATACCGCATCGCCCAGGAGAAACTGGCCACCGCCCAGCAGCGCCTCGCCGCCTACGAGGTGAACAAAGCCTACATTCAGATGGCCATGTCGGTGCTGCCGGCGGTGATGGGCAGCATGCAGGCGCTGCAGGGCATGAAGGGCATGGGCGGCCTGGTCTCCGTCGCCCCCAAGGTGGTGGCGGCCATGCACAGCATCCGCACCGCCTCCTACGGAATGCTCGGCCCCTTAGGGCTGCTGATCGCCGCTGCTGCGACCCTCTACCTGGCGTGGACCCAGAACTGGGGTGGGATCCGCGAAAAGGTCGGCGCGGTGGTGGAGTGGTTCAGCAGCGTCTACACCCACTACATTCAGCCGACGTTGGAGGCGATTGTGGGTGGTTTCCAGTGGCTGGCGGACAGGGTGACGTGGCTTTGGGACCGCACCCTCGGCCCCATCGTGGAAGGCGCCAAGAGGCTCTACGACGCCTTGGTTGGACGGTCCGTCTTCCCTGAGCTCATGCACCGTCTCGAAGCCGTCACCGCCAAGGGGCTGGGGGAAACCGTGGCCCTCTGGCATTTCGCCTCCCACCGCATCGCCGCCTACACCCAGGCCATCTTGGCCAAGATGACCGTGTCCCAGAAGGCAGCTAGGTTCTTCGCTGAAACCGCTGTGGCTCCGGCCTTGGCTCGGGGAGGCTTCGCCGGGGTCACATCCCGCGGCCAAATCCTAGCCGCCAGCATCCCTCGGGCTGAGTATCTCCGGGGCTTGGAGGAAAGCCTCCGCGTCAGCCGGGAGGTCTACGGCTACGGCCCTGAGCATCCTGCGGTGCGGCGCTATGAGGCCGCCATCGCCGAGGTCAGAGGCATCACCATCATCATGAACAACCAAATTCAAAGCCCCGCCGACGAGGTCCGCCTTGCCAAGCGGGTGGGCGTGGCGGTGGTGGACGCTGCAACCCTCAGGAAGGGACCCCTCTAAATGGCCCGATTCACCGTCAAGATAGCCGGCGTGGACTACCCGTTCACAGCCCTGACCCTCCGCCAGTCGGTTGACCCCCCTGACGAGTTCACCGTGGAGCTGCCCAAGGTGGAGGCAGCGCCGGCCTTCGAAGACCCCGTGGACATCTACAGGGACGGGGTGAAAATCTTCAGCGGCCTCCTGGAACGCCGGCAGGCGGTGTTCGGGGAGGAAGGCGAGAGGCTGGTCCTAGGGTCTAGGGACCTCAGCCAGAAGCTGTTCCGCCACCTCACCGGCGCGCAGACGTGGACTGAGACCAAAGTCCGCACCATCCTCCAAGACCTCATCGCCGGCACAGGCCTGACCGAGGGGGCGATCGCCGACCCCTTCCAAGTGTGGCACCGGTGGCTTCAGACCACGGACGCAGACTTCGGCGGCGACGTCCTGACGGATGTGGAGGTTGCTGGGACGGGGACGGCGGCTAAAGTCGTGCTAACCTACGCGGGTGCAACCAAGACAGGAAACATCAAGTCGACGTTGATAGCGCCTGTAAACTGGCAAAGTTGGATTGAATTTAATGCTGCTGTGGATGAAAAAAACCAAACCATCACCTTCGACATCTTGGATTCGGCGGACAACACGCTTGTAGGCGGCATCACACCAGCTCAGCTGCCCTACGACCTATCCGCCCTAGCAGAGTCATCCCTAAAGGTCAGATGCAACCTGACGGCAGCCCCTTGGGTTGATGGAACCGCCCTAGAAAGCAGCACGGGTGTCATTTACGCATCATATCCTCGGCGAGGCCAGAAGATTACTGTGCCCAACAAAACCCTCCACACAATAATTTTCGCCATCCACAAGGAAGGCAGCCCCACCGGTACGGCGTATCTGAGGATAAGAAGAACCTCAGACGATTCGATTATCTACGAGGAAAGCTTCGACGTTGCCTCTCTTCCTACCGATTCTGGGAATTGGCAGGTTTTCAAACTCACTAATCCTCCTACCGTCAACGAAGAAGTTAGAATTATGGTTGAATATTATGGCGGCTCCACTGACAACTGGATCAGGATGAGACGTTACAGAAACTCCTACGGGGAAAACTGGGAAGGCGTCGAAACAAGCTACGATGGAACAGCCTACACGGACGACAGCACCGCCGACAGCAACATCGTCATCCACGACAAACCCAGCCCCGAACTCCTAGAATGGTCCGTCACCCACCACAGCGACTACACCGACTTCACCGTGGACTACGAATACCGGTTTGAAGCCGTCAACCGGCTGGCCGCCATGCTGGGAGCCGAATGGTGGGTGGACTCCGCGGGAGCCCTCCACTTCCAACCCCAAAGGGGCTCCGACCTTTCTGGGACGGTGCGCTACCAAGCGGAGCGGGATGTAACCGTCTCCCGGGTTACGGAAACCTTCCAGCTGGCCAACCGTATCACCGTCATCGGAGCCGGGGAAGCTGCCAGCCGGGTGGAGGAGACGGAGGAAGACCCGGCTAGCCAGGCAGCCTATGGGCTGCATGAAGCCGTCTACGTGGACAAGGAAATCGACACCGCGGACGCAGCTAGGACCACGGCTCAGAACCTCCTAGCCAAGTACAAGGACCCCGTGGAGAAGATCGTCCTCCAAGTCCTCCCCGTCTACGACTTCCAAGTAGGCGACATCATCACCGTCACCGACCCCCACACCGGGCTGGAGGGCAGCTACCGGGTGAAGGTCAAGACCATCAGGTTCACAGCCGAAGAAGGGGAGCAGTGGGAGCTGGAGCTGGCCACCCGCCTCACCGACCTCCCCGACGAACTGCTCAAGACAGGCCAGCTGCAACGCTGGCTCAAGGGGTTAGCCTGAGTTGAAGCTCCGCAATCCCCGCAGCCGCCCCTACCAAGTCACCGTCCGAGGCCGAAGGTGGGTGATCCCGGCTAAGGCGGTGGTGGAGGTCCCCGACAGGCTGGCGGAGGCCATCCTCGCCACCCGGGCCTCCCGCTTTCTCCAGCAGGAGAACCCCCCTGTCTCCGACCTCCAAGAGGAGGTAAGGAGGATCAAGGCCTACCTGAGGTTGAGGTAGCATGACGGCTCCCAAGGTCAAAATCGGCATGGACAGCAACACCCTCGACCTGCTGGCCGCGGGCAACGTCCACCGCCTAACCCGCCATCCGCTGAAGACCTTCAGCCGCCGGAAGGTGGCCGGAGGCGAAGTGCACCTGCCCAGCCTAGGCCCCGCTGAAACCCTTCACATCCTCGAAGGCTGGCTGGACGGGTCGGAGGCGCAGGCCAACCTCCAGAAGCTGCTAAACCTCTACCACAGCCAAGAGCTCACCGCCTTGGAGACGGCGAAATACGAGGCCTTCGGCAAGCTTACGGACTTGGAGATTCCCTACCAAGGCGGAGAGACCGCCGTCCGCTACCGCCTCGAACTCACCGAGCTGCCGGCTTGGGGCCGCACAGCGGTCAACCAGGGCACCGACGCCTACTTGGCTGACTTAGACTACGCGGCTCTGCGCAGCCAGCTGTTCAGCCCCCTCTGGGCCCGGCATGGATGGAGCTGGGACCGCGGCGGGAAGAAGTTCGCCTACGAATTCATCCTCGTCAACGCCCTCGAGGAAACCTCACCTGCGGTTCTCTACGACGACGATGAGGCGTTTTGGTCGACGACGGGATGGGGCTCAGGCTCCAGCGCTGCCTCCCTGACCGAGGAGTCAACCGTTGTGAAGAAGGGAACTTCGTCAGCCAAAGTCTCCCAGACATCCGGCTCCTACGATGTGTTCGGAATCTACCACAGCTGGGCCGCAGGGCAGGACTGGTCTGGCTACGAGTTCGTCGCCCTCTGGCTTTACGGCTCCAACAGCGGCGGAAAGATGGCCCTAGACATTAGGGCGCCTGATGCCTCCAACAAATACTTCGCTTACATCGACGACACTTGGACGGGGTGGAAGCGGCTGGTTTACCCGTTGAGAGCTATGCCGAAAGTCGGGTCGCCGGATTTGACAAACGTCAAAGCCGTCTATCTCACCACCGACGAGGGCAACCCATGGGCTCCCTTCTACCTCGACCGCATGGTGCTGGACGTGGGCCAGTGGGTTGCGGTGGAGGTCTTCGTCCCTGACACGCTAAACACGGCCGATATTAATGTGCGCCTGTATTCATGGGATGGGTCCGGCTGGGTCGTCGGCCCCGGGGTGGAAGCCACAGACCTGAGCCCTTGGTCTGCCGGCGTAGACCTGTACTTCCTCGACGGCACAAAGGCGAGCGAAGCCTACGGAGGCAACTGGTACAACGACCAATTCGCCTACTACTCTCTAGGGGAGAGAGGCCAAACCCCCGGCAAATGGTCTTCACCGCCGCCAGACATCACCTACTCCCTCAACTACGGCTGCCTGAAACGCCTAGGCTTCGCCGTCAAAATGCCCCCCAGCACGCTGGCCCGCGACACCAGCGGCAGCCAAGCCGTCAACAAAACCCAGCTCAAGCTGGAAATCACCTACAACTCAGAGCACACCACCTACGTCGACGGAAGCCTCTAGCCCCTCCGGGGACAGCGGAAAGGTTAAATTTTCCACCTTTTCACCCTTAAGTTGGGGCCGGTAGTTCAGCGGCATGAAAGACCTGAAAAAGGCCTGCGCCAACGCTCGGTTTGCAACCGAGAGGTCCCGGGTTCAAATCCCGGCCGGTCCACTAACTCTTAGCACATGATTAAAAACAGCCACAGTGGAATGCGGACTGTGTTTCCTGAAAGTTCGAGTTTTTCCCGTGTGACAACTAGGCTGAAGGGTGGTCTGTGTTTTTGAGCGAAGTCCCTTAAACCTCTCAAGTCCTTTTCGCTTATTCTGTCCTTGTATTTCACTTCTATGGGGATTGGTCTTTGAAGTAGCTCTATTATGATGTCGGTTTCGTATCCTTGGCTTTTCCAGTAAAAAAGTTGCAGCTCTGAGGCAGGCTCAAGGTTGAACTTAAGCCGTTTACAATGGTCTGCCACCACACTTTCAACTACTTTTCCCAGTTCCGCGCTGTCTTTCAGAAGGTATTCACTAAAGGCTGCAACAGTAACATTTCGTATACCAGGGTCGTTGACGTAGACTTTCTTTTCCCTTCGTATTCTCTTCATTCGGCTGCGAGAGTAGTACTCGGATTCGGATATTAAAAAAGCAGTTTTGAGATAATAGAGATAGGCTTTCAAGGTTTGCCTCTTAAGCCCTAGGGTGTTGGCCAGTTCAGAATAGTTCATCCGGTGGGAGCTCTCCTTTGCTAAGACCGTGATAAGTTCTTCGAAGGCTACTGGGTCTCTGATATTGAACGTCCGAACTATATCTCTGTATATTGTCAGGTGGAGATAATTCCTGAGGTTCTCCGCGGATTGGTACAAGTCCTCGGCTGCTACAACTTCAGGATATCCTCCTTTTACTAAATAATCCTGTAAAGAGAGGATGAAGCGATCTATGTCTCTTGCTAAAATGTTAGCATTATCTTGAAGCGCGGAGTAAAAGATGTACGGGTTCTCTCTGCGAATTCCGTCTTGAAGTGATTTTCTGACCTGCCAGTTGACATTATCGAGGCGCTTTTCAAAGCTCTTCTCTTTCACGCGAAACCTAACTGTCTCTAAGAATTTCATGGGGAAAACTATTTGAGGAGCAATTCTTCCGACAAGCGATTCTGCGGTCCCCGTCAAAATGTTAACGCTTGAGGAGCCTGATATGAAAAATTTTACATTATATCCTAGGTCAAACCAGCGTTTCAGGACGCTTTCCCAGTTTTGGAGGAACTGTATTTCATCCAAGAAAAAATAGACCGGTTTTTCTAAGCGGAAAAGGGATTCCTTAAGGATGTATTTTGAATACAGGTCAAAAATAGCTTTCAAGGATTCGATCGTGATCTTGAGATACAGGTCGTCCAAGGAAACATACATAACTCTTGACGGTCCAACCTTTGAAATAACGTGCTCGATTAACTGATACATTAAAGTGGTTTTTCCGATCCTTCTTGCTCCCACAATGGCTGTTATCTTTTGATTTTCAACCGTTTTGAGAAGTTTATAATAGTCCCGCCTTTTAAATTCTGGAGCTTTGGTGGAAGGAACTTTCCCTGAATCCCACCAAGGATTATATATGTACAGGACCCTTAACAATTCAATTTCATCGAGCTTACATGCCTCGCTGTTTCCGCTTCTAACCAAATCCCTCACCAATAAATTGTACAGTATAATGGTCGAGACTTATTGTAATTTGACCATTATAATGGTCAAATTACAATATAAACATGATCTGTGTAATGGCCAAAACGAAATCATCCAGATTGCAATGATTCTCAGTACTGTCTAGAAGGCTTGATAATTTAAATGGATGCCTGGGGAATCTATGTTTCTCCGGCAAGTTATAGGGGCATGTGGTCTTTTCGGTAGACCCAGACCACCAAGGGGATTGCCACCGCCAGGTAGGCGAGGTGGACGATTATTCTAGCCCATTCCGCGTTGGTGGTGTAGCCGAACATCACCGCCAGCACCGAGCCTAGGATGCCCTTGTGGTGCAGCAGGCTGCCTTTCGCTATGTTCAGGGTGTAAGCGTGTTCCCCCAGCCAGCCTGCTTCGACGCCGGTTTGCTCGTAGAACTCCAGCAGTTCGTGAACCCCATAGCCAGCGAGGCCTCCGGCTAGGAGGATCAGGAGGATGCTGGTGAAGTAGAAGAACCTGTGCAGGTTGATCCTCATCCCGGCCACGAAGATGCCGTAGGATAGGATGAGCGCTGTGGCTGTTCCGGCGGCGATCCCGGCGAAGGTGCCTAGGGCGTCCTTCAGCAAGAAAGGCGTCAGGAAGAGCACGGTTTCCAGGCCTTCCCTGAACACGACGATGAAGGCTATGGACACCAGGCCGAGGATGGCGCCTTTGGTGACAACAGCCTCGATACGCCTCTCCATATCCCTTTTGATGTACTTCCCTTTGGCGGCCATCCAGTAGACCATGGAGGACAGCACCACCACGGCGACGAAGGCGGCGGTGGCCTCGAAAAGCACCTGAACGGTCTTGGGCAGCACCCCGTAGGCAAGCCAGATGGATGCCCCTAAGCCTAGGCTCAGGGCCACTGCCAAGTAGGCTCCGTACCAGATGTAGCGGGACAGCGGCCGCCTGCCAGTTCTGACCAAGTAGGACAGTATTATGGCTGTGATGAGCGCTGCCTCAAGGACCTCTCGAAAGGTTATCAAATACTGTCCAAGCATAGGCGTTCTCCCTTCGACGGTGTAGCCGGACCTGTGAACCCGCTGGCTGTTTTTGGTTAGGAATAGTTAGGCTCGCCTAATATATAAATATTTAGGTTAACCTAACTTCTCGGCAGGAAAACTAACGGAAGAAACCCTGCCTACGTCTAAGCCTTTGCACGTCAGCCAAGTAGGGCCAACGTTTCCGAACTCTGTTCACGGAGGCTAGGTCTAGTTTCACCTTCAAGCATTCCTCCCCCCCGCCGGCTTGGGCTACGACCTGCCCTTGGGGGGAAACGATAAAGCTCCCCCCCTCCACCCTCCTCCCGTCGGAGTAGGCTGTGGCGGTGTTGTTGACGAAGGCGTAGAAGACGGTGTTCTCCGCCGCCCGAGCCGCAGCCACATGCCTCCAGAGTGCTAGCCTGTCCTCGGGGATGTTGGAAGGGTTGAGGAGCACCCTCGCCCCCCGAAGAGCTAGGCTTCTGGAAACCTCCGGGTACAAAGCGTCCACGCAGACCACAGCCCCCACACCGGTTCCCTTCACTTGAAAAACCGGAAGCCTCCGCCCCGGGGAGCAGAAGGCCCTCTCCCCCACCGCCTGGGAGGGAAAAAGCTTGTCCGAGAAGCCTAAAACCTCCCCCTCCCTACCTAGGAAAGGCGCTGTGGAATACACCTGGCCTCCCCGTCGGAGGAAGAAGGCTCCGGCTAGAAGGTGAAATCCGCCTGCCTTAGCAGCCTTTCCCAGCTGGGAAAGAAGGGAGGCAGCGTCCCGCGGGGAGAGGATGTCTCCTCCCAGCCAGACCTCCGGAAGGCAGACGAGGTCTACGCCTCTGATTCCTCGGAGAGTCCGCAGCATCTTCTCGAGGTTCTCCCGTTTCTCAGGAAGTCTGGCAAACTGGACGAGAGCTATCTTCAGTTTCACCGCTTCCTTCCCCTGGTTGCCGGTAGTTTTAAGGCGGGGCTCCGCTAATCCTTTTACGTTTAAGGGGTTTAAACCTTGGAGCTCTCCCAGTTTCAGAGGATGATGCACCGTATCTACTTTCACAGGGACCGTCGGAGGGGCCTCATGCCCACCTACATGTGGCTGCTGGAGGAAGTCTCAGAGCTGGGAAAAGCCTTGGTGGAGGGGGACAGAGAAGCGGTGGAGGCCGAGTTCGCCGACGTCGCCGCCTGGCTGAGCTCCCTGGCCAACGTGGCTCAGGTGGACTTGGAGAAGGCAGCCCTGAGCAAGTACAACGGCCGGTGTCCCCGGTGCGGGGCTGAGGTCTGCCGGTGTCCCTTCCGCTAAGGGAAGCGCCGCGTTTCAGGGTGAAGGCGGAGGGGGTCTAAGTTTTTCTGTAGAGGATGAGGTCTCCTTGGCAGGTTTCTTGGACGGTGTACTCGGTTTTGACGGATTCTTTAAGCTTCACCCAGTACTCCCGGTTGAGGATGCAGCCGGGGTCAGGGGCTAGGACGTCCTTATAATAATTGTAGGCTCGAGCCCTGCAGCCTCCGCAGGTGTAGCGGAACCGGCATGAGCCGCAGTAGTCAGCCAGCCGGTCCTTGTCCCTCACCTTCCAGAGGAACTCGGAGTTTCTCCAAAGCTCTTCGAAATCATCCTCCAGAAGGTTCCCCACCTTCACCTGCTCTTCGTGGGGGAAGAAGACGCAGGGATAGAGGTCTCCGTTGGGCTCCACGGAGAGGTAGAACCTCCCGCAGCCGCATCCCCCGATGAAGTCGGCGAGTCTCCTCAGCTGGCCTGAGAGCTTGGGGTTGTAGAAATGGGTGGGCACCACGTCGCTGTCTCCCCCTCCTCCCCCAGCCTGCTGGGCCATGCGGGCGAGGAGTTCGTCTTGGCTGAGGTCCCCCAGCTCCGTCTGCTGGGCTATGCGGGCGAAGTAGGGAGCCGTGGATAGAACGTCGATCCTCATGGTCTTCATCTTATTCCAGCAGAGGGTTAGGATTTCCTCCCGCTCCTCAGGGCTGAGGTCCGCCTCCACCATCTCCGCACCCCGCCCAGTGGGGACGAAGTTGTAGAGCATGAACCAGTCGGCTCCCAGCTTGTCGGAAAACTCGATGAGAGCCGGGATCTCCTTGTAGTTCTGCCGGGTCAGGGTGGTGGCGATCTCCACGAAAAGCCCCTCCGCGACGCAGTTTTTTATGCCCTCCACGGTTTTCTCAAAAGCCCCGGGAACTCCCCGAAACTCGTCGTGGGTTTTGGGGTTGACTCCGTCGAGGCTTATCTGGGCGAACTGGAGGCCGGCTTGCTTGTACTCCTTCAGCCTCTCCCGGGAGGAGAAGACCAAGCCGTTGGTGGCCATGGCCACGTACATGCCTCTCTCCGAAGCGCGTTTCACAAACTTGAGGATGTCGGGGTGAACGGTGGGCTCCCCCCCGGAAAAGGCTAGGATGAGCACTCCCGCGTCGCCTAGGATGTCTATTCCCCGGAGGATCTCCTCAGTGGAAAGTTCATCCTCTCCAGGGGCCCCTGCGTTTTCATAGCAGTGAACACAGCGCATGTTGCAGGCTCGGGTGATGTTCCAGACTATCTGGAAGGGGGCTCCCGGCACGTAGGGGTGGGTGACCCCGAACCAGCCGATGCCCTTGATGACGTTGACGAGGCCCCGCCGCCAGTAGGGGTCCTTAAACTTCTCCTTCAACCTCTCCTCGGTGACTCCGAAGGCCTTGGTGGCGGCCTTGAGGACGGGCATGAGGAGCTTCTTGGCCACCCGGCATCGGAAGCAGGCTTCGGAGCGCACTCCGGTGTAGAGCTCCAAGGCTATTTCCAGCCTGTTTCCCTCATCTCGGCTGCAACGCTTGGAGAGGGCTGAGAGAGTCCGTCTCATGATGGGGTTGTCGGCCACCAGCTTGAAGACTTGAACAGCGTCGGTGGTGGTAGCTGATTCTCCCATTTTCCTATCCTCCTACTCCGGAAAGAAAAAAATGTCTGAGGGTAATTCGGTATAATATTTTTTAAAGAAAAGCTTGTATTTAACGTTAACCTTCAACCGTTAACTCACGATGGACTGCTGACCTAGCCCTGTGGCAGTCCACACCGTCTTCCCCCTACCCGCCGGCACCCTCCGAACCAGCCTGTGCTCCTCCAAAAGTTTCAGGTGGTAGTTGAGGGCTGAGGAAGTGAGCTGGGTTTCCGAGCGGAGGTCCCTCAGGGGAAGCTGTCTTCTGTCCAAGGCGTAGAGGATGAGGGTTCGGGCTCTAACCCCCGCCTTTTTATTCCTCCACCGGGGGAGGTACGCGTTGGGGTGGAAATGCTCCTCCGACATGCTTCCACCGGCTTTCCCCGACGGCGGCTACATGAACTCCGTCAGCTCCAGGGTCTTTTTCCCCGCTTCACCTTCTCCCTCCGAGAAGACCGCTGCGATCTCCTCGGAAACCACTTCTATCCGCTGCCGGTAGTAGTCTTTGATCCCGTAGGTTTCAGCCAGCCACTCTGCTACTTTGAGGTATTTTTCCACGGAGCCCTTGTAGACGGTTAGGGATATTTCGCCTCCGCACTTGGAGCATCTACCCCTCAAAGGGATGCGCCTGTGTTTTGCGTTGCATTTTTTACACCGGAAGGCTTGGGAGGCGAAGACCTTGAGGTTGCCGACGATGTCCCTCATGAAGTGAACGGCCAAAACTCTTTTGGCCACATCCTTCACGTCCACTCCCTCGATTTTCTCCATCAAGGCCATCTGCTGCCGTAGCTTCTCCTCCATGGTCCCCAGCTTCTTGTAGACGTTCTCCCCAACCCCCGAGTTGATGTCGGAGACCTCGTGGGAGAAGCCGTAGCCCTCATACTGGGCTGGGTTTCCCAGCCTGAACTGAACCATGTCTAGGAGGTTCATGACAAACCTGGGCGGCAGCTTCTCCCAGGTCCTCTGGAAGAATTCCAAGGGGTAAACATGGGAGAGGTCTAAGCTCCAAACCTGGTCGTCCACCTCCAAAGGGTTGACCAGAGGCGTCAGGAGGAGCGGCGCGTCCATGATGCCCCCTATCTGCGCGGGCAAGTAGTCTCGGGAAAAGTTGAGGAAGGCGTCCAACGCCAGCATCACGCAGTCTTCGTCGCCGTCGCAGTCCCTCCGCTTGGCGGAAATCCAAAGGGGATGAGCGTAGCAAACGTTCAGCTTGGAGAAGCCGACAATTCTGCCTAAGACCCCGGCTGAAGTGTGAGGTGAAAGCCCCACCACCAAGTGGCCTAGAAGGTCCCGTCTCTCTTGGGCGTTGTAAAACCTCGGAAGCCCGTAGAAGCGTTGGAGAAGCTCGTCCACAAACCCAGCTACCCGAACAAGGTAGTCGCCGCATTTCTCAGAGATTACAATGTCCTGAACCTTAAGCTCGCAAAGCTGGTCTGGGCCGGTGAGAGGGCGGCCTTCCCTGTCCACGGTGTAGCCCAGCCTCCGGAGGTCCTCCGCGGAAACCCCCACCTCCGAAGGGCGGAAGTGGGTGAGGGGAGCGTTGGTGAGATCATATCGGACGGTTCCATCCTTGAAGACGGTGAGGCCGTATTTCGCCCTCAGAAGCCCCTTCTCCAAGGGTTCAGGAATCCTAGTCTCGTTCATCAGCCCCTTAACTCCCTTCACCAGCTGGGGGAGAGACATCCCCAAGCGGGAGGACGCCTCCTTCAGCCAGCCCTCCAAGTCGATGTTCTGCCTCTCGTAGAAACGCCCCTCCACCCCGCAGGCTGCACACCTGTCGCCGGAGAGGGGCCTCCGGCATCGGGGGCAGAACCGGTGGAGGCTAGTCTTGGAGCCGCAGCTGGGGCAGAAGGGCAGGGGTGTGAGGCCGCCGCAGCCTCCGCATTTCCGCTTAACCAGCTCCACGTTCACCGCCTTCCCAGCTCCCTCCACGAGGTTCCGCTGAGCTCCCCCGCTGAGGCCTACGGGGAAGAGCACGTGCACAGGAGGCTTCATCTTTCTCTCCGCAGCCTTTTCAGGCCGCCCCATTCTGGCCCCTACGAAGCAGGAGTATTTGTCCCGAACCTCAAAACCCGCGGTGACGCTGACAGCTTGGAGAACCGTCAAGCCCTGTTCCAGCCGGGGGATTTCCCTGTTTAAGCCCAGGCACCAGGCTAGGGCGGCAGCGTCCCCGTCGGCCGCGATCAGCTTACCCTCCTCAACCCGGTGGGGTAGAAGCAGCCTCTCGAAGATCGTCTTAACCTGAGCGTCTAGGTCTAGGGTGATGGTCTCAGCCAGCTCTCCCCTCGTTTCGATTTCACCCTCAGCCAGGCGGCTTCTCAGCCGTAGGAACTCCTCCAAGCATATGTTCCGCCAGAAGTAGGTGTAGCGGGGGTGAAGGGGCACCCCCAGCTTGGAGGAAATTTTTATGGCCTCCGCCGCGCTGGGCTTGACAGCTAGGGGGCTGTCTGCTAAAGACTGGAGGCGGAGGTAGGGGATCCCTAGGTTTCCAGCGGTCTCCTCTCCCCTTTCTCCAAGGGCTTTTTTCAGCTCCCAAGCCCACCATTCCTCCACGAACCCTGAGGGTGCGAGAGGTTTTCCGTTCTCCAGAAACTCGGAAAAAGAAATAAGAAGGTCGCCTAGGAAGAGGATTTTGTCCACCTCCCCCTTCAAGGCTTGAGCCTTCTCCACGGTTTCCACCCTCACCACCGAGCCTGACTTCAGCCGGACCACAGGCGGCTCAACGGTGTCCACAGCGCTTACAATCCCCCCTTTCTCAGGGAACTCCAAGCGCAGCTGGGTTCCCACAGCCATGAAGCCTCCCAGCACCGTCATAGTAGCCGGATGCACCCCCACGCTGGTCAGGCCGGTGTTTCGGGCGCGGCCGTAGCGGAGCCTAAACCTGCTGCCGTACTTGGAGGTGGAGGGGAAGGAGAACACCGGCCGCCCGGCGATGATGTCGTGGAGGTAGGGGGACTCTGCTTCCTCCTCGCTTCGGCTGGCCGTGATCTTCCTCAGCCAGTCCCACCCTGTGAGGTTCAGCTCCCTGACCACCTTCCAAACCTTGGAAGCCCTGCCGACGATGCCGTCGTTGACCACCCGGAGGGCGCCTCCCCGCACCGCGTTGGTCTCTATCCCGGGGATGTTCCTGAAGTCCGCTACCTCCACCGGGTCTGTTCGGATGCCGGTGACCTCCACGGGAAGATGGTGGAGGACGTAGGTGAGGGTTTCGTCGTCCACGTGAAACTGAAACCGGGAGACCTCCCGCTCGTAAAGCCGGAGCTCCTCGATGAACCGGGAGACCTCCTCGTCCCTAGCCCTGTAGGCTTCCAGCCCCAGCAGCCTCCGAACATAATCCCCCAGCACAGCCACCAGCCCCAGCTCCGTCCCCCCCGCCGACCTCATAGGGCCTGCGAAGTAGATGGCCAAATGCCTCAGCGCCCGGCCTGGGCCTCCGCTCCGCTGCTTCACGGCCACCCTGTCTATGCCTTGGATGGGCGCGGCGGTGACTCCCTCGGTGAGGATGGCGGTTCCCGTCTTAACCGCCTGCTCAGCCGCCTGCTCAGGGGGGAGGACGCCGAAGGCGCCGTAGACGATTTCCTCCGCGACCTTGAAGGCCATGGGCGCTCTGTCCAAGCGTCCCAGCTCCCTGATCTTCCTGCCAACCCCCGGGGGGCCTACCATGTATTCAACCCGGTCGGCTAGGTCTCGGGATACGCGGATTTCCTCCTCCACCGAGCCTTTAGGGTCGAAGCCCTTGGCCTTGGCGGCGTCGGCTGTTTCGAACAGGCCCTTGAGCTGAGCCTCCAGTCGGCTGAAGTACTCAGCGTAGGCTGGGCTTCGGTCTTGCGTGGGCATGGAGGTCCCTTCAGGCGATTTTTCTCGCGTAGAACATGTCGCTGAACTTGCAGTAAACGTCCACAGGCTGGCTTCCGGGAGGCGCGGGGACTTCCCCCGTCAAACCGCAGAGGCTGCAGCGGACTGAGGCGTTTCCTTCCCCTGGGCTTATGGTTACGTGGATGGAGCGTCCTCCGCACCGGGGGCAGATGAAAAACTTGGGAAGGGTTCGCTTGATTATCTTTACTACTTTCTTCCTCCGCCTTCTACCCAAAACGATGCACCTAACCTTGCCATGTAGAATGTGGAGGTTATCTGAATTAAGCTTTAACCGGAGGCTTCCCCTGTTCACGGATCAGAACAGGCTGTTCTAAGGTGTAGGATTAAGGGCAAGCGGGCCGCTGTTATTTTCCGTGAGAAAGGGAGAAGGAGGTGAAGTCTTGAGCCAGAAAACCAACCGGTTTACCCTCACCACCGTGGCGGTAGCAGCCCTCATTCTCTTGGCTGCCAACATATCCCTGATGATTCCCCTCTACGCTGAAAGAGCAGCAGCCCCCAAGGGGGAGTTCCCCGCAGCGCCTTGGCAGCCGACCCAACTGGCGGAGCAGCGGGAAAATATCATATCCCTAACAGGAACCGGAACCGTCAAGGCGGAGCCTGATTTGGCCGTGATCCAGCTGGGCGTCGAGACGCGGGCATCGTCGGCGGGGGAAGCCCAAAGGCTGAACGCAGAGCGGATGGCCGGGGTGATCGCCGCCCTCCAAGAGGTGGGAATAGGAGAGGAGGACATGTGGACTGCGGGTTTCACCCTCACCCCTCTGACCAAGTATCCCGCGGGGGGAGGTGTTGCTGAAATCTTAGGCTACCTCTGTCGAAACAGTCTCACCGTCCAGTTAGACGACATGGAAGCTGTGGGGCGAATCCTCGACCTAGCCGTGGCCGCTGGAGCCAACCAGATCTCCTCGGTGTATTTCACCCTCTCCCAAGACCTGAGGAAAACACTCCAAGACCAAGCGACCACCATGGCGGTAGAGGACGCGGAGGCTAAGGCGCAGCTCCTAGCCGAAGCCGCTGGAGTCCAGCTCATCAGCCCTACCAGTCTCTCCCTCAGCGTAGGCTACCAGCCTGAATACAGGGTTTTCATGGAAGCCGCGGTGCCGATGCCTACTCCGGCTCCCACGCCCATCCTGCCGGGGGAAGTGGAGGTTACCGTAACCGTCTATGTGACCTACGCTTTCCAGTAGCCGTTTAAGGCTTCGCGTGGGAAGCCTACCCCAAACTTTTTACATCCGCTCCGTCCAGAGTTAGGAAGAAGGCGGACTCAGAGGGTTTTTGATGTCCAAAGACGAGGAGGCTTTCTTGGAGGCGGTGCTTCGCGGCAAAACCCTGCGGGTTTACTGGTATCTCCTCAAACGCGGCGGAGACCATCCCATCGGAGTTCGGGAAGTTCAGAGGGCCTTGGGCTTCAGCAGCCCCAGCGTGGCCTTACACCACCTGGAGAAGCTGAGGGACCTGAAGCTGTTGGACAAGACCGGAGGCGAATATCTTGTGGCCCGGGAGGTCAAAGTAGGCTTCCTCAGGCTTTTCCTCAAACTGGGCCGGCTGGTCTTACCCCGGTACCTGTTCTACGCCGTCTTCCTCACCACCATGCTAGCCGCCTACGTGGCCCTCTACCCTCAAAGCCTCTCCGCCCACAACCTCGTGGCTCTGATCTTCGGCGCCGCCGCCTCCCTCATTCTCTGGTATGAAACCTACCGCGTCTTGAAGGAGGCACCGTGGTGAAGGAGGCTGCCGGTTTGAAGCTCAACCTCAAGCTTTTATCCTCTGTTCTCCTAGCGGTAGCCCTAGGCTTTGGAGCCGTCGCAGTCCCCTGGGCGCTCCAACCCGGGGAAATAGTCTACAAAGAACCCTTGAGGGAAGCCTTCGAAACCGTGCCCGAACCTGTGCCTGCCCCTCTCCCCGCCCCCGCAGCCCCAGCTCAGCCTCCTTCACCCACCCTGCCGCTTCCCACCGTCCTCCTCCTGCCGCTTCTAGGCTGCCTAACAGGCTTCGTCGCCGCGTTCGTGGCGAGGAAACGTCTGAAGCCTCACCCATCCTAGCCGGGAAACACCAGCCCCCGTCCTAGACCATGAGGATGGGAATGTGGCTTCTCTTATGCTCGCTGGAGGCTTTGAGGCTGCAGACCCTCAGGACGGTTTTGAGGGGAAGCCCAAGCCTGCGAGCCACCAGCCGGGGGGACAGGCCTCGCTCCAGCCCGTAGAGAACCAGGTCCAGCGTCTGGTAGCGGATTCCCAGCTCCCCTTCATCCGTCTGCCCGGGCCAAAGCCCGGGGCTGGGGGTTTTCCGAAGGATCTGCGGGGGAATATCCAAGTACGCGGCCAGCTGGTAGACTTGGGTCTTGTAGAGGCCTCCGAGGGGGAGGACGTCGGAGGCTCCGTCTCCGTGCTTGGTGAAGTAGCCGGTTAAGATTTCGCTCCGGTTCCCGGTGCCCAACACCACGCCCTGAAGCCTGTTGGCGAAATAGTAGAGAACCAGCATCCGCATCCTAGCCTTCAAGTTGCCCTTGGCCAAGAGGCTGGAGGGATTGAAAACCGGCACCGTCTCGGAAACAGCCTTCAGAGGGTCGGAGATGTCCACGAGGAAGTATCTTATCCCCAGTCTGCCGGCGAAGCGCCCCGCATCCTCCACATCCCTCAGGTTGACGGTTTCCTTCTCCGGCATGGAGACCCCCACCACCCGGTCTTTTCCCAAGGCTTCCACAGCCAGCTTGGCCACCACCGACGAGTCGACTCCGCCGCTCAGCCCTACGACGGCGCAGGAGGCTTGAGCCTGCTCCACGAAACGCTTGAGGAGGGCGGTTAGCCTTTCCGCCGCGGCTTCAGGGTTTATCCTCAGAAGCTTCTCCGAAAGCTCGAATCCGTGAGCCAAAAGTATCCCTCCGGCTGCGGTGTATTTTCAACCTCTCAGGTTTTCTCGAACAAGATATTTAACCTCCTCTCACCGTAAAGGTTTACTGACCGGCTCGAGGGTCGGTTCCCGTTTCTCGGAAAGCGGGAGGCAGCGCTGTGAAAAAGAAAGGCGTGTTCATCGCTGTGGAGGGCATAGACGGGGCGGGCAAGACCACCCAGGCCTGCATGTTGGTGAAAAAGCTGAGGCAGATGGGCTATGAGGCAGCGTACACCACCGAACCCACCTACGGGCGGGTAGGCGACCTGCTTAGGCTTCACGTTTCCAAGCAGAAACCCCGCGCTCCCCTCTACGAGGCTTTGCTCTTCGCCGCGGACAGGTTTGAGCATGTGAAAAGGGAAATCCAGCCTAAACTCCGAAGGGGGCTGGTGGTGGTTTCCGACAGGTACCTCTACTCCAGCCTAGCCTACCAGGGAGCCGCGGGAGTCAGCCTCCCCTGGCTTCGGGAGGTTAACTTCTTCGCCCCCAAGCCGGACCTAACTTTTTACATCGACATATCCCCTGCCAAAAGTTTAAAGCGGAAGGCGGGGAAGGTGGGCGCCTACGAGAGCCTGAGCTACCAGAAGAAGGTTCGAAAAATCTACTTGGACATGGCTGAGGAAGAAGGCTTCACCGTCTTGGAGGGGGAAAAGGGGGCGGAGGAGCTTCACAGGGACATGCTTTCCAAGGTCTTGAAGCTTCTGCCCAAACCCAGGAAGGGCGGAGGCTAGAGGCTCTTCAGTTCGATGAGCTTCAGGGGCTTCAGTCTCCTTTTTTCAGCCTCCTCGTTTATCTTGGCAACCAGCCGCTCTATCAGCTCGTCTAAGGGCAGCCTCCGGGTTCCCTTAAAATGGCTGACTTGGATTTCCAAGGAACCCCTCTCTTGGAAAAGGAAGCGGACGAAGTTGAAGTCTCCCCAGAGAGGCGCGCTCTTCCCCCCGCTTTTGTTATGCCGGTAGACGATGTGGACGAAGAAATCCAAAACATCATTCTTTCCCTTACTGAGGTGGCGTTTGATCCTTTCAACTTCCTCCTCCCTGAGGAAGATGAAGCTGTTGCTCTCGGCAACTCCCACCTCGTAGGCGGTGGTCAAGCCTAGGGCGCTGCCCTCCGGGGGGAGGTTTTCCTTCTGGGAGTTAAGCCGCCCCATGGCTTCCACCACCAAAACCTGAAGCTTCGCAGGGGAGAAGCCGTAGGAAAACTGGGCGTAGGCTTGGATCACGGAGGGAAAATTTTCAAAAACACCCAGCATGGCTTCTCCCGAAGGAGATTTCTCTGGGCTGAAGTATATAAGCGAATTTGCACCCTTCTTTCAAAATGGCGGAACCCTGCGGTAGAGCATGTTGCTTGAACATGTAACACATCCCCTCCTCCGGCCGAGGACGGTGGAGAGGAGATCCTACCAAGAAGCCATAGCAGCCACCTGTCTCCGAGGAAACACCCTCGTCATCCTCCCCACCGGCCTCGGCAAGACCACCATCGCAGCCTTAACCGCGGCGGAGAGGCTGCGGCTTCACCCCGAAGGCCGATGCCTCATCCTAGCTCCGACGAAGCCTCTGGCCCTCCAGCACTACCAAACCTTCAGGCGGGTTTTCAACCTAGAGGACTCTGCCTTCTGCCTGCTGACCGGGGAAAACCCTCCCCAGGAGAGAAGCACCACCAGCGGCCGCCTCATCTTCATGACCCCTCAGGTTTTGGAGAACGACCTCGTCGCGGGAAGAACCACCCTGCGGGATGTGGTTCTTTTGGTTTTGGATGAAGCCCACCGGGCGGTGGGCAACTACGCCTACGTGTTCATAGCCAAAAACTACGCTGAGGCAGCCCGGCATCCGCTAGTCCTAGGCCTAACCGCCTCCCCCGGCTCCTCGAGGGAAAGGATCAGGGAGGTTAAGGAAAACCTGGGCATCAGGTTTGTCGAAGCCAGAACCGACCGAAGCCCCGATGTGAAGCCCTACGTTATGCCCACCCAGGTGGAGTGGGTGAGAGTCCAGCTTACGCCTCCCCTGGAAAAAATCCGGGAAAAACTTCAGGTCTTCTTCAGGGAGAAGGTCAGCGCCTTGAAGGAAGCCGGCTTCCTCCCCACAGCCTCAAGGTTGCACCTGAAGTTCAGGGACATCTCCCAAGCGGAGGAAAAGCTCAGAAAAGAAATCGCCCGGCAGCCCAGTCCTCTCCCGGAGCTCCGCCGGCTTCTGGTGGACCTGCACAGTGCGAGGAAGGCCTCCCATGCCTTGGAGCTGCTGGAAACCCAAGGCCTAGCCGCGCTGGGAGAATACTTCCGCCTGCTGGAAACCCGGGCGAGGCGGGCGGGAGCCCCGGCTTCGGTGAGGCAGATGCTGCTGGACGGGCGGATTCAGGAAGCCCTAAGCCTGACCTTGGTCTACGGTGAAAAGGGCGTGGAGCACCCTAAGTTTGGAAGGCTCGTGGAAACGGTGGAGCGTTTCCTAGCCCAAGGAGCCCGCCGCGTCATCGTCTTCACCAACTACCGGGAGACCGCGGAGAGGCTGAGGGTGAGGCTGGGGGAAAAACCCGGGGTCCGGGTTGCGAAGCTCATCGGGCAGGCGAACAGGCAGGGGGAGCGAGGCCTCAGCCAGCAGAAGCAGACTGGGGTCCTAGCAGCCTTCAGGGAGGGGGAATTCAACGTCCTCGTGGCCACCCAAGTGGCGGAGGAAGGCTTGGACATCTCGCAGGCGGACGCTGTGGTCTTCTACGACAACATACCCAGCGCCATCAGGTTCATCCAGCGGCTGGGGAGAACAGGGAGGAGAGCTCCGGGGAAAGCTGTGATCCTCCTCACCGAGGGAACGAGGGATGAAGCCTACCACTGGATTGCCAAGCATAAAGAAAAAGCCATGATGGAGGCGGTGAGGGAGCTGCAGATGCAGGGGAAGGAGAAGAGGGAAAATGGTAAACAGCAGGAGCTGGGAAAGTTCATGGCCGCCGCAGCCTCCAGGGAGGAGAAGGAAGAGGGGAAGCTTCAAGTCTACGTGGACACCCGGGAAGCCTCCTCCCCGGTGGTCAGGGAGCTGGCCTCCTTCGGCTTGAAGCTCAACCTGACCAGCTTGGAGGTAGGCGACTACGTCCTCTCCCAGGACACAGCGGTGGAGCGGAAGAGTGTTCGAGACTTCGCCGCCTCCATCGTCGACCGCCGGCTTTTCACCCAGGCGGAGAGGCTGGCCTCCGCCTACCGGAAGCCTCTCTTCATCGTGGAGGGCGAGGGCCTCTACCAGGCTTCAGGGGTTTCTCCCCCCGCGCTTCGGGGGGCTATCCTCAGCCTCATCTTCGACTTCCGAATTCCCGTGCTCTGGACCAAAACCCCCGGGGAAACCGCTCTGATGATTTATTCCCTAGCCAAAAGGGAGCAGGCGGAGAAGCCCGTTCACATCTCCCTCAGGGAGAAAAAGCCCCCCACCTTGGCGGAGCAGCAGGAATACATCATAGCCGGACTCCCCAGCGTGGAGGCCACCTTGGCCAGGAAGCTTCTCGCAGCCTTCGGCTCGGTGGAGAAGGTCATCACAGCCGGGGAGGAGGAGCTGAAAAAAGTGAGGGGAATAGGCCCTAGGATAGCGGAGAAGATAAGGGAAGTTGTCACAGCTAAGTATCCCCGAAGCTCGGAGGATGCGGAGGAGGAGAGAGGGAAAAACCAGGCTGAGGCTGCGGAAGACTGATCAGCCCTGCTTTCTCACCCTCCTAACCCTCTCCAAGGCTTCCAAGAACGTAACGGCCAAACCCGCTAAGGTTTCCAAAGCCTCAGGCTTCTGCTCCCCCCTCAGCTTGGCTTCCAATTGTTGAAGTTTGAGGAGCAGAGTTTCCTCCAAGGTTGTCAGGGCTGGGGGGGCAGCCAGCTCCACTGCCTCTTCGTCGGATTTCACCACAACGACTTTCCGCTGGCATTTTATGCAGTAGATTTCACCTGAGGCGGTTTTGAAGAGGGGAGAGCTGCAGCTGGGGCAGGCTTCGCCAAGCATGGTCGCCCCGGATTTCAAAATCTCCGCCATTTTTCTGATGTCTTCGCTCATGGTTAACCGTCACCAACTATCTAGCCGGGTTTGGATAAAAAATATATCGGAGGAAAGGTATAGAATACACTGTCGCCTTGAATCGGCTTCACTCCGAATTCAGCCGCAGCCCTCACGGTGGTGGAGGATGGTTAAGCGTAAGCGGAAAATCGAAGAATACGAGCAAAGCCTCAGCCAAGCCACAGGCGTGCTTAAGGAAATCTCCGAAGACACCACCACCCCCAGAAACATCAGGAGAGCTGCCAAAAGTGCCATCGAAGCCCTCCATGACACTTCTCTCTCCCACGCCGTGAGGTCGGCTAATGCCATTTCGATTCTGGACGAAATCTCCCAGGACCCCAACATGCCCCCCTATACGCGGACCCGCATCTGGAACGTGGTAAGCATCCTCGAAACCATCAAAGACTGACCCCGCCCTCGTTTCTCACAGAGGAGCGCGGAGGGCTTTCTGGATCTCAGCCAAAAGCAAAGGGTTTCCCGCGGCGATGAAGGAAACCCGCTGCGTGGGGGTGTCAGCTGAAGCGTCTAAGATGCGACCCTGCTCATCGACTATCAGCCCCCCCGCCTCCCGGAGGATGTGGTAGGCAGCCGCCAAGTCGGTGACCCGCAGCCTCCCCCGCACGTCCACGAAAGCGTCCAACCTCCCCGAGGCCACATAGCAGACTTCCAAGGCGTTGGCTCCGAAGTGGCGGCTGTGCTTGGCCCGGCGGGCAAGGGAGGAAATCTTCCTCATCTGAAGCCTAGGAATGGGAGGGTTAAAGTTGATGCCCACCAAGGCCTTTTGGAGGGTGGAGACCTCTGAGGCCTTCAAGGGCTTACCGTCAAGGTAGCTTCCCTTCCCCCTAACCGCCCAGTAGGTTTCCCCATGGTAGAGGTCCTGAACCAAGCTGGTGTGGACGGCTGAAAGCCGGGGGCGGTCGGCGGCGGCGAGGGAAACCGCGTAAAAAGGAATCCCCCTGAGGGCGTTGTTGGTTCCGTCCAAAGCGTCGACGATGAGGTATCCCTCCCCCGGCCCTCTCTCAGGGGCGACGAAGCCTTTTTCCTCGCTGACGACGGTGCAGGAAATCCCCCACTTTTTCAAGGTGGAAAAAACAGCGTCCTCGGACTCCGCGTCGATAAGCCGCGTTCGGTCGCCGCCTGCGCCCACACCCAAAGGCTCCGCCCCCTCGGAGGTCCCGGCCAGCCGCAGGGTTCTCCGTCGAATCTGGGAAGCCATCTCCTTCAGCAGCTCTAGGTCCAAAACCATGCTCCGCGACCCTGCTTGAAAGCGCCTTCAAGGCTGGAGAGGGGCGACGCTTTTCAACTCTTCACTTAGAGGCGGTGGGTCCTGAAGGTTGACGTTCACACCTCACGCCGGCCTGCAGTTTCCCCTCATGCCCGCGCCCCTCCAAGCGTTAAACGTCCAAGCTTAGGTTGCTCCCTCCCGGGCCTAGCCGGGTTCGCTTGGCAATGCCGCCAACCTGCCCCTACGAGCAGGCTGAGGGCATCCGCCAACCCTAGAGGACAGGCACTCACGGAGGCGCCTGCAGGTTGAACGTGGGGCTGAGGGCGTCTCCCTTCAGCTTTCGGCCCGCCGTGTAGGGGATTTGCGGTCAAACCTGCCGGAGCAGGTTTTCAGGGAACCCCTAGCTCCCCGCCTAGACCCACCGCCAAAGAAAGAAGGGCGCCGATCTAAGTTAAATTTTTTCAACGCCTCCGCTGGAAGCCGATAGCTTTTTATCGAATTTTCAGCTTCCCCATGGGTGATCAGAGCTCTGCAGGCGGCTGGCTTCTTGAAGGACGGTTTGACCTCTGTTCCCGAGGATAAGGTTCTTGTTCTGGATTTCGGAGGGCAGTACTCGCACCTCATCGCCCGGAGAATCCGGGAGTGCCGGGTTTACTCGGAGCTGATTTCCTACACGGTTTCGCCGCGGGAAGTTCAAACTCTCCAACCCAAGGGCCTCATTCTCTCCGGAGGGCCTACCAGCGTTTACGAGGAGGACGCTCCCCTCTGCGACCCTGAACTCTTCAAGCTGGGCATCCCCATCCTAGGCATCTGCTACGGCCTCCACGCCATGGTTCACCTCCTCGGAGGCAGCGTAGTCCGGGCGGCCCGAAAGGAGTATGGAAAGACGGAGCTTTTCATCGGCGACCGCTCCGACCTTTTCCAGGGATTGGAAAACCGGACGGTCTGCTGGATGAGCCACGGGGACATGGCGGAAACCCTCCCCGAAGGGTTTGAGGTCATCGGCCGCACGGCCAACACCCCGACGGCCGCCATTCGGAGGAGAGACAGGAAACTCTACGGAGTTCAGTTTCACCCTGAGGTAGCTCATACGCCGCGGGGGCTGGACATTCTGAAAAACTTCGTCTACCGGGTCTGCGGCTGCAGGCCTACGTGGACCATGGAGTCTTTCATCGAAAACGCTGTGAAGGAGATCAGAGAAACCGTGGGGAAAGACCGGGTTCTCTGCGCCCTCAGCGGAGGCGTGGACTCCTCCACGGTGGCGGTCTTGGCCCACAAAGCCCTAGGCGACCAGCTTACCTGCGTCTTCGTCGACCACGGGCTTCTCCGGAAAGGCGAAGCGGAGCAAGTCTTGGAGATGCTGGAAAAGTTCAAGATGAACATCATTCATGTCAGCGCCGCGGAAAGATTCCTGTCGAGGCTGAAGGGCGTGGATGACCCTGAGGAAAAGAGGCGGCTGGTCGGAGAAGAGTTCATCCGCGTCTTCGCCGAGGTGGAGCGGGAGAAGGGCCCCTTCCAGTGGCTGGTGCAGGGAACCCTCTACCCCGACGTCATCGAAAGCGCGGGGGTGAAAAGCCCCGCTGCCAAGATAAAGACCCACCACAACGTAGCCGGGCTGCCGTCGTGGATGAAGTTTAAGCTTCTAGAGCCCTTGCGGTGGCTTTACAAGGACGAGGTCAGAGAGGTCGCAGGCCTGCTGGGTATCCCCCGGGAGATCGTGAGAAGGCATCCTTTCCCAGGCCCAGGCCTCGCCGTCAGGGTCTTAGGCCCTGTGACCCCTGAGAAGCTGAGGATATGCCGGGAGGCCAGCTTCATCGTGGAGGAGGAGTTGAAGAAGGCCGGCTTGTACGACGCGGTCTGGCAGGCTTTCGCCGTGGTCGGCGAGGATAAAGCCGTGGGGGTGCTGGGGGATGAGCGGAAATTCGGCTACATCGTCACCGTGAAGGTGGTGGAGTCGGTGGACGCCATGACCGCGGAGTGGAAGCGGCTTCCCTACGAGCTCTTGGAGCGAATAAGCAGTAGGATCACCAACGAGGTGGACGGTGTCACGTGGGTGACCTACGCCATCTCCAGCAAGCCGCCTTCCACCATCGAACCCTGCTGAGCCTTCAAGGCTTCTTCAACCTTTGAAATCTGGCTGCCACTTCTTCCACTTCTTCCGAGGTCAAATTTGCCGAGGCTGCCTTGAAGAGAACATGGTCCTCCCGGTAGATGTGGCTTCGGAGGAGGTCAATCAAATGTTGCGCTTTACCCCTCACCTCCGCAGCCTCCCCCCGGTTTAAGGCTTTTTCCAGCAGTTCCACGATCATTCTGATAGACTTGTGCTCCGCCATCATCACTTGCACAGGCCCGCCGGGAGGCCGCACCGGTCCACCCATGGAGGTGGCTGCCTTTTCAAAATACCTGCCCAACACCGGGAACAGACCCTCCTCTTCCTTTCTAAAATGCGGGGCGGAGTAAGCTTGGATTTCGGAGAGAATCTCCCGCACGCTTCCCAGATCCAAGCTGGCTGCGGAGGCTTCGAGAGCCCTAAGCCTATCTAAAACGTATCTGTGCTCGCAGCTCAGCTCGCCTAATGGATTGGAAGACGGCACAAGACACCGCCCCAGAGGCTGGTTGAAACGGTAACAGGGGGCTTATTCGTAGACAACGCCTTCTCCCCCCCGAGGGTAACGCCACTTTATGGCCTCGGTTTGGCAGAGGTGATAGCAGGTGCCGCATTCGAAGCATCGTTCCATTCCATGCATCCAACGGGCTGTTCCTTCGCTGAGAACCCAGGAGCCTGAAGGGCAAAGTTTAACGCAGAGGCCGCAGCCTGTGCATTTTCCCTCCAAAACTTCCACGTGGACTTTGGTTTTAGGCTGCCTCCGCGTCAGCTTAGCCCAGCTTCTCTCCGTCGGTTGGTTTTCCATGAGGAGGCCCCCCTTTCCGGCAGGCGTTTCTCTCCGCTGAGAGGGATGCAAAACCTTAAAACATTCAGGTTAAATAAAGATTAAAGAAAGAGAAGTAAAGGGTGCTTCCGCTGAGCGGCGACTACGTAGCTTCTTCAACCAGCTCGGTGCCGGAGGATTTCCTAACTTACCTTTCGGAGGCGAAGAGGCAGGTAGATGAGGAGCTCCGGCGGCTGATTTCATCCCTCCGAGAGCTGAAGCTCCACCCCCAGATGGCGTATGCCGCTCTCTCCCAAGGGAAAAGGCTTAGGCCCATCTTAGTGTTGATGAGCGGGGAGGCGGTGGGTGGACGCCGGGCTGAGCTGATGCCTCTGGCTCTGGCCTTCGAGCTAATCCACACGGCCACACTGGTTCACGACGACATCATCGACGGAGACCTCCTCAGGCGGGGAGTTCCCACCCTTTACCAGCAGTGGAAGGACAAGGCCATCCTGGGAGGCGACGCCCTGTTCGTCCACGCCATCAACCTCGTGGCGGGCTTCGGCCCTGAGGTCATGAAGAACGTCTGCAGGGCGACGTTGGAGGTCTGCGACGGGGAGTTCATGGACGTCTCTCTCAACCTTCCCACAGCCACGGAGGAAGAGTATCTTCTGAAGATCAGGAAGAAGTCCGCATCCCTCTTCGGCACCGCTGCCCAATGCGGCTGCATGGCGGGCGGAGGGACGGATGTGGAAGTGAAAGCCCTAGCCACCTACGGGGAGTTCTTCGGCATGGCCTACCAGGTCAGCGACGACCTCCATGAGCTGGAGACGGAGAAGACGGTTCCCAGCGACCTCAAGAACAGGAGGGTCATTCTCCCCTACATTCACCTCTACAGGCATGGCAGCGCTGAGCTGCGAAACCTCCTAAAGGAAACCTTTGAACGTCGGACAGCGTCCCTCAGCGACGCGGCTGAAATTTTCAAAGGCTTAGAGGAATTCGGCTCCCTCGCCTACTGTCGGAGGAAGATAAAGGAGTACGCTGAGGTGGCGGAGAAAAGCTTAGCTCCCCTCAGGAACAACCAATACAAGGACTACCTGCATCACCTGCTCCGCTACTTCACCTGAAAACGTAGGCCAAAGTTTAAATTTCCCCTCTCCCTCATAAGCATCCTCACAGCTTCACCGACAGAGCCTTCGCGAGGATTCTGAGGTTGGAAGCCGAAAAGCCTAAGCTCATCGCCGTGGTGGGCGACAGCAAAGCTGGGAAGACCCACCTAGCTGGGTTTCTGATAGCCCACTTCACCCGCAAGGGCCTCCGGGTAGGTTCGATGAAGCACATCCACGACGCTCAGCTGACGTTGGACAAGCCTGGAAAGGACACCTGGAGACATGTGCAGGCAGGGGCGAAGGTCACCGTGGGCGTTGCCAGCCGGGAGTGGGTCCTCTTCAAGCGGGAAGATACCTCCCAGCTCAGCTGGGAAGAGCTGTTAGCTCCCCTGAGGAGGGAAAAGCTAGACCTCGTGGTGGTGGAAGGCTTCAGATACGCCCTCAAGGACAGGTCGGATGTTCCAAAACTTTTGGCTGCAAAAAACATGGAAGAACTTAAAAGGGCAGTGGAACAGCTGGCTCCGCCCCTTCTGGCTGCGGTGGGCAAGGTGGCGGAGGCCGCCTCCTCCTACCGGGGGCTTCCCGTCTTGGAGCTTCCCAAGGATGGAGAAAGGCTTCTCGCCTTGGTGGAGCGGTTTCTCTTCCCAAAGCCTCCCGGGTGAGGGGGGTTAATCGGGGATTCCGAAGAAGGGGAGAACGTCCTCCCTCAGCTTCTTCTCCACCTCCCCCCTCTTCAACGGAGGTATCCACATTTCCCGTTGAGGTTTGATCAGTCTCACCACCTCGCCGGTGGAAATTTCCCCCTGCAGTTTGCGGGAAAGCTGAACCGCGGTGAGATATTTATCAGGGTCGTAGGCTAGGAGGCGGCTGGGCTCCACGGCCAGCACCAGGTCCAACTTCCGCAGCCCCGGCCAAGGTAGGGCGATGTTGCCGTAGCTTTCGATGACCACAACCTCATGGGCTTCGCCCACCCGTTTGTAGGCTAGGTCGGAGGCGAGGTTGTAGTATTCCATCAGGGAGTCTTGGCCTTCGCCGTCCCTGACCCTGTAGACCTTGGAAGCTCGGCTGCGGAGTCCCTTCCAAAGCTCCTCCAGCCGGCTGTCGGATGCTGCGGAAATGTTTTCCACCAAAATGGTTTCGGTTTTCTCCCCGCAGAGTGTGATCCTGTCCAAGATGAAGGGGGGAAGCAGGGAGAGGGACCTCTGGAGGGTGGGCTCCCCCCATATTCTGTGCACAGGGTTCACAACCTCCACCGGCAGAGAGGTGTGGGAGGCTTGATGGAGAAGCTTGGCGTCCTTCCCGTAGAGGGTTCCCCGGCTGAGGGCTTCCTCGAGGACGTCGAAGTCATACCAGAGATTGTTGCCGGCCCTGGGTTTGAACCCGCAGACATCCAAGCCCTTTCCCCGCAGGTAGTCCAGCAAGGCTAAGGTCAGAGTGGTCTTCCCCGCGTCCACCTCCTTAAGGCCTACGACCAAAATTCTCTCCAAGGCTTCAATCCCCCGGCTAGGCTTCGGTTTTCTTCGAATCCTTCAAGCCGCCTTCGCCCACCTGCTCATGGTGAACTCTCCTGATCCGGGTTGAAAGCGGGTTTAATTTTTTCCTCCACGTAGCTCCAGAACTCCGCGGTTTTTCCTCGAAATTCGGAGGCAGCTTGGGTGAGGTGCAGAAACTCTCCCCTTGGGAGCATCCTAGGTATGAGGATGAGCGCTCTCCCCAACTTCGACACCTGGGGTGCGAGGTTGAGGCTTCGCTAGCAAGATGGCTGCGTCCTTATATCTGTTTTTCGAAGGCCTGATTCAAAATCTTTAATTTTAAGCCCCCTCAACATCCTATGCGGCAACCCTCATGAAAAAGGCTGGAAGACAGATGACCATGCCGGTAGTCTTCGTCGAAGTCAGCGTCCTCTCCCACGCCACCGAGGACAAGGAGAAAGTCTTAGAAGCCTTCAAGCATGCCCTAACCGAGGAAGTCTACGGAGAAACTGAAATAGCCGAAGACAGGCTGGAGGGACACTACGGAAACCCCATCACCCTCCTCAAAGTCCGGGTTAACAGGAAGGCTCAGGTGAGAAAAATCCTCGAAAACGTCTTCTCCAAACTGGAAGACCCAGACCGCCGCCGGTTGCTCTCTCAGGCTGAAAACCACATCGACGAAGGAGGCAGCTTCTACCTGAGACTTGACAAGCAAGCGGCCTATGTGGGGAAAATGAAGCTGGCCAACGCCGACCCCCTCCGCCTCCAAGTTAAGCTGTCCATACCCAGAAGGCAGAGGGAAAAACTCCTAGAAGCATGCCGAAATCTGATCCACGGGCAAGCCGATTAGGCGGTGGGATTTGGCGAAATTCGTCGACCTCCACCTGTCCCCCTCCTGGGGAGACGCAAAGGAAGCCGGTAGACTGGTGGCGGAGACCGCCCGCTTGGGCTTCAGGGCTGTGGCTTTAGCCACCACCAGGGCTGAAGGCCCTCAAACACAGCGGTCTGTCTTCGAGGAAGACCTTTCAACCCGCGGCGTGGAAGCAGTCAGGAGGCTTAACCTACAGCCTTCCACCCCAGAGGAGCTTCTCAAAGACCTTAGAGTCCACCGGCGGAATTTCGAGGTGGTCTCCGTCACCTGCGAAACCGACTCCCTGGCGAGGTTGGCGGCTAGAGACTCCCGGGTTGACCTTCTACGTTTTCCCCTTTCCCCTCGGCTTCAGCTTTTCGGTGAGGTGGAGGCGGAGCTGGCCTCGGGCTCTAATGCCGCCTTGGAGGTTGACATGGCTTCCGTGGTGGGGGTGGAGGAATACGCTTTGCCCAGGGTCCTAAGGGAACTCCGTCGAAGGCTGAGGTTGGCTGAAAGGTTTAAAGTCCCTGTGGTGGTCTCCAGCGGGGCTGCTGACGTCTATGGGCTGAGGTCTCCCCGGGACATGGCAGCCTTCCTGAGGGTTCTGGGGCTGCCTCCCCAAGCCGCCCTTAAGGCGGTGTCCCGGAACCCAGCTGCCATCATTCAGAGGAACCGGGAGAAGCTTGACTCCTCCTTTGTGGGGGTAGGCGTCCGCTTGGTGAAAGAGGCTGAGGGGAAGGATGGATAAAAAGGCGAGAAAACGCTACCTGCTCTTCCAGGTTCTCTCAGACTCGGAGAAGTTGGAGAAAAAAAAGGTAGGGCAGGTTTTATTCCACAGGTTCCGGCTTCTTTTCGGAGCCTTCGGCCTAAGCCAATCCGACCTCTCCTTCCTCGCCTACGATGGGGAGAAGAAGCTGGGAGTCCTCCGATGCTCCCACGAGTATGTGGAACATGTCCGCGCAACCCTAGCCCTCACCGCGGAGGTTCAAGGCTCCAAAGCCCGCTTCCACGTGGTCCGGGTTTCAGGCACCCTCAAGACTTTGAAAGAAACCGCTCTTCTCTCTTTCGGGTCGCCGCTGAAACCTGAAGGGAAATAGCTACGCCACCCTTTAGGGAGCCAAGCTGGCTTATCTTCGAAATCTAACCTTGTCGCTTTCCTTCTTCCAGTGGAAGGCGGCTGCATGGGCTTCCTCATCGGAGCAAAGCCTGTCGCCTTTGATGTTTAGAATATGCAGTTTACCGTCTTCAACCTGGATGTTGAGAGGCCCGTGGCCTTTGAGGTAAGCCATGGTCACAGCGTCGTGGATGATGCTGCCGAGGATCCTCTCCAGCTTGCCGAGGTCTTCTTCATCCCTAACCCTGCGCAGCATGGACTTCAGCTTCACCGAGTGGAAAGCTACTTCCTTGGCGTGAATGTCGATGCACACATCGCAGATGGAAACCTTCAAAAAATTCACCTAAATATGGTTTCAACCCGAGGTCACAAAAACATTTCTGTTTATTTTTTAAACCCTCTCCATCCCCTTTTTCTCCACGGAAAAGTTCACTTCCCCATCCCGCAGCCTTCTGCCAACACGGTTTCCGGCTAAGCTCTGCAGCTCAAATTCTATCCAAACATTTTTATTGTGCAAGCTTCAGATGTCAGTCATAACGGGAAGAAGCAATGTACTCCGAAGAGTTTGACGCCAGATGCCGAGACAGCGCCTGCGTCTGCGGAGGTTCAGGCTGCCTCATGTGGGTGGTGGACTACCACCGGTGGAGCCGGCAGCTGCTCTGCAACATAGGCGGCCTGATCTACATGGAAGTGGAAGGCGACTTGGAAGTCTACGACTACGTGGGGGACGTGCCGGGTTTGAAGGGGAACCCCGCCCGCCATACTCCGCCTGTGCCTTCCCCAGACGACTACTTCCGCTGCGCCGACTGCAACAGGCTTACGTTGAAGACGGGAAAACACCACCTTTACTGCCCCGCCTGCTCCGACTTCCGAAGGCGGGAGCGGAAGCGAAAATGGATTCAGCAACGCAGGAAATCTGCGAAGCAGGCGGAGACAGCAGGGCAGAAAACCGTGTGAGTCTGCTTCTACCCGGGAAAAGTCCTTCTTATCGCCATTATTATTAGTCTGGCAAAAAGGTCTACAGGGGTTTCTGGGGAAAACTTGTTAAGCTTCAGCGTCCCCTTAATTAAGGGCGGCAGCCTTAAAACCGAATGGGAATGACCCAGCTTGACTCGATGTTCAGTCTGCGGGAGGGAGGTGAACCTTCCCTTCCTCTGCAATTACTGCGGCGGCTTCTACTGTGCAGAGCATAGGCTGCCTGAATACCACAGCTGCTCCGCCCTCGGCACCCTCCAAAGGCCTGTTATTGAGGGGAGAATAACCTCCATCCCCTTTGAGGCTCCTTCCTTTGAGCGGAGGAGGCTGAGGCCGTCGGCCAGCAGCCGGGAGTTGAGGGACTTGGGCATCGCCTTGGGGGTGCTGATGCTGGTGGGGCTTTCCTGGCAGAGGTTCATCTTCGCCCTGTCCCCGCTTATGCTTCTGGGAGTAGCCTTAGGGGTCGCCCCCGCCTTTCTCCTCCACGAGGTGATGCATAAGCTGACGGCTCAGAGGTTTGGAGCCTGGGCGGAGTTCAGGCTTGACCCTTTTGGCATGATGATCACGGTCATATCCATTTTTTCCCCTTTCTTCAAGGTCATTGCCCCGGGGGCGGTGATGATTTCAGGCTACCACCTGACGAGGGAGGACATGGGGAAGATCGCCCTCGCAGGTCCCCTGACCAACATCACCCTAGCCATGGTTCTCCTCGCCTTGCCCTTCCACCACTGGATAATCAACCTGGCAGTAACCTTCAACCTCTTCATAGCCTTCTTCAACCTCCTCCCTTTCTCCATCCTCGACGGCCGGAAGATCATCAGCTGGAACAAGCTTGCATGGGCCGCCGCCTTCGCTCTGACCGTTTTCCTCTTCGCAGCCCGGGCCTTCGTCTTCTAACGGTAAGCCTTTAAATCCCCGGGAAGGGCGGGTGGTGTGCAGAAAACTTATAACTGAGGCCTCCAGTTTCTGGAGACAGAGAGCGGGTGGTTGACTCCCTCCGTTCCGCTGTGACAGAAACCCCAAAAGGGAGGAAAAACCGGATGGAATCAAGAGACCTAACCTTAGCTGCCATTTTTGGCGCCCTCTACGCCGTGGGCGTCGTGGCCTTGGCGCCCATCAGCTTTCTCCCCTTCCAGGTTCGAATCGCCGATGCCCTTCTCCCCCTGACCATGCTCTTCGGCTACCCCGCCATCTTGGGCGTGACCCTCGGATGCGTGGTGGCCAACAGCTTCGGGGGGCTGGGACTGGTGGACATGACCCTCGGACCCTTGGCCAACTTCCTCGCCTGCTCCGTGGGCTACCGGCTGGGGAGAAAAAGCAAGCTCGCCGGCTCCGCAGCCATAACGGCCATCGTAACCCTGATAGTAGGCGCCTACTTGGGGGTTCTCTTCCACCTGCCTCTCACCGTAACCTGGACGGGGGTTCTCCTCGGCTCCATTGTAGCCGTCAACATGGTAGGGCTGCCTCTGACCTACGCCCTGGACCGGAGGAAAGCCTACCTTTTCAGGCAGCCTAGGAGAAAAGGGTAGATTCACTGGGCTTCAACAGGCTGCGGTCAAATAGGTTCATAAACCCTCAGCCCTTATAGGATTAGGCAAAAGCGACGGGAAGCGCTCATGACGGACAGAGAGTTCTTCCAGAGGTCTTTGAGGCTTATAGAAGCCAGCAGGGCGCATGAGAAATACCGGGAAAAAGAATGCATAAACCTGATAGCCAGCGAGGGGTTGAAGTCCCCCGCGGCCATGGAGATGCTTCACCTCTGCCGGGACTTGGAAGCTCGATACTGCGAAGGTGAAAACGACCTGGAGGGGCATGTGAAGGAAAGACACTACCAGGGGCAGAGGTTCATAACCCAGATTGAAAACCTCACCGCCGACCTGGTGAAGGACATCTTCCGATGTAGCTGGGTTGAGATCAGGCCGCTTTCAGGGACGCAGGCGAATCAGGTTACCTTCTTCGGGCTTTCATCCCTCACCAACAACAGCAAGATGGCCGCGGTGCCCCTCAGCGCGGGAGCGCATATCTCCCACGACTATACAGGGCTGGCAGGCCAAGTGGTGGGGTTGGAGATCATCAACATGACCTACGACCATGAGGAGTTGAACATAGCCGTCGACGAGTCTGTCAGGATAATCAAAGCAGCTAGGCCGGGAATAGTCACCTTGGGCGGAAGCCTCTTCCAGTTTCCCCCTCCCATGGAGGAGCTGGCTGAAGCGGCGAGGGAGGTAGGCGCCTTCGTCGTCTATGACGCTGCACATGTCCTAGGCCTCATAGCCGGGGGGCAGTTCCAGCAGCCCTTGAAGGAGGGAGCGGACTTTGTCACAGGGTCGACGCATAAGACTTTCCCCGGGCCTCAAGGCGGCTTGGTCTTCGCCGACCTGAGAGAGCCGAGGCAGAGGGACGCGGCTAGGGAGATTCAGCACGCAGTTTTCCCCCTCTCCACGTCCAACACCCATCCCGGGAGGTTTCCCGCCTTGGCCATAGCGGCCTTGGAGCTGAAGCTCTACGGTGACCAGCTTGCCAAGCAGACGGTCAGAAACGCTCAAACAGCTGGGGAATGCCTCTTCGAAAACGGACTTAAGGTTTTGGGGGAAAAGCACGGTTTCACCCAGTCCCATCAGATAGCCGTGGATGTTCAGGAATACGGCGGCGGGGCTAGGGTTGCCAAAAACCTGGAGAAGGCCAACATCATCATCAACAAGAACCTCCTCCCCTACGACAGCCAAAGCGACCGGGCGAGGCCGTCGGGGATCCGGCTGGGCTTCCAGGAGGTAACCCGAAGAGGCTTCAGGGAAAGCGACGTGAAACACCTCTGCAGCCTAATCTTGGACGTGGTTAAAGGCAGAAGAGACCCGCGTTTGGTGAGGAAAGAAGTGATGGAGCTCAGGCAAAGCTTCCAAGGCATCCGCTACGGTTTCAAAAGCCTTGAGGAAGTGGAAAACCGCCTCAGGAAAAAACTCGGCTTAGTTTAAACTCTCCAGAAACTTCTAGGGACCTAACGCTTATTAGCCTCAGGGAGTTTTTTCTTTTTCAACGTTTCAAAGGACGGGACGCTGTTGAGTGAAGATGAAGAATTGGAGAAAATCAAACAGGAGAAGATGCGAAAGATGCTGGGTGGAAGCAACCCTGAAGTCGTCGATAAACCTATACCCCTCACCGACTCCAATTTTCAGGAAACCCTCCGCCAGCATCGGTTACTCTTAGTAGACTTCTGGGCTCCTTGGTGCGGGCCCTGCAGGATGGTTGCCCCTGTCATCGAGGAGCTGGCCGGCCGATATGCCGGGTCCGCTGTCTTTGGAAAGCTGAACACTGATGAAAATCCCAAGACAGCCATGAAGTACGGAATATCCGCCATCCCCACCCTCATTGTTTTCAAAAACGGAGAAGAAGTCGACCGCATGGTCGGGGCTGCGCCCAAAGCTGAGATCGAGGCTCTTCTGCAGAAGCATCTTCAAACATAGCCTCGGTTTCTCCGTGAAATCGCAGTCGTAAAAAAGCATATCAACTGGCTCCGCTATACCTCTGTGTGTAAGAGTTTTATGCGGAGGACTGTTGCGTGGGTTTGGTCCCTGAAAAGGAAAGAGTAAAGCTGACGGAGAAATTTGCCAGAGAGCTCACGGGAACCGTCACCTTGGTGCTCTTCACCCAAGAGTTCGAGTGCCCCCACTGCAAAGAAACCCGGCAGCTCGTCGAAGAGCTGAGTGAACTCTCGGAGAAGATCAACGTGGAAGTCTACGACTTCGCCGCCGACGAGGAGAAAGTCAAGGCTTTCAGCGTCGACAAAATCCCAGCCATAGCCGTTGTGGGGGAGAAGGACTACGGCATCCGATTCTACGGAATACCCTCCGGCTATGAGTTTTCAACCTTGGTGGAGGACATTGTGGACGTGTCCAACGGCTCCACGCGGCTCTCGGAGGAGGTTAAGAAAAAGCTCAGAGAAATCACCCAGCCTGTGCACATTCAAGTGTTCGTCACCCTCTCCTGCCCCTACTGCCCTCGCATGGTCCGGCTGGCTCACCAGGCGGCTGTGGAAGGCCCCAGCATCAGGGCGGACATGGTGGAGTCGATGGAGTTCCCCCATCTGGCCAACAAGTACGGTGTCATGAGTGTTCCCAAAACCGTCATCAACGAAACCGTGGAGTTTGTGGGAGCTGTTCCCGAGGAGCATTTCCTCCACTACGTCCTCAAGGCCTCCCAGCCTTCTGGCCTAGTGGTCTAGGCTTCTTTCCGTGTTTGAAGGGCGGAAGCTGGCTGTTTAAATCTCGGTGGAAAAAGGGAGGCTTAAAAGCGTCGGTTTTTGTCTCTGCCAATAAAAGTAATGCTTATATGAGGCCCCCTTCTTAACCTATTTTGGAAGTTCGAAAGAACCGCCCGTGACCTTTAGCGGCGGCGTCGAACTGACGATGAAGGCTTTTGTCCGAGGATGAGGCATCCCGACCTCCGGTCACGGGCACATTATGAGGACCTAAGCAAGCGGAGTCTTTAGGTCTGATGCGGGTTTACCGCTTACCGCCAATCTTAGTCGAAGGCCTTTAACCGTACTCTCCATCGTGAAATCCGGTTGATCCTGCCGGACCCCACTGCTATCGGGATGGGACTAAGCCATGCGAGTCAGCTTCCCTAAGCCATGGTAGGGAGGCGGCACACGGCTCAGTAAAACATGGCTAACCTGCCCCTAGGACGGAGATAACCCCGGGAAACTGGGGCTAATATCCGATGGGTGAGCTGGCCTGGAATGGTAGCTCACCGAAAGGGCGGTGGAACCATGCTTTCCACCGTTGCCTAGGGATGGGGCCATGTCCGATCAGGTAGTTGGTGAGGTAACGGCTCACCAAGCCTATAACCGGTACGGGCCGTGAGAGCGGGAGCCCGGAGATGGACCCTGAGACAAGGGTCCAGGTCCTACGGGGCGCAGCAGGCGCGAAACCTCCGCAATGCGCGAAAGCGTGACGGGGCCATCCCGAGTGCCGCCTGCTGAAGGCGGCTTTTCCACGGTCTAAAAAGCCGTGGGAATAAGGGGAGGGCAAGCCTGGTGTCAGCCGCCGCGGTAATACCAGCTCCCCGAGTGGTGGGGACGATTATTGGGCCTAAAGCGCCCGTAGCCGGCCTGGTAAGTTTCCCGTTAAATCTGGCGATCCAATCGTCAGGCTGCGGGAAATACTGCCGGGCTAGGGAGCGGGAGAGGCCGGCGGTACTCTTGGGGTAGGGGTGAAATCCTATAATCCCAGGAGGACCACCAGTGGCGAAGGCGGCCGGCTAGAACGCGTCCGACGGTGAGGGGCGAAAGCTGGGGGAGCGAACCGGATTAGATACCCGGGTAGTCCCAGCTGTAAACGATGCGGGCTAAGTGTTGGAATGGCCTTAGAGCCATTCCAGTGCTGCAGGGAAGCCGTTAAGCCCGCCGCCTGGGGAGTACGGCCGCAAGGCTGAAACTTA
>NZ_MTLX02000003.1:0-1791 GCF_002009985.1 Candidatus Hecatella orcuttiae
TCATGCGCCGATAATTCACCGGGGCTCAAGCCTGCCACCGAAGCTATGGCTCTCCGGTTTTTCAGCCGGGGAGGGTAGGGGAGCGTTCCCTTGGCGGTGAAGCTGCGGCGTGAGCCGTGGTGGAGCTCAAGGGAAGTGAGAATGCCGGCATGAGTAGCGTTAAGGTGTGTGAGAAACACACCCGCCGAAAACCTAAGGTTTCCTACGGAAGGTTAATCCGCGTAGGGTTAGTCGGGCCTAAGCCGAGGCCGGGAGGCGTAGGCGATGGACAACGGGTTATTATTCCCGTACCGCTCCTATGGAGGCAAAGGAGGGACACGGAAGGGCAGGCTGAGCGTGCCTAATGGACATGGTGCGTCCTCTGCTTTAGGCGATGCCGGGGTAGGCAAATCCGCTCCGGATGTTTAGCTGAGGGCAGAGGGGAGTTGCGGGGAAACCCAAGACGACTTGGCTGCGCCCATGCCGTCTAGAAAAGCTTCGTTGCCGTTGAAGTAGGAGCGCCCGTACCGCAAACCGACGCTGGTAGGTGGGGGTGAAAGTCCCAAGGCGATCGAGAGAACCCTCGTTAAGGAACTCGGCAATCTAGCCCCGTAACTTCGGGAGAAGGGGTGCCCTTCTTAAGAAGGGTGGCACTAAATGGGTCCAAGCGACTGTTTAACAAAAACATAGGTCTCTGCTAAAGCGTAAGCTGAAGTATAGGGGCTGATACCTGCCCAGTGCCGGAAGGTTAAGGGGAGGTGTGCAAGCACCAAACCGAAGCCCCGGTGAACGGCGGCCGTAACTATAACGGTCCTAAGGTAGCGAAATCCCTTGTCGGGTAAGTTCCGACCCGCACGAAAGGTGTAACGACCTGGGCGCTGTCTCAACGAGGGACTCGGCGAAATTGAAGTACCCGTGAAGATGCGGGTTACCCGCGGCAGGACAAAAAGACCCCGTGGAGCTTTACTACAGCTTGGCACTGAGTCTGAGTTCATCATGTGTAGCATAGGTGGGAGGCTATGAAGCCGGGGCGCCAGCCTCGGTGGAGCCGCCGTTGAAATACCACTCTTGGTGAATTTAGCCTCTAACCCTGGATCAAGCCAGGGGACAGTGTCTGGCGGGTAGTTTGACTGGGGCGGTCGCCTCCCAAAAGGTAACGGAGGCGCCCAAAGGTTCCCTCAGGGTGGATGGAAATCACCCGTAGAGTGCATTGGCATAAGGGAGCTTGACTGTGAGACCTACAAGTCGAGCAGGGACGAAAGTCGGGCAAAGTGATCCTACGGTTCCGAGTGGAAGGGCCGTGGCTTAACGGATAAAAGCTACCCCGGGGATAACAGGCTTATCTTGCCCAAGAGTTCACATCGACGGCAAGGTTTGGCACCTCGATGTCGGCTCGTCGCATCCTGGGGCTGGAGCAGGTCCCAAGGGTCGGGCTGTTCGCCCGTTAAAGCGGTACGCGAGCTGGGTTCAGACCGTCGTGAGACAGGTCGGTCTCTATCCGCCGTGGGCGTCCGGAGATTTGAGGGGAGCTCTCCCTAGTACGAGAGGACCGGGAGGGACAGACCTCTGGTGTGCCAGTTGTCCCGCCAGGGGCATCGCTGGGTAGCCAAGTCTGGAAGGGATAAGCGCTGAAAGCATCTAAGTGCGAAGCCCACCCCAAGATAAGATCTCCCATCCTCACCTTCGGGTGAAGGAGTAAGGCCGCAGGTAGACTACCTGTTTGATAGGCCGCAGGTGTAAGCGCAGCAATGCGTTGAGCTGAGCGGTACTAATGGCCGAGGGCTTGACCTGCTTCAGAGTTGGTATTAGTCT
>NZ_MTLX02000004.1:0-1772 GCF_002009985.1 Candidatus Hecatella orcuttiae
GGGCGGCAAATTCCTGGTATTCTTCGGCCCCCTCAAGTTGAGCGATGAGCGAGCTAAGCGAGGGCACGGCGAGGCGGCGCAGCCTCCCGGCTAGGACTGAAAGTGGTCCATCAGGCACCTCACCGCCTCCCTTGTCGCATCCCGGTAGGCCTCAGCCTCGGCAATGGCTTCAGCTATCTCCTTGCTGTGGAAGGCAAGCAGACCGGGGTCTATGGAGCCACCTCTGGTCACCTTCCAGGCGAGCTCAATGAGCCGAAGCCGGTATTCGGGCAGCTCTCTCAGTACCTTGATCAGGTCGCTCGCCTTCATCCTTTTGTCCCCACTCTCCGCACCAGCTCATAGAGGGTGTCCTCGCCCCTCTGGTGCTCCCTGACCTCGGCGTTGGCCAGCTCGGGGAAGAAGTCGGCCATCATCTTCCTGACCTCGTCCGGGCTGAGGTTCGGGTCCGGGTCGGGGAACTCCCGTCCGTCGTAAACGAAGATTCGAGCCATGCTTCACCTCCTTTCCAGCCTGTTTCAGTCCCACCAGAAGCGCAGCCTGGATGGTGCAACCTCGCTGGCTTCGTCCGCTAGAGCCAGCTTGAAGCAGGTGAAGAGACTGTGCCTAAGTCCCTCGAGCTCCTCTTCAGGGATGCGCTTGCCGTGTGTTTCCTCAGAATACTCCCTCTGGTGAGTCCAGTAGGGAAGCCACACGTAGATCACCGGGCTGTATTCACGCCCGATCTCGTATCCGGACACCTGGCCGCGGAACGCTCGCATGACGTCCTTTATCTTATCGGGGTCAAAGTTGTTGTATAGCCCGATGATGTCCACGAGCTCCATGGCGGTGTCACTGTCCACGGGGGTCGTCCGGAAGTGGAGCATCAGGTCATCCCTGAAGGCAAACTCAAAGAGCTGCCTCAGCTTCTCCCTTGAAGTCTCACTTGTCCTCACTCTGTCTCACCTCCTTTCCCGGGAGAAAAATTAGAGTCCCTTATGCAGTTGACGACATCCTTGCCGTTTCTCACATAATTCCCGCCGTGGTAGAGGGTCACTAGAGGGCTCCTAGCTCCTGCTGCTCGTCCACGGCCCTCTGCCAGGCAGCTCCCAGCCAGAATATGAGCCACAACAGCTCCTCAAGAGGCAGGTGGCTCAGGCGGGCGAAGATGCGATTGAGGGCAGTTACTCCATCGTTGTTGGGCTCGGTAACCCGCTGGAAGTGGTGATAGAGCAGAGTGCCAAGCTCCTTGGCGAGGGCTTCGTCCAGAATTTCGTCTAGCTCTTCCTGCCACTTTTCCAAATACTCTCACCTCACTTTGCGCACGCAGTTAGAGAAAACCCTGAAGCCCAGCTGCTTGCCCAACCTGGTAAGAACGAGGTTGCCGTTCTCCTTTGCCGCTATCGGTTTGCCATTTGGTGTTTCCCAGCGCTTGAGCTCGCCGGTAGCGGCGTCGGTAACCTTTACCAGACTGTCGCCCATTCTATCACCTCCTCTCCAGCTCAAATTAAAAGGGGCTACCCGCAAGGATAGCCCCGTGCTGACCTGGAAAGTCGGGGAGTTGAAAAGGAAAAGACGCCCCACTGCTGGGACAGCTCCGTTTTTTCGGGGCTTCCCGTGAGGCGTCTTTTGCTAATGATTTAGGTAGTGCCTGACCGCCTGATTTATTCGGCTTTGCGCTGTCTCCGATAGCTTCCCGTGGCGCAGAGCCTTGCGCCTTGCATTTTTGCTCATACCCTTCAGGCTGTCGCCAAGGTCAATATGTAACCTCACAAAGCTACTTGCTAACCTAACCT
>NZ_MTLX02000005.1:0-497978 GCF_002009985.1 Candidatus Hecatella orcuttiae
GGCGGGGGAGCACCACAAGGGGTGAAGCTTGCGGTTTAATTGGAGTCAACGCCGGGAATCTCACCGGGGGTGACAGCTGGATGAAGGCCAGATTAAAGGTCTTGCCAGACTAGCTGAGAGGAGGTGCATGGCCGTCGCCAGTTCGTGCCGTGAGGTATCCCGTTAAGTCGGGTAACGAGCGAGATCCACGCCCCTAGTTGCCAGCGGGTCCTTGGGACGCCGGGCACTCTAGGGGGACCGCCACCGATAAGGTGGAGGAAGGTGTGGGCCACGGCAGGTCAGTATGCCCCGGATCCCCCGGGCCACACGTGAGCTGCAATGGCGGGGACAATGGGCTCCGACCCCGAAAGGGGAAGGTAATCCCCAAACCCCGCCTCAGTTGGGATCGAGGGCTGGAACTCGTCCTCGTGAACATGGAATCCCTAGTAATCGCGTGTCATCAGCGCGCGGTGAATACGTCCCTGCTCCTTGCACACACCGCCCGTCGCTCCAACCGAGTTGGGTTTAGATGAGGCATGGTCCCCGTTGGCCATGTCGAATCTAAGCTCAGCGAGGGGGGAGAAGTCGTAACAAGGTGGCCGTAGGGGAACCTGCGGCCGGATCACCTCCTACGAAACCCTTCGACTAAGGGCGAAAGGGGAAGCGGTAAACCCGCACTTTTTCCGCGTAACCAAATGCAATTCCCGAAGAGAATCTTCGTGGGATGAAGGGCGGAGCAGGCCTCCTTTCAGAGGCTTGCAATGGTCGCCGTGCAGAGTTTCGCAAGCTGGACGTGGCTTCAACGAGAACCCGACATGATACGCTGCCTGGTGGATAGCTGGGCTCAGGCGCTGAGGAAGGGCGTGGCAAGCTGCGATAAGCCCCGGGTAGGCGCAAGCGGCCTTCGATCCGGGGATGCCCGAATGGGAATCCCACCGCTGGACTTCGGTCCAACGGTGCTCCTTCACGGAGCGGGAACCCCCCGAAGTGAAGCATCTCATTAGGGGGAGGAAAAGAAACTAACTAGGATTCCCCTAGTAGCGGCGAGCGAAAAGGGAACAGCTCAAACCGAAGACCGTGGAGAAATCCGCGGCCGATGTGGGGTTGCGGAGCCGACTGCCTCCTAACCGGCGAAGCTGAAGTGGCATGGAAAGGCCTGCCGGAGAGGGTGATAGCCCCGTAAGCGTAAGCTGGAAGGAGTTGGGTCGGCTTCCTGAGTAGCATACCTTGGTTTTGGTATGCGAAGCTGGGAGAAACCAACTTCCAAAGCTAAATACGTCCTGAGACCGATAGCGCACTAGTACGGTGACGGAAAGCTGAAAAGGACCCCGGAAGGGGTGTGAAAAGAGCTTGAAACCAGGCAGCTACACCGCGCACCGGCCTGAAAGGGTGGATTCCAGCCAAAGGAATCCGCGGCAACGCGGAGGACGAGGCTGGAGGACCAGGGTCGGGCGTTCCGTCTAGAAACACGGGCCGGGGAGTTCACGGCTGTGGCGAGCTTAAGGCTGTCAACGCCGAAGGCGCAGGGAAACCGACAGGCCTGCAGCCGAGCTTAGGCTCGGTGAGGGGCGAGGTCTGAAAGGGCCTGGAGTCACAGCTGTGAGACTAGAAGCCGGGCGATCTAGCCCTGGGTAGGGTGAAGCCGGGCGAAAGCCCGGTGGAGGCCCGCAAGGGTGCTGACGTGCAATTCGCTCCCCTAACCTGGGGCTAGGGGCTAAAGACCAATCTAGCCCGGAGATAGCTAGTTCCCTCCGAAGTGGGTCGCAGCCCAGTCCCCCCGGAGGCTGTTGAGGGGGTAGAGCACTGATTGGGAAGCAAGGGATCGAAAGGTCCCACTTTCCTTTCAAACTCCGAATCCCTCAACGTCGGAGAAGGGGGGAAACGGGTTCCAGGGGGTAAGCTCCTGGACCGAGAGGGGGACAACCCAGACTGAGGTTAAGGCCCCCAAATGCCAGCTAAACGTCAAACCAAAGGGCGTTCTTGGCCTAAAACAGCGGGAAGGTTGGCTTAGAGGCAGCCATCCTTTAAAGAGTGCGTAACAGCTCACCCGCCGAGGCCAGGAGCCCCGAAAATGGACGGGGCTAAGCTGGCTGCCGATACCTCAGGGTGCAACTTAGGTTGCAACCTGGTAGGAGGGCGTCCTGACTGGGGAGAAGTTGAGCTGTGAAGTTCAATGGACCGGTCAGGAGTGCAGATCCCGGTGGTAGTAACAGCCAAGAGGGGTGAGAATCCCCTCCGCCGAAGGGGCCAGGGTTCCCCGGCAACACGTCGTTGGCCGGGGGTAAGCCGGTCCTAAGGTCTAGCTTAACCGCGACAGACCGAAAGGGAAACCGGTTAATATTCCGGTGCCTGCAGGATACCATGCGGCAACGCAGGCCTAGCCTCTGACACTTCAAGGTAGGGGAAGCAGGGTCGTCGCCCTGTTTAACCGGCCGAGGGCCGGGGAGCGCCGTAATGGCGAGAACCGGTTCGAGGCGGGAATAGCCGCCCCCTTTAGGGCGGTTTCCCCGATCCTTGGAGTCAATGAAAAGGAGGCTGGGAAAGGGGATTCCTGCAGACCGTACCGAGAACCGACACTGGTGCCCTAGGTGAGAAGCCTCAGGTGTGTCGGGTGTACTCCGGGGCGAGGGAACTCGGCAAAATAGCCCCGTAACTTCGGGATAAGGGGTGCCTGCCGTTTCGGCTTCGGCTGGAACAGCAGGTCGCAGTGACAAGGGGGTCCCGACTGTTTACTAAAAACGTAGGGAGCCGCAAGCCCGAAAGGGTGTGTACGGCTCTTGAATCCTGGCCAGTGACGGTACCTGAAACTCGGGTACAACCGAGCTAAGGGCCGTTAAACGCCGGGAGTAACTCTGACTCTCGAGCTTAAAGGGAGTCGTTAAACCCGGCTGTATGCTGGGAAACCGGAACCCAGCGCCCCCGAGAGAGGGAAAAGAGCGTTGGGCGTTGAAGGTGACCAGCAGGGAACCACCCTCCAGAAAGCCACAAAAACTGCGCATGCAACACCATAACAGGGCGTGAGAGTCCATGGTGCTCCATGAGTTCAGTGACCTAGCCGACGTTAAGGCGCTGCCGAAACGCCGCAAATACCTAGCCTACTACCTAGCTGGCTTCGCCGACGGTGAAGGCTGCTTTTCAATCTCAGTCAAAAGGCAGAATGACACAAAATTCGGATGGGTCGTCGACCCTGTCTTCCATGTGACGCAGCATAAAGACAACCGGCTGGTGTTGGAGTTGTTTCGGAGAATGCTGCAATGCGGTCGAATAATATCGAAGCCGGGCCAGGAGAACCTTCTCCAATACGTTGTCGACAACAGAAGGCAGCTGAAAGAAAAGGTCATACCTTTCTTCAGAAAGCATCGCCTCCTAGCCAAAGCCAAGGCCTTCAGCTTCTTCGCCGAGGTGGTGGAAAACCTTGAAAAGGGAGCTCATAGAAAAGCGTCGAGTTTCAAAGAGCTCATAAGAAACGTTTACGAGCACTCCGCCGACCGAAAACATGAGCTTGACGGTATACTGAAGGAGATCGATGAAAGGGTGGACGCCTCAGAGACCATACGCCGGGCACCCCAAAGCCAGCCTTCAGCCTAGAAGGTTGGGGTGAAGATATGGTCCAGTATCCCCATTTCCCAAGATGGTGGATGTTGCTTAAGGTAGCCAAATGCCTTGTCGGGTAAGTTCCGACGTGCATGAATGGAACAACGAGGGCCCCGCTGTCCCCGCCCGGAACCCGGTGAAGCCACATAACTTGGACGAACAGTCCAGGAACTTCCAACGGGGAGAGAAGACCCCGTGGAGCTTTACTGCAGCTTGTCGTTGGGGCATGGCTCTGGATGCAGAGCGTAGGCGGGAGCCGTTGACCTTGGCTTCTCCGGGAGCCTTGGGAGGCGCCGATGGAACACCGCCCTTCTGGGGCTGTGTCCCTAACCGGGGCTTGGGCCTCGGGACACCGGCAGGTGGGCAGTTTGGCTGGGGCGGCACTCCCTTAAAAAGATATCAAGGGAGCCCAAAGCTCGGCTCAACCGGGACAGGAATCCGGTGTAGAGGGCAAGGCCAAAAGCCGGGCTGACTGGATTCTTAAAAGCAGAGAATCCAGAGGCGAAAGCCGGGCCTAGCGATCCTTCATGTCCCCCTTGGTGGGGGCTGGAGGTGACAGAAAAGTTACCCCGGGGATAACAGACTCGTCGCGGGTGAGAGTCCCCATCGACCCCGCGGTTTGGTACCTCGATGTCGGCCCTTCCCATCCTGGCAGTGCAGCAGCTGCCAAGGGCGGGGCTGCTCGCCCATTAAAGGGGAACGCGAGCTGGGTTTAGACCGTCGTGAGACAGGTCGGACTCTACCTGTTGGAAGTGTTGGCCGCCTGAGGGGAAGGTGCCCTCAGTACGAGAGGAACGGGGTGTCGCAGCCTACAGTTTACCGGTTGTCCGACAGGGCAAACGCCGGGCAGCCGCGCTGTCGGGGATAAGAGCTGAAAGCATCTAAGCTCGAAGCCCCTCCCGAAAATAGGCGGCCATTTCGCGGCCTACGCCGGCTTGGCAACAGGGCTGGTTGCCGCGAACGAGGGCTGGGGTAGAAGACCCCGTTGATGGAGTGGACGTGTACGCGCCAAGGCCTTCGGGCCGAGGCGTTCAGCGTGCCACCCCCAACCGCCCGAGGTGTCGGGTTTAAGTGCGAAGCTACGTCTGGGCGAAAAATCCTCTGCACGGCGAGTGCTCTTTTTTACCAGGTTTTTCTCTGCGCTTTTCCTTCTTGGGGGAAAGCTTAACTGGGAGGGTTGAGCTGTTCTTTTGGGTTGGCGAGCAGGTGGGCGACTTCCCAGCCCCTAGGAGGGGTTGGAGGAAACTCCGCTCACACGGTGGAGCTCGCGGTGCCGCAAGGCATAGGACGAGAGTCCTAACCCCAGAGCAGAAACGGAATGTCCCAGCCTGGCATGGCGATGGGGCGTGCTAAGTCGCCGAGGACGGGCTGGGAAGCATTGAAACGGCTGCTTCGCGAGGTGCAAGGGCGAATAGGCGTCGATGAACCTCCACCTGAGACGCGGGTGGCCCGCGTAGCCGCATGTCGCCTAAAACAGAAAGCGGGTTACGGCCTGCACGCCAACCCATCAAATGCATACGCCAACTTTCGGTTTGAAGCATTCACCCAAAGAATCCTAGAACTCAATTTTTTGTTTTGTTTCTTTCCTAAAGCTGAACTAGCTTTTCATTGTTAAACCATAAACACGAAATAAAGGAGAATTAACACAGTTGCAACAATTCCACTTATAATGTAAGCGATTTTCTTGCGTTTTTCCCTTTTATGTGTCCAGGTGTACGGATGACGCATATTGGGGGACAATTTAATTTCGTTTACACCTGGAACAGAGTAAGTGTCAACTAACCACTCACTCAGCTTCTTCTTTTTCTTTGTCAATCCTTAAGCATCATCCTCTTGAGATTAATATAAATCCAAAGGCGTATATTTTTTATGCGTGGTCATAAGCAGTTTGGTTTAGTCCGATTTGGCTATACCTACTTCAGTTTCACTGCTTCCTTATTTTTTATAAGGACAGTTAACATAGTAAACCTATTTCTCCTTCCATTGATGTTAAATCCAGAAAGCTGGTCGAAGGCGGAGGTTTGGGGAGTTGAACGGTGAGCATCCCCCCGTCAAGCTTTACGCCTACATGCTGGAGCAGGATGACCCTCGGAAGTGCACCTCCGCCAAGCTGCTCAGGTTCCACCTAGCCCGGGGGATAAGGCGGGCTTCCCAGCTTCCTCGGCAGGCGGTTCTCCTAGACCCCTCGTCCCCTGTCCCCTTGGCCTCCGAAGACAGGCCGAGGGTGGAGCGGTGGGGCCTCGTAGCCGTGGACTGCTCTTGGAACAGGGTGGAGGAGGTCTTCACCCGGAGGCTCCGAGGCGTAGGCCGGCGTCTCCCCTTCCTGGTGGCGGCTAACCCTGTCAACTACGGGCAGCCTGGAAAACTGAGCTCCTTGGAGGCCTTGGCCGCTGCGCTTCACATCCTAGGCTTCAAGGCTGAAGGCGAGCGGCTTCTGGCCCTTTACAAGTGGGGCTCCAGCTTTCTCTCCCTCAACCGGGAGCTGCTGGAAGCCTACCGCCAAGCTGGAAGCCGGGAGGAGGTCTTGAGGCTTGAGGAATCCTACCGCCCAGCCCCGGCTTAGGGCTTCTCCCTGAGAAGCATGGGGTTCTCCATGAGGCGGGGCACCTCCTCCAAAAGGTCCGTGGGCAGAATGTGGTAGCCTTTCCTCTTCAGGGTCAGGTTTCCCGCCTCCCCGTTGACGAAGGCTCCGGCCACCGAAGCCTCAAAGGGCTTGACGCCTAAGGCCATGAGCCCCCCCACGATGCCGGAGAGGACGTCGCCTGTGCCCCCCACGGTCATGCCCGGGTTGCCCGTGCGGTTGAATTTGACCCTCCGGCCGTCGGATATGATGTCCACGTTTCCCTTGAGGAGGACCACGGCCTTCAGCCTCGTTGAGGCCTCCTTCACCTGCTCTCCCCTTTCTCGGAGGCCGCTGTGGGGCTTCGCCCCTGTGACCAGCTCAAACTCTCCCCCGTGGGGGGTGAGCACGCAGGCTGTTCTGGCCTCCCGCCTCAGCGCTCCGAAGAGCTTCAAGCCGTCAGCGTCCAGCAGCAGAGGCTTAGCCAGCCCCTCCACGGCCTTCAACAAAAGCTCCACAGCCTCCTTGGTCCTTTCCCTCGTCTCCAAGCCCGGCCCTAGGACGACGGCGGTGGCCCGGTGGAGATAGGACTCTAGGGTTTTCAAGTCCTCAGGGTCCAGGTAGTCTCCGCTCAGCTTCACCGTGATAAGATTGGGGGAGTAGGAGGAAACCACCCGAGCTGTCTCCCGGGGAGCGGCCACGTAGACTAGGTCCACTCCCGTCTGAAGAGCAGCCATCCCCGCCAAGGCCGGCGCGCCCGTGTAGGTTCCGCTGCCTCCCACCACCAGCAGCCTCCCGAAGTCTCCCTTGTGAGCGTCAGCCGGCCGGGTCCGCCGAGTTCTCCTCACATCCCCAGGGCCTGCGTAGGCTTCCGCCTCCGGGGGAAGACCGATGTCGGCTACGACGACCTTTCCCGCGTAGGCTGAGGCCTTGAGGAGGCCTGTTTTGGGGGCGTGGAAGGTCACAGTCATGTCCGCCCTGACGGCTTCCCCCAGCACCTCCCCGGTGGAGGCGTCGATGCCCGTGGGCACATCCACGGCCACCCGGTAGGCGGAGGCTTGGTTGATGGCCCTCACCGCCTGAAGGATGGGCTGCTGGATTCTCCCCCTAACCCCCGTGCCCAACAGGGCGTCCACCACCACCGCCGCCGCGGCCTCCGCCTTGGGGACGAGGGACGAATCCCTGGCGGTGGAAAGTCGGAGGCTTAAGTCCATGTTTTTGACGGCCTTCCAGTTGAGGGCGACGCTGGGGTCGGAGATTTTCTCCTCCCCCCCGACCAGGACGGCTGAGACCTGAAAGCCCCTGGAAGCTAGATGCCGGGCTGCCACCATGCCGTCGCCGCCGTTTCGCCCTGTTCCCAGGTAGAACATGCAGGTTTTCCCCTTCTTCAAGGCGGCCACGGCTTCGGCCACGGCTTTCCCGGCGCATTCCATCATCTGCGGCTTGGACACGCCCAAATACTCAGCGTTGTCCTCTAGGGCTGCCATTTCCTCGGCTGTTACGCTTTCCCGGTTCACGGGTTCTCCCTTCTCATCTTTGTAGAGGGTCTGAAGGCCTTAAAGATTTTAGTGGGCGGCGGGGGGTAGTTTTATAACCATGGTGGTGGAAGATTCTAGGTGGTGAACACCTTTGCCGACGGCTTACGTGCTGATCAATTCGGAGATAGGGTCTGAAGAAGCTGTTCTCCTAGAGTTGAGGAAGATAAAAAACGTGGTGGAATCCTACGTGGTCTACGGGGTCTACGATATTATCGCCAAGGTGGAAGCTGAAACCATGGAGAAACTCAAAGAATGCATCACCTGGAACATCCGCCGCCTGGAGAAAGTCCGCTCCACCCTCACCATGATCGTCATCGAGCCTGGAACATAACCCAGCTGGCTCTCAGCCGAACAGAACCCTTTTTTCCCGGCTAATTTTATCTCTGAAGTAGGCTAATGGGAGATGCCATTAGAGGTTCATGTGGGCTTCGACGACACCGACTCCCCCCTGGGAGGATGCACCACCTACATCGGAGCCCGGCTGGTTGAAATTCTGGCCGAGAAAGGCTTCGCCTTCCTAGACTACCCCAACCTAGTGAGGCTGAACCCCAACATTCCCTGGAAGACCCGGGGCAACGGCGCCGTCTGCCTCCGCCTCTCCGTAGGCGGCGAAGGCGACTACGAGGAGTTGAAGGAAACCGTTCTCGCCTTCATCCGCAGCCACTACGAGAAAGCTTGGAAGGACACGGAGCCGGCGGTCGCCTTCCTCCGGGGAAGCGTCCCCCCGATGTTGAGAAGCCTCTCCCAGAAGGCCCTGCGGAGGGTGGTGGAGCCGAGGGAAGCCCTCAGGGTTCTCCGCGCCTGCGGGGGGGAAGCCTTGGAGTTGGAGGGAAGACAGGGTGTCGTGGGAGCTGCGGCTGCCGTCGGAGAGACTTTGGAAGGAGACCACACCTACGAGGCGGTGGCCTACCGGCTGCCGGAGCGCAGGGGTGAGCCTCGGGCGGTGAGCTTCGACTCGGTGGTGGAGATGGACAGGGCTACGAGGCCGTGGACCTTCAACAACCTCGACCCTGAAACAGGCCGGGTGCTGGTGACTCCCCGAGGGCCGGACCCCGTCCTCCTAGGGGTGCGGGGGGAAACCCCCGAAGCCGTCAAGAAAGCCCTGAGCATGGTTGAAACCGGGGAGAAGCCGGAGCGGTGGGCGGTCTTCAGAACCAATCAGGGCACCGACGCCCACCTGGGGGAGACGGTTAAAATCAGGGACATCCCGCCCTACTCCGCGGTGGTGGTGGAGGGCTTCGTAGCCCAGCCGCCTCAGACCGCGCCCGGAGGCCATGTTATCTTCAGGTTGAAGGATGCCACGGGTGAAATCTTCTGCGCCGCCTACGAGCCCACAGGAAACTTCAGGAACACCGTCAGAGCCCTGAGGGTGGGGGACAGGGTCAAAGTCTACGGAGGCCTGAGGAAAGCCCAGCCCTTAGGCCCTAGGACCGTCAACCTGGAAAAACTGGAAGTCTTGGAAACGGCTCCCGTGGTGGAGTTCCGCAGTCCCCTCTGCCCTCGGTGCGGGAAAAGAATGACCTCCATGGGAGCCCACAAGGGGTTCCGGTGTGAAAAATGCAAACACCGCAGCTCAACCCTCCGCAGGGTTCCGTTCCCCATCCCCCGAAGCCTGTCCAGCGGGCTCTACATGCCTCCGCCTCGAGCTCACAGACATCTAACCAAACCCCTCAGCCGCTACGGGCTGGAAAAAGCCGGGAAACCCGGCTCCCCACCCCGGCCTGAAGCCTTCTGGGGCCTAGGGCCTCCGGCTTAGCTCCGGAACCCGCCCGGCTGGAAGGAGGCTGGAGAGGTCGTAGCAGCTGTCGAAGACCATGAAGCCCGCCACACTGAAGACGGTCAGCTGCCCTGTCAGGCCTAGGGACACAGCGCCCACCTTCATCAGTCCCCGAAGCCTGAAAAACCAGAAGGCCGTTCCTCCGCGGCTGCCCCAGTGGTCGTGGAGTTTCTCGTCCAAGAAGCCCAGCGCTGTTAAAGCCGCCAAGAGCACCGGTTTAGGATGCTGAAATCCCAGCCCTGCTGAAAGGGCAGCCAAAAAGGCGAGGCCGAAGACCAGGTTCAGCCTGTCCACCTTCAGGGAGGCCAAGCTGCCCAACACCACGGCGACCATGAGGGTGGCTGTGGAGCCGTCGGTCTGCAGCAGCAGCCAAAAGAGGAAGGCCGCCGCGGCGGAGGCCCCGTAGGCGGGGAGGCCTTTTTTCCTCTCCCCCCAAACGTCCGCCACCTTCAAGGTGAAGCCCGCGGAGGCGAAGGTGAGAAGGATGAGGGGGTTGAAGGTCAAAGGCATTCCTTCCGGGGGTTCAGCGGCCTTTGCCGTCGAACTTGGCTGGAGGGTATCTTGAGTTTATCCCACTAAAGTTTTATCCATTATGATGCCCCTTTAATGGGGATAATCCTTTGGCGGCTGGGCTGTTGTGGAGAAACCCTCAAACCGCCGGAAGCCTGCCTCCCTGCCGGGGGAAGTCGCTTGGCTGTTGGAGGAAGGCTTCTTCGGCTATCTTGGAACCTCCGGGAAGGGCATGGAGCCCCATGTTACTCCAGTGATCTTTGTCTTCGACCGCGGTTGCATCTACTTCCTAACCTCCAAGGTGGCTAAGAAGCTTAGGAATATGAGGGAAAACCCGAAGGTAGCCTTCTTGGTAGACATTCGAGACCCCTCTGACCCCCACAACAACAGGGCTGTGCTGGTTAAGGGGCGGGTGAAAATCTACGGCCTGCTAGACGGGCTGCTTCACTTGAGGGAGTTCTGGAAGGTTAGAAGGCTCTTGGACGAGAAATACCCCAAGTACATGAGGGTCTACCGGACGGAGAAGGCTAGGATTCCCAAGGAATGGGGGACAACCATCTTCCTCCGCAGGGTTCTCATCCGGTTGGATGTTGAAAGCTTCGTCTACATGAGGGAAGCCCGGCCGGTTTCGGTGAGGTTGGAAGGACGGTGAAGACCACGGCTCTAACCCCCCAGCTGGAAGCCCTGCTCAGGGACTCCCCTTTCGCCTACCTCTGCACAGTGGACGCCTCCAACCAGCCTCATGTGACTCCCATCTTCTTCACCTTCGACTTCTCAGCCTCCTCCCTCTACTTCGCCGCGTTCTCCGCCACCAAAAAGCTGGCGAACCTCAGGGTTAACCATCGCCTGTCCCTCACCGTCGACATCCGAGACCCGGTGGACCCCCTCAACAACTTCGGCGTCCTCATCCGCGGGGAGGCTGAAATCCTAGGCTCCATGGCCTCCTTGGAGGAGAAAGAGCTGGAGGAGTGGAAGCCCCTGCTCAGCCGCTTCGAGGAGAAGTACCCCCGGTTTAGGGAGTGGCTGAGGGGAGCCCTAGCCGACGTCAAACCCGCCTGCCTCTGGTGGGTGAGAGTTAAGCCTTCGAAGATAACCGCGTGGAAAGGCCCTCGGTTCGAGGCGTTGGCCTCCCGCTGGGAGCAGTAAATCCTATATGGAGCCTCTTCTCCCAAGTTTTCCGGGGATGAGGTTGAAGGCTAGAGCCCACGTCTTCGTCAGCGGCCGGGTTCAGGGGGTCTTCTTCCGCTGGGAAACCCGGGACGAGGCGGTGAGGCATGGGGTGAAGGGCTGGGTGCGCAACCTCCCCGACGGAAGAGTGGAAGCCGTTTTCGAAGGGGAAAAGGAAGCTGTGGAGAAGCTGGTGGAATTCTGCCGGCGAGGCCCCCCGGGGGCTAGGGTGGAAAAAATCCAACTCATCTGGGAGACGCCCGCCGGCGAGTTCGAAGGCTTCCACATCAGACGGTAAAGGTTTAAAGCCTTCTTGGCGCCCTCCCTTGTGAAGGGAGGTAGAGTTGGGAGAAGTTTTCAAGCCTGAAAGGCTGACCCGCGCTAGGAAGAAGCCTCTGCTGCCCGACGCTCCGAGGGTTCCCTCTCCCCCGCAGCCTTTAACCCTCACCAGCCTCTACCAGGAAATCCTAGAACTCAAGGAGGAGCTGGAGAAGATCAAAACCGCCCTGAAAAGGCAGGGGATACTCCTAGAAGACTAGGCAGCCTCAGAAAAGGCTTAAATAAAAAGGCCCCCACATTCTCCCGTTGATGATGAATTCAGCCTTGGCTGAGCCTTTGCGATGAGGAACTTCGATGGGCGGACTGACCTCGTTTCCCCCATCCAGCCGACACGTAGACGATGGAGCCAGCTTCCAGCTTCTCCCAGAACAAAAACTTGAAGCTTGGCTGAAAAATAGTGTGAAAAAGTGGCACATATGAGCATTGTTTTTTAAGCCTAGAAAACAGGTGGAAAAAACTCCTCGATCCTGATGAGGATGTTCCCCCCGTGGATGATGTTGTAGGTCTTGGAAAGCAAAGACGTGCCTTCCCCAACTCTGAAGGACCTAGCCAACACTCCGGAGGCGGAAACCATGCGGATGCTCAGGATTTCCCTCCGAACCTCCAACCGATGCCGGGAAATAATCCTCCCAATGGGCAGGTCGGTGCAGGTGAGGTCCCGGCGTATCCCAGCGGCCAGCCTGCTCAACGCCGTCCACGACCGAGCTACGGCGAGAACCCTTGGGGGTCGAGGGTTCCTCAACTCCACCATCCTGTAGTTAACTCTGCTTCCCTTCGGCACCTGAAGCCACCGGGCAGTCTGGGCGTCGGCGGGGGCAACCCTGCGGCTCAGCGTCTTCACCACCACCGGCTTCCCGGTTAGGATTTCCAGAATCCGGGTGACGGAGCCGTCGGTGGTCAGGAGGATCTTCTGGCCTTCCCCCAGCTTCCTTCCCAGCTTCCTCTCCACGCGGCTCAGAGCCTTCAAAAGCTTAAGGTGGGTGAAGGTTTCCATAATCCCAAGGCACCCCTGTTTCCCAGCGCATAGATGGCTGTCGAACGTCCTTAATGTTTCTCTTCCCCTTCGAGGGAGAAAAGATAATAATCCGGAAGCTTCATGTATTTAACCACGCACGGCATCCTTCCATATGCCGGCTCAGCAGCGGGGTGGGGTAGCCAGGTTTAACCCGCGGGGCTCATAACCCCGAGATCCGTGGTTCAAATCCACGCCCCGCTACCACTAAACTTCTGCTGTTCGGGCATGATTTGGATTTATTTTTGCTAAATATCTTGTTAAATGTAAATTTTATTCTATTTTTAAATGATGTTTAAATCTAATATTCTAGTTTGTAATTGTTTCTTTGAATTAATTAAGGCTATTAATAATAGTCCTATAAAGTCATATGTGTCCGTCTGATAAAAAATCTTTCATGCACCCCTCTATTATAGGCAGGTCAAATTAAATATGACATTAAAGCAAGTTAGCTATGATCGACATGCTCGAAATAATATTGTTCAGTATTTTTTTATTCGTTCTCCCCATTGTTCTTTTTATTATTCTATGGAAGTATATTAGACTAAAGTCCGAATTTTCAAGGATGGTTGCTGAAGGCGCTAACACTCTCGCTTCTAAAATGTATCAGGAGTGGGTTGAAAAAAAGATCGGCGAAGTTGAACAACAGAAAGATAGCGAGTACAAGTTATTATTTGAACAGTGGAAAGTTGAGTGTGAGAAAGACATTAGAGAGGATGCGATCAGGAGGTCGATAAGGACATTATTAGGCAAGGTATCAGAACAAATAGCCCCATTCCTCATAGCTACAAAGCTTGAAGTTGACCTAAGAGACCTAAGATTCTTGGGGACTCCAATAGACTTTGTAGCATTTAAGGGTCTCTCTGAAAATGACCTTGAAGAGATAATTTTTATCGAAGTTAAAAGTGGAAGTCCCCAGCTAACTAGGAGAGAAAGAATGGTGAAGGAAGCTATTGAGACTGGCAATATCTCATGGACATTGTTCCCTCTTAAAGAGGAGGTAGCCGAGGTCGGAGAGATAATCGAAGAAGAAATAGAAAAAGAAAGTGAAAGACAAATTAAACATAAGGAGGAGGAAGATGAAGAAGAGCTATAATTACAATATGAATTATCTGTATTGAGTTTTTGTTATTTGAATTAATTATTTTATTAAATAATTGTTGGATGATAGTCTTGTGAAGCTATATTTCATTATTTTAACCATTTTATTCTTATATGAATCAGCCATTCCTTCTCTGTCTTTAACTTCCAATGTCTCACAGTTAGATGCCAATTCCTCGAATCTTCAACTCAGTTTGTCCCGAGCATATCTTCCCTCACTGTATACTTTCAATAGGTATACTGATCATGAACCTCATAAAAGCCTTAGAGTTCTAAATATTCAGTTTTACGTAGCCTTTCTTTTTAAGCCAGTATCTCTGGTTTTTCATGTACCGCCAGACGATGTCGCCGCGTTTGGAGTCAAACTCCCATGGAGAAACCAAAACGAGGTCGCCTACCCTTATCCAGACTCGGCGTTTAAGCTTCCCCACGATGCGGCAGAGCCTCTCCTTGCCGTCTTCGCAGTTAACCAGAATGCGGTCGTAGCCGTACATCTTGACGGCCATCCCGAAAACCTGGCCTTCGCCTGGGAGGATGAGGTCTTGAAGCTCCTCTTCGCTCAGCACCTTCCTCTTCAAGCCGCCTCAGCTCCCCCTTCCCGCCTGCGGCTAGGCCTCCTTGGAGGCCGGCGGCTTCCCCGCTTCCTGTAGCATTCCCGGCAGTAGGTTGCCCTGCCTTCTAGGGGCTTGAAGGGAACCTCCGCCTTCCTGCCGCATTCCGAGCAGGTAACAGGGTACATTCTCCTTTCTTTCTGTTCGCTGAAGCCCAGTATTCTGCCGCAGTCCGCGCACTTGCAGAGGTTTCCCACGGTGAGGAAGTTGACCCATCTTTCGCATCGGGCGCAGTATTTCTGGATAGAACTACTGGGAGACGCTTCCCCCCCTTCCCGGTACGCCGGCTTTATAACCGCCGACGTGCGGTCCTGTATGCGCGTGAAATCCTCTAGCTCCCTGGGGGAAACTAGGATGAAGGACTTACCTGCACCCCCTGCCCTCGCCGTCCGGCCGACCCTGTGAAAGTAGATCAGCGGATTCTTCGGGACGTCGTAGTTTATGACAGCGTCCACATGCGGGATGTCCAATCCTCTGGCTGCGATGTCCGTGGCTACGAGGATTCTGAGCCTCTTCCCCCGGAACATCTCCATGACCCTGTCGCGCTGGTTTTGGCTGAAGCCGCTGTGAAGGGCCTCCACGCCGGGAAACCGCCTCCTAAGGCTTCCAGCCAGCCTGTCGACGCGGGCCTTTGTGGCGCAGAAGACGATGGCGGTGGAGGGTTTTTCCCGGCCTAGGATTTCAGCCAGCGCGCTCAGCTTGGATTTTTCATCCGCAGTCGCATATCTCTGGTCTAAGGTCTCCACAGAAGGCTCGTCGGAGTCCACCAGTACCTTCTCAGGGTTCTTCATGTACCTCCCGGACAGGCGGATGATCTCCCCGGGCATGGTGGCTGAGAAAAGGCTTAACTGCCTTGAGCTGGGGGTCTTCCCTAGGATATATTCGATGTCCTCAATGAATCCCATATCCAGCATGGTGTCCGCCTCATCCAAGACCACAAAGTTCACTCCCCCCAACGAAACAGCCCCCCTGCGGATGAGGTCGATGGTCCTTCCCGGGGTTCCCACCAGAACTTGCACGCCCTCTTCCAGACGGCGAAGCTGAACACCAATGGGCTGACCTCCGTAGACTGCTGCGACCTGGATGCCGGTGTATTTTCCCATCCGCCTGATTTCACGGGCAACCTGAACGGCTAACTCCCGCGTCGGAGTGAGAACCAGCCCTTGGATGCGCCTGTCTCCAGCGTCTAATCTGTGAAGCATGGGGACGGCGTAGGCGGCGGTTTTACCTGTGCCAGTTTTCGCCTGGCCTATGAGGTCTCTTCCCTGCAGCAGGGGGCTTATCGCCCGCTCCTGGATGGGGAACAGCTCCATGAACCCTAAACTGTCAAGCCCCCTGACTATTCTGGGGTCTAAGCCAAATTCTTGAAATTCACTCATTCTATTTTGACACTCCTCGGCAAAACTTAGTTTTCTTCCAACGGCATCAGAACCGAAAAGAAAACGGCTTTGCGTGCAAAACTATTAGCTTGGTGGCTATTAAACGTTTAGAAGGAAAAACAGGGATGCTAATTAAAAACAGCCTCCCGCAGGCTCTGTTTCCCCTGCTATCCGGAGCTGAGGGCTATGTCCCTGATGACGTCAGCCACATCCTCGCATCTGTCAGCCACGTTCTCCATCTCGTCTATTATCTCTTTCAGCAGCAGACACTGGCCGACAGCCTTCCAGTCGTTACACCAGCTTAAAAACTCCGGAACCACAGACTCCACCCTGAAGTCGTCGATGCGCTCTTCCAGGTTCTCAACCCTCTGAGACATCTGAATGGCGAGGTTAGTTTTCTTCGTCAACGCCTCGAAGGCAGCGTTCACATCCCCGGTGATCTTCAGAAGGTTGTCGGCGAAGATTTTGAGGATCTCCCTCAGATTTGGAGTCAAGTTTTCCGGGGATATGAAGTTCAGCTTTCTGGCAGCGGCCTTCGCGTAGGCGGCTATGTCGTCGGAGGTCATGGTAAGCCGGATGATCTCATCCCGGTTGATGGGGTGAAACAGGCCCTTGGAAAGCTCTTCTAGGATGGCTCTTTTTATTTCGTCAGCTTCCTTTTCACGCTCGAAAACTTCGTTGAAACATTTGTCCACTCCTTTTCGGTCGAGCTTGTGGAAGGCTTCGAAGGCCTTATGCATCTCCTCCACCACTTGGAGGATTTTTTTGAGGTGAGTTTTACACAGCTCCAGAATTTTCTTATCCCTCTCCCTGCCCAGCCATATGATGGAGCTTGTGGATTTGAAACGGGACATCCTACTCTGACCTTATAATGTTATGAGGACGGAAGCCAATTTAAACATAGACCAACTTATAAGGATGACGCAGGGAATAGTTAAAACCCACGTCAAAACGATTTTAACGATAACCCTAGGGCCCATCGTCTTCAACCCCGTGACCAACCCCACGCCGATGATGGCCCCCACACTGCTGTGGGTGGTGGAGATGGGCAGACCCCAACCGAAGAGGACATAGGGAACGGTGGTGAAACTCCAAACTACGAGGGCGTTGGACAGCTCCGCAGCCAGCCCCGAGGTCAACGTCAACCGGGTGATGCTGTAGCCCACTGTGCGGATAACCCTGTAACCCCAAGTGAAGCCGCCCAAGGCAATACCTGCACTGCCAAGAGCCGCCAGCAGAAGCATCGTCTCCGCGGTGGGCAGCCCGACGAATTCTTCAGTCACCGAGACGTAGACGCCTGTGGCATTACCCACGTCGTTGGCTCCGAAGGAGTAGGCTGAAAAAGCCAAGGCTCCTATTAGCGAGTATCTGACGACCTGCTCCATTCTTCGGGTGGATGAAAACTTCCCCAGCAGCGATCTTAACCCCAGATAAAGCAAAGCAGCGCAGACAAGGGAGAGAAGAGGAGACAGAAGGATGCCTAAGAAAACCTTGAAGAGAACCCCCCAGTTGAGGTTCGCTCCGTAGGCGATGAGCCCGTAGCCGATGACGCTGCCGACGGTGGTGTGGGTGGTGGAGACAGGTATGCCCTTCCAAGTGCAGAGGACCAGCCAGAGGACGATGGAGAGCACCACCGTGAAGGCCGCCAGCGGGTCGATGTGGGGAACTATCCCCCGGGAAAGAGTTTTCATCACCATGTGCCCCTGCAGCAGAGCGCCCAAAGCCACAAACACCGAGAAAAGAGCTATGGCCTTGCGCAGCGTAATAGCCCCGCTGCCCACGGCGCACTCCGTCGGATTAGCAGCGTCGTTGGCGCCCAGAGACCACGCTATCGACAGAGCGAGCACAAGTCCGACGATGAAAACCCAGACCTCAATCAAGGGGCGTTCTCCTCAGAAGGATGGACGATGAAATCTGCATTGGAGGAAAAGGTTGGTCTGAGAGGCTTAGAGCAAAAGGATGCGCGGCGGCTTGCACGCGGGGATTGGAGACGGTAAGGTATGCAGCCGGCTTTTTTTATTCTTCCACACCTTTGGAGGCGTGAGTTAGACTTCGAGGGCTGAGAGGGTGGTTTAGATATATAGAGATTTTCGACGTAAACTCAATAGGGGAAAAATAGATATATAGGCTCTATAGACTATATCGACGAGGCACCCGTCATGAACCACCCGTCTGAATGGAGAAAAATCCAACTCACAGGGGGCTCCACCTACGTCGTCTCCCTGCCCAAAGAATGGGCCAAGGAAGTCGGATTAACCCCCGGAAGCCCCGTGGCCTTACTCCGCCAACCAGACGCCTCCCTCCTCATCGTCCCGGAAGGAGACACGAAGCGAGAGAGCTTTGAGGAAACACTTCTCGAGGTATCCCCCAAGGTGGACCCGGAGGTGGTTGTCCGCGATTTTATAGCCCGCTACCTTGTCGGCTACGACCTCATCCAAGTGAAGTTCGGGCTTCAGACCACCAGACACCGGGATGCTTTGAAGAAGATCATCAAAGGGAAACTGATGGGCGTAGAGATAATAGAAGAATCCGCCGACGGGCTGACGGCGCAGTGTCTGCTAGGCTACAAAGAACTCCCAGTGGACCGGGCGTTGAACCGCATGAGCGTGCTGGCCTCCCTCATGCATAAGGATGCCTTGGCAGCCTTGACCAACTGGGACCACATGCTGGCCCATGAGGTTGTGCTCCGCGACGACGAAGTGGACAGGTTCTACTTTTTCATGGTCCGGCAGCTGAAAAAGGCAGTCTACAACAGGGCGATGATCAGGGAGTTCGGCTTGGCGACTCCCCGGGACTGCCTCGGCTATAGGCTTATAGTGAAAAGCATAGAGAGGGTCGCTGACCACGCGGCCAGAATAGCCCACACGGTCCTGACAATGGACGGCTTGCCCGATGAGAAATATTTGAGGGGGATAACCGCCATGAGCTCCCTGTCTCAGGAGGTCTACGCCGACTCCCTTAAGGCCCTCTACAAGGCGGATATAAAGCTCGCCCACGAAACCATAGCGAAGACCCGACAGATAGGGGCTTTAGAGGACGAGATCGTAGAACAGCTGCTGAACTTCAGACTGGCGAACACGCTTCTCATCAAGCTGCGGGTGGTCATAGAGAGCATCAGGAGAACAGCTGAATACGGAGCTGACATAGCTGAGATAATCCTCAACCTCAACGCGGATAAAACCGTCAAATATTGAGCCGCCGGCTTCGTCTTCAAGTTGGCAGGGAAACCGGCAAAATAGGTTTGCAGGTAAGGCTGAGAGAGCTCAAGGGTCGAGGCCGCCGTTCAGCTTGTTTTGTGGATGGAGTACAGAAGTATAAGGAATCCGATCAGCGTGAAACTCGACCTGAAGGCATGGGCTTCACCCAGCGACAGTCCTGCCACCTCGAAGAGCACGCCCTCCAACAGGGAGGCTATTCCTAGTATTCCGAAGCCTAGGGCGGCTGAAAGCATGGCTTTGCTGCGGCTTTTCCGGTAGCCTCCGTAGGCCAGAGTTACGAGGACCAAGGCGACAGCAAGGGACAGAAGCTCCACCAGCCTGATGTACCAGAAGAGGGCTGAAGCCATTTTCTTTCACCTACTCATGTACCTCCAGAACCTCATGAACCTGTCCAAGAGGTCTTCGTTGGGCACCAAGTCCACCTCCAGACTTCCCCCTCCATACTTCACCGTGACGGATTTGACCATGCTCCTATACAACGTGTATCTTCCCCCACTGTTCATCAAGACGGAACGCTCACCCGTGAGAAGACCCAGGCTGCTCAGCTCTTCCAAGTACCGATAGACGCTTCGAACCGGTATTCCGAGCTCTCCTGAGAGTTCGGAGGCGGATTTCGCCCGAGCAATGGTGGCGGAAACTATCTCCCGGACATGGCGGTCTGACACGGCCTTCGCCACCCTTTCTTTCATAGCCGGGTCGTTAATCTGCATGGCGGCATTCCGCCAACTTTTGGCATAGTGCTAATTGATTTTTATGTTATTTATAAAAAATATGTTTCGAGGGAAAAGTCCTGGTAAACTCCTCGAGTAGCCGGGGTTCACGTTTCGCCCGGGAGCAGGGAAGCGACGCCCTTCGTTTCCTTCCTCTCAAAAGGGGGTTGGAGAAAATAGGCCATACCTTTGGTTGCAGGGTTTTAACGGAGGATTGTTTAAAATGGGTTTGAAGAGGAGGGACTTTGTTAAAATCTCTCTGGCCCTAGGGGCGTTTACAGCCCTAGGCAGCATGCTTCCTTTAGGAGCAGGTTATCCGCTGGGAACGCGGGCGGAAGAAGCAGAGCTTCCCTTGGAGGAATGGATACCCACCACCTGCTGGATCGGTAAACAGGACTGCGGAATACTCGCCCGCCGGGTAGGAGGCCGAATCGTTAAGCTGGAGGGGAATCCCGCCCACCCCCTGAACAGGGGAACCCTCTGCCCCAAGGGTCAGGCCCAGATAATCTCCCTCTACGACCCCTACCGGGTTAAGGCACCCCTCAAGAGGGTGAACGAGAAAGGCGTGCCCGGGAAATGGGTGGAGATTTCATGGGAGGAAGCCCTGTCCTTGGCGGGGGAGAAGATCAAGGAGGCTAGGGCTAAGGATAAGCGGCTCCTCGTCTGGCAGAAGGGCAGGAGTAAGGCGAAGAAATTCTACGATGCGGCCTTTGTAAAAACCTCAGGGGCTACCAAGCTCCACCACGGAGCCTTCTGCTCTGACGCCGGATACCGGGCTGCCGAGTACACCGTCGGCTTCCACGGAGTCCTCCACCCTGACTTTCGCCACTGCAGATACCTTCTCTCTTGGGGCTGGAACCTGACTAACGCGGGAGGCAACAAGTTCTGCTGGATCACCTGGCCTCAGCAATTCTTGGATGCAAGGGAGCGAGGCATGAAGGTGGTCACCGTCGATCCTCGGCTCCGGGGCATGGGCCCCCACACGGATGAATGGCTGCCCATCAAGCCCAACACCGACCTCGCCTTCTTCCTGGCCGTAGCCCACGTTCTCATCAGCAAGGGCTACGTCGATGAGGAGTACTTGGTGAGGCATACCAACGCTCCCTTCTTGGTCAAGGACGACGGATATTTCCTCCGGGTGGACGGTAAGGAGCAGGTTTGGGACACCGCCACCAACTCCCCCAAGCCCCATGATGTGGAAGGGATCAAACCGGCCTTGGAGGGGGAATTCACCGTCCAAGGGGTGAAGGTGAAGACGGCCTTCCAGGCCTTCAAGGAGCATGTCGCCGACTACACGCCTGAATGGGCTGCTGAAGTCTGCGACCTGCCTGCGGAGAGGATCAGGCGAGTTGCCGAGGAGCTGGGTGAGAACGCCATGATCGGCAGCACCGTCGTCTTGGAGGGGGTGGAAATACCCTATCGTCCCGTGGGCATAATGGCCTACCATGTGACTCAGCAAGAGCTGGGCTTCCAAGCCATTCGGGCTGCCATCATGGTGTTCATGTTGCTGGGGGCCATCGAAGCCGTAGGCGGGCTGCGCGTGGACTTGGGAAGAAAGCTGCATAAAAACTTCAAGAAGCTGGATGAGATAGAAATCAAGGACCCCCCCTACAACATCTACCTGAAGGACAGCAAGTTCTTTCCCATAAACAGCAACAACTCATCCCTCGTCGCCCGCGTCATGTTAAATCCGGAAAAATACGGAGTAGACTACACGCCTGAAGTCCTGATAATCCACATGGCTAACCCGGTTCTGTCGTTCCCAGACCAGGAAGCCATCATCGAGTCGTATAAGAAATTCAAGTTCATCATCGTCATCGACCCTTGGCTGAGCGAAACAGCCGACCTCTTCGCGGATTTGGTCCTTCCCGCCGCCACCCTTGAAAAGTACGAGGGCCCCAAGAGCGTGAATGACCAGTATGTGGAGGCTAAAGCTCTCAGGCTGCCTCCCATGCCGCCTCTCTTCCAGAGCAGAGGCGACATCGACATCTACATCGACCTCTGCGAGAAGGCTGGTATACTGTACGGTGAAGGAGGCTACATCGACCACCTCAACAAGGAGCTTAAACTAAAGGAACCCTACATGCTCGACCTGAACACGAAGCCGGATGTCAGAGACATATTCGACCGTTGGGCGAAGTCCACGGGCATCTCGGAGGGCTTAGGCTACTTTGAAAAGCATGGAGTGACCGAGGCGAAGCCCATTCCCGCGAATAAGCTGTATGCACCAGCCTGGGACCCACCCTACGGGGGAATCAAACACCGACTTTACGGAGAGTCGCTCAAACGTTACCAGGATGTGATGAAGGAGAAGGGCGCCCCAGAGATTTTCTGGAGGGACTACACGCCTCTCCCAACTTGGAGAAATCCTACCATGGAGCAGTCCCCCTCTGAGTATGACCTTTACCTTATTTCTTCCAAGAAAATTGAGTTCAAACAGTCGAGGTCCACCTTCATCCCCCCCCTCAATGAACTTGCACCGAGACAGAGCTTGGAGATAAATCCTGCAACGGCCATGGCGAAAGGCATTCGGGATGGGGATGAACTCTGGGTGGAATCCCAGAACGCAGTGACGGGGGAGACAAAAAAGTTGAGAGTTAAGGCACGGTATTTGGAAGGCATAAGACCTGATACCGTATCCCTCTTCCATCACTACGGATTCTGGGTGCACCCTTGGACCAAGGGAAGCGGGCCGACGCCTAACTCGATCTTCTACACCGGCGAAGGCTATGTCGCCAACACAGCCGATCAGGCTTTCCATGTAAAGGTGAAGGTGTACAAAGAGTAGGGTGAGGGCAATGGTTAGATACGGTTATGTAATCAACCTCAGGCGGTGCATGGGATGTAGGGCCTGCGTAGAGGCGTGCAAAGTTGAAAACAACACACCTCAGGGTGTCTTCTGGATGTACGTTTTCAGGTTTGAAGAAGGCAAGTATCCGAACGTGAGATACACCTTCCTACCCAGACCTTGCATGCACTGCGATAACCCGCCTTGTGTGAAGGTGTGCCCTGTTGGGGCGAGGTTTAAACGGGAGGACGGCCTTGTCTTGACGGATTTCAACCGTTGCATCGGCTGTCGATACTGCGAAATCGCCTGTCCCTATGGGGTGAACTATTTCAACTGGAAAAAGCCCGAGGATAACCAGTACTACAACTGGAAGAATGTTACCGTCCGGAAGGAGGTTGAAGGCGTTATCCCACCCTACAGGAATCCAGACCATGACAAGCTTCACGGAGAAGAAAGAAGGCTTACCTCAGGAGGCAGCCACAAGGTTGGAATAATAGGAAAATGCACATTCTGCGTACACCGCTTAGAGAAGGGTTTGAAGCCCGCCTGCGTGGCGAATTGTCCTGTTCATGCCTTACACTTCGGCAACCTCGATGATCCCAACAGCGAAGTTTCGCAACTGTTGCGCAAAAACGGCTGGTTTCGACTTTTGGAGGAACTTGGCACAGAGCCTAGGGTCTTCTACATAGGCTATCCGCCTTCAGATAAAGCTCGAACTATAGAAAGCATCAAACGCGAGTTTGTTGAGAGGGAGGAGGTGGCAGTCTGATGGGAAACAGGTTGGATGAAAACATCCTACGTCCTCTCACCTACACGAGTAAGGCTTTCTACGGCGTTGTTGCCGTGCTACTCGGCTTGACGGCTTTGTTCCTCTATGCTTGGGGCTTTCAACTGACCCAGGGGCTGGGTGTCACGGGGCTTCGGGATGTGGGTGCACCCTACGCGGGAGCTCCTTGGGGCCTGTACATCACCAATTTCATCTGGTTCATCGGCGTCGCCCACGGTGGCATAGCCATGTCGGCGGCGGTGCGGGTTATGAAGGCGGAGAAGTACCGGCCCGTAACTAGGATTGCAGAGGTCTTAACCCTCATCAGCCTAGCCATGGCCGGGTTGAGCATCGTCCTAGACATGGGGAGACCGGATAGGCTGTATCTCATGCTGGTCTTCTACTTTGAACGAATAGGCCAGTCACCGATGACTTGGGACATCACTGTCATCTTCCTGTACTTCACCCTCAGCGCCGCCTACTTCACCCTCTCCCTACGGGAGGACCTAGCCGCCTACATGGAACATGCCCCCAAAAGGTTGAGGAGGCTCTACAGGCTTCTCCTCATAGGCTACGATAAAGGTGAAAAGCCTAAGGTTGAGCAGATAACCTGGTGGCTGGCCATGGCGATCCTGGGACTCATCACCCTGCTAAGCGGCGGAATGATAGCTTGGATCTTCGGCCTGATACCGGCTCAAGCCTTATGGTTCGGAGCCTTCTCAGGGCCTTACTTCCTCTCCGCAGCCTTAGCCTCGGCGCTGGCAGCGGTCATCGTGATAGCCGCCATCTTTCGAAGCGTCTTCAAGTGGCAGGACTACATCAAGCCCGAGGTCTTCCGCGGCCTTGGCACGCTTCTGGGCATCTTCAGCCTAACCTACCTGTACATGATGCTTCAGGAGCAAACGGCCGTAAGATACGCGGGGCCTGTGGCGGAAATGCGAATATCTCAGGCTCTGTTTTTAGGGGAGTTCGCAGCCCTGTACTGGCCGGTGGTCTTGGGGTTGGCGATTCCGTTCCTCTACCTGTTCGCCCAGACTGTCTATCCGAAAATCTTCAGTCTCAGATTAACCGTCCTAAGCGCCGCAGTCATGGTGGTGGCCTTCTGGGTGAAACGGTACCTCATCGTCGTGCCTTCTCTTCTGTTTCCGCGGATGCCCTATCCTCCGGGGACATATACGCCCACGTTCGTCGAATGGTCTCTGGTGGTAGGAACCTTCGCCATCGCAGTCCTCCTCTACATGCTCCTAGTGAAGACGTTTCCCATGATGGAGTTGAAGGAGAAATGATAAACCCAGCTGCAGTCATAACCCTAGCCACATTCGACTCGGTAGCCGCATGGTACGCCGGCTCAAAGCTGGTCGGCCATGTCCTGATTTTCGTGATACTGATGCTGCCCATCTACGCCTTACTCGTAGCAGCAGCGGTAGGCCGGCCGAGGATGATGAAGCTGACGGGCTTCTTCTACGGCTTCGTCGCAAGCACTCTCCTCCTACTGGTGGCGTCGGTGTTCATCCTGAGCGGCATCCTTTCCTTGATTGTTCCATGACACTGAAAGGTCAGGGAAACTCATGGCTTCCAGATGGCTGGGAAAAGGCGGAGGCGGAAACCGGGATGCCGACACAGCGACCTTTGCGGAATTAGCCCAAGTGGCTGAGAATCGAAGCAAAACCTATGATTTTTTGAAGGCTTTCTACATTCAACCTCCAAGCCGAGAGTTTCTAAAGTCTTTGATGGGTGAAGACTTCCTTCCACTTTTGGGCTCCGTGAAAAAGCTTGAAGGATTACCGGCCGACGCTGCGGAAGGGGTAGAAAGCATCAAACTCTTCATCGGCCGGTTGAAGGACGCCGGCTTCAAACTTCATGAAAGTCTAGCCGTGGAATATACCCGGCTTTTCCGCGGGATAAAACCCTCCTACGGTCCGCCTCCCCCATACGAGTCGGTGTACAGGGAAGGTACAGTATGGGGCGAATCCGCCGCTCAGGTACTACGGACATACCGGCAGTTCGGCTTAGGTCTTCAGGACGAGTTCAGAGGTGAGCCCCCTGACCACATCGGCTTCGAACTGGATTTCATGCGCCTCTTGTGCGGTAGGGAGGCGGAGGCTTGGAAAAACCGGAACCGAAAAGAAGTCTTAAGATGTTTAAGGCTGGAGGAAGGCTTCCTGAACGAGCACCTGACGGCATGGGTCTACGATTTCTGCGACAAGGTCGTGGAGCAGGATGCACTCGGCTTCTACCGGGGCATCGCCAAAATAACAAAGAGCTTCATCCGGTTTGACCACAGCCAAATCAACGCCTACCTGGACGTGGCAGAGCGGAGTGGGTGAGCAACGAAGATGGAGACGCTTTCAACCCCCCGGAGAACCGACCTCAAAAGAACCCTGAAGCTCAAAACCCTCCAGGAGGCTCTTCAAACTCTCCTCGCCCAGGTCAAAATCAGGCCGTTGGCAGAGATGGTGCCGGTGGAAGAGGCTGTAGGCCGAGTGCTGGCTGAGGATGTGGTATCGCCCCTCAACATCCCCCGTTACACCATGACGTTCATGGACGGCTACGCCCTCCGCTCCGAGGACACAGCCCAAGCCGTGCCTGAAAAGCCGGTGGCTCTGAGGGTCGTTGGCGAGGTTTTCCCAGCTGATTTTCCCATCTCCACCAAGGTTTCCTCCCACCAAGCGGTCTATGTGGCCTGCGGAGGCCCTGTTCCGGAGGGAGCGGATGCCGTGGTGAAAGTTGAAGAAGTCACCCCCGACGATGGATGCATCAAGGTCAGCCGCCCGGTGAGGGTGGGGGAAAACATAGCCTCCGCCGGGGAGGAGGTAAAGGAAGGCAGCGTAATCCTGAGAAAGGGACAAATCCTCAGGCCGCAGGACATGGCGCTTTTGATGGGTGTGAGAAAGGAAAGCGTCAGGGTTTGGAGAAAACCCAAGCTGGCCCTGATCTCCGTGGGAGACGAACTTGTCGAGGCCGGAAAAGCCGACCCCACCAAGACGGTGAACAACTACGCCTCCCTCATAGCAGGTTTGGCGCTGGAAGCAGGGGCGGAGCCCCTCAAGGCTGAACTGGTCCCCGACGATGCGGTCCTCATCGAGGCTAAGCTTAAGGAAGCCATCTCCAAGGCTGAGATCGTTGCCACCATAGGCGGCTGCTCGGTGGGAGTCAAAGACCTGGTGCCCGATGCGGTGAATGCCCTCGGAAGCCCAGGGGTCATCGTCCATGGGGTGGCAGTGAAACCCGGCCACGTGGCCGGTGCAGGTGTAGTTGACGGGAAACCCGTCATCATGCTTCCCGGACATGTGGTCTCGGCGACGATGGCCTTCTACCTCTTCATCGCCCCCCTCATAAACTGGCACCTAGGCCTTGGCTCCCGGGGTCTGCTTCCCACTGTAAAGGCAACCCTAAACCGGGAGGTCAAAAGTAAGACAGGCTCCCTTTTCCTGCGCGTTTCCATAAAGAACGGAGGCGACGGCTTTGTGGCCGAGCCTGTGCATGGCGGCTCCAACGTCCTGGCGACCCTCGTCAAGGCCAACGGCTTCGCCTTCCTTCCCCCCATGGAAACCCTCAGGGAGGGCGATGAACTGGAAATCACCCTTTTCAGCAAACATGAGTACGCTCACCTAGGGCTCCAGTAGAAGTTATCTTCGGCCAAAAAGTGTTCATGGAAACAGGCGGTTTTGAACGGATAGATGGAAAAGCTGCTGGCAGACTTAATGATCGACGTCAACCAAATATGTAATTCTAATTAAACCAAAAATTCAGCCGTCGATCCTTAACAGGCAAGCCTCATATAACTCTGTCGTCTAAAAGACGTTTAGATGGAGCTGGAAAAGGATTGGGTGGGATTTCTGAGAAACAGCGGAAAAAGAAGATAATGAGGGACATCATCCGGAGGCTGCATCAGGGCTTATCGGTGGAGGAGGCCAAGCAGCGGTTTGAGAGGGAGGTTGGCAGCATAAGCTCCACGGAGATAGCGGAGGTGGAGCAGTCCCTCATCGACGAGGGGCTGTCCCCCGAGGAGATAAAGAAATTCTGCAACGTTCACGCTCTGCTCTTCCAGTCGGCGCTGGAGAAAACGGTTTCCAAGGAAGAATCTCCCGCCCACCCCGTGCACTTGTTCAAGCTTGAGAACAGGGAGATCGAAAAACTCACCGCCGCCCTGAAGGAAGCGGCGGGAAAGGTGGGCGGTTATGAGCTTTCCGGGTTGAAGCGGGAGATAAAAGACCTGCTGGCGAGGTTGAAGGGTGTAGACGTTCACTACACGAGGAAGGAGCAGATTCTCTTCCCCTTCTTGGAGAAGCATGGTTTCTTCGGGCCTTCAAAGGTCATGTGGGGGAAGGACAACGAAATCAGGGAGCTGCTGAACAAAAGCCTGGCGGACATTGAAGGTGTAACCACAGAGGCGGAGTTCAGGGAGTATGTGGAAAAGACCCTCACCCCCCTGGTGGAGGAGGTGGAGGGCATGATCTTTAAGGAGGAGCGCATCCTCTTCCCCACGGCCTTGGAAAAGCTGGCCGCCGACGAGTGGGTTACGGTTTTGAGGGAAAGCGACGACGTGGGCTATGTCTTCATCCAGAAGCCCAAGGAAACCGAGGCCCTCGTCGAGGAGTTCAGGAAGTTTGTGGTGGAGGAGCCTTCGGTGAAGGAGGACGGCGTGGTCTCTTTTCCCACCGGGGAGCTGCATGTGAAGGAGTTGATGGCCGTTTTGAACATGCTGCCTGTGGACCTTACCTTTGTGGACAAGGACGACAGGGTCCGGTATTTCTCGGACACCCGGGACAGGATTTTCGTCAGGACGAGGTCGGTTTTGGGGAGGAAGGTGCAGAACTGTCATCCTCCCCAAAGTGTCGATGTGGTGGAGAAGATTCTGGCCTCTTTCAAGGACGGCAGCAGGGACTTTGTCGACTTCTGGATCAACCACAGGGGAAGGTTCGTGTACATCAGGTACTTTGCGGTGAGGGACAGGGAAGGAAACTATCTGGGGACGTTGGAAGTCAACCAGGACATCACGGGGATAAGGAAGCTGGAAGGGGAAAAGCGGCTGCTCGACGAAAGAGGGTGAAGGCTTAAATGGACCCGATGAGCAAGCTTCAACTTCGGAGGTGAAACCATGTCCACCTACATCATCCTAGGCAGGTACACCCGGGAGGGAATCACGAACATAAAAGACCACCCCAGGCGGCGGGAGGAAGCTCAGAAGGCGTTCAAGGCGGTGGGAGGGGAGATCAAGGACTTCTACTTCACCCTAGGCCGGTATGACTTCGTGGCCGTGTGTGAGGCCCCCGGCGAGGAGGCTGCTCTGAAGGCTTTGCTCACCATCGGCAGCGTGGGGGCGGTGAGCACGGAGACGCTGGTAGCTGTGCCCCGCGATAAGGCGGCGGAGATCATCCGAGGTCTACCCTGAGAGCGGTGCAAGGGCTTAGTAGAAGATTTTCTTCCGAGGCATGGCGACGATCTCCCTGATCTCCAAGCCCTTTTTCTTGTCGAAAAACCTCCCAGAGGTGGAGGGGCGGACGATGAGCACGGTGTCGGCTCCCCGGTCGCTTCCGGCTATGGTGACGACCTCCCGGTTAAGGGGAATCGCCCCCGCATCCGCGGCCATCAGGGCGATTTCCACACCAACCTTCGTGCCCTAGGAAATCCTCCTGAGGGTGTCCTCGGCAACCCCGGCTATGCTGGCTCCCCCTCGGAGAGCCGTGTAGGATTTCTCCACCCCATGGAAGGCGTGGACGCCTCGGAGGACGGTGGCCTTCAAGGCCTTCAGCTTCCTCAGGCTGGCCTCCTCCAGCTCAGCCCACTCCGGCGACTCAGCTACCACCACAACCTTGACCCCGGTGCCCCGGAAGGCTTGAGCAGCCTTAACTCCGGTCCGGCCTCTGGCTGAAGCGACGACCACATGTTTTATTCCCTCTTCCAAAGTCCTCTTCTTGGCGATTTCTACGGCCTTCCCCGTGTTCTTCTCTCCAGGCTCACGGAAGAGGTAAAGAGTCCTCTTAAGAACAGACATACCAAGCTCACCGCGCATAGTCCTTTTTCCGGAGATAAAAATTAATCTCAAACATTCTAAGCATTCAACTTTCAAGAAATTAAGGCTTCAGAAATTTATTAATTTCTTCCGCAATTAGTTCAGACCTTTTCTCTATAAAATCTTTATAATTTTGCAGTTTCCAAAGATTTTCATCTAAGGGTATTAACTGTTTTTGTAATTCACTTTTATCAATACCATATTTTTGAATGTAGGTATAAGGTTGATATCTGAGTCTTTTATTTGTGCCCGGATTAATGAAAGTTATATTCCCTAACAGTTCTCTTTCTTCTTTCTTGATTCCTACACTTCTTAAGAGACTTCTGGGAAAGAAGTGATGCTCTTCGATCGTAAAATCCTTATTTATCTCATTGTGTGTTGTATAGCCTATCCTGACCCCTGTAAACCAGTCAACTGCTTCGTTTCTATAAGTAATTAGGTAAAGGAGTAATTTAAAGAACCTACCTTCTCCTTGATAGTGGATCGCGTTTTTAATAGCCTCCTTGTTAATTGAGTCAACTCTTAATTCACCGATTAACTGGTTCACTGCCTCCCCAAAGGTTCTTGAATTTTTAATCTTGTTTATATCCTCTTGTAAGGTAGTCTCCGCAGAACCGCTATATCTTCCTTGCCACAAAGCTAATAGGAAAAAAAGAAAAGCCTTTTTAAATTCAAACTGATTTTCGAATCTACAACGCAAGTATATTAAGGGTATTATCGTATTTTTTGCATAAATTAATTCTGAAGATAGAATTCCAATATTTCTAAATTCTAATATTAGTCTATTAAGACTATTTTTAAACTTTGAAAAGGCATAGTCTAATAAGTTATTTTTATTTCTCAGAAAGTCATCACTTACTTCTCTTAAAATTGCTTTGTCTTCTCCTACTGAGGTTATTGCTCTAACAAGAAGTGTAGGATCAAAGTAAAAACCTCCCTCATCTAAACTATCAAGGTATCTAGAAAATTCTTCTCTTACCCATCCTTCATTGTATGCAGCAACATAAGCTAGAGTTATATCCGCTTGTTTTATCCTTGTGCCAGAACTATTTAGCCTTTCAAAGATAGTGGCTATATTTTCTAAGGATGTATTTATCTTAATTACCGGAATATCCATATTTAAAGCGGCCTTAATCTTGCTAGCATTATCGTAGATTTTTGTGAAAAGCTCTGGTCTATTTAATTTGTAAGATAACTCTTCAGCTAACTTTTTTATGTCCTCAGCATTAAAAATATCATACGGAGATACCCACTCATGGATTTGCTTAATCGCTGGATACTCGAGTGAAACTTCCAAAGTTAGTATGTTAATTTTTACTCTATATTTTTTGACTAAATCATTCCATATATTTATATCAAGCCAATAGGGTTTTCTTAAATTCAGGATGCAGAGTGCAACTATTCTTTGCTGTCCATCTACCATCCATTCTTTTGACTTATTTTCATAGACATGTTTACCTTGAGTATAATCACTCAAGTCCCAAACCAGAATAGAGCCTATCGGATAACCTTTTATTAAAGAATCAAGCAAGTCAGCAACTTGGTTTTTTGTCCAAACAAATTCTCTTTGAAACTCGGGTATATCAATTTTTCCACTTGCTGCTTTTTCGATTAGCATATGTATAGGTTCCTGACCAAGACCCGGCTTAGATGAACTCATTCCTTTCACCAAACAAAGTTAGTATCTTTGTTCATCTTTTATTAATTTGTGAAATAGTATTTTAATTACTTTTGGAGCATAACATTTTTCTTCTAACTTCCACGACTTATTAAATAACAAAACTGTAAAATCAATAATAAAAATTTATTTTAGGACTCATCAAAGTTAATATTTCAGATATTTATAAAACACCGAATAAATATTAAAAAACTATCTTGTTGTTTGGGTTTGGAGGAGTCGGTTGAGGCCGTTGACCATGGCTTCGACGCTGGCTTTGACGATGTCGGAGCTGGCGGCTCGGGCGGAGATGACCTTCCCCCCCGCGTCCTCGATCTTCACCACCACCTCCGCCAGGGCGTCGGAGCCCCCTGTCAGGGCCTCCAGCCTGTACTCCTTCAGCCTCACGTTGATGAGGTTGTCGGTGATCTTCCGAATGGCCTTGATAGCCGCGTCCACCGGGCCTACGCCGGTTTCCGAGGCCACATACTCCCTGCCCTTCACGATAAGCCTCACCGAAGCGGTGGGAATGACGTCGGTGCCCGTGACCACGGCGAGGTCCTTCAGCTCCAGCACCCTCTCCTCGGCCAGCGGCTGACCGCAGACGGCGCTGGCTATGGCCAGCAAGTCGGTGGTGGTGACGTATTTCCCCCGGTCTCCCAGCTCCTTCACCCTCTCCACGATCTCCCTCGCCTGCTGCTCGCTGGGTTTGAAGCCCAGCTCCTCCACCCTCCTCCTGACCCCGTGCACGCCCGCATGCTTCCCAGCTACGATGGTGGTCTCCCTCCCCACCAGCGCAGGGCTGATGGGCTCGTAGGTGAGGGGCATGGACAGGACCCCATGCGCGTGGATGCCTGACTCGTGGGCGAAGGCATTCTCCCCCACAATAGGCTTGTTGGGGGGCACGGGCACCCCCGTCAGCCGGGAGACCAGCCGGGAGGTCTCGTAGAGAAGCCGGGTGCGGAGGCGCAGCCTCCTCCGGTAGAGGGAGTAAAGGGCCATGGCCACCTCCTCCAACGCAGCGTTGCCGGACCTTTCCCCCAGGCCGTTGACGGTGACGTGGACCTGGGTGGCCCCCGCTTCCACGGCGGCCAGGGAGTTGGCCACGGCCATGCCGAAGTCGTTGTGGCAGTGGATGCTGATGGGCACTTTGACGGCTTCAGCTATCTCCCCCACCAGCCGGCGGGTCTGCTGGGGGGTGAGGACACCTACGGTGTCGGGGACGTTGACCCTGTCGGCTCCGGCTTCCACCACCGCGGTGTAGACCTGTTTGAGGTAGGCGATGTCCGTCCTGGTTGCGTCTTCGGCGGAGAACTCCACCTGCAGGCCGTGGGCTTTGGCGTACTCCACGGCCTCCACCGCCTTCCTGAGGGCCTGCCCGCGGGTTAGGTGGAGTTTGTGGCGGAGGTGGATGTCGGAGGTGGCGATGAAGAGGTGGAGGCTTCGGAGGTCGCACTTCAACGCAGCGTCCACGTCCTGCCGGGTGGTTCGGGCGAGGCCGCAGACCTCCGCCTTCAACCCAGCTTGGGCTATGAGCCTGACGGCTTCCATCTCCCCCTTGGACGTGACCGGGAACCCGGCTTCGATGGCGTCCACCCTCAGCCTGTCCAGTTGGCGGGCGATGTGGAGTTTGTCCTCGGCGGTGAGGGCTACTCCGGGGGTCTGCTCTCCGTCTCGGAGGGTGGTGTCGAACAGTCTCAAGTGTTTGGGGGGCATTTGCGCCGCGGTCTCCGTGTAATGGTTATCTCGCTGCCCTGTATTAAGGGCTTTCCGCCTCCTGGGTGAAAAGGTTTATGTAGTCGGGGAAAACATGTTTAGCCCCACGGTGCCATCTCTGAGGTAGGAGGTTTGGCGGTGAGGTATCGGATTGCCGTGATCCCCGGGGACGGCGTAGGCCCTGAGGTGGTGGAGGAAGGCGTCAAGGTGCTGACCGCTGCGGGGGACGCCTACGGGGTCAGGTTTGACTTCAAGTTTTACCCCTTCGGAGGCGACTATTATCTGGAGCATGGGGAGGTGCTCCCCGACTCCGCGTTGAAGGAGCTGGAGGGAGCGGACGCCATCTACTTGGGGGCCATAGGCCACCCGAGGGTGGCTCCGGGGGTGCTGGAGAAGGGGCTGCTGTTGAGGTTGAGGTTTCACTTCGACCAGTATGTGAACCTGAGGCCGGTGAGGCTCTATCCCGGGGTTGAGACCCCCCTACGTGGGAAGGGCCCGGGGGACATTGCCTTCTACGTGGTCAGGGAGAACACTGAGGACTTTTACGTGGGGGTTGGGGGGAGGTTCAAGGGTGAAAGCCACAGGGCTGGGTTGGAGGTGAACCGGAGGCTCTACAGGCTGAGGTTCAGCTTGGACGTGGCGGTCCAAGGGGCTCCCGGCGAGGTAGCCTACCAGCTGGGGATAGCCACCCGCCGGGGCGTCGAAAGGGTGGTTCGCTATGCTTTTGAGCTCTGCAAGCGGAAGGGTCTCCGCCGGGTTACCTCCGTGGACAAGGCTAACGTGCTGGGGGATGTCTACGGCCTCTGGCGGGAGGTCTTCTCGGAGGTTGCCCGGGACTATGAGGGTGTGGAAGCCGAGTTCGCGTTCGTGGACGCAGCGGCCATGTGGTTTGTCAAAAACCCTGAGCGCTTCCAGGTGGTGGTCACCCCCAACATGTTCGGGGACATCCTCACCGACCTGGGGGCGATGATCCAAGGGGGCCTCGGGCTGGCTCCCGGGGGTAACATCAACCCGGGGGGGGTGTCCATGTTCGAGCCCATCCACGGGTCGGCGCCCAAGTACGCGGGGCAGGGGGTCATCAACCCCATCGCCGCCATCTGGGCTGGGCAGATGATGCTCAGCCACCTGGGGGAGGAAGCCGCTGCGGAGGCCGTGGACAGGGCTATAGGCCAGGTGCTGAGGGAGGGGAAGACCCTGACCAAAGATTTGGGAGGGTCCTCCTCCACCTCCCAGGTCGGAGACGCCATCGCAGCGAAAATCCATTAGCAAACGTTTTAATTAAACAGGCCCCTAGAAAATACCCGTAGGGGCAGAGTTGGGTTTTCAGACGCCGCGTTATGCTTCTGAGCGGGATTTTGTTGCGAGGTTTCTACTTCCGAAGCTTAGGGAGGCTGCTGAACGGCTCGGTGTGGCTGATGTGGTTGACTTCTTTTTTGAGAAGCCTATCAACGGGACACCTGACTTGACAGCTGAGAAAGGCGGTAGGGGTCTGTTTGTTGTTGAGGCTAAATTCAAGAAGAAGGTAGGGCGAGTTCAGAGGGACATTGAGCCTAGGGACCCTGAGGTGGTGAGGCAGGCTCTTGACTATGCGGGGTGGGGTGGTTTTCCTTATTATGCAACTTGCAACGTGCGGAGGCTCATTCTGTTTCAACGTAAGCCTGAGGCTAAGGCTCTGGAGAGTGAGATTGCCTCCTTTGAGTATGAGCGTAGCCCTGACTGGGCTGAAAGTCTTCTTAAGACGGTGTTGGAGCTTGTTCCCGTCCGCCTTAAGCCTTTGGACGACACGCTTGTGGATACGTTGCATGAAGCTTCCTCTGACCTCTACCCGGAGTTTCTCTCCGCCCTGAAAGGAAGGCTTCGGGATAAGAAATTTCGGGAGCGGTATGTTGACTGGCTGGAAAGTCAGGGTGTTAAGTTTTCGGATGAGACCAACCGGTTGATTGCGGAGCAGACTACCTACCTCCAGCTTAACAAGCTTCTCTTCTACCAGGTCATAAGGGCGATTTACCCTGACAGGTTGAGGCCGCTGAGGATAGGGGAGGAGGAAGATGTTTCCGAGGCTTTGGCTGGTTTCTTTGCGGATGCTCGGAAGATAGACTATGCGCCCATCTACCAGAGTGATGTGATAAGTGAGATACCGCTGACGCCGAGGGCTCAGGAGCGGATCAGAACCTTACTGGACACTCTCAACGAGTTTGATTTTTCCAAGATGGAGAGTGATTTTATCGGGCGGATCTACGAGAAGCTCATACCGCCGTTGGAGAGGAAGAGGCTTGGGCAGTTTTACACGCCGCCGGGGATCGTGGACTTTATCGTGCAGTTGACGGTGACGAAGCCTGAGGCTGTGGTTTTAGACCCCGGCTGCGGTTCAGGGGGTTTCTTGGTCAGAGCCTACCACAGGCTGAGGGAGCTGAACCACATCCCTAGGGTGATAGAGGGCCCTCTGGCTGAGAGGTTTCACCAGCAGCTTTTGGAGCGCTTATATGGGGTGGATATAAATCAGTTTCCAGCCCACCTTACCGTCATAAACTTGGCTGTTCAAAACCCCAAAGCCAGAATTGAGAAGGTGAACGCTGTTGTCAGCGACATCTTCGACGTCAGGCCGGGGCAGGCGACGCTTTCAGGGTTCGAGAGCCTCACAGCTGAAGGTAAGCCCACGCTGGTAGAGATGCCTCCGGCCTTCGACGCTGTGGTGGCTAATCCGCCTTACATCCGTCAAGAGCTGCTGGGTGAGAAGGAGAAAGCGAAGATCAAGTCGCTGATCGAAAGCGAATATAAGGGTAAGCTGTTCATCGGTGCTCCCCAAAAGAAGGTGAAGGGTGCGGTTATCCTCGACAGGCAAAGCGACATATACATCTACTTCTACATTCACGGACTAAGATTTCTGAAGAATGGTGGAAGGTTAGGTTTTATCTCTTCTAACAAATGGCTAGAGGTAGGCTACGGAGAACCGTTTCAGCAATTTCTTCTAGACAGCGCTAAGATTCTCTACGTGGTTGAATTCGACAGAGCCGTATTTCCCGACGCTGAAGTGGATACCGCTATAACCATAGTTGAAAAGGAGTCAAATAAGGTTGCTAAAAAGGCTAATGAGGTAAAGTTTGTCCGCGTCAAGAAGCCAATGGGCATCAGGAATATGGTTCAGACTATAGAAAATATCAGTCAAAGCTTTGAGAATGACACCTTAAGGGTTAATATCATCAGGCAAGGCAAACTAAAACTTGGAAAATGGAATACGTACCTTAGAGCCCCACCGGTGTACCCGAAAATTATTTCGCATCCAAAGGTGAAGAAACTTGGAAAAATCGTTGAGATATTTCGTGGACCAACTTCTGGTTGGAACGATTACTTTATAATATCTGTTGAAAAGGCTGAAGAATGGGGTATAGAAGACGAGTTCCTGATGCCCTGTGCTTCATCACCTAAAAAGTTTGGGAGTTTAATAATCAAATCGGATGACATAGATGAATACTTCTTTGCTGTCGATAAGCCTAAGCACGAACTTCGTGGAACCAATGCTTTGAAATATATAGAGTTTGGTGAGAGACTAGAAATCGAAGTTAGAAGAGGTTCTCAGCGTGGCAGGCGACGTTTACCGGAGTTGGAAACTGTAAAGAATAGGAAGCCGTTTTGGTATGCACTTCCAAGGTTTGCGTCACCACATATCTTGTTCCCGAAGCTGATTAGAGGGAGGTTTATAGCCTTCTACAATGAAGCTAAAGCTCAAGGGTCAGACGTCTTTTATTATGTGGTTGTAAAAAAAGGAGAACCCACGGTTCTTGCTGGATATTTAAACTCCTCTGTCGCCATGCTTCTAGCTGAATTGTATGGGCGACAGTATACTGGTATGCTTGACCTTAAAGTCTATGAATTAAAGCAACTGCCTACCCTAGACCCTAATACGCTTACGCATGAAGAACGACTGCGTATTTCAAATGCGTTTAAACAGTTAGCAAACAAAATGGATAAACGGGTAATGGCTGAAGAGAAATTGCAGAGCGTTAAAGCTAGGTCGAAAGCTGATCGGGATGTAGGTTTGTTTGAGGCTGAGGCTCGGAGGGAGTTGGAGAGGGCTGTTAGGGCTGAGGAAGAAGCGAGGAAGAAGCTGGACGAAGCAGTTTACGACGCTTTGGGGTTAACAGAGGAGGAGCGGAGACAGGTTGAAGAGGGCCTCCGAGAGCTTCAGAAGCTCAGACGCCTGAGAACCCGAGCATAATACAGCTCCCCTTACCGTCGGCTATCTTCTTTGTTTAAATGCTCAATAAGGCCTCCGCATCTGAGGATTCTCAGCGAAAATTCGGGGAACGGCCCAGCCTTCAGGGTCTTCCCCGCAAACCCTAAGTCAACCTCCTCCATGGCATGGTAAACTTTTGGAATTACCTCGTTTAGGTTGGATATTTTTTCACATCCACCTCACTTTGCAAAAAGCTTTACATAAGTAAAGTTAAGGAATCTTGAGTAGCTTGGTTTGCACTAATTTAAGCTCCCCGATCCTAGAGTCGGTTGTAACCAAGGTTCCTCCCAGCGTTTTTGCAACTGCCACAATATAAGCGTCTGCCAAAGAGAGCCTGCCTTTATGAACGCACTTCAGCCCCCCTGCGGCGCGCGTAAGCCTCTCATTTATAGCTAAAATCGACAGCTCAGAGTTTCTGAGGGACGCATGTCTCACTTCCGCAGCTTCACGGCCTAATTTTTCACAAGTTTTATAGTAAAACTCGGCGAGGTTAATCTCACACGTGCAACCCTCCACCCTCCCCCTTGCAACCTCGTCAAACATTTCTTTGACACGCTTATCTTCAGCAAAGTAAAGAAAGAGAGGCCCTGTGTCAAAGACGAGCCTACTTTTCCTCAGACGCCTCCTTCCTCCTCTCCTCTTGCAATTCCCTTATCATCTGATATACTGTTTCCTTTATGGCTTTATCCGCGCCGAAGAGCTGCTCCAACGGAATGGCGGGAACAAGTAAGACCCCTTCATCAGCTTCAACAAACTTAATACGGGAGCCCCTCTTCAGTTTGTACTTTCTCCTAATCTCCACAGGGATGGTCACGGTGCCTTTCTGCGTAACAGTATAACTCAAGACACTTTCACTATACTTCTATTAAAAAAGTATCACATATAACCATTATGTAATACTAAAACAACCTCTTGAGACATACACCATTGAACCGTAATAGACGCCAGAATGTCCAATTTCCTGTGATTAAGGGACATCCCCAACAACCATTGAACGTCCGAATAATTATGCTATTCAGACACGATTTGCGCGTTTATCCGCATAATTTTCTTAAAAAGGCGAAGAAACACCTTGCCTTGAGGGTTTTCCTTCGCCAAGGCTAGGTTTGTTTTCGCTGTGTTTTTTGTTTAGGTGGGGGATGAGGCCTCCGTCTCGGAGGATTCCCAGCAGGAATCCTGGAAACGGCTTGGCCTGCAAGGTCACGCCTTTAGACTTGTTGGTGACCAGCCCCTTCTCTAGCTCCACCTCCAGCCGGTCGCCCTCCTCCACTTTGGAGGATATCCCCGGGCAGGCCACTGCGGGCAGGCCGTTGTTGATGGCGTTCCTGAAGAAAATCCTCGCAAAGGACTCCGCCACCACGCAACGAACCCCCGCATGCTTGAGGGCCAAGGCCGCATGCTCCCGGCTGGAGCCTCCTCCGAAGTTGACCCCCGCCACCACCAGCCCATACTCCTGAGCCTTCCGGGGGAACCCCGGGTCCAACCCCTCCATGGCATGGGCCGCCAAGTCCTCAGGCCTGGTCAGGACCAGGTATTTCCCCGGAAGGATGAGGTCGGTGTTGACGTTGTCCCCAAACTTCAGAGCCCGACCCTCCACCCTCACCGCCCACCCACCTCCCTAGGGTCGGTGATCCGGCCGGTCACCGCGGAGGCCGCCACCGTAGCCGGGGAAGCCAAGTAGACCTTCGCCCCCGGACTGCCCATCCGCCCTGTGAAATTCCGGTTCGTCGAGCTGATGCAGACTTCACCCTCCGCCAGCAGGCCGAAGTGCCCCCCCAAACACGGCCCGCAGTTGGGAGGCCCCACCGCCGCGCCAGCCCGGGCGAAAACCTCCAGGAGCCCCTCCTCCAAGGCCCGCAGGTAGATTTCCTGCGAAGCAGGAAGCACGATCATGCGCACACCGTCCTTCACCCTCCGACCCCTCAGCAGCCCCGCTGCCTCCCGAAGGTCGTCCATCCGGCCGTTGGTGCACGACCCCAACACCGCCTGGTCCACCGGCAGCCCGGCTACCTCCCCCACAGGCTTGACGTTGGCCACCCTCGGCGGACAGGCCACCTGAGGCTCCAGGGAATCGACGCTGAAAGACAGCTCCCCCTCATACTCCGCCCCCTCATCCGGGTAGAGCGGCCGCAGAGACCCCGCCACCCGGCCTTCCAAGTAGCGGAACGTCACCCCATCCGGGGGGACAAGTCCAGCCTTAGCCCCCAACTCCACCACCATGTTGCACAGGGTCATCCGCCCGTCCATACCCATCTTCCCCACAGTCGACCCGGTGAACTCCAAGCTCTTGTAGTTGGCGCCGTCCTCCCCCAAGCAGCCGGCCATGTGGAGGATCAGGTCCTTGGCGGAGACGTACCTCTGAAAACGGCCCTCCACCACCACCCGCACGGTCTCAGGAACCCGAAACCAGAGGCGGCCCTGCGCCAGCACAGCCGCCACGTCCGTGGAGCCCACCCCCGTGGCGAAGGCCCCCAAAGCCCCATAGGTGCAAGTGTGGGAGTCAGCCCCCACCACCAAGTCCCCGGGCTTCACATGACCCTTCTCCGGGAGAACCTCATGGCAGATGCCCCCCTTCCCCACGTCGTAGAAGTTCCTCACCCCATACTCCGCCACAAACCGGCGGAGCCTCCGCTGAAGCTCCGCCGACCTCACCGTGTCCGCGGGAACCTGATGGTCGAAGACCACCACCACCCGGCCGGGGTTCCAAACCCTCCGCTCCACCAGCCTCTCGAAGGCGTCCAAGGCCAGAGGACCCGTCAGGTCGTGCATCATCACCAAGTCCACCTCCGCCTCCACGTAGCCCCCAGCCTCCACCCGCGGCAGGCCGGAGGCTCTGGCCAGAATCTTCTCCGTCAAAGTAAGCCCGCTGCTCATGCCGCCTACTCGGACTCCTCCAACCCCGACATCTTCCTGATGAACCTCCCCACCTTCTCGATGGGGTGGTCTTCCATCTCCTTAAGCATCCTCTGTAGGTTCTCCCGGCCGCTCCGGGCTTCCTCAATCCACTGCCGGGCGAAGATGCCTTCCTTCACATCCCTAGCCGCCTTCCTCATGTTCTCCTTGACATGCTCGTCCACAACCTTCGGGCCTACGGCCAGACCTCCATACCGAGCGGTCTCCGACACCGCGTGCAGCATCCCCAAGATGCCCTTCCGGTAGATGATGTCCACGATGAGCTTAGCCTCGTTGCAGGCTTCAAAGTAGGCCAGCTCCGGCGGGTAGCCTTCCTCCACCAAGACCTCGAAGCCCTTCTTGAGAAGCTCCACCAAGCCGCCCACCAGCACCGTCTGCTCTCCGATGAGGTCGCTCTCCGTCTCATCCTTGAAGGTGGTCTTCAGCACCCCCGCTCGGGTGCAGCCTAAAGCCTTAGCGTACTCCAACCCCACGGTCTCTCCCTTTCCTGTGTAGTCTTGGTAGACAGCCAGAAGAGCTGGGGAGCCGAAGCCTTCGAGGTAGAGGCCTCTCACCGTGGGGCCCGGTCCCTTGGGAGCTACCATGAACACGTCGATGTGGGGCGGAGGAACGATGAGCTGGAAGTGAATGTTAAATCCGTGGGAGAAACCCAAGGCTTTACCCTCCGTCAGATGCGGCTTAATCTCCTCGTAGACCAACGGCTGAACCATGTCCTGGGTCAGCATCTGAACAACCTCCGCCCTCTCAGCCGCCTCAGACGCCTTGAAAACCCTGAAACCCTCTTTCTCAGCTGTCTTCCACTGGAGGCTCCCAGGCAGGTCTGATACGATCACATCTAAGCCTGAGTCTCGCAGGTTCTGCGATTGAGCTCTCCCTTGGCTTCCGTAGCCTATCACAGCCACGGTTTTGTTTTTCAGGTAGTTTGTGGTCACATCTCGGTCATAATATACTTTAACCACGGCTGTTCCCCCTTTCACACTTTTATGGCTTCGCTTCCCCTGAGGAGAGCTGTGATGCCTGTTCTGGCCATTTCTTTTACACCGTATTCTTTTATGAGGTCTAGGAAAGCGTCGATCTTCCTAGGCTCCCCTGTGATCTCGATGACCATGGAGTCCGCGGTCACGTCCACCACCCTCGCCCGGTAGATGCGGGAAAAATGAATGAGGTCCGACCGGGCTTTGGAGTCTTTCACATGAACCTTGATGAGGGCCAGCTCCCGGAGCACCGACTGCTTAGGATTCAACCGGGTGACCTTGACGGTTTCCACCAGCTTGTAGAGGTTCTTCACAATCTGCTCCACAGCCCACTCGTCTCCCCTGATGACCAAGGTCATCCTAGCCAGCTTTCCCCCCTCAAGAGCGCCCACGGAGATACTGTCGATGTTGTGGCCTCTCCGACGGATCATGTTCGTAACCTTGAAGAGGACACCCGGCTTATTCTCTACGATAGTGGCTATGATCTGGCTTGAGGGCTCTTGGCTCACGCTTCCCCACCTCTCCTCAGGGCCGCATGGGTTCCATGCGTTTAACCTTTGCACACGCATAGCTTAAGATACTGCGGCGATAATTAAAATTATGCCTCCTCACATTTCAGGAAGCCTTAAAATGCGTAGAGGAGTATCCAGTTAGAGCCATGACGGTCACATGGGATGAAGAGAAACCTCCAGCCGAAGTAGCAGCCCGTCCTGCCAAATGGGTCTACCTAGGCGTCGTGTTAATCGCCTTTGCCGTGGTTGCCTCCGGCTTCTCCGCCTACCTCTACCTGAATTTTCAGTCGCAGGTGGAGGATTTCCACTCCGACTACGCAGCGCTGGAATCTCAGCTTTCCAGCCTCCAGTCGCAGGTTTCCAGCGTGGAAGCTGAACTGAGGAGGCTTCGCTCCCAGCTGGAAGCTCTCCAGCCCCAACCCGCTGAAGCGGGCGCGCTGCTCACCCCCCAGCAGGTCTTCAAATTGGCTGAGCCCTCCGTCGTCCTCATCAGAGCGGAGTCCCTAACGATCTTCGGTGTTGAAGTATCAGAGGGCTCCGGCTTCGTTTACGACTCCCAAGGCCACTTAGTAACCAACAACCACGTGGTGGAGGGAGCCGACGAACTGGAGGTTGTCTTCCCAGACGGAACGGTCGTCGAGGCTCGGCTTGTGGGCGCTGACCCCTACAGTGACTTGGCGGTTTTGAAGGTAGACCTGCCGGCTGAGAAGTTGAAGCCTCTGCCTTTAGGAAACTCCTCCGAGCTTTCGGTCGGAGACCCCATCGTGGCCATCGGAAACCCCTTCGGTTTAAGCAACACCATGACGGCTGGGATAGTAAGCCAAGTGGGAAGAGAGTTAAGAGCTCCGAGAGGCTACATCATCATCGACGTCATCCAGGTTGACGCCGCCATCAACCCCGGGAACTCCGGAGGGCCTCTGATGAACATGAAGGGGGAAGTGGTGGGGGTGAACACGGCCATCATTTCAGGTTCAGGAACCTCCGCCGGAGTCGGGTTCGCCATTCCCTCCGACACGGTGAAAAGGGAAGTGCCTGTCCTCATAGCAACGGGTGAGTATAAGCATCCGTGGATAGGCATCTCAGGAACCGACGTGACCCCTGAGATCGCGGAGGCCATGGGGCTGAAGGAAGTGAAAGGCTTCCTCATCACCGACGTCGTCGAAGGCAGCCCAGCTGAGGCGGCGGGGCTCCGGGGGGGCAGCAGAACCGTTACCATCGAAGGCTTGGAGGTCAAACTAGGCGGCGACGTCATAATAGGCGTGGACGACGTGGAAGTCAGGAAGCTGAGGGACGGCATCGTCTACATCGAGAGAAACAAACAGCCCGGGGACGAGATCACCCTCACCATCATCAGGGAGGGACAAGTCCTCACCGTGGAGTTGATGTTGGGGGAGAGACCTCCGCCCTAAAGCATCCCGGCTTCTCAGCCAAGTCACCTTCAACCCTCCCGGAGAAAACTTTTCCTCCTATTCGAAGAGGCCTTGCCGACAAAACTATTTAAAGTGAAACCGCTAGCTATACTCTAAGCCGGCTGATAGGACCGTTTACCCTTGATGCTTCCCCCCAGAGGTTGAGAGAGGTTTCGAGTGGAATGTTCCAAGAGGAAGTCAAAAAAATCCAGCAACAGCACAGAATCATCGGCCGTGAGGAAGAGCTGAGTTGCGCTCTGGCTGCCGCTTATGCTGGGAAACACATCCTCTTGGAGGGTGCGGTGGGGGTAGGTAAAACCGTCATAGCGTTGGCGTTAGCCAGACATCTTAACCGAAAATTTTACCGGGTTGACGGGGACGAACGCTACACCGAGCATAAGCTCACCGGCTGGTTTGACCCCTCCGCGGTGATGGCCAAGGGCTACTCTTGGGAAACCTTCATCCCAGGACCTTTGACGCAGGCCATGATGGAGGGCGCTCTCCTGTTCATCAACGAGCTGAACCGAATGCCTGAAGGCACTCAGAACGTCCTCCTTCCCGCAATGGATGAAGGGCGGATAAACATCCCTAAGATCGGAGTAGTGGAGTCCAAGCCAACCTTCCTCATCATCGCAACCCAAAACCCTGAAGAATTCGTGGGCACAAGCAGGCTGGGGGAGGCTTTAAAGGACCGTTTCGTTTGGATTCGCCTCAACTACCAGTCGGGGGTGGAAGAGTGCGAAATAGTCAAAAAGGAGACAGGCTGCGAGGATGAGGCTTTAATTTCAACAGCCGTTAAAATCGCCAGAAAAACCAGAGAAGACCCTGACATAAGGCGGGGCTCCTCGGTTCGAGGGGCCATCGACCTAGTGGACCTTGTCAGAAAGTTTGCAGGAGGCTTCACCGCGGACGTGGAAGTTTGGGTAAAAGCCGCCATGATAGCCCTGCCGACCAAGATAGAGCTTCAGGACCAAACCACGCGAAAAGTCGACGAGCTGATCAAGAAAATAGTCACCTCCAGCCTAAGTGAAGTGAAAGCCGAAGCGCCGGTGAAGACATCTTCCCAGCCGGAAAAAAGTGACCGCGGAGGCCATGCTGGGGGACAAGGTTTTCAACAAGCCCTAAAGGACAGGCTTACAGGTAAAAAATTTCAACCCCCACTGAACATGTTAGCTCCGAAAAGGTCGGAAACGGTAGGCGAACTTCTTCTCGAAGGAAAACTGTTTAAGGAAGCGGTGGCCGCCATTACAAAGGCTGAGCCGAGCTGGCTGGGTTTGCATCTTCTGGCTTCGGTTAAGCCTGAGCTTGAGCCGGAGTACCAAGAGCTTGCGAAAAGGCTTCTGATCAGGATGATCGTAAGGCTTGCGGCTCAAATATCTTGGAGAGGTCTCTCCGCCACCTACTATGGCTGCGTGCCCTTCAAACCGGGAATGGAAGAGTTCGACGTGGAGCAGACCTACGAAAACTGGCTGGGTAACCCTTGCCCCGGCCCCGAGGACATCGTGGGGGTTGAAAAATTCAGGAAGAAAAACGCCGTGGCCATCATGTTTGACACCAGTAACTCTATGCAGATGAGTAAGATCGTAACCGCCGCCTTGGCGGTGGGGGTTTTAGCCTACAAGCTGAAGGAAGACCATCACTCCATCATCACCTTCAAGGAAAAGCCTGAAGTCCTAAAAGGCATGACGGAGAACTTGGAAATCGAAACGCTGGTGGGCAGAATCCTAGACCACCAGCCCGGAGGACTGACCAACATCCGGGACGCTTTAGCCAAGGGTTTGGAGGAACTGGAGCGGGTTCAAGTCCACAGGCAACTGGGCATCATGGTGACAGACGGATGGGTTACCTACGGAGGAGACCCGGTGGAGATCGCTGAGAAATATCCCCGTCTTCATGTGATCCAGGTTCCTCTGGGTGTGGGAGGAGGAGACCCTGACATGTGCCGAACCCTCGCCAAGGCTGGGAGGGGGAAATACTCCTATATGCGAAGTTTCTACCATCTCCCCCAAGCCATCCTCTCCATCTTGTGACACTTTTTTGCGGGAGCCCGGATTAAGGTCAGTCGGCTTTGAAACCTAGGTTCAGGCAGGTTTTTCTCGCGCTGGGGTGGAGAAAATGTTTTTAAAATAGTAAATATAATAAATATAATAATAAAATTTTCTGAGGACTAGGTCATGAAGAAAATTGAAGCCTATATAAAATCTGATAAATTAAAGGAAGCAATCCACGAGCTGAAGAAAATCGGCGTTCCCGGCTTCACCTACTATGCCGTAACAGGTCACGGCAGAGAGGAAGAAGTTAAAGGATTCGTCCCTAGGGGCATCTCGGCTATTCCCATCAAAGAAGACATCCTACCCCGAACGAAAATCGAGATCATGTGCAACGACAAGGATGTTGACAAAATTTTCGAAGCCATCTGGAAAGCCTGTTGCACTAAGAAACCGGGAGACGGAATGGTCTTCGTCTCACCCATAACAGCCGCCTATAAACTGAAGGCGAAAGAAAAGCTCTCTAAGCTAGAATAAAACCCTTGGGGCCTAGACCCTGCGGGTTTAGAGGACGCTATCCTCCGGAAAGAATCTTCCACACTTCTTTTTTTAGGGTTTTCTCAGCGAAAAGAAGCCTCGTCTCGAAGGTCTCGTCGATGACTACTCTCCCATCCGGTGTGGAGACCACGCAGCCTCCTATAGACTTCAGCGGCTTCTTGTCAAACGTCACCTTCATGTTTGAGGGCAGCTTCAGTTTTTGAAGCACCTGCTGGGAGCGCTCTAGGTCTTTTTCGTTAAGCTTCACCTTGATGCTCTCCGAGCCTATCTGAGACGCTGCCAAAGCTGTGAGATGGCGGAGGCTTTTGAGGTAGGCTTCCCCCTTGACGATTCCTCGAAGCTTTTTCTCCGCCTCCTTGAAGGCTTGACCTATCAGCCTGTTTTTTTCCGCCAGAATTTTCAGGGACGCCTCCCTTCTGGCTTCGCTGAGCCTTCTATCTTCAATGAGCTTAGCCTCTTCCCGAGTTTCAGCCTCAGCGTTCTCCTCCACTTTCCGTCCTTCTTCTTCAGCCTTCTGGACGAGTTCCCTCGCCTGCTTCTCAGCTTCTTCGATTCTCTTTTTAGCTTCAGCATGGGCGTCGGCTAAAATTTCTTCACCGATCTTGGCCAGAACTTGGCTGCTCAAAGTTTAACCCCCAAAATTTCCTCCACGATTCTTTCAGCCGCTTTTTCAAGGTTTTTGGATGCTTTTTCTCTCAAGGCTTTGATTTGGTTCTCAGCTTCCTTTTCGATTTTGGCGGCTTTTTCTTGGATGAGGGCATCGGTTTCCTTTATCATTTTTTCCCTTCGATGTTTCGCTTTTTCGGAGGCCTTTGCTTTGATGGCTTCTGCCTCCGCTTCCGCCTTCCTCAATATTTCCCTACTTCTGCTTTCTGCGTCCTCTATGATCTTCCTAGCCTGCTCTTCTATTTCCCTGATTTTCCTGAGGGTTTCCACCGAAGACAAAGCCTTCACCGCAACTCCGCTGAAAGTAAGATTAAGGTTTCTTGGGTGGTTTCGACTATATAAAATCTTGTTCAACCCCGAGAAGAAGGGTCTACATATAGTCTCTAAGGCTGGGTTTTCTTTTCTTCCCGGGAGCAGGTTTTCCTGTTTCTTCTTTTACTATCAGTTTCCCGTATACTCCATCGTAGCCCGGCTTTACCGTTACTCTACCCTCTCTAACCCTCACGATCAATTCGGCGACAGGGCGTTCTACAACTTCGCACAGCTCCCCGTAGGAGGCGTCGAGCAGAACCGTGTACTCGTTTCCAAACCTCCTCACCAAGGCGTTGTACCGCAGCCAAACCCTCTGACTGGACAGGCTGTCAGCCCCCAAGGCTGTGGCTATGACCTCGGAGAGGGGGAGAAGATGCACGTAAGCCGGGGTCTTTTCAGGCTTGAACCCCGCAGGTCTGTCAGCCAACTCTTCAACCCTCTGCTCAACCCCCTTGGTCATCTTCCGCCCGCAGACAGGGCACAAGCTTTCCATCTTCTCCGCCTCTTGGGCTGGGAGGGAGACGCCGCAAGCCCGATGTCCCGTCCAGTGGTATTTCCCGTAGGCGGGGTTGGTTTCGACGGTGAAGAGGAAGCGGCGGGGGTCCTTGGATTTTATGGCCTCCACGATATTTCGGAAGCCCAGATTTTTCAACTCTAAAACGTTGGCTTCCCTCCCCAGCCTCCAAGGCCAGTAACTGTGGCTGTCGGAGTTGGAGACCAAAGCTAAACGGTCCAACTCCTTTATCCTCCAGTTCATGGGAGGATCCGAGGAAAGGCCTGTTTCCAAGGCGAAGATTTTGGAGGTCTTGTCTTGGTAGCAGTCTTCAAGGCGGTCGAAGCCGCTGAAGGTTCCGAAGAGGCTGAACCAGGGAGTCCAAGCGTGGGCGGGAAACACAACGTTTTCCTCTGAGACTTGGAGAGTGAGCTCCACAAGCTCCGGAGGCGTCAATTCCAAAGTCGGTCTTCCATCGGCTTCTAGGGAGCCGTATTTTCGGAGCTCCTCGTTCAGCTGCTCAGCCACCTCCAAGCTGGGCATCCATATGACATGGTGGATTTTTTTCTGTTTACCTTCAAAGCTAAAAAGGGTGTGAACCTCGCAGCTTACCATAAAATATACTTGGGGGTTTTCGGCTTCCTTGAGAGTGTAAAGCCCATCCCACGGGCTTTCTTCCAGTAACGCCTTCAGCTCGTTGTACCATAGGGGATGGGTGGAGTCCCCTGTGCCCACCACTTTCAATCCTTTAATCTGAGCATAACGCGCTATGGAAGTCACCGTCATATCTTGGCTGGTAGCTCTGCTGTATCGGGAGTGAATGTGGCCGTCTAGAAACACCCTCAAAGCGGCCGCCTGAAACCCTGTTTTCCTCCCTTCAACCTATCCCTGAAGAAGGTTAAATCTTTTCGGCTAACTTCGACTGCGATGTTTTTATGCCTCAAGCAAGTTTCTCTCCTCATGAAGGGAGCCTACGTTCTCCTCCTCTCCGCCGAGGAAAACGCGAAGGTTAAGGTTGGAAGCCTAGGAGAAATAAAGCTGGCAAAAGGACACTACGCCTACGTGGGCTCCGCCCTTGGAAGAGGACTGAACCTAGAGAAACGGGTGCAGAGACATAAAAGATTAGCCGAAACGAAAGCCGGCTGTTTAAGATGGCACATCGACTACCTTCTGGCCTCGCCCAGCTTCCGTTGGAGGGAAGCCATCCTCATCGAGTCATCGGAACCCTTGGAATGCGCTGTTTCCCGAAGGCTTGAAGCCTTGGCAGAGGCGGTTATACCGAAATTCGGCTCTTCCGACTGCAAGAACGCTTGCAGAGGCCATCTTCACTATCTTGGAACCCGGCCTCTTCGAGAAATCAGAGACATTTTAGAAAACCTAAGATTGAACCTTCGTCATGCTGCTGTGAAACATCCTTAGCCGGCCGGACCCGGTTGGGGGTGTCTTCGGGTTTCCCTAGATGGTTTCTGTGAAGACTGTTACGCCTTCGATGTATTTCGCCCACTGCCTCAGAAGCTTCAAAGCCTCTGGGGTGGACAGGTCTTTTTTATACTCTTCCACGTTTTTGATGTCGATGCATTCGATGTAGTTGTAGGGAAGAGGCTTCCCTTCCAAGGTTTCCTTGAGCTTGTAGACGCGGTAGGAGGTTATGGATTTAAAGAATTTCTCGGTGGTCGGGTAATCAAATTCATGAACCCACTTCTCGTATTCCTCCGCTTTGGCTTCAGGGCGAAGTTTCGATAACACGAAAACCCTAGGCATTCTTCCACCTCCAATTGTAGATAGAGAAGGGGGGAGTGCGGATAAAAAACTATCCGGGAAGGGCAACTGGGCGGCAAAACCTAATAACCGCATAAATAGTTACTTCAAGATGGCTGAACCTAGGATGTGTTGCCCATGTGGAATAAGTGCCCGAAATGCGGTGGAAGGATGGTATGCGAAGAAGTTTCCATTCTAGGAAAACATGGAACCTTAGGGCGGAAAAGCTACCTTTTTAACGCCTACATCTGTAGCTCATGCCGCTACACGGAGTTTTTCCTTCAGCCTCCGAAAAGTTAGACTCAAAAAGACCGCCTCGGAGGATAGGGGACGGTGAAATTGTCGGTTGATAAAAGAATCCTCTACTTTAAGGTTCCGGGGGAGCAGTGCACTCAAGAAACTTTTCAACGGGCCAAAGAACGGGCTGAGGAGCTGGGAATAAAGGATTTGGTCGTCGCCTCCACCACCGGTGAAACTGGAATAAAAGCCTGCGAGTATTTCAGAGGATACAACCTCACCGTTGTCTCCCATTACACCGGTTTCAAGGAGCCCGGCGTCCAGCAGATGAGCCTTGAAAACCGCGAAAAAATCCGAAAACTGGGAGGTAGACTTCTCACCTGCACCCACGCTTTCCAAGGTGTGGAACGGGGGATAAGGGAAAAGTTCGCCACCGCCTACCCTGTCGAAATAATGGCTCAAACCCTAAGGCTTTTCGGAGAAGGCGTGAAGGTTGCAGTGGAGATATCCCTCATGGCAGCGGACGCAGGGCTTATTCCTCATGACAGGGAAATCATCGCCATAGCCGGAACGAATAGAGGAGCCGACACAGCCCTAGTCCTTCAGCCTGCCAACACGACTAGAGTTTTCAGCCTAAAGGTAAAAGAAATAATAGCAAAGCCCCGGCTGAACTGAAACGGAGAATTCTCATCCGAGATTTGGAAAATAATAATTCAGAGGTCAGCCTTCAGCCGGAGGGCGCAGGTTTTTCCAAGGTGATTTCCATGGTGCTGACGTTGGATTTTCTGTCTTCCCTCTCCACGGTTTCCGTTCCTATGGTGATGTTTTTGATGACCAAGTCCTTCACGAAGGCTCTCCTCAACAGTTCCACCGTGTCCACAGCTTTGCTGATGGCGGTGCCTCGGGCTTTTACGACGATTCCGTTGTAGCCTTGGTTGAAGAAGGTCACGCAGGCTACCACGTAGTTCATGACGGGTTTTCTACCAACCAACACCACATTCCGTTGGGCCTCGGGTTTTTCTTCTGCCATTCGCATCAACTCCTCTTGGCTACCGTTGCGGTGTTTAAAATATCATCCGATGGGGTTGAAAAATATTTTGGTCTCCTCCCTTTTAGCTGCAGGCATCCACCGGGAGGGTCCTAGAGTCGATCGGGGCATCCATAAGCATAAAACTGTTAACCATCCAGTTAACAACCACTTCAACAGCCCCAAAGTTTAAATAAAATTCGTAAAAAGTCTCCCTGCACCTTAAGGCAGCGAATGTGCATGTTCCCTCCGCCGATGGGGGCAACATCTAATAGGAGCCTTGCCGAATTTTATGGTTGGACAAGGCCAAGTCAAGCCTAACGTTTCCAAAGGCCGGCGGAAGAGATGACACCAACCTCCTCCGATGCGGTGTCCGGACTTTTCCAGCTCTGGGGCTTTAACTTCAGGTTTAGCGAAGCCTCCAGAGGAGGCGGTGAGCGTTGAGCGAGCCTGCCGTGAGCCCCACGGTCTTCCACTTTCTGGAGAAGCATGTGGGGAAACGGGTGGTCATCATTTTGGACAGGGACTTCGGCTACGAGGGAAAGATTGAAGCTGTCTCCCACATACCCCCCGGCATCTGGCTGGCTGAAGCTGAAGCTGTGGTTTTGCGGTCTACCATGGTCAACCCCATTCCCAGAGTTGTGAGCAGGGAGAAGAAAAGCGAACTTTTCATCCATCTGAATTCAGTGCAGAGGGTCGAAGTGCTCAGCACCGGTAAAAGCCGCGATTAGAGCGACAGAAAGAAAGGAGCTAAGCTGATGATCAGGATCACGACTACAACAGCCACGATGACGGCCTGCGGTTTTATCTTAACGCCGAAGGACTCCTCTTCATAGAAACGGAGAAGACCGGCCATCGTGCTAGGCATAGGCGCCTCTTCTCTTCTTCTCTTCATCCGGCTCATGGTGATCCTACCGACGGAGCAGCCTAAATCCTATTGGGACACTGGAGTCTATTAACTTTTCCCGTCAGCCTTAAGCGTTAACGATATTAGTTTCTTTAAAAGTTATTTTAAAAAATTTGGGGCGGCGGGGGTACTGCGGTCTTCAAGGCTTAAGATTTTTTGGGATGAAGGCATCGTGGTTAAGGTCGGTGATTCATCCCTGTGCTTCGACCCTCAAACATCCAAGCCCTCCTATCCGCATGTTTTCATCTCCCATGCCCACGGCGACCATACTGACGGCTTCAAGTCTCCTCGGCCAACCAAGTACTCAACCCACGCCACTGTCTCCATCTACGAAACTGTTTTCGGGAGAAAGGTGGAAAAAATCAAAAAGCTAAACTACGGGGACAAGTTCAAGGTCGACGGATTCGAGATCCAGCTTTTCGATTCAGGGCATATCTTAGGCTCCGCAGCCTTCAGCGTTCACACAGGAGAAGGTTTAGTGGTCTACACCGGTGACCTTAACTGCGTTGACACCCTCGTCTCCAAGGCTGCGCAGCTCGTCTCCTGCGACATCCTCATCATAGAATCCACCTACGGGAGAGCTGAATTCTCCTTTCCCTCCCGAGATTTCCTTTACCGGAAAATGGTTCAGTGGGTTGTGGAAAAAGTGAATGAGGGGCGAATTCCCGTGTTCTATGTTTATCCCATCGGAAAAGCCCAAGAAGTCATTCGGCTGCTTAACCGGTTTACGGAAATCAAAGTTAAGGTTCACCCCCAAATTGCCAAGGTCAACGAAGCCTACACTCGCCTCAACGTTAAACTTGAAGCGTCCCCCTGGGATGGAGTAGGAGAAAAATGCGTTGCAGTGTATCCAGTGCGTAGGCTTCGGAACGAGTTTGATGGGAGAAACCAAGTCGCGGCTCTAGCCACAGGCTGGGCTTTAAAGTTTACATCTCTCAGGGAGGGCGTCTTCCCCCTCAGCAGTCATGCTGACTTCCCTCAACTTCTCAACTATGTCAAGGAAGCTAAGCCTAAACTGGTCTACACATGCTTCGGCTCCAACGTAGAACTGGCTGAAAGCATCAGGCGGAAGCTTGGCATCCCCGCTCAGCCGCTTCCCGCATCAGCGGGCAGCAAGTCCATGCCATCCTATTTTTAGGTCTGGGGCCTCGGTGTTAGAGTAGCACGTCTAAGATTATGGCTAGAAACAGCAGCCCCAAGTAGGGGCTGGAATATTTGTACACGATCCAAGCATTTTTTCCAGTGGGCTGAAGGGCGAGGAAGACGTTCAAAGTCAATATGGCAGCGCCCAGCCCGAGGGCGGAAAAGAGATAACCCCATCCTAATCCGTCTGTCATGTAGAGTAGGAAGGAAAAGGCTACCAGTAGAGTTGAGGTGAAGGCTATGCACCGGACGGCTTTCTTCTCCTCCACCAGGGTGGGAAGCATGGGAACTTTCGCCCTCCGATAGTCTTCTTTGAACCTTATGGCTAGGCTCCAGATGTGGGTGGGGATCCACAGAACCACCACGGCTGCCAGCAGAAACGCGGAGAGAGTTAATGTGCCTGTAACCGCAGCATAGCCCACCAGCACGGGGGCTCCTCCCGAGAAGCTTCCAAACAGAATGTTGAGGGGATTCTTCCTCTTCAAAAATCTGCTGTAGACTAGAACATTATCTAAGACAGCCAGAAAAATCAGGAAAGTGCAAAGTAGATTGACCGTGGAGGATGCGGCTAAGGATAAGGAGACCAGAAAAAGGCCTGAGTATAAGGCTTTTTCAGGAGGCGCTATCCTACCAGCGGGTAAAGGCCTCTTTTTCGTTCGAAGCATCTTCGAATCTACCTCCCTGTCCAAGTAGCTGGTAAGCATGTTGGCTCCTGCCGTAGCGCATGTTCCTGAGAATATCACAGCCACAAGGAGGGGCGTAGGATTGTGAAAAACCTCCTCGCCGACAGCGAAGATCGCGCCTCCGATTCCTGTGAAGAGGAGGAGAGCGATGCTCCGAGGTTTTGCGATTTCAACATAGGCTCGAAAGACCTGCATTCCCGCATCCTCTTCTACGGCCAGCTCTTCTCTAGAAATATGATTTCCTCTGATAACTTTATCTGCATGACCGGTTTCCCATCAACGGTGAAAAGTTCAGAGTAAACCTGCGCCGGGTGTAGATGGTGGCATTGAATTTGGAAGAGTGCTTGAAAAGTCCCCTATGGCCTCTACTGGTTGAAACAGCCCACGCCATTCCAACCTATCCCTACCACAAAAGCTACGTCAGAGACGTCCTCCTCCGGGATAACCCAACTGTCGACGCTTCAGAAGTACATCTCCGCTTGGGCATCCCCCTAGGAGAGGCTTTGGTCATTCTCAACGAGTTGAAAACTCAAAAGTCAAACAAATCAGAGGACGGAGGGGGTTGAGGTTCTCCCAGCAGCCTTACTTTCTGCTCTGCTGCTTTTTCTGGTAGTCAGCTATGGCTGCATGCAACCCGTCGGCGGCTAGGTTGCTGCAGTGCATCTTGATGGGGGGCAGACCGCCTAGCGCCTGAGCTACGTCCATCTTGGAGATGCGGAGGGCTTCTTCCAGAGTTTTACCCTTAGCCATCTCCGTCACCATGCTGCTGGTGGCGATGGCCGCTCCGCAGCCGAAAGTCTTGAATTTCACATCCTCCAGCCGGCCGTCTTTGACTTTGATGTAGATGGTCATCAAGTCTCCGCACACGGGGTTTCCCACCCGGCCTACTCCGTCAGCGTCGGGGATCTCCCCCATGTTCCTAGGGTTGCGGAAATGCTCCATCACCTTCTCAGAATACATGTCTGCACCCCCAGCTTACCCCCGGTCTTCCGCGTTTTCAAGCCTCCAACTTTAAGTCAGCTGCCTCTTTATTATAGGTTCTTCCCAGAGGGGAGACATCTCCCTTAGCCTGCAGACAACCTCGCACACAGCCTCCACCGCGTAGTCTACTTCCTCCTCGGTGTTCTCTCTTCCCAGCGTCAGCCTCAACGACCCTCGAGCTTCCACATCGTTCAGCCCTAGGGCCCTCAGGATGTGGGAAGGTTCGCTTTTCTTGGAGGAGCATGCGGAGCCGGTGGAGGCGGCTATGCCCTTCTCATCTAGGCCTAGGATGAGGGCTTCCCCCTCTATTCCCGCGAAGCCAAAGTGGGCGTTGTGAGGCAGTCTCTGCGTGGGATGGCCGTTAAGCCACGATTTCGGCAAGCCTTCGAGGATGCCTCGGATCAGTCTGTCCCTCAACCCGGTGAGATATTTTCTGTCCTTCTCCATTCTCTGGGCAGCCAGCTCAGCGGCTTTTCCCAAGCCCACGATGCCGGGGATGTTTTCTGTTCCTGAACGGAGGTTTTTTTCATGGCCTCCGCCATGGAGGAGAGGCATGGGGGCGAGGTTTCCTTGAACGTAGAGAGCTCCCACGCCTTTAGGGCCGTGGATTTTGTGGCTGGAGAGGGAGAGCATGTTCACGTTCATTCTCTTCACGTCCACCGGTATCTTCCCCACCGACTGAACAGCGTCTGTGTGGAAAAGTACACCTTTCTCCCGGGCTATCTCGCCTATTTCCTCCAGAGGCTGAACGGTGCCTATTTCGTTGTTGGCGTGCTGAATGGTTACAAGAACCGTGGCAGGGCTGATGGCCTTCTCCAACATTGCCAAATCCACGAGGCCTTCCCTGTTCACAGGGAGATATTCCACCTGAAAGCCTAAACTTTCCAGATAGCGGCAGCTCTCCAACACTGCAGGGTGCTCCACCCGGCTAGTGACCACATGGGGGCCTCCGGGTTTTTTCCCCTGCGCGAGCACTAGGCCTTTGATGGCTAGGTTGTCAGATTCTGTGCCTCCGGAGGTAAAGACGATCTCCCTCTCCTCAGCCCCTATCAACTCGGCCACACTTCGCCGGGCGGCCTCTAGGGCTTCATGGGCCTCCCGGCCGAAGCGGTGTAGGCTGGAGGCGTTTCCAAACCGCTCAGAAAAGTAGGGCAGCATGGCTTGAACCACTTCAGGGTCTACGGGGGTGGTGGCCGCGTGGTCTAAGTAGATTCTCCTAGGCAAAGCTTCTTAAACCCCCAAAAAACCTGCGGGTAGATTGGATGGTTTTCTTCTCCAACCTACCCTAACTATAACGCGGTTATAAGTCTATCGACCTACCGACCGCCGGAGAGGAGTCTGCTTTTAACTGTTGAAAGAGTTTCCTGCGATACTCCGCCTCCAAGTAGCCGGCTTTGTAAAGGTGGTTGAAAAGCTCGCTGACCTTGAGGAAGGAATGCAGCTTAATTCCCTTGGAGGCAAGGTTTCTTGCTCCCCCCTCCTCCCTGTCTATAAGAACGAGGGCGTAGGGGGTTTTCCCTCCCACCTCCCACACGGCCTCCGCGGCCTCCAAAACCGACTTACCGGTGGTGATGAGATCGTCCACGAGGAGCACCGAATCCCCCGGCTTCACCGAACCTTCCACCCGTTTCCCCCGACCCCAAGCCTTCGCCTCTTTCCTCACGTAGATCAGAGGCTTCCGAAGGTTGAAGGCTAAAACTGAGGCGAAAGTCATACCGGCGGTGGGGATACCTGCCACCGAGTTAAAATTTTTTAAGCCGATTTTTTTAGCCTCCTCACCGTAGAGACGGGCAATCTTCCGGAAAGCCTGAGGGTGGCTGGGCACAATCCTCAAGTCGATGTAGTAGAAGCTTTCCCTGCCGCTGGTCAGCTTGAAGGAGCCGAATTTCACGGCTTCTACTTCAGCTAGGAGGAGGGAGATTTCCCGTTTGAGAGAACGGAGCTTCCCTTTCATGTTGAACCGCTCGAAATAAAAATAAACTCCCACCCTATAAAGATAAGACCGAGGTAGGCTGGATGGTTGAAGTATGGATTCCCTACGGGATCACGGAAGTATGTCTTACGGCACCCGCTGAAAACTTTTTGGGCACCATAGAGCCTAAGCTCCACCCTCAAACCCCAGTGGAGGCTGAGGCTGAACTGCGAAAAGCCTTGGAGAACCCCCTTCGAACTCCTAGGCTTAGGGAACTTGTCAAAGCCGGAGACAAGGTGGCCATAGCCATCGACGGCGATGCGGAGTTTCTTCCCTTGCAGGCTCTGTTTTCTCTTTTAAGAGAAGAGTTAAAGGAAGGCGGTGTCCTAACTTCCGACATCACTGTTTTCTTCGGCCGAGGTTTGATGAAACCCCCCACCTCTGAGTGGGTTTCAGGTTTGCTGGGGGAAGCTGGAGGAGAAATGCGGATAGAGGTTCACGACCCCTCAGACGCTGAAAACTTGGTGGAGCTGGGAACCACCAGCTACAGGACGAGGGTTTTCGTCAACAGGAGGTTTTCCCAAGCGGATGTCAAAATTGCCCTCGGAAGGATAGGACTCCACACCTACGCCGGCTACAGCGGAGGCGCGCAGGCCGTCCTGAACGCCGTCGGCGGGCTGAGGACTCTTCAGCACAATTATTCCCTCGCCTTCGACCCCAGGGCTGAAGTCGGCCGGCTGGCGGAAAACCCCGTCCACTTGGATGGGGTGGAAACGGCTAGAATGGTAGGGGTTGATTTCGCAGTAAACCTGCTGACCGACGAGGCACGCCAACCTTTGAAGGCTTTCGCTGGAAGCTTGGAAGCCAGTTTCCACGAGGGAGTTGAGGCCGCAAGAAGCTTGTGGGAGGTTCCCGTAGGGAAGAAAGCCGGCATCATCGCCGTCAGCCCGGGAGGTCATCCCTACGACGTGAGCCTCTACGAGGCTCAAGACGCCCTGCTGCGGGTGATGGGTATCCTCGACGAGGAGGCGGTGGTGGTCTTCGCCGCGGAGTGCAGCCAAGGATTCGGCGGCTTCGAATACTTGGAATGGATCGATGAAACTAGGACTCTCGACGACGTTAGGGAGCTGCTGAGAAAAGGTCCTGTCTACGGCTTCCACAAGGTCTTCCAGCTTAGGAACAGTCTTCAAAAAGCCCGGGTGATAGCCGTCACAGCCCTCCCGGAGAACATCACTTCAAACCTTTTCGGGTTTCGGACAGCCCGCTCGGTGGGGGACGCCATGGAAACAGCTTTCAGGCTGGCGGGGAGAAAATCCAAGGTCTGGGTTGTTCCCCGCGCCATGAAGGTTCTGCCTGTTTTCTCACCACAAGATGACAGCGCTCAAGGCTAGGATGACATAGGCCAGGACGCCCAAAACCTTCTTCTTAGGGGAGAGAGGCGACACCTCATCCAGCGGGCCTATGCCTCTGCCCTGAGCCATGAGGAATAGAATCAGCAAGCCGAAAAACCAAAACCCGGTGGCGAAAGCTATGAGCATGCCTGCCATGGATGCAACCCTATGGCCTTTTTCCCCAAACATGGCGTTGGCGATATGGCCTCCGTCCAGCTGCCATATGGGCAGAAGGTTGAGGAAAGTTATGACGAAGCCCAGCCACGCGGCTAACCCGATGGGCGGAACCAAGGCCACATAACCCAAGGGCGCCTCCGGGTTTACCAAGGAGCTGAGCAGCAGCCAAGCTAAGGAGGGAGGCATCTCAAGGAGGAAGGCTCCCTGCGCCTCCAACTGCTTTAAGAAGGCCTCATCCACTAGGTGGGCGGTTTGGAGAGATAGGTAAGCCACCACTAGGGTGACGGCGAAGCCTGTGAGAGGACCGCTGATCCCCAGCTCGAAGAGCTGGTCTCGGTTGATGGGCGGCTCCTTCTGCATTATCACCGCCCCGAAGGTTCCGAAGCCTATGGGGAAAGGGGGTCCTGGGATGAAGTAGGGAACCGTAGCCTCCAAGCCTCTCCTCATGCTTAGGGTTTTGTGGCCCAGCTCATGGAGGCCTACGATGCCCAGCAGGGCGGCGGTGAAGTAGAGGGAGTGGATGAAAACGTCCTCTCCGAAGAGCTCAGCCCAGGAAACCGAGTTGAAGTAGCCGCTGGCGAAGATGGTGCCGAAGGTTACGAGGAAAAGAATCAGAGGCAGCCTTCCCCCTCTCCCCGGCTTTCTCTGGGGTTTGGGGAAAACCTGGATGACCGTCCGCCCGGCTCTCCTTCGGAGAAAGGGCATGAGGCCGTAGGGCTTCATCTTATGGACGAGGTGTTCAAAGGCTTCCTTGGATGAATCCCTCAGGTGAACGATGAAGATGGGGACGTCGAACTCGAACATGGAAGCCTCCACGTAGAACTCTGAGGCTACAAGGCTGTGCATCTCCCTCAAGGTAAGAGGGGGGGAAACTGCAGAGTCAAAGGGGCTGTAGCCCATAGGTTTTCGACCGCAGGGAGTTTTCTCCTTCAGAATGCCTTTGAAAGCAAAGGCGGACATCCATTGGAATCCAGGAGTTGGATGTTAAATTAGATAGCCGGGAAGCTTAATAAAAAAGTTGTGAATTTGGTCTAGGTATGGAGGTTAAGCTTCCCCCTTCCTCTCCTCCACCCTACAGGCTTCGAAGGTTCAAAGCCAGCGACCTAGACAGCGTCATGGCCATCAACCGAGCCTGCCTGCCGGAAAACTACAGCGGAGCATTTTTCCTAGACCTCCACAAGGATGCCCCTCACTCTTTCATGGTGGCTGAGCATGAGGGCAGAGTGGTAGGCTACATCATGTGCAGGGTGGAGTTCGGCTTCTCTGAGCTTCAAAGGTTTAAAGTCTCTCGGAAGGGTCACATAATTTCCGTGGCCGTGCTGCCTGAGCATAGAAACCGGGGAGTAGGGCTGGCTTTGCTCACAGCCGCCCTCAAGGCTCTTCAAAGCCATTACAACTGCAGCGAAGCCTACTTGGAGGTTAGAGTCAGCAACCGGGAAGCCATCAACCTTTACAGGAAGCTGGGGTTTAAACCCATGAAAACCGTTCAGGGATACTACCTCAACGGCGAAGCCGCCTCAGTCATGGGCCGCAGGCTGCCTTTGGAGAAGGAGGAGGAAGAACGCTTCCCCAAGGAGATAATCATCAGCCCTGAAGAAAATCAGCCTTAAAGTTCAGGCCCCGGGGAATAGGTTCTCCGGCTTTCATGACCACTCTGCCATCCACTCGGAGCTCCCCTTTCTCCATTCCCTTTATCATGTCCAAGTGGGAGGAAGCCTTGTTTTTCCCGTGGTAGGCGCCTGTGTTGCTGCCGATAGCCAGGTGGATGGTTTTGTAGATTTTCTCGTCGATGATGATGCTTCCCCCTGTGTATTCGGCTCCGGGGTTGCAGCCGATTCCCAGCTCAGCGATCCTGTCCTTCTCCCCGGTGTTGGCGTTGAGAAACTTGGTGAAGACCTCTTCTCCCTCAGCCGCCCTGTAGCTGGAGATTTTCCCATCCTTAAACTCCAACCATAGGCCTCGAATCTTTCCGAAACCCGGAATGGCCACGTTCTCGAAGAAGATCCTACCGTTGGCGCTGGTTTCGATGGGAGCCACAAAGACCTCGCCGGAAGGAATGTTCAAGCCCACATCCCCCCGTTTCAGGTCTTCCTCGGAGATAACGGCGTCGTCGACGAGGATAGGCCTCCCCCTTATCTCGAAACTCAATTCCGTGCCATCCTCAGCTCTGATCTCCACGACTCCACCGCCTTCCAAGGCTTCTCTGTAAAAGTTGCAAAGGCTCTGCAGCTTGTCTGTGAAGGAGTTTCGGATGCTGTTGAAGAAGATGCTCCTAAACTTTTCCACTGGGCAGCCGTAGCCCTCCGCTGCTCCGGGAATAGGCCATCCCATGTAGGCCCATCGAACCTTCCGGGCGTCTAGGATTTCTCTGAGTTTCTGCCGGTTGGGAGCGGTCAGCTTGATTCTTTCCGCGAGGTCCTTGGACCATTGGGGATCGTCTTCCTCCCCGATGAAGAGGGTTACGTCCACGGTTTCAACTAAAGCCTTGGCCAGGGGGTCCATTTCCCGGAGGGATTCCTCGGGTTTCAAGCTGTATTTCAGCTTCTCCCTCCCAGACCTGTAGGTCAGCGTCAGGGTGTGGGCGCCCACCTTCCAGCATTCTTCCTCCACCTTGAAGGCGAAGTCAACGCAGGTGGGGTCGGTGGCGTTGTAGAGGATTCTGACCGACTCGAAGCCTCCGTCAGGTTTTCTCCCGATCTTCAGAGATTCATTAACCAACGAGCGGGCTATGCTTTCTTTTTCTTCCTCGGTAAGTTCCGTCATGGTTTTCCTCTCCGCTGTGGGAATGTGGCAGAAAGACCTTTCACGCCATCCCATAAAAGTTTTAATCAACCTCGCCTTTCTACTGCCTAACCCCTCTCAAGCGCAGGGTGTTATCTGTGAAGTTCGTCCTAGTCATCGGAGACGGTATGGCTGACCGTCCTGTGGAAAAATTTGGGGGAAAAACCCCCTTGGAGGCAGCCCACCATCCCCACATGGATGAAATCGCCTCCAAAGGAACCTGCGGGCTGCTTCAAACCATCCCCCCCAAGGCGGCCACAGGCTCTGAGGCGGCTACGCTTTCCCTTCTAGGCTACAACCCGGAGAAATACTCCTTGGGAAGGGGGCCCCTAGAAGCCTTGGCAGTCGGAGCGCCCCTAGGCTGGGATGACGTAGCCTTCCGGTGTAACCTCGTAACTGAGAGGGACGGAATCCTTGTAGACTACTCCGCCGGCCACATCACCACCGAGGAGGCTAGGGAGCTAATCCAAGGCTTAAACCAGAAGCTCGGCCGAGGCGAGGTCGCCTTCTACCCTGGGCTTTCCTACCGGCATGTTCTCGTCCTCCGAGGGAGAAAATACTCCCCTGCAGTTCGCTGTTTTCCTCCCCACTCCTTTGTCGGCCACCCTGTTTCCACTCTTCCTGTTACCCCTCTTGCCGAGGAGGCTGAGGAGACAGCCCGGCTTCTCAACAGGCTCGCAGCTGAATCCAAAGCCCTCCTAACAAGCCACCCGGTGAACATGAGGAGGGCTGCGGAGGGCAAAAGCATGGGGAACATGGCCTGGTTCTGGGGTCCAGGTCGAAGGCCGCGTGTCCCCCTATTCCATGAGCTTCACGGCCTCCGGGGGGCGGTTATCTCGGCGGTGGACATCGTCAAAGGCATCGGACTCTGCGCAGGCATGGAGTTGATAACCGTTCCCGGAGCCACAGGCTATTTTGACACCGACTACGAAGGGAAAGCAGACTACGCCCTCCGGGCTCTGGAGAAATATGACATGGTCATCGTCCATGTGGAGGCTCCGGATGAAGCAGGGCACCTAGGAGACTTCCACCTCAAAGTCAAGGCCATCGAAGACTTGGACAGGCGTCTTCTAGGCAGGCTGCTCAGCGGGCTTGAGGGCGACTACACCGTAGGCGTGGTAGCTGACCATGCCACTCCCGTGGAGGTGAGAACGCACACCCGCGACCCCGTGCCCTTCGCCGTCTACCGCAAAGCCGAAGCCTCCTCCAAGCCGGCGAAGCGGTTCGACGAAGCCTCCGTCAAAAGCTTAGGGTTGCTGCTGGAGAGCGGAGAAGCTTTTATCCGCCTTTTTCTGGGCTTACCTTGAGGCTTCTAATCCAGTGCCGGAGGAGGATGAGGGTGGAAAGGGCAGCTGGAATGTAGAAGATGCCGGCCTCGAATTCCAAGGCAAACACGGGCCTCCCCAGAATTCTCATGAAATAGAGGACAGCGGCTACAGCCGCGAGAATCAAGGAGGATAAACCCCAGCCTCCAAAGTTTCCCATCCGAAAACCAGCAACCTGAAAATATGCGTTATCAGCCGCGTTTTTTAGGCTTTTCCCTTTCTTCAGCCTTCAACAGCTTCTCCAACGGTATGTCCACATAGGTGCCGTTGGGCAGCTTCCTCCGAATTGTGACGGGGAGAACTCCGGCTTCCAGCTCGTAGGCGGCGATCTCTATGGGCCTCTTAACATGGTCAGGCGGAGTTACAAGGACAGGGGCCCCTAGGGTTATCTGCAGAGCCCGAGCCCCAATGATTCTCGTCCGCTCAAACCTCGTCAGCCTAGGAGGCCCTATGATGGTCAAATCTCCCTCAGACCTCACTGTTTTCCCTCTCGGAGCCTTCCCTCCCTCCGTTTGGTCTGACATGTCCTACAGAACACAGCCCCCTCTGAAGGGTTTTTCAAGAAAATACGAGCCCACGCTTCTGTTTAGAAAAAGATAGAAACATTTCACCTTGAGTTCACTCCAACAAGCTTGAAAAGGTGCTAAAAAGCTTAAAATTGCGGATTTATAAGTTTTACTCCCTCACGGCCTCTTCAGTTTTTCTTCAGCGCACTGAATCTCCGCATTGGGCAGTATGGCCACCCTAGGGTTGAGGGGGCAAGATGCCTTAATTTCCTCGAGGACCTCCTCCCAGCTGTTCAGCCACAGGGTGGAGGAAGGGTCCCCCACGGGCAGCAGGGGATGAGGAGTCTTATATTGAGAGAAAACTATCAGTCTGCCAAACTCCGGCCTTGAGGGCGCGCCGGCCCCAGGGGCAGTCTCCTTCTTTCCGAACATTCCATACAGGTAATGCGTCACCTGGCCTTCCGGTGTTTGGGCGATGATCACCATGACTCCGTTCTTCTTCACCGCATGCTTCCAGTTGGACAGAGCAAGGGTGGCTTCGTTGGCTTTAGCGTAGGTGTTGGCGACGACCACGTCGAACTTTCCTTCAAACCTCGTTGAATAGTGCTCCTTCGCCGCTTCTACTGCCTGTTTAAACGTTTCATGGACGTTTCCGGCAAAGATTTGGGCGCTGCCGCCGAATCCGTTGACGAGCACATCTATTTTCATATCCATGGCGGCTAGGTTCGCTGCTTCCTCTATGTCTTCTCTGACGGTGTTCCCTTTTAGAATCCCCCACAAGTTCCTTCTATCTACGGCGCCCATCCGCCTGCAGAGATTCACATGGTTGTGGTAGACAGCGGCATAGGAGGCGAGACCGGGGAGTATCATCTTCGCTCCCCCTCCATAGCCTGTCATGGGGTGAGGTGTCACGCAGCCTATCCCAATCCTCAGGTCGCAGCTTAGGTACTCCGCGTTTATCTCCAACTGGGTCCCCCAGCTGGTTTCCCCAACCCTTTCGCAGTTTGCAAAAGGATTATGATTGTACACAGGGTATCTCTGCACAATCTCTTCCCCCAGCTTCTTGGCGAAATCATACCTGCAACGGGCGCCATGCAACCCTAGGCCCATGATGAACCTGATACGCTCGTCGGATATTCCCGCCTTTTTTAGTTCCTCTAACACGTGGGGAACTATCTCATATGCACGGGTAGGCCTTGTCAAGTCGTCGACTACGATGACGGCTTCCCCTCTGCCCTCAGCAAGCTTTTCCAAGGGTTTACAGGCCCAAGGCTCCTTCAGCGCTCTTTTCACTTCACCTTCGCCGACGCTGGCTCTAGCGTAGCCGTTCATGGGCAGGAACTCCACATGCCAGTTTTCCGGGAAGCGGAGTTCAAGTTTTTCTCGGCCGAACCAAGCTAAAGCAGGAACCTCGTAGCTTTTGCCGTTCACCCCAGCCACCTCAACTTCCCATGGTGGAGAAAATTTTCAACTAGGCCATCAACCTTTGGAAGGCTGCAACCCGCTTTAAAGTTATAAGCTGGCTTAAAAATTAAACTCCTTCGAATGCCTGAGCACGGTGGTAAGCACGTTCCGCTAACCGGCTTCCGCTAGGAAGGCTGGCGTGGCTTGTTTCTGTAACTTAAATCTGTTTTAAGACACGGTGGAAATCTGCGGAATTTTTAGCTAAATTTTTTTATACTTTTTTATCAAAAAATTTAAATATGATCTGTCGCCCTATGCCTTTTGCGCACCAGCGCTGAGCCTGTCTCTTAACCTTTCACGTTGATCTGGGAGTTTGAACATGAGCAGACTGTACGGTTTAAGCCCTCCCTCAGAGCTTACGCCCAACGCCCTCAAGGTCTTGGAAAAAAGGTACCTTAAGAGGGATGAAGCCAACCGGGTGGTGGAAACCCCCCAAGACCTGTTTCTAAGGGTAGCTGAAAACGTGGCCTCCGCTGATAGGCTTTACGGGAAAACCGAGGACGAGGTTGAAAAGACAGCGGAAGGCTTCTACAAGATGATGGCGGGGTTGGAGTTTCTCCCCAACTCTCCCACGCTGATGAACGCCGGGAGGGAGCTTCAGCAACTCTCCGCCTGCTTCGTCCTCCCGGTGGAGGATTCCATTGAAAGCATCTTTGAAACCATAAAGCACACAGCCCTCATCCACAAGTCCGGCGGGGGGACGGGTTTCTCCTTCTCCCGGCTTAGGCCGAAAAACGATGTGGTCAAGTCTACTAAGGGTGTTTCCAGCGGCCCTGTTTCCTTCATGACCGTCTACGACGCAGCCACCGAGGCCATCAAGCAGGGAGGGACCCGGCGGGGAGCCAACATGGGCATCCTGAGGGTGGATCACCCTGACATCCTAGAGTTCATTACCTGCAAAAAAGGCGGGGATAAGCTGAATAATTTTAACATATCCGTGGCAGTTACCGAGAGCTTCATGGAGGCGGCGGAGAAGGGGGAAGAATACGACCTCATCAACCCTAGGACCGGCGAGGTGACGGGAAGGCTTCGAGCCGACATGGTTCTCAACCTCATGGCCGAGATGACCCATCAAAACGGGGACCCTGGACTGGTTTTTCTGGACAGGGTTAACAGGGACAATCCCACCCCTGAGCTTGGGCCCATTGAAAGCACCAACCCCTGCGGGGAGCAGCCGCTTCTTCCTTACGAATCCTGCAACCTAGGTTCCATCAACCTTTCCAAGATGGTGAAGGACGGAAACATAGACTGGGAGAGGCTGAGGGAAATTGTGAGACGGGCTGTTCACTTCTTGGACAACGTCATCGACGTCAACAAATACCCGCTGCCCATTATCGAAACCATGACCAAGGGAAACCGGAAAATCGGATTGGGGGTCATGGGCTTCGCCGACATGTTGATCAAATTGGGGGTTCCCTACGACTCCCAGCGGGGGCTGGAAATCGGGGAAGCCGTCATGAGGTTCATCCAAGAGGAATCCAAAGCTGCCTCCGAGGCTTTAGCCGAAGAAAGAGGGGTTTTCCCCAATTACAAGGGCAGCATCTACGATGGGGTGCGGAAGCTCAGGAACGCTACTACCACCACCGTGGCGCCTACCGGAACCCTGTCCATCATTGCCAACTGCTCCAGCGGCATCGAACCCATCTTCGCCCTGTGCTACGTTCGCAATGTTCTGAGCGGGCAGAGGCTGGTGGAAGTCCACAGCCTCTTCGAGGAAACAGCCAAAAAACGAGGCTTCTACAGCTCAGCCCTCATGGAAAAAATCGCCTTGAAAGGTTCTTTGAGGGGGCTGGGGGAGGTTCCGGAGGATGTGCGGAGGCTTTTTGTGACGGCCTTGGACATCGACCCCGAGTGGCATGTGCGCATGCAGGCCGCCTTCCAGAAGCACGTGGACAACGCCGTCTCCAAAACCATCAACCTCCCCCACCACGCTACGGTGGAGGATGTGAAGAAAGCCTTCAAGCTGGCCTACAGCCTAGGCTGCAAAGGCATCACCATCTACCGGGACGGCAGCCGGGAAAAGCAAGTCTTAGAGAGAGGGGAAACCTCCAAGCTCAGAAGCTACATCAAACCCCGAAGCCGTCCTGAGAAAACCTATGGCGTCACCTACGAGATTGGAACAGGCTGCGGCTCCCTTTATGTGACCATCAACGAGGACGAGCGGGGCGAACCCTTCGAAGTCTTCGCCCGCTTGGGGAAGGCAGGCGGCTGCGCCTCCGCCCAAACCGAAGGCCTGGGGAGAGCTGCCTCCACAATTCTCCGCTCAGGCATCGACCCCTGGGAGGTGGTCAAGCATTACAAGGGGATAAGCTGCGACAGGCCCTTCAGGCTTGGCCGAAACAAGGTTCTCTCCTGCGCCGACGCTTTGGGGAAGGCTCTTGAAAAATATCTGATGGAAAAGAGTTCCTCCAAAGAGGTGAAAAGCCTCCCTGAGACTGTCCCCCCCTGGGAAGGAGAAACCACGCGGGCCGCCAACGGAGCTTGCCCTGAATGCGGAAGCCCCGTGGTCTGGGTGGAGGGCTGCAGAAAATGCATCTCCAACTGCGGATGGTCTGAGTGCGAGTAAAGTTTTATGGGGGAGTTAACGGAAATTATCTTCTCAGGGAGCCGTAAACTTGAGTTTTGAAACGCTCACCCCCCTAGCCGCTCAGCTGGGCTTCGGCGGCCTCTCCGGCTTGGTGGTAGGCTATGCCTTCAAAAAGCTGCTGAAGATACTGGTGGTGCTCGTAGGTCTTTTCTTTGTCGCCCTCATGTATCTTGCCTATGTTGACTTCATAGAAATAAACTACGACAAAATTTCCAGAGCCTTCCAAGGTCTGATCTCAAGTCTTCAAACTGGGGACTTTACCCTCCCCACGTTTATAACCAGCAACGTGCCCTTCGCCGGAAGCTTCGTGGTAGGTTTCGGCATAGGCTTCAAGATGGGATGATACTCCGCCAAAAATAGCTCAGCTCAACCTCAAAGGTTTAATCCATCTCTCCGGCAGGCTTAATCTGTCCTATCCCCGCTTTACCGTCCCGCCTTTCTCCTTCGAGTTGAAGGCGTGGGCGATTTCCTCCACCGCGGAGATGAACCTCTCCACGTCTTGTTGGGTGTTGTAGAGGTAGGTGGAAACCCTCACCGCCCCTTGGGGCTCCTTCAGAACCTCCCTCATAAGAGGATGAGCGCAGAGAAGCCCTGAACGGACTTCCACATCTGCGACAGAGTCCAAGAAGAGGGCTACATCATGGGGGTTGAGGTTTCCGATGTTGAAACAGGTTATGCCAACCTTCCACTCAGGCTCAGGCCCGTGGACTCTGAGGCGGGGGATCGCCTTCAAAGCCTCGTAGATTCGCAGGGTCAGGTTCCTTTCATGGGCCTCGATTTTTTCCAAGCCGATCTTCTTCAAATAATCCGCAGCCGCCCCCAAGCCTATGGCTTCCCCCACCGCCGGAGTTCCCGCCTCAAACCTCCTAGCCTTCTCCTCCAGTCGGTAGGAGGCCGTATCCACGTCGACGATGGCTCCTCCGCCCAAAAGCAGAGGCTCCACTTCCTCCATTACTTCTTCCCGGATGAAGAGGCCGCCGGAACCCGTGGGGCCGCACATCTTGTGGCCTGAAAAAGCCAAGAAGTCGCAGCCCAGCCTTCGAACGTCAACTTGAAGGTGAGGCACCGACTGGGCACCGTCCACCAGCATGTAGGCCCCGTGGTCGTGGGCGATTCGGGAGAACTCTTCCACGGGAAGCTTAGTTCCCAAAACGTTGGAGACCTGAGCTATGCTCACCAGCTTGGTGCGGTCGTCTACCTTTTTTTCCACCTCCGCCAACGGAACTACACCTCGGCTGTCAGGCCATAGGATTCGAAGTTCAACTCCGAACCGTTGGGCGACCCTCAGCCACACCATGTAGTTGGAATGATGCTCAGTGACCGTGGTGACGACGTTGTCTCCTTTCTCCCATGAAAGACCTAAAGAGACGGTGTTGATTCCCTCGGTGGTGTTTCGAACTAGGATCATTTCCTCGGGTTTGGCGTTGATGAACCCGGCGATTTTTTTCCGAGCCTCCTCCAGTTCCTCTGTTGCCCGCTGGGAAAGCTTGTAAAGGCCTCTGCCCACGTTGGCTCTGTATTCTCTGTAATATTCCAGCATTTTTTCCAAGACAGGTTCAGGGGTGAGGCTGGTGGATGCGCTGTCCAAGTAAACTATGCCTGTGTTCAGAATCGGGTAATCTTCCCGGATTTTTTGAACGTCCACGCCGAGAGAAGGCCTCCGAAGATTATGAAAATTAAGCCTAGCAGGTTAAAAATCGTTTCTTCCTTTTCTTAAGCTCATGGAGAATTATTCCGTGGACAGGGAAGCCCCTCTTGGTAAGCGAAGGTTTAACCGTTTTCACCTTCCCTAATAAGATAGGCTGTTAACAGCCGCTGGAAGGGTTGCTGAAACCTTGAGCGTGAAGGAAGTTAAACTGGTTAAAGTCAGCCTCAGAACTGAAAGCAAAGAAAGCCTCCAAGAGTTCGTCGCCACCGAAACTCCAGTAAGCCTTCATCTCAACGGCGAACATTTGGTCACCATCATGGCTTCCCCCGAGAAGTTGAAGGAACTAGCCTTAGGCTTCCTCGTCGGAGAAGGCATCGTCAAGTCGAAGGAGGATGTGCGCAGCCTAGAAGTTGAAGACTCTAAAGTGAGGGTTGAGACCCGCGGAAGCGTGGAACTGAGGGTGAAAGCCTACCAGACAACCCGGCTGGTCACCACGGCTTGCGGGAGCATCGAAGATTTCGTTCGGCTTTTAGACCGCCTAGACCAGCCTAGGGTAAGCTCCCAGCTTAGAGTTCGCCCTGAAGTCATCCTCCAAATTGTGGGGGAGCTCAACCAGAAGGCGCAAGTCTTCAGGCTTACCGGTGGAACTCATGCCGCCTTGGTCTACTCCACAGAAGAAAATCGGACCATAGCTTTTGCGGAGGATGTAGGCCGGCATTCGGCGGTGGATAAAGTTGTGGGGGAGGCTCTCCAGTTTCAGGGAGACCTAGGCCGTTGCCTCTTAGCCAGCACCGGGAGGCTGTCAGGCGACATCGTCATGAAAGCCTCCAGAGTCGGAATCCCCATCATCTCCTCCATAGCCGGCCCCCTTTACTCGGGGGTTATGGCCGCGGAGAAGGTGGGCTCAACCTTGGTCTGCTTCGTCCGAGGCCGGAGGATGAACGTGTACACTTACCCTGAAAGGATAGCCTACCCATAAAATGATAAGAATGTTTTCTTCTATCCCCCGCTGACCGCGGGGAGGACGGAGACTTCATCTCCATCTTTCAATGCGGTTTCTAAGCCTTGGAGGTGTCTGATGTTTTTGCCGTTGACATAGATGTTCAGCAGCCGCCGGAGGTTCCCCGCTTGGTCGAAGACTCTGTCCTTAAATTTTTCCCCGTATCTTTCAACCAGCTGGCTTAAGGCTTCTCGGAGAGAAGAAGCTGAAACCTCCACCTCTCTCTCCCCTCGAGTTAAAGCCGTAAAGACGGATGGAAAGGAAATTTTAACCTTACCCATTTTAGCCTTCTCCCCCTTTCAAGTCGATGATATTTTTCAGAGAATCCATCCTAGGCTCGATCTCCGTGGGTTGAGCCAGAATTTCCGAGACCGCCTCAGGAGTTTTGAGGCCGTTTCCCGTTATGTAACAGACAACCCTCTCGTCAGGTTGAATGTCTCCCTGCTCCACCATTTTCTTTAAGGCCGCGATGACCACGCCTCCCGCAGGCTCTGCGAAGACGCCTTCTGTCTTAGCCAGAAGCTGAACACCCTCCGAAATCTCCTCATCCGTCGCATCTTCTCCTACGCCTCCACTTTCCCTTATGGTCTTCAAGGCGTAAACTCCATCCGCAGGGTCTCCGATGGCTAAGCTTTTCGCTATGGTCTCAGGGTGTTCGATGGGTGTAACCTCCAAGCTTCCAGCCTTGAAGGCTGAAACGATGGGCGCGCAGCCCGCAGGTTGAGCGCTGGAGATTCTGACATCATTTCTGGAAATCAACCCCAGCCGGTGAAGTTCCTCAAACCCCTTGGCTATGGCGCAGAGGAGAGCGCCGCTGGCCGTGGGAACTATTACGTGGTCTGGTGGCTCCCAGTTGAGCTGCTCGCAGACCTCAAAGGCCAAGGTCTTGGAACCCTCCACATAGTAGGGTCTCATGTTGATGTTCACCAGAGCCCAGCCGTAGGTTTCACAAGCCTGAGCCGCCAAGGTGTTAGCGTCGTCGTAGGTTCCCTTTATCGCCACGATGCGGGCTCCGTAGACCGATATTTGAACTATCTTGTTCATTTCGATGTCGCTGGGAACAAAGACGTAGCATGGAAGTCCAGCCTTCGCCGCGTGCGCAGCGGTGGCACAAGCCAAGTTGCCTGTGGAAGCGCAGCCCACTGCTTGAACTCCGAACTCCAATGCCTTGGAAACGGCGACGGAGGTAGGCCGATCCTTGAAAGAATAGGTAGGATTAACGGTGTCATCCTTGATGTACAGGTTTTTCAAGCCTAGCATCTCAGCCAACCTACTGCTCTTGTGAAGGATGGTATATCCCGCCTCCAAGTTTACTATGTTAGCCTTATCGTTGATGGGAAGCAGTTCAAAGTATCGCCAGAGGTTTTTAGGCTTCCCCTCGAAAGAACTCCTCCTGAGACTTAGGGAATCTAGGTCGTAGACGACTTCCAAGGGGCCGAAGCAGTCCTCGCAAGCGTAGAGTCTAACCGGTGGGTACTCTCGACCGCATTCTCTGCATTTCAAGAAGATTTTCTTTTCCAGCCCAACTCCCCACTTAGCGGTCAAGCCTTATAGGTTAGAGATAAAATATGCTAAATATTTAAATCTTCCCGATAATAAAATAACTATGAGTAATAATAAGGTTTCGAGCTATGTCGCTGCACATTCCTTCCGGGAAAGATTTAAAAAGCCTAAGGAAGGCAGCTGGACTAACCCAAAAAGAACTGGCCCTCCACTCCAAGGTAAGTCAATCTCTTATCTCCCGAATCGAAGCAGGGACGGTGGACCCTAGGGTTTCCACCCTCAAAAAAATCTTAGATTCTATTTCTAGCATCAGGAAGGTGAAAAACGTAGCCAGCGTCATGCACCGCCCTGTCATCACCGTCCAGTCCGATGAACCTGTGAGGAAAGCTGTAAACCTCATGGAGAAACATGGAATATCCCAGCTTCCAGTTTTGGAGAAAAACGTCGTCGTAGGAAGCGTACAGGAAGGAACTCTCATCAAGAAAATCTTTCAAAGCAAAAACCCCGAAGAAGTCTTCAGGACAAAGCTGCGAAACATCATGGAGGAAGTCTTCCCAATCCTCGGGCCTAACGCTGGAATCGAGGAAGCTCTGGCAGCGCTCATCCGGGAGAAGCCTGCTGTGCTGGTCATGGATAAAGGCCGCTTGATGGGAATCATCACCAAAATGGACATCATCATGGGAATGCGTTCCAGCCGTTAACCCGGTTTGGGCTAGGGATTCGAACCCACGTCCAGCTGGAAGGGCAGCTACATAGCTAAAGCCTTATTCCGCTCCTTAAACTTGGAAGCGGCTAAGGGTTGACGGGTAACCTGTTCTTGGTTGCTGAGCCATCTTCGAGACCAGTTTTTCAGGCATGCTTCTGAGCAGAAAACGTAGAGTTTGTTTACGCAGCAGGTCTTCCGTGTTAAAGGCTTCTCCCGGATCTGCCTGCCGCAGACTTCGCAGCGCATCAGCAAACCAAAACCACCAGATGAAGTTGTGCTTTAAGTAAAAATAGTATTATGGCGGCCAACTTATAAGTTGATCATTTCCCCCAAAATGTGCTCAGCGTTCCCATCGAGGTTTTTCCCCTTGAACAAAAAGTGCCAACTCTGCCAAGTTAGAGTAGTTTATGCGGTGTGCAGAAGATGCGGTAAAAAAGTCTGCGAAAAATGCAGCTACCACCACGGCCTCTGCGTTCGATGCGCGAAGGACATGGGAAGAAAACGTTAGGGCGCTCCGTTGGAGTAGGCTTTTAAAAGCAGCCTAAACTATCTCCAGTAGAGAACTTTTGACCTTCCCCCAGCCTATAAAAAGATGGCAGAGGATGTCCACAGGTTCTCCCTCCCTAGACAAGCTTCTCCACGGCGGCTTCCCAGCCGGGCAACTGTCTCTTGTTTACGGGGAAGCAGCTTCCGGAAAGTCCACCCTCGCTCTCCAATGCTCTCTCCTCTGTGCTAAACAAGGCTTCCAAGTGCTTTACATCGACGCAGACGGCTCCCTGTCCGCCCAAAGGCTGGAGCAGATGGCCTCCAGCCCTCCACTGGAGGTTGAGCGCATAGGAATTTTCACCCCCCGCAATTTTTACCAGCAAACCGTTTTGATCGAGGGGTTGGAACGCTACATCCACCCCCGGGTAGGTTTGGTCGTCGTGGACACTGTTAACAACCTCTACCGCCTCGCAGCCTCGGAAGCCAAGCTTCTTCCAGCCTCCAACAGAGAGCTGAACAGGCAGCTTGCCTACTTGGCGCATATTTCTAAAACCCACTCCCTGCCCGTGCTTCTCACCAGCCAAGTTCGCAGCGTTTTGGAGGAGGATTTTGAAGTCGACAAGGTGGAACCTGTAGCGACCAGAACTCTCCGGTTCTGGGCTTCCACCATCCTACATTTGAAGCCGACCCCAAGGCCTAACGTGAAGGTCGCCTTTCTGGAGAAGCTTAACGGCCGCCCCCGTTCTCGGCTTTTCTGCCACCTCCGCATCTCCGGCCAAGGCTTAGAATAAGCTGTTAGGGAGATGCTATCTTAAGCTGCAGGAGCATCTGAGCTCCGAATAAGCCTAAGGCAAAAAGGATAATGCCCACTGCCAAAGGCAGGGAAGAGCGTCTTAGTCGGTGGTTTTCCCTCAAGCCATGATAGGCCATGTATCCACCGGCAACACCTAAGGTTAAGAAAAACATGAAAAGAATACCCTCCGCCAAAGTCTGCTCACCTATCTGACCTGGCACCATAAAGGCCGGACCTCCTCTAAGGGAGATCAGCAGCGGAGGCCCCTTCACCACCATGTACAGTCCCCCGGCTAGGAGGAAGAGGACGGCGGCGATGAGGAGGAAAAGAGCCAGCTGGGGGATGAAACTTGGATACTTCACTTCGAAGATGGGAGGCCGGCCGAACTTTTTCGCGAATTTGGCTCTTTTAGCTTTTCTTCTTCTGGAGAACATGGGCGGCAACCTCCTTCACCCAGCTTCCCGTATTAGGGTTGTTCATCACTTCCCGGAGGTAGGTTTCCCAGTCGACTTCCATGGCGGCCTGCCATTGTTTAAAGGTTTCCTTCAGGTTTCGGTAGGCTAAGCTGTGGCGGTCGCAGTAGGAGTCTTCAGGTAAAGCCTCTCTAGAACAGGCGGGGCATTTCCTCTCCGGTTTCTCCACTCCCCTCAGCTCCTAGTTCTCTCAGCCTTGGAGGGACATTCGGGGTTGATGCAGAACTGGAAGGGCCTTCGGCCGGCTGTTTTGTAGACTATGATGGGCCAGTTGCAGGTTTTGCAGGTTTTCTCCGTGGGGGTAACGCTGCCTTTTTGGGGGAGAGGCAAAGCTTTGTTGCATTTCCCCGTGAAGAAATTGGTGCATCCAATGAAGCGTTTCCCGGTTCTTCTGGACCTGAGAATTATGAGGCGGCCTGTTCCACACTGGGGGCAGGGTCCGATGATTCTCCTCCTGAGCATCTCCGCCCTGATGGCTTCCGACAGCTCCACGCCTAGGGCTTCTTCAACCCTCTTCAACTGGGCGAGGATGGGCTTAAGCTCTTGGACGGCTTCTCTGAGGACGCTTCCTCTCCTCTCCAAGCTCTGCTCGATCCTCTCCATTTTTTCCTCCAGCATTCTGGTTAACTCCACGGAGACGATGGACGGACAGTATCGGCCTAGGGAGTTGACCACGGCGAAGCCTAGGTCTGTGGCCACCATTCTTTCCTCCCTGATGTATCCTCTTTCATAGAGAGTTTCGATGATCTCAGCCCTCGTCGCCTTGGTTCCGAGGTTGTTTTCCTCCATGGCCCTGAGGAGGCTGGCTGGATTGTAGCGGGGAGGAGGCTCGGTGTGGTGGAGGAGGCCTTCCACCTTTCTCAGCATGACTTCTTCCCCCACCTTCAAAGGCGGGAGGAGGACCTCTTCCGCTTCCAAGTAAGGCTTGTAGAAGACAGTCCACCCTTCTTCAACCATCCTCCGCCCGTAAAGGAAGAACCGGTAGTCTGCGCAGTTCACCGTGACCTTTGTGCTAAGCCGGAGGGAGGGCGCGCCGAAGGCGGCCATAAACCGTTTGGCGACGAGATCGTAGATTTTAGCCTCATCGCCGGTTAAATCTCTTTCAGGCTTTTTTCCCGTGGGGTAGACAGCCGGATGGGCTGGGTCCTCCCTTTTCCCCTCCCTAGGCCTAAGCTCCTTGGCTGAGAGAAGTTTCCTTGCAAGTTTTTCGTAGGCTGGGTTTTCAGCCAGCCCCTCCAAGACGTTTCGGTAATCGATGGTGGGGGGCAGCTTCTGGCTGCTGGTTCTGGGGTAGGAGATCAAGGCTTCTAAGTAGAGTCTCTCCGCGATGTCCAAGGCTCTTCTTGGGGTGTAGCCGAAGAACCGGTAGGCTTCCCTTTGCAGCGTCCCCAAGTCGAAGGGTTCCGGGGGAGGCCTGCGGAATTCTTTTTCTTCCACGCCCACTATCTTCCCCGTCTTCCCGCTGCATTTTTCCGCTATTTCCTCTGCTTCCCGCTGGCGGCTGATTTTTTCCCTTTCAAATTTAAGCTCGTACTCTTTTTCCCCTATTTGGGCGGAGGCTTTGATTTCCCAATAGGGTGTGGGGACGAAGCTTCGGATATCCCTCTCCCTCTCTACCACCAGTCGAAGGGTGGGCCCTTGCACTCGGCCGACGCTCAGGGTAACGTACTTCTTCGAATGTTTGAGAGCGGAAAGAATGAGCGCCCGGGAGAGGTTGACGCCGTAAAGCCAGTCTACTTCATGACGGGTCTGACCGGCTTCAGCCATTTCAAAGTCTAGGCGAGGCATGAGGTTCTGGTAGGCGTGGTTGAGCTCCCGAGGGGTGAGGGTGGAGAACTTCATCCTTTTGGCTTCCTTTTCTCGGCCGTGGCAGGTGTGTTTGAGGATGATGTAGCCGATGAGGCTGCCTTCCACATCGTAGTCCGCAGCGTTCACCAGCTCGTCGGAGTCCTTTCCCAGCTTTTCAATGAGGTGGATGATGGCCTTGGTTCTCCCAGCTCCCCTTTCCACCTCGTAGCGGGGAGCCCATTTGAAGGTGAAGACAGGGTAAAAGTTCCGCCCTCCCATCTGCTGGGTGACGGTGTAGAGGTGACCGGAAGCCGGGACCACCACCACTTTTCTGCCCGCCCTCTCCAGCTCGAAGTAGGGAATCTTGCTGAAAAGCTTCCTCTTCGGCTTCCCCTCAGCGAGGGCTGATGCTATGCGCTCCGCCGCGTCAGGTTTCTCGGCGATGACCAACGTGTAGTTTCCCATAAACCAAGCCGCCGACTAAAAATTAAGCAAAGTCCCTAATAACATTTCCACGATGGATGAGAGCGGAAAAGCCCTAGGTTAGAGAAAGCTTATTCCTTTCCTCCGTATTTAAATTTCTACGACGTCAAAAATCTGTCCTCGGCTTTGAACGGGAAAATAGATCAGGGGATGGCTGTGCGGAATACGAAGACCTCGGAAAGATTCATGCGCATGCGTCTGGTTACTCAGCGGGACTACGAAGAATTTGTGAAACTCCACGACCGCGTAACCGTTGAGCAGAGTGAGATTCCGATCGGGAAAAGCTGGAGGATCAGCCGGTATGAGCCGGATCGAGAATATAAGCCTGAGGGTACAACCGTCTGGAGTTTTCCGGACAGAGGCTGCTGGGCCACTCATGTAGGGAACTTTCGAGGTAACTTTTCACCCTTCATCCCCCGGAACCTCATTCTGAAATACACGGTGAAAGGCGACTGGGTGCTGGACCAGATGGTCGGCAGCGGAACAACCCTCGTAGAATGCAAACTTCTTCAGAGGAACGCCATAGGCGTAGACATCAATCCTGAAGCAATAATGGTTGCGCGGGATAGACTGAATTTCACTTGCAACTCCCCCTCCTCAGATTACGAGGAGCCGGTCATTCGAACATACGTGGGGGATGCGAGAAACTTAAACGAGGTTGCGGATGAAAGCATAGACCTGATAGTCACCCATCCACCCTATGCCTACATCATAGGATACACCAGGAAAGGCTTGGAGGGGGACATTTCCCAGCTGAGCCTCCCCGACTACCTTAGGGCGATGAGGAAGATAGCGCAGGAGTCCCTGAGAGTGTTGAAAGGAGGGAAACACTGCAGCATCCTCATAGGGGACACCCGCAGACACGCGCACTATGTTCCCCTCGCCTTCCGGGTGATGCAGAAGTTTTTAGAGGCAGGCTTTATCCTGAAAGAAGACATCGTAAAACTGCAACACAAAGTCTTAACAGACCGAGGGAAGTGGCGGAAAGCCTACTATGACTTCTACAAGATCATGCATGAGCACATTTTCGTATTCCGGAAGCCCTCAAAAGAAGAGAAAACAACCAAGTTTAAGCTAAGCGCCAAGTGGTGGTGACTCTCCTCGTCAGTCTGGGATCCGGGGAGGGTCCGAGTAACCTGCGGCTAGGTTTTCAGGGAGGCGAGGGGCAGAGCTCTCCCGTAGTTTTCTTCGATTCTCAGAAGCTCGTTCATCTTGGCAACTCTCTCTCCCCCCAGCACTCCCGCCTTGATGAGGGGGCAGCCGAAGGCAACAGCCAAATGGGCCAGATGGCCTTCGCAGGTCTCCCCTGAACGGTGGGATGCAATGGGGACGAGGCCTGAGCCTCGGGCGAGTTTGGCAGCTTCCAAGGCGTCACTCACCGTTCCCACTTGGTTGGGTTTGATGATGACGGCGGTGGCTGCCTTCAGCCTTATGCCCTCCTCCAGCTTTTCTCGGCTGGTTACGAAGAGGTCGTCTCCGCAGATGAGGCATCCTTTCGCCTTTTCGGTGAGCTCCGCGAAGCCTTGGAAGTCTTCCTCCTCTAAGGGGTCTTCCACGTAGGCTAGGCGGTATTCCTGAATCAACCGGAGAACATGGTCCATATGCTCTTCTCTCCCCAAGGTTCTCCTTTCGCTTTCATACCTGTAGACTTTCGATCTCGAGTCCCAGAAGGAGGAGGCCGCTACATCCAATCCAACCCTAACCTTGACTCCCATTTCTCCGGAAACCTCCTCCGCAGCCTTAGAAACCGCTTCCAAAGCCTCCTCGTTTCCCAGCCTAGGCGCCCACGCGCCTTCATCGCCTTTCCCCCGGGTGAAGCCGGGAGCTCTCTCCTCCAGCAGCTTCCCTAGGCGACGGTGAACTTGAAGGTTGGCTTCGTAGGCTTGGCGGAAGCTCCCACACCCTTCAGCCACCGTCAGATATTCCTGAAAGTCAGGAGCACCCTTACCCGCATGCTTGCCGCCTCCTAGGACGTTTCCCAGCGGGAGGGGCAGCCGAAGGTTCGAGGTTTCTCCCGCCAGCTGGGCGAAAAGGGGAACGCCGTGGGTGGAAGCGGCAGCCTGAGCGGAAGCCAAGGAGACAGCGTAGGCCGTGTTGCCTCCCAACCGGCTGAAGTTCTCCGTACCATCAATCTCGTGGAGGGTTTCGTCCACCAGCTTCTGATTGTCCGCGTCCAAGCCCACCAGCCGAGGTTCCACCGTGCTTCGCAGCTTCTCCACAGCCTCCCTCACGCCTCCGGGAGGGAAGTAGGCAACCTCATACTTGCCTTTACTTTTTCCAGCCGGGGCGGAAGCCCGACCTGAGCCTCCTAAGGTTTTAACTTCAACCTCCACCGTTTCTTCTCCCCGGCTGTTGAAGATTATCCTCGCCTTCACGCTTTGGATGATGGTGAGGGTGGTCAATGGAGCTTTCCTCCTACACTGGAGATACCGTTCACCTACCAGATCAGAGGTTTAGGGAGAAAAAATTTTTCCTCAAACCGGAGAGCTGTCACTACCGGCTGCCTTTGGTGAACTTTTTCGAGAACTCTAGGATTTCATCTAGGATGTCCAGATGGGAGAGAAGCATCCTGCGGCAGCAGTATCGTGTTACCCCCAGACTGTCGAGGACTTTCCCAGCGTCCTCTCCCCCATCCACCCGGCTTCGGAATTCCTCCCACTTGTCTCCGATAAGCCCGCCGCAGGTGAAACATCTCACAGGCACGATAACGGTTTCCAGCCTCCCCTTCGCTGCCTAGGGATCAGAGGCAGCTAAACTATTTAGACGTTACCTCCTCCTCGCAGCAACTTCCACTACCGGTATGATTTCTGCCTTCTCCTTCTAGCCCCTATCCCGCCGAACTTTTTCATCTCCTTCCTCCGGGCGTCTCCTGCCAGCATCGACCTATCTTGGGCGTAGAAGAGTTTCTTCAACTTGCTGCTTTTAAACCAGCTCAGAAGGCCTCGGGCAATGCTCATCCTCACCGCTTCAGCCTGCCCGAAAAAGCCTCCGCCTTTGACGGTGACGTCTATGTCCACCTGCTTCCAAGCGTCGCCGCTCAGGGTTAGGGGCTCTAAGATTTTCTCCCTAGCCACCTCAGGCTGGTAAAATTCCAGTGGAACCCCGTTTATCTTCACAATTCCCGTTCCCGGCCTAATCACAGTCTTAGCTATGGCTGTTTTCTTTTTCCCTACGGCGATTACAGGTTTTTTACCGGGCATCCTATTTCACGCCTCACTTCCAGCCTAGTTCCCGGGAAATCTTCTCCAATGTCACCCAGCCGCATCGAAGCCTTTGAGCCGAAGCCTCCTCCACGGTGTGCATCTTTCTCCCCTCCGCCTCCTTTGGGAGGCCTATGTACACGCGGAGCCTTTTGAAGGCAGCTTTCCCCTTGGCGGTTTCCTTCGGAAGCATACCTCGAACCATCCTTCTCAGAATTCTGTCCGGCCGCCTCACATGTTTCGGGCCGTATTTGGGGTTGCCTCTCCCCACGACCTCCCTGTAAGCTTTGAACTCCTTGAGGCGGCTGTTCTTCCGCCCGGAAAGGACTGCCTTCTCCGCGTTGACGATGGAAATTTTTTCGCCTTTCAAAAGCCTTTTAGCCACCACGCTCGCCAGCCGGCCGGCGATGAGGCCTCGGGCGTCGATGACTGTAAAGTCTTCAGGTAGGGTTGTAGGCAATTTTATCACGCTAAGAGTTTCACTTTCTTCCCTTCAGGGTTGATGGAGAGCATTTCTTCCAGTTTTAAGCATTTGCCCCCAGCTTCCTCTATCTTTTTCCTAGCTTTGGCGGAGAAAGAGAAGGCCGCCACCGTCACGGGATGCGTTAGAAGCCCGGCGCTGAGGGTTTTCCCCGGAACCACAACTTGGTCGCCGCGCTCTGTGTGCCTGTTTATGGTGCTGAGGTTCACGGCGATTCTCCTCCGCTTGGCTTTCTCGAGGAGTTCAGCTACCCTCCTCCAAAGTTTCACCTTCCGCGCTCTAGCCTCCTTACGGAGAAGCCTAGTCAAGGCAGCTCTTTCAGGATTGACTTCAGCCTTCCTCACGTTTGTTTTCCACCTTTGACGGCGAGCTTCTTGGTGACCTCTTCAGCCTTTTTCTTCAAAATCTCTGTTGCTTTGAATAGAACTTGCTTGGCAGACAGGCCTCCTACCGATTCTAGGTTGAAGATGAGGGTTGTATCATCCCAGGAAACATCCACGGCTGAGGGGTCTTGGGGGCATGCCTTCACACACTCGTAGCATAGGGTGCAGGAAACGGGGTCCACAACTACTATCACGTCTTTTTCAACTTGGAGGATGTTTTTAGGGCAGGCGTCAACGCACACCCGGCAGGCGTCGCATTTTTTGAGGTTGATCCTGATGTTAGGCATGTACTTGTAGGCGGCAACGGCGACCGGCTGCCATTTAGCGTGCTTTTTACCTGTTCCCAGCTTCGCGTAGGCTTCGAATTTAAGCTTTTGATTTACCTCCAGTTTGATGATGGGAATCTTGTCGGAAACAGGGCGAATGTGTGGGTCGTCGAACTTCAAGTCGCCTGAATACACCGTCTTCCGCCCGTCTAGGGCCTCTACTTCCAAGGTGGCCGTAGCCCGGCATCGGCTGCATCCCATTTCGCTTTTGCACTCGCATTCCTCGGGAAGAACGTAAGAGTCCAAGTCGGTGGTGAGGGGAATTAAGCCCAGCCTGTGAGCTATGGTCTCGTCATCCAAGGTTGAAGTGTTCTCGTAGAAGAAAACGTCCTCAATGGCCATGCAGGGGACTTCGCTTATCATGATACGCCTCAAGGCGTTGGCGAAGGCAGGGGAAGATTGGGAAAGGATGAAACGGACGCTGTTTCCTTCCGCCTCTAAAACTTTAACCTCCAAAGCCATTCTCCCCTACACTCGCCGTCCTCTTCTTCCTCCCGGCCTTCGGGTTCCGTCATGAGGTATGGGGGTGGCATCTTCGATTCTCCCAATTTTCAAGCCTGACCTGGCGAGAGCGCGGATGGCCGGCTGAGCTCCAGGGCCGGGGGTTTTTTGGAAATGCCCTCCCGGCGCCCTAACTTTGATGTGGACGCCTACGAATCCCCTGTCCTTGGCCATTTGAGCGGCCTTGGACGCTGCCTGCATGGCAGCGTAGGGGGACGACTCCAGCCGGTCGGCTTTGACGAACATGCCTCCTGAGCATAGGGCTACAGTTTCAGCTCCTGAAATGTCGGTGATGTGGACGATGGTGTTGTTGTAGGAGCTGAAGATGTGGGCGATACCCCACTTGTCTTTTTCGCTCACGGATTTTTCCCCCAACTATTGGCCTAGGGTCTTCCTTACAGGGTGTTCCTCTTCCCTGAAGGGGCTGTCGGGGCTGAAGGAGAGCTGACCCTCCTCATCCCTTCGAACCATGTAACTGGGAGCTGTCACCTTTTTCTCTCCAACTTGAATGTGGCCGTGGGTGATAAACTGCCGGGCTTGGTGAAGAGATTTAGCTAAACCCTGCCTGAAGACCACGGTCTGAAGCCTCCGCTCTAGGATGTTCTCCACAACCAAGTCTAGGACGTCTTCCACGGTTCCCCCTTTCTCGATGAGGCCGAGCTTGTAGAGTTTCGAGAGTAGCTCTTCCTCCATTTTCGCCCGTTTCTCAGGGGGCATACCTAGAAGGGAGCGGGCGATGTTTCTGTACTTGGTGAGTTCCGTTTTGTGTTTCCAGAGTTCTCTCTTGTTTCTCAAACCGAAGAGGCCTAGCAGCTTTAGCTCCTCAGCTAAGACATCCGCCTGCCAAGGCTGCCTAGGGGATTCGTATCTCCTCCTAGGTTTTTTCGGATCCCCCATTTCTCTCTGCCTCTGAAGCCTTAAGCTGACTCACGGCGGGCTGCAGCCTTTCTGCTCACACCTATAGCTTTTCCTTTTCTCCCCGTCGTCCTGGTTTTCTGGCCTCTGACCTTCAGTCCTAGGCTGTGGCGGAGGCCTTTCCAGCATTTTATCTCCTTCATGAAGTCTATGTCCATCCTTTCTCTCAAAGCCAGGTCAGACCCGTGAAGGTGTTTATCCGCCCCTGTTTCAGGGTCTTTTCTCCTGTTGTAGAGGAAGCTGGGAAGCCCAGCCTTTTCAGGGTTGTTGATGATATCCTCGATTTTCTGAACAGCTTCATCGCTGAGCTCTCCGACTCTAGCTTCAGGGTTAAGCTGAGCCGCCTTGACCACGGCCCTGGCGAGGTTTATGCCTAAGCCCCTAATTTTAGCTAGTCCGTAGGTTAGCTTTTTGGAACCTTCCACGTCGGTTCCGCAGATTCTTATGATATGCCTGAAACCTTCAGCCAAGCTCGATCACGGCGTATGCATTAAAAGATTTTGAGGTTAATATAAGGATTTAGGCTAATCTCAATTAAAATAAGCGAAAGTTCACCGTAAACGTGGCTTGGAAGGCGGGCTGCAGCCTCCCGGCTTCAAGCAAAATAAGCCGGAAAGGGCTGTTAAAGACAGGGAAGAAGATGATAGACCGAATTTGGCTGGTTCTACCGGAGCTAGGGTACATCAGGGTATCCACGGTCTTAACCGTGACAGCCGCTTTCCTCATGGTGCTAAGTCTTCGGAGGAAGCCCTACGTGGCGTATGTGGTTCGGAAGCGGGAGTTTATCTAGAATTTTTCAGGCTTCCCGTTTTTATGCTCCTTCGGCTTCGACAGCCAAACAGGTTCGTTAACCGTCTCTGAAGCGTTAAATGGTAAATTAACAGCGCGGCTCGCTGAAAATTATAACCTAAAGAAAAAGAGCTGGAAAAGGGTGGAAAAAAGAATGCTCGGCCCGAGGCATCGGGTTGCTTTGACAAGTTAAATTCTGCCCAGCTCTCCGGAGGATATCTTATCCACCAGTGTATTCCACTGTTCCGGGGTCAGTTTACACAGGTTTCCCTCTTCGCCTATTCGGACTTCTTTCTCATCGACTTCTACGGTTGGACAGCAGCTGCCCTCTCCGCATAGGGTCACTATCTTCACACTCTGTCACCTCCGATGATGTGTCTTATCTTCGAAAACTTAATCATGATATTTATCCTTTTATTCTAACAATTGTTAGCCGCCCTTCTGCTTTGAATAGTGTGGCTGTCTTCATTTTTGCTGTTAACGTCTATTTTCAAAATAATTATTAGTCATCGTAACCTGTTATCACTTATTGTGATAAATAGATGGAGGTGAATAAATGTGGAAAAGACCGCGAACGTTGGAAGAGAAATGGTGGAGAAAGCCGGTGTTGATGTTGAACTTTTGATAGATAAGCTTAAGAAGGCTGCGGCAGCTGAATTCACCACCTACTATTACTATACCCTCCTGAGAATGCACTGCACAGGTTTGGAGGGTGAAACAGTCAAGGAGATAGCCGAGGACGCTCGACTTGAAGACCGCCTGCACTTCGAAACTCTTGTCCCCAGAATCTATGAGCTGGGAGGCGAACTCTACCGAGACCTGAAGGAGCTTCATGACGACGCGGCGTGCGCCGCCGCCTATCTCCCCAAAGACCCCAGTAACGTGAAGGAGATTCTCAAGGTTCTGCTGGAAGCTGAAAGGTGCGCTGTGCGGGTTTACACGGAAATCTGCAATATGACCGCGGGAAAAGACCATCGAACCTACGACTTATCCCTAGCCATACTTCATGAGGAGATCGAGCATGAGGCATGGTTCCAAGAAATGCTGGAAGACAGACCGTCCGGACACTTCAGGCGGAGGTATCCCGGAGAGGGACCCTACACCAAAAAGTTCAGGCATATCGAAGCGCCCTAACGTTTCTCAAAAAAATAACCTTTTTCCCTTTTTTTTGAGTAAACCAGTTAAAGGAATAACCACCCATGCTCTTCGGTTTAGAATTAATTCAGATAGGCTTCCTAGCCAGTCTGATGGCGGGTGCTGCCACAGGGCTGGGAGCCATCCCCGTGCTTTTCATCGTCAAGATCTCCGACAGGCTGATGGACGTTCTCCTAGGGTTTGCGGCCGGAATCATGCTCGCCGCCTCTTTCTTCAGCCTGCTCATCCCGGCCATATCCCTTGGCGGGGTGTGGATGGCGGTGTTAGGACTTGTCGTCGGCGTGTTGCTTCTGCACTTGGTTGACCGCTATGTTCCCCACGCACACTTCATTCTAGGTCCGGAAGGGCCTTCTTCGCATCTGGCTTGGGTTTCGCTGCTGGTAATAGCCATCACCATCCACAATTTTCCTGAAGGGTTGGCGGTGGGGGTGAGTTTCGGAAGCGGAGACATTCGAGCGGGAATGGTTTTGGCCACGGGGATAGGTCTCCAGAACATGCCGGAGGGGTTAGCTGTAGCGTTGCCTTTAGTCCTCATCGGTTACCGTCGGTTGAAAGCGCTTGGCTACGCGACGCTCACAGGGCTTGTGGAGCCTCCGGGCGCCCTTTTGGGTTTGCTGGTTGTCACCTTAGCCAGCCCTATTCTTCCCTTTTCTTTGGCCTTCGCAGCCGGGGCTATGATGTTCGTGGTAGCCGATGAGATGATCCCTGAAAGCCACCGTAAAGGTCATGAAAGACCAGCTACCTTCGGGCTTATCTTGGGCTTCGTGATCATGATGCTACTGGACACGCTTTTCGGCTAGGTGAGGGTGCGCCTGTCTACAGCTCAACCCATATGTCTGAATTTTTGACGGCGACCTGAAAAGTTTTAAGAGGCTTTTCGGCTGGAGGCGCCAACACTTCTCCGGTGGTTATGTCGAACTTGGCGTAGTGGAAGCCGCAGGTTATCACTTTGCCTTCTACGTTGCCTAGGTAGAGAGAGTATCCCAGATGGGAGCATCGGTCCTCAACCGCGTAGAAGCTTCCCTGAAAATTGACCACAAGCACCCTCTTTTCCTCTAGGGTGAACACCTTGGACCTACCTTCAGGTATCTCACTCGTCTTGGCTACTTTGACAAATCTGCCCATAATGGTGAACCTGAAAGAAAAAGCTGTTGGGAAAACAAAAAACGTTTTCTGAGACGATAGCCTTAATATCGTTTACAACTTATCTGAGTACATAAAATATATGAAAGGTTATAGTCTTTGGAAGCTGAACTGGTCGCTTTGAGGGGGAAGCCTCCTAAGGTTAAGCCTACGTTCAAATACCGGGATGAATACCTTAAGGGCATAGAGAAGATTTTCTCCCTCTTCATCACCGACGAAGCCTCCCGAGAGTTTCTCTCCTGCACCCTCATCTGCAGGGACTCTAAAACTCTCCTTTCCGGGGGGTACGGGACCGGGAAGACCACGTTCATCGAAATGGCGGCTAAGATGTTCTACAGCAGCCAGCTGGGAATAGTTCGCTCTCATCAGGAGCTTACAACCTTCGACATCCTCTGGGCTTTGGACATTCAGAAATTCATCCAGTCTAAGATAGGGGCCATAACCCCGAGAAGCCTGATCACGGCGCCCTTTAAATTCATAAACGAGGTTCAAAGGCTGAACACTCAATGTCAAAACGCCCTCTTGGAGCTTCTTTCTGACAAGCACGTTGTCTTCTCAGATGTGCGGGCAGAATCCCCTGACTACGTTTGCTTCTTGGACATGAATCCTCATGACATCGGCACAGTCGGCTTGGTCAGAGCCTTGATGGACAGGATAGACTTCTCCCTCAACATCACGCCTCTGGGAACCGGGGACACCACGGAACTCTTGGTCATAAAATACGGAGACCGCCATGTCGACGACCTTCGAACGCTGGCTGAGCCTGTGCTGACCTACGAGCAGATGACGGAGATATGGAGCGACGTGGAGAGAGTTTGGGTTTCAAGGGAAACCTTCCACCGAATCTCCCTGCTGGCCACCTTGCTGAGAAGATGCGTCAGGGTGGAAAGGTCTGTCATGTCCTCCCGGTATAAACTGTCCCACGTGGGCTGCCCTTTCTACGGGGAAGTCTGCATGGACCTTATCATGCCCCTAGCCCACCGCTGGGTTGACTCTTCGGTGAAGCTTTCGAAGGCTAGGGCGTGGCTTCAAGCCCGGGATGAAATCTATTTCGACGACATTCTTTGGGCCATGACCTACACCTTGCCCCACCGCTTAGAGCTCACGCAAAGCGTCTTCGCCAAGTACCCTAATGAAGCAGCGTGGGTCAGCCAAAGGCTGAGGGAGAGTGTAACCTTGAAGGAGAGCCTCTGGGATGAGGCTTTGAAATTTTTGGCGCCTGCGTTAAACGGCGATAAGGCAGCGTTAGCCAAGTTGTCGGAGATGGGGTCCAAAGACCTCGCCGTGGGAGGTCTCTTTGAATGGGTGGAAGAGCGGCTGTTGGAGAGGAAGGAGAAGGAAGCTAAAGCAAGGTGAACGCTCCTCCCGCTGCGAACTCCGCGCCCTGTCGGCTTTAGGGAGTTTGGCCATATATGGCTAAATATGGCATAGTCTTTTTTTTGGCAGAAAGGTTTGGTGTTGATGCCAAGGTAGTGTGGCGGTGAAAGGGGTTGAAGGGATGAATCCTAGGGAGAGGGTGGAGGAGGCTTTGAGGCTGAGGCAGCCTGACCGGGTTCCAGTGCACCCTCACATCAGCCGGTGGGCGGCGAAGCTTACCGGGTCGACGGTTCAGGATTATTATCTGAAGCCGGAGGTCATGGTTCAAAGCCAGAAGACAGCTTGGAGGCTTCTAGGCCACGAGGTTGTCTACATCGGAAGCGACATCACCGTCGAGGCTCAGGCCTTAGGCTGTCAGAGCTCCTTCCCCCCTCAAGGTCCCCCCATGGTGGTGAAGCCTGTGCTGGAGGACGCTGCCCGCCTCCCAAGCCTCAAGCCTCCCAAGCCTCGAGAAAACCGGCGTATGAGCCTTGTGCTGGAAGCCTTGAGAAGGGCTGAGGAGGAATTTCGGAAGTCGGAGCTGATGATCTGCGGCGACGTGGTGGGTCCCCTCACCTTAGCCGGCTACCTCCGGGGAGCGGAAAACTTGGTCCGCGACGTAGCTCGAAGCAGCAGCCACCTGCCCGCTCTCTTGGAGCTTGCAACAGAGACCATTGTTTCCTACGCGGAGGAGCAGGTGGAAAGCGGAGCTCACATGGTTCTTATCAACGACCCCATGGCCTCCGGAAGCTTCGTCAGCCCTGAGCACTACCGGCTTTACGCGGCGCCCTATCAGAGGCGAATCGCGTCCTGCCTCCGGGAACTGGGCGCTTATACCATGCTTCACATCTGCGGGAACACCTCGGAGAGGCTGGGGTTGATGGCTGAAACCGGCATCCACGCCCTCAGCCTCGACGCCAAGGTTGACCTTCAATTCGCCAAGGAAACCGTGGGAAAAAAGGTTTGCATCGCCGGAAACCTAGACCCGGTTAGAGTGCTGATGGAAGGCAAGCCTGAGGACGTGAAACGGGAAGCCGCTGGAGCCATCGAAAAGGCCGGCGGGGGCGGAGGCTTCATCCTCATGCCCGGCTGCGGGGTGCCTGAGCCTGTTCCGGCGGAGAACTTGAAGGCCATGATGGACGCCGTTAGAGCTCACGGTCTTTACCGTTAGGAAACTGTTTAAATTTTCCCCGGCGGCATGGGGTAGTGGGAAGGCGGCGAAATCAGGAGCGTCGGTGCGGTGGTGGAGCTGGGTCTCCAACCCATGGAGGGCGACCATCTGGAGACTTTCCAAGGCGTCATCTTCAGCGTCAAAGGGCCTCTGCATCCTCCCGGCTACGTCGTCGCCTTCCCCAAGTATTACCCCAGCCCGGAGGGTTCAAGGGTCAGAGGAGGAAGGCGGTACGCTAAACTTGTCTCCTTGAAGGATTTCTACTCTTACGTGGAGAGAAACTGCCCTCAATACCTCCGCTTCGACCCGGTGTTGGGCGGGGAGGTCATCCAAGTTCCCCGCTTCCACATCGCCCGCTACCACACGCCGACCCAAGCCTTAGCTCAGCTTGCGGAGAAGGATAAACTCGACCCCGTGGAGAAGGACATCCTACAAATGGCCTTGTTCTTCAAGGAGGCAGCCGGCATTCCCCTCAGTGACTTGGGTGTATCCGGCTCGGTGATGCTGGGCCTCCATTCTTCCACCTCCGACATAGACCTGGTAATCTACGGGGAGGAAAACTGCCGGAAAGCCTACCGAGTTCTCTCCCAGCTGAGGGGGAAGGAGGGCGCCCCCATCCAACCCTTCACCGACGGCGAGTTGGCGGGCCTCTACCAGTCAAGGGTTGCAGATACCCCGATGGATTTTGAACTCTTCCTCCAAGTGGAGAAGAGAAAAGTTCTTCAGGGAAAGTTCTGCGGGCGAGGCTACTCTTTGAGGCTGCTGAAAAAACGCGGAGAACTGGGAGAAGAATATGGCGCCGTGAAATACCGCCCCTTGGGCAGCGTGGAGATTGAAGCCGTGGTGGCTGAGGATGGGGAGGCCGTCTTCACCCCCTGCCGTTACCTTTTGGAGGAGGTTTCCTTCCTCCGGGGGGAAGCCCCTGGGCTGGTAGCGGAGATAGTCTCCCACAGGGGACGCTTCTGCGAGCAGGCTCGACGCTGGGAAAAGATCCGCGTCCTCGGGAAGCTGGAGAAGGTTGTCTCCTCCGAGCGTGAACGTTTCCGGCTGCTCGTGGGGAGCGCCCCCGGGGATTTCTTCTTCCCTCTCCCCCCGCTGGAAGGAGTCCGCAGCCGGGCTGAGCGAAGGCAGTCTGGCCAGTTGGAGAAATGAAAATGAGGGCTATGAAGGTTTTCAGGGACCGGGACTACGTCAAGACGGGGGAGAGTTTTTTCTTCTGCGTGGTGGATGAGGTTCACCCTCCCGGCCGGGTTACAGCCTACCTCAAATACGCCCCTGAAAAGGGCGGTGGAGGCCGATACCGGAGGGCTCTGCCCTTCTACTCCGTGCCCCACGTGGAAGACACACTTCGGTTTTTGGAGAAAAACCACCCTCGTTACCTTTTCCTAGACCCCCTCAGCGGGTTAAGGTTCTCAGCTGTCCCTCTGGAGGATATAGCCTGCCACTACTGCCCTGAGGAAAGACTCCGCAGCCTCCTCGCCGAGGGAGCTCCAGACGACTTGGAGAGGAAAGCCCGAGACTTAGCGGTGCTCCTCAGCCGGCGGGGCGGGGTGGAAACCCAAGCCTTGGGCTTAACGGGCTCCATCCTCATCGGCCTGCATAACCCCCGGTACTCGGACATAGACCTCATCGTCTACGGAAAAAACAGCAGCCTCAAAGTCAGAGACGCCCTCCTAACCCTCTACGGAGAAGGAGACTCGGAGGTGCGGAGGTTTGAGGGAGAACGCCTGAAAGCTTGGTGCCTAGAGAAAACCCAGCTTCACCCCCTCACCCCTGAGGAGGCTGAGTTCCTCTACCAGCGGGCCTGGAATAGAGGCGTCTTCCGCGGCGTCATGTTCTCCGTTCACCCCGTGCGGTTGGACTTTGAGGTTGAGGATGCCTACGGAAGAAAAAAGACAACCCCGGAGGGCATCGTCCAGATTGAGGCTAGAATTCAGGATGATGGGGAAGCCATTTTCCTTCCCTCCGTCTACAAAGTGCGGGAAGTGAAAGTGACGGAAGGACCTGCGGTCGAAGACCTCACAGAACTCGTCTCCTACGAGGGCCTCTACGGAGGCGTCTACCGGAAGGGGGAGCAGGTTGCCGCCCGAGGGCTGCTGGAGAAGGTGGAAGACCTCCGAAGCGGAAAAACCTACCGAAGAGTTCTAGTAGGCTCGAGGGCAGCCCGTGGAGCCGATTACATAAAACTTCTTCCCCAACCCAGAATGAGAGGCGAATGAACGTCTAAACTCCCACTGTTTTCCCCGCTTTCAAGCTAGGGTTTTCCCTCTAATTTCTGAGGCAGCAGCACATGTTGAAGGTTTTCAGTCTTCAAGGTCTTCAGCCTCTGAATCAGCTTCCTGAGAGGGTCTATGCCGCCTTTCACGGCTAGGGTCTCTAGGCACCGATGCCTGTCGAGATGAATGTGGAGGGTGGTGGTTATGACCTCCGAGTAGGCGTGCTGAATCTCGGTTAGGCTCTGGAGAAGCCCCGGGGTTTCGTGGGCGTAGGTGAAGGTGATAGTCCCCACGAAGGTTCCCCCCCGGGTTCGGCTTAAAGCCTGGTAGTCGGCTATGAATTTTTGAAGCGCGTCCGCCACGGCCTTCGAGCGGTTGCGATAACCTATAGCCCTAGCTGTGTCCTCAAACTCCCTGTTAAGCTCCCTCGGCAGGGTTACACTTATCCTGGTAACTTTTGACCGGGTCAAGGTTTCCCTCCTCCAACCCAGTATTTTGTAGTGTAACTCCTCAACTTAAAAGGCCATGCTCTCGCTGCGCCGGAGCACTACCGTTATATTTCAGCTTCACCGAATACCCTTTATACTGCCCAGCAATCGCGAACAGCCCCGGTTGGTGAAAAACGATGGACGTTGAAAGCTTGAAGGAAGTAGAAGAAACCACCATCACCAAAGCCATCGTGGAGAAGGCCATGGAAGACTGGCTCAGCCTCTCCGAGGTCGATGTAGCCGTGGTCGGCGCTGGGCCCTCCGGCCTGACTGCAGCCCGCTACCTGGCCAAGGCCGGGTTGAAGACCGTGGTCTTTGAGAGGAGGCTTTCCTTCGGCGGAGGGATGGGCGGAGGAGGCATGCTCTTCCACAAGCTGGTCATCCAGTCTCCCGCCGACGTTGTCTTGAGGGAGGTAAACTGCAGGCTGGAGCCCTTGGAGGAAGGCGTCTACGTGGTGGACACGGCGGAGATGATGGCCAAACTGGCAGCAGGGGCCTTGGACGCAGGGGCTAAGATACTTCTCGGCTTGGTGGTGGACGACGTCATCATCCGAGGGGAAACCCCCACCATCACGGGGGTTGTAGTCCAGTGGACGGCGGTGACCATGTCCGGGCTTCACGTGGACCCTTTGGGGGTGAAGGCCAAAGCCGTGGTGGACTGCACAGGGCATGACGCGGAGGTTTTGGTCATCGCTTCGAGGAAAAACCCTGAGCTGGGCTTCACCGTGCCCGGGGAAGCGTCCATGTGGGCCCCCAAGGCGGAGAGGCTGATGCTGGAGAAGACAGGGCAAGTCTGCCCCGGGCTTTATGTGGCTGGAATGGCCACGGGAGCCGTTCACCAGACACCCCGCATGGGGCCGATTTTCGGCGGCATGCTTCTCTCAGGCCGGAGAGTCGCTGAAGTCATCCTCAGAGACTTGGGTTGAAGGGGCAAGGGGTTAAAGCTTCCGAACGGCTTCAACCAGCGCCCTCACCATGAGTTGAAGAGCCTTTTCGCCTTTTTCCCGGCTGGCTAGGGTAGGGTCGCCTATCACCCCCGTGGCAGTGTCCCCGCCGATGGATTTTCCAGAGCTGAAGACCCGAGCTGCCGCCTGCAGGTTGGCAGTGGTGAGTCCTCGGGGAAGCCATTCCGGCGTCTCCTTGGCAGCCTTGTCCATTTTCACCCTCTCAGGGCAGACGGCCAGCATGAGGGAGGTTTCCAGCTCCTCAGCGTGGACGAATATTTCCTCCTCCAAGGGGATCTCCCTCGCCAAGACTTCGGTGGGGAGGACGGTGAAAGGGCAGAGATGGTGAACGTTCAAGCCTTCTTTTCTGAGGTTTTGCGCCAGCTCCTCCACCAATTCACATTGTCCCGCGTGGCCGTTGAGCAGCACCATTTTCTCCACACCGTTTCTGGCTAGGCTTCGGGCAATGTCCCCGAGGACCTGTTTCAGGGTTTCAGCCTTGAGGCTGATGGTTCCAGCCCTAGGGAAGTGCTCCTCAGAGCAGCCGTAGGGCAGAACAGGGAGGACCAGTCCCCCCACCTCCTCAGCTACCTTCACGGCCATTTCCCAGACGTTCATGTAGTCGGTTCCCACGGGAAGGTGGGGACCATGTTGCTCCGTGCTTCCCAGGGGCAAGATCACGCAGGTTTCCCGTGGGATGAGTTCCTGAAGCTCAGGGGATGTCTTCTCAGCCCAAAACATCTTAAACCAGCCCTATGGAAAAAAGAAGGAAACTCTTTATTATATCTGCCAGAAAAACGCCGGCAGCCTTCGAAGGGCCGTTTCAGTTTTTCGCCATGAATTTTTCCAGCCTGTCTAAGGCCTCCTCCAAAGTTTCCAGGGGAGGCAGGAAGACCATTCTGAAATGGCTGAAACCGTAGACCGTGTCAAACCCTGACCCGTGCACCAAGAGGACGCCGGTTTCGTCTAGGAGGCTTAGGGCGAAATCCCTGTCGCTTCCCCACCGGCTGACGTCCTCGATCTTGGGGAAGACGTAGAAGGCGCCCTCAGGTTTGGCGCAGCTTAGCCCTTTCATTTCGTTGAAACGCCTCCAGACGTAATCACGCCTCGCCCGGAGTTTCTCAACCATCTCTGGAATGTGGTCCTGCGGCCCCCTCAAGGCGGCCACCGCGGCCTTTTGCATGGGAGTGTTGGCGCTAAGCCTTATTCTCGCCTCCTTCTCGATGTTCTGCTTAAGGTCCCCCAGTTTCCCTTCAGGGTCGTGGATGTAAACGTAGCCCAGCCTCCACCCGGTCATCAGGTAGGTTTTGGAGAAGCCGTTGAGGCCTATGACCGGGGTTTCCCCGGCGACGGCGGAAGTGCTGGTGAATTTTCTGCCGTAGACTATTCTGTCGTAGATTTCGTCGGAGAAGACGGGAAGACCGTGTTGGGCTGCCAAGTCTACGATGTCTTTTATGGTTTGCTCCTCGTAGAGGGCGCCGCAGGGGTTGTTGGGGTTCACCACTACGATGCCGCAGGTCTTCGCCGTGACCTTGGAGGCCATGTCCTCCACATCCGGCTGCCAGCCGGCTTCCTCCACCGTCCTGTAGGCGACGGGTTTCCCCCCGAAGAATTTGATGAAGGCTGGGTAGGGCGGGTAGGATGGGCCGGGGACGAGGACCTCGGCTCCGGGCTCGACCAAGGCGGCCATGACCATTTGGATGCCTTCGGAAACACCGTGGGTGACGATGACGTCCTCCGGGGAAAGGTCCACGCGGTTGTATTTTTTCTCCTTCTCGCAGACGGCTTCCCTCAGCTCCGGGAGGCCTTCGGAGGGAGCGTACCAGTTGAAGTCCCCCTTCACCGCTTCGATGAGCGCTCCCTTAATGTGCTGGGGGGTGGGGAAGTCGTATTTGACTGGGTCGCCTATGTTCAGGTAGATCACCTTTCTCCCCGCCTTCTCCAACCGCTTGGCGTGGACGACCACATCCCTGATGGCGTATTCTATGTTTCGCACTCTTTCCGTGAGCTTTACCATCCCAAGCCAGCTCCCGTTCGGAGTATTACAGGGCATTCTGCCGCTTAAAACTTTCATGTTCGAGTCCTCCTTGAGGCAGGGGGTTCTAGGCTAAGCCTCGGCGAGGCTTCGGCGACCTACTGCGACAAACTCGTTCTTCACCGAGCAGACCTTCACCTTCAGCCCAGCTTTCCCTAAAGTTTCGACAAATTTTTCGGCACTAACCTTCTCTTTGAGGTGAGTGATGACGAAGACAGCTTTTTCCTTGGAAACTCTCACAAATTCTCGAAGAAATTTTTCCGAGTCTACGAGATTCTGAAGCAGAGTGAAGGCTGCGGAGAGGTTGAAGATTCTATCGACGAAAGGAAGTAGGCTGACGTCGCAGCGAACCAGGTGTATCTCCGCCGCGGAGGTTTTTCCTTTGTTTTTGGCCTTTTTCAGCATGTTTCGGGAAAGGTCGACGGCGAAGACTTCGCATTTTCGCTCTCCACCGGCTTGAAGGAACTCTGCAAAGAGCCCTGTGCCGCAGCCCGCGTCCAGAACCCTCCCTCCAGTGGCCAGTTCCGTAAGCCTAGAGGCTTGGAGGTATTTCTCCCTCTGCTCTTCCCCGTAGAGGCTGTCGTAGGAGTCGGCGATGGCGTCGTAGTGAGCCATGGTTTTTCTTTTTTCCAGCGTTTCCAAGTCTGGGAAAATCGACGGAGGCCCCCTTCTGCTGGCTTTTTTACTCTGGGAAAAATTCGCTCAGCTTACGGGTTTTCTCAAACTTTAAGACTTCGTAGCATCTCTTCAGCGACACAGGTTTAAACTCCAACCCTTCCCGGGAAAGGAGCGCTTGGGCTTCCCGGGTCAGGCTGGGCGCTGCGATGATGCCTCTGAGAGGTCTCTCCGTTCTCATGCCCACCGCTTTGATGTAGCGTTGCAGCTGACGCACCGCCTCCCGGCCCGCGGGATTCCGTTTGATCTCCACCACAACCAAGCGGCCTTCACTATCTTCCCCCACCACGTCAACAAACCCTGCGGCTCCCAGCTCCTTCTCGGAGGTCAACGGCCGGAAGTCTTCCCCAACCAGCTTCGGCGCGAGGAGGATAGCCCTCTTCATGTCCTGCTCCGAAACGTAGAGGGAGAAATCTCCCTCATCTGTGAGGGTCAAGGTTGACAGGTGGAGAACCCGGTTGAAAAATATGTTGAGGACTTCTCGGGGTTGAAGCCGGGCGGCTCTGATTCTGAGCTCCTCATCCTCCACCTCCACTTGGAAGACGCACCCAGCCGGCTGCCAGTTGACGGGCTCGTAGCCTTCAGGCCTGTGGACGAGGACGGAGCCGTCGGTTTTGATGATGAGAAGCCGTTCTCCCCATCCGAGGGTTGAGGAGGCTCTGCCTTCGTAGCTGACTTGGCAGTTTCCGCTCATGACCACAAGGTTATGTCTAGTCAGAGCTTCCCGAAGGATGTCTGCAGCATCCCTCAGTTTGGGGTTCTCAAAGGAGCGGACGGACGTGATTACTCCCCCGAACGTTTCTCCCTGAGAAGGAGGTCCCTCTCAACCCCCTAAGCCTCAGAGAAGCTGGCTGCTGAGCTTCTCCAAAGCGACCCTCGCCTTCAGCTTCAACTCCTCGTAGAGACTGTTCCCATGAGCGTCGATGGTGACCGTAAGCGGGCCGAAGTTTTCAACCCTTAGCTTCCACAGGGCTTCGGGAATTCCGAGGTCCAGCCACTTCACTCCTTCAACCCTCTGGACCCTCTCCGCAGCCAAGACAGCGGCTCCTCCGGTGAAGTGGCAGTAGACGGCGCCCCGTCGCTTCAGGGCTTCAGCCACCTCCCGACCCATGCCGCCCTTCCCTACGAGCATTCTAACTCCGTAAGCCTCCAGCAGCGGAGGCGTTAAAGCCTCCAGCCGGGAGCTGGTGGTGGGACCTGCGGCCAAGAGCTCCCAGCCCCCCTTCTTTCCCCTTCTGACCAAGGGTCCTGAATGGTAGATGACCGCTCCCTCCAAATTCACTGGAAGCCCCCTACCCTTCTGGGCGTATTCCACCAGCCGCAGGTGAGCTCGGTCTCGGGCGGTGAAGATAACTCCTGAAAGGTAGACGGTGTCCTTCACCCGGAGGCGTTGGACATCCGCTTTCTTTAGGGGGGCTGCCAGTTTAAACGTAGCCAAGCGCCGTCAGTCTCCTATTCCAGAATCTCCACCGAACGGTCGGAGTGAATACGGGCCGTGGCTCTTCGGTCAGCCCAGCATTGAAAATTCAAGGCCACAGGCAGGTTGGCCGTGTGGCAGTGGGCGTGCTCCACCTTGGCGTCTAGGACGGTGAACTTTCCACCTAGGCCCATGGGGCCTATGCCCGTCCTATTAGCCAGCTTAACCAGCCTGTTCTCCAGCTTTGAAACAGCTTCATCCGGGTTCCGGGACCCCAAAGGCCTGAGGAGGGCCAGTTTGGCCAGCTTGAAGGCCAAGTCCCCTGTCCCCCCTATGCCCACGCAGAGGACCGTGGGAGGGCAAGGCCGCCCCCCAGCCTCCACAACCCTGTTCACCACGAATTTTTCTACGCCTTTCTCTCCCTCCGATGGGGACAGGACGGCGAAGGCGCTCATGTTTTCGGAGCCCGCCCCCTTGAGGACGACGGTTAACTCCACCCAGTCTGAGTCGTTGAAGACCCACTCGATGTGGGGTATGCGCTTTCCCAGGTTGTTTCCGGAATTTTTCCGGGTTAAAGGGTGAACAGCGTTGGGTCTGAGGGGCAGCTGGGCAGTGGCTTCAGCTGAGGCTTTTTCCAAAGCTCTGCGGAGTTCGGGGAGGAGGGACGGCTTCCTCGTTTTCACATAAAAGGATATGAGGCCGGTGTCTTGGCATATAGGCCTTCCGAGCCGCTCAGCAGCTTCGATGTTGTCCAAGATGTTTTTAAGCTGGGTTTTCCCTGTGGGAGAAGTTTCCTCCCCGTAGGCTTTCCTCAGCCTTTTCTTAACATCCGAGGGAAGCCTGACGGAAGCCCTTCGGAGGAGGTGGAAGCCTGTTTCCCTGAAAACTTCAGCCCAAGAGCTCATTCCAATTCAGCAAACTCCTTTAAAGATATTTTCAGCCAGCTCTCCCTTTTAAAACTGTTCACAGTTCTTAAATAGAGGAAAAGCCTAAAAGGTCCTTCTGGGTAGGAGCACCTCCTTGGCTTGCGGACAAGAGGAATCCGGAGAAGGGAAAACTCCCCAGTATAGGGAGATAGAGGAGATCCCCGGAGTCGGCCCAGCCACAGCTGAGAAGCTTCGGAAGCTGGGCTACTCCACCATCGAGTCCCTAGCCACCGCCAGCTTAAAAGAGTTAACCCAAACTTTGGGGGAGAAAACCGCTTACACCGCCATCACAGAAGCTAGGAAATGCATCATATCCATTCCCTTCATGAGGGCGGACGAATACCTGAAGTTCCGCTCAACCGTCGAAAGGCTGACCACCGGATGTAAGGCTTTGGACGAACTTTTAGGCGGCGGGGTTGAGTCTCAAAGCATCACCGAGGTCTACGGCGAATATGGGACGGGGAAATCTCAAATCTGCCATCAGCTCTGCGTCAACGCTCAGCTTCCCAAAGAGCAGGGGGGATTGGACGGAGGCGTCCTTTACATCGACACCGAGAACACCTTCCGCCCTGAGCGCATTGTGCAGATAGCTAAGCATCTGGACTTGGATCCTGACAGGGTTTTAAGCCGCATAATCTACGCGGAGGCTTTAACCTCCGACCATCAGATGCACCTGCTGGACAATGCCAGCGCCCAGTTTAAGGAAAACAACATCAGGCTGATAATTTTGGATTCCCTCATCTCCCATTTTAGAAGCGAATTCATCGGAAGGGAAATGCTGGCGGAAAGGCAGCAGAAGCTGGAGAAGCACCTTCACAAACTCATCCGGTTGGCCCGGGCCTACAATGCTGTTGCCTTTGTCACAAACCAGGTGATGGCTAGGCCTGACGCTTTTCTTTCCGAAGCCGTAGGGCCCACGGGCGGCCACATTTTAGCTCACACAAGCCATACTAGGGTTTTTTTGAGGAAAGCCGCGGCGCCTCATGTCAGGATTGCCAGGCTGATGGTCAGCCCCTCCCTCCCCGAGGGAAGGGAATGCATCTTCAAAATCTCCGAGAGAGGCATAGAAGACACAGTCTTGGAAAAGAGGCGGTGAAAGAGGTAGCCCATGCAGATATCCAAGGCCTTTGTTCAAAGGTTTCATAAACTCAGGGTGGACCGGGATTTCGCCGGAGCTGAAAGGGAGCTGGAGGCTCTTCGAGGTAGACTGGCGAGGGCTGAGTGGGGCCGAGGCTACTTAGCGGCCTTGGAAGGAATGCTCACAGCCTACCGCAACAGAAACGACAAGTACGCTCTCATTAACAGGTTTCCCTCCAGCAAGGAGGAAGTAGCCCCCCTCCTGGAGGAGTTTCGTCTGAAGTCGAAGAGCTACGTGAGCTCTGACTACGACAGGGGTTTCTTTCACGCTTGGGCTGACTTCGCTCAACTGGTGGCTGAGGGGCTCATCGAGGTTGAGAAGCCGACTGAGGTGAAAGAGGAGGAACTTGAAAGCCCCGCCTCCTAAGGCCGGCTACATGGCAAACCTCACAATCATGGTGTGGAAGAACACCCAGAAAGCAAACCAGACGATGATGTAGGCGAAAACTCCCTGAAGGGCGAGGTCTCTTTTTTTGGGGAGCTGCTCAGGCTTTATGGCGAAGGCATACCGCAGCACCACGTAGGAGAGAATGTAGATGCCGATGGCGAGGAAAAGGGCTAAAAACTTGGAGGCCTCGAAAAATCCCTCCACGTTCAGGTAGGCTGTGAGGGCCGCGGCTGCGAAGGCAAGGCCGAATCTAAACCACCAGATTTTGTCGACAAGCCTCAACCGGCGCCACCTGTCCTCTCCAAGGATGTCACAGCGAACATCTTCCCCCGTCGGTGGGCATCTGCCATCTTTCGGGCTAGATTAAACTATCTGCTAAAAGGATATAAACTCTGTTAGGGCGGCTTCTTCCTCCGAAGATATTTATCCCCCAGTCCTCTCTAAGTTTAGGGGCCTAAGGCCGGTTTGAAGAAGAACAGGGTGAAGACGCAGCCGAGCAGCTTCGACTTGGCGGTTCTATCCGCGGAGTTAGACAGGGCGCTGAAAGACTACTACGTGGACAACATCTACCAAGTGAACCCGACCACCCTACTGGTGAAGTTGAACAAGCCTGCCTCACCCGTCAGAAACCTCCTCATCGAAGCTGGGAGAAGGGTTCACCTCACCGCTTACTCGGTGGAAAAACCTCTGAGGCCTCCGCCCTTCTGCTCCGCCCTCCGAAAGTACCTCCTCAACGGCAGGGTTTCAAAGGTGGAGCAGCCCGACTTTGAGAGAATGCTCATTCTTCACATCTTCGCGCATGGTGAAAACTTCAAGCTGGCTGCTGAGTTCTTCGGGAAAGGCAACATCATCCTGACGGACGGTGAGGACAAGGTGCTCCATGCCCTAGCGCAGAGAAAAACCAAGGACAGGCTCGTGGCCCGCGGCCGGAAGCTTGCCCCACCACCCCCCCTAGGCCTCGGCCAGAGGCCTTCCAGCCCGGAAATACTCTTGGAAAAGTTGAAGCTGGAGAAAGTCGAGGTGGTTAAGGCTCTTACTCGAATATATGGGATTGGAGGCACCTACGCGGAGGAAATTCTCCTCCGAGCCGGTGTGGACAAGAAGCTGGCCGGAGGGGAGGTGACGTTCACCATGGCGGAGAGGATCTTCCAAGCCGCTCAGAGGGTTTTCCGGGAAATCGAAGACCCCCGGCCTTCGGTGGTGCTGGATGAAGACGGTGAACCCTTGGACGTCGTTCCCTTCCCCCTCCAAGTCTACTCCGGAAAAAAGGTGGAGAGCTATCCTAGCCTCAACGAGGCCTTCGACGAGTATTTCACCAAGCTTGAAACAGGGAAGGCTGAAGGGGAACGCCAGGCAAAGGTCGCCTCCAAGCTCGGGGAGCTGAAGAGAATCCTGAAGGAACAGGAAGCCAAGCTCGGGGAGCTGGAAAAGGAGGAAGCCCGGCATCGAAAGGCGGGGGAAACCATCTTCCACCACTCCCTAGAACTCCAGAGCCTCCTCCGAGAGGTGGAGAAAAACGTCCTCAACGGAAAGCCTTGGCCGGAAATCAGCCGGGAGATCGATTTGAGGAAAAACAAGGGCGAGACCCCTTACTCTTGGGTGGTGGGGCTCAATCCCAAAGACCGCCGGTTAAGGCTTTCAGTGGAGGGTTTAGAATTCGACCTCACCGTCGGCAAGTCGGTGTACGAAAACGCCTCCGCCCATTTCCAGGAGTCAAAGGACCTCCGAGGGAAAATCTCAAGCCTGAAAGAGGCTCTAGGGGAAACACAGCGGAAGATGGAGGCCTTGGAAAAAGACCTAGAGGCCCTGAGGGAGCAGCCCCTGCATCCTGTTAAGGTTAAGGAAAAAAAATGGTTTGAAAAGTTTAGGTTCTTCTTCACCTCCGGAGGCTTTCTCGTCGTGGCCGGCAGGGATGCCTCCTCCAACGAGGCTCTGGTTAAAAGATACGCGGAGCCTGAGGACCGGGTTTTTCACACAGACATAGCAGGCGCCCCCTTCGCCGTTGTCAAAACCGGGGGGAAACAACCCTCCGAATCCGACCTTCGGGAAGCCGCCCAGTTCGCCGTCTGCTACAGTCGAGCTTGGCGGGAGGGCTTGAACGCCGCCGACGCCTACCATGTGAACCCCGGCCAGCTGAGTAAGGCTGCTCCCTCAGGCCAGTATTTGGGGAGAGGCGCCTTCTCCGTCAGCGGGCCTCGAATGTACATTCGAAACATCCCCCTAAGAATAGCCCTAGGAGTCAAGCTGGAGGGGGGGATGCCTCAGGTTTACGCTGCGCCCCCGCAAGTTTTCCAACCCCCACAGCCCCACGTTGTGTTGGCTCCGGGGAACCTGCGCGCCAAAGAACTCGCCCTAAAAGTAAGGTCCACCTTAGCGGGGAAGACGCCCAAAGAATGGAGAGATGCTGTGTTGAAGATTCCCTTGGAAGACTTCATCGCCCTCATCCCCTACGGCAGGGGATGCATGGTAAGCTGAGGAAGAAAGTTTTTGGCGAGAATCCGCCGCCTCCAGTTTACACAGCTCTGTTCCTCCGATGGAAAGTAGCGCAGACAAGTTGAAAGCGTAAATAGGCTTCGATGCCTCCTATTCTCTAACTGAGCAGGTGAAACAGATGTCAGCGGAGGAAAGAATTAAAAACTATGCAGTAGAGTGCGGAGCTTTGGCGGCTGGAATCGCCAGCGTGGAAGACATCAACCGGTATGCCCCTGAGGGGCATAGGCCCGACGACATCCTGCCCGGCGCCAAAAGCGTAGTGGTGACAGGCGGGCCGCCTACGACGGCGGGAGCTTGGAGAAGCCCCAACCCGCGTATAACCACCCTCACGAGGGTCTACCCCATGATAAGGGGAACCGTGGTCATGAAACTCGCCGCCCTGATCGAAAGGGAATATGGATACTACGCTGTTTTTTACGACGGCCAAGCTGAGTCAGGGCATAATCCTTTCCTAAGCCTAAAACTCTGCGCTGAAATGGCCGGGCTGGGAACAAGAGCCCTAGCCGGAGGCGTGATATTAAACAGAGACCACGGCCTGCTAAACTTCAGCTGCGTGGTCACCTCCATGCCTCTAAAACCCGACGGTCCGATGGAGGAGCCTGTATGCCCGCATCATTCCTGCATCAAAATCTGGGAAGCGAAACATACGACACCGTGCTTGGAAGCCTGCCCCACATGCCTCTCAGGCTTCCTTGAAGGAGGAAGAATAAAATGGATGCAGTTCCGCCGATACCTCTGCGAGCCTCGGGCTCAAACCACCTCGACCACGGCCTTCCGCCAAAAGCTTTTGGAAATTGTCAACGAAACCGACCTTGAAAAGAGAAAGCAGATGGTCTACGGAGAGTTTTTCAGCCGTATAGTCAGGTCCTTGGCCTTTTCCAGCGAACTGGTTGGCGGATGCATCGAATGCCTCAGACACTGCCCTGTCTGCATAAAGGCCACTACGCTGAGGCCTATCCCGAGGGGTGGAAAACCTTGAAGCTGACATTCGCAGAACTATACCGGAGACACAGGGATACCGTGTTCCAGTTAAGTTTGGCGATTCAAAATTACGATGGAAAAACCTACACGCCTCCGCCGCTCTCCGACAAGGCGATAGCTGAAAAAATAGGGCTGACCGCCGAAGAGGTTAGAGAAATCCGCTGCCTAGCCGAAGCCGACGCTCTGCCGGCCAGCGTTTGGGCGGAGGCTGACGTGTTCAAAAACGAAAGAGCTAAAAAATTTCGAAGAGCCGAGAAAATTTGACCGCCCTTAAGACGTTGCCCTCGGTTAGGGTTTCCTTTTGAACAGGTATGCTCCCAGGAAGAGGAAGCCTACGCACACGCCTACGAGGACGGAGAGGTCGAGGAGGAGGGGTAGGGCGTTTTCTCCGCTGAAGAATCCCCGCAGCGCGTCCACCCCGTAGGTCATAGGATTCACGTAGGAGAGAATCCTCATCCACGTAGGCACCCCGGTGAGGGGGAAGAAGGCTCCGCTGAGGAAGAACATGGGCATGACGATGAAGTTCATGATCAACTGGAAGCCGTGGGGATCCTCCATCGTCGAGGCGAAGGAAACTCCCAAGCTTACAAAGGCCAGAGAAATCAGCATGCACACGCCCACCATGGCCAGCGTGGGGAGCACCCCGGGAAATCTGCCTACGACCAAGATAGCCAAACCCAGCATGGCAAGGCCTTGGACCATGGAAGTGGAGGCGCCTCCCAAGGTTTTTCCCAAAACGATGGATGTGCGAGAGACGGGGGCTACCAAAATTTCTTTGAGGAACCCGAACTGCTTGTCCCAGAGGACGGAGACCCCTGAAAAGACGGAGCTGAAGAGGAGGGCGATAGCCACGACCCCCGGAGCCAGAAACGCGAGGTAGCCTCCTTTCAGGCCTGGGAAGACGAAGGAGGAGCTGAACCCCACGCCGAAGAAAACCAGCCACATGAGGGGCATGGCTATGGCGCTGGCAACTCTGGACTTCGCCCTCGCGAAGCGCTTCACTTCCCTAAGCCACAAAATGTAGACGGCTCTCTTCTCAATCGTGGCTTTTCACCTCTTCATGAGCAGGCGCATCCTCTCCATGGGGCTTGTTTCCTCCTCCCTTATCCTCCGCCCGGTGTAGGTGAGGAAGACATCGTCCAAGGTCGGCCGGTGGAGGTCCACGGAGTTCACTTCCACCTCCAAGGACTCCGCCAGCTCTAGGACTTGAGGGATCATCTTGGCAGCATCGTAGACGGTGAGGCAGAGGGTTCCCTCCGCGGTTTTAACGGCTCTGACAGCCTGGTTCTCCTTGAAGGCTGAGGCTAAGGCATCCGCCTTCCCAGCCACCTTCAACTCGATGATGTCCCCGCCCAGCAGGTCTTTCAGGTGTTTAGGCTCGTCGCAGGCGATGATCTTTCCGTAGTCGATGATGGCCACCCGGTTGCAGAGGCTGTCAGCCTCGTCCATGTAGTGGGTGGTGAGGAAGATGGTCACCCGCTCCCTCCGGTTCAGCTCCCGGATGTAGTCCCAGATGTGACGGCGGGTTTGGGGGTCTAAGCCCAGAGTCGGCTCGTCGAGGAAGAGCACTTTAGGGTGGTGCATGAGGCCGCGGGCGATCTCCAGTCTCCTCCGCATCCCGCCTGAGTAGGTCTTCACCAGTCTGTCGGCTTTATCCTCCAATTCCACCATCTTGAGAAGCTCGGTGATTCGCTCTTTGATTTCCCCCGTAGCCATGCCGTAGAGTCTCCCGTGGAAGTCCATGTTCTCTCTTCCCGTGAGGTTCTCGTCGAGGCTGGGGTCTTGGAAAACTATGCCTATCGACTTCCGCACCAAGTCAGGCTCCTTCGCCACATCATAGCCTGACACCTTAGCCACGCCGGAGGTCGGCTTCAGCAAGGTGCAGAGCATGTGGATCAGCGTAGTCTTCCCGGCGCCGTTGGGCCCTAGGAAGCCGAATATCTCAGACTCAAAGACCTCCAGGGAAACACTGTCCACAGCCCTAACTTTCCCATCGTAGACTTTCGTCAGGTTTTGAGCTTCGATGACTGCCAAAGCTTCTTTACACCTATACACTCATGGAGACCGTAGGCTCTGATAAGCATAGCCCAAGTCGAATGCTGGCCGGCTTGGAAAAATCCAAAAGCCCGAGGAAGCCTACCTTTCAACTTTCTCCGTAAGCTTTAAAACCGGTGAAAGCAGCCTCTCCGCTTCCTCATCCCCCGTCTGGGTGATCCGGAAGGCTTTCATCCCGTCTTTGTCCACTCCCGCCGAAGTCAGCCTGCCTGTGGTGACCAGCTTGTTCAGGGTGTCGTTGAAATTAGCCGGAGCGGCCAGACGGGCTTCCGCGTAGGCTTCTTGAAGGTCTCGGGCGTTAACCGTCTGAAGCCCTCTCACGTTGTAGAGGTAGTAGACGATGAGCAGCGCCTTCTCGGTGTGAGCTTTCACCCCGGACCTTTTAAGCACCTCCACCAAGGACAGCTCCCCGAGAGAAAGCGCGGCTGGAGCCTTGGGTGTAAAGGCTGGAGGTGGGACTTGGGCGGACGGCAGCCGGCTTCGGGTGAACTCTTCCGCCACCTCCTTCATCAGGCTTAGATTATCTCTCACCGCCTCTAAGATGCTTCTCAGGGATTCTCCAAATCCTTCGGTTTTCCAGCCTTTGAGCTCGATGGTTAAGGGCCCTAAGCTCAACTTCAGGAGGTTTCCGTTTCTCTGAAGCGCGGTTTCTCTTTCTTCTCCCATTTCTCCCTCACCATTAAGAGGTTCTGAGGATAATAAAGCTAGTATCCTTAGAGCAGAGGCTCTCTACCTAGCGTAAGGCTGTCCGCCTATTCTAAACATTTATTTTCTCAGCGGAGATCATGTGATAGGGTTAAGCCTCATGCCTATCGAGTTAGATGAAGTTGACTTGACTATACTTAGGGAGCTGATGGAGGACGGAAGGAAGGCCTTCCGCCAGATAGCCAAAGCAGCCCAGGTGAGCACTCCCACCGTTGAAAGCCGTTTCAGAAAGATGCTCAACATGGAACTCATCAAGAAAATAGCCCCCATCCTCGACCCGAACAAGATCGGCTACGGGGTGGTGGCCACCGTTACCTTGAACGTGGAGGTTCCCCGCCTTGAATCCATCCTCCACACCCTCTCCCAGCGGGAGGAGGTAAGAAGTCTCTACGTGGTAGCCGGGGAAGCCAACCTGCTTCTCCAAGTTTTCTTCCAGAACATAAGGGAGCTCCAAGACTTCCTTCAGACAACCTTGGGGAAGATGGAAGGCCTGACCGTTGTGTCCAGCCACGTCGTCACAAGGGTGGTGAAGGAGGAAAGCTCGGTGGTGATCAAGCCCCGAGCCGGCCTCCGCCTGTCCTGCGACTACTGCGGCCGGGAAATCTGCGAAAAGCCGGGGGTCTTGGAAGTGGGAGGCGGGGAGCGGTATTTCTGCTGCAAACTTTGTCTTGAAGCCTACCGGGAAAAGTACAGGGAAAGAATAGAGAAGATCTCGGAAGGAAGCCGCTGACTTTTCAAGCCTTACCTAATTCTCACATACTGGTAGGCCCCGGTGAGGCTGTGGAAGCAATAGTGAACCTTCTGGTACTGTTTCCTGAACTCAGCCACCTTGCTTCTGACTTTTTCAGGCGGCTTCCCGTCGACGATGACCTGTTTGAGGAAGTCGGCTATCTCCTCCATCTCAGGCTCCCTCATTCCCAGCCGGGTTACCTCGGAGGTTCCGAGGCGGATGCCGCCGGGGTTCTGGTAGTGGCGTCCCATCTTGATGTCCCAGGGGAGGAGGTTTCTGTTGGTGATGATGTTGGCGTTTTCCAGCTTCTTCTCCAAGGTTCCCCCATCTCCGTAGGGGGTGATGTCCACCCAGACCACATGGGATTCAGTGAAGCCTTTCTTCTCCCCTAGGACTTTGAGCCCCCTCTCCCAGAGCGCTTGGGCTAGGGCTTTGGCGTTTCTGACAACCTGCTTCATGTATTCTCTTCCAAACTCCAACATTTCCGCCAGCATGACCGCTACTCCTGCCACAGCGTGGAGATGATGGTTGCTGACAAGCCCTGGGAAGGTTACCTTCTTCACCTGTTCAGCGTAGGTTTGGCGGGCGACGATCATACCGTGCTGAGGGCCGGGGAGAGTCTTGTGGGTGCTCATGGTCACGGCATCAGCGCCCTCCCGTAAGGGGTCTTGAAACAGGCCGCAAGCTATCAGTCCAGCCACATGGGCGGCGTCGTAGACCACTTTCGCCCCGGCTTCGTGGAAGGCCTCCGCCAGCTCCCTCACCGGATGGGGGAAGGGGAGGACGCTTCCTCCGAACATGGCCAGTTTAGGCGGGTCCTTTTCCCTGACCATATCCCTCAGCCTCTTCCTGGTTTCCTCCACGTCGATGTTCAGGTCTTCATAGCTGTAGGGGAAATACTCCACGCGGAGCCTTCGGGCTATGCCGGCGGTGCCGCCTAGCTCTCTCTTTCCCGTGGTTATGTGCCCCCCGCAGGGTATGGAAAGGGCGAACATGCGGTCGTGGGGTTCGGTGAAGAGGGAGTAAACAACGAGGTTGGCGACCACCCCGGAGATAGGCCGGACGTCGGCGAATTCAGCTCGGAAAAGCTTTTTCGCCATTTCGCTGCAGAGCATCTCCACCCGGTCGATGTACGGGCATCCGGCATAGACTCTTTCCCCCGGCCAGCCTTCAGCGTAGCGGTTTCCGAAATCGGTGGCCAAAGCCTCCCGAACCGCGGGGCTGGGAATGTTCTCGCTGGCTATGAGGGGGATCACTTCTCTAAACCAGCTGTGATGTTCCTCTAAAAGCCTCAGAACCTGGTCGTAGTAGGTGTGAGCATAGGACACAAGGGAGTCCTCCTGAACTCTTTCTCAATAGTATGCAGTAGGATAAAAGAATTCTCGGCCTTTGAAGGGGAAATTCAGCTTTTCTAGGCTGAAAACTCTGGCTTAAATCCTAGAGACCTACCCTAAAATTGAAGTAGGCTAAATATTGTAGTTTGAGATATATTTAGTTAAGGTGAACTTTTTGACTCATCAAAAACTACCCAAGGATGTGCTGTGCGGAATCTACTCTCCAGGGCGGCGGCTGGTTGAGTTCGCCGTGGAAAAGAAGAACGTGGTAGGGGCTTTGGCGAAGATCTCAGGCGAAATCGCCCGGCTGGGCGTAGACGTTTTCTCAGGTTTCCTCACAGCGTATCCGGGTGAGGAGCGTTCGCTGTGGAGTTTTGTCGCCGACTTGACAGGCCTTGATTTGACGCCTGAAAAGGTTGCGGAGGAGCTTAGAAAACTCGATGTGGTGTTGAATGTCAGATACGCGGAAGCGAGGCTCGACGGCTTGATCATCGACGACTTGCACTTTCCCCTGAAGGCTTCGCTGGGGGAAAGAAACATTCTCATACGCGTCAAGTCAGTGGCAGACATGTTTGATAGGATCTTTAAAGACTTCGGCACCGGCGGAGTGGCCATCGTCTACAAGATGGGTCTAGAGGCGGGGAAGCGCAAGGCAGAAGCCACCAAGGCCCACTACAGAGTAGACGGGCGGGAGATGTTGGAAATAATCTTGGCTGAACGGATAGCGAAAGGCTGGGGAATCCCAAGGCTGATAGAATTCAACCAAGAAGAGGCTGAGGCTACGGTGGAGGTTCAGGAACTGTTCGAATGCACCCCCTACAAGGGGAGGCTGAAGGAAGCCCGGAGCCATCTTTTCAGGGGGTACCTCAGCGGAGTGCTGACTGTGCTGTTTGGCAGAGAGGTTTTAGTCTCCGAGGTTGAGTGCATCGCCAAAGGAGACCCCTACTGCAAGTTTAAAGTTTCATAACTCATATACTTAAGATGATTAGGGGAAGGTTTTGTCCGAGAAAAGTATGTTGGAGAAGCTCCAGGGCTATTATTCCGTTGAACTGTATTCAGAAATCGAGTACAAGAGGTTCGCCGATAAGACCGATAACGTCTACGCCAAAAGCTTGTACACGAAACTGGCTGAAGATGAAAGGCGGCATCAAGGAATACTGAAGGACATCGCTGCATTCTACCATCCGGATTGGAGAGACATCCTAGTAGAGGTGAAGCCTTCGACTCCCATCCAACCCGAGAAACTAACCATCACCTCCGAAGTTCAAGAAGCCTACCACGCTATGAAATTCCACCTGAAACTGGAGTTCCTAGCCGTGACGGAATACAGGAAGACAGCCCAAGAAACCCGGGAGCCCAAGCTCAGAGACCTATGGTTGAATCTAGCATCCGACGAGGAAAGACATCACCGCGAGATAAACTCCCTACTCCAAGCCTTCGAAAAAGCCTACAAAGAGATTATAAAATAGACCGCCCGGCTTCTACTCAACTTTGACGTGGAAAAAGCTTCTTGTGCTTTTACAGAGCCAGACTAGGAAGAGCATGAAGGGAACTTCGGTTAAGACTCCCACAACGGTAGCCAAAGCCGCCCCTGAGGCTAGGCCGAATAGAACCGTAGCCACAGCGATGGCCACCTCGAAATGGTTGCTTCCCGCGATGATGGCAGTGGGCGCAGCGTCCTCATAGGAGAGATGGATGACCTTGGAAAGCAGATAGGCTATTCCGAAGACAAGGAGGATGTTGGCGAAGATACCCGTTGCGATCATTCCGATCACCAAGGGCTGCTCCACCACCACGTAGCCCTGCAGGGAAAACAGCACCACCAAGGTGATGAGCAAGGCGACGACGGAGGCCCTGCCCAGCCGGGGGGCAAGTCTCAAGTTAAACCACTCGAGGCCCCTCCTCTTGATGGTTTGGCTTCGCGTAATATAGCCTGCGATGAGAGGGACGACGATGTAGACCGTCACGGCGAAGGCTATGGTCTCCCAAGGAACCACGATGCCGGAAATCCCTAGGAGATAAACAGCCAAAGGAGCGTAGAGGACCACCATGGTCAGGGAATTTATAGCCGTCATGACAAGGGTGTGCCCCATGTTCCCGCGGGCTAGGTAGCTCCAAACGAGGACCATGGCAGTGCAGGGGGCGACGCCTAGGAGGATCAGTCCCGCCCTGTACTGGGCGGAAAGCTCCGAAGACAGGAAAGGGGCGAAGACCACACCTAAAAATAGCCAAGCGAAGAAGGCCATGGTGAAAGGCTTCACCGCCCAGTTGGCGAAGAGGGTGGCGGCGATGGGCTTAGGGGTCTTCCCCGCCTTCACAACCTCTTTAAAATCAATCTGCACCATGATGGGGTAGATCATGGCGAAAAGGCAGACAGCGATGGGAATGGACACGTAAGCCACGGTCAACTTGCTGAGAACGTCGGATATCTGCGGGAAAAGCCTCCCCAAGCCAATGCCGGCGATTATGCAGAGAACCACCCAGACGCTCAGGTATTTCTCCCAAACCCCCAGCCTTCTTTCCTTCGTAGCCATCCCACCGGCACGCTCAGGAGCGATATTTCTTTCGTCTTTCTTATTATTGACTTTCTATTTGAATTCAATCAACTATGCTGACGCATCTATATGAGTTTGGTTCTGATAAGAAAATATAGGGTAAAAAAAGGCCTTTTTACGCGCTAAGATTTTTTGAGCAGCTTTACCAAAAAAGGCGCAGTGATAAGCATAATCATCCCATAGACAGCGGAAGGTAAAGCCACCTCAGGGCTGAAGAATTGGAGGGCGACGGCGGTTCCGACGCCGAATTCCTTCATGCCGACGGTAAACATGTAGGTCTTAGAGCCTCCCTCAAACTTCATCAATTTTCCAGCTAGGGAGCCGATTAGGTAGCCGCTGAGGTTTAGGATCAGCAGCAACACAGCTAACCAGATGACGCCTATGCTTAGGATGGCCTCAGCATTGCTGGATGCCACGGTGAATATCAGCAGGACCACCATAACTGACGACAGAGAGGAAAACCGCTCCCTGTATTCTGCCAGTTTTTGAAATCTTGTCCGCAGCAAGGAGCCTAAAATGACAGGTAAGGCTACAATGAGCAACAGTTCCATCAGCATTTCACCCGCGTCTACAGCCACCGACCTCCCAGCAAACAGCGAAAGCAACAGGGGCATGATGAAGGGTGCCACTAGGATGGAGCTTCCCATGATAGCTGTGGCGAGGGCGAGGTTTCCGCCTGCAAGGTAGACCATCAAGGCGGAGGTTATCTCAGAGGGAGCAACGCCGATTATCAAGATGCCTAGGGCGGTGTGGGGGTTTTCTGCCCAGAATGTGAGGGACAGAGCTACAACCGGAATCACGGAGTATTGAACCCCCAGCGCGGCCAGTATTTTTTGAGGGGTTCTCGCCACTCTTCCGAAGTCTTGGAAGGTAAGTGTTAACCCCAAACCTAGAATCATCACGAACAAGATGGGGTCTACGTAGTGGGAGAGAAAGGAAAATTTGGGAAACAGCACGCCGGTGATCGCGAAAACGATCACCAGAAACAGAAGGTTGTCGTTAATCCATCTGGATAATCCCATGGATAAGGCCCTTAGGGAAAAAGATGGAGGCTCAAACAATTAAGCCGTTCGCAGGCGGCTGCCTATCACTTAGATAAACAACCAAAACCCATATAATACCAAGCCCTTACATGTCTTTAGCCATGACCCTCCGCTCCAGACAGCTTAAAACCCCCAACCTCAGACAGGTTTCTCTCGTCTGCGGCTTCCCGGACATGGGGTTTGTGGGAAAGCAGTCCGTGGACTATCTCATCCAAGAGCTTAAAGCAGAGCTTTTCCGGGAGCTCTACTCCTCCCACTTCCCTCCCCACGTCCTCATCCGGAAAGACGGCACGGTGGAGCTGATGAAAAACGAATTCTACTACTGGAAGAACCCGGAAGGGGCGTGGGACCTCGTGTTTTTCACAGGGAACACTCAAGCAGCCTCCCCCGAGGGACAGTTCGAGGTGGTGGAGGAAGTGCTAAACCTAGCTCAAAAATACGGTGTTCAAAGAATCTTCACTCTCTCCGCCCACGTGGTAGAGTCCCGAAGCCCTGATAAGCCCCCCAAAGTCTATGGGGCTGTCACCCATGTTGAACTGGTGAAACTTCTGGAGAAACATGGAATCGCCCTCCTAGAACGGGGACTCATCGAAGGTGTTCAAGGACTTCTCCTAGGGGAGGCTAGGCTCCGAGGGATGGAGGGCCTCTGCCTCTTAGGGGAAACTCCCGCCTTTACCACTCCTTCAGGCCGGCCTATTGTGGACGCTAAATCCGCGAGGGCTGTGTTGGAGGTGTTAACCAAACTCCTAGGCATACAGGTCAGCATGGCCGAACTGGAGAAGCAGGCTAAGCTGACGGAGGAGTTCATCCTGAAACTGGAGAAACTCGAGCAAAGCGTGTTGGAGAAGATGGTGAAAGCCCGACCTCCCGGGCAGTCCTACTACGTGTGAGGAGAGGAAAACCGGTTGACGGTCTCACCCTCCTGCAAGGTCAGATTCCTGTTCAAGCCCAAAGTATCCGCCCCCACAGCTGTAGTGGGCTCTCCGGGGCTCAGGTCCATCGGCAAGCTGGCCTTAAACCTTCTCAGGGAGCAGCTTCAACCTAAGCTTTGGGCTGAGCTTTACTCCCCCAGCTTCCCGGCTGTGCATCAGACTCGCCCATCCTACGCCTCCCAGCCAAGCCTCCCCGGCTGGGCCGGCGGGTTGTTGGAAGGGAAAGCCCTAAGCCTACCTAGGGTTAAATTTTTCCTAACCTCCGCTCCGACCCCGTTGGTGGTGGTTGAAGGCTACCACGCCAACTTCCAGGGCCAATACGAGGTGGCGGAGAGGGTTGTAGAACTCCTAGGGGAGCTGGGTGTCAAAAGAATGTACGTGCTGGCCGGTTACGGGTTGGAGGGGGCGGAGGTAGCCTGCGCCGCCACCAGCCTAAACCTCTTGGAGGAGGCTAAGAAGTTCGGGCTTGAACCCGGCTACGAAGGCCCTTTCATGGGCTTCTCCGGCCTCGTCTTCGGCTTAGGAATGTTAAAGGGCATCGAAGGCCTCTGCCTGTTTGGGAAAACCCAGCCTGACCCCGCGGAGCCGGAAAACCCCGACCCGCAGGCGGCCGCTGCGGTGGTGAGAAAGCTGGACGCCATCCTAAACCTCCGCCTAGACTCTTCCCGCCTCATGGGTGAGGGAAAAGAAGGTCGAAATTGAGTTGGGCAGCTGCCAGGAAAACAAAGCCTCAGCTTTCTCTTTCCAAAATTTCGAGGAAACCCCCCGCCTCCAAGAAGCCTGCAGGGAAATAGCCAAAAGGCTTCTCGCAGCGCCTTCGCCAAACCGCCGGGAGCTCAGCCGAATTAAGGCGGAGGTCTCAAAACTTTACGGCCTCCCCCAGCTGCCTGCCAACGCTCAGATCCTCCAAGCGGCGGAAAACTTAAGCCCAGCCGGCTTTCTCCAAGTTTTACGGAGGAAAGCCGTTCGGAGGACCAGCGGCGTCACGGTCATAGCCGTCATGACCGCGCCTCATCCCTGCCCCCACGGCCGCTGTCTCTACTGCCCCGGCGGGCCTGAGCAGGGGGTTCCCCAAAGCTACACCGGCCACGAGCCGGCTTCCCTGCGGGGGCTTCAGAACGACTTCGACCCCGGGAGGCAGGTGTGGAGCCGCATCCGCCAGTTGAGGGCCATAGGGCATGCGGTGGACAAGGCGGAGCTCATCGTTATGGGAGGCACCTTCCTTTCCACGCCTCCCAGCTACCAGGAAGACTTCATCCGAGGCTGCTTGGACGCCTTGAACGGTTCACCTTCCCGCAGCCTTTCCGAAGCTAAGTTGAAGGCGGAGAGGGGTGAAATCAGAAACGTGGGTATCACCGTGGAAACCCGGCCTGACTGGTCTCGGGAGTCCCACATCGACCGGATGCTGGAGCTGGGGGTAACCCGGGTTGAGCTGGGGGTGCAGACTCTCTACGACGATGTTTACCGTTTGGTAGGCCGGGGGCACGCTGTGGGGGATGTGGCGGAGGCGGCGAGGATGTTGAAGGACGCAGGTCTGAAGGTCTGCTTCCACATGATGCCCAACCTCCCCGGCTCCGACTGGGAGAAGGACCTGAAAATGTTTCAAACCCTGTTCGAGGACGAGGCCTTCAAGCCTGACATGCTGAAGATCTACCCGACAGTCGTCTTGGAGGGCACAGGCCTCCATGAAATGTGGAGGAAAGGAGCCTACCTGCCTTACCCCCAAGAAGACCTGGTGGAGCTTCTCGCCCGAGTTAAAGCCCAGCTGCCCGGCTGGGTGCGGATTCAGAGAATCCAGCGGGACATCCCCCTCCCAAAAACATGCGCAGGGGTGAAGACAGGCAGCCTCAGGGAAGTAGTCCGGAAAGCCATGGCGGCTCGGGGGTGGCGGTGCCGGTGTATTCGATGCCGGGAGGTGGGGCATTCCCAGTTGAAGCGCGGCCTCAGACCTAAACCTGAAAACATCAGGCTTAAGGTGGAAAAGTATCCGGCCTCCGAGGGTGAAGAGGTTTTTCTCTCCTACGAGGATGTGGAGCAGGATATTCTGGTAGGTTTCCTCCGGCTGCGGAAACCTTCCCCCAAAGCTCACCGCTGCGAGGTGGGAGGAGGCTCTCTCATCGTCCGAGAGCTCCACGTCTACGGTCCCATGTTGCCTTTGGGGGTGAGGGAGGAGGAGGGATGGCAGCACCGGGGCTACGGGAGGTCCCTGCTGAAGGCGGCGGAGAAAATCGCTGTGGAAGACTACGGGGCGGAGAAAATCCTGGTAACCGCAGCTCTAGGGGTTAAAGAGTATTATTACCGGCTGGGCTACAGGAAGGAGGGCCCCTACGTGGCCAAGGAGCTCAGGGGGTAAAGACTGTGGAAAAGGAGGAAATCTCAGGCTACAGGCATCAGGCCTTGGATGCCTTGAGGAAAGCCGGTGCGAGGGTGGGAGACAAGGTGAAGGTGGAAAGGGAAGGTGAAGCAGTGGAGGGAATCCTCATGCCCCGAACTCAGCTGGGCGACCCTAACTATTTGGTCTTGAAGCTGGCCAGCGGCTACAACATAGGCGTGAAAGTCAACGGGCGGGCGAAAGTGGAAGTAGTAGAGTCCAAGGCTAGGCCCCCGGGCGCTCCGCCCTTCGCGCCCCCGGAAGAGAAGCCGGACCTACCCTTGGTGGAGGTCATAGGCACAGGGGGAACCATCGTCAGCCGGGTGGAATACCGCACAGGAGCCGTCTACCCGGCTCTCTCCACCGAAGACCTCTACCGGGCGGTGCCGGAGATTTCCAGCATCGCCAGGGTGAGGGCCCGAGTGCTCTTCAGCCTCCTCAGTGAAAACGTCTACCCTCCCCACTGGGAGAAGATGGCGGAGGCTGTGGCTGAAGCCTTGGAGGAAGGCGCGGCCGGAGTGATAGTGGCCCACGGCACCGACACCATGGGCTACACGGCAGCCGCCCTCAGCTTCGCCCTCCAAGACCTACCCGCCCCCGTCATACTGGTAGGCTCCCAGCGGTCCTCCGACAGACCCAGCTCCGACGCCGCCTTGAATCTTATGGCGGCCGTGAGGGCTGCGGCCTACGGTCCCTTCGCCGAAGTCGGCGTGGCCATGCATGAGTGGGTCTCCGACGAGGCGGTGGTCATCCACCGGGGAACCAAGGTGAGGAAATGCCACACCAGCCGCCGGGACGCCTTCAAGACGGTGAACGCTTCCCCCCTAGCCCGAGTGTCCGACGGAAAGCTGACCATGCTGGCGTCGGAGGGCTTCAGGCCTCGGAACCCTACGGGAAAGGTGAGGGTGAAGCCTCGCTTCGACCCTAAGGTGGCTTTGGTTAAGTTTCACCCCGGCTTCAACCCTGAAGTCATCGACTGGTATGTGGACCGGAAATATCGGGGAATAATCCTGGAAGGCACAGGCCTAGGCCATGTAGCCCGGCTTTGTTATTCCCACCTCCGAAGGGCCTTGGATGAGGGTCTCTTCGTGGGTATGACCTCCCAATGTCTCTGGGGAGAGGTCCGCATGACGGTCTACGAGGTGGGCAGGGAGCTCTCAGCCTTGGGAGTGGTTCCCCTAGGGGATATGCTCCCTGAAACCGCCCTAGTTAAGGCCATGTGGGCCTTTGGGCAGGTTTCCGAAAAGGAGGAAGTGCAACGATTGATGCTCACCAACTTGGCGGGAGAGCTTTCCTCCCGGATTCTCCTCTGACAAAGTGGGAAGGTGTAGGAGGTTGGATGTCGACTACAGGGAGCTGGGAACCAAGGTAGGGATAGAAATCCACAGGCAGCTGGACACCCAATATAAGCTGTTCTGCAACTGCCCCACCCACCTCACCCGGGAGGAGGCGGAGACCATCTTCCTCCGCCGGCTGAGGCCCACGGCCAGTGAGCTCTGGGAAGTAGACACAGCGGCCCTCTTCGAGTTTCAGAAAGGCCTCACCATCCTCTACGAAGCCGACCCCAAAACCTGCTGCTTGGTGGAAATGGATGAGGAGCCCCCCCACGACCTAAACCCTGAGGCTGTGGACATCGCCCTCCAAGCAGCCTTTCTCCTGAAGGCTAAGCCTGTGGAGGAGATCCATGTCATGAGGAAGATCGTCATCGACGGCTCCAACACCTGCGGCTTCCAGAGAACCTGCGTTGTGGCCTTAGGCGGGGAGGTGGAAGTGGAGGGCCGGAGGATACCCCTCCAAGCCATCAGCCTCGAAGAGGACGCTGCCAGAAAGATGGAGGCCCGGGGGGACAGGGTTGTCTACCGCCTGGACAGGTTGGGCATTCCCCTCATCGAGGTCGCTACCGCTCCGGCCATGACTACTCCCCGGGAGGCGGAAAGCGCAGCTTTAGCCATAGGAAGAGCCTTACGGGGCACGGGGAAGGTTAAGAGAGGCCTAGGCTCCATCCGGCAGGACCTCAACATTTCCATCCGCCGAGGCGCCCTCATAGAAGTAAAAGGGGTCCAGGAGCTGGGCCTCATCTCCAAGGTGGTGGAAAATGAAGTCCGCCGGCAGCTGGGCCTCCTCAAGATAAAGGAAGAGCTGGAAAGCCGAGGTCTGAAGGCGGAGGAGCTGGTCTTCGCTCCAGTGGACGTGACCTCCCTCTTTCAGGCTTCCAAGAGCACCGTCATCCGGAGGGCTTTGGCCTCAGGCGGTCGGGTTTTAGCCTTGGCTCTCCCTAAGTTGGCCGGCCTCTTAGGCTGGGAGCTGGGGCCCAACCTCAGGTTTGGAACGGAGCTGGCGGATAGGGCTAAGTTCTTCGGAGGCGTGGGGGGGCTTTTCCACACCGACGAGCTTCCCGGCTACGGCATCACCCCCCAAGAGGTGGAGGCGTTGAAGGCTCAGCTGGGCCTCAGCCCCCTGGACGCGGCTGTGCTGGTGGCTGACCGGGCGGAGAGGGCGGAAAAGGCCTTGGAGGCGGTGGTGGAACGGGTGAAAGAGGCCCTCCAAGGGGTTCCTGAGGAAACTAGGACAGCTCGCCCCGATGGCTCCACCCGCTACATGAGACCTCGGCCCGGCTCGGCTAGGCTTTACCCGGAAACAGACATACCTCCCATCCTCATCACCCCGGAAAGGTTGGAGAGGCTGAAGGCGGTGCTTCCTCCTTCTCCAGAGCAGCTGGCAGCCCGGCTTATGGAGCGGTTTAGCATCAACAGGAAGCTGGCTGAACAGCTGGTGGACTCGGACTATCTCTCTCTCTTCGAAAAAGTGGCGGCAGAAGGCCGGATTTCTCCCTCCTTTGTGGCCACCGCTCTCACCGAGACCATGAAAAGCTTGGAAAGAAAGGCGGTGCCCGTGGACAGCCTAAGCGACGAGCAGCTCTATGGAGCCTTCACCCTCATCGGGGAGGGGAAAGCCGCCAAGGAAATCTTCCTCGAGCTGGTGGAGGAAATGGCCGCCGCTGGTGTCTCCCCCGAGCAGGCGTTGGAGCGGCTGGGCGTCCGAATGCTGAGCATGGAGGAGCTGGCGGCTGTGGTTGATAAACAGGTTAAAGAGCACCCTGAGCTGCTGGCGGAAAAGCCTGAAAAAGCTCTAGGCCGGCTGATGAAGATGGTCATGAGCCAAGTCCGCGGCAAAGCTGACCCCAAAACAGTGGCAGGCCTGCTGAGGGAGAAACTGGAAGACCGTCACTCCTCCAGCAGGAACACCTGAACCGTCAGCGGGCTGCCGTGGGTGAAGCGGCCGTTAACCCGGACGGCTCCCCGCCCCTCCCTCCCCTGGTAGGCTCCGAAAACTTGAGCCTCCCTAAGAAGGCGGCGGGGAGGGTGGGAAACCTTCTCCCCCGAACATTTAACCTCCACCAGAAACCTTCTGCCTCGGTAGACGATGAACATGTCCGGGGTTGTCCCGTTGACCGTGTCCGCCTTCCCAGCGTAGCCGTCGATGTCCACCCCCAGGCGAGCTGCCACATCTTCCAAGGCGTTGACGGTGAGCTCCACGGACTGCACCGCCATCCCCCGTCTGGCTTCCCCCCTTCCTCGGCCGGAGGACTTCGCCTCCAAGGCATAGCTTCGAAAACTCTCCAGAAGAGGGGTGGAGAAGTAGACTTCCCAGCGCTGCCGCTTCTTTTCCTTGAAAGGGATGTCTGCGAGGAGGGTGAGTTCGAGGAAGCCTGGTGTGAGACTTTGGTTCATGGGCCTTGGGTTTATTTAGGTGTTCGGGCTTTAAATATTTTACGTATTTTTACGTAAAAATCCGAAAAACTTATAAGAGCCACCCGCCATAAAAATATGCGAGAAAGTTGAAGGTTAAAATCTCCATAAAAAGGTCCTACGGAGACATCGTCCTCGAAGGGGAAAGCTTCGACGACCTAGTTGAAAACCTCAAAGGGCTCCCTCAGTGGCTGGACATTGTCGACAGCCTAATCCTCCACACCGAAACCCCCTCCACCCGCAAAGAGCTGCTGAAAGGCCTGGTGGAATACACTCAAGAAGGCACCGTCATCTCCCTACCCCGGGAACGGCTCAGCGACAAAGAAGCCATCTGTCTCCTCCTTTTCGCCAACGAACCCAACCCCCTCCAGCCCAAGGAAATCGCCCGGCTTCTAGCCAATTCCGGGAGGCTTTCCGCAGGCTTCGGAGCTAGGCTGAGTGAGCTCCGCTATGAGGGACTCATCCTCAAGGAAGCCGGCTCCTACAGGCTTACAGCCACCGGGAGAACCATGGTGGAGGACATGGTTCAGAGGCTGCGGAGCTGAAGCCCATGGCCGAGAAGCCAAGCCTCAAAGTCCATGTGGAGCTCGGTGAAGCCAAACTGGACTTGGAAGGCTCACCGGAGGAGGTGATCAAAGCTTTCCTGCAGCTGGTGGGCAGGGTTTACCCGGCTTACCGTCTGGTGGAGGGCTTGACGTTGACCGTGGACTTGGAGGGGTTGATGAAAAACTTGGAGGGCATCCTAGCCTTCACAGCGGAAGGACCCGTGATCCTGATCCCAAAAGACCGGCTGGGAAGGTTGAGCATCCGAGAGCTCATCGCCCTCCATCTGACCAAAGCTTATGTGGGTAATCAGGTGGGCAGGTTGGAAAGGGTTTCCCTTTCCGTGGATGAGTTGCTCCAAGCCATAGGGGGGAGGATAGGAGCCATGGCTGGAAGGCTGAGTGAAATGGTGGACGAAGGGCTGGTGGTGAGAATAGGGCGAGGCGAATATAAGATAACCACCTATGGGCTCAAGCACTTCCAAGAAAACATTCTGCCCAAACTCAGACAGCTTAAAGAAGCCTAAAAAAGGCGGAGCGCAGGCTTGCTGCTGGAAAACACAGCTGAAGCAACGGTTCCAACCCGATGGGCGGAGGTGAGCCTCCGCTCCTTGAAGGATATGGAAGAAAACTCGGGGGAAAGCTTGGAGCTGACCGTTGCGGATACAGGGGAGGAGGAGTCGTCTCTCCTCAAAAACTGGACGACATCCTTCCACCTGCACAGCCCTTGGAATGATTTTCAGAGCAGAATCGTGAAACTTCACCCCCGTCCCCCCCGGGTTAAAGTGGCGGCTGTGGACTGTTCCTCCAGAAAAATTGGGAGAACGAAGAAAGGCTTGGTCTGCGCCTTCCGAGGCACGGTTGTTTGGAGAGACGACTTCGCCTACCGGTACCTTCGCTATGGGCCCTTCCTTTTCCACATCACCGAGCGTTTTCCTGAAACCTTCAGAGACTTTGCCTTCAGCTCCACAGTGTCTGCAAGCGCCTTTTCCTTTCTCAACCCCTCCGGCTGGCTGAGCAGGATCAGATACCTCCTAGAGATAGAGCTGCAGAGGATGGTCTGCGAGTCTTCTAGGGACTCCATCATCCTGTGGGACGGCGTCATGCCGGCGGCCGGTTTAGACCTTGACCCCGTTTCCCCGTATCTTTCCCATATCCTCAGGCTGGCTAGGAGCGGCAACAACAAGGTTATGGCCCTTGCCAAGGAGACAAGGCTCTTCTCCGAAAACGGAGGCCCCCTCCCAGAAGCCACGGAGCTACCCTCCCCTTGCTTGGTGGACGTAGATAAGTGCGTCGGAGAGGTTTCCCCGTCCTCCCAGAGGCTGGGATACACTTTCATCGCCAAGTTCGCCCCTGACAGCCCGGGTTTCAGGTTGGATGTGGACCGCTGTCTGCCCAAGGGGGAGATGGTGGAGGCGGTGGAGCGGCTTCTAGCCAGCGACCTCACCTTCCAAGGCTATCCGGAAACCCTGAGAGCCGCCCACATCCTCTCAGCGTTGACCCCGGTGGATGTTCTGGGTCTTCAAAGGTCCCTGGCGGGGAGATACGGGTTCAAAATTGTAAGGTCTCCTCCTGTGAGAAGGATGCTCTTCGGACCCTACGGCGGGTGGGATGACAGCTAATGCGCCTCTTCAAGAAGGAGCATGACACCGTTCAAGTTCTGTGCTTCCCAGAGGAGACGGTGGAGAAAGGCGACTACCTAGTGGTGGAGGACCTAAAAGCCAAACGCAGCCTCCTCGTCCAAGTGGTGGACATCCAGTTCGCCAACCTCCCTGGGATGATGGAAGACCTCGTGAGGGAGGATGTGGGCGACGCCTATCTTTTCGGAGAAGACTACGACCCCCTCCAGCTGAACTCTCAGATCACCCTCCTCAGAGACATCCGAATTCTCCTAGGCAAAATCCGCTGCTCCATCCAAGGCGGCTCCATAGACATGAACGTTTCATGGCTGCCCTCCCGGGTTCACTCCCAGATCTACAGGTTGAAACCCCACCAGCTATTCGAGCTGCTGAAGCTGGGTTTCAGGCGGCCTATCAAGATAGGGGACGACGGGGACGGCTTTGAACTGCGGATCGACGCTGACGCTTTGGATGGGAAGCTGTCCATCATCACCGGGCGGAAGGGCTCTGGGAAATCCCATCTTTCCAAGCTGCTGGTCTTGGGGCTAGTGGACCACGGGGCTCCGGTGCTGGTCTTTGACGTCAACGGGGAATACGTCAACTTGGGGGTTAATCCCAACGGGGAGAAAAACCGCTACCACGACAGGATCATGGTGTTGAACCCTGCGAAAAACTTCAAAGTCACCCTCAGCTACATGGGCCTAGCAACCGCCTCCAGCCTCCTAGCCCACGTCCTAAGTTTGCCGGAAACCTCACTGAGGGAGTTTTCAAGGATCTGGAAAAACCTAGAGCGCAGCGACTCCCTCAGCCTCAAGAGCCTGAAAAACACCCTCCGATGCTGCGACCTCAACGAGCATGTTCGAGAGGCTCTCCTCTCGAGGGTCTACACACTGGAGCGCTCAGGCTTCGTCGTCGAGGAAGGGGAAGAAACCGTGAGGCTGGAGGATTTCTTCGCAAAAACATCGGGGACGGGAGGCGCGGCGGTCATCAACCTCAGCCGGTCTTTCCCCTTGGAGAGGAAGCTCGTCGTGGAGTTCACGCTGAGTAAACTGGTGGAGCTTTTGAGGGTGAGGAGGGTTAAGGCGTGTTTCCTCTTCGCGGAGGAGGCTCACCTCTACCTTAGGGAGACCTACTGGGAGGACGCTGTCACCCGGATGAGGCATCTGGGCCTCTTCACCACTTTCATAACCAACCGGCCGGACTCCATAGGCGAGGACATCTACAGGCAGGCGGACTCGATTTTTCTCTTCAACTTCAAGAACGAACACGACCTCAACGCCATATCCAAGGCAGCCAGAATCGACGGGGAGACCATGAAGGCCATAGCCCAGTCCCTGAAACCCCACCACTGCATGACCATCGGGCAGGTTACGGGGGAGATTCCCTTCGTCATCAGGGTGAAGCCGCTGGACGTGAAGACCATGGGAGAAACAAGAACGTTCTTCTCCTAGTCCATCATTTAATCTATTCAATAGGGGAGAAAGCCAAAAAAAGAAAAGTGGAATTGATGTTTTATTGGAGTCTGAGATTGCCGTTAGAGTTGAGTTAGTGGCTTCTTAACTTGCTCCAACTCTTTGAATGTAACTATTTTCGGCATTACTCGAATTAGTGTAAGGGTTATGGTCCATGTGAGGACTATGACTACAGACATGGTTGTGCCTATGGTAGCCATTTCATAGAGCATTACGGGTATGTTGATCGGGTTGGCCATAGCGGTTAGGAATGGAGGCCACGGAACCACTTCACCGTGCCAGACATGCTCAACCGCCAGCAGCATTACTCCGCCCCACAGCAGTGTATTCAGGAAAGTTAACTTCAACCTTGTAGCCAGTCTGCCAGATGCCTTCTGTATAATCGTTGTTATAATTGCTAGAACCATAGGGACTAGGAAGCATGCCAACGTCGATTCCTCCAGTATTACTAACGAAAAATATAATAATACTTTTTAGCCTTATAAGTTTATCGGAGGGTGAGGTTATGTGGCTTGTAATTCTAGCGTTTGCGGCAACAATCGTCACAGCCTTATGGTATTCTAAGGCCGAAAACGATGTATACATGCTTAAGTTCCTCAGTCTAATATTTTGGGGTACAACAATAATGGTCTTAGTCGACCACGTAGGGGGCTACCTCATGGAGGGGGGAGAGTTCCTTGAACTAACAACAGAAGCCACGGTTCTTGGCATAGTCCTAGTGATCACGGCTCTTATAGTATGGGAGGTGGCTCTAGTGCTCAAAGATCCAAAAGGTGTACTACATAAAAGAGAAGACGGCATAAAAACATTAAGCTCCCATTCTGACCGGTAAGAGATAATCATTTTGATCAGGCAAACCGAGTCGAACATTACATCTAATAGGCATCAAAATCCAAATAAGAGCGAAAAAGTCTATCCTAACTATAAAATTTCCCGCGCTTACCAACTCTGAGCACAACCACTCCCTCAGCTTCGAAATTAACCTTAAACATTATCCAGCAACTCTCGGAGAGGTATGAATTTGCTCTTCCTTCCCTCTAAATACTCGTTCAGCCGTGTCCTCAGCTCGTCGAGCTCCTTCTTGGAGAGAATTTCGTTTTCCTCAAACAGAATTAAATAGAGAGCTCTTGAGAGAATGTCAACCTTTCTTTCTAGTTCTGAGACTTTAGCCTCAACGGCCATTAAGCCCTTACGGGGGAAGGAATAAGCATATCCACTAAAAACTTTTTTTATTTCCTTTAAAATCAGTAAGCATATCCACAATAGAACCGGTCATTAGAAAGCTCTAAAACTTTTGGCGGTAAACATTAAGAAGAGAGGGAAGAATTGAAGTCCCTGAGCTTTGTTCACCTAGCCGACCTTCACCTAGGCTACACCCAATATAATCTGCCTGAGCGCAGGGAAGACTTCAGCCGGGTCTTCGTGGAGGCGGTGGACAGAACCTTAGAGCTCAAACCTGACTTCGCCATCCTAGCCGGTGATATCTTCGACAGCCCCCGACCCAGCAACCAAACCTTAGCCACCGCCGTCCGGGAGCTGAGGCGGCTCAGGGAAGCGGGGGTCAAGGTCTTTGCCACCGACGGCTCCCACGACATGGAGCCCAACGTCATGACGGGAACGGTGCTCACCCCCCTGCACAACGCAGGGCTCATCTGCTATCTGCCAAGGCTGGAGGGAAGCGCCTTCAGGGGAGAGGACTACTACATCTACGGGCTTCCCGGCTCCCGCAGCCTGATGGAGGCTGATGGAAAGTTTCCCTCCTACCTGAAGGATAAACCCCCGAAGCCGGAGCCCTCTGCCTTCAACATCCTAGTCTTCCACGGAGCCTTAGACGATCCCCGGTATTCGCCCCCCTACTTTAAGCCGGACATTCGGGTGGACCATCTTCCCTCAGGATTCCAGTACTATGCCGGAGGCCACATCCACGAGCCTAAACGCCTTGAATTTAAGGGAGGCCTCCTCGCCTATCCCGGTTGCTTGGAAACCACAGACTACTCGGAGGCCGCTGTGGAGAAGGGCTTCTACCATGTGAGGGTCGAGGCTCCCGATGCCGTTCCTCGGGTTGAGAGAATCAGCGTCGAAAAGGCGAGGAGGTTCATCGTGGAGGAGCGTGACTACAGCGGCATGACCCCTAAGGCTGTCTTCCAAGAGTCTTCAAACCTCCTCGCAAGCCTAGACAGCGAAGGGGCGGTGGTGGTCTTCCTGCTGAAGGGGCAGCTTCCCCCCGGCTACAGAAAAAGTGAGGTGGACGTCCACGGCATCAGGTCTTCAGCCCCCAAAGCCCTTCACACCATGGTCCTGAACCAGATGACGGAGGCGGAGCTGGCGGAAGAAGATGTCTTCCGGCTTAAAGAAGCTAGAGAGCTGAAAACCTTGGCTTACCGTTATCTCTTCGAGTATTTCAGACACCGTTATCCTGGAGGCGTCGACGTGAAGATGGCCAAGATAGCCTTGGAGCTGCTGGACCCCCTCATCCAAGGGGAGGAGGGGAAGGTGAAAACCCTGCTGGAGGAGGCGGTGGAAGGTTTTCCTGCAAAAGATGAGGGTTCAAAACCTTAGATCCCACCTAGACTCCCAAGCGACCTTTGGGGAGGGCTTCAACTGCATAGTGGGCGGAGTCGGCTGCGGGAAAACCTCCCTCCTCATGGCGCTCCACTTCGCCCTCTTCGGCGAGCCTCTCCACCGAAGCTACGACTACCTTTTAAGAGAGGACAAAACCTGGGGCCAAGTTGGAGTTCAGTTCGAGCACGAGGGTAAAAAATACTCCATCTTCCGAGGCTTGAAGAGGGAGAGAGACCGAATCCTCCAAGACTTCGACAAGCTGGTGCTCTTGGAGGAGGGGAAGAAAATCGCTTGGGGAAAACATGCAGCCGTCCAAGAGCAGCTCACCGCCATCACAGGCATCAGCAAAAACATGTTCGAGGAATTCGTGTGGATCCAGCAGGAGAAGCTGAAAGAAATCCTCAATATGCGCCCTGGGGATAGGCAGAAGACTCTGGACGAGTTCTTCGGGCTTTCAAGCTTTCAGAAGGCTTGGGAGAATCTTTTCCCCTACCAGAAAGAGTACGAAGGCGTTCGAAGGAACTTAGAAAGCGACCCTGACCTCCGCCACCTAGCCGACCTGAAAAAACAGTACGAAGACACCCTCTCCGAAACTATCAAACTCCAAGTGGAGCTAGAAACCTCTAAAGTCGAACTGGCCGAAGCGGAGAAGAGGCTTCTGGAAGCTGAACGCCAGCTGAGAGACCTCGAAGACTTGGAAAAAAGAGTGAACAAGCTGAAGGAGGAAAGATCCGGGCTTCAGGCACAGATAGCCGAAACGGAGGCAGCCATCCGGAGGCTTGAAGAGGAACACAGTCGCGTCGAAGAAGCCTCAGCTAAAAGCGGGGAAAAACTTCAACAGCTGAGAGTCCAGGAAGGGGGAGTTCTCACCGCTTCCAGCTCCCTGCTGGGGATGACGGTGAACTCTGGAGATGAGCTGCCTACCATCATAGAAAAACTGGAGAGCGATGTCGGAGAGCTGAGAAACACGCTAGCTCAGACAAGGGCCGCTGTGGAGGAAAGCCGTCAGGCCCGTGAGAGAATCGAGGCCGAAAAAATCTGTCCCACCTGCCGTAGAAAAATCGGCAAAACCCACAAGGAAAGGCTGAGCTTCCAGCTGAGAGAAGAGGAAGAACAAAACCTACGAAAGATGAGGGAACTCACCGGAAAGTTGGAGGAGGCGGGGCGAAAACTCCAAACCCTCACCGCGGCCAAGAATAAACTTGAAATCTTGAGGGTGGAGATCGCCAACGCTGAGGCTGAGCTCTCTGAAAAACAGCAAACCTCCACCCAGCTGAAAAGAGAAATAGCTGAGAAAGAGAAAAGCCGCGAAAAACTAGCCCAACGCCTGCGGGAAGTCGACGCCCAGATAGGAGAATTCCGGGTTGAAGTCTTGGAGTCGGCTAGGAAGCTCAGAGAGGAAAGCCGCCTGAGACGGGAAAGGCTTCTGCAGTCCATCCAGTTTCAGGAGAAAATGATCCAAGAAAAAAACTCCAGCCTAAGCTTGCTGGAGGAGAGGATCAAGAACGCTGAACAGAAACAAGCTCAAAAGAGGAAGGCTGAAAACCTAGCCGCCGCCGTTGAGGAGCTGAGACACGCCTACCGGGAGGTAGTCCCCCTTCTCCGGAGGCTGTACGTGGAAAGCCTGAGACATGCTATGCAGTCGGTGATGGACAGCCTTACCGTGGAGGCGGCTAGAAGCCTCAGCATCGAAATCGACGAAGAATACACTCCCTTCCTCGTGGAGGCTTCAGGCTTCCGGCGAGGCGTTCACCACCTTTCCGGGGGAGAGCGAACTTGGCTGTCTCTAGCCTACAGGGTGGGCCTAGGCCAACTCATCACCGAAGCCCGGACAGGGCAAAGCTTGGAGCTGCTCATCCTCGACGAGCCCACCGAGGCGCTGGGGGAGGAGGACCGAAGCATCGAAGCCTTGGCGGAGGCTATATCCAACCTGAAAAACGTCAGGCAGATCATCGTCGTAACCCACTCAGAACGTCTCGCCCAAGCAGCCTCGACGAGAATTTTAGTAGAGAAAAGAGACGGCGTAAGCCGGGTGGAAAAAGTCTAGGAGACGGCCTTTTTTTCAGCCTTCTTTCTTCTCCTCGGTTTGAGCTGAAGTGGAGGCACTCGGTGTCTCGGAGGCTGGAGGCGTTTCGATGGTGGGCGGTGCAGGGGCAGGCGTGGTGAGGAGGGTGTAGCCTATCCACGCTAGGATGAGACATAGAGCGCCGACCAGGATGACCATGACCACGGTGACGGCCAGCCACCAAGTCCAAGGCCCCGCTGCTAGGGCGTAGAGGTAGACCGCTAATGCCAAAAGACTTCCAACTAGGAGAATACCGCCTAAAGCCCTATCACTCAAAGCCAATGTGATACAGCCTCAAACAAAATCTCATGTTCGGAAACAATATATAACCTTTACCTTCAATTGCGACCATCATCGACTCCTATGCGCTAATAGGCCCCCGGATGATCTAATTTACTTCCTCCCTCGACGCACGTAATACACAACCAAAGCCACGACGACCACAACCGCCACTATCAAAGCAACAACCGGCATGAGCCTCTGAACCACCGGAACAGGCGTGGGTGTTGGTGTCGGTGTTGGGGTCGGCGTGGGTGTTGGAGTAGGCGTAGGAGTCGGTGTCGGTGTTGGGGTCGGCGTCGGTGTTGGAGTAGGCGTAGGAGTCGGTGTCGGTGTTGGGGTCGGCACGAATATAATCCCTCTTTCCACCAGTATGTCTACGATTTCCGGAGACAAGTATGCTTTCAACGTGTCCAAGGCGGTAACAGACAAGCCTCGGGATATGTTAACCAATTTCTGGACGCTGAGGTGTTCGTAGATCTTCGCAACACTCAAAGCTTTGCCAAGCTGGATCAGACGCTCAATAGCCAAAGTAGCTCTCTGCGTCTCCATGACTTCCACGATGGCTGCAGCGTCCTCGGGAGTGGACGGAAGTCTCACTATTTCATCCAAGATAGAGGCTACGAGATCCACGCTTACAATCGGAGCCTCGAGGATACGTGCAGCAGTGCCTGGAAGAATTGTTTCCAAAATCTGAGCTGTAGCTCTTAAGTTAACCGCCGCCATCTCCACCACAACTCTCGCCGTTCCTACGACGGTCTGTTCAGCCATAGCCGTCACAGCCTCCGCCGCAGCCTCTATCGACACCTCAATCAAAACTTCAGCTGAATCCGACGGCAGAGCTTGCAGGAGGCGTGTGGCCGCCTCTTCGGGGGCCTCTTCAATTTCAGCGGGTGAGGGAGGAGGTACTCCCGGTAGAATCAGAGTAGGCGCGCTGGGGAGGGGTGCCGGGGTTGGGGTTGGCGTGGGGTTAACGGTGAAAGTGAGCACTCCAGGAGAAAACTTAGTGGTAGTTATGGTATCCCATGGCTCTGTCCACACTTCCACTCTTGTCTGATAAGTGCCCGGGCTTAGAACAGCCGTATTTATGGTGACAGTGTAGGTGATGGTCTGAGGGCCGGGATAACCATATCCGAAGCCTATGTACCCGTAACCGTATCCCATTCCTGTAAATCCGGGAGGCAACCAACCGTACCCGTAGCTGGTGAGGTTGCCGTATTCATAGCCTGTAGGACCACCTGTCGGTGAAACAGTTACGCTGTATAGGAGGCCGGAAGGAGACTGGGGGCCCAGCGTCCCATTTGCATACCAGAAGCCGTAGATGCTCCACGATCCACTGCCATCATCCAAGTAGATGGCTGGGTAGAGGGGTGTCCGTTCTCCTGTTTCGATGGTGACGGTGACGGTGAAAGTAGCCAAGTCGCCTTGTGTGTAGATTTGACCGTCCAAGCCCGTGGTGGTTACGGTGATGGCTCTGGCGGTTTGGGATGGGAGATAGAGGAGAAGGGATACTATCACTAATGTGATGAGTAAGCTAGTAAGAGTTTTACTAGCCTTTATTCTCGAGAAAACACCCATCGCCCATCACAATTGAATAAAAAATGTTCCCCCTATCTGACTCTGTTTATTTCGGCCAATTGACTATTTAAAATTTATGTCCACCCTTGAATGTACGCATTCCTATAACTGAACTTAAACTGGGTGAACTTCTAAATAATACTATATGCAGGTGGTCTTTCCTGTGATAAACTTAATAAGGCCTCCAAATCACCTCCTAGATAAAGGAGGCCGCTTACTCTCTTAAAGACAAGTTTATGCTTAACTCTCGAAAGCTAACACCCAGTGGGTTGTATGTGCAGAATATTCGCTGCGATCCTAAAAGGCGGCAAGGCTTCCCCCATCCTCACCGCAGGTTTAAAGAGGCTGGAGTACGGAGGCTACGACTCAGCGGGAATCGCAACCATACACAACGGCAGACTCTTCGTGAAAAAAGACGCAGGAAAAATCAACGAAGTCGACCGGCGGCTCGACTTCGGCAGCCTCCCCGGCTCTCTGGGCATAGCCCACAACCGGTGGGCTACCCACGGTGCACCCGTACAGGTTAACGCTCATCCTCACACCGACTGCAAAGGCAGCGTAGCCGTTGTGCACAACGGCATCATCGAGAACTTCGCGGAGTTGAAAAAGGAGCTTCTGGATAAGGGGCACCACTTTATTTCGAAGACAGACACGGAGGTCGTCGCCCATTTGGTGGAGGAGTACCTCCTCCAAGGAATCAGTTTTCGGGACGCTTGTCTTCACGCTTCTAGGAGGCTGGAGGGGTCCTATGCTTTGGCCGTCATCTCGACGGTGGAGCCTAGCCGGATTATGCTCCTCCGCAAGGACAGCCCTCTGCTCCTAGGGCTCTCCGACGAGGGAAACTTCGCATCATCCGACGCTGTGGCGTTCATCGACCACACTCAAGATGCAGTTCCCTTGGATTCTGGGGAAATGGCTGAACTTACTTCCTCCGCCTACTCGGTTTTCAGAACCGCCGACGGGAAGGCTGTGCTGAAGAAACCCATCAGGCTCGAGTGGACTTTGGAAGAGGCCTCTAAGGAGGGTTTTCCCCATTTCATGCTCAAAGAAATCTTCGAACAGTCCAGATCTCTTCACTACGCTTTGAATCTTCAAAAGCCTTATCTGGAACTTATGGCCGAGCTTCTCGACAGGTCTAAGACGGTCTACTTGGTTGCAGCCGGGACCTCCTACCATTCCTGTGTTGCAGCCAGTTATATTTACTCGGAGTTGGCGGCCCTCACAGCCATACCAGTGGTGGCCAGCGAGTTCGTCGAGCAGTATGGGCGGTCGGTGAACGTAGACTCCACAGTCCTCCTCGTTTCTCAGTCGGGAGAAACAGCGGATGTTTTACGGGCGGCTGAGTATGTGAAGGCGAAGGCTGCGACGGTCTTGGGAATAACCAATGTGCTCGGCTCGACGCTCACTAGGGTTACAAGAGCCTACCTCCTCCAGCAATCCGGCCCGGAGCTTGGAGTCGCGGCGACTAAAACCTACGCTTCCCAGTTGCTCACTCACATGCAACTCGCCCTCTACCTAGGGAAGAAAAGGGGGAAGCTCTCCCAGTCTGAAGTAGACTACTACCTAGATGCATTCAAAAAAACGCCGGAACTGGTTGAACAGGCCCTGAGAGAGCATGATGAGCGGATGAAAAAGCTGGCGAGAAAATATCTGAGCAGAAAACATTTCTTCTTCCTCGCAAGAGGCCTGAACACAGCCACAGCCTTGGAAGCTAGGCTGAAGCTGTCGGAGATCGCTTGCACGCCCTCCACAGCTCTCCCTGCTGGAGAGAGCAAACACGGGCCTATATCCCTCGTAGAGAAAGGAGTTCCAGCGGTTTTCATCGCGCCGGATGATGGAACCAACAAATTGATGGAGGGGAACATCATGGAGATGAAGGCACGAGGAGCTGAGGCCATCATTCTCGGAGCGAGGGATGACGAGAAGCTGAGGAGGCTGAGCGACGAATACGTAGCCCTGCCGCCGGACATCCCCGGCATCCTCACTCCCATCGTCTACGTGGTTCCTCTCCAACTGTTCGCTTACCACATGGCTGTTGAAAAGGGTCTAGACCCAGATAAGCCCAGAAACTTGGCAAAATCCGTGACAGTTTTATAGCCTACTGAATTCGGTGGCCTGTTCGCAGCTCACTAGGTTTCTGCGGGTGCTTCCCGGCCGGGACTGCGAGTAGAATCAAATGTAAATCAAGTTTTTCTGCGCAGTAAGCAGAAAGAGAATGTTCAAGTTCTAACAAATGCACTAAACATATTAATTAATTTGTTTACAGAAGACTATCCTAAAAGCTTAAGGTGCTTCATTTTGAAGGTTAAGGGAAATGCTGCGAGGCTTATTCTCTCCTCCTCCATCGGTGTCATTCTCTTTGCGGGAATGCTTTGGTTCGTCGGAGTGGATAGGCTTTGGCTGTCGATGGAGAAAGCCTCCCCTGCATGGTTAGCAGTGTCCGCCTCCATGCTCTTGCCTTTCTATCTGGTTCGGGCGTGGCGTTGGAGAATGATCCTAACTCCGGTGAAAAATCCCGTCAAGCTTTCCAATGTTTTCTGGATCACTGCCATAGGCTACTTGGTCAACACCTTGATCCCCATCAGGCTGGGAGAACTGGTGAGAGCGGTACTGCTGGACCGAAAGGAGAAAACAGGCTTCTTCGAAGGCGCTTCCTCCATCATCATTGAAAGGATACTGGACCTGTTTGGAATCGTAATGCTAGGAGCGTTGGCGTTAGTTCTCCTGCCCAAAATGAGCCTGCCCGCATGGATTTTCGACACCCTAAGAGTGGTGGTGCTGGTGGTGGCGGCAACCTTGATAATCCTACTAGCTGGGACAAGGGCTGAAAGCAAGATAATCGCCGGCGTCTCTCACATACTCTCCGCCATCCGTTTCCCTGCAAAATGGAGGGAAAAAATCCTAGGCTACGTAGGCTCTCTTGTTAAGGGAGCCAGGCCAGTCGCCCAGAATCCAAGACTGCTTCTTTCAGCTCTAGCCTTAACTTGGGTGCTGTGGCTGTCGCAGTTTTTGGCATTTTACTTTGTTTTCAAAGCTTTCAACTACACGGTTCCGTGGACGGTTATCCTCCTCGGCTTTTCGTTTATGATGATCACCTACGCCCTCCCAGCAGCCCCCGGATACGTGGGCAGTTACGAGTTTTTCTGGAGTGTTGTGTTCGTAGGTTTGGGTTTAACCCGGTTAGATCTTTTGCTGGCAATGGCGATCGTCAGCCACCTATTGGGGATCGTAGTCCAGATGGCTGTAGGCTTCTTAGGCTTGGTTTGGTTAGGAGTATCCTTTCAGGAACTTCTGCGAATCCGTCCAACTCAGCGGTGACCAAAGAACGTGAAGCGGGGATAGGCGTATCGGTGCGCTGGGAAGGTGGGGTGGGCTGCTGTGGGGATGAAACGAGCGAATGCAAGGAAGATTATTGAAAGAGTTATGGCAAAATACTGAGATAATCTGTCTCTCAAAGGTTAGCCGCCTATCGGAAAGAATCCACAAATGCTACGACGACTAAACCCTAACATCGACGAGAGAGCGGAAGGACCTATATACAAAAGAGTTTGAAAACATGGTGCAAGCCTTCAAAAAACAGCCCAGATAAAGCTTTATATTTTATACATGTTTCTCTTTAGGTAAGACTGTGTGGATGGCTTTATGAAAGAAAAAAATGATAGTTTTGCGGATGCCTGCGTTCAGATCATCGAAAAACTGGCCGGGAAAGAGTCTGACCTAGAACTGATCTTCAAAGACTTGACATTGGAATTCGCCGGCTTGAAATCCAAGCTAACAGGCACTATTGCGCTGAACATCAGATACTACGCCAAAGAAAAAAGTTAACAGCCGCCCGGCCGATGGGCTCCATGCGAATACCGGCATGGCTTACTCAGTTTGTGAAATCGGGAGAAGTCAGCCTCTTCAAAAACGGAAAGAAAATTGTTGAGTTGGAGATAGAAGGACAAGAGTTCACCCTCAACCTTGAAGAGGCGAGTTTCTTAGAAAATTTGCTAAAAATAGGGGTTAAACCTGAGAAGAAGTCCATTATTAAAATGCTCAGGGAGCAGAGGAAATTTGCTGAAAAACTGAGAGAAGACGGACTTACAATAACAATATCTCACAAGGGTATAGCCGTGTTAAAGCTGGGCGCAGGAGCGAATCCTCGTTTCACACGGTGGCTAACGTTCACCAAGGCCATCGAAGTCAAAAGCTTGGGCAAGCTCATCGAGATGCTCAAAGAATTAAAATAGGCCTTTTTCAGGCATTTCCAGCCTCTTTCCCCTCATTTCTGATTCTATCCCATTACCCGAAGTTCCTCTAGCTCCGGTAAGGCGGCATTTCTCAAATCTTTGAGAGCCGTAAAGTTTAGCCTGTAGTAAACACTTATTAATCAAGCATGCATATCAAACGTTAAAAGGCCTTCACAGATGGTTGATGATTTTCCCGGAGAGCCGACGGTTTCAAGAGCTTTTGTGGAGCGTTATCGAAGGCAATTGCGTTGGATGCTTGTAGGCGTTGTAGTTCTCTTCGCCATTTTGGCTGCCATGAGCGACGTAGTTTGGTTTTTCTTGAACATCATGGAATTCGGTGCCCTCTACCTACGCCCCATCTATTTCACCCTTATAGGCGGGCTGGTCCTTGCAGCTGTGGCCCTCGTTCGGGTGGACTTTCGAAACAGGAGGTCCCTTACATGGTGGGCTCTTAGGCTTCTCGTGAGAGTTCTGCGTCAACGGGGAGTCGTGGAGGGTGTTCCAGCCGACTATTTTGACTTTAAAACTTTTAGGATGACTCCCTTCAACTTCGCCGCTTGGCAGGCTACCAAGGCCATCTTGGGGATGCTGGTTTTCGGAAACCTTCTCTTCGGCCTGTCCATATATGCCATGGCTCAGGGGTGGAATCCCGGTCTCGGCCAAATTTGGGGAATCTTCAGTCTTCCCTTTGTTAACCCCCCTCCTGACCAAGCCTACGCGCAAGCAAAAGTTATTCCCCTCATGCCGGCTTTGACCCTTATTGTTACACCGATTCTCGGCGCCATAGGCGCCCGGCTTACCATCCTTGTCGGTGCAACGCAGATGGTTCGAGTTCTGATGCCGACGGCTGCTGAGCTAGGCGGGGAGACTCGGCAATGGGGATGGCGCATCGGCATTATTGAAGGCTTAATCGCTTTAGCTCTTTTCTGGGCGATGTTCAATTCCTTTTTTCCGTCTTTTATAGATTACAATACCAAGTATGCTATCGCCGGATTGGCGGCGGCTGGAACTCTTTTCGCCTTCTTCAGCTACCTAGATCTAGTTAAAGGAAAAGGGCTTTTCATTCTCGCGCGCCGCCGTATTCTCACCCGATTTGTAGCTGTGCTTTTGATAGTCCTCGTCGTAGGCTCAGTTATGGCTGTCAACAACAACATAGCCGACGCCAAAAAAGTCGAATGGCTCGGCCCTTACACAGCGCAGCAGATAGGGGTAAACCGTTACTTGGCGGAACTGGATGAGGTGAGGGAGATTCCTTACAATTTCAGCATCACCCCCATACCGAGAGAGGCCATCGATGCCTATGGGGCAGAGAATCAGAAGCTCTTAAGTAAAGTTCGCCTGTGGGATTGGGGAGCGGCTTTCGCTAAACTGAAGCCTGAGATAGGGCTCATCCCCTACGTGGACTACCAAGACTCCGATATCCTCCGTTTCAACGGAACCCTCTATTGGAGCGCCTCCATGAAGCCTATCCTACCTGAAACAGTTCGCCCCGGAGACAGGTGGTATGCGGAGCACCTAGTCTACACGCATGTGCCCGCAGGTTTTCTGATTTTGGATGCTCAAGAAGGTAGGATTGTTGATTCAGGCGACTTCTTCAAGCAGCGGAAAATCTACTACGGTGAAGGCGGTCTCTTCGAGGAGACATGGGCTGCTTATCCTGTGGACCGCGAGCGAAGCGATGAACTGTTAGGCCACTTTTATGATGGAGCTGGCGGCCTAGACCTTCCGCCGCCTTTGAGCTGGATTTTTGAATTAAACTTCCTTCTGGCTTTTGGGGATGAGACAGTTCACGTGATGAGGTACAAAGATGTTTTCGACAGAGTGAGTCTGCTGTTCCCCTATTTCCAGTATCAGTTTGAGGGGCGGCGGTTAGACATGCTGCCGGTAACCGATGGTGAGCGCACATATTATCTGATGCCGTTGATCGTGGCGCTCAATACAAAGGATGTGCCTTGGAGTGTCGGTAATCCTTTTATGAGGCTGGTCGGCTACGCCCTTGTGGACATCTACGATGGAAACATTCAGTTGCTCGTGTTGGGTGACGACTATTTCAGTGAGCTGTTTAAAACCGTCTACAGCGACCACGTCACCACCGAGGTGCCTGACTGGCTCATGTACCAGATGAGGTACCCTGAGGAGTTGTTTGAGTGGCGAGTTGGAATGTACAATTACTACCACGTTACCGACCCCGCTACCTTCATCGTGGCAAAGGAATTCTTCGAGGTACCTCAAGGATTGAACACCTACTATATCATAGCTCAACCTCCGGACTTCCAGCAGCCTGAGTACGTCGGCCTCCTATCTCTCGAACTTCGAGGTGCGCTAGGCCGCAACCTAGCCGGCTACATGATTGTCCGTAATGACTACGACCATTTCGGTGAGATGAACTTCTACGAGGTAGACATCAAGTCGCCGACGAAACTGCTCGGCCCAACGGCTGTGCTGGAGGCTTTGGAAAAAAATTCCGAATTTGCTCAGTTGAAAACTTTGCTACGGCAGCCGCGGATAGGGGACAATATCCTCTACAGGGTAGGGGAACATGACGTCTATTTCATCCCAGTTTACACGGCGGGCGCAGGAGGCGTTGTCACGGAACTCGGGGTGGTGGCTGCTGTGGGAGCTGCTTTCACAGGGGAATATTACGTGGGCCTTGGCTCCACTCCCGAAGAGGCTTTCAAAGCTTTTCTAATCCAGTTGACGGGTGTTCAAGGCGTTCAAGAGCCTGGTGTACCATCTGCTGAGGCAGAGCTAACCTTGAACGAGCTGATCCGGAAGGCGGACACGCATCTGGAAGCCTATTTAGAGCTTTGGGCGGAGGGTAAGTATCGGGAAGCTGGAGAGCGTTTCGAGCAGTTCCAAGATGTATGGCGGCAAATACTTGAACGTCTAAGTTAAATGCATTCTAAAGGTGGGGGAGGTGACCGTGCAAAGGAAGCCTCCGAATGAAGACCTCATCTCAGCGGCTATTCTCCTCCTAGGCCTCATCGTCATCGGCTTCCTCCTCATACTCATCATCCGCGTGCAAAGGGGGCTTCTGGGAATCGTTCTAGCCGGTTTAGCTGTCTTCCTCTTAGTCTACTGGTTAAGGGAGCTCCGGAAAACAGTGAAGGAAGAGTGGTTGGCCGTTCCCGTTCAACAACAGGTAGAATGGGCCTACGACCTTATTGACCGTGACTCAGAACTGATCCTCGTAGCCGAGGTGCCAGGGCCGGAAGACCAAGTTAAGGTTAAGCTGGAAGGGCGTGTGCTGGAAATAGCGGGCGGACATGGCTTTCACAAGCGGGTGAAGCTTCCCAGAAATGTGGAAAAACCGGAAACAACCTACAACTACGGTGTGCTTGAGGTTAGGCTTAAGAAAAAATAACACGGAAGCCTGGATTTTCAGTAAATTATCCTACCCTAGGGGAAGCCCACCCTAAAAGATTGGTTCTCCTAGGGCTGGCGCAGAAGGCGGTTCCGTCACAGGGCGCAGTGTTGAGCTTTTCGCAGGCTTCCCGGCAGGAGGCAAACCTCAGCCCGTGGGTGAGGATGAGGTCCCTGATTTTTGAAATCAGCCTAAATCTAACCTCTTCCGGGAGGTATCTGTAGCCTAAGATCGCCTTTCCTTGAGAGTAGAGCTTTCTCAGGTTATGGGCGAGCTGAGGGTCGACTGCCTCCAAGCTTGAGAAGAAGCCTCTGACAGGTTTAAGGCTTGAAACCGTAACTTGCTTAACGCCTACCTCCTTCAAGGCAGTGGTAAGTTGCTTCAGATCTTCTAGGCTGTCGTTGAGGCCGGGGATGAGAGGGTCTATCCGTGCGGTGGTGGCGATTCCTTCTTCTGCCAGCTTTTCCAAGGCCTTCAGCCTCCGGCTGGGAGGCGGCGCATGGGGCTCGATGGTCTTCGCCACCTCGTCTCTGATGGTTGTGACGGTTATGGAAACCACTGCCCCCGCCTGTTTGAGGAGGCGTGTATCCCTCAGAACAAGGTCGGACTTGGTTACGATGAGCAGAGGGAAACCATGGCCGGTTAGAGCCTCCACGCACTTTCTAGTTATGCGGTAGTCTTTTTCCGCAGGCTGGTAGGGGTCGGTGCAGTCGCTGAGCATTACAGACAGCTTAGGGCTGGTATGCTCCGCCATCCGTCCGATGGACGCTGGAAGGTTATGTCTAGGTTTAACGGGCCCTTGGAAGGATGGGAATTTCACCGCGTAACAGTAGAGACATCCGTGGGCGCAGCGTCCAAGATAAGGGTTCACATTGTATTTGGGAGGACAGGTACAGTAGGCTTGGAGGGGAGATTTAAACCGGCTGAGTTTCTGGGAAGTCAAAAACGTTCAACTCTCCTCGACGGCTTCCTGTTCCTCCTCAAGAAGCCTTTGCCTAGCTGCCTTGAAGGGCGGAGGCTTGTAGGGAGAGTCCAGCACGGTAGCTACTCGTTCCGCCCTTTTTCTTCCAAACCCTTCCACCGAAGAAAGCTCTAAGCTTGAAGCCTGAAAAAGCCTCCTAACTGTGCCGAATCTACGGAGCATCCTGTCAGCCAACTTGATGCCAATCCTTGGCAGCGAAGAGGCTACTGCCAGCTGGGCTTCGCCTAAGCTGGAAATTTTACGCCTTTCCCTGACCACGGGCTCTCGGGAGCTGGGGGCGGTCAGTTGCCGCGTTATGACGTAGAGCAGTTCCGCTGTTTGGTCTTCTTCTGCTGTGAAAAACAAATGGCCTCCGAAGCGGAGGGAAAGGGAGGCCAAAGCGCCCCAGAGGGCGCGGGGATTCGGGAAGCTTTCCAAGGCGACGTGAAAGTCTCCCTCCACTACGAAAATGGGCTCCTGATAGGCTTCAGCCAGCCTTTGAGCTTGGTTGAAAAGTCTGCCTGAGAAAAGGGAGCTGAAGAAGTCGTGGGTTTTCTTTCTTTCCACAGCGTAGATGTCTGAAAGCACATAGTCTCCCACGGACAGGTTTCGGTAGACCAAGTGGACTCCGAGACTTTCCAGCCGGAAGGGCACCCCGGAGGCTTTTTCTCTGTAGTCGGCTACTATCTTAATCTCCGTCAACCCGTTTCATTCTCCGGATAAAATGAGAGGACAGCTCAGTCAAAGTTTGAGAAAGCCCAGTTAGTTAAAAAACCTTCCCTCTAAAAGAAATTGTAAGGTGCCCGCTTCAATTTATTCGATGAAATCGCTGACCTTAGGCGGCTCAGGGGGCAGTCCTTTCCGTTTTCTGATGTTCCTGATAATCTGCCCTATGAGCGAAGATGGCACGTTTTCCCACCTGGAGAATTCTGTTCCCCAGAAGGCTCTTCCCGCCGTGGAGCCCCTCATGGCTTCGGAGAGGTCGAAGGTTTCGGAGGCAGGGATCTCGCCCACCACGTACATCAAATATTCTTTCTGCTCCATGGATAGGATCCGCCCTCTTCTCCCAGCAATGATCTTCGTAACGTTTCCTACATGTTCGGAGGGAACCTTCACCGTGACTTTGAGAATGGGCTCGAGGAGCACGGGATCGGCGGAAAGGAAGCTGGCGTAGAGCGACCTCCGAGTGGCAGGCATGATCTGGGCTGGGCCTGTGTGAACAGGGTCCTCGTGGATTTGGGCGTCTTGAAGGCTGACTTTGACGCCTCGAACGATCTCATGGGCGATGGGGCCTTCCTCCATAGTCCAGTTGAAGGCTGAGATGATGGAGTCTTTAACCACATCCAGCCTTTGAATTCCCTTGGTCACATCGGTTAGGATGTTTCCGTGCTCATCCACTCTCCAAACGCCCTTAGCCTCATCGGGGTCCCAGCCTAGGTCCCGGAGGGTTTTAGCCATTCTATGTTTGTCGGTGTAGTCGGAGATTTCCCCCTTCTTTATCAGCTCTATGACCTCCGTTTGCAAGGGTTCCACTTGGACGAAGATCCTGTTATGCTTGTTGGGGGACTTACCCTCGTAAACCTGCCCTTTCTCCCTCACACTTTCCCTGTAGAGAATGATGGGCTGAGAGGTGATGATGTCCAAGCCGGCTTTCTGAATCCATGTGGTAGCAATTTCCAAATGAAGCTGCCCCATGCCTGAGATCAGATACTCACCGGTCTCCTCATTTATCTTGGTCACCAAGTTAGGGTCTTCGATGGAGAGTTTTCTCAGAAAATCCACCAGCCGAGGCAGATCTTTGCTGTGCTTAGGCTCCACAGCCACTGTTACCACAGGCTCACTTATGTATTGAAGCCCCTCGAAGGGTACTACATCCTTAAACGTGGAGACAGTTTCCCCAGCCTTAGCCTTCTCCAACCCCAAAAGGGCGGGGATGTTTCCACAGGGAAGACTGCCCACCACCTCCCGGAATTGCCCCATGTAGATACAGACCTGCTGAATCCGGTAGTCAGATTTGGCCCCTACCAAGTGAACCACGTCGCCGGTGTTGAGGACTCCTGAGAAAAGCCTCCCAGTGGCCACGACCCCCGCTTGGGGGTCTACCACCACGTTGGTGACGCACATCACGGCTGGGCCGTCTCTGTCGCAGTTAATCATAGCCTGCCCTACTTCACTGTCAGGGTCGCCTTTCCAGATTTTAGGTATCCGGTACTTCTGCGCTACGTGGGGGAGGGGAACGTGGTTTATGAGCATGGGGAGCACAGCCTCGTGGAGGGGGGCTATCTTAACAAGTTCTCCAACCCTCTCCTGCTGATAATATTCTACAATGTCTGAAAACTTGATGCCCCTCTCCTGCACCATCTGAAGGGTCAGCCCCCAACGGTCCTTAGCCGAGCCGAAAGCAATGTTCCCCGCTGCTAGATTCACCTTCCACCGGTCCTTATACTCAGGTTCAGCGTAGATTTCAATGAGATTGTTGAAGTCTCGAATAATTCTAGTAAGCTTCTCCTGCACCTGCGCAGGGGTAAGCCTTAACTCTTTAATGAGGCGGTCTATCTTGTTGATGAAGAGAATCGGCCTAACTCTTTCTTCCAGAGACTGTCTTGTTACCGTTTCGGTTTGAACCATGACTTCCTCCACGGCGTCCACTACCACCATGCAGCCATCGATAGCCCTCAGCGACCTAGTCACTCTCCCCGTAAAGTCCACATGCCCCGGGGTGTCGATGAGGTTGATGACATATGGTCTGTCTCCAATTTCATAATAGAGGCTGATGTTAGCGGCTTTAATGGTCATCTGCCTCTTCTGTTCCTCTTCTAAGTAGTCAAGGGCTAAAGCCTGCCCAGCTACCGAGGGGGAAAGCAGACCGGCTGCGGAGAGGAGGGAGTCGGTGAGGGTGGTTTTCCCATGGTCCACGTGGGCGATGATGCCGGCGTTCCTCACCTGTTCTAGGTTTTGGACTATCTTGGTGATTTCCCCTGTGGTCTTGAACTTAGGCAACTTCCAGTAACCTTCTGTCAGCGTTACGGCTATCACATAACGTCGAATTTTAAAAAGTTGTTGTTCGCTTTCCGGAAACCCCGTTTAAGCTTGCTTTCACTCGATAGTGGCATGCCTTGCCCTTAGGTCTTTCTCAGTCTTACCCAGTCTGCGCATCAACACCGTCACAAGGCTGTCTAAGAACACGGTGGAGGCTACTTCGAAAACCGTGCCCAAGGGGGCTAAGGGCTCATGAACTCCCAAGATCTGTCTTGAAAAGTAGTCGCGGTCCTTCGCCAGTTTCGTTCTTCCCCGAACGATCACGGTATGATCCGCTTGCTTCCCTAGCGGGGAGTTGCGGTGCGAGGTGATGGCCACTATCTTGGCTCCCACCTTCTTGGCTATTCTGGCCGCTGTAACTATCACCGTCGTTGTCCCTGAACCTGATATGGCGAGGAGGATGTCGTCTCTCTCAACTGCAGGGGTTATGGTTTCGCCGACGACGTGAACGTTGAAATTCAGGTGCATAAGTCTCATGGCGAAGGCTCTCCCCACCAAGCCGCTTCGCCCAGCCCCTATGACCATGATCTTTTTATCGCTTCTTTTAGCTTCGATGAGAAGGTCGATAAGTTTGTTGACTTCCTCTAGATCCAGTTTGCTTACAGTCAGCGAAATAGACCGGAGGATCTCATCTATTACGGTTTTAAGTTCCTCCAACCCGCATCATCTTCAAGGAAGACTGTAGCCTTTGGGGAGATTAAGCTTATGAGTCACCGAACTACCAGCACAGGGCACGAAGCCCACCTTATCACCCTTTCAACCGTGCTACCTAAGAGGATTCTTTTGATCCCGGTGAGGCCTCGGGTTCCCATCACGATAAGGTCGACTTTCGCCTCGTCCGCCAAGTCCAGTATGGTCTCAGTGGGCACTCCTTCGCGGATAAATTCCTCCACCTCCACGTCCTCGGTTTGAGCCTTTTCAACGATCTTTTTAACGGCTTCGGAGCCTAAGGCTTTCAGGTGCTCTAAGGCTTTTTCCCTATCCTCAGGCTTAAAGCCGGCAAGCGCGTGGCTGTCCACCACGTGGAGTATGATGAGCTTGGAGCCGAAGATTCTGGCTAGGTTTATGCCGTGCTCCGCAGCCTTAAAGGAACCTTGAGAGCCGTCGGTTGGGATGAGGATGCTCCTGTACATGGCTTACAGCCTCCTTTTAGTGGTCGGGTTTTGAGTTTAAATTAGTTTCTATGTCTTCTAAAAAAGGAGGTTCAGAACCCGCCGGCTCAGCCGACGATTGTAGGGATCTTTACATAAATCCGCGTAAAAACGATGAAAAATAGGGCTAAAACCGCGAGTCCTAAGGCCGCTAGGTCGGTTCTCCTGAATTTTAAGCTATACAGGCTTGTCCTCTGTTTTTTCACCCCGTAGCCTCTAGACTCCATGGCTTCAGCCAGTTCCATGCTTCTTCTCAGAGAATTGGCAACCAAAGGAATTAGGATGGGCAAATAGTTTTTCGCTCTTCGAAGAAGGTTACGGCCTTCTAGCTCAAGGCCTCTGGAACGCTGCGCGTCGGCTATGGACCTAGCTTCAGCGGCCAAGACGGGAACAAACCTCATGGCCATGGTCAAGGCGAAACTCACGTCAAAAGGGATGCGGGCTTTCTGGACAGCTAGGCTGAAATCATCCGGAGCTGTGGTGAGGAAGAAGATGGAGAAGGAGGAAATCAGAATTAAGAACCTCAAAGCCATGGCTATGGAGAAATCCAAAGGCCTGCCTGTTACGCCGACGACGGAAAAGAAAAAGTTTAAAGCAAAAATGACGGCGGCGAAGACGGAGGCTCCTTTCAAGACGGTTAGCCATTCCTTAGTTATCCTACCCACGACGGTTAGAGGCAGCATGGAAGCCAAAATCACCAGCAGGGGAAGAGTCTTACCTAAAACCAACGCTCCGACCACGTTCACGCAGGCGAGGAAGAATTTCACCCTAGGGTCTAACCTGTGGAGGAGGGTGAAGCCTTTTTTGAACTTAAAGCTTTTATAATGTATCATCAACCTCGCTTAAGCCTCCGGAGGTTTTCCATCAGCAATTCGCTTGCTTCCTCCACCCCGAAAACAGCCTTGGGGAAACCCAAGCGCGAGAGAGGGTCGAAGACCTCGACCAGTTGGGGGAGGGTCAGTGCGCCTTTCTTAATCAGCTCCCTGTCGGTCAGAACCTCTTCCACCGGGCCTGAGGCGATAACCCTGCCTGCTGCCATTAGTAGAATTTTGCAGCTGCATTCGGCCACAAATTCCACATCGTGGGTGACGACCACCACAGTTCTGCCCTCTCGGCTTATTTCTGACAAAAACTTTCTGAGGTTTGATTTCTGCTCGTAATCTTGGCCGATGGTAGGTTCGTCTATGATCAAATACTTCGGATCCCAAGCGAGGACGCTGGCTAGGGCGACTCTTTTCTTTTCCCCGCCGCTGAGAGTGAGAGGGGAAGCCTGCCTGTACTCTTCCAAGCTGAGAAGCCTCAGCACTTGGTCGGTTCTCTCCTCAATTTCCGCCCGGTTGAAGCCGAAGTTTTTCAAGGCGAAGGCTATTTCATCCTCCACGGTTTCGCTGAAAAGCTGGTGATCTGGGTTTTGGAAGACAAGGCCTACTTTTCTTGAAAGTTCCGCCACCGTCGCGCTTCCTGTATCCACGTCGTCGACCAAAACCCTTCCTTGGGTCGGCTTTAAGAGGCCGTTGAAATGTTTTATCAAGGTTGTTTTCCCAGCGCCGTTCTCCCCCATGACAGCTAGGAAATCCCCCTCCCTGACTTCAAGGGTGACATCCTTGAGCACTTCCACGCCCGGCAGATAGGAGAAAGAAACTTTCTCCAGCCGAATCACCGGTTCAACGCCTCCATGAGCTTGGCTGAAAACTCCTCAGGAGAGAGGGAAACAGGCGGAGGGATGAGGTTTTTTTCAGCCAGCAGCCTATGAAGCTCGGCAACCTTTGGAATTCCTATTCCCCTCAGCTTTTCAGCCGCTCCGCTTAGAATTTCTCGAGGGTCTCCGTCCGCTAAGATGCCGCCCTTCTCCATAACCACCATCCGGCTGGCGTGTTTAAGGGCCATTTCTAGGCGGTGTTCCACCATCAGAACAGTGATGCCTAATTCTCGGTTGAGCTTGGCGACGGTTTCCATGATGCTCTTAGCTGAAGCAGGGTCGAGGAAGGAAGTAGGCTCGTCGAACACCATCACAGAGGGCCTCATCGCCAAAACGCAGGCTATAGCTGCCTTCTGCTGTTCCCCCCCTGAAAGCTCATGGGGAGCTGAATCTTTCAACTTCCCAATGCCCACAGCCTCCAAGGCCCAGTCAATCCTCCGACGAATTTCGGCGGGAGGAAGACCTAAATTTTCCAGCCCGAAGGCTACATCCCTCTCCACCGTAAGGGAGAAAAGCTGGTTTTCGGGATTCTGAAAAACTAAACCCACATGCTGCGCCAGCTCCCGGGTGGGGTGGCTGAGAACGTCCAGCTGTGCCACCTGAATTTTTCCGCTGAGGTCTCCTCCGTAAAAGTGAGGTATAAGCCCGTTGAGACATCGGCATAAAGTCGTCTTCCCGCAGCCTGAAGGCCCGGCTAAGACGACGAATTCCCCTTTCCGAATTTGCAGATTCACATCTTTAAGCGCCGGCTTCCCAGCTTCAGGATAGGTGTAGACCAGCTCTTCGATTTCTATCATGACTGCAGCCGAACCTAGGTCTCCAGTGATCCATTAAAACGTAGCTACCATAAAATGTTAACCAACCTGGGCTTTGATGAGTTTAACCGCCTCAAAGAGAATCTGGTTTAGGTCTCCTTGGCAGTTGACACCGGCCGACGTGGGGTGTCCTCCCCCCGTCCCTGAGAAAACCTCCCCCACCATCATCGCCACATCCCTCCCCAAGTGTATGCCGGTTTCCTCGTAGAAGTCGGGAGTTGACCTGAGGCTAACTCTAACTTGGCCCTTTTTCTCTCCCCCAACCACCGCCACATGGCATCCTAACGTGAGAAGCCCTCGGGCTGCTGAAGCCTGATGAGAGTTCACATTGGAAACCGCCAGCAACCATTCGTTCAATTTGTGAATTTGAAGCCGCTCCGCCGCCTTTAACCTTGCAATTCTCTCCGACCGGGACATGGGTTTATACATGGCTGCGAGAGCTTTTTCGACATGAATACCCTTACCCACCAGCTCCGCCAAAATTCGGAAAGTCTGGGCTGTAGCATAGCGGAAAGCCTTTGTTTCATAGGCTATTCCGAAGAAGAGCCCCAAGGCCTCCTTCTTGGAAAGACGGAGGCCAGCTTGGCGGCAGAGTCTGTAGACTATTTCGCATGCGGATTTGGCTTTTCCGTCGACCAGCATGAGAGAAGCCAGCTTCCTTGTGTTGGGATGAACGGTGTGGTGATCCACCAAAATTAGGGGTTTTCCGCTGCGCTCCACCTTCGCTCCCCATTCATCCAACTGCCCCATGGTGCTCGTATCCACGAGAACTAGAAGATCCGCTTCCTTCAACTTGGGAAAATCAACTAACTTAACTGGCACATGTTTCATCAAAAGCTTGGACATGTCGCTGGGGCCTTGGACAGCGAAAATATCAGCGCGAAGTCCCGGCCTAAGCCTCCTTAAAAGCTTTGAAAAAACGAAGGAAGCAAACAAGGCATCAGGGTCAGCGTTATGGTGGCATAAGATGAGAGCTCTTTGAAAAAATTTTCTTCTTAAAAAGATCTTTAAAACCTTAAGCCGCAATACCTTTTGCTTAGCTAAGAAGGAAAACATCTACCCTACCCTGAGGCTAAAGCTTGTTCTACAACGTAGCAGGCTTGTAGTTTCCTTGAGTCAACTGGGTGGAGCTGTTTTCAGCCTTGTTTGAAGCTGCTGTTGGACTTCTCTTAGTTTCTCCCGGGTTTTTTCTTCCTGTTTACCGAGGACGTTAGCCCGGACATTGAGAAGCTCCTTTTTCTCCGTGAGGTCTTTCGTGATCGACGACTTGTCTTTTTTGACAAGGATGGAGCCTATGGACTTGTAAACGGAGGCATCGTCAGACATGGACTGCAGCTCTTCCAAAGCTCGATTGGTGTCGGTGAGCTCCATCTCCACCTGCTGTTTTTGGGCGACGATAACCTGCAAAGTCTGCTGAAGCTGCTGCAGCCTTGCCAGTTGTTCTTGGAGGTTTGCGGGAAGCTCGGAAGTTTCTTCTCCCATCAACTACCACTTATCCCTTCATCCAACACTCTATGACAGTTAAATAAGATTTACTCTTTAATAACATTTAGCAGCCGGCTTCTGTTAAACTGTTCTCCCTTAAACGTCTTGGAGTGGAAACCTCATCCAAGACGGCGATGATGCTGTTCAGCTGCGAGAACCACCGGCAAAAAGAGTTCACAGCAGCTCTGAGAGAGGTTATCCCGGAGGCATGAAAATCCATCACAAGGAGCTTCCCCCTAACTTTAACCTTCACCCTAGACCTAGCGCTTGGGGTTGTCCCTGTTTCAGGCTTCAACGCCTCATAGATCACCCTAGCTTTTCTTTCGCTGGGAAGACTGACAGTTATGAGAACCCCGGCTTTACTCAAGCATCTTCTCTCCCATTTTCAAAATTGTTAACAGTATCGCCCCATTCGATCCCGCGCAGGGATATAAAGGGGCCGATCTCCTTGAATCCGTTGATGGATGAGTAAAAAGTAATCCCGCGTAGGAAAGTTTTCTCCTCCAACAGCTTCATGTAAGCCCAGTTATTTTTTAATCCTTCTCCAGGAGAGAGGGGGACCGCTCCGAAGATTTTACTTAACACGTGTGCAAGTTTCTGCCCTTCTGGGGTGGAAGCCTTGAAAACTCCCAATCTACTGATTCTCTTTCTAGACTTTCTCCACGTTATGTCGAATTCTCTTTGCAGCCGTACTCCTTTAATGTAGAGGACCGGTGGAATCTGAGTCAGCGTCCCCCCTTCGGTTTTGTAGAAATCTATTCTCCCAGGGCCTCCCGCCCATCTGCCTAGGATCATTACGTACTTCACACCCATCTCCTCAGCTGTTTCCGCCAATCCTGAAAGACTCATCTTACCCCTGTTCACTCTATATGAGCGAGGGGACACTGTGTGAAGGTCCCTCATCAGAGTTCTCATGGATCTGGTGGGTTCTCTTGAGCTGGTGATCAGCAGATGATAAGATGAACCCCTTACATATGTGAAGGTATCCATGTTCAGTCACTGAATGTCAACGCCGAAAACTTTTGGGAAGCCCCAGTCAAAACAGTTCTTTTTCTCGAAGTCTTTGCTGGAGCTTTCCCCTCACCTTGATCCCTTGCACAACTTCTTCAGGCTGAGTTTCAAAGCGAGAAGTGGTCCTTTTAAAAGTTAATCCGCAGAACCCGTTGGACAGAAGTTTGTTTCTAACACAGAGGGCGTATTTGCAGCTGGCTCCTTCACAGAGGTCGTCTGCAAATCTGCAGTAGACGTTGCCAGACCTGTACTGGATCGCTTTTTGGCCGCATTTGAACAGATCGCAGGTGGGGGAGCATTTTTTAGCTTCATTCAAACCTAAAAACCTCCAACTGAAAACTCGGAAAGAACAATCGAAGCCTTCAGAGATCTGCTGAAAAATAGTTGGAAATCTTGATATTTTAACATTTTGGTCTTTCCCGGTTGAGGACGCCTCTTGGTTTGAAAGGAAGTTTTTAAACGGATGAAATAGTAGCTGGGAATGTCAGACTTTTAAAGACTTTTAATGATCGAGGATTTTGCAGAGCTACGGAAAACTTATAAAGACTTTGGAAGAATCAGCCTAAACGTAAAAGCTTACTTTGGGATTGGCGTTGCTGCGCACTATGCGGATGGCGAGGATCGAGGTAGTAGCACCAGCGGATAAAACCGATTTCATAATTCGAGATGTAGGAAGACTCGGCATCGCCCATTTCATCAACATCACCCAAACTAAAAAGAGAAAATACGAGGAGTTAACTGAAGAATTCAGGCATACTTCTAGGGAAGACCTTCTGCTGCAGCTTTCAAACCGTATACATAACACCATGAAAAAGCTTACCAGCGCACCTTACCCCAAGCCTCTCCCAGTCGGAAAGGACGTAGACGAGGTTTTAAAGAAGATAGAAGGCGAAATAGCCTGTCTCGAGCTGGAATGGGCTAAAATCGACAACCTTATGAAAGAAGTGACGGAGGAGAAAGCTTCCCTAGAAAAGGATCTAACCCAGTTCTACGAGGAGCTGGAGGCCGTTAAAAAACAGCTGGAAGAATTCGGTGTTAGCGTCCACCATCTCCAAGCATTGAAAAAGGAGAGTCTGGCTGACCGGGACAAGATAAGACGCCTGCATGAGCGGCTGTTGGAGGCTCAAAAAGCCTTAGCCCTGTTAGAGATGGCGGCAAAGCTGAGCGCACCTCATGAAAAACTTCCCAACGATGAAGCTGAACTTAAAAAGCTTAGAGAAGAGCTCCGGAAAGCTCTTGAACTCCACAGGCGGGTTGAAGAAAGCCTTCCCGCAGCCAAGGGAGAGATGGATAGAATCGAAGAGATCCTCCAAGGGACTAAGGAAGCTGTTGAAAAGAAAATCGAAGCAGTTGAAAAATTTAGGGAGGTTCAAGCTGAAGTAAGTCAACTTAAAAAGCTGGTAGAAGAGCTTGAGGCTTTAAACCCCGAAGCATTGGCGTTGACGGGAGAGGCTTTCACGCGGGTTCTCAGGGAGACAGTGGAGGTTCTTGATGTTCTCAAAGACATGCACCTAGGTTCCCTCGGCATTGAGGATACCATGCAGAAGGTGTCGAAAATCTCCTACGAAGTTCTGAAGAGCTACGAGGTTTTAGAGAACGCTGAAAAGTTTCTTTCTCTTCAAACTGTGAAAAACCTGATAGACCATGTTAAGGAAGCTGAATCCGCTGAGGTGGAGGGCCTGCTAGAGAAGGCTAGGGAACTGCTTGAAAGTACATCCATGAAGCATCTAGGAATCTTGGAGAAAGCCTTGGAGATCCGTCACCTCGAACATCGAATTGATAGGCTTTCGCAGGAGCCGGCTAGGTTGTTAGAGCGGCTGGAAGAGGTGGCTAAAGGAGCCTCAGTCATTCATGCCTACAGGGAGATTGTGGACATTGAGCTGAGAATCGAGGAGCTTAAGCAGAATTTCAGGAGAACAGGGAAAACCGCTGTGTTCGAGGTTTGGGTTAAAAACGTGGACAGGGAAAAAGCCTTAGAAGCCATCAGAAGAAGCTGCCCTGAAGCCGTGGTCAACGTAACTGGAGAGGAGCTGGGAGACAAACCTCCCACCTTCATGAAAAACCCCCGGATAGCCGCTTGCTATGAGAAGCTTGTGGCAGCCTTCGGCCTTCCTAACTATCATGAAATCGATCCCACGATTATCACGCTGTTCTCTTTCCCCATCATCTTCGGCTTGATGTTCGGGGACATGGGGCAGGGGCTAATTCTCATCGTCGGAGGTCTTCTCATAAAAAAGGTGTTCGACAGGTTCAAGCTTTCAGGGGACCTATGGGACCCCATCTATCAGGGGAGATTCCTCATAATCAGCTGCGGGATCACAGCCACCTTTTTCGGCTTCCTCTACGGCGAGTTCTTCGGTCCCACCACCGCCGGCCATGAATATGAGTGGTATACCATGCTCACCGGGTTGAAGGAAGGCCCTTGGTTCAGCCCCATCGACCCCCACAAAGGAGGGCCTGTCATGCTGCTGAAGGTAGCCTTAGTGGTGGGCATGATTCACATATCCTTTGGAATAATCCTCGACATCATCAACAAGCTTTCCCGGAGGGAGTTTAGAAAGAGTCTCGCTCCAGTTTCATGGCTTTGGTTCTACCTCAGCCTCAGCTACCTGATGCTGTCGGTGTTGTTCTTCGGCCAGAGGATTGAAAACATTCTGCTTGATCTTCAGAATATTGTTCCCTTCTTCGTCGTGCCTTTCATAGGAATGTTCGTTCTTCACAGGTTCTCGGAAAGCGCCATGGACGCCTTCTCCGAAATGGTGAGCAAAGCCATCGAGTCCATTTCTAACACCTTTTCCTACGGCCGAATTCTAGCCTTAGGCATCGCCCACGCGGTGTTCAGCGAAATCGCCCTCATAGGCTCTGGGGCGATGTTCTGGCCTGTGTTCATCATGGTCACAATCTTCATGATAATAGCCTTGGAGGGGATCATAACCTTCGCCCACACCCTGAGGCTTCACTGGGTAGAATGGTTCAGCAAATACTACAAGGGGGATGGAGTGCCTTTTGAAGGATTCATCATCCAAAGAAGATTCACAGCGCCGGCATAGGTTTCTCAGCCTAAAGCCGGCTGAGCTCCGAGGTTACTCCATAAAGAGGGTTTTACTCTTCGGCCTCATCCCTCCTGCTTTCGTCCTCGCCGGGCTCTTTCTCGGCCTTTGGATTTTCACCGCTCTAGAGTTTTCCCTGTTTTACAAGCTGGTTTTCACCGTTGGCACCACTTTTGCAGGCTTCGCCTTGGGGACTTTCGTGATAGTTAAGCTTACGGATAAAATCGTCAAATTTGCCAGGGTTGGAAAAGAATGAAGTCAGTCTACCTATACGGAACTTTAAGCCCTAGGATTAGGGCGAGGAAGTCTTTTCTGCTGGTGAAGGGCGACTACGACGCCCTCTTGGGTGCTGAAAACGTGCAAGCTGTCCTGAGAAGGCTGGAGGGAACAGCCTACCGCCATCAAGTAGCTTCCCTTCTTCTAGAAGAATTCAATCTGAGCAAAGCTGAAGAAAGTCTCATGGAAGCCTATCGGAGGGAGATAGACTTCATCGCCTCCCACCTGAAAACCCGGGAGGCTGCTGACTTCTTTTCTCAGCTCAGCCGCATACAGGAATTAAAATGTCTCGCAGACATTTTGAAGGCGATCTTTCTGGAGCTGCCTTGGGATGAAGCCTCCAGCTACATTCACCCCTATGGAAGGCTGGGGGCCGCGCAGTGCAAAGCTTTGGTCGACGGGAAAAATCTTAAACAGGTTTTAAGCCTCATCTGGGAAAGGCCTTTGGCTTTGGAGGTTGAGAGGCTGGTCAAGGAGGTTGAGGATGTCTCAAGGCGGGGGCTGGAGGTGGAGATCACTGTAACAAGGTACGGGATGATGGAAGCTTGGAAGAAGTTGAACGAGGTGAAAGGGAAGGATAGATTCAGCCTTAAGCTTATGGGCTTCGTCTTGGACGCTGCGAACATCATGGCAGTGTTGAGGATGAAAAAACTAGGTTTCAAACCTGAAGAAATCGGGTGGAACCTCATTTCCGCGTATTACAGGATCTCTCGGGAGGGGTTGGAGAAGGCTTCAGCCGCCCCCACAGAGAAGGAAGCTGTAAAGGTTTTCGCATCCGGCTACTACGTAAACCAGCTTTCACCTCTCCTGAGCGCCTACGAGGTTAAAGGAGACCTGTCTATCTTTGAAACAGTCTTCAAACGTTTCCATGCCGGTGAATGTGAACGGGTTTTCATTTCACCTTTTTTCCACCTCGGAGAGGTTTTGGCTTATCTTTATCTGAAGCTTTATGAGGTTCAGGACCTCATCGCCATCCTCATCGCCAAACAGGAAGGGCTCCCCGCTGAGAAGACTAAGCCTCATCTCGTCCTCCACCAGCCGCCCTATCCGCTTTGATTCGGAGCCTCTCCTACCAAAAGAGTTTTAAATTCAATGAATTAATCTTGAACATCCCACATAGGGCAGGTGAAGCGGATGAGTTTCCACCTAAGAACAGCGCCGGTAACCGTTCTGCTGATAGCAATGGCGGCAGCCATGCTGGTAGCTTTTGCCTCCGCGCAAGAGACCCCCGAAGCGGTTGAAGCTGTGAAAACCATCGACTTAGGGCTGATGGCCATAGGCGCAGGCATAGCCATCGCCGTTCCCGGCCTTGGAGCGGCCCTAGGCTTATCGATGGCAGTATCCGCCATCGCAGCCGCAGGGGCAGAGAGGCCTGAGATCATCGGAAGGTTCTTCATCTTCGTAGTCTTCATCGAAGCTATAGCCATTTACGCTCTCATTGTAGCCATATTCATCATTTTGATGCTTCCAGCAGCTTGAAAAATTCCAACATAGTGTCGAAAGAAGACAGGCAGAACCCTTAGATATCTTTAGTTCCCTAGCTTAAAAAAGAGACGAGCGCCGAAGAACAATGTTGATGCTTTTTTATGTTTAAAAATAGTTTGCAGAAGATGTTTTATCGGAGACAACACTTGTTCTTGAACAGCTTAGCATAAGAAGCTGAAGTTGCAGATAAAGAGAATTTATTCAATTTTCACCATTCAGCTGGTGTTTGTCTTTCTGCTTTAACTATCTCACCTGATTAATTGGAGTGCTTTAGCTAGTTTATATCTTTGCCTTAACCTCATGATTTCGGCCTGAGCTTTTCTTTTGGCATGGAAAAGTTTTGGCTTAATGAGCGGCAGACGACGCCATCTCTCCAGTTTCGGAAGGTTTTTAGCCGATTCATATTCTGTTAAAAGCGACATGCTCTCGGATGAGATTGAAGCGTATTCAATAAATCTGGGGTATCTTTCTTTCACCCATGATAAGCCCATTCCGCTTAAGGGGCTTTTATATAGTTGTGCGCCGCGGATGATCTCTTCTCTTATCTGAAAGTCTGATTTCTCCCCCTCTTTCCGTGCCAAATTACTTCACTGTGAAGTACGTTGGATTAAATGAATTAATAAATTTTACCTTGGCGAACGTTGAATTTGCTGCATTTACTCACAAAGCCTACTGGGGCAGCTGTTAAAAAAAACTTAATCTGAAAACTTCGCAAGAAAGTTGGGGGAATTTGGTGAAACTGGTGTAGGCTGGCAAAAATACTAGAAACTTGGCGAATATTTTCTATCTAAGAAAAATCATGAAGCTTGTCAGAAGGATTTTTGAGATAAACCTAAAACTCCAAGGTCGTTTTAAAGTCGAACTGCCCAACTTTAGAATCAAAGGGAAAAACAGTCTAGACTGGTAGTCTGTGTCCCCGTATCTTTCAATTTCCCTCCGAAGCTTTTCCTCTTCGGCTAAGAAACGGAAGATGCAGTCCAATTCTTGGTCTGAAAATTCATCCAGCATTCTGCGCATTTTGGATGTAAAGTTCAGCTCTCTTCCGAAGGCTTTTTCACAGACTACCGCGTAGTGGTTCGACATCTGCAGCCAAGATAACCCTCCAGCGAGGATTTGAGCTGCTGCTTCCCCCGCAGCCTTTCCAGCTTTTAACCCAAAGTAAATACCCCCTCCTGAGGTGGATTTGTTATGGCCAGCGGCTCCCCCTGCCAGCATCAGGTTGCCTCGGCAGCACTCCTTAACCGGGCCGTGGAGGGGGATTTCTCCTCCTTGAACGTGTTTCACTTTCCCCCTCCGGGTTTTCTTGGAAAGAACCGGATGGCTTCGGAGCGCCTTTTCTAGGCAGCTTCGGGCAGGAGTCTTCCAGAGGTCTCCCCGCACACAGAGGCCTACCCGGGCTCGCCCTGTATCCAAAGGGACTATCCAGCCGAAGAAGCCGGGAAACATCCTCCTCCCAAAATAGAGTTCCACCGCATCTACTTCGTTGAAGTCCACTCCCTCCATCTCATACTGGATTCCCTTCAGGCGGGGAAGCTGGCAGGGAAGACCTACCCTCTCCGCTAAGAGGGGCGTGGAGCCCTCAGCGTCGACTACTACCCTAGCTTCAACATACCTGATGTGGTCATGCTTGACCTTGAGAAGGCAGTTCGGTTTGCCTAAGCCTTCTAAACCGTAGGCTTTAGCCTCAAGCAATAGCTCTGCTCCTGCGTCTAAGGCTCTCTCAGCGAGTTTTCTGTCCAGTTTCTCCCTGTCGACGATGTGAAATTCGCCCCTGTCCTTGAAGAGGGAGAACTGCAGGTTGCTGGGAGAGTAGAAGAAGGCGCCCCTCACGGTGTTCAGCACGCAGTCCCGGGGGAGGTTAAACTCTTGAAAGGCTCTGGCTGTAATCTTGCCTGTGCAGTGGGCCGGCCGCCCTATTTGGGAGTGCTCCTCCAGCAGCAAGGTTTTCAAGCCTGCTTTAGCCGCTGTGTAGGCGGCTGTGGAGCCCGTGGGACCAGCGCCAACTACCACAACGTCGTAGGTCAACCCAGCTCCTTCCGGCTATTTTTCGAAGGCTCAAAACTATTTATGGGTAAACATAATTTTTAAAGGCTGAAGCTAGAGCCGACTGCGAGGGTCTCCGGTTTTGAAACTTCTGGTCAGCGTTGTTGACAAGGCGGAAGCCTTGGAGGCTGCGAAGGGTGGAGCCCACATCGTCGATGTGAAAAACCCTGAGGAGGGCGCCTTGGGAGCCAATTTTCCTTGGATAATCCGCCAAGTTAGGAAGTCGATCCTCAGCCAGGTTGAGGTAAGCGCAACCCTAGGAGACCTACCCTACCTGCCGGGAACAGCCTCCCTCGCCGCCTTGGGCGCAGCGGCTTCCGGAGCCAATTACGTGAAGGCAGGCCTCTACGGGGTTAAAACCGTGGAGGAAGCCGTCAAGCTTCTCACAGGGGTGAGAAAGGCCTTGGAAGGCTTGAAGCCCAAGGTTCAAACCATTGCAGCCGGCTACGCTGACTACGAGACTTGGGGCTGCTTGAGCCCTTGGAAGCTACCCCTCGCCGCCTACAAGGCGGAGGTAGACGGGCTGATGGTCGACGTGAAAAGAAAAAACCTCCAAAACCTCTTCGATCACGTTCACCTAGGAGAGTTAAAACTTTTCGTCCAGGAAGCCCACACCTACGGGTTAAAGGTTGCCTTAGCAGGGGGCCTAACCGCCGAAAACCTAGAAGCCCTCCGGGATACAAGCGTGGACATCGTCGGCGTCCGTAGGTCCGTTCTTTCAGCCGCCGGAAGGGTGGACAGAGAAAAAGTGAGCCGGATGCTTGAAGCTACAAGTTTCCCAGAGCGCTGATGCAAACCCCTCGTTCAGGGAAACTCTAATCCGGTACTATTTCCGAACAGAGAACCGAGCGGCCCTCCAAAATTCTCCGCATTCGCTCAGGCTTCCGACCGTTGACCACGAAGCAAGTCAGCTTCCCTTCAGCCAAAAGCCTCGGAAGCTCAGCGTCGACGCAACTCCACCTCCGCCGGACTTGAAGCTCGCCTACGGTGAGCTGAGGAATGAGCTTGCCGCCGCCTTTCTTCGGGTCTTGGGTGAAAATTCCGTCCACATCCTTGAGAAGGAGAAGTTTATCCGCCTTTAGGCGGAGGGCTAGGAAGGCGGCGATGGAGTCGGAGGTTACATCCCAAGAAGCCCTCAGAAGCCTAGAGGCCGCTGTAAACCGAGAGGGGAGAAAAATCGGAAGGCCGCATCTCCCAAGCAAGATTTCCACCTCCTCCAATCTGCTCACAGTATGAGAGGCGGGTATGAAGCTGTGAAGGAGAAGGCCGAACTGGTCCATGGCCAAGACAGCCATCCGGTGGGCTGTCTGAGGCGGAAGGCTGAATTTTCGGTCCAGCGCCCTCACAGCATCCGCTAGAGGGCCTCCCCCCGGGACGATGAGCAGTCGATGCCGATGGGACAGCCGGCTGAGGGTTTTGCAAAGCTTCTTCAAGGCCTGAGGATACTCAGTTAGGCTGCCTCCCACCTTCACCACGGCTTCCACCATCTAAACTTCCCCTCCTCCTCCGCCGTAACGCTCCGCCGCCATCAACGCCGCTGCCCCTGCGGGAGCTGTCTTCGATATAGCAAGGCCTGTAAGCTCGTCAAGGTTGACAACTTGGCGAAAACCAGCCTTTAATGCCGCTTTCCGAGCTAAAAATTCAGCCCCTAGGCCTGCGGTCACCACGGGTATGCGGTTCTTATCCAAAGCAGGGAGGGCTGCGGCTTCAAAAACTTGGTTCAAGGCCTCTGCTATCTGGTTCACCTGTTCCCCTGCGACAAACTGGGCTATTTCCTCAACCTCCGTCTCCCCCAGCATGCTCAAATCTGCGCAGACAACCCTCGCCAGCCTGGCTGAGGCTTCAGACTTGGTGACTCCTCTCCCATCGCTGGTTTCCACGGTGTACTCCTCCTCTTTCAGGTTGCCGAGGATTAGGTGGACGTCGCCGGTGGTGGCGAAGAGCTCCGAGGAAACCCTCACTCTCCCACCGCCCAGAGGAATAGACTTGACCACCGCGGCGACGTTGGTCCTGAGGGCACCTGTGTAAACCAACTCCCCGCAGCCCAGCTTTTCCAAATCGGTTTTACCCCGCGCAGCAGTCTTGCTTGCGAGAACGGGGATGATGCTGGTGGTGGTGCTGCCCACGTCTACCACGAGGCCGTTGCTCAGGTAGCGGGCGACCAGCCATCCTGTGGCAGCCCAGTTGGCTGAAGCCACCCGGAGGGGGCTGAGCTTGGCTTCCTCAGGGGAGATCAGGCTTCCTTCCACGTCCACGATGCCTAAGGGTGAATCGCCGAAGGCTTCCCCCACGCAGGATATGATATAAGCTACGCCTTCTCCCTTGGTCTGAAAAACATCGGAGAGTTCCGCCGTCATGGTAACGCCTACGCCGTCCCAGCTGCCCGAGGGGGAACCTGCCATCCGTCTTCCCAGTCCCCTGAGAAGAGGGAGAAGACGGTCTTTGCCCTGCTTCCAAATGGGGAAATACTGGACATCTGTCCGGAGTTTTTTCTCTCCCCCCTCAACTTTTTGTAGGCAGGCTGCTTTAACGTTCGCTCCGCCTACGTCCAACCCCAAGGTTTTTATCATGATCCTATTGGTGGATGCTCAGCCTTGAAAATCTTATCCAAAACCCTGCGGAGCCTCTGAGAAGCCTCAGAAAAGGTAGAGCCGTGGGCGACTAAGTATCCCTCTCTGGCCTCCGGCTGCCAGCGGGGCGGGAGGAAAAACTCCGCGCTTCCTCTGACCCTAGTTTGAGGCAGTTGAACCTTCTTGTAGACAGCGCTGCCCTTGGAGAAGATTTTCTCGGGAAGCCTTCCATGGAAGGCTGAGCCTAGAAGGAGGGCGGCTGGGTTTTCCTCTAGGATTTTCCTCACCCCTAGGTAGGATGCAGTCAGCCGAAGGTTGATGTCCACCACCACCGGCCCGTGGGGAGTTAAGACCAAGTCAACTCCCACATAACCCCGCAGAGGCGCTAGGGCCCTTGCAGCCTTCACAGCCTCCTTTAAAGCAGCCTCTTTCAAGGGTGGAGCGTAAGGGGTGAAGCCGCCTAGGTAGTGGGAAGCTGAAGATGGTCTTCCCAAGGTTATCCACTGCTTGTTGAGGCTGAGGGGTTTCAGGTCCTTTCCGCTACAGAGGAGACTAACGCTGGCTGAGGCGCCCTTGAGGTATTCCTGAACTAGGAGCAGAGAGGCATGGGCCTCCTTTACCGTTTTCTCCAAGGCTGAAGCCACGTCTTCCTTCCGGTGAATTAGGCTGAGTCCGGTGCACCCTGCTTCTTGGTCAGGTTTGACTACGGCTGGGAAACCCACAGCCTCCACTGCTTTCTCTAAGCCTTTGCAGCCGTCTTGAACCTTCGCCTTCACGGTTTTGGGAACTTTCACTCCCGCTTTTCTCAAAACCTCGTATACGGCCGACTTCCTCTGAAATTTTTTAACCGTTCCCGAAGGGCAGTTGAGGGACTGGCAGCCCCCTTCCTCCATCGTTTCCACAGCTTCACCTAAGGCGTTTCGAGTTTCAGGAGCTATGACCAAGGCGGCGTCAGCGGCAGCTGAAAGCTTTCGGACGGCAAAGTTTAACTCTTGGGGCGACTGGATGAAAACCGCTTCGTCGACGCGGAGGAGGGAACGGGCGGTTTTCAGCCTCCGGTCTAGGGTAACGGCTACTTGGCAGCCTAAACTTTTGAGGTCGGATATGAAAGCTTTGAACATTCCATAGCCGTCGCAGAGAATCTCCGATGGTATGACTTCCCCGGCAAACCCTCCCCCGGCTGCGTATTCGAACACAAAAACCTTCACGGCTTATGATGCCCCAAGTTGACGTTTGCGGCCTCTGGAATGTTTAGGAAATCTTGGAGTTTAACCTTTTATTTTTTAACCCGCCTCCTGAGAGTCTTTCTTACACTGGGAATTTCTAGGGTAAAAGTCATATGAAACAGTATAGACTTTATTTAGATGAGCAATGTTGCTTGACTTCGAAAAAGGCGAAAGAGTTGCGAAAACGTCCGTCGGCATATTCGCCGTTATCGGAACGGTGGAACTGATTTTCGGGATCCAGTCGGGCAGCATTGCTTTAACAGCGGACAGCGCCCACACCTTCACCGATGCGCTTGTTTCCGCCATCACCTTTTTCGGGCTCAGAACCTCCCGACGCCCACCCGGAGGGAGATTTCATTTCGGCTACCATAAGGTTGAGACGTTTTCCGCCGTGCTATCCGCCCTGATAATGGTTGCTGTAGGTGTGCTTATCGTCTATAGGTCCTTTCTAGAGCTGAGGGCTCCTGAGCCTCTGACTGCTCATTTCCCTGCCATGGCCACGGCGTTGGGAGCCTCAACGGTTTTCCTTTTGCTCGGCCTCAACAAGAGGAAGACAGCGAAGAGGATTAACTCTAAATCTCTGAGCTTCGACGCCTTCAACACCTTGAAGAGCTCCGCAGCCTCGTTCTCAGCTTTCCTAGGCATCAGTCTCTCCTACCTGGGTTTTTTCCGGATAGACGCCGTCGCCGGCCTTGTCATCGGCGGTTTCATTTTTGCCGTCGCTTATATTACGATAAAAGAATCCTCTCTCATTCTGCTGGATGCATGTGCGTGCAGCGTCGACACCTTGGAAACGGCTAGGAGACTGGTGGAAAGCGTGGAAGGCGTTAAGAAAGCTGAGGACATCCGGCTGAGAAGCGCAGGTCCCTTCATCATGGGTGATGTGGTGATAAAAGTTGACGGGAAAACAACCGTCCAAGAGCTTGAGGACATCAACGCCAAAATCGAGGATTCGGTCAGAAGCTATATTCCAAACCTTCTAAAGCTGATAATTCAACCCAAACCCTATGAGGAGGATGGACAGTCCTAAGCACGAATGTACAAAACCGCCGGCATTCAGCCTTCAGGTGGAAAGGCTTAGATATGGTTGCACTCCCCTCTAATGGGGGATGAATTTTGAGTCAGCCGCCAGTGAGCGAAGGAGAAGACTTGGACTTTGAAACCGTGAAAGAAGACTGGAACGAGTACAAGCTCAGCGACGGCTCAACCCTCAAGGTAAAGACCGTCCTCATAGGCGTTCGCCGGCTTAAAAACCAGTACACCCCCACCGGAGACCCTGTCTACGTTATCACCTCCCACAACGTGGTTCGGTCCCTCCACGTGCCTGAGAAACTTAAAAGAAGGCCAGCCCCGCCGGCTGGAACCACCATATGAGGGCTTGAGGAAACAACTTATAGCGGGAGAGCTCTAAGAGTTTATTGGCCTATTGATGGGAGTTAAAGATGGTTGAAAGAATTTTTCCTGACACCTCCGTCATCGTAGACGGAAAGATAGTTCGCATGTTGGAGCGAGGAGAACTCAAGGCTGAAGAAGTGGTCGTTCCCTTGGTGGTGGTGGAAGAGCTTCAGGCTCAAGCCTCCAAAGGTCGGGACTCAGGCTTCATAGGGTTAAGAGAGCTGAAAAGGCTCAGAGCCGTGGGGGAGACTCGAGGCATTAAAGTTTCCTTCTCTGGCACTAGGCCTAGCTTAGACGACATCAAGCTGGCTAGAAGCGGTAGAATCGACGCCCTCATCATGGACATGGCCTTAAAGGAGGGGGGAACCCTCGTCACCGCGGACTATGTTCAAGCCTTAACCGCCGAAGCCAACGGCGCCAAGGTGGTCTACATTCCTCCCGAAGGCCGGCCGCCTAAGCTGAAGTTTGAAAAATACTTCACCCCCGATACCATGAGTGTTCACTTGAAAGCGGGAGCCGCGCCCATGGCCAAGCGGGGCAAACCCGGCGCCTCCAAACTGGTGAAGTTGAGAGAGAGGCCTCTCACCGAGGAGGAGATGGAGAACACCATCAGGGAGATCCACGAAGTCAGCAGGCTCAGAGGGAAGGGTCTTTTCGAAATATCCATGAATAATGCCACCGTCATTCAGCTGGGAGACTACCGTATAGCCGTGGCTAGGCCTCCCTTCTCAGACGGCTTAGAAGTAACCATCGTCCGGCCTGTGGTGAAGCTGAGGCTGGATGACTACGGCTTATCTCCGAAACTCTTAGAAAGACTTCGGGACAAGGCAGAGGGTATCCTCATAGCTGGGCCTCCGGGCTCCGGGAAAACCACCTTCGCCTCTTCTCTAGCCCAGTTCTACATGGCTCAAGATAAGATCGTGAAAACACTGGAGGCCCCTAGAGACCTGCAGGTGGGGCCTGAAATCACCCAGTATGCTCCCTTGGAGGGGAGCTTCGAGAAAACAGCGGACATTCTCCTCCTCGTCCGCCCTGACTACACTGTTTTCGACGAGATCAGAAAAACTCAGGACTTTAAGACCTTCGCCGACATGAGGCTGGCTGGAGTGGGCATGATAGGGGTAACCCATGCCAGCAGCCCCATCGACGCCATCCAGAGGTTCATAGGGCGGACGGAGTTGGGAATGATCCCCCACATCGTCGACACGCTGATTTTCCTCCGATACGGAACGGTGGAAAAAGTTTACGAGCTGAGTTTAACGGTCAAAGTCCCCACGGGGATGACGGATGAAGCCCTAACAAGGCCTGTCATAGAAATCAGAGACTTTGAAAGCGGCCGCTTGGAGTATGAAGTCTACACTTTTGGGGAGGAGAACATCATCGTCCCCGTCGCCCCCACCGAAGCCGCCAAGGTTCCCCCAGCCCGAAGGCTGGCTGAAACCCGGATTTTGGAGGAAATCCGCAGGCTCGCCCCCAAGGCTGAGGTGGAACTGGTCTCCTCAGACCGGGCTGTGATCCGAGCGGACAGCCGAAGCATCCCCATGCTCATAGGCAGGGAGGGCGCCAACATCTCCAAGCTGGAGAAGAAGCTGGGAATCCGTCTGGATGTAAGGCCTCTCCGCGGCGAAGAGGGAAAACCCGTCAAATTCTCTTTAGAGGAAACCAAAAGCAGCATCGACCTGCTTTTCGACCCTGAAATAGTAGGAAGCCAAGCCCGTGTTTATGTGGACGGAAAATTTCTTTTCGCAGCGACGGTGGGTAAAAAAGCTAGGATACGGGTCTCGAAACGAAGCCCTATGGGATGGGAGCTCGGGGAAGCTATCACAGAAGACCGGGAGATCACCGTAACAGTATAAGCTGACCCGAAAAAGATTAGGCCGTATATGGCATGGGTTTTCTGGGCGTGGGGTTATGAACTTCGGCAGCGTTTAATTTGCTGTCCTGTTTTTTTAAACTGGACAAAAAACTTTATGATGAACTCTTTGAGGTTTAAGGGGTCATCCACATAGGTGATGGTGGAGGTTCCGTTTAGCCTCGCCATTTTTTCGCAGAAACGTCTCAGCTCCGGCCGCCGGTCCAGTATGATGATGTTAAGCCTGATGTCGGCTTTCCCGGCCATGTAGGCAGCCCTCAAGGCGCTTTCTTCAGGTGTTTCATCCCCATGGCAGGCTGCAGTGGGTTCCCCGTCTGTTATCAGGAAAATGTTCTTGTTGCCTTCTTCCCGGGAGAGAAGCTCTGTGGCGAAGTCGATAACCTGTCCTATGTCAGTGTATCCATAAGGCCTCAGCTTAACGATCTGCCCGTAGGACAAGAGTTGAGGCCTCTGGTTGTAGGCTACTACATGGAGTTTATCTTCCTTGTAGTCCCTCTGAAGTATCTCTCTGAAAGCCAAGGCTGCCGCTATGCCTCCTCTAAACTTATTCCCTCGCATGGAGTAGGACACGTCGACCAAAAGGGCGTTGGTTGACTTGGCTTCGTGGAGGGGAACCCTGATTTTCAAGTCATCCTCCGCGATCCTCATGTTCACAGGGTCTCTTACTGCCGTGCGGATAAGGGTCTCCTGAATGTCCAACATATCGTAAGAGTGCTGGAATTCGTCGAATTCCCGGAGAGTGGAGGAGGGCATACTACCCCAACCGGTTTCCTCAATCTCATGGGGGCCCTTATCTTGATGTTTTTTCAGGTTTAAGAAAACTTCCTCCAACACTTTCTCAGCTATGATTTTCTCACTTTTCTCCGTAAACTCCGGATACAAGGCTAAAACGTTCTGGTAAGGCCAATCCTTCGGCGGCTTCAGCTCAATCCAACCTTCCTTGTTGAGGGCTTCCAGTATCTGGTTGAGGAAATGCTGGATCAGCTGTTCGGCTTGAAGATCTGAAGGCTGAATTTCACCTTTTTTGATTTTCTCCAGAAGCTGCTGCCAAGCTTTCTCTTTGGCTTTACGCTGCAGCACGTATTCTTTCAGCCATCGGCTGTCGTGGCTTCTCATCCAATGCCAAAGTTGGCTTTCCGCCTCCGCGCCGAGGCTTTCCTCCATACACTGGTTCTTGCATTGCCGAATGAGCTCTTCCAGCAGTTGAGATTCAGATTTTTTTTCACGTGATTGCGCATCAGGATTAAAAAGCTTGTAAAGAAGGTCCCCTGTCATCTCTTTTCCTAGAATGGAGGAAAGCTCTTGCTCCTCAGGCTTTCTGCACAGTTCACATTCAGGCTTCATTTTCCACCAGCTCTCCCAAATAGTAGGTGAAGTCCTTTTTGTCCACCAACCTAGGAGCACAGTGAAGCATGGATTCTAGGATGATCTCCACGGTTGAAAGATAATAATCGTCTTCCAGCGCATCGTCGCGGGAAATAGCCCTTACGTACTGGTTGATTACTCTATACTTTCTCAGCTTGGGGACAAGCTCCATTCGAACGGATAAAGCCTGTCTCCCATCCGAGGGTGTGCCGCAGGCTCTCAGAGCATCGTAGAATTCTCGAAACTTTTCAGAGGAAAGCTGATTGTAGATTTCTTTGCAGGTTTGCTTCAAAGCCTCCTCCAGCAGCTTGTCCACGATCTCCTCCTTCTTGTCCACAAACCCAAATTCCACTTCCATCCTGCCTACGAGGGCAAGTTTGACTATTTCGTTGAATTCCCCGTAGTCGGAGAGGAGAGGCGTCCTCCGGCCGCTTCTCAGAGCTTTAGATAGAACGTGGTCAAATAGTTTTATGGTAGCTCTGCAGGAAGGCTCCGATTCTATCCTCCGAGCGTCGGCAAACCGCTCCTTGTCGCGGGCGTACCTAACCGTTCTCGCCAATATCTCCTGATGCCAAGGAGGTATCTTGGGGGTCTCTCCGGATCGCGTGGCGTAAAACGTGTTCCTCAAACCTATTTCTATTTCCTCCTCCAAAGTCTCAGGAGGCCCTATTTCTATTTCCTCCATCCTGTCTAGGAGAGGCTCTTTGATGGGTGAGGTTCCCCGGTAGTTGGCGGGATTGGTGGAAGCTAACTCCAGGGTATCGATCTTGAAGGGGACAATATCCCCCTCCATGGTGGTCACCTGATGTTCTTCAAAGAACTCGTGGAGCAGAGTCTGCAGGGATGAGGGCACTGCCCCCAATTCGTCGAAGTATCCAACCCCCCGATTGGCTTTGAGGGCCCTTCCGGGAATGAAGACTTCAGGATGGTCCAGCTCATAGCCTTCCCTAATCTTCTGAATGGATATGCCGCCTATGAGCTGCCTGCTGGTGAGCATAGGGTCCCCGGGAATCCTGACCCATATCCGCGGAATCCAAGTGAGCTCTACCCTGTTGCTTTCCAGAAGCCTCTTTCTGCAGGAGAAACAGGAAGGCCGAGTGGGGTCGTCGTGGATTTTACATCCCTTCACCGCCAAGAGTTTGGTGGGAAGCAGCTGCGCTATAGCCTTGGAGAAAGTTGTCTTACCGTAGCCTTTTCTTCCCTTGAAGAGGATGGGGGAATTGGAGAGGAGGGCGTTTTTCACCAGCTCTTTTTCCTTTCTCTTTCCAACTACGCTTGGGAAGATGTCCACTCCAGCCTTTTCACTTTCCAAGATTTTCTCTATTATGTAGTCGATGGTGTGTTTTGAGTGGTACTCCTTGTAGGGGGGACTCCAGATGTCGATTTCTTCCCCGTAGAGGGTGAAGACTGGAGCGTTACTCTCCTTTACCACCACTTCCTCGAAGATGAGGCGGTCTATTTCGCCTGTTCCGAGTTTGGAGGGATTCGGCGTTTTTCCACAACTCCCTAGATATCTGGGATGAGAGTTATCACAATATAGATTTACTTACTTATTTATTTCACGTTTTACAAACAAATAACAGCCCAGAGAGGGGCCTTCAGCCGCTTTCCCTCTGGGAGCTCTCAGCCGCTTTCCCCACCGCCTTGGCCACCTTAACCATGCTGGGCCGGAGGAGTTTACCGTGGAGGAGGTAGCCTTTCCGGAGGACCTCTACCACGGTGTTATCTTCAGCCGAATCGGTTTGAACTTGCTCCACCGCCTCGTGGACGGCTGGATTGAAAGTTTTTCCCAAGGCATCGATTTCCGTTACGCCTCGATCTTTCAGGGTTTCCTTTAAATCCCTTAAGGTCATCCGGATTCCTTCAGCCAGTGGCCCTTCTCCCGCAGAGGGCCCGGTGTATTGAGCTGCTCTCTCTAGGTTGTCCACGATTTCCAGAAGCTTCACCATGAGTGGAATGCTCTGAGCCTCCGTGGCTTCTTCGATTTCCTTTTTAACCTTCTTCTGATAGTTGTCGAAGTCTGCTTGAAGATATTTAAGCTGGTTGAGGTAGCCTTCCGCCCGCGCCTTCTCCTCCTCCAAGGCTTTCCTAAGTTTTTCTATTTCTCCCTTCAGCTTTTCAGGGTCCGCTGTTTCGATTTCTTTTTCTTCTTTTTCATGAGGCTCCGAGGAACCCACGGCTTTTTGCTACCCCCTGAAAAGCATTTTTAAAGCGAAAGTTTTCAGCATTTGAAAAACTGCGTTTCCATAATAAGTTTTTCGGGTTTTCAGCCGAAGAGTAGGGTATGAATTTTTAAATCAGCAGCGAGCTTTCTATGCAAATAGAGCTGAGAAAGCTGAAGGAGTGAAATGAAACTTGTCCAGCGTTAAAATGGAAGAAATGCGTGTTGTGGAAACAGCTCCCTTTGACGTCAAGAAGCAAGCCTTTATCGTCGGGGTTCCGGACGTAGGTTTGGTGGGCCCTATCGCCGCCTCCCACTTAGTCCAGTCGCTGGGTATGACGGAGATAGGATACGTGGAGTCAGATATGCTCCCCCCAGTGGTAATCGTCCACAAAAACCATCCCAAGCCTCCCTTGAGGCTTTACGGCTCCGGAAGCCTAGCCGTCATGACCACGGAAGTGGCCTTGACTCCCAAGTCTCTCTTCTACCTCACCCGGGCTCTCACCCGGTGGGCTAAGATGAGGGGGATCGAATTTGTCGTGGGGATGACAGGTCTGGCTATCCCCAACCGAATGGATGTGGAGAAACCCACCGTTTACGCGGTGGGCTCCACCGACAGTGCTAAAGCTCTCATTAAGAAGGCTGAGATTCCTCCCTTCGACGAGGGGGTTCTTGTGGGAACTTATGCTTTGCTCATCCGAGAGTGCCTCCGGGAAAACCAGCCTAACATCACCCTTCTCGCCGAGTCTCACTTCCAGTTTCCAGACCCTGGAGCTTCGGCCTCCACTATTCAAAGCCTGAACTCCCTGCTGAACCTCAACATAGGGGTTGAGGAGCTTTTGGAGAAGGCTGAGGAGATAAGGGTGAAAGCTCGGGAGCTCATGAGAAGAACTCAAGAGCAGCTGAGAGGCATGCATAAGGTACAGGAGCAAGAGGTCCCGGGAATTTACGTTTAGGGGGGGTCAGCCATGTCAACTAGGAAAAGGCGTTCCTTTTTCGACCTCTTCGATGAGATCAGAAGCGAAATAGACCGAATGATGAAAGAATTCACCGAAGCCATGCTGCCTGAAACGCCCATGTACGACGTGACCAAGAAGGAGCTTCAACCCCTCACCAACATCCAAGAAACCGAGGAAAACGTCATCGTCACCATAGACCTGCCCTGCGTCAGAAAGGAAGACATAAAGCTTCACATCACAAAAGACAGTCTCAAAGTTGAAGCTCCCACCCGGCAGTGCATTCAATTCGAGCCGTGGGGACCCTTCCAAAGGCAGGTGGAGTTTGAAGTCTTTCGGAAAATCCTGAAACTACCCACCACCGTGGAAGCCAAGAAAGCTAGGGCCAGGTTCCAAGGCGGCATCTTGGAGGTAACCATCCCCAAAAAGACCGTGGGCTTCGAGGTGCCCATCGAGTAGAAGGCCATCCTCCGGCAGCAGGCTCTGCCTTAAAAAGCCTCGGATCGAGCAGCGGGGATGATGATGGTTCAAAAAAGGAGACAGGTCACCTACAGGGAAGCCGGCGTAGACATCGAAGCTGAGGAAGAGGCCCTCAGAGAAGTTGTGAAAAAATGCCATGAAAGCTTCGTCTTCCGAAAAGGACCCGGCAGCGCTGTTATCCCCATTTCCCACTTCTCCGGCGTCGTCAAAATTTCCGAGAAACTGGGCTTGGCTGTGAAGACCGACGGAGTGGGATCCAAGGTTCTTATCGCCCAGCTTATGGAGAAATACGACACCGTGGGCATCGACTGCGTGGCCATGAACGTGAACGACGTAGTCTGCGTGGGAGCGGAGCCCCTCTCCTTCGTCGACTACATCGCCGTTCAAAAGCCGGACCCGCTGCTTTTAAAGGAGATAGCCTCAGGCCTCGTGGAGGGAGCCAGAAGGGCGAAGGTGGCCATCGTGGGGGGTGAAATAGCTCAGCTTCCAGAAATCATCCAAGGTAGCGTGGAAGGCAGAGGATTCGACTTAGCTGGCATGTGCATCGGCCTCCTGCCCCTGAATCGCCTGCTTTCAGGGGAAGCTGTTAGGGAAGGCGATGTGGTCGTAGGGTTTGAAAGCTCAGGCATCCACAGCAACGGTCTAACCTTGGCTAGGAAAGTTCTCCTAGAAAAGGCTAAACTCAGCCTCTTCAAGCCTGCGGAAGGACTTGACAGGCCCTTGGGGGAAGAACTGCTCGAGCCCACCCGCATCTATGTGGCGGAGGCTCTGGAAATGCTAGATTCGGGCCTCCAGGTTAAGGCTATGGCTCACATCACCGGAAAAGGCCTCCTAAACCTAGGGAGGATAGGTGGAGATTGCGGTTTCCTCATCGAAAACCTACCCCCTCCTCCCCCCATCTTTAACCTCATCCAAAGCAGTGGAAAGGTGGCTGAGGAGGAAATGTACCGGGTCTTCAACATGGGAATAGGTTTCTGCGCGGTGATTCCTAAGGAAGAAGTTGATTTAGCGTTAAAAATAGCGGAAAAACACGGTGGAAGAGCTCATCTTCTAGGAAAAGCTGTAAAAGACCCTGAAAGGAGGATCCGAATAAAACCCAAGCGGTTGGTTGGCGTTAGAGGGAGATTTGAGAAATATTAGCTTCTGTAAGGAAGAAGTCCTTCCCAGCCGGATTATCAAAAATCTTATATTTCTAGGCCCGATTAAAAAACAGTTTAACGGAGGTAGTTTCCTTGGCTGAGATAAGAGTCGCTATAGCCGGTGTCGGCAACTGCGCTTCTTCCTTAGTCCAAGGAGTCTACTACTACAGAAACGTAAGTGATGATGAAAAAGTTTTAGGTCTCATGCACACGGTTTTCGGAGGATACAGAATCGGAGACATACGGTTTGTAGCAGCCTTCGACGTGGACCCCAGAAAAATCGGAAAAGACCTCTCCCAAGCCATCTTCTCCGCGCCCAACTGTACCCTGAAGTTCTCCGATGTCCCATACTTGGGGGTACCGGTTCAACCAGCGCCTATGCTGGATGGTGTGGCACCTCACATGATGGAAAGCTTCGGGCTTAAGGACGACGACCCCGTGGAGCCCGTGGAGATCGTTGATGTCCTGAGAGCTTCGGAGGCTGATATGCTGATCAACTATCTTCCCGTAGGCAGCCGACAGGCTACGCAGTATTATGCGGAAGCCGCGCTTAAAGCTGGCTGCGGATTCGTCAACGCCATACCGGAGTTCATAGCCTCCAGTCCAGAATGGGTGAAAAGGTACGAGGAAGTAGGCTTGCCGCTGGCTGGCGATGACATCAAAAGCCAAGTGGGTGCGACTATCATCCATAGGACCTTAGTGGAGCTTTTGGAGAGCAGAGGCGTCAAAGTGGATGAAACCTATCAGCTGAACATCGGGGGAAACACCGACTTCCTCAACATGACGGTGGAGGATCGCTTGGCTAGGAAGAGGATAAGCAAAACCGAGGCGGTTACAAGTCTTCTCCCCTACGAAATACCTGTGCGGATAGGCCCCTCCGACTACGTGCCTTTCCTCAACGACCAGAAAATATGTTACCTCCACATTAAGGGGAAGAAGTTCGGCGGCGCCTCCATTACGGTGGACCTGAAACTTGCGGTGGAGGACTCTCCAAACAGCGCTGGAGTCATGGTCGATGTGATTCGGGCGATGAAGTTGGGGTTAGACAGGGAGTTAGGCGGAGTCTTAACCAGCATCTCAGCCTACGCCTTTAAACATCCACCTCAACAGGTTCCAGACCATCAAGCCAGAGTGTGGGTGGAGGAATTCATCCAAGGTAAAAGACAGCGGTGAAAACTCCGCTGTTAGATTCACCTCACCTACACCACCCTAGGGAAGTTTGACTCAGCTTTCAAGAAGCGATAGTGTAGTGTAGGGTTTAATCTTTAAATTCTTCATCCAACCATGTCGAAGGATGATGATACCTTCAACCGTCAGGGTGGCTACGGGTCTATACTGTAACTGGGATTCTTTCGTCAGAGTAGACAGTCAGGTTCTTCGCTGGGTTGAGAACTTGCAAAAAGTAAAACCGCAAGCCGTTGTTTTAAAGTCCTTGGAAGAAGCTGTATACACTCTGCAAAAAGCTTTCAGGGAAGGAGGAAGGGAGTTCCTCATATCCCGGGAACTCTACTCTTCTCTTGATTCTCTTTTTAAGAGGAGGGAGAAAAGAGTTGGAGGCAACGGTTACCATATGGGTAAAGTTTTGTTCGACCTAGGTCTTAGGCCGTTGGTATCCTACCCTTGCCGGCCTCCCAACCTCATGCGGGCTTCCCCGGCTTTCAAGATAGCTTGTGGAAAAGAATTCAAATTGCCTGAGGAGGCAGTACGGGTCGGGGACCCGGAATACGACCACATCGTCTTCGAGTTTACAGAAGACCCTTCTCTAGGGGTTTTCTTAGAAGGGCGCCATATACTCTCCTGGGACAGGATGTCTTCGGAGGGAAAATTTGACTACGACTTTCTGGAGCATGCCTCCGACCGGAGGTTCGTGGACGTTCTGATTCTCGCCTACGCCCATCTTCTTCTCCCAGATTTCAAAAAGAAAACCGACGAGGTAGTTGACTACTTGGACGGTTCGAGGAGGCCAAAAGTGCACTTGGAACTGGGTCAAGGTTCGGAGGAGGCTTTAACCTATGCCCTAAAAAAGTTCACAGACTATCACTGCGTAGACTCTCTAGGTCTTAACGAGAAAGAATGCGCAGACTTCCTGAAGGCTTCTTCAGGAAGACCTGAAGACCTAGCTGAAGCTGCATTGGAGGCCGCTAAGCTCTATGGTGTGGACAGAGTCTGCGTTCACTCATCCTCCTTCGCCCTATCCGTATCGAAGTACAGCTTAGACAGGGAAGCGGAAGCCTTGACCACAGGCCGTTTGGTCGCCGCGGCTAAAACCTTCGGTCTTCCCTTCGAAGAAAGTCTGAATTCAGCTGCTGGTCTTCCCTGCTCAGAGGTTAAGCCGAGAAAAGAGAAGAGAGACGGCTACAGCCTCTGCCTCATTCCCGCTCTCATAAACAGGAACCCAAAGGTTTTAACAGGCCTAGGAGACGCCTTCGCTGCTTCTCAGTCAGTCAAGGCGCTTATTCCCTAAAGATGAAGGGCTTTGTTCGCAGTGTGGTAAAATTATATGCCGGGAGGTTTTATTCCAAAATTATGGAAGCTTCGGGTACAGGTATATTGACAGCGTCCGCTGGAAAGGGAAGAACCGCTGCGAACAGCGTAGGCATCTTCATGGAAAGAGGAGCAGTTCTCTGCATCTTTGGCAGAGAATCTCCCCATGTGGGTGCTGTAGCTTTGGCTGTCCCTCGGCCGAGTTTGAAGGATCCTCGTAGGCTGAGTGCAACTTCCTCGGTGCTCACGGTAGTCGGCCATAAGGAAGATGAAATAGTTAAACCTCTTTCAGAGGAAGCCGCCAAGAAGCTTAACCTCACCACAGTAGTTGTGGCAGGTCTTCACGTGGAGAAAGCCTCAGACCGGGACATCGAAGCCTTAAAAGAAAACGCTAAGCTGAGCGCAGAAAAACTCGTGAAAACCTTCATGAGACGTTGGAAATAAAAAGACAACCCTGCCGGGCGACCCCGGCGGGAGCTAGGGTTATTTCTCCATCAGGCTTGTGAATGTGTCGTGGTGGTTTTCTTCATCCTCCAGTATCTTTCTGAAAATTCTCGCCGTGGTCACATCTTCTTCATTCTGCGCCGTTTTAATTATCTGCTTGTAAAGCCGGATTGCTCCTTCTTCGTCTTTTATATCTTGTTTTATCATTTCTTTAAGGGTTTTTCCGACAAAGATGGGCTTAGGTTTGGTTGTAGGTTTTCCTCCCAAGTAAGCCAGTCTTTCAGCGATTTCTTCAGCGTGCTTCATCTCGGTTATAGCTATGCTTCTCAGCTCATCCTTCACGGCGAAACCTTCTACCCCCGCCCAGAGGATATGCTGCCACATATACTGGATTGATACCTGTAACTCTCTTGCCACTGCTTCATTCAACAAATCCAGCAATTTTTTTGATACCATATTCTAACCTCACCTTATACTCCGAAATAGGCGCGATTTGTTTTTAAGATTTTCTATCACCTGCCCGCAACAAAGATAATCAAGCAGAAAGACTCCTCTCCTGGAGTGAAAGATAATAATCCCCGCCGCTTAATATACTCCAAGGAAGCATATTCGAGGTTTCACCATGGTCTATAGAAGGCTTTCCGTCGTAGACGTCGACCTCTGTGTAGGCTGCCAGTGTTGCATGTTTGCTTGCAACAGAAGGTTTGCCGAAGCAGGTCTATCTAGGTCGGCAATTCACGTCAGATCTGCTGGAGGGTTTGAAAGAGGCTTCGTGGTAACGGTTTGCAGAGCCTGCCCAGATCCCCCTTGCATGAAGGTTTGCCCCACCAACGCTTTGGAGCTCAGAAAACATGGGGGCGTCATTCTCAAGCCGGAAAAGTGCATCGGATGCCAGAACTGTGTTGAAGCCTGCACCATCGGGGCTATCTTCTGGAATAAAGTTGAAGCCAAGCCTGTTATCTGCGTCTATTGCGGCTACTGCGCTGACTTCTGCGCCTTCGGGGTTCTGAAAGCTGAACCCTTGGAGGGGGAAAAGAAATGATGGAAGAAGATTCCCTCAGCCGGATTCTCTATGTGGATCTGTCAAGGCGGAGGTTCTGGGTTAAGGAAAGGCCTGAGCTTTTTGAAAAGTGGCTGGGGGGCGCAGGAGTCGCCATCCAACTGCTCAAGGAAGAATGCCCCAAGGATGCTGACCCCTTCGGTCCGGAAAACCCTGTGATTTTCGCCGTGGGCCCCTTGAACGGGCTTTTTCCAATAGCCTCCAAAACCGCAGCCATGTTTAAGTCTCCTCTCACAGGCAATCTGGGTGAAAGTTATGCGGGAGGCAGAAGCTCCATCGCCCTACGGATGGCCGGCTACGGTGCGTTGGTGATTAAAGGCTCCAGCGAAACACCTGTTTACCTTGCAGTTCACGAGGAGGATGTCCATTTCAGGGAAGCTTCAGTCCTTTGGGGAATGCGCAGCAGCTACACGGTTGGGCGGGTGATAAGAGGAAGGGAGCCGGCGGCTGGAGTGAGAACCATCATGCGCATCGGGAGAGCAGGGGAAAAACTAGTTTCCTACGCCTGCCTGGTCACCGAAACCTACAGACATTTCGGCAGACTGGGGCTGGGAGCAGTCTTCGGCAGCAAAAAGCTGAAAGCCTTAACCATCTCCGGAAAGCGTTCCTTCAAGTTCAAGAAACCCCGACAGTACCGGGAGGTCTACGACAAAATCTTCGAGCAACTTGTCACATCTCCCGCGATGAAAAAATACCATGAACTGGGCACGGCTATGAACATCGGCCCGCTGAACGAGATGAAAGCTCTGCCCACCAAAAACCTGTCATCGGCTTCGTTTGAAAAGGCAGAGGACATCTCGGGGGAAAGTTTTGCTGAAAAATATCTAGGCCGAAGGGTGGCCTGCGCCCACTGCCCTGTTAGCTGCGTCCACATCGCTGCCTTGAGGGAACCCTACGAAACTGAGCCCTACTTCTACAAGACCAAGATGATCTCCTACGACTACGAGCTTATCTACGCCTTGGGTTCCATGCTTGAGATACCTTCTCCACCAGAGGTTCTGAAACTTATCGACGAAGTGGAAACCTTCGGCTTGGACGCCATGAGCACCGGTGTAGCCTTGGCTTGGGCGACGGAAATGCAGGAAAGAGGATTGATAACAGAGACAGAGCTCTCCGGCCTCAGGCTGAGATGGGGCGACGCTGAAGCCTATACTAAGGCCATTCAGATGCTGGTGGAGCAGCCCAACGATTTCTTTCGAGCCTTAGCCCGCGGTGTCGACTACGCTTCTTTAAAGTACGGAGGCTCGGAGTATGCTCTAGCCTTCGGAGGTAATGAGATGCCCGGCTACCACACCGGCCCGGCGGCGCATGTAGGCTATCTTGTGGGCGCGCGTCACAGCCACCTAGACGGCAGTGGGTACAGTATCGACCAAAAGTGGAGCGCGGCTGGAAGACAGCCTACAGCGGAGGATGTTGCAGCTGCCCTGATCTCGGAGGAGATATGGCGGCAGATACTTTCCAGCCTTGTAATATGCTATTTTGGCAGAGGAGTCTACACGCAGGAAATCGTGGTTGAAGCTCTGAATGTAGCTGGGTATCCGGTGAGCTACCAAGAGTTGATGAAACTGGGGGCTGAGATCCTGAAAGCCAAGTATGAGTTCAAGTTCAGTCAAGGCTTCAGCTTCGAGGGGCTGAAGGTGCCAAAACGAGTTTTAGAGACGCCTACTCCCTTGGGCTTTATTTCCGAGGACTTTATCAGAGAAAGTGTAAACCTTTACAGGAGAAAACTGGAAAGCTTATGAGGGCGTCGAGGCTTAAACGGCTTGGTTGGTGGAAAAGATTTATGGGCAGCCAAGCATCTGTGAATACACTTTGCAAGGCAGGATTGAGGGGGAGAAAAATTGACATCCGCAGAAACCTATGAGTACCTGCTGCCCTTGGAAAGCTTGGTGGTTTCAGGCATTCAGATAGGCACGAAAATCAAAACCAAGCATATGGAGCCCTACATCTACAGGGTGAGGCCTGACGGCCTGTTCATCATCGACACCCGAAAAACCGATGAAAGAGTCAGGATAGCAGCTAAATTTATGGCTACTTTTCCCCCCAGCAGTATAGCTGTGGTTTCCTTTCGTCTCTACGGGCAGACGCCTGTGGCTAAATTCTGCGAAGTAACAGGTTGCGTTCCTATCTTAGGACGGTTCCCCCCAGGCGCTTTCACTAACCCCCTCTGCCCCAGCTACATGGAGCCTCAGCTGGTGATGGTCACAGACCCTGCTGCCGATGAGCAGGCGATAGGGGAAGCATCCAAGATCGGCTTGCCTGTCATCGCCCTCTGTGACACCGACAATGTTGTTGAGAACATCGACCTCGTCATCCCCACCAACAACAAAGGGAGGAAAGCCTTGGCCATGGTTTACTGGCTTCTAGCCAGACAGGTTCTACGGGAGAGAGGGGCTATCTCCACGGACGGCAACCTCTCGGTGCCAGTTGAAGATTTCGAGACCAAGCTTACCGAGAGTAAGGAAGAAACTTAGTCGTCAGGGGCAAACCGCGGCTTCCAGCTTTTTGGTGCTTGTTGCTTCTTTTCCGGGTTAGAGTCTCTGGTTAAATATAAATACTTGTAATACTTTCAGGTTAACAAGTAATATCATGCCGGGTTGAAAATTGGAAGCAGAACTGCTTTTAGTTCTTTCCCTCGGTTTTGTGCTGGGATTAGAACATTCAGCCGACGCAGACCATGTAGTGGCAGTGTCCACCATCGTTAGCAAGAACAAAAGTCTAGTGAAGTCTTCGATCCTCGGCACCTTGTGGGGAGTCGGACATACCTTCACCCTGTTGGTGGCAGGATTCACCGTTTTACTCTTCAAAGTTACCCTATCCGACATGATGAGATTTCCGTTCGAATTTGCCGTGGGAATCATGCTGGTGGCGCTGGGGGTTTCAGTCCTCAGAAGAAGCCTATGGGACAGGGTTCATTTCCACCGCCACACCCATGGTGCGCAGTCACACATTCATCTCCACTCCCACAGAGCTGGGGAAAGCCACGACCATAAACACACGCCGCTCCTCATAGGCATGATTCACGGCTTAGCGGGAAGCGCTGTGTTGCTTCTGTTGGTGCTTTCAACTCTGGATTCCCTGTTCCTCGGCTTGGTGTACATCCTCGTTTTCGGGGTGGGTTCCATCTTAGGCATGATGGGCTTGAGCGCCGTCATCAGCCTGCCCTTCATACTTTCAGCTGAACGCTCCGCAAAGCTGAACCGGTGTCTGAGGGCTATGTCAGGCTTCTTGAGCATCGGGCTGGGAATTCTAATAGTCCTAAAGGAGTTGAATCTAGTAGGAGTCTTCTAGACAGGCTGGGATAGGCCGCCATATTTAATTGGAGAACAGTTTTATATTCGCCAGTTTTCTTTTCGTTAGAAAGGGACGGAGGTTAGAAATTATGGTTAACATCAGAAGGCTGGTCATCGATTCCCTCATGCCTAGGGACAGCTCCATCATAGACCTTTCCCAGGCCATCTGCCGGGTTGAAGGGGTTGAGGAGGTTGACATATCCGTCATGGAGGTGGATGTAAAAACCGAGACCATCAAGCTCACCATCCGAGGGGCGAACATCAACTACGATGAACTCTGCAAAGTAATGAACGACCACGGCACGGCCATAAGAAGCATCGACGAGATAAACGTGGCTAGGAAAAAAATATCAACCCCCTCCCAGCCTACCTGAGGCTGAGGAAAGCCCGGGACAGCTGCGAAGACGCTTTTCCCTTGAAAGCGTTGCTTAGGGTTCAGAAAAGCGTCCGGCCGGATGGAAACACTGCCGATTTATTCTACGTGGACACGGTAGAGGTCCATGTCCTCTCCCAGCAGGGAGAGAAATTCTCTGGCAGACCTTTTAGGGTCTTTAGACTGAGTTATGTATCTTCCTACCACGATGATGTCAGCGCCAGCTTGGACGGCTTGGTGTACGTTTGAAGGGCGGATACCCCCGGCTACGCCCACCAAGAGCTTCTTTTTCCCCTTAGGGGCTTCTTTGATTTCCGCTATCTGGTCCCACCGGGTTTTTTCCCCTCTCCCCACGTCTATGCTTTCATGGAGGATGACCACGTCCGGAGGTTCTTTCAGAGCTTTAATTTTCTCCACGGGGTGAGGAACATTCATCATATCGATAAAGGAGTAGATCCCCAGCCTAGCGGCTTCGTAGATGAAAAGGTTCAGGGTTTCATTGCTGGCAAGGCCTGAGGCCACCACTCCGTCGGCGGTTTCGTCGAAGGCTAGGTTAACCTCCACCTGCCCCACGTCCAAGGTTTTAAAGTCGGCTACGACGAAGGTTTCCTTGGCAATTTCCTTGATGGCTCGAATAACCTTGGCACCGTACCTTTTGATCAAAGGTGTGCCCGCCTCCAAGATAAGCCGGTCGCTGAGGGGAAGTTCCGCCAAGATGGTCTTAGTCCTTTCAAGGTCGGGTATGTCTAAGGCCACCTGCAGATAGGGGGGCATCCACAGCCTCGGAACCCTGAAGCCCATGATGGGATGCTTGGCTCTGTCCTTGTCGTACATGATCTTCTCCAAAGGCGGGTAGCCGGCGAGGGCTCTTTTCAAAGCCAGTTTGGTCGCCCCATAATTGTAATGGTATATTTTCCTCAAGTCTTGAGCCTCAGGGTGGACGAAGACGCTGCACAGTATAACCCAGTCTTCCACCTTCTCCGCTGGGATGACGCCTTCTTCCACAGCGTCGGCTACAGCCTTAGCCACAGCCGCCTGAGCTGGGCCGAATACTTTTTCCACCTGAGTGGACTCTTCGATGGTGACCTTGGGGACGATGAGAGTGAAGGGTTTAGGGGGAAGATTAGGCCTTATGACGGCTAGGAGAGGCGTGTGCCCCGCGGAAACGTTGGTTAACCCCGCGGCGAAGGCCTGCCCCACTGGGCTTTCCTTGTCTCCGATGATGAGGTCTATGTGGGCTACCTCAGCGCCTTCTCCCACCAAGGCTTCTCCTATAAAATAATCCAAACCACGGGCACCTCTTCGAGTGAGAGAATAATATTAGGTCCAAACCTATAAATACCTCTAGCTTTTAAAGGGCCTTGGAATCTGGATGACGGCGGGGGCGTAGGCTTCGGGAGGCATTGACCTCGGGGTAAGAGTCTACGAGCTTCGATCCCCCAAGGAGGGGCCCACAAGGCTTTTCCTAGGCGGTTTACACGGCCGGGAGGGGAAGACCGCTAAGCCCATTTTGATGAGGGTGGCGGCGGACGGTGTTCCCTCCAGTGGAAGGACGATAATCATCCCCACTCTCTCCATGGGTAAAAAATACCTCAGTACTCTTCAGGAGAGCTACTATGAAACCGAGGAAGGTGCTAAGGTTCTGTCACTAATTCGGGAGTATAATCCCTCCATCTACGTGGAGCTTCACTGTTATCGACACTCGGCTTTCTCATCCCTGACCAGTTTGGAGAGACTCAGCAAGACGGGAGTGCCGCCCATGGTCGAACTGGAAGAGAAGATGCTTCTCGGAAGCGTGTCTCCACACCTGCTTTCTAGATTTAAATTCGAATTTTCCTTGGTATTGGAGGTTCCTTGCCGAGCTTCCCTCAAGACGAAGATGAAAGCCCTCCGACTGTTGAATTTCATAAAAAACTCCGAAAATTGGAGAGCGGTTTTAGAAAAATTCAAAACGGAGTACCCTCATCAACTGGAGAAAGCTTCGAGGCTTCTTCGAGGCTGGCTTCCCGAAGGCGTAGGCGCGCGGGGCCCGCCAACTAAAAGTAACTCGGAGAACGCTTTTATCTAGAGGCTGAAAGGGCTGATTGTAGGTTGGTCTCCCTAACCTTCTACGGCGGCGTCGGCGAAATAGGCGGCAACAAGATTCTCATAGAAAGCGGAGAGGACAGAATTCTCCTCGACTTCGGCATGTCCTTCGCTCTCAGGAGAAAATTTTACTACACTTTCCTATGTCCCAAAACAGAGAAAAGCCTGCTGGAGTTCGGTTTGCTGCCGAGGCTGAAAGGCGTCTACAGGTTCGATAGGTCTGAGCCCAGCTTGAACGGGGTTTTCCTCTCCCACTCCCACCTAGACCATGCCGGTTATGTTTCTTTTCTGAAGAGGGAGATCCCTATCTTCTGCGGGGAAACCACGGCCACCATTCTCAAGGCTTTAATGGAGCTGAGGGGAAGAGACCTCGAATTCGACCTAGAAGGTTTAGAGTTCAAGACGTTCAGAACCGGGAAGAAAATTCGGCTTGGCAGCTTGGAAATAGAGCCGATTCACGTGGACCACTCTGTTCCAGGCGCCTACGGACTCATAGTTCACACGGAGGAGGGTTCCGTCGTCTACACTGGAGACTTCCGACTTCATGGCTCCCGGCCGGAGATGACGGAAGAGTTCCTCCGCAAGGCAGGGGAAGCAGACCCTCAGGCAGTCATCGTAGAGGGGACAAACGTGGTGGGGGCTGAGATGTCTTCGGAGGCGGAGGTTTCAGCGAAGCTGGAGAAACTCGTCCAGAAAACCTCAGGTCTAGTGTTAGCGGACTTCGCAGTAGGGGATCTTGACAGACTCAGGTCCTTCCACGGAGTGGCTGAAAAAACCGGGAGGCAGCTGGCTGTCACCCTAAAACAGGCTCATCTCCTCAGGAGGCTCGGCGGAGACCCGCACCTGAAGGTCCCCTGCTTGGAGGACGGCTGTTTGCTGGTTTTCAAAAGGAGCAAAAAACGGTATGCCCCTTGGGAGCAGGCTTTGATGGAGCTGGACAACGTCGTTGACCCGGCGGGAGTCGCTGCGAATCAGGGAAAGATTATCCTCTCCACCTCCTTCTACAGCCTCGGCGAGCTTTTGGAGATAAACCCCAAAGCCGGAAGCTGCTATGTGCTCTCCTCCTCGGAGCCTGTCACAGAGGAGGGGGAAATCGAATTCGACAGGCTGGTTAACTGGCTGGACCACTACGGTCTACCTCAATACCACATCCACGTCTCAGGACACGCCCTGCCCCACCAGCTGAAGGAGGCGGTGGAGGCCATGGGAGCCAAAAAGGTTTTTCCCATCCACTGCGAACACCCGAAACTCTTTCGGAGGTTTCTGGGAACCAAGGTTAACGTCAAATTGGTGGAGAAAAATAGGGTTTATTCCATTTAGGCTAGCCCGGCTTTCTTCAGCAAAGCGCCACGTCTGCTTACCCGTGAGTAGTAGACGAGTCCTCCGGTTTCCTCCTCTAGGAAAACTTGAGCCTCCTCTTTCAACCTCTCCGCCTGAGGCTTTCCTCGGATGAAGCCGTAGACAGCCGGCCCGAAGGAACTCATTCCCGCACCCAAAGCTCCTTTTTCCAGCATGAAATCGATAATCTGCCGGACGATCGGAGCTTGAAGCTGGTGCTCGATCTTCTTGAAGCCTATCCCCTGAATTTCGGTGAGGGCTGCTCCGAAGCTGGAGGCGTCGCCCTCCACCAGCGACGGCCAAAGCTTCATCAGGATAATCCGGGCCAGCTTGTCCACTTCCCGGGATGGGAGGGGGCAGTAAGTCTTGAAGACTTCAACCTCCTGACGCCCATGCTGGCCTCTTGAGACATCAGGAACAGCGACCACGAAAAACCAGTCTGGAGGCGGATGGACCCTAGCCAAGATGGGAGGCGGGGGCGCCTTGGAAACCCGGGAAGGAAGAAACTCTCGCTTTTGAGCTTCAGCTCCGAAACTGTGACCGCCGTCTAGGATAATGCCTCCGGCTTGAAAGGCAGCGACCCCTATGCCGGAGGTTCCCCCTCTTCCCATGAGAGCGGCCAGCTCTGTTACGCTGAGCTTCAACTCCAAGTACTCCGCCAAAGCTTTCCCCACAGCCAAGGCCAGCTGGGTGGCAGAACCTAAGCCCACATGTTGGGGAATAGAGCTCAAAACTCTGATGGAAACTGGAGGTTTTTGATGGAGGTGCTGAACGAACTTTTCAGCGAACCTCCGGCATAGGCCTTGGGCCTCCAGTCTCCGGGAAGGTTCAACCTCAATTTCCCAACCGGGGGTCTCCAGGGCTGCGCCTACCCCCCCGTCCACTCTGCCCAGCTCTCCGTTGAGGTCGATGAGGGTGAAATGGAGGCGGGAAGGCGTGGTAACGGTTATCTTAATCATTCCATCATCTCCTAACCCGGGGGTGGCTTTACCCTCGCTTTTTTCTTTCCTTGATCATCCGGGTGAAGTAGTCCCGTTTATCCTTCGCCCTCCTGCAAGCTTCAGCCACCTGGGTTTTGAGCTTTTCCTTGTCTGTCTGAGCCTCTTCCCCCACAACTCTTTTGACTTCGGTGTAAGGTGATTCCCTGAATTTGGGCTTCAACTCCTTCAACTCCCCTCCGTAAGAAATCTGAGCCTCCAACGGCCCGTCGACCACCCTTCCCACTTCACCGATTTTTATGCCTAACCCTGTCACCGCGGCCTTCAAGTGTTCCGCATGGTCTTTGGGGGCGAAGATAAGAAGGGAATCTAGGGAGACCCCTAGAGGGTCGATGGAGAGACTTCTCATCATCCGGAGAACCGCGGGGTTTACCAATTCTTCAAAAGCCTGTCCATCCACCACCATTCCGACCCCAGCCTCCCTGCAGATAGTGTTGGCGTCCCCCCGTATGCCCCCGTTGGTCACATCGGTCATGGCGTGAATCTGGGAGACGAGGCCTGAATCAAGGAGGAAACGGCATACCTCCAAAAAGTTGATGTTAAGGGTCTCGAGGAGGACGGGGAAGTTGCCCGAGTAGATGGCCGCTGTAGCCACTGTTCCCCCTCCCGCGCCCTCTGTCATGAGGACGATGTCCCCCGGCCTGATGTTCCGCTTAGCCGTCAGAGCTTTGGGGCTCTCCGCCAAGCCCACGGCTCCAACACAGCTTACCATACGGTCTCCCAGGACCATGTCTCCTCCAACCCTCAAGGTGCTACCGGAAACAAGGGGAACCCCCGTCAACCCCGACACCGTGCTTACACCGGCCACGAAGTCGAAAAGCTTCCCCACATCTCCATCGTCGGCTAGATGCAGGTCGTCGAAGAGTGCCACAGGTCTGGCTCCTTTAACGTAGACGTCGCGGAGGCAGGCGCGAGTGACATGGAAGCCGGCGATGAAGGGGAAGCTGCTGAGCCTGGAGTGGGTTCCGTCCACGGCCACCGTGACCACGACCTTCTCTTGCTCCCTATAGACGGCTCCCGCATCATCCAAGGAAAGAGGCCCTAGAAGAGGAGTCAGACCCTCCACTGTGGCCAGCTGGGCGATGAGGGAGTGAACGTAGAGGTCACCCTCTCCCCGGGAGCCGACGCCCATCTCCCCCATTTTCACCCCAGCCTGCGGGTATTCTAGCAGCCGTCGGAGGGCCTTGTGCTTGGGCTTCCGGCGGCTTCTCTCAACCTCTGCCAGAACTGCCTCCGCCAGTCTTCCTGCCTCCTCCAAGGAAGTCTCTTTGTAGGTTTTAATTTCCTCCACCAGTCTTGCTTTTATGAGGCTGGGAGTTGTTTTTCTGTCCAGTAAAAGGTTGACCAAACCTTCCAAGTCTGTCAAATTCATCCTCTCTAGACCGGGGCCGTTTTTCCGGCTTTCTTAACCAAGATCGTAGGCTTCCCAAATATGCTTAGCCCCAGGGCCGGAGGAGGCAGACACAGTTATATAATTCGGGGAGACCCCGCTTTTCAAGCGGAGAAGTCCCTGCTTTGTCCATCCTCAGCCTTGAAAACCGCCAGCTGGACGGAGAATACCGGCTTCATGTAAAAGCTAAGCAGCGAAGCTACGTCGAACAGAAGTATTTTGAACTCTACATCCTCAACGGAGAAAACCAGCAAGCGGAGCCCCCGCTTTTCAGAGGCATACACAGCTCAGGCCGGGCTTCCCTCTGGGTCAAAGGCTGGGTGGACGGGGAGTACTTTGAACAGGTAGCGTTCCCCCACGGGGCTAAACTCCACTTGACCGAATCAGGCTTGGACGTGAGGCTTTTCAAGCTCTTAGGCAGCTTGATTCCTCTTGGAGGAAGCCTGATGGTGGCCTACGAAATGTTCTGGGGAAAAAGCCAAGTCCACCGGGAGACAAGCCTGGCTTTAAAGCAGGGAATACCACCCCTTCTAACTCCTCTGGGATACCTCCTCTTCCAAGCTGACTGCTGGATAGGTATCAAGGACTGGTACTGGCCTGAAGGAGGCATGGAAGGACCCCCAAAGCTTCAAGGCTTCAAAGCGCCCGACGAAAAAACCGAGCGGAAGAAAACTTTGGACACGATCAAGATGTTGGAGAATTTCCTTCGCAGGCAGCCTGAGAGTATCTCTGAAACAGAATCGGCCGCTCGCAGATTGGCTGAAAAAATCCTCAGCCGGCTTTTAAAGAGGCAAAAGAAATAACAGCGATCCTCCGCTCTGCGGGGACACGTAGGCTTACCAGTCTTGTCTTCTAAAGACTAAATAACCGGTTAGCCAATGCCGCGTTTTTCCTACCTATCAAATAAAGCTACTGTAGAAAATCGATGAAAGATTTGGAGCCCCGGGAGGGATTCGAACCCTCGACCTTCCGCTGTCCCTCCTCCGCTACGAGGCGGACGCTCTGACCGGCTGAGCTATCGGGGCGCAGAATTTTCATTCACAGTTACATTTTTTAACTTTGCTGAATATAGCAAATTCGCTTGAAAGAAGGAATCCTCTTCTTTTCTCAAGACTGTTACAGGAAGCAGTTTAGAAAGTCCTTTAGCCTAAGGCCGTCGAGTTCAAATTTCCTACATGAAGAGAAACAAGGTGAGGGGAGAAACTTTGAGCTGCAGCGGAGAGGCCTTAAAAAACCTAATCCGAAATTACGGGAAAACCTACGCGGAAGAACTAGGCATCAACCTCAAGGCAGCTGAGGAATCCGAGGTTTTCAAGTGGTTTCTGGCGTCCGTTCTCTTCGGAGCGCCTATAGCTGAAACCTCCGCCAAGAAGACTTTTCGACAATTTGAGCGAAGCCATCTGACTGCTCCGGAAAAGATCCTGAAAGCAGGATGGAACAGGCTTGTCGCCCTCCTAGATGAGGGAGGCTACACCCGGTATGATTTCAAAACTGCTACCAAACTGCTGGAAGCAGCGGAAAACTTGAAGAAGAATTATGGAGGAAGCCTCAACCGCCTCCATGATAAGGCGGCTGACTCACGGGACTTGGCCGTTAAACTGCAAGGGCTGGCCAAAGGCATAGGCCCCACCACCGTCAACATCTTCCTCAGAGAGATGATGTCCTTATGGAAGAAAGCCTATGCCCCCCTCCAACCCGCCGAGATTGCGGCTGCGCAGGCGTTGGGCTTAACTCGCTTGGAGGGCAAGGGCGAAGAGGAAAAAAGGGCTATTCTCGAAGATTTGGTGAAGGCTTGGAGGCAGCTAGGGGGGAAGATGGAGGACATACCATCCTTGAGGGCGGCCTTGTTCAGGTTCGGTAAGGCTGTCCTTAAAGGGAAAGGGAAGTAACCGCCAAGACTACGCCTGTGTCTTCTGGAGAAGTCTTATAAGGAAGTTAGGTTTTCTAGGGGTATCCTCCTGAATGTTAAGCTTTGGAAAGCAAGCAACTTCGGGGAAGAGCTTTTGAGCGAGGTTAAAACCTTAAGGATCAAAGGCGAAGTTAAACTGGGCTTCAGGCTTGTTCCCTTCGTAAAGGAGGTCAGGGCTCTAAGCCGGGAGGAGGCCTTGGAAAAGGTTTACAACGAAATTGGGGGTAGAAACAAGTTGAAGAGAAAACAGCTTAAGATCCTAGCCGTAGAAGAGATCAAGCCGGAGGAGATTAAAGACCCTCAACTTCGAGCCCTCGCAGGAATGGGAGAATAAATGGCAGCCGAGGAAAAACCTGAAGAAATAGAGAGAAAACTCCGGGACATGGTAGTGGAACTTCGGATACTGGAAGGAAACGCCCAAGAACTGCAGTCAAGGCTGGGAACGGTGGAGATGGCTCTCCGCGAGTACAACATGGCGGAGACAACGGTTAAAGGACTGGAACAAATGGAGGCTGACAACGAAATCTTGGTTCCCGTGGGCGGAGGCACTTTCATCAAGGCTAAGATTGCCGACACCGATAAGCTCATGGTAAGCATCGGAGCCGAAGTTACCACCGAAAAGACCGCTAAGGAAGCGGTAGCTCTCTTGGAAACCAGACAGGCAGAATTGAACAGCATTAGGAACTCGCTTCAAAAACAGTTCACTCAGCTTCTGAACAGGATGCAGGTGCTGCGGGGTGAAATCCAGAGGATAACAGGCTCCCTCAGAACGTGAAAACGTGATGTTTGAAAAGCTGAGGAAAGCCTTCCACACCTTTGCCGATAGAATCTCCACCCAAGAGCTGACAGGCGGAAAGCTTCAAAGTCTACTGGAAGAATTCAAAATCATGCTCCTCGAAAATGATGTGGCCCTGAGCGTGGCGGAAAAAGTGGTGGAAGACCTCCGGGCGAAAGTGGAAGGTCTTAGAGTTGGGCGGCTTGGAGACAAACGCGGGCCGGTTCTGGAAGCCTTGAGAGGCGTTCTCTGTGAAGTCCTTACCGGCTGCGGAAGCCTAGACCTCCTAAAGCTGGCTGAGGAAAGGAGAAAGGAGAGCAGACCCCTCACCCTCGTCTTCGTGGGTATCAACGGAACAGGGAAGACGACAACCATAGCCAAGATGGCGAAGTTTTTCTTGGACCGAGGCTTCTCCACGGTTCTAGCCTGCAGCGACACTTTCAGAGCCGGCGCCATCGAGCAACTGGAAGAGCATGCCAGACGTTTGGGAATCAAGATGGTTAAGCATGCTTACGGCTCAGACCCTGCCTCCGTAGCCTTTGACGCTGTAGCGCACGCCCAAGCTCGGGGCATCAACGTGGTCCTTGTGGATACAGCGGGCAGGATGGAGACTGACCGGAACCTGATGGAGGAAATGCGGAAGATCGTCAGGGCAGCGGAGGCGGACGCTGTTCTCTTCGTAGGCGACGCTTTAACCGGGAACGACGCGGTGGCGCAAGCTCAAGAGTTTAACAGGTACGTTCAAGTCGACGGCTCCATTTTGACGAAGATGGACGCTGACGCCAAAGGGGGAGCCGTGGTTTCCATAGCCTATGTGACAGGGAAGCCCATCGTCTTCATGGGCGTTGGGCAAGCCTACGGTGACCTTAAGCCCTTCCACGTCGAAGAGTTCATAAGCCAGCTGCTGGGGGACCATTAGGTTGAGGTTTGGGGGATGAAAGGCCGAGACTTCCTGACTTTAGGAGATTTCTCCGCAGAGGAGCTTTGGGCGATCATGAAAGAAGCCCTGAGGCTGGAGCAACTGGGCGGCTCCGTCTCGGAAATTCTCAAGGGAAAGTTCCTAGTTCTCATCTTCCAAAAGCCTTCCACGCGAACGAGGATTTCCTTCGAAGCGGCTATCAAACAGCTTGGGGGCGAATGCGTAAGCCTAGGCTGGAGCGAGATGCAGCTTGGCCGTGGGGAGACCATAGCAGACACAGCTCGAACCCTAGACCGGTATGCCGACGGCATCGTGGCAAGGGTGTTTTCCCACGGCCACTTGGTGGAGATGGCTGAATATGCGGCTATTCCGGTGGTCAATGCTCTCTCCGACCTCTACCATCCATGTCAAGCTCTCTCCGATTTTCTGACCATCTACAAGAAGCTGGGCAAGCTGGAGGGTGTCAAACTCGCGTGGATCGGCGATGGGGACAACGTCTGCCATTCGCTTCTTCTCGGCTGTTCCAAGCTGGGTGTCGACATGAGCGTAGCTTCCCCTCCCGGCTTCGAGCCTAAAGGTGAAGTCCTCCAAGCTGCTCAGCGGGAAAGCCGAAAATCCGGCTGTAAGATAGAGGTTGTCAGGGAACCGGAGGCAGCGGTCCGCGGCGCTGACATCATCTACACGGATACGTTTATCTCCATGGGTCTGGACGAGGAGAGACAGAGACGGCTTCAGGCATTCCTCCCAAAATACCAGGTGACCCTCAAGCTTCTCCAGCTGGCAAACCCCGACTGCCTCTTCATGCACTGCCTACCCGCCCACAGGGGCGAGGAAGTGGTCGACGAAGTCCTCGATGGTCCCCATTCCATCGTGTGGTTTCAGGCTGAGAACAGAATGCATCTTCAAAGAGGCCTCCTCTCCCTCCTCATCTAGTCTTTCCGGGAGATGTTCGCAATTTTCCTCATAGCCGCCTCCAAGGAGGACCCCGCGGGCCTCAACATCGCCCAAAAGCTCATAAAAGAATACGGCTTCAAAAGGCTGGAGAAGCCGGGCTCTCCGAAACTAGACCTCTACAGGAAAGACGACGTGCAGCTCGTCCTTATCGAAGGGCCGTGCACCCACGCCTCCCAGCTCAGCCGGCTTTTTCCCGTGGAGGCCGTGGTCTTCGCCTCCAAGCACAGGAGCGAAAGCTTAGAGCCCACTCTCACCGTCCACGTTCCCGGGAACCTAACCTCTGAAGCGAAACAAGGAGGTCGTCCCAGAGAGCTGGCGTGGGCTTGGCCTCAGCGCATGCGCAAAGCACTCCTCGCCCTAATGGAGGGAAAGAATAGGCTGCCTTCCGACTTTCGGGTCTCCTTGGAGGCAACCCATCACGGCCCCACCGAGTTAGACGTCCCTGTGTGGTTTGTGGAGATAGGAAGCTCAGAGGCTCAGTGGAAGAACGATGAAGCTGGGAGGGTGGCGGCGGATGCTGTTTGGGCCTCCCTAGGCCCTCTTGCTGGGGGGAGGGCTGCGGTGGGTTTTGGTGGGGGGCATTATTCTCCGAAGCATACGGAGTTCTGCGCGGAGACGGATTACGCCATAGGCCACATTTTCCCCAAATACGCTTTCGCTTCAGGCATCGACGATGAGGTTTTGGCTCAAGCCTTTTCCAAGACTTGGGGAGAATGCCATGTGGCCGTCGTAGACTGGAAGGGGCTTCAGGGAGGCTTGCGGAGGGTTCTTTTGGAAAAGCTGGAAGTCATGGGCGTGGGGGAAATCGTGAAAATCTGACCGTAGATCGGCAGTTTTCAGAAGGGAAAGACTTTAAGTTTACCCTTAAATTTAACTAGAAGGAGCGAATCATGGGCTTGAGGTCATGGCTTACTTCCAGCTACAGGCTGTTGAAGACTGCTTCGAAGCCAAGTAAGACGGAGTTCTGGCTTCTGCTCCGAGTCTGCATTCTAGGCGTGATCGTGGTAGGAGCCGTGGGCTTCCTCATCAAATTCATCTCCGCCATCATAGGGTTCAAGCCTTGAAGAGGGCCTGTTTCCGCATATCTCAGAGGTATGAAAGTTGAGCGAAGAGGATAAGGCAGAGGCAAAATCCGAGGCTGAGGCTGAAAGCCGAGAGAGTGGAGTTGAGGTTGAAAAAACTCAGATATTTGCCTTGAAAACAACCTCAGGCCAAGAGGTCAATGTGGCTAACATGATCTCCAACAGGGCTGCAGCCAACAAGGCACCCATCTACGCTGTGCTGGTGTCAGGAACCCTGAAAGGCTACATCTTCGTGGAGGCGGCGGGCCCTCACTTCATCGACGATATTGTATCTGGGGCTAAGCATGTGAGACAGAGGCTTCCAGGGCTGATCAAAATCTCCGAACTGGAAAGATACTTGATCACCAAGCCTGTGATCGAGGAGCTGGAGGTGGATGACACCGTCGAGGTGGTAGGAGGGCCTTTGAAGGGCATGAAAGCCAAGATAACCAAGGTGGACAAAATCAAGAACGAAGTCACCTTAGAGCTTTTAGAAGCCTCCATAACCATGCCCATAACCGTCGGAGGCGACTATGTAAGGCGTCTCGAAAAGGGGCGGCGGGGGAAATAGCCTTGGGCGAGAAAAAAATAGTGGAAGCCTTGATCAGCGGAGGAAAAGCCACGGCAGGCCCTCCATTGGGCCCAGCCTTAGGCCCGTTGGGGGTTAACGTCCCTGCCATTGTGGGAAAGATCAACGAGCTCACCTCCCAGTTCGGGGGGATAAAGGTTCCGGTTAAGGTTATCGTAGACTTAGAGACCAAAAGGTTTGAGGTAGAGGTAGGTACGCCTCCCACCGTAGCCCTCATCGTCAAGGAGCTAGGCATTGAGAAAGGTTCAGGGACGCCTAACACGCAGAAGGTTGGAGACCTCACCATGGAGCAGGTGAAGAAGATAGCCGCCATAAAGATGGCTCAGTCCTATTCCAAAAGCTTGGAGGCAGCGGTTAAAGAAGTCCTAGGAGTCTGTGTGAGCATGGGAGTGACTGTGGAGGGAAAAGAGCCTAAAACCGTCCAGAAGGAGATTGCTGAAGGCCGCTACCGGGAGCTTTTAGAAGCCTAAGCCTGAAAACCTTATTGGCTACTTCCCTCCTACTATTGAGGCTTAAGCTGAATCGGTGTGAAGGATTGCAGGTAAAGATTGAAGCCTTAACCGAAGCCGTTAAGGAGGCTTTGGAAGCAGGGAAAAGAAATTTCACTCAAAGCATAGACCTCACGGTGAACTTGAGGGACATAGACCCGAAAAAGCCTGAAGCCCGTTTGAACGAGCTGGTGGAAGTCCCTCACGCCGTTCAGAAGGAGGTCAAAGTCTGCACCATAGCCTCCGGCCAGCTGGCTTTAGAGGCCAAGAAAGCGGGAGCAGAGCGGGTGCTTCAAAGGGAAGACCTTGAAAACTTGGCCAAAGACCGGAAAGCCGCTCGGAGAGTAGCTCAGGAATATGACTTTTTCCTGTCTGAAGCCTCCATGATGCCCTTGGTGGGAAAGATTTTCGGGCCTTTCCTAGGGCCTAAAGGTAAGATGCCTACCCCCATTCCTCCCAACGCCCCTGTTCACTCCTACATTGAAAGACTCCGTCGCACGGTGAGACTGAGGCTGAAGGACCAGCCTATCGTGCACTGCCGGGTGGGTGTGGAAGGCATGGACCCTTTTCATATTGCAGAGAACGCCATGGCGGTGTTGAGGAGGCTGGAAGAGAAGCTGGAAAAAGGAGCTAAAAGCATTGCGAAGGTTTACGTGAAGACTACCATGGGCAAGCCTGTGGTTGTGAAAGGGGGAAGCTAGGTTGAGCTTGAAGGCTGTGTTGAAGGTTAAAGAGCGGAAGAAGGCGGAGGTAGAGGCCCTGACTAAACTCCTCAAAGAGTACAAGGTGGTGTCGCTCAGCAACCTCCACAAAGTCCGAGCAGCCCAAATCCAGAAGCTGAGAAAAATGTTTCGAGGAGAGGTCATCTTCAAATGCGCTAAGAACACTTTGCTGAGGAGAAGTCTTCGAGAGGTTTCCAAGGAAAAGCCCGGGCTGAACGGTTTGGAAAAATATCTAGGAGGATCCACTCTTCTCATTCTGACAAACCTAGACCCCTTCAAACTTTCCATCATGCTGGATAAGAATAAAGTAAAGCTGCCGGCTAAGGTCGGAGACATAGCTCCCTCTGATATCGTCATCCCTGAGGGAAGCACAGGTCTTCCCCCGGGGCCCATCATCAGCGAGCTCACGGAGCTGGGATTACCCACCAAGATTGAGGGGGGAAGCATCTGGGTGACCAGGGACACGACGCTGGTGAGGAAGGGCGAAGTCATATCCGCCCAGGTGGCCAGCCTCCTGAGTAGGCTGGGAATCAAGCCCATCGAAGCCAAGCTCAGCCTGACCGCGGCCTACGAAGACGGCTTAGTTCACCCCCCGGAACTCCTCCAAATAGACCTTCAAGCCTTTAAAGAAGAGTTGCAGAAGGCCGTGGACTCCGCTCGAAATCTGGCGGTTAACGCAGGTTACCCCACCCCAGAGACGGTGCAGATTCTCTTAACCAAGGCGGCTCTGGAAGGGCGAAGCTTATCCATCGCCGCCAAGGTCTTCGACAAGGAGACGCTGCCCATCCTCTTGGCTGAAGGCAGCCGCGAGGCGAGCAGTCTGCTGGGCAAGTTGAAGGAGATCGACGCCTCGCTGGCTTCCTAGCTGGCGGGGGGCTGAAAGGTTGGGAATATATTTATAAGGATGAGGCTTGATTGAGCATACACTCAAGAGGTGAGTTCCTGTGACTGTCTCCTCTGCCTACGTTCACGCGGCTTTGCTACTCCACTACGCCAACCAAGGCATTAACGTGGACAACCTCAAGAAGGTCTTGGAGGCTGCGGGTATCCCCCCAGACGAGTCTAGAATTAAAGCCCTAGCCGCCGCCATATCTGAGGTCAACGTGGAAGAAGCCCTTAAAGCCGCACCAGTAGGCTTCGCGCCCCAAGCGCCAACTGCGCCCGCCACGCCTGCGGAAGCCAAGAAGGAAGAGAAGAAGGAGAAAGAAAAAGAGGAAAAGAAGGAAGACGAGGCGCTGGCAGGACTGGGCGCCCTCTTCGGCTAGCCTCCGCCTACCTTTCTCAGCTTCCTCCCCATGCTTCTCCTTTCCCCTAGCGAGCTTTGGTCTAAATAGTTCTTCCACCCAAGTTTCTTAGAGGCGAAACCTTGGGAAAGCTCACGTTCATAGGTTTAGGTCTCCACGACGAGAAAAGCTTGTCTCTGCTGGGGCTGGAGAAGGCTAAAGCAGCTGACAGAGTTTACGCTGAATTCTACACCAACCTCATGCCTAAACTTTCCATCAAAGCCTTGGAAAACCTCCTAGCCAAACCCGTCACCGTCCTTTCCAGAGGAGACTTAGAAGAGCGGGCTGAGGAAGGAATCCTCAGGCAGGCGTCAGAGGGAGAAGTTGCCCTGCTGGTGCCGGGAGACCCCTTGGTGGCTACCACGCACATTGACCTCCGGCTTCGCGCCGAAAGGGCAGGCATTGAAACCGAGGTTTTAAACGGGGTCTCCATCTACTCAGCCGCCCCCGCCGCGGCGGGGCTTCAAGTCTATAAGTTCGGGAAGACGGTGACCGTTCCCTTTCCAACTCCCTTCTACAAGCCTGAAACCCCCTATGAAGTGGTTGTGGAGAACAGCCGCCGAGGTCTTCACACGCTAGTACTTTTGGATGTGGACAGCGAGAAAGGGCGGTGTATGACGGTTAGGGAGGGCTTGGAGTATCTTTTAGAGGTGGAGGAGAAAAGAAAAGAAGGGGCAGTGACCCCGCGTCGGCTGGCCGTGGGACTAGCAGGCCTAGGCTCCCTGAAGCCTGAAGTCAAGGGAAACCGAGTGGAAAGACTGCTGGAAACAGTCTTTGAGGAGCTTCCCCAGTGCATCATCTTCCCGGGGAAGCTTCACTTCATGGAAGCTGAAGCCTTGAAAGTTTTTGCCGGCACTCCGGAGGAGGCTTTCCGGTGAGCGCGTCGCGGAAGCTGGAGGAAATGTACCGGAGATATAGAGAGAACCTCAGCCAAGCTCTTTCAGGGTTGAAGCTTCAGGCAGCCGGGGAGGAGGCTTCAAGGGTAAGGGAAATAGTCGAGTTGGCTGAAAGCTACCGGCGGGACGCGGAGCACTTCCAGAACACCGGGCGGCCTGTCACCGCTCTGATATCTCTAGCCTACGGGGAAGGCCTGCTGGACGCCCTTAGACTTTTAAGGCTCGTTCACTTCACATGGAAGAGGAGTGGAGCGGGCTGAGGAAGCGGCTGGACAACGGGCGGAAAAGGGTGCTGGCTTCCGGGGTCTTCGACCTCCTCCATCTTGGGCATGCGCGTTTTCTTCAGAAGGCCAAGGAGGTCGGGGGAAAGGACTCGGAGCTTTTGGTCGTGGTAGCCCGGGATAGCACCGTCAAGAAGTTGAAGGGAAGCCCTCCCGTTCTCCCGGAAAAGGAAAGGAGAGCCTTGGTGGAGATGCTTAAACCCGTGGACAAGGTGGTATTGGGAAGCAGGAAACTGGTGGACATAGAGGGAATCATCCGAAAACATAAGCCCGACATCATTGCGTTGGGCTACGACCAAGACCAGATTGAGGCTGAGGTTAAACGCGTCGTCGCCGCGAAGGCCTTCCCCATTCAGGTGGTCAGAATTCAAAGGTTCGGCTCCGAAGGCTTCAACAGCTCCTCGAAGATCAAGGAACTCGTTGCAGCCTTAAAAAAAGCTGAGAAAAAGAAGGCTAAACCGCTAAGGACGGGTTAAGCTCGCCGCGGTGGGACTAGAATTTTAAGGCCGAGTCAGCCAGCTGGCGGGCGTCAAGGCTTTCTTGAGCCGGATTCAACACTAGAAAGGCCCCCTGCGGGTTGAAGTAAGGCGGCCCCTTCCTAGAGAAAAGGGTTAAAACTTTCCCCCTATGGGAGGCCATGACCCCTTCAGGGCAAGGTTGATGGCCTCGGATGAGAACCTTGGCCCCAGCCAGCGCCAGCACTCGAGCTGTCACGTCTTCGCCAAACAGTCTCCCCGCCCCGCGGGGGGAAGGATAGACTCCTGCGATGTCGTCTTCAGGGTCGCTCCAGAGAATTTCCTCCAAATGGCTTGTGGAGGGGTGGGTCTGATGGGCGTAGGCTAAGTCTTTTAGAGTTGAAGCCTGACTGGGTGCCCCTCCGTGGAGCAGCAGATAGGCTCCCTCCACCAAGACAGCTTGATGCAATCCCTGGAAAAGCCTCACTAAGCTCAAGTAGAGGTCTCTTCCCGCGGAGCCGAATTTTCTCTGAAAGTCGGAGGGTAGGTCATGGGGCATCCCCAAAAGGTCTGGGGGGGCTTCGTGGTTTCCTCGGAGAAGAATCACCCTTTCAGGGTGGTCCCGCTTCAGCCTGAGCACCAAACTGTAGACTTCAGGAGAGTAGGGCCCTCTGTCCCCATAGTCTCCTAAAAAAATCAGCTTCACATCCTCCCCAGCCGCTGTCCGCTCTAAAAACCTGCTTTTTCGAAGGATGTGGATGAGGCTCTCTAGGTCTCCGTGAAGGTCTCCCACGACCACGATTTTCCCTTTGCGCGGGAGGACGACTAGGCCTCCGGTGATTTTCATCTCCTCCCTGTAGCCCCCTTGGCTTCGCTCCGCCTTCAGCAAGGCTTCAACTTCCCCCATCAGCTGGGCCATTTTGTCGGAGGAAATTCTGAAAGCCTCCTCGGCCCAGTGTTCAGCCAAATGCAATGCAGAGCCTCCGAACTGCACAGCCTACTTTTCCCTGATTTTTTCGATGTACATGAGGGAGAAGTCCAGCTGGGGGAGGTACTCCATTTTCAGCGTGGCTTCAGCCTTGCCGTAGTGGGTTTTGACTTCAACCTTCAGATGCCTCCCTTGGAGGGCTGTGTAACTGTACGGGTCTCCTCGTCGGCGTTTCTTCAGCAGTTTGGGGTCTAGACGCACCTTCACTGCGGCTCGGTAAGGTTGGAGGAGGAAAGCTTTCTCCGCAGCCTTTTCCACAGCTTTAATCACATCCCTATCGCGGGTTATGGGTGTTCCCACAAGCTGGTGAACCAAGGCGCCTAGCGCTATGCCTCCTTCGAAGACGGCTCTCTCCCTGTCGGTGACCGAGGGATCAAAATATTTTTGGGCTTTATCCTTCATGTTCCGCGTGGAAATCACCTTTCCAAATTTTTTATAGGTGTAGGAGCCGCGGGGAGATAACAGCCGCTTAGCCTTTGGAGGAAGCCTTGGAGGTCTTCCCTTTTAGGCCTAATTCTTTTCGAATGTCCCCTAGCGTTATAGCCCGGTGGGCTACAAAGTCATGCTTGTGGATGCTTTCTTCGCTCCGTAGCTTAAAAACCACCATCACACTGTCAGGAAGCTCTCTGAAGGTTTCGGCGAAATGCTTCATCATAAGTCTGATACTGTCCTCAGCGAAGAGGGGGTTTCCTATGGCCTTCATAACCAACTCCGCTTCGTCTTTCCTCTTGAGCAGCCCGTAGCTGGAGGCGCTCATGGATTTCTCCACCACGTCCACCAAACTCAAGGCGTCCATCTCGTAGCCGCTGGGAACCTCCGTGTTGACGATGCCGAGGCTCCGCTGCATGTGGGTGGGCAGAGGGATGTCCTTCAGTATCCAGCGGAAACCCTTGGGGGAGAAGCGATTTCTCACCATCTTCCGTCTTACATTTTCCGCCAAAATCTCCTGGGCGCAGGGGCAGGCGGTTACGCCTTTCACTCCTACTCCCACCCTTCTTTCCAAGGTCACAGAGCCGTCGGGGGCTTTGAAAGCTGTTGCGGAAGCCGTGAGGGTGCAGGGCTCGTAGCTGAGCTTCCCAGTTTTAGGAGTGGTCTTCCCTATGACGGCTTCCCCTCGAGCCTTCACCCGGGCCCTTGAGATGGATTTGTGTCTTCGAAAAAGCTCTAGGGCTATGTTCCCGCAGATATTTTCCAGCTTGTAGGTTCTCCCGGAGAACTTCTCCAAGACCTCTGATATTATCTCGTAGTGGCGGGAGGCGTGGATGCCCTTCTGGTGGGCGGGGAGGTCGACGAAGACGTCAAAGCTGGGTACCACCACCACTGGTTTTTTGTTGTAATAGGCAAAACCCACGGGCATCTTCACCCCCACCACCCCCACCTCTTTCAAGGGGATGGAGAGGGGCGGTGCTTTATCTTGGATTTCCCGTCGGCTCAAAGTCTTGTCAACCCGAATTTCCTCGGCTCCCTTTAAATTAAAGGAAAGCTGCGGACATTATTAGCCTAACAGGGTTAGTTAAATCTTTAGCCGCAGCCTTCCCACTCGAAGATTTCTCCGTCTTGAAGATAGCTTCTCCCCGTCTTCAAGGCTATCTTAGCCTTCTGAAGCTCGCAGCCCAAGTAGGCTGCGTGATCAAGGAGAGAAAGCAAACCTGCCTTCACCGCAGCCCTGTAAATCTGCCAAGGCTCCCTCCCCCGGATGGACGTGTCTGGTTTAGTTGCCCCGGGTTGAAAGTGAAGGGCCACCAGCTCCCCCCTCGTCCGATCCACTCTCAGCTTGAAGCAGCCTTGGGGGTCACGAGCCACCTTCGCCTCCGAGGGAACCCTCAACATGGCAGCGCCCTGTTCCTCTTGGTGGTTGAGGGGTTCCTCTCTCCGCCTTTTCTCCTTCAGCCTGAGCAAGCTGAGCCCTAGGTCTTTTGGAGGAGAGCCTCTCCTCCGGGCTAGGGCCACCATGCGAAGAGCGGTGGAGAGCTCTTGAACAGCGCCCCATGTTTTGTCGCTGGCTTGGGTTGTGAACATGAAGCTTACACCCAGCTCCCAGCCGAGGAGGGCTAGGAGAAAGTTTAACCCTCCGGAATCCGCGTCCACCAGCTCAGTGACGTTGCCGGCTCCGAAGAAGCTGGGAACTCCCGGGTTCCTCCGCCCGAACTCTACGTAAGCCAGCAGGGAATCTAAGAAGCTGAAAGGTGGATGTAAGCCTAGGATAGGGTCGGCGACGACTTTTTTAAACCCTAAAGCCTTCGCCTTCCGCAGGTTAGCCTCCAGTCTCCGAATTCTTTCCCCGTAATGGGGAGCCACGCGGCCTCTCTCATCAGCAGGAGTCACCACCACCGGTAAGTCTCGGGCGAAGGAGGTAGCTTCCCCCATGTTCGTCTCGTTGAGGCTTAGGACCATGGTAGCTCCCGCCTCCACCCCGGCTCTAAGCTCGTCGATGTCGTTGGAGTCGATGCTGACAGGCTTGGCAACGGCTTTCACGGCTGCCTTCACCGCCCTTCGAGCCTCCTCCACCCGGCCGCCTCCCGCCTCCATGCCTACGTCCACGATGTCAGCTCCGCTTTCCACATAATACCGAGCCCAACGCGCAACCGCCTCCTTTGGAAGGGCTGAAGCGTTCACGATTTCAGCCACCAAGAGGGGAGGACCCCCAAGGTAGGTGCCCACTTTTCCCCTCCCTACACCTACGGTGACGCTGCCTTCTCTCCGAGCCAGCCGCCGGGTTTCCATCCGGAGGGAGGCCAACTCCTCCGCAGCCTTCTTAGCCACCGCCTCCTGGGCCAACTCGCAGGCAGGTTGGGAAGTGGATAAGGGGAGTTTTCCCAAACTGTCTAGGATGAGGGGTAAGTCCGCTGCGTGCTTAGGGCCCTTGTAGGTGGGGATGCCTGTAGCCTTCCAGACCGGGGCGGTGTCGCCTTCCATCATTCCCGGGAGCAGTATGATGTCGAAGCCTTCCCAGTTTTTTTCAGCTAGCTTTCGAGCTACATAGCGGGGAGATAAAAGAGCCGCTACCTGCATGGGGAGGGATAGAACTTCAGCCTCAACCTTGCTTCGGCGGACGTACTCCTCCACCGAAGTCTTGGCTAAGGTTCCCGTTACCACCAGAACCTTCAACTTCGGCACCTTCAAGGTCTAGACGACCTAACTAAAAAAGCATGACTGCGGAAAGGTTAACCCAGCTTCTTGCCATAAGTAATAAGAGAGACGGCTTCCTATAAAATAAGGGGCCCCGCTTCTCCGGAAGATGAACCATGTTTGTCCCCTGCGAGCTTGCCGTGAAATCAATCCTGCCGGCCTTCCGCGCCTTGGTGGCGGAGAAACTCGTCGGCGTCTACGGGCTGAAGCAAGGGGAAGCAGCCCGGCTTTTGGGCATCACCCAGTCCGCTGTCAGCCGCTATGTTAAAAACGAAAGAGGCAGCGTTCTTAAATCCAAAATCTCGCGGCTGGAAGAGGTTAATACCTTGATGGAAGAAGTGGCGGAAAAACTCATCGACGGTAAGACAGACCTCCACGAGATAAGCCGCCTATTCTGCCGGGGCTGTCAGAGGGTGAGGACTATGGGGTTGCTGTGCGAAAACTGTAAGAGGTTTAACCCTCAACTTGACGAGAACTGCGACCTCTGCACTTGGCACAAGACTCGTGGGGGCTCAGAGACTGTGGAAGGCTGTTTCCCGCTCTGAAACTTCCAGGCCCTAAACCTGTTACCTTCCTCGTCATGTTTCAGCCGATGCATTTTGGGCTGTAAACAGAATGGAAAATCGACGGGGGAATGCTGGAAAAAGTACTTATGAGTTCCCAGCCATAATTCTGCCGGTGTGAAAAAAATGGGAATCCTGAAGGTAGCTTTGCCCAAAGGTCATCTTTGGAGCGGAGTGAAAAGCCTCCTCGACCGAGCGGGATACGGGTTGCGGGTGGAGAGCGAACGCTCCTACTCAGTGAACTCCAACGACCCCGAGCTTGAACTCCGAATCCACCGGGCTCAGAACATCAGTCCCCTAGTTGAGGAGGGAAAGTACGACCTAGGCATCACAGGACTGGACTGGGTGGTGGAGCACAGGGCGGATGTAGAGGAGCTGGCCGACTTGGAGTTTGGGAGAGTAAACGTGGTCGCTGCTGTGCCCCAACACTACGGCCTTGAAGAGTCTTCCGAGGGGGAGAAAGTGTTCGAAAGATTCGTGGCGAAGCTGCGGAGGGAGGGAAAAGAAAAGATCATCGTTGCCTCCGAATACGAGAACATCACCCGAAGCCTGTGTGAGGAGAAGATGGGCTCCGTCCCATACAAGTTCATCCGCTCCTACGGGGCTACGGAAACCTTCATCGGAGTCGCCGATCTCATCGTTGACTGCACCGAGACAGGGACTACCCTCAGGGACAACGGCTGGCAGATCATCCACAGGCTTTTCACCTCCACCGCCCGGCTGATCGCTAACAGGCAAAGCTTGAAGGACCGGTGGAAAAAGGATAAAATAGAAAGCTTCCTGCAGCTGGTCGCGGGAGCGCGAGATGCGAAGGGGCTGAAGCTCATCAAGCTGAATGTGGCCGCGGAAGCCCTGAAAGACGTGTTAGGCGTCCTCCCCTCCATGAAAAGCCCCACCATCTCCCAGCTGGCCGGAGATGGGAAGCCAGGATTCGCTGTGGAGGTGGCGGTGAAAGAAAACCAAGTGGTGCAACTGATTCCCCTGTTGAAGAAGAAGGGCGCGACGGATATTCTGGAAATAGACATCGATAAAGTCATCCGGTAAGTTGGACTTGCGTCCGTCGAAGATGCGGGGAGCATTCTGGAGGAGAGAAGTATTTTGATCGTAGGAATAGGGGTAGACCTGATAAAAATTCAAAGGATCAAGGAGGCTCTGGACAGGTCGGGTATGCGTTTCTTGGAAAAAGTTTTCACCCCCAAAGAGATAGAGCTGGCTTCCAAGGGCGAGGATAGAGCAGCCTATTTTGCGACCAGGTTCGCCGCTAAGGAAAGCGTACTCAAAGCCTTCTGCACAGGGTGGGCCGGCGTTAAAGGCACAGACATTCACATAGAACCGGGGGCTCGAGGGGAGCCTTTGGTAAAACTTTCAGGCGGACTGGCTGAAATGGCCTCTCAGAGAGGAGTCACCCGAGTTCTCGTAAGCCTCTCTTATGACTCCGAATATGCCATTGCCATGTGCATTCTACTCGGCAGCCGGCCTTAACTGGGAAACTTTGCGGTCAGATTTTCTTTACCTTCTCCGCAATCTCCATGGTGTCGAGGGCTATCATTTTTTCCTCGTCGGTGGGAACTACGAGAACTTTCACCTTCGAATCAGGGCTGCTGATGACCCCCTCAGCCTTAACTGTTTTCACGTTCGCCTCCCCGTCCAGCTTAACTCCTAGGAACTCAAGGTTCTCACAGATCATTCCTCTCATCAAAGGGGAGTTCTCCCCAATGCCAGCTGTGAAAACAAGCACGTCAAGGCCTCCCATAGCCGCCGCGTAGGCGCCTATGTACTTTTTCACCCGGTAGGCGTACATTTCCAAGGCCAGCTTACACCGAGAGTTCCCAGCCTCCGCTCCTTTGATCACTTCCCTCATGTCATTGCTAACACCGGACACCCCCAGAAGGCCGCTTTTCTTGTTCAGAATCTTGTCCAGCTCCTCTACGCTCAGGTTTGCCCTCCTGTGGAGGTAGAAGATGACTCCGGGGTCTATGTCCCCGCACCTAGTTCCCATGATAAGCCCCTCCAAGGGGGTTAAGCCCATGCTGGTGTCTACAGACTTTCCCCCCTGCACAGCGTTTAACGTAACCCCGTTGCCCAGATGGCAGATGATCATCTTCAACCGGTCTGAGGAGCTTCCCAGCATCTCCTCCGCCTTCTTCGACACGTACCGGCAAGAGGTTCCGTGAAACCCGTATTTTCTGACCCCGTACTGGATGTAAAACTCTCGGGGAACCGCGTACATGTAAGCCTTCTCCGGCATGGTCTGATGGAAAGCCGTGTCGAACACAGCTACATGGGGAACTTCAGGAAGCTGCTTTTTAGCCTCCGTGATCCCTGCGAGGTTTGCGGGATTGTGAAGAGGCGCCAGAGGAATGCATTCCCTAATCTTTTCCTGAACCTCCGGAGTGATGAGGGCTGGCTCGGTGAAGGCGGCGCCTCCGTGCACAACCCTATGCCCCACGGCTGCTATTTCTCGAAGGTCTTTGATGACTCCGTGCTCCTCATCCAGCATGGCTTTCATAACCAAAGAGAGGCCTTCGCTGTGATTGGGGATAACTGCTTCTCTTCTAGTCTTTTTCCCTCCTGTTTCATGCTCGATGTAGGAGCCCGGCTCACCTATCTTAGCAACAGTTCCCTTGGCTATTACTTCATCTTTTTCCATGTCCCGAAGCTGATATTTGATGGAGGAGCTTCCGCAGTTAAGGACGAGAACTTTCACCCAATCCACCTCTGCGCTTGCACAACCAGCATGGCTATAGTGCCGGCGATATCCTCAGCCGACGCTCCCCGGGAAAGGTCGCTCACCGGCTTGGCGAACCCTTGGAGAATGGGGCCGTAGGCTTCTGCCTTCGCCAGCCGCTCAGTGAGCTTATAGGCTATGTTTCCTGCGTCCAAGTTGGGGAAGATGAGAACGTTGGCCCTCCCTCCTAACGGGTTGTCCCCCTTGATCTTCTTTCTCGCCACCTCCGGCACCAAGGCAGCGTCAGCTTGAAGCTCTCCGTCGACCAGCAACCTGGGAGCCTTTGTTTTCACGAGGTTAACGGCCTCCACCACTTTATCCACCAGAGGGTGGGTGGCGCTTCCTTTGGTTGAAAACGAAAGCATCGCCACCCGCGGTTCCCAGCCTAACATAGTCCTTGCACTGTTGGCACTGGCAAGGGCGATGTCGGCTAACTCCTCGGGGTTGGGGTCGATGTTCACCGAAGCGTCGGCATAGAGCAGAGCTCCCTTCTCACCGCCCTCGTAGCCAGGGACAACCATCAGAAAGAAGCTTGACGGAGCGCATATCCCCTCCTGCAAGCCGATGATCAGCTTCGCAGCGGCGATAACCTCCCCGGAAGAGTAGGTCGCCCCTGCCACCATGCCCTCCGCGTCTCCCGCTTTCACCATCATGCAGGCGAAGTTGAGGGGCTTTCTGAGGAGCGCCCGGGCCAGCCTATCGGAGGAGCCGCTTGCCTTGCTGTAGAGGGCTATGTACTCCTCCAGTTTAGGCCAAGATTCAGGTTTGGCGAATTCGACTTTCTTTAAGCTGACACCCAGCCTTTGTGCTTTTTCTTCAATTTCTTCTCTGTCTCCCACAAGAAACGGCTTAGCCACGTTTTCCTTCACAGCTATCTCAGCCGCTCGGAGAATTCGTTCATCCTCAGGTTCGGGGAGAACTATTCTTTTGGGGTTGAGAGCAGCCTTTCTTTTAAACTCCTCGATAACCTTGGGCATGCAGGTTTTCGCCTCTTTTAAAACAAGCTTCACTTGACTTTGAAGGTGAGGATGTCCAGTCCGGCGAATTTCTTTATCTCCGCTTTCACATCCATAGGAAGCCTATCCAAGGCTTCCCTGATCTTAGTGGGATTGGATACGTCTATTCCGGTGATCATAGTCATGAAGGTGGGGCCTTCCTTGAATTTCACAAGGCCGTAGGCGTAGGGGGCGTAGTCTTGAAATTCCATGGGAGTCGGTATGGCGCTGCTGGCGAAGATTATAAGCTTCCCCTCTCCACTAAACTCCGTCCAATCCAGTTCACGGCTTGAGCATTTTTGACAGATGGGATAAGGTGGAAAGATGTACACGCCGCATTTTTTGCATTTGAAGCCCATGATTTTCCCTTCGGCCAGAAAGTCGAAAAACTTCTTCATCACCGTCATCAAAATTCACCTCCTCCTCAACACTGTAACCGTCGCTTCAACTCCTATTCCACAGGCATGCCAGAGGGCGGTTTCAGGCTCAGGCTTGATCTGCCTCTCTCCAGCTTGACCTCTCATCTGTTTTACGATCTCGTACAAATCCGCGCCGCATGTTGCAGCGTAGGCGTTACCGAAGCCCAAGTGGCCTCCGTTGGTATTCATAGGTCTCTCACCGTTAAAGGATATCCTCTGGTCGCGGAAGGCCTTCCACGCTTGCCCTCTCTCAAAATAGCCAACTCCCTCAGGGAAGACGAAATACTCGCTCACCGAGCAGTCTCCGACCTGCAGGTAATCGATGTCCTTCGGCTCCACCCCTGCCATCTGGTAGGCGTTTCGGGCAGCTATCATCTCCACAGGCCACTCGTAGGGGTCTTTCTCGTAGAACGGATAGGGGTCGGTGCACCAGCCGAAGCCCAGAATATCCACCGGTGTGTCGGTGTATTTCTTCGCCTTCTCAGGTGTTGTGACGATGTAAGCCGAGGCGCCGTCGGCGATGGGGGGAATGCAGCAAGCTCTCAGAGGATATGCCAGATAAGGGTTAAACTTGGATTTGTACCATTCTTTCACATCCTTGAAGCCCCGCCTAGCCGCTTGGTCCTTCAGCTCAGTTTGATGGTATGCCTTAGGGTTTCTGGAACTCGCCCTGCGAGCGTTAACGGCAATGCCGAAGAGGGCGTCTTCCACATCATCCATGGACAGCCCGTATTTCTTGGCGTAGGCGATAATCGGAATAGCCTCGAACATGGCGCTTACATCATAGGCGTGGGTCCAGTAATATTCTTGGTCCCCTCCCCACTCAGTCCACTCTAACACTTTACCTAGGTCTGCGGGCTTTCGGACAGTGGGGTTGAACGTGGGTGTGCTGCTCAAAATCTCGCAGGCAACAATCAAGACGGTATCATAGACTCCTGAAGCAATGGCCATGGCCGCCAATCCTGCTCCCGTGTTGGTGGTTGCGCAGCCTGTTGCGAAATGCAAAGCCGGCTTATACTTCATGCCGATCCAGTTGGCAACGCGGAAGGGTGAATGCGCATGAGTAGTGTTGGGGAGGTAGTGGCCGAAGAAGAAGGCGTCTATTTCCTTAGGGTCGATTCCAGCATCATCGTAGGCTTCGAAGGCAGCTTCGGAGACTAGGTCTTGGAAGCTTTTGTCTTTGAGCTCCGAGGTCTCCAGCACGCTTCCAAAACGCGTCACGCCAACCCCGATGATGGAGGCCTTACTTTTTAAAACACCCATCTTTCTTCACCTTTCCAGTATTCGTATCTTTTTCCTTTCATATTATTGTTTCTCCGCCAGTTTCTTCTCAATGTAGCTTACAGCCTCTCCTATTGTCTTGTTTTTCCGCGCCTCGACAAACGGTATGGTGATGTTAAACTCGTATTCCAGAAGAGCTATCAACTCGATGATGTTCACAGACTTCGCGTGAAGGTCTTCGACGAAGCGAAGGTTGTCAGCTAGTTCCTCAGGGTTTTTTCCGAAAACATCGGCGATTATTTCTTTAACTTTCTTTTCCACAGACATCCTTCATCCCTCTACACTACCCTGCTTTGCGGTTTTAAATGTTTCCCAAAAACCCATCCTCATCTTCAGCTAAAGCTTCAAATGGAAAATGTTCAGCCCACAAACTACGCAGTTTTCATTCGCAGGTTAAACTTTATTATTCCCTCGGAATCTTTCTTTAAGAAATGTTGAGAAGGAGAGTGGTGCTATGATGCAGACAACGGAGGAAAACCTGAAAAACGCCTTCGCAGGAGAATGTCAGGCTCGAGTGAGGTATCTTATCTTTGCCGATGTGGCCAGACGAGAGGGTTTCCCCAACGTGGCTAGGCTGTTCACCGCCATCTCAGAAGCGGAGCAGATACATGCCAATCACCACTACCGGCTGCTGGGCGGCCTCAACGGAGGCTTCACCACAGTGGCCAAGGGAACCTTCGGCCCGGGAGAGACGAGCAAAAATCTGAGCCTCTGCATAATGGGCGAAACCTACGAGATTGAGGAAATGTACCCTGCCTTCAGAGCTGTGGCTGAATTGCAGGGAGAGAGAGCAGCCTTCACCAGCTTCGACTGGGCGTATCAAACGGAAAAAGTTCACGCTGAACTTTACAAAAAGGCGAAAAAAGCCGTGGACGCTGGGAAAGATGTGGAGTTAGGGACCATTCAAATATGCCAAGTCTGCGGATACACACTGGAGGGGGAAGCCCCTGACAAGTGTCCCGTGTGCAGGGCCGGCCGAGAGGCGTTTAAAGCCTTTCAATAACTCTCCCGCAAGTTTTCTCCGCCGAAACATCTCAGCCTTTGATTTTCTTTGCTATTTCCGCAACCCTTCGACCTAGAGTTTTAGCTATTTCTAGATCGTTCTCGGTGGGAGGCCTGTCCGCCATGGGGCCTGAAACCGAAGAGGCCCCGTAGGGGCTTCCTCCTCCTGTCTCGAGGGAGAAGAGCCGCTGTTCGGAGTAGGGAACACCAACGATAATCATACCTAGATGGAAGAGAGGCATCATGGAGGTGATTATGGTTGTCTCTTGGCCTCCGTGAAGGGTACTGGTGCTGGTGAACACTCCGGCTACCTTGTTTTCCAAGGCTCCCTTCTCCCAGAGGCTGCCGGTGCGGTCGATGAACTGCTTCATCTGGGCGCTCATGTTACCATATCTGGTGGGGGTTCCGAAGACTATGCCGTCGGCTTCCGCTAAATCTTCCGGCTGGGCTGTGGGAATGCTGGAGAGTTCCTCTTTCACTTTTTTAAGCCTTTCATTGGCTTCGATCACTTCTTTGGGGATGAGTTCAGGTACCTGTTTCAGCGAAACTTCAACGCCCTCGACGCTTCCAGCCCCCTGGGCTACCGCCTTAGCAAGCTTAGCCACGTTTCCGTACATGCTGTAGAAAACAACCAAAACCTTAACAGAATTAGCCATTTCTTTCACCACATTTATAATTATATATCTTTGTTTATTTAGTTTGCTGGTTACTAGTTTTTTAACCATTTTTCTCAGATCGCTCCTTTTTCGAGAGGACTAGAAGTTTCTGTTTCAGTCTATCCAAGTCTCCCAGCAAGTCCGGGGGAATGGGCGTCCTCCCAACCCCGTACTCGTCAAGGTAGAGAATTCGGTCCCCCACTTTCCCGAAATTGGTAGGTTTCAAATCCAGAAAGTAGCCTTTACTCTGAGCTTCAACAATGATGGTGAGGGCGCCTTCCACCTCCTTCAGCGAACGAAAAGAAACAGGCTGAGCATATTCATGAAAACTGGCCACAGCGAGCTGAGGTTTTCCATTCCATTCCACTGCCCCTAAAATGGTGCCGAAGTACTCCGGGAAAAAGGAGAACTTCTCCCTTATCCTTTTAAGATAGTGGTGACGGGCTTTAGCAGCTTTGACACTCTGCTCTCCCCATTTTTTAACCTTGAACACTGAGTCGTCTACCCTGTAGACGTCGGTGTGCAAGCCTTTGAGAAGGCTTTTTCTGCTCACGGCTTCAGGTTTGCCCTTTACGCAGTTTAACAAGGGATCAACCGTCTTTGGTGAGTGAACTCTCCGTCTTCCCTAGGTAGATATTCCCGCGGAATATAAAGAGTTAAATCTGAGCAACCCTATCTAGGAAAATGTTTCCTCAAATAGTTTAAAGAAGCCAAGAAGTGAAGCTTGAAGTTCAGGGGACAGAAAAGTTGAAGCCCAAAGTCAAAGCCTTAACCCAAGAGGAAATTGAAACCTACTCTCGGCAGATAGTGCTCAAGGACATAGGCTATGAGGGACAGTTAAAGCTGAGGAACGCCAAAGTCTGCATCATCGGCCAAGGCGGCTTAGGCAATCTGGCCTCCATGCAGATGGCCAGCATGGGAGTCGGATACCTCCGCATTGTAGACAGGGATGTGGTGGAGCGGTCGAATTTGCATCGGCAGCCTCTCTACACGGTGGAGGACTTGAACTATCCTAAAGTCGAAGCGGCTGCCAAGAGGCTGAGCCGGCTGAACCCTGACACGGAAATAGAAGCTTTACCTCTCTCTGTAAACGATGATACAGCGGAGAAGCTGGTTGAGGGAGTAGATGTGGTGGTGGACGGCTTGGATTCTATCGAAGCTAGGTACGCTGTGAACAGAGCCTGTGTGAAGCTGGGGGTTCCCTATGTTTTCGGGGCGGTGTCAGAAGTTTTCGGAAACCTTTCCACCATCATCCCCAGAGAAACGCCTTGTCTCCAGTGTTTCTACCCGGACTTCAAAGACTACATGCTTCCCGCCTGCGCCGTGGTGGGGGTTCACCCTTCCATCATAGCCGTGATCACAAGTCTTCAAGTTTCTGAGGCAGTTCGAATCATAAAGGGGGACTCCCCCCTTCTAGCGGGGGCTCTTTTATACTGTGACCTCCGTAACCTCTCCTTCGATAAGGTGAAACTGGCCCCCCAGCCCAACTGTCCCACCTGCGGGGTGAAAGCTTCCCAAATCCGCCCCCGTGAGCAACGGGAGCCTGTGGAGGAACTCTGCGGAAGAAGTGGTAAGAGGACCTTCGTGGTCACTCCCCGAAAGGAGCTAGACCTAGACTGGAAGGCTGTGGATAGAGCTCTCAGAAAATTGAAGGCTAAGGTTAAGGTTAAAGCCAAACTTGGGGTAACCTACACTCTCAGCAAGGTTTCAGTGAACCTTCTTAAGAGCGGAATCATGATCCTCAATGGAATTAACACAAAAGAGGAAGCTCTCTCCATCTACCAGAAGCTTCTGGTGGACCAGTTGAACATCAACCACAGAGAGCTCTGGTAATCCTATTTCAATTTTCTTTCAGGCTTTTAAACCGTAAACAGCCTTGCCTATTTCTACGAAAAGCTCAGGTTTTGAGGCTCCGAAGAAATTCTGCTTCAGCCACGCTACCCTAACCCCTTGCTCTGAGAGGTAGATGTTTAAGCCTTTTTTCTCCATCTTCAAACTCAGCCTCCCAGCCAAGGCTTTCACAGCCTTCACAGTGCCGGCGTCAAACTTCACCATGTCCCTTCGGTCGCTGTACATTCCGAGGATGAGGGGGTTGAAAGCGAAGAGCCTGTTCACTTTGAAGGTTCCCTCCCCAAATTCCGGGAAACCAAGCTGGATGCCAGCCTCAGTGATACCTTCTCTTTTCTTTTTTTCCACGTATTCCACAGCTTTCCTAAATGCTTCAGCCACTTCGTGTCACCTTTCAAAATCAAAATTTTTATATCACAATCGCCTATTAAACCCGCGCTTTATCGGTGAGATAAAAGGCAGGAAATACCTAAAAACTCGGAGAAGCGGCAGCCGCTGCACTTGGCACGTCTCTTCCGGGGGCGGGCGTTCATGGTTGTAATGTCTGGCGCTAAGGCTCTTGTGGAGTCGTTGAGAAGGGAAAAAGTAGAGGTGATCTTCGGCCTCCCAGGCGGAGCCATCATCCCGGTTTACGATGAGCTTATCGACTCAGGGATCCGGCATGTGCTGGTCCGCCATGAACAGTGCGCTGCCCATATGGCCGACGGCTACGCCCGGGCCAGCGGCAGGGTAGGCGTATGCATGGCCACCTCAGGGCCGGGAGCCACTAACTTGGTCACAGGCTTGGCCACGGCTCAGATGGACTCTTCACCTCTCGTGGCCATCACCGGCCAGGTTCCAACTCAAATGATAGGCCGGGACGCCTTTCAGGAAGCGGACATTGTGGGGGTGACGGCTTCTATCACCAAGCATAATCTCCAACTGAGGGATGCGGAGGAGATTCCCTACGCGGTGAAGGCTGCCTTCGAGATAGCCAATTCAGGTAGGAAGGGCGTTGTTCTCCTCGACCTCCCGAAAGACGTTCAGATGACGGAAAAAGACATGGTCTTTCCGGAGAAGGTGGAGTTTGCCAGAGAGCCTCTCCTTGAACTTCCCCCCTTAGAGAATTTGAAGAAGGCTGCCCGGCTTCTGGAGAAGGCGGAGAGGCCGCTGATACTGGCTGGAGGTGGGGTGGTGGGCTCAGGGGCGCTGGAGGAGTTTCGAACCTTGGTGGAGCGGTTGAAGGCGCCGGTGGCCACGGCTCTCATGGCCAAGGGCTGCATTCCAGAAAATCACCCCCTTTCTCTAGGTTTGATGGGGATGCATGGGATGCCTTATACCAACAGGCTTCTCTTCGAAGCGGATGTCATTCTGGCAGTGGGCTTCCGATTCTCAGACCGCACCATCGCCCCGGGAAAGACTCTGCCCAAGGAAACCAAGGTAATCCATATTGACATAGACATTTCGGAGATAGGGAAAAATGTGGAGGTAGACATTCCCCTTCAAGGAGATGCTAAAAAGTGTTTGAAAGCTATACTAAACCTGATGGAGGGTCCCCTTCAAGAAAGTCGAACCTCCGCCTGGCTGAGACATGTGGAGGAGCTTAAGCGAAGCTTCAAACCTCGGGAAAGCCCTGAAACCCCCGGCTACCTCAAACCTCCCCGGTTGATGAAGGAGCTGAGGGACATCCTTCCCCCCAATGCTATCGCCACCACCGAAGTAGGCCAGAACCAAATGTGGGCGGCTATCTATTTTAAAACCTACCATCCCAGAACCTTCATCAGCTCCGGAGGCCTAGGAGCCATGGGCTTCGGCTTCCCCGCTGCCTTGGGCGCCAAAGTAGCCAAGCCTGAGGTGCCTGTGGTGGACATTGCGGGGGATGGAAGTTTCTTGATGAACGAGCAGGAGCTAGCCACTTCGGTGAAGGAGGGGATCCCCGTCACGGTGATCATCATCGACAACAGGATGCTGGGGATGGTAGCCCAGTGGCAGCGGGCTCTCTACCAGCGACGCTACTCTCAAGTGGAGCTGGGGAACACCCCCGACTTCGTCAAGTTGGCGGAAGCCTACGGAGCCTTCGGCTTGCGGGTCGGCTCCTATGAGGAGTTTCGGAGAGCTGTCAGGGAAGCTCTCAAGAGCGACGTGACCACCGTTATCGACGTTCCTGTTTCCCCGGAGGAAAACGTCTCCCCCATCTCCATACCCGGGGCTCCGGAAGGCTGAGGGCCGGAAAACTCGCCCCGTGGGGCTGTACTTTTCAGTCCTAAGCTGCCCTTATGGCTTAGCGGGGTGGGAGCAGACGTTGTCTTGGGAAACGCAAATATCGCATTTGAAGTCCAGCGAGCCTATGTCCGTCATGTGCAGCTGGCAGAATTCGCGGCTCGACCGGATGAGGACGCAGGCTTCACAGAGGTTGAGGATGGCCTCCACGGAGGGCACTTTCCCTCCAGCGACGAAGTTGGCTATTTCCTTGACCTTCTTCCCCACTTCCTGGATTTTTTCAACCCTCACCCGGTAGCCTTTCTTGTCCTCATGCCCCCGCTTTTGGGATAGATACCAGCTGATGGCAGCCTGGGTTATACCCAGCTTCTCCGCGGCTTGGGTTTGAGTGAAGTTGTGGGTTTCGATGAGCTCCTTGGCTATCATAGCCCTCATGACGGGCAGCACGTGTTTGACCACCAGTTCGCAGGGGGGATGCATGAGAAACCGCCATATCTAGCCTTGAATGACTCAATGAATTTAATCGCCAAAGAAATATATAAAGAGGGGGCTTCCTTCAACGCTATCCAGCGTTAGGAGGCGTTTTCTCCGCAGAGGCGGAGGATCCTCTGCCAGTTTTCGTCGACGATTCGCTGGATCTCCTCCAACAGTGGCTTGTTTTCAGGTTTGAAAAGATGCCTAAACCGGCCTTGCGCCTTTAGGTATTCACTGACCGGTATGGGCTTGGGCACTGGGAGGTTGAGCTTGTATTTTCCTTTCTCCACTTCGTAGATGGGGAAATACCTGCTCTGAACAGCCAGCCGAGCCACCGTCACGCTCTGCGCCATGTCGCTGCGCCATCCCCGTGGGCAGGGAGCGAAGACGTGGATGACCGCAGGGCCCTCTACTTCTAGGGCTTTCCTCACCTTGGTCATGTAGTCGTTCCAATAGGCCACGGAGGCTGTGGCTGCGTACTCGATTCCATGAGCCACGCAGATGCCTATGAGGTCCTTCTTCAGCTGAAGCTTCCCCGGGATGACGGAGCCCACCGGCGTGGTGGTCGTCCAAGCGGCTTTGGGTGTGGCTCCCGACCGCTGGATCCCCGTGTTCATGTAGGCTTCGTTGTCGTAGCAGATGTAGACAAAGTCGTGGCCTCTCTCCAAGGCTCCGGAGAGCGCCTGCAGTCCGATGTCGAAGGTTCCCCCGTCGCCTGAGAAGGCGATGATGTCGGCTTTTTTGGCTTTTCCTTTTTTCTCCAACACCTTCAAGGCTGCTTCGATGCCGCTGGCCACTGCCGCTGTGTTCTCGAAAGCGGTATGAAGCCATGGAATCCTCCAAGAAGTGTAGGGGTAGATGGTGGTAGCCACCTCCAAGCAGCCTGTGGACTCGGTGACGATGGTGGGGCCTCGGGCGGCTTTAAGGGCCATCCTAGCGGCCATGGAGGCTCCGCAGCCAGCGCATAGGCGGTGGCCTGGAGCCAGCGGCTCTTCTTCAGGCAGCTCCTTCAGCTTGACCATTATTCCCTCACCCCCACGAAGGCGGTGGGCAGTTCTGTGATTTCCGTTTCAGCCGTCTGCAGTGCCTTCTTTAAAACTTGCTCCAGGTCTGAAGGTGTGATATCCCGGCCTCCTAGGCCGTAAACGATGCCCCAGACCCTAGGCCTCTGCTTCGCGGCGTAGAAAACAGCCTTAACGTCGCTGCATAGGGGAGCTGAGGGGGCTCCGAAGCTCAGCGCCCTGTCCAGTACGGCGATGACCTTCAGGTGGCTGGCTTTTTTCAGCAGGTCCTCCGCGGGGAAGGGCCGGTAGAGGCGGAGCTTTATGGCTCCTACTTTTTTCCCTTCCGCCCGCATCTTATCCACGACCACCCGGGCTGTTCCCGCGGTGCTCCCTGAGCACAGAACCGCGACTTCCGCATCTTCCAAAGCATGGGTGTGGAGGGCAGCATAGGCTCTCCCAGCAAGTTCGCCGAATTCTTTCCCCACCTTCTCCACTTTGGTGGGGACGCGTTTCATGGCTTCCTCCTGCTGGACTTTAAACTCGAAATAGTAGTCGGGAAGGCAAAGGGGACCCACGGTGGAGGGTTTTTCAGGGTCCAGTTTGAAGGCGACTTCCCTTTCCGGCAGAAAACTTCTCACCTCCTCATCCCCCAAGGTTTCCACTCCTTCCATGCAGTGGGAGACGATGAAGCCGTCTAGGTTGACGGTGATGGGCAGGAGGATTTCAGGGTCTTCGGCTATCTTGAAAGCTTGAATCACCGAGTCATAGGCCTCTTGAGCGTTTTCGGTGTAGACTTGTATCCACCCGCAATCCCGGGAGCCCATCATGTCCGAGTGGTCACCGTGGATGTTGATGGGCGCGGAAAGCGCCCTGTTGGCTACCCCCATGACAATGGGGCATCTGAGGCCTGAGGCTGCGTACATCATCTCATGCATCAGGGCTAACCCTTGGCTGGCTGTGGCGGTGAAGACCCTAGCCCCCGTAAGGCTGGCTCCTATGCAGGCGGACATGGCTGAGTGCTCAGATTCCACGCAGATGTACTCCGTGTCCACCTCTCCGTCGGCCACATATTCGCTGAATCTTTCCACGATGACGGTTTGAGGGGTTATGGGGTAAGCGGCCAACACATCCACGTCGCACTGCTTGGCAGCGTAGGCCACGGCCTCGTCGCCGGTTAAACCTAGGATTTTCCTCACCGGGCTTCCTCCTCCATTCTGATGGCCTTTACAGGACATTCGGTGGCGCAGATTCCGCAGCCCTTACAGTAATCGTAGTCGATTTCCACAAACTTGTCCCTCCGGATGATGGCGGGTTCCGGGCAGTAAATCCAGCAGATCAGACAGTTGGTGCACTTTTCAGTGTCCACCACCGGTTTGAAAGTCCGCCATTCTCCCGTCTTATATTCTACGGAGGAGCCGGGTTCAGGTATGATGGCGGCTGCGTGCAAGGTTTTCCACCCCGGTTTTTCTGTTTTGCCGGGTTTCCGTTTTTCACCCATCCGCCCTCACTTCCTCGTAGGCTCTTCGAATGGCGGCGATGTTGCTTTCCGCGATTTTTCCGGAAAACCGCTCCCGAACAACCTGGACCACCGAATCTAAGGACACTAAGTCCGCTGCTTTAACCAAAGCTCCCAGCATGGCTGTATTGAAGATAGGCCTGCCGAGGGTGTCCAAGGCTATTCTAGTGGCGTTGACCGTGAACATCTTGACGTCCCCCCGGCCGATCTGCTTCCTGAGCTCTTGAGGGGTCACGTCCGTGTTGACAACTAAACAGCCGCCTCCCTTCAACCCTTCGGCTACGTCGATTCCTCCCATGAGGGTGGGGTCGAGGACCACGGCTACATCGGGTTCGTAGACTTGACTGTGAACGTGAATGGGTTTCTCACTGATGCGGGTGAAACCCAGAACGGGGGCGCCGGTGCGTTCAGGGCCGAACTCTGGGAAGGCTTGAACGTATTTGCCCTCCCGGAGGGCGGCGTAGGCAAGGAGCTGGCTCACTGTCACCACGCCTTGCCCGCCTCTTCCATGCCACCGAATTTCCTTCATCTCAGGTTTCCCACCGAAACCTTTCAGCTATTTAACTCGCCACCCTATATATAGGTTAAAACTTGAACGCCTGCGAGAAAACTGTTTTCTACGCTTAAGATGTCAAATGGAGGTGAAGGCAGAAGCTTTAATAAAGTTAGCAGTTAACAAAAGAAACAACTGGAAACCTGCCCCCAAAGTAGGCCGGAAGCCTTTAAGCTTATATAACCAGAAGCCTTGCAAACATAGGCTGGGTTCAACCATGAGGGGAGGCAACTACCGCATAGGCAGAAGCATGCCCTACGTGAAGAAGGAGTACATAGGCGGAGCTCCGCCTCCGAAAATCACCAAGTTCACCATGGGAGACACTAAGGGCAGCTTCACCCACCGGCTTCAGCTTCTCTCCCAGAGGAGGGTTCAGATAAGACACAACGCCATCGAGGCGGCAAGGGTGGCTGCCAACAAGGTTCTCTTAGACAGGCTGGGGGAAACCGGCTACCGCCTCCGAGTCCGAGTCTACCCCCACGTGGTCTTGAGGGAGAATAAGATGATGGCCTTCGCAGGAGCGGATAGGCTTCAGGAGGGAATGCGGAGGTCCTTCGGGAAACCCGCTGGGCTGGCGGCTAGAGTGGAAATAGGGCAGCCTCTGCTGGAAGTGGAAGTAAACGAAGAAGGCGTTGAAGCCGCCAAAGAGGCCCTTCGCGTAGGGGCCAGTAAGTTTCCCACTCCCTGCACTGTGGAGATAACCTCAGCTTCCCCTCAGCAGCCTTCTCGTTGAGGAGCGCGCTCAAGGGGAGTCCGTCTTTCGGCTGAAGTGAAGCGGGAGTAATCGGTTAGAGTTTTGAATGCTGGTTGCCATGAGCTTTAGGATTACGGCTGAGGAAGCTGTGAAAATTATCCTGCAAAAGGGAGCTCAAAGGGTGCTCCTTCAGCTACCCGACGGCCTTAAGCCCCACGGGTTTAAACTGGCTGAGGAAATCACCCGGAGGACAGGGGCGTTGGTTTATGTTTCCGCCGACCCCTGCTATGGAGCCTGCGACACCGCTTGGGAGGAGGCGGAGAGGTTGAAGATAGACCTCCTGATCCACTACGGCCACAGCCCCATGCCCACGGAGGGGGGAGTGGAAACGGTGTATCTGGCGGTGGAGGGGGAAGCCGACTTGGAGGCGTTGGTGGAGAAGGCTCTCCCCTTGGTGGAGGGCTACAGGAAGCTGGGTTTAACGGCTGCCGTTCAGCATGTTCAAGCCTTGGGAAGACTGAAAGAAATTCTCGCCGCCCGAGGAATAGGCGCCGAAATAGGCCCTGCAGCCGGCCGAGTAGCCTACGGTGGACAGATTTTGGGCTGCGACTACACCACGGCTCAGAAGATCCGGTCTGCGGTGGATGCTTTTCTCTACTTGGGAGGAGGCCTCTTCCATCCCTTGGGGATTTTCATCTCCACCGGGAAGCCTGTGGTGGTGTTAGACCCCTACCTAGACCGGGTGATGGAGGTTTCGAAGATGGGGGCGAAGCTCATGAAGCAAAGGCAGGCAGCTGTCGCCAAGCTTCTGGAGGCGGAGAAACTGGGGATACTGGTAGGGCTCAAGCCCGGGCAGCGAAACGTCCCGCAAGCCGAAGCCTTGAAGGAGAAACTGGAAAAGCTGGGGAAAAAGGCGGTTCTCCTCTGCGTGAGGGAAGTCACCCCCGAAGTTTTAGACAACTTCCCAGATGTGGAGGCCTTTGTGAACACCGCTTGCCCTCGAATAGGGTTCGACGACGGCTTCCGCTTCAGAAAACCTCTGGTCACACCGGAGGAAGTCTCCAAACTGCTGAGAAACCATGGAGAAGCCTAGGTTCTTGGTGAAAAGGAAGCAGCTGGAACGTTTCCTTTCCCAAGTTAAGCCCCACCCAGCCCCCAAACTTTCCCTGGAGCAATATACCACACCGGCTCCCTTGGCGGCTGCTCTGCTCTACACGGCAGCATACACCTTCGACGACATCGTCGGCAAAACCGTCTGCGACCTAGGCTGCGGAAGCGGAATTCTCTCCCTCGGGGCAGCCTACCTGGGGGCGGAAACCGTGGTAGCCGTGGATGTGGACAAGGCGGCGGTGGAGGCGGCGAAGGAAAACGCGGAAAGATTCGGCTTGGAGGTTGAATGGGTGGTGGGCTCCATAGAGCTCTTGAGGGGGGCTTTTCACACAGCCTTGCAGAATCCCCCCTTCGGGGTGTGGCGGAGGGGGGCTGATGTAGGTTTTCTGAGGAAAGCTTTATCCCTAGCCTCCACGGTCTATAGCATACATAAAAGCAGTGAAAAGGCTAGGAGCTACTTGGATAGGGTGGCGAGAAGCCTAGGCGGCCGGGTTACCGCGGTTTTTGAGTCGAAGCTGACCATACCGCGTCAATTCGGCTTCCACAGAAAACCTGAATACGAGGTTAAGGTTAACGTTTACAGAATCGTGAGGGATGAAGGACGGCAGCCTACCTGAAAAGGTCTGGAAAATTTGTAACTCCCGGCGACAAGATCGGGTCCATCGAAGAATTCAAGCCTGGGAGAGGCACCTACGAGCATCGAGGAGCCATCTACTCTCAGATCACAGGGCACATCATGGTGGATAGGGATAAAAGGGAGGTCAATGTCTTCCAGAGAACTCGAACTCCGCCGGTGCCCAGAAAAGGCAACATCGTGGTGGGAGAGGTTCAACAAGTCCAAGACAAGATGGCGACCCTCCGCCTGTTTAAGGTGGGTAGAAGCGAGCTTAAGAAGCCCTTCACCGCCATCGTCCACGTGTCCCTAGCAACCCAAGGCTTTCTGAGGTCGATCTACGACGCCTTCAAGCCGGGGGACTTAGTGCGCGCTCAGGTGGTGGGGGATGAAAACCAGCCTTTCCAGTTGACCACGGTGGGAAGAGAGTTGGGGGTCATTCAGGCTTCCTGCAGCCGATGTGGAAAGCCTTTGCTCCTCAACCGAAAACAGCTGATCTGCCCGCAGTGTAGGGCTGTGGAGAAGAGAAAAATAAGTGAAAAATACGGGGAGCTTTAGCTCAGGCGAAACAGCCATGAACGTGCTTATCTCTAAAAAAGGAAAGAACGAGTTGGAGTTTGAGCTTCAAGGAGAAACCCACACTCTGCTCAACCTGCTTCAGAAAACCCTCCTCAAAAATAAACGCGTCGAGTTCGCAGGGTATAGGATCCCCCACCGACTTGTGGACGCAGCTGTTTTCTACCTCAAAACCACCGGAAACCTAGAGCCGGTGGAAGCCTTGTCGGAGGCTGCTGAGGAAATCAAAAACGAAGCTGAAGAGTTTAGGAGAAAAATGGCGAAGGCCTTGGACGCCTTTGAACGGGGAAAAAGCTGAGGTTTCACCCCATTTCTTCGAGGACTTCCCGCGTGGACATCACCGAGGCTTTATAGAATTTTTTCAGATACTCCAACCCCGATCTATGGTCTTCTTCACTGAAGGCCTCCACCCCATCTTCTGGTATTATTATCTTGTAGCCTCGGAACATGGCGTCGGCGGCTGTGTGTTTCACGCAGCAGTTGGTATGCAACCCCGTCAGGATGACTCTGTCCACCTTCAGCTCCCTCAGCAAAATGTCCAAGTCGGTTTCGAAGAAGCCGCTGTACCTTCTCTTTTCGATGACGAAATCTCCCTTTTGCGGTTTGAGCTCGTCGATGACCTCCGCTCCCTTGGTTCCCTTGACAGCGTGAGCGCCCCACACGTCGAACTCCGCGTCCACAGCAGGGAGGTGGGCGTCGTTGGCGTAGATGACTTTGACGCCTTTTTTCCTCGCAGCCCTTATCAGTTTCCTGATCTGCGGGATGATCCTCTGAGCCCGTGGGCATTTCAGAGCGCCCTTGACGAAGTCGTTCAACATGTCGATGACTATTAATGCTGCTTTGGCCAACCTGTTTCATCCTCCTATGTTGGAGTACAGTATCGACAACATGCCTGATTTATTTTTCCCTTCAGCCGAAGCCTTTCCAGCCATGTGGGCTTGGGCTGTGTTTATGTAGGTGGAGAAACAATCAGGATTTAATCCCTAGGAGAAGCTGGGTTGAAAGATGGTGGAAAGACTTTCAGCGAGTAAAGCGGTCATCACCATCAGCGGCCTTCACGGAACGGGAAAGAGCACCTACGCCGAAGCTTTATCCAAAGACCTTGGGCTGAGGCACGTCTCAGCCGGAAGACTGTTTCGGCGGCTGGCTGAAGAGAAGGGGCTGAGCCTTCGAGACTTGACCTTCCAAGCTGTGAAGAGCAGGAAGATCGACAGCCTTGTGGATGCGGAGATCAAGAAGGAGGCTGAAAAAGGGGGGGTCGTCGTCGACGGTCTTCTTTCAGCTTGGATGGCTGGGGAAAACGCTTGGGTTAAGGTCTACCTCTACGCTTCCGACGAAGCGAGGTTCAAACGTATCGCTCGAAGGGATGGAGAAACCGTGGAGCAAGCTAGAAAATCAACCTTAGAGAGAGAGCGTGTTGAAAGGGCGCGCTACAAGAAGTTTTACGGCATAGACCTTGAAGACCTAACCGTCTACGACATTGTTTTGAACACGGAGCTTTTCCCCCTCAAGTCCAGCCTTAAATTATTAAGCAGCATAATAAAGGAGTACTTGAAATTCAAGTTGAAGGAGGCGGATGGCATTGTCTCTGCTGGAAGTAGGAAGAGTATGCATCAAAAAAACCGGAAGAGAAGCGGGAAAACAATGCGTGGTAGTGGACATCATCGACAAAAACTTCGTCCTCGTAACAGGACCTAAAGACCTAACAGGCGTTCGCAGAAGAAGAGCCAACATCGACCACTTAGAGCCAACGGAGCAGAAGATCCCCCTGAAAAGAGGGGCTGACGACGAAACCGTCATGAAGCTTTTGAAGAAAACCGTGGAAGAAGCAGCTCCCAAAAAGAGAAAGAAGCCCTCCAGAAAAAAGGCGAAGGCTGAAGCCCCGCCGGCCGTGGAGGCGCCTGAAGAGGCGAAGGCGGGATGAAGCGAACCCCCCTACCTTGGGAGCCTTCTAGGGAGCTCAAAGTCAAGGATGAAGCGACAACCGACAAAAAATACGGAAAACCCCCGGAAAAGAGGGAGCTGACGGAGCATCTGCGCTTCGGCTACGTCAACCTTGACAAGCCGCCTGGGCCCTCAAGCCATGAGGTAACAGCATGGGTGAAGAGGGTTTTGGGCGTAAAGCACGCCGGCCACGGCGGGACCCTTGAGGCGGATGCCGCCGGGGAAATCCCGGTGTCACAGGCGTGCTTCCCATCGCCTTGGAGGAGGCTACCAAAACTCTCCAAGCCGTCTTGGCTGGGGGAAAGGAATACGTCGGCGTCATGAAGCTTCACGGCGAAGTGGTCTATGAGGACGTCATCAGAGCTTTTAAGGAGTTTCTAGGGGAAATCTTCCAGAAGCCCCCCCTCAAGGCCTCGGTTAAGCGAAGAGTCCGGGTTCGAACCGTCTACTACGCCCAAGTCCTTGAAGCGGAGGGAAGAACTTTCCTTTTCCAGCTGGGATGCCAAGCTGGAACCTACGTCAGAAAGATCGTCCACGACCTCGGGGAGGTCCTAGGCTGCGGCGCCCACATGGTGGAACTGCGGAGAATCCGGGCAGGCCCCTACACAGAGGGAGCAACCCTCACCAAGCTTCAAGACCTAGCCGACGCCTACGCGGCTTGGAAGGAAGAAGGGGACGAGAGACTCCTCAGGGAGGTCATCCAGCCTGTGGAAAGCTCAGTGGCCCTACTTCCCAAGGTCTACGTGAAAGACTCGGCGGTGGAGGCCCTCTGCCACGGAGCCCACCTGGCGGTGCCCGGGGTCTCCAAGCTGGACTCGGGCATTACCCCCCAAAGCCTCACCGCCATCCTCACCCTCAAAGGGGAGCTGGTGGCCTTGGGCAGAGCCCAGCTTTCCACCGACCAAATAATGGAAAGCAGCCGGGGGATAGCCTTCAAGACGGAGAGGGTCATCATGCCGCCGGGAACCTACCCCAAGGCATGGTAGGCTAAGAGCTGGGAAAGCTTAAAACCCTCGGAAACATCATTTCCCTTCGACTTCCCCCGCCGGAGTCGCCTAGCGGTATGGCGCAGGCCTGGAGCCCCCTCTGAGGCTTCTGAAGCCTGAAAGCCTGTGGGCCTTCTGGGCCCCCGGGGGTTCGAATCCCCCCTCCGGCGTCAGAATTGAGGCTGGAACTTGTTGCGGGTAAGCCGCTTAATCGCCCAGTTGAATGACCCCCTTGCGAGGGGCAGAAAAAGAGTGGGAAATGATGCTACCTTTACCCACACAGGCTTTCAGTTTGAGGCCATAAAAGTTTATTAATGCCGCGGCTGGCTTCTAACTGTGCTTGTTGACCTATCTCATAGGGCAGAGGTTACTTTTTAGAGAGCAGGCTGGGGAGAGGATTTAATATTTATGTCTAAAAAAGATGAAGGAGAATTCAACATCTTCAACCACGAACTCGTCCCTAAGCATATTCTCCTCTCCAAGGAGGAAGCCCGCGAGGTCCTGGACCGCTATAAGATCATGCCCTACCAACTTCCCAAGATTAAGGAGTCAGACCCTGTGGCTAGGGCTTTAAATGCAAAGCATGGGGACATTCTCAAAATCTTGAGGGAAGGCGGGCCGGCAGGCGCGGCGGTATACTACAGATACGTCATCAAGGAGAGGTGAAGGATTTTGGCTGTCTCCCAGAATGAAAGATACTTGCTGGTGGAAGGCTTCCTCAAACAGGAGGGACTGGTGAAGCAACATCTAAACTCCTACAACTCCTTCATAAACCGAGGTATTCAGGAGATCATCGACGAGGTTGGCGGCATCGACATTGAAGCTGAACACCGGTACAGGATCAGGTTTGGGAAAATTGAGATTCGAAGGCCTAGAATTGTTGAGGTCGACGGCTCCGACCATGAGATCTACCCCTTAGAGGCGAGGATTCGAAATCTCTCCTATACAGCGCCCGCATACTTGGAGGTTTGGATAGAAAAGGATGGGAAGAAAAGCGTATCCTTAGACCCCGTCTACATCGGCGACCTCCCTATCATGGTGAAGTCGGAAAAATGCCACCTCTCCGAGATGAGCGAAGATGAGCTTATCTCCATCGGCGAAGACCCTAAGGACCCTGGGGGCTACTTCATCATCAACGGCTCTGAGAGGGTTATTGTCGCCCTCGAAGACCTAGCCCCCAACAGGATAATCGTCGACTACGAGGAAACTGGGACTACCGCAACCTACAGGGCTAAGATCTTCTCCACCACCGTCGGCTTCAAGGCGAGAATTGAAGTGAAGATGAGGGCGGATAAGTCCATGCACGTCTCCATCCCCGGAGTCGTCGTGGACATACCCTTCGTCGTCCTGATGAAGGCCCTAGGACTTGAGGCGGACAAGGACATCGTCGAAGCCGTCTCCCTGAAAAGGGAAGTCCAAGAGCTACTGGAGCCTTCCTTCGAAAAATCGGAGGGTATCATCAAAACCAGAGACGCCATCCTCTACATTGGAAACAGGATAGCCTTCGGCTACGCGGAGGATTACCGGATTCGAAGGGCTGAGCAGGTTATCGACAGAAACTTTCTCCCCCATCTCGGAAGAAACCCGGAAAACCGCATCGAGAAAGCCTACTTTTTGGCTGAAGTAGCCAACCGAATGATTGAGCTGAGGTTGGGGCTGAGGAAACCGGATGATAAAGACCACTACGCCAACAAGCGGCTTAGGTTGGCTGGGGAGCTGCTCGCCGACCTGTTCAGGGTTACTTTCCGAAATCTCTGCAGGGATATGAAGTACCAGCTGGAGAGGACCAGCCTGAACCGTGTGGGCGCCGTGGGCGCCATCAACGCCGCCGTCAGACCCGGCATCATAACCGAGAGAATTCAGCATGCCTTGGCCACTGGAAACTGGGGGAGGGGAAAGGTTGGCATAACTCAGCTTCTCGACCGCACCAATTACATTTCAACCCTGAGCCATCTTCGACGCCTTCAATCACCTCTAAGCCGAAGTCAGCCTAACTTTGAGGCTCGAGACCTTCACTCAACCCACTGGGGTAGGCTGTGCCCCAACGAGACCCCTGAAGGGTCTAACTGCGGGCTTGTGAAAAACATAGCCCTCTCAGTTTCCATTTCCGTAGGGGAGCCGCTGGAGAGAGTTAAGGAAATTCTCGAATCCTTGGGGATGGTAGACTCAACCAAGGCTGATGAAGAGCTGAAGTCTAGGGGCGCCAAAGTTTTCGTGGACGGCCGTCTGGGATATGTCGAAGACCCCGTCGGCTTTGTTCAAAAGCTCAGAGAAATGCGGAGGAAAGGGGAGATCAGCCGGGAGATCAACGTAGCCCTCTACGAGTATACCTCCGAAGCCGGAGTCCTCCGGGAGGTTTATGTTTGCTGTGATGCAGGGAGGGTGAGAAGGCCGCTCATCATCGTGGAGGACGGAAAAGCCAAGGTTACACCCGAAGACTTGGAGAAGCTGAGGAAGGGTGAGACAGGCTGGGACTATTTCCTGGAGAAAGGCCTCATCGAGTACTTGGACGCTGAGGAGGAGGAAAACGCCTACATAGCCATGGAGCCTGAGGACTTAACCCCTGAGCATACGCATCTGGAGATAGCTCCCAACACCATACTGGGCATATGCGCCTCCATCATCCCCTACCCAGAGCACAACCAGTCGCCTCGAAACACCTACGAGGCCGCCATGGTTAAACAAGCTTTGGGAATATACGCTTCTAACTATTTCCTGCGGACGGAGTCTCGTTCTCACCTCCTCCACTATCCTCAAGTCCCCTTGGTTAAAACTGACCTCATGCGGATGATAGAATACGACAAAAGGCCTTCTGGCCAAAACTGCGTGGTAGCCGTTCTTTCCTATGAAGGCTACAACATGGAGGACGCTTTGGTCTTCAACAAGTCCTCGGTGGAAAGAGGGCTGGGCCGCTCCACGTTCTACCGCATCTACGACGCTGAGTCCAAGCAGTATCTGGGAGGTGAAAGAGACCGGTTTGAAACACCTGAGCCTGGAACCATAGGCTTCCGGGGGGAACATTATTACAGGTTCCTAGAACCCGACGGCATGATAAGCGTTGAAACCGAGGTCTCCGGCTCCGACGTGCTGGTCGGCAGAACAAGTCCTCCCAGGTTTTTGGAGGAATACAAGGAGTTCGAGGTCAGAGGCCCCACTCGAAGGGACACGTCCATCAGCATGAGGCCTTCTGAGAAAGGCGTGGTGGACGCTGTCCTGCTCACAGAGACATCCCAAGGGAACAAGATAGCCAAGGTGAGGGTCAGGGACATCAGGGAGGCTGAGCTTGGCGACAAGTTTGCCTCCCGCCACGGGCAGAAGGGGGTCATCGGAATGCTGGTTCCCCAAGAGGATATGCCCTTCACCGAAGACGGCATCGTTCCCGACATCATCATCAACCCCCACGCGTTTCCCTCCCGGATGACCATAGGCCAGTTTGCGGAGGCCATGGCGGGTAAGGTAGCAGCCATCCTAGGAAGACCTGTAAACGGGACGCCTTTCTCCAACGAGAAGATTTCGGACCTGAGACAATATTTGAAGAAGTTGGGCTTCCAGCATGGAGGCAGGGAAACCTTCTACAACGGAGTGACCGGTGAGAAGTTCAGGGCTGACATCTACGTGGGCATCGTCTACTACCAGAAACTCCATCACATGGTCGCGGATAAAATGCACGCGAGGGCGCGGGGGCAGGTTCAGATGCTGACCCGGCAGCCGACGGAGGGTCGAGCCCGAGGGGGAGGGTTGAGGTTTGGAGAGATGGAACGAGACTGCCTCATAGGCCACGGGGCTGCCATCCTGCTGAAGAACAGACTGCTGGATGAGTCTGACAAGTATACCATATATGTCTGCGAGAAATGCGGGTACATCGCCTACTATGACGCTCGGCAGCGAAAATACGTCTGTAACATTTGCGGGGAAGACGCTGTTGTTTCCGCTGTGACCATATCCTACGCGTTTAAGCTGCTGCTTCAAGAACTGATGAGCCTTTGCATCGCGCCTAAACTGATCTTGGAGGAGAGGACGTGAAATGTCGGCGGCGGGAGTTTTCGAGGAAGCCACCAAGGCCATCAAGAAGATAAAATTCAGCATTCTATCCCCCCAAGAGATCAGAAAATACTCCGTGGTGGAGATCAGGGAAGCTGACACCTACGACGAAGACGGCGCGCCCATCGCCTCAGGCCTAATGGACGAAAGGCTGGGAACCCTTGAACCTAGAACCCGGTGTAAAACGTGCGGAAACACCGCGGCCCGATGCCCCGGCCACTACGGCCACATCGAGCTGGCTACGCCGGTCATCCACGTGGGCTTCATAAAGTACATTCACGAGCTTCTCAACGTTTTCTGCAGGGAATGCGGAAGAATTCTTCTCCCTCCGGATAAAATTGAAGCCTACGTAGCTAAGATCGAGAATGCTAAGAGGGAGACCGGAACCGATCCGGTTCACGTCTACGAGGCTGTGAAGCATGAGGCTAGGAAGAGTAACCGCTGCCCCCACTGCATGAAGAAGCCCATGTTCGTCGAATTTTCGAAACCCACCAACTTTTTTGAGCATACCGAAGAGGGTCCTAAGCCCTTAGACCCTTCCAGCATCCGGGCTCGCCTTGAACTGATCCATGAAGAGGACCTGAAGCTACTGGGCTACGACCCGTCCTCCTTCAGGCCTGAATGGATGATTCTGCAGGTTCTCCCCGTCCCTCCGGTGAGCGCCAGGCCTTCCATCATGCTGGAGTCAGGGATCAGGTCGGAGGACGACCTAACCCACAAGCTGGTGGACATCATCCGCATCAACAGGAGGCTGGACGAATATGCCTCCGAAGGCGGTGCCCCGCCTCTCATCTTCCATGAACTTTCAGACTTACTTCAATACCATGTGACCACCTATCTGGACAACGAAACCTCCGGTATCCCCCCAGCGCGGCATCGGTCCGGCCGGGCGTTGAGGACACTGTCTCAGCGGCTTAAGGGGAAGGAGGGGAGGTTCCGAAGCAACCTCTCGGGGAAGAGGGTGGACTTTTCCGCTAGGACGGTTATTTCGCCGGATCCCAACCTCGCCATCAACGAGGTGGGAGTGCCCTTAGATATTGCCATGAGGCTTACCTACCCTGAAGTGGTCACAGAATGGAACTTAGAGGAAATGCGGAAGCTGGTCACCAACGGCCCGTCGACCTATCCTGGGGCGCTGTACGTCATCAGGCCTGATGGTAAAAGAATTAGGCTGGAGTTTGTAGCCGACCGGTCTAAGATAGCCGAAACCCTGCTGCCTCTCTTCATCGTGGAGAGGCATCTCAAGGACGGCGACGTGGTGATCTTCAACCGACAGCCCTCCCTCCACCGGATGTCCATGATGGCCCATAGGGTCAAGGTGCTTCCATACAAGACTTTCAGGCTTCACCTCTGCGTCTGCCCGCCTTACAACGCGGACTTTGACGGGGATGAGATGAACCTGCATGTTCCTCAGACAGAGGAGGCGGTGACAGAGGCTCTTGTCCTCATGCAGGTTCAGGATCAGATTCTCTCCCCCCGCTACGGCGGCCCCCTGATAGGAGCGATAAGGGACTTTATCACAGGCGCCTATCTTCTGACAAGAAAATCCACTTACCTCAAAAAGAGTGAGGTCTGCAGCTTGCTGGCTTCCATAGGCTACAGTGGGCCGCTTCCAGAGCCTGCGGTGACGAAGCCTGAGCCTCTCTGGTCTGGTAAGGATATCTTCAGTCTCCTTCTCCCCAAGGAACTGGACTACGTCATGAAGTCTAACATCTGCCAGAACTGCCCTGAATGCGATGAGGAGGATTGCAAGAACGACGCCTATGTGGTGGTGAAGAACGGAAGGCTGCTCATGGGCGTCATTGACAGGAATGCTGTGGGGGCTGAAAAGTCGGAGAGCATTCTTCACAGGGTTGTGAAGGAATACGGCTCAGAGGCTGCCAAGGACTTTCTCAACGCCCTTTGCAGGATGGTGAACACCTATATTGCCATCGAAGGCTTCTCCTACTCTCTCGACGAGTTGGACATCTCCGAGGAGGTCAGAGAAAAGATAGCGGCTAGGGCTAGGGAAGCCAAAAAGCGCATAGACGAGCTGACGGAGCAGTTTAGAAAGGGCACCCTCACCCGGCTGCCGGGTCAAAGCCTCGAGGATTCCTTCGAAATTTACGCCATGAACGAGCTGGCCAAAGCTAGGGATGACGCTGCGAAGCTGGCTGACAAATACTTCGGCATGGACAACCGGGGCAGCATGATGACTCGGTCAGGGGCCAGAGGTTCCAGCTTGAACATCGGCCAGATGACCGCCTGCGTAGGTCAGCAGTCGGTTAGAGGGAAGAGGATCATCCGAGGGTACAAGGATCGGGCGCTAACCCACTTCAAACCCGGAGACCCAAGCCCCGAGGCCCGGGGATTCGTCTACTCCTCTTACCGGGATGGGCTTTCACCCTCCGAGTTCTTCTTCCACGCCATGGGAGGAAGAGAAGGCTTGGTGGACACGGCTGTCCGAACCCAGCAGAGCGGGTACATGCAGCGGAGGCTCATCAACGCCCTTCAGGACATAAGGGTAGAGTATGACGGAACAGTTCGAATGGCCACCGGCGAGGTGACCCAGTTCAGCTACGGTGAAGACAGCGTCGACCCTGCGAAGAGCGACCATGGGAAAGCGGTGAACATCGAAAGGCTTATTGAAAGGATTAAACTGACCCATGGGAAGGGAAAGCCTGCTGGCGAAAAATACGTGGAGTCCAAAGTTGAGTCTGTTAAGTCGGAGTTGACCCCTCTGCTGGTGGAGGAGCTGCGGAAAAACCTTCTTAAGGCTAAGTTGAACAAGGCGGGAGTAGATTACGCTGTGGAGACCACCGTTAACAGCTACAAGAAAGCGAAGATCGAACCCGGGGAATCCAGCGGGATCATCGCCGCCCAGTCCATAGGGGAGCCCGGAACCCAGATGACTTTGAGGACCTTCCACTTCGCAGGGGTTAAAGAGAGAAATGTCACCCTCGGGCTTCCTAGAATAATCGAGCTGGTGGACGCGAGGAGGGTTCCTTCCACCCCTATCATGAACATCTACCTGAAGAAGGAGTTGCGGAAAAACAGAGAGAAGGCTGTGGAGATCGCCCGGGACATCGTTTACACCACAGTCAACAACGTGGCTTCCAGTGTCTACATCGACCATGTGAAGGCTGCTGTTGTGGTTAAGCTGTCTAGGACAAGCCTTGAGGAGCGGGGGCTCACTGCCAAAGATGTGAAGGAAGCCTTGAAGCTTCTCGGATGCGCTGTCAAGTCTGAAGGGGACATGACCATCTTGGTGAAGCCGGCTACGGTGGAGGAGTTGCCGAAGCTTCTGGACAAAGTTTCCTTCTATCACATCAAAGGAATTCACGGCATAAGGCGGGCGCTGGTGACCTTTGACAAGGGCGAGTGGACTATTCAAACCGACGGGTCGAACTTGGCGAAAATATTAAAAGTTCCAGGCGTGGACACCACCCGAACCACCACCAACAACATCCACGAGATAGCGGCGACGCTGGGCATAGAAGCCGCCAGAAACGCCCTGATAAACGAGATCAAAAGCGTCCTCGACGAGCAGGGTTTGGATGTCGACGTGAGGCATGTTATGCTTGTGGCTGACACCATGACCTTGGAGGGGGAGATCATGCAGATAGGCAGGCATGGAATAAGCGGGGAGAAAGCCAGCGTCCTCGCCAAGGCTGCCTTCGAAATCACCGTCCCAACCCTCATTCAAGCTTCAGTTCGAGGCTACGAAGACACTTTAAGCGGCGTGACGGAGAACGTTATCTGCGGCCAGATGATCCCTGTGGGCACGGGGACCATAGACCTTTATATGATGCCGGCGAACAAAGGATCCAATCAGGCATGAAAGCTGACTTATGGTGATGACTTCCGTGGTTGACTTGACGAAGGCTCTGGCGATGCTCGTCAAGACGGGGAAAGTAACCTACGGATTCAAGGAAACTCTGGAAATGTTAAAAAGCGGAAAGGCGAAGATGATCATCTTCGCCGGAAACTGCCCGGCTGAGAAAAGAGAGCAGCTGGAAAGACTTGCGAAGCTCTCTCAGACACCCATACTTCAATATCAAGGTTCAAGCGTGGATTTGGGTTTGACTTGCGGTAAACCCTTCACGGTTTCAGTCCTAGCAGTCAGGGAAGTGGGCGATTCAAAGATTCTCAAGCTGGTGGAAAGATAAAAATTGTCTGGGAAGATCAAGCTCACCGCTGAGGAAATGCGCTACATAGCCCTCTTTGAAAGCATAACAGGTGCCACCGCCAAAGACTGCCTCATCGACAACCACCAGAACAAGCTTATCTTTGTCACCAAGGAGCATGAGGCAGGCTTAGCCGTGGGTAAAAACGGCGGCAAAGTGAAGACTTTGAAGAGGGTGACAGGCAGGGACATTGAAATCGTCGAGTACGCCGTCAACCTTCAAGATTTCATAAAAAACGCCTTCATGCCTGCGAGGATCAAGGAGATAAGAGTCACGGAGAGGCTTGACGGAAAAAAGATAGTGGTTGTGAAGGTTCATGAAGCCGACAAAGGAATGGCCATAGGCAGAGGTGGAGAAAAAGCCGCCCGAACCAGGCAGCTGGCTAAGAGATACTTCGGCGTAGACAACATCGTCATCGTCTGAGCAACCCTGTCGTGAAAGGCTAATCTTAAATTTTTCCGAAGCGTTATCAATGTTGTAGTAGGATGGTATCTTTAGAGAAAAGTTGGCTGAGTGCCTACCTACCTTATTCTGAAGAGGAAAGACGGAGGATAGGGGAATTTCTCAAGGTCCGTGTTCCCAGCTACGGGTCCCTATGCTTGCACTGCAAAGGAGGCAGAATGCTCTGCGGGAAAAGCTGCTGCCCCCTCATCGTCAAAGCTGAGAAACTGCTCGGCCAACTTAGAAGCATCGACTCGGAGAAGATTCAAGGGTCCACTCCTCCCAGCGTCTTCGTGGGGAGAATAGGCTACCCCAAGGTTTACGTAGGCCCTCTCATCCCTCCCTTCCATGGAGATACGGCTTTCTTGGACACTCCTGAAACTTGGATTGGAAGGGGACTGGAGGACATCGTAAACTTCAGAAGCACCCTAGTCAGGGGGAAGTTCCCCGTCAGCGCAGACCAGCCTCTCAGGGGAGGCAGCCTCTTCGAGAAACTTCAGGAAATGGCCTTGGCAGCAAGGCCTGTGGACGCGGAGGCCCTTTTCGCCCAGAAGCCTCAGGGAGCCATCGTCCTGAGCGATGAAGTTCAACCCTTCGGGCCCTCTGCGCCTCTCAGGGCTTTCTGGCTTTCAAACGTCCACGCGGACAGGGTCGTGGAGAAATGCTACTACGATGACGATTTAAAGGCGGGGGAGGCTGTGCTTCAACTTTATCGGGACGGGGTTCCTGTTTCAAAGATCCAGCGCTGCTTCAGTTTGGGCATGTTCGGGGACAAGGGTAGACGGCGGGTGGTGCCAACCCGGTGGAGCATCACGGCAGTGGACGAAGCGATTTCCCTCAGCTTGCTCCGAGAGGTGCGGCGGTATCCGCCCGTCGGCGAGTACAGGGTTTACGCCTTCAAAAACTTGGACAACATCTTCACCGCTATCTTTCTCCCCGAAGCTTGGAGCTTCGAATGGATCGAAGCTTGGTTCCCTGGGACGGTTTGGAACCCTCAAGGCCGGGAGCCGGAGCTGATGGGGGACTATGAAGGATTCAGGGGGAGAACAACCTACGCTGATGTGGGCGGCTGCTACTACGCGGCTAGGCTGGCGGCGGCTGAAGCCCTCAGCCGAGAGCGAAGACAGGCGAAAGTTCTGATCCTGCGGGAGATCCGCAACGGTTACCTTCTCCCCGTGGGGGTTTGGAATGTGAGGGAAAGCGTCCGGCAGGCCTTGAAGACCCAGCCTCATAAATTTGCCAGCTTCCTGGAGGCTCTCGATTTTGCCATGAGAAACCTGTCTGTCCCCCTCAAGGCTTGGCTTCCTAGGAGCGTCATTCTCCGGCAGGCGCTGTTTCAGAGGAAGCTGGCTGATTTTTCACCCCAAGGCTGAGCAGCCCATGAGCTTCGCTGAATACGTCTGGACCCTATGCCAAAGGGCCCTCTCCCCGAGTGGTCTGCCGGGTTTAAGCTATGCTCTCAACCCTTACCAAGGCTGTGAGCATGGCTGCCTTTACTGTTATTCTCCCAGCCTTTTGGGGGACAAGGCCTTAGCCCAACGTTGGGGAAGCCTCATCAGAGTTAAGGAAAACGTGGCGGAGAAACTTCAAGAAGACCTAAGGAAAAAACGCAGAGGCCAAGTAGGGGTGGGCACCGTCACCGACCCTTACCAGCCCTTAGAAGCCCGCCTAGGGCTCACCCGTCGATGTCTGGAGCTTCTCTCCGCCTACAGGTTCCCCGTTTCCATTCAAACCAAGTCCCCCCTAGTTTTGAGGGACTTAGACCTGCTGAGGCAAGGAAGGTTCGACGTGGGCTTCACCCTGACGGCTGTGAACGAGTCAGCCCGAAGCCTTGAGCCCAAGGCACCGAGCCCTGAGGCTAGGCTTCAAGCCCTCGAAAGCCTAGCATCCGAGGGAGTGGAGACCTGGATTTTCCTAGGCCCCATCATTCCCTTTGTCAACGACGACGAAGCCAACCTCAGCTGCATTGTGAAAGCGGCAGCGTCCACCAAGAGCTCCCTCATCTATGACAGGCTGAGGCTGCACCCCGGAGTTTTGGAATCCCTCAGAGTTTTCCTCGAGGAAGTGAAGCCGAGTTTAGCCGAGCAGGTGCCCCGCCTGCTTTCCACCCGCAGCGCCTATTGGCGGGAGGTGGAGGGGAAAATTCAGAAACTCTGCCGATGGGAAGGCGTCCGCTGCGAGCCGGCCTTTCCTCCGCGTCCCCGAGAGTCTAAGCTTTTAAACTATTGAAGGACAAGCTTCACCGTGGGGAAGACCCAATGTCGCTGCGGGTGGGGAAAATCATCGGGGTGGAGATAAAGCTTCACTACACTTGGTTCGTAATCTTCACCCTCGTCACCTGGACGCTGGCCCAAGGTTATATGCCCCGACAGTACCCCGGGCTGTCCCCAGCCCTCTACTGGGTTATAGGGGCAACGGCCGCCGTCATCCTCTTCGCCTCAGTTCTGTTCCATGAGCTGTGCCATTCCTACGTGGCCAAGAGGCAGGGCCTTTCCGTCCCAGCGATAACCCTCTTCCTTTTCGGAGGGGTCTCCCAGATCGCGGAGGAGCCGCCCAATCCCGACTTCGAGTTCAAGATGGCTCTCGTAGGCCCGCTGTCCAGCTTCGGCTTGGCTGCTCTGCTGGGGGTGGCGTGGTATGGGGCCCTTGGACTGAATCTGAAGCCTGAACTTGTGGCTCCTCTGCAGTACGGTGCTCTGATAAACGTTTTGCTGGGGGTCTTCAACCTCATCCCAGCCTTTCCCTTGGACGGGGGGCGTCTTCTCCGCGCTAAGGTTTGGAAGTGGAAGGACGACCTTGTGGCTGCGACGAGGCTTTCAGTGAAGGTGTCAGAGGGCTTCGCCTACGCCTTGATGTTCACCGGCTTTTTGGTCATTCTTTTCGGAGCGTGGATAGGCGGCTTGTGGCTGATATTCATAGGATGGTTTCTGCGAAACGGAGCTGAAGCCAGTTTAAGGCAGACCATCATAGGTCAGGCTCTCTCCGACGTGGTTGTGGGAAACGTCATGACCCCTCAGGTTGTGGCAGTGGAACCTCACCTAACAGTGGAAAAGGTGGTGGAAGAGTATTTTTACAGGTATAAGCACGGGGGTTTCCCTGTGGTTCAAGGAGGCAGATTCGAGGGAATGGTCACGGTGCACGATGTTCGGAAATTTCCTAAGGAAAGCTGGAGGGGGCTCTCGGTCAGGGACATTATGACTCCCGCAGAGAGGATTATATCTGTTAAGCCTGACGAGCCGGCTGTAGAGGCTATGATCAAGCTTTCCCGCCATGATGTAGGCCGGCTGCCTGTCTTGAAAGAAGGCCGAATAGTAGGCATCATCACCCGCAGTGACCTTATGAAGGTGATAAAAACAAGAACCGCGCTGAGGCTTTGAGGCAGCGTCTTCAAACAAGCTTATATAGAATTTGTTCTTGATCATACCGGTTCAGCCAAAAGCCTTCAAGGTGCTACAATGCCAGGAGAGTTCGCTGCTAGAAAGCTGAGGCTTAAACGGAAGAAAACCCGGTGGAGCGACCGAGCTTACCGACGGAGGATGCTGGGCCTCGACATAAAGTCCGACCCTTTAGAAGGAGCCCCAATGGGCCGGGGTATCGTCCTGGAAAAGGTGGGCATTGAAAGCCGCCAGCCCAACAGCGCTGTGAGGAAATGCGTTCGAGTTCAACTCATCAAAAACGGCCATGTGGTTTCAGCCTTCCTCCCCAGAGACGGAGCCCTCAACTTCATCGATGAACACGACGAGGTTATAATTACAGGAATAGGCGGCCCTAGGGGTAAAGCCTACGGAGACCTGCCGGGAGTCCGCTATCAGGTTTTGACGGTGAACGGAGTAGCCCTCAAGGAGCTTATTTCCGGCAAAAAGCAGAAACCCTCTCGTTAAGAGAGACTTTCACCGGGAAGCTAGGGCTATTCTCTCCTGCTCGTTTCTTTTGGCCACTGCGTAGCTGCGGCTGTCTTTTTGAGCTGCAAGGATTAGCTCTTCCGCCAAGCATTCATCTACTGTTCGAATGTTTCCCATGGCCGCTTTTCTAGCTCCCTCAGCTAAGAACCTTAGGGCTAGGTCTACCCTCCGCTGAGGGGACACGTCCACGGCCACATGGTAGACGATGCCTCCGTAGCTTATCCGGGTGGTGTCCTCGCAGGGGGCTGCGTTTTCGACGGCTCGAACCAGAATCTCTATGGGATTTCTCCCAGTCTTGAGGGCTATGATTTCGAAGGCGTTCTTAACTACTTGGATTATCCTAGCTTTTTTCCCAGCGTTTTTACCGGGGCGCATTAGGTGGTTTACAAGCCTTTCTACGATGGAGATTTCTGATTTCTTGAAGCGTTGAGCCTCGTGTTTTCCGCTGGAGTGGGGGATGGTTACCGGCTTTAAATTAATGTATTTGCTGAGGCCCATGTCCTCTACTTTGATGCCTTCGAAGCTCCATTTACCGAAGAGTTTTGCCTCCTGTACCGCTGTTTTCTCGCTCAACTGCCACCCACGCTTAGAGTTTTTCTCTTTTTGAAGGGATAGCTCCCAGATTTAAACGTTTTCCGGGCTGGAAGACAGAGTTCTCCCACGGGAGAGGGCGACCTCTGGAAGAAAAGCTTTATAAATGTATGGAAAAACTAGATGATTGCAATACGCATGGAGGAGTCTAGAGCACTCACGAAAAAGGAGAAATGGAGGAGTAATCATGCCTGAGAAACCACATCTCAACATGGTCATAGTTGGACATGTAGACCATGGGAAATCCACCTGCATGGGTCACATCCTGTACCTGAAAGGAGTAATCAGCGAAAGGGAAATAAAAGAATACGCTGAAGAATCGCAGAAAACAGGAGCAGGCGACACCTTCAAATTCGCCTGGGTCATGGACCGCCTCAAAGAAGAACGGGAACGAGGGGTCACCATCGACCTATACTACACCAAGTTCGAAACCGACAAATACTCCTTCACCATCATCGACGCCCCAGGCCACAGGGACTTCATCAAGAACATGATCACCGGAGCCAGCCAAGCGGACTGCGCCCTCCTAGTTTCCTCCGCCCGGAAGGGAGAGTTTGAAGTAGGAGTGGAAGCAGGAGGCCAGACTAGGGAGCACGCCTTCCTTCTCAGAACCCTAGGCATTACCCAGCTTACCGTGGCGGTGAACAAAATGGATGACGCTTCGGTTAACTGGAGTCAAACGAGGTTCGAAGAGTGCAAAAAGCAGCTGGAGTATCTGCTGAAGACCGTGGGCTTCGATGTTTCCAAAGTCCCCATCGTTCCGGTTTCAGGTTGGACTGGGGATAACCTCGACAAACTCAGCGATAAGATGCCTTGGTACAAGGGGCCCACGCTGGTGGAGACCTTCGACTACTTCGAGGTTCCGCCCAAACCTGTGGATAAGCCGTTGAGGATTCCGGTGCAGGATGTGTACACCATTACAGGCGTAGGCACCGTTCCCGTGGGCAGGGTGGAAACCGGTGTCCTTAAGGAAGGCGACACCATCGTGTTCATGCCGGCGAACGTGAAGGGAGAGGTCAGAACCATAGAAACCCACCATGTTAAGATTCCCCAAGCGCTTCCCGGCGACAACATCGGCTTTAACGTTCGAGGAATATCTAAAGGCGACATCAGGAGAGGGGAAGTAGGCGGACATCCGTCGAATCCTCCGAAGGTAGCCAAAGAATTCATAGGACAAATCATCGTAGTTTACCATCCCACGTCCATAGCCCAAGGCTACACACCTGTCCTTCACGCCCACACAGCCCAGATAGCCTGTAAGTTCACAGAACTCATCAGGAAGATCAACCCCAGAACCGGGGAAACCGTCGAGGAGAAGCCGGCCTTCCTGAAAACCGGGGACGGAGCTCTGGTCAGGCTCACACCGGTTAAACCCGTCGCCTTGGAAGTCTACTCCGACATACCGCAACTAGGCAGGTTTGCCATCAGAGACATGGGCACCACCATCGCAGCCGGCATCGTCAAAGAAATAACCCAAGCAGGCTAAAATCAACTACAAGACCGGCGTTACTCCGATGGTCCAGAAAGCTAGGATCAGGCTTACAAGCGTCGACTGCCATAAACTTGATGGGGTATGCCGCGAGATCAAAGATATTTCCGGGAAGATCGGCATAAAGATCTCAGGCCCCATTCCTCTCCCCACCAAGAGGATCTTATGCCCAACTAGAAAGACCCCCTGCGGAGAAGGCACGGCCACCTGGGACAGGTGGGAGCTTCGAGTTCACAAACGCCTCATTGAAGTTGAAGCCAATGAAAGATTGATGAAGCGGATCATGCGGATTAAAGTTCCAGACGAGGTCTTTATCGAAATCAGCCTTGTATCTTGAGGCTCTGCTTATTGCGGGAATAGATAAGCGATCTGAATAATGTTTAAATCTTCTTCTTTTTCACAACCTTTATTAACTGAATGACTACGGAATGTGAAGAATTTGCCGAGGCTCATAGCCTTCGTAGTTCTCGTTTCTGAAGAAAACCTACCCCAAGAAGAAAGCAGAGAACCTGAAATGGATTTGAAAAAAGCCCTTGAAAAAATAGACTCTCCCCTAAACTGGAAGCTGAGCTCCTGCCGTGTAGTGGAAAATAAAAACTGAACAGCCTAACTGAATCGCTGTTAGAAGCGTCTCCTCACAGTTTCATATTTTGTCCAGGATTCTTTGGAGGTAGTTCTGAAGGAAGTCGGCGTGCTCACGGCGGGAGGCTTCGAGGACCTCGGCGAACCAGTTTGCTCCCCGCTCGGTTAGATAGAAGGTTTCCCTTCGGCCTTCCCTCCGCCGGCTGACGAGGCCCCGCGCCTCCATGGAGTGCAAAACAGGGTAGACGGTGCCGGGGCTGAGGAGGACGTGCAGTTTGCCGTGGATCTGGGCGATGATGTCGTAGCCCCAGGAAGGCCTCTCCGCCAGCACAGAAGCCACAATGACATCCAAAAAACTCTTAACACAACGCTCCCTAACCAGCAACTCAGTCTGACCCTTCACCCCCTTCACAAAAGATCACCCCCTTCAAAGGAAGCCCAGATGGCTGAGGTTTCGAATGTCATACCGCAGACCTAACCTCTCGGGAAGTTTTCTCGGAGCTGAGGGGGAGTGTTTTCTCGGGGAGGAAAGGTACTCCTGAGCTGGGATTTCCCTCTTTCCCCAGCCTCTGTGAGGATGCTGTTTTGGAGGTTTCCACCTCCCTGACGAATCGGAAGCTCTTGTAGAGTTCGCCGCCTTCTCCCCTTACCCAGCGGCTTTCAAACCTTCCTCCGTACTCTTCTTCGATTTTCTCCCTCGCCCTTACCAAACGCCGGTAGAGGGCGTTGTATTTTTTAGCTTGGCTTCCCCGAGAATCAAACCTCTGACCGAAAAAACGCTCTTGAATCTCGAAGATATTGTGCTCAAAATTAGGCTTGGAGGTTATGTAGAGGATCAGGTTTTTCTGCTGGGGGATCTTCTCCTTCAAATCGATTTCTTCCGAAGGCTCGGCTTCAGGTGGTGACGGGGGGCCTCCGCTTGGAAGACTCTCCACCAGATACTTTCCCCCCACCAGCCTCTTTATAACCTCGTTTATCTCGGGCGGTGTTCCGACGCATTCGAAGAAGACTCCCTTGACTTTAAATCGTAATTTGACCGTAAGCCGACACCCGCCTATTTGTTCGCATACATCGTATATAAATCTTTTGTACGATGTACATTCATACTTCATAAAAAAGACAAATCCCCTAGAAAAAGTCCATTTTAAGCCTTTTTCACAGCATGTTTAGCCCTCTTTTTCTAAATGTTCATCGTATGAATTTCCAACATAGAAAACTGACGCTGGCCCTTCCGCGCTTGGAACTCCTTTTCTCGGAAAGACGTAAAAATGGTGGTCCCGCGGGTCGGATTTTCATGGGTGGCTCCCAATTTGAACTCGCCGAGGTGAAGGGTCGTCCTTCGCCTCCCCGACGACACTCCGGTTTCTGTGCGCCTGAAAGGCTGGCAGGCCTATCCAGAGGATAAACCCTACAGCATCTCCTCTTCAAGGCTTTCGCCGTGAAGATCGGAAGCTCTTCCAGGCTGAGCTACCGCGGGACAAGATCAGCAAACAGCCGGTAAACTTATAAGCTTTTAGCCTTCAGGCAGGCGAAGGGGAGCCCACCAGTTTTTCCATCAGAACGACGCAAACCCCTGCACTCGCCATCCGCTTCCTGAGCGCCGAGTCTTGAGGCAGAACCCTAAGGAGCGAATCAACCTCCCAGAGGTCCAAGGCCACAAAATATTCGGGTTTATGCCCTCTCAATCTTAGGATTTTCATATTTATGGTTGGATTATCCAACCATATAAACCTTTCCATAACAAAACCCAAGGCAAGGCTTTTTCCCAGTAAAAATTATATGTTGCCGCTTTAACTTCTAAGGATGACGCCCTGGTAGTATAGGCAGCCGTGATGCGGCTAGGGATACGCCGTATCCGGCTGGTAGAGTCCGGTCTAGTATGTGCGGCTGTTCCGTGGCTTTCCGGAGCCGAATCGCCCGTACGACCCGGGTTCAAATCCCGGCCAGGGCGCCAAACATTTAGTTTAAATCCCAAACATGTCCGATCTTCTATTAGGGCCTTGAAGCCGAGCAGACTCGATGTCTACGACTACGACCGGCGGCTGGAGAGGTACTACGCCAACATCCACCGCCGCCCAGACCTGCTCCCCGCCCACAAGAGGGCCATCCTCGAGTTCGACCGCTGGCTGCAGGGCGGAGGCCTCAGCAAGCCCAGGCGGCTGAAGTACCTCCAGACCCTGCCCCAGGTCGCCAAGATGCTGGGCAAACCCTTCGAGGAGGCCGCCAGAGAGGACCTGAGGAGGGTCGTAGCCCAGCTCGACCGCAACGGCTACACCGGCGAAACCAAGGAGTCCTACAAGGCCGTCATCAAGAGGTTCTACCGTTGGCTGAGGCACGGCGACGACGAGGAGGCAGGCTACCCGCCGGAGGTCCGCTGGATAAAAATCAGGTCCGGCTACGGCGGCAACCGGCTTCCCGAAGACCTGCCCACCGACGAAGAGGTCCGCGCCCTGGCCGAGGCGGCGGGAGGAGACCTCCGAGACCGAGCCTTCGTCGAGCTGCTGGACGACTTCGGAGGCCGCCCCGCGGAGCTGCTGACGCTGCGCCTCCGCCACGTGGTCTTCGACGAGTACGGGGCGGTGGTCTTGGTGGACGGGAAAACCGGCCAACGGCGGGTGCGGGTCATCCAGAGCGCCCCAGCCCTGGCCAACTGGGTCAGCCACCACCCCATGAAGGGCAGGCCTGAGGCGCCCCTGTGGCTGAAGAGGCGGCAGAACGGCGGGTACGGCGGGCCCCTGGACTACGTCGGCGCCAACGCCCTCCTCAAGCGGCTGTGCGAAAAAGCCCGCCTCAGGCGGAGGCTGCGCATGTACGACTTCCGCCACCGCCGGGCCACCAAGTACGCCAACATCCTCACCGAGGAGCAGATGGACGAATACTTCGGCTGGGTGAAGGGCAGCCGCCAGCCCCGCCGCTACGTCCACCTCTCAGGCCGAGACATCGACCCAGCCCTGCTCAGGGCCCACGGCTTCCAGGTTCCCGAAGGCGAAGCCGGCCGCCAGCAGCCGCCCCAGGAGTGCAGCCGCTGCCACGCCAGAAACTCGCCGCTGGCCCGGTTCTGCCACCGCTGCGGCCTGGCCCTGGACCTCCAAGCCGCCCTCGACCATGACAGGAAGACGCCGGGGGACCTCCAAACCCTGAAAGCCGAAGTATCCGCCCTCAAAGAAGAACTGGCCCGGCAGAAGGCCTTCGAGGAATACGTCCTCCAATGTCTGAAAGAAAAAGCCCAGTAAGGTGGCGGCGAAGAGGGCTATAAAGGCCAGAACCGGAGGCCCTGCGGTACTGGGTGGGGTTTTAGGGATTTGGGAGCTGGTTGGTGGTGCATTCTTCCGGGGGTTTGTCGAACCTAACCTTGACTAGTCGGGGTTCTCTAAGGCCGTCTTTGACTCGGCTGTGGTAGGCGACCTCCACCACTATCTTGGGCTGGATGTAGACGTATTCGCGGTCTTCGCCGGTCTTCAGCAGAGGAATCAACTTTGTGATGATCTCTCTCACCTTCCTCTCCAAGCCGCTGGAAACCTTGGAGAGGGGCCTCAAATTCTTATCCTCGTACAAACCCACTAGGTAGCTGTTGAACGGCCCCCCACGCTTGGAGCCGGGCGTCTTAGCCGCGGCCATGATGGCGGCCTTTGGTTAGGTCGACTACGTAAGCGGTTTGAGGGACGTGTCACTGGAGGCAGTCTTTCAGGCCGTAAAAGAGGGCTTGGTCTCGAAGCAACTGACCAAAGAGAAGGTCCTAGAAATCATCAACCGGACTGAGGAAGACCCTCTATGTCCCTGCCCGATTTCTCACCAGCGAATAAAAGAAAGAGGCTCAGACAGCTGAGGCGGCGGATGTGTTCCACTAACCCAAGTAGTTTTTCAGCCTCGGTTCCCCGGTCTATGACAAAGGTTTCTTCGCCTGATTTGAGGGCTATCCTTCCAATGGGATCCCTGAGGGAGGGCAGTTTTCCCCTGCCTTCCACTTCTACCTCAAGCTTCAAGGCTGTGAAGGGTGGGAGGTCGTAGTCTTCATCCCCAACAGAATTCTTGAGCTCCCATTTCACCCTCTCTCCGGTCTGCTGAGCTTCAATTCTGGCGAGGGGGAACAGCTCTTTTTCATAGAGGTACAGTTGGGCGGAAGGGATGTCAACATTGAAAAGCTGATACTTGGCATATCCCCCAATGCGCAGAATCTTCCGGGCGAAGCGGGAAAGCCTTCGACGGTCCGGGACCTCAACCTCTAACACCGTCGACTTCTCCGGGTCCTGCAGTCTTACGTATTTCTGTTCGAACCTGTAGCCTGCAACCGATTTGCTGGCGGCTAGAACCGGAATGAGCTTTTTGAGGTCACATTCCCGGCCTGCAACGTAGACCTTTAGATTCCACCTGTCGACAAGCCTGACGCATCCCCCCTCCTTACGTTTTATCCAGAGAGTCATCTCACCGGGTTGGCTGGGATACAGGTCGATAAGCCAGCCTTCAACCCTTTTGGTCGATTCCACACTTGAGGAGTTCATCCAGCTTAACCCGAAGATCTTTTAGCATTATGTGGTGGGAGAGAAGGATGGACATGAGGAGGGCCTCCGTTATTACCGGCCTAGTGGCCGCGCCAGCAGCTGAGGCGTAAAAGCGGCAGGCGTTGACCATGTCTTGAAAAAGCTCCCGGTCTTCCTTTCTTAGTGCCCTACCGAATCTCTCCCATTTTTTCAACTCTTCCTCTAAGGCTGTCCGGTGGGAGGGTACGGTTCTACCCGTTTTCCATCACCTCAACCGAACGCGGCGCTGAAGATGTTAAGTCTTTCTCCACTTAACCGACCTCCCTCTTTCAGGCTTCTCCAAGGTGGCCGTGTAGCCTGAGCCTTTCTCCGTGATGCGGACCGCGTAGTTGCTTCTCGATAGAAGGTAGGGAGTTAGGGGTATTCTCCGCTCTTGGGAAGGGTGAGGCAGGAGGGTGGCCACTACGACCGCTCTCTTCTCCCTAGCCAGCTGGAAGAGAAACCGGACTGTCTGGTTGAAGAGACTGTGAAGCTCCTCCTTACCCATATAAGGGTCGTAGAAGAGGTTGGCTGCGTCGGAGACGACGATGAGCTTCGCGGAGTGGCTGTCCAGTAGTAGGGGGAGCTTCTCCGTGACGAGAGATACCAGTTGATGGCAGGTGAAGGCCCGAGAAACCCAAACTCCCCTTAGTGCCTCCTGCGGATTTAAGTGAAGCTGGCGGGCAAACTCCGCGACCGCGTAGGGATTGAAAATGTTGCCTCCGTCAAGGAAGACGGCTGGCGATTCCAAGCCGCCTTCATCCTCTGGTAGCTGGGCCCTCACACACAGTAGCTCCGAAAGGGTATGGCATAAGGTAGACCCGTGCAGGGCCGTCAGGCAGCCGGCAGGCAGTCTGCCGATCAGCCTATCTAAGGCCTCAACCCCGAAGCTCAGGGACATCCGCTCTCCCATTAGCAGAGGCCCAGAACTTTCTGAGATATTTTTTGGAAGATCTTCTGAGGTGTAGGAATAGATAGGAGGCGGTATTTTTCTGCACCGGTCAAACCGGATCCTCAGCCCCCCTCCTTCCAGCGGTAGAATTATCCTTGCCTTCTTCAGGTAAATGAGAGCCTTTTTCAAAATCTTCTCTAATGCTCGAATCCATTCCGTCGAGCCTCTGGCGTATCCAACTCCACATACGGTCTTTTTCATCTCTTCTAATCCATGGAAGTGACAATATCCAACGATAAGCCTAGTCAGTTTCTTTCTGATGTAGAAACGGGAAATGGGATCGTCCAATCTGGTAAATAAACAGATGGGTGTCGCTACCTCTTAACCATGAGAGGTTAGCGAAAGTAAGGCGAAACATGTAGCTGGGCGTTCAAAGGCTGTCTAGTTTCACATGTCGAAGGGCTCTGAGAATTTGGTCGATGTCGGCGTAGTTTCTACGGGGGAGGTGTTCGAGCAAAGAGAAGGGTAAATTCTACGCCTATATCTACCAGCATAGAAGCTAACATTGGATGCTTTCACATTTTAAGTCATCTTTAAACATTTTTAGGTAGATAGACGAGTTATATCATGGGAGGTTACTTTTTTGGAAGAACTTTGGTTTTTAAAATTATGCGCTTTGTTGCATGATGTTGGTAAATTAAGGTGTTGGGCTAGAGGCAAAGACTGGTCTGAACATGTCCAGTTTACTTATGAGATGTTAAAAGACGTCCTTGATAAAGAGTTGGCTATTTCAGCCATGAGGCATCACGCTTCAAGGACGTATCATCAAGATTTTCATCCTAAAACCTCTATGGAACATATTGTCCATCTGGCTGATATGGCTGCCTCCGGGGCTGACAGGGTTGAGGAAGCTTATCGGCGGTCTCCGAGACCTAAACCCCCCATAGAACTTTCCTACATTCTATCCAAAGGTTTACGTCGGTTTAGTTTTAATGCAGAGGAGCTGGAAGAGGTTTCGGCTGAGGTTTTAAAAACTTTGGAGACAAACAAGGAATTACTACATTCAGACATCCAGGCCGGTTATAGAAGGCTGTTTGAGGAGCTTTGTAACGGTCGTCTTTCTCAAATACCGGCTTATACTCAACCTCCCATAAATGATACTGACCTTTTCAGCCACATGAAGCTTACGGCAGCCATAGCCACATGCATATTTCTTTCAGGCTTCCAGCCCGGAAAGGAATTAGAGAACTACGAATTTGTCTTAGTTAGGGGTGATGCGGACAGGGTTCAAAACTACCTCAATTCCTCCAAACGTCTGCCAGATTTGACGGCTGGAAGCAGAATTATAAAGGAGGCAACAGAGGCATCGGCCAACGTTTTCGAGGAGAGGCTTGGTCCCGACTGTGTTCTTTATCGAGGCGGGGGGAATTTTTTGGCTTTATCACCACCTTTGATAGCGGAGGGGCTTCGACGGAGTTCCGAGAAAGCTTTTGAGGATTTGTCCCATGGGCAGCTTTCTATCACAATTATTTTAAAATCTTGTGTGGGCGCGGAGCTACAGAATTTCGGTAAAATTTGGGAGGACTCCTATTGGAGCTTACGAGAGAGAAAAACTGGTAGACCACTTTTAGGGTTTAAACCCATCACCCCTCAGTCTGAGCCCTGCGCGGTCTGCGGAGTTGAGCTTGGAACTTTTTCAGGGAGATATAAAGCGGCTGTGGATTCCTATCCTAGATTGGAGTTTCTTTGTGAAAAGTGTCTTAAAAGAAGACAGCTTGGAGAGGAGCAGAGAGGTATAGACATTGACGGCTTGGTTAGGGCGGATGAGGAGAGTGGAGGGAAAGGATTTATCGGTATCCTGAAGATGGACGGAGACCATGTGGGTAAAGTGTTCTCTGGTAAAAAACTCAAAGAAGACTATAGTAAAAATGCAACTCCTGCTAGGCTGGCTTCGTTTAGCAGGTTTCTTCACGGAACTTTTGAGTCTGAGTTGAGAGAGTTGGTTGAGAAGAGTGGGGGAAGAACTGTTTACGCTGGTGGAGACGATCTCTTAGCTATTCTACTCGGAGGTAAGGTTTTCGATGTAGCCTTGGAGGCTGAGAGGGTATTTAGAAGAAAGACTGGTTTAACCTTATCTGCGGGTGTAGTTCTCGCTAAAAAGGGTTATCCGATCTACTTAGCTTTAGAAGCCGTTTCTAAGCTTTTAGACAATGCTAAGACTGCAGGTAGGAGTCGGTTGGACTACGAAATAGTTTGGAGCATCAGCTACACGGAGCAGGACTTATCTTTAGAGGGTAGCAGTAAGAGGCGACTAAGGCTTTCAGGCAGACCTTACAGCTGGGAAGCTCTAACGGAAATGTTAGACTTGGTGAGAAGGTTAAGAGAGAAGACGCCTTCAACCCAGCTCAGGGAGTTAAGCCGTCTAATCCAAGCAGAGAAGACCTTTGCTAAGGACGCTGCAGAGTTCTATTTGAGAAGACAGTTTGCTCGGGAGGTAATTAGTTGGGAGGAAATGGGTTGGCTGAAAAGCTTGGTAGAGAGGAGTATGCTTTTGGATGTGCTTGAACTTTTAAAAGTTATAACATAGCTTAACATAGAGAATGGGGTGTGAGAAATTTCTGAGTTGAACATTTACCATGAAGCAAACAGGTTGGCTGAGGAAGCCGCGAAGTCTGATGTTAGGAAAGGGCAGCTGGAGCAGCTTGCACGTTATGCAGAGACCCATGATAAGGAAGGCATTCTTTTCTGGATTAGGAAGCAGGTGACAAGGGAAAGTGGAGGGCGACCCTTACTCAGCTTGGACTTCGCTTCCAAGTTGGAAGACCTCTTAGGTAGGGCTGTCCCTCGTATTTTTTCTAAAATTGTCGGAGTAGCGGCGGATTATTTAGATTGGAAGCTTCGTGAGAAGGATATAGAAATTGTTGGGCGGCGTCGGGGAGAAATCGATAAAGTAGTGAGGGAGCAACTCAGCTTGAGGAGGCTTCGGTTTGGCGGGTCTAAGCTTTTCATGGACCGTGATGGGTTTAGGCTTAGTGTCAACGTTGAGGGTAGAGTTCCCGACAGGGGTAGGCTGGCTTCGGAAATAGTTGGCGAGGTAAAGCGGAGAGTTCCTGAATTGAGGTACGTAAACCTGAAAGTTTGGTTTGAATAAAAGAGAAAGGAGGTGAAAGGTTAGATTGGTGTTTGAAAAACTGGATAAAAGACTGATCCTAGAGGGGGAAATCGAAGCCTTAACAGCGTTGCATGTAGGCTCGGGGAAGGCTGAGTTTGAGGAAACCGTGGACCTTCCGGTGTTGAAAGACCCTAAGGGAAACCCCTACGTGCCGGGGTCTTCCTTGAAGGGTAGAGTTCGCTCTGAAGCTGAAAGGTTGGCTAGGTCTATGGGTTATGCAGTATGCGAAGCTCCAACTGTGGAGTCGATGTGCGGGTCGAAAGCTAAGGGAGAGGAAAGTCTTTGTATAATTTGCAAAATCTTCGGTACGGCTGGTATGAAGGGTGGAGTTTCTAGGGCGAGTAAAGTGAAGTTTAGGGATGCCCATCTGGTTGGCGGCTTGGAGAATCTGCTTAGGAGGACAGGTATAGCCTTGGACAGAGAGACAGGCACCGTGAAGCCTGGGGCTCTGTATAGCTTGGAGGCTGTTCCGGCTGGTAGTCGTTTCAGCTTGGAAATTGTGGCTGAGAACTTGACCGATGAGGAGCTTGGGTTGTTGAAGGCTGCTTTGAGGTCGGTGGAGGATAGTGCTTTAGGCGGGCAGTCTTCTCGGGGGCTTGGTAAGGTTCGTATCCGGGTGGACAGGGCTAGGGTTAGGACTGCGGAGTTCTATGTAGGGAAGGCTTCGGAGGAAGTTGTTGAACCGTGGAAATAAGAGAACAGGCCTTGGGGTGCTTTGTGATTAGGGGTACGGTGAAAGCTCAGAGTCCTCTCCATTTGGGGGCTGAGCCGAGGCTTGGAGTGGTTAAGGGAACCAAGGTTTACATTCCGGGCTCAATGCTCAGGGGAGCAGTGGGTTTAGCTTTGGCTAGGGCTGTTTGCGTTAAACCTGAGTATGCTAAGAGGCATGAGGAATGTCCGAGTCGAGAGGATTGTGACTACTTCCAGCTTTTCCAGGATGAGGGGAATAGGGCTTCAGAGGTTTTCTTCAGGAACGCCTATCCTAGGCATGAGGGTTGCGTTGGAGGTGGAATATACTACCCTACTCCGCGAACTTTCTTTGTCTGCGAGGATTGTGGGGAGACAAGGTTTAACGGCTTTAATCCTCCTAAAGAATGCCCAAAATGCAGGGGTGTCCTTAAGCCTTATGAGGGCTATATTTGCTCTGTTTGCGGACATATTGCAAGGGCTCCGGTAAACTTGGCACGGATCACGAGGACAGCTATAGACCGGCGTCGCTATGCCGCAGCTATGATTAGGTTGCCTGGTGAGGCTGAACCTTTTGGCACTCTTCACAGCCGAGATGTGGTTGCTCAAGGTACTTGTTTTGGTTTGGAGGTTGTGGTAGGCTCTAAGGCTGAACCCTGTTTAAAGGCTTTGACTTCAACTCTAGAGAAGGCTCTGCCCGACGAGGGTTTGGGGGGAGGTAGAAGCCGGGGGTTTGGCAGGGTTTCTGTTAAGATCAGCGAGGTTAGTCGTCTAGATGCGGGAAGGTTTGAGGATAGAGCTTCGAAGCTTAACTCAGCGGATTTCGCCATAAGGCTTGTTTCAGATGCTCTGCTGGAGGGGTTAGACTTGTCAGGTCAGACTTTGGTGGCTGCGGCTAGGAGGGCTTATACTTGGATTTTCAAGGAGGGCGCTCCTAGACTTCCCAGTGTTAAGCTGATAGACCGAAGGGTAGGTGAAGGTAGATTTAGCGGTTGGAGGCTAAAGGAGGACAGGAGAAGAGAGGTTTTGCCCACTGTAGCGGCTGGAAGCGTCTTCAGGTATAGATCTGATGGGGTTGAAGTGTTCAGTAAGGCTTTGGCGGCTTTAGAGGTCTTGGCTGTGGGAGGCTTTAAGCCCATGGGCCTAGGCCAGCTCAGGGTTAAAAATATGTCAGGAGACTCCTTAGAGGAGTAGAGAGGAACTGAGTTCTAGGTGGAGGTGGTGAAGGGCGTAAAGGGCTGGGCTGCCAACCCGGCATCGCCATACTCAGTTAATAATTGGTGAAGATGCTTGGAAGGATGAAGGGTCAATATTTCTGAAGTCATGGAAAATGTAGGTCGATGATTCTTCTGTGGGAGAGGCGGGTGAAACTGTGAACAGCGTTAAATACCCTCTGCCGGTTTTCCGTCGTTCGCGAAGGCTTGATGTAAAGAGACTGTTCACCGAAGAGTAGAAAGAAAACGCTGAAAAATACTCCCAGTTTCAATGACTCAAAAGAAGAGGAGACTACAGAAACTTGGAAGATTTTTTCGCCTTGCTGTCTTTGCTGGTAGTTTCAATGACTCAAAAGAAGAGGAGACTACAGAAACTAGGAATGAAATTTTCCATTTTAAAATTTGTAAATGTTTCAATGACTCAAAAGAAGAGGAGACTACAGAAACATCGGCGACCTGATACAGGACAGCGAAGGAAACTTCTGTTTCAATGACTCAAAAGAAGAGGAGACTACAGAAACAAGCCAATACGTGAAGGTAGCAACGATTAACGCTAAAGTTTCAATGACTCAAAAGAAGAGGAGACTACAGAAACCGTGGAAAAACGCTACGCCCTACCTGCGGGCAGAGGCAGTTTCAATGACTCAAAAGAAGAGGAGACTACAGAAACGCAAAAGCCAAAATAGTTCCATCTACTGGAAATTTAGTTTCAATGACTCAAAAGAAGAGGAGACTACAGAAACGAGCAGTCATAAGAATTTCCTCGACTGCATTATTAAGGGTTTCAATGACTCAAAAGAAGAGGAGACTACAGAAACTCAAGTTTTTTTAAGATTAAATGTTCTTTCAAATCCAGTTTCAATGACTCAAAAGAAGAGGAGACTACAGAAACAGTGAATCACAAGCGTGAACCCATACTTTACAAACATGTTTCAATGACTCAAAAGAAGAGGAGACTACAGAAACACCATAACCAAGAAGAATTAAAAAAATTATATGTGTGTTTCAATGACTCAAAAGAAGAGGAGACTACAGAAACCTATACCATAATTAGCCGCTTCGAGCATAAAATCATGTTTCAATGACTCAAAAGAAGAGGAGACTACAGAAACATCACTTCCCCGAATTTTTCGGCCTGGCGGGTGGAAGGTTTCAATGACTCAAAAGAAGAGGAGACTACAGAAACTTTTGTCATCTTTCCTTCCCATTTTTATTTTATAGTTGTTTCAATGACTCAAAAGAAGAGGAGACTACAGAAACTAAAGGATACGGCTACAGAATTAACCAGTCTAGTCGTTTCAATGACTCAAAAGAAGAGGAGACTACAGAAACCATGGGAGAGAGGGGGGGAATTTCATTCTTTCCACCTGTTTCAATGACTCAAAAGAAGAGGAGACTACAGAAACCCGTGATCCTTACTCGGATGTCGAAGGGTTTGTTTGGTTTCAATGACTCAAAAGAAGAGGAGACTACAGAAACTTATCTCTCTTTGCTGAACCCGTTTATAGTAATCATGTTTCAATGACTCAAAAGAAGAGGAGACTACAGAAACCCCAAAAAGGCATCTTCCGTATCCCATTCGGCGCCACGTTTCAATGACTCAAAAGAAGAGGAGACTACAGAAACTTTTTTCGCTTCGGTTAAGTTTTCTGCCGAACCGAGTTTCAATGACTCAAAAGAAGAGGAGACTACAGAAACTTACAGTAGGGCGTTTGTATAACCCAGCATAGGCCGGTTTCAATGACTCAAAAGAAGAGGAGACTACAGAAACTCTTAGTGGGCTTTAAGAATGTCTTTTGTCTCAGCTAAGTTTCAATGGCTCAAGAAGGAAAAAAATGGAAAACGTGCTGCTCGAAGAAAAAAGGACGATAGTATTCGCTGATAGGTCTCACCTGTCTTATTGTCAGTTTCGTTAATTCCAAGAAACTTTTTTAGCATATTATGAGGCGTTATCTTCACAAGAAGGTCGTAAACCTATGAAAAAAGCACTTATAATTCCGATTGGCACCGGCGCCAAGCCAACCTCAGAAGCTGTGGAAAGTCTAGCTCACGGAATAACCTACAGCATCCAAGCAAGTCACCCAGATATGGTCTACTTCATAGTAACCCGGGAAAGCAAGAAGCTTACCCTACCCCATATCCTCCAGAAAATAGGCGCTCAAAATTATGAAACCATAGAAATCGAAGACCCGGATAACATTCAAAACATCTACGAAACCTTAAACCAAAAATTCAGAGAAATCAGACAAACCTACCCAATCCTCTCCGTGGATTATACTTCAGGAACAAAGGCTATGACAGGGGCACTAATCATACTTGGAACCTTCCATGAGGCTGACAGCTTAAACTACGTGACAGGCAAACGAGTAGGAGGAATAGTCCAAAAAGGAACCGAAAGAATAAACCACATCAGACCCTACTTTGCTATCTTAGAAAAGAAACTATCCACAGCAAAAAAATTCTTCAACCAATGTCAATATGACGCCGTGCTAACCATAATCCAAGAAATAGAAAAGGCTACCGCGGACCCCCGAATCCACCAATCCATAACCGACCTAAAAGCCCTAGCCAACTCCTACTCGGCATGGGATAAGTTCGACCACTCCACAGCCTTCAACCACCTAAAAACCGTGAAAGACCCCCTCTGCAACCAGAACAAAAGCTTCCTCGGAAGATTACTCCACACTCAAGAAAACGAACCCTACCTCATTGCAGATCTCATAAACAACGCAAGAAGGAGAGGGGATATAGAAAAGAAATACGACGACGCCGTCGCCAGACTATACCGAACCCTAGAATTTCTAACCCAATACGAACTAAAAAGAAGATACTCCCTCAACGCTGGTAATCTACCCATAGAAGAGGTGCCTCAAGACCTGAGAAAGGAATGGGGGGTGCAAGGTCGGGAACAAAAAATCAAGATAGGACTCAACAAAACCTGCCAACTCCTAGCCGAGAAACGAAATCATTTTGGAAAACAACTCACCGAAGATAAGGAGCTACTTAACCTCCTTTCCAAGAGAAACAACTCCATCCTGGCCCATGGAACTGAACCCGTTGACCAGAAAACCTACCTAAAACTTCTTCAAAAAACCATACACTATGCTTCTCAAGTCATACCAAACCTAGAAAACCTAATCCAAGACTCCACCTTCAACCGGCTTTAAGGGAATAATCAGCCTAACCGCCCATCTAGCAAGGAAGAAGCTCCGCGAGGTCTACCACCACGTAGTCTACGATGCAACCCCTAACCCGACTACGCGAAGAGTTTTTCCCCTCAATCGTTTACTAATTTTTTAATATCAAGGGAATAGTAGAAATCTCACCCTCCCCTGACAACTCCTGTTTCGTGCAACAGACCGGCGATGGTTTCGTTACGACTCTGAAAACGTCTCAGTTGAAAAGCTACCCGATATAAGACTAGATCGACCTAGGGGAGGCCGCGGAGGACCGGAGGCGGAAGCTGGTCAGGCCGCTGACCTCCGGCAGCGAGGGCAGCCTCTTCGCCGACATGAAGGGGAAAATCTACCGCGACTATCAGCCCAGCCGACTGGAGGCCTGGCTGGAGAAGGCCGCTGAAAGGGCGAAGCAGGAAGGCGGCAGCCTGAAAATCAGGGTGGGCCCCGAGGAGCTTCCCCCCGAAGACTTCTCCTACCGGTACTTCACAGAATGGGTTAGGGAGGGCTGAGCAATAAAAAGAGAAAGAAAGAACCAAAGAAAGAGAAAAACAACCAACCCAGCAATAGTTCCCAGCCTTCACCACACTAGAATATTCAAAACGGGGTTGTGTATTTTTCACCACACTAGTAGTACTAGTGTGGTGAACATTAGATACTTGTTATTGAATTATCTCGTACTTCTAGGTGGTTTTAATGCCGTACTTCTTCAATAAACCTCTTACCCGTGCTTTGATGTTGCTCGGCGCCAAACTGGGCGGGTTGACATTGTGGGAACTGGTCCCCCTGGTCCTCAAGCAACGGCTGGTGCAGGAGGGGTTTCTCCTACCAGAAGAGGACTGTCTTCACGAAAACGTGTATGAAACCCAGCATAGTAGGGTGAAAAAAATCGTCTGCCTGGACTGCGCTCAGGAATTCGCCTCCGAGGCTGTTTGGCGTCAGGCTAAGGAGGAGGCTCGGGAGCGTCTGCTGCCGCCCTTACCGGAGGACTTTCCCTTAACCAAAGGCCACAGGTGGGACATGAAAGCCAAACGGTGCACCGTCTGCGGCTTGGAGTGGGAAAACTACGACACTGCCGCTCCCAAGGAGGACCCTTACCGCTATGTATGCCCGCCCTGGCGCCGGGTCTTGGAGCGCATGGACGCCCGGAAGAGGGCTGAGAAGGGGCGGTCGGAGCCGCAGGAGCCGAAGGTCAAAGTCTACGGTAAACCGCCTCCGGTGGACGAATTCTTGGAGGGCGAGTGACCCCCTATGGCCCCGCTGACCGTGGCAGACCTGACCGTTCTCCCCTGGACCCGGGAAGCCAGAGACTACGTGGCCGGGAGAGGCTACACCCTCCAAGACTTCGCCTCCCCAAAGCTCGCCCCCATCCTTCAGCGCGCAGCCCAGAAGGTCAGAGAAGCCTCCGACTTCAACAAGTAACTCATTCGCTACTTGAAAAATCGGGTCCTTCTAGCCTGGTTAGGATTCAGTACTCTTTGTTAAGATTAGCCTGCTATCTTCTGCTAGGAAGACGAGTATATCTCCCTCTTTCAGAGCGAATCTTTCCCTGACCCTCTTTGGGAGGGTAAGTTGGAATTTGTAAGTGAGCTTGCTCATCCCCAAAATTTCTTTCCTTACATTCTTGGACAATAAGTGATCCCCTTGAGAAAAAGGAAACGAGGATGAGAGTCATAAGATGAGCCAAGGAAAATACATAAATTCTTGGAAAGTAAGGAATGTAATATGAAAAACAAAGAAAGCAAGCCTCAATATTCAAAAATCTCGCTCAAAGTTATTAAGCGTCTGAGAAAGTTTGGCCACCCTAAAGCTGAACAGGTTCTAAAAGCTCTCGGATTTAAAATAACCTATGAAAAAGACATTAGCTCAAAACCTTACGACTTCATAGCGGAGAAAAATGGTGCAACCTACTATATCGACGCCAAAGTTCCATTGAAACGTTGTAGCATCAGCATCTCAGAACTAAAGGGGATGGACCAGATTAGCCGGCGGGGAATACCCCTCTATCTGTTCATACTGCCTGACAGCAGTTATTTACTTTTTAAACTTGAAGCCTCGACGAGTATGGCCAAGGCGTCACGAAGTAAACAAAAAATAAATAAGTTTAACTCTTCAGCCTCGGCCGCCTCCGCTTGACCTGCAAGACGCCCTGCACGTAGCCTGCTCCATGCACGTACTTGACCTTCCGACCCTCCCTTGCCCACGTCCGCCTGTCTATGCTGTCAATCTTCAGCCACCGCTCCGTGCACCGGCCGCACAGCCCCCGCTCCAGCAGCCCTCCGCACCGCCGGGCCAGCCTAGCCCACCAGTCGCCCCAGTGCCGCTCCTGCTTGTAGGCTACGCCGCAGACCTCGCAGACCAGCTGCACGACGACCGCTCCTCCGAATCCTGCCGTTGCCATGCCTGCCATCTCCGAATAAGGCTTTGCTGAGAACATATTTAAACTTCCTACCACCTTAAGCCTTCTTTTTCAAAAACAGGCCTTAATAAAGGCCCTAGAGCCAAAAGAAACGGTATATTTAAATATCTTCTCAGCAAAACCCTTTTTGAAGAAGGTCTCAAAGGGGGTGTTTTTGTGCGTTTCAAGGCGGCAGCGGAGCGGCTTTTCGAAGCCCTAGGCGGCGACGAGTGGGCCGCGGAGCAGGTGCGCATCTGGCTGGCCCTCAGGAACGGGCGGAACTAGGCCGGGCAGCCCCCGGCTTAGCCGCAGTCCGGCGTGAAGAGGCCGGAGAAGGAATGACCACCCGGAGAAGCCTGACCGGCAGGGGGGCTCAGGTTCCGGGTGCAACCGTGCCCTTGAGAGGCACAGGCCGGGTGGGGCGACCCCCGGGGCTGAGCTGAAAAGGCTGTGAACCCGGGGGCGGAAGTACAGGGAACCTTGAAGCCTCCCCGGAGGCCCGAGGCCGGCGGTAGAGCCGACGGCCTGTGAGCGGCTGAGGGGAGGCTGGGTTAGAACCCTAGAGCCGCAGGCGGTGAGGACCGCCAAGCTCCGAGCCTGCGGTCGCGGGGGCTGCCCCGAAGGGCCCCTGCGGGTAACTCGAGCATGTCAATCCCCAACATGCTTAGCCCCGCGTCTGAGGCGGTGTCTCGTAGGCCCCAAGGGGGGCTAGCGAGGTCTGTCCCCGGGCAGGCTTGGGCGACCAAGCCAATAGCCCAGCCTCCCAGGCGACTGGGAGGCGTGTCCACGGCGGGGCGAGGGTTTGCATGGCCAAACCCCAACGTCACCCTGACTACCCGGATGCACAGGCCCTTGTCGGGGTGAAGGCCTTGCAGGTTGTTCGAGTAGTGGAGGAGCTGCAGCCCGACAGCTTCACGCCAGACTTCACCTGGTGCCGGGTGGAGGTGCAGCTTCCAGACGGCTCCAGGGCGGTTTGGACGTTGCTGCTGTCGCCGGCCGAGCTCCGAAAATACGGACGTTAGTCCAAACCCCTCCTTTTTTGGCTCAATTCTCGGGGACAGCCATGGAAGCCTTCACGGTGCCCAAATTCGACCTGCACATCCACGGAGGCCTGGTCCTCCGGCTCCGCGGCGGAGTGACCTTCCAGCGGCAGGGCGGCGGGTCGGCCGTCCTCATCCGCAACCACGCCTACACGGCCAGGCTCATCCGCCTGGGCGACTGCCCTTATCCGCTGCTGGTGGACGAAGACGGCGTGGTGGGCGTCGTCCCCAGGCTGCCGGCTAAGATAAGGCGGTGGCTGGGGGCGTTCCACTAGGCCGACCCCGTGGGCCTCCCTTTTTCTGCCTCGGGGGGACCACCGCATGGAGCGCTGTCCCAGGTGCGGCTACGCCTTCAACCCCAGGCCCAACTGGATGCTGACCGTCTGCCCGAAGTGCGGCGAAACCCTGGTGAGGGTTAAAGCCGGAGAAGACCGACTGGTGAAGGCTTTCGACTGAGCCCTTTTTTCGGGGAAGGGGTTAGCGTGGTTTCATGGGTTGAGGTGGACGACCTAGCCCAGGATGTGGCTGAGAAGGCCGGGGACGACCTGGCTTCGAGGGTGAAGGAGCTGGCGGTGCGGCTGGCCGAAGAGGGCCTGACTGCCGAGTAGGCCCCTTTTCGGGGATTTTCGATGGCTAAGGCTAAGGGTAAAGTCGTCGAGCAGGTGCTCGTTCAGGCCGCCAAGCCCGGTCAAAGACGGCAGGTGGCCGAGGAGCTGAAGAAGGCGGAGGCGGAGGGCCGGCGGTTCCACGGCTTCAAAGCCGACCTCAGGTACACCAGCCCCGAGTTCACCGTCACAACGCCCATCCGCTACGAGAAGCTCACCGCCAAGGACGTGGAGGCCCGCATGAAGATCGTGCACCGCCACGTCAGCGGCGTCGAAGTCTCCCTCCGGCCGACACCCTACCACTGGGCGTACATGGACGCGGAGGGCCGGGAGTACCCGGAGGCCGAGGTCCGCCACTACCAGCTGCTCCCCGACGGCCGGGAGGTGGAGGTGCAACCGTTCCCCAGGACCAAGGTCTTGGAGGTCAAGAAGCTGCTGCCAGCCACCAGCCTCAGCGAGTTCCTCGTCGAAGGCCTCTACGAGGTCTGGTCCGACGCCCCAGGGCAGCTGCTGGAGTTCGCCGAATACCTCCAACGCAAGGACGCCATGGCCGTGAGCAAGCTGAGCTTCGGCCGGGGCTTCAAGGAAAGCTACGCCCTCATCTACCCCATCTTCCAGGACGGCCGCTTCATCCTGGTGATGGCCCTGACCCAGAAGCGCGTCGAATACCGCCACTGGATGCCGGTGGAGGCTCAGGAGGCGAAGCCGAGGGAGGCTGTGCCCGTGGCCCAGTCGGTCTTGGAGGAAATCTAAGCCTCCAACCTTTCGGGGACAGGGTTGTCCTTATGTGTGGGCGTGAAGAGGAATCCGACGCTTGCAGTGGCCGGTGAGGGCGTGGAAAAGATGAGCAGAGACGAGCTGCTGGAGCTGGCGGGCGAATACCTGGAAACGGTCTGCTTTCTCCCGGCGAGGGTTATCAGGCGTGGGAAGCGGGCTGTCATCGTCTTGGAGCCTGAAAGCTACCCGTAGCCGCCCTTTTTCGGGGGGGCCTCATGGGATTCTGCTGTGAGCACCTCAAAGCCCAATCAGCCATGCTACCGGCTGATGTTCCTCTACTGGCTGTGCGAAGCCTGCTACAAGGCTCTCAAGGAAGGAAGCTTGGACGTGAAAATATACAGGCTGTCCTGAGCTCCCAGGGGCTTTTCGGGGAGTCTGGACGTGGCTGGGAAACGGAAGCTTAAGGAGTATGTAGTGGACCTCGAAAGCTTCACCGTGGAAGCCCGAGACCACGATGAAGCCGTGGAGGCAACGCAGCGAAAACTCAAGCAGATGATGGCGGAGGGAAAGGTTGGCATCGACGCCGTGGTGGAGCTGAGCGACGGATGAGGCGGACACGCCTATTTTTCGGGGAACGAATTGGAAAAGCTCTTCACCGACCTAGCCTTCGCGCTATCCCCCACCATCATCACCCACCAAGGCGGTTGGGGAGACACCGTTCCAGAGTGGCTGGTCGCAGAGATAAAGCTACAGAGGCTCGCCGAGAACCTGAGGAGGCTGAAGGGTGAAGCCGTCGAGGAGGCCGGCGACGCCGAGGCTCTGGCCTACCTGTACACGGCCTTCCTGAGCGTGCCGCCCTCCGAGAAGTGGACGAGAATCTACTCCTACCTCCTCGGTAAGGTTGCCCGCGGCAGGCTCCGGGTTCCCTCAGAAATCGAGGTCAAGGAGCTCTCAGATTACGAGCAGGAGAAGCTCCGGGAGCTGAAGCGGTGGATTTACAGGAAGCGGGCTGAAAGGGAAAGGCAGCGGCGCGGAGAGGAAGGCCTCGGAGTGCTTCAGCCCCCAAACCGGGCTTCAGCCAGCCTCAGAGCCCGCAGGGCGTGGGTTAAAATCTACCGGAGGCGAGGCCAAGAGGATAAGGCCAAGGCTTTGGAGGAAGCCTTAGCCTAAATTTCGGGCAGCGGGCGGAAACCCCGTTTATCCCCGTTCTCGGGGGCAGACCGACATGGTTTTCCGCGTCGGCGTCAAGAGGAAGCCTACGCTTCTGGTGGCAGGCGAAGGCGTCGACAAGATGGGCAGCGCCGCCCTCATGGAGCTGGCCAGCGAGTACCTGGAAACAGTCCGCTTTGAGCCTGCCAGGGTCATAAAGCGCAGAGGCTGCGCCGTCATCGTCCTCGAGCCGGAAAGCTACCCTTAACCGAGGGGGTCTTTTTTCGGGGGAAGAGGGGGCCAGCCTTTGGGAAAATGCGTCGACTGCGGCAGAGAAACCGTGAGCCAGCCTGCCCGTCGTGCAGCACAACAGTCAACCTGGAAGAGGAGGAATAGTCGCCCTTATTTTCGGGGAGCAACCGTGGGCAGGAAGCGTTACGACTTTTTCAGGACGAGGTTCGTCGTCCAGCCCAAGAATTCGATTTTGTACGGGTCCGCCTCGAAGGTTAAAGCTCACCTCCTTGCACTCAACAGCATCTACGGTATCGGCGTCTCCGTCAAGGAGGTTCCAGGCGGAAACCTTGAAATCGTTACGAGGACTGGTCTGCCGGAGACGGCTAAAATGGACAGAAACTTCGTCCGCTACGTTCTGCAACACCATGCATATATTGTGGAGGAGGTCTTCGAAGGGCGGAGGTTTCGAGGCAGGAGGGAAATATGGGAGCCCGCGGAGTAGGCGAGAGCTCCCGTTTTTCGGGGAAGACCATGCCTCTGGTAGCCGTGTTTGTGAAGGAGAAGACGACGCCTGGAACTGTCCGCTACCGGGAGGAGGCCGGCGAAAACCCGACGACTCTGCGAACGGTGTACATCGAAAAATGGGCCGTGCAGAAATACGGCCTCGGAGACCGGATAAAGGTAACCGTGGAGCCGGCGTAGCCCCCCGGTGCTCTTTCGGGGTTCGACGTGAGGAGGGCTAGAACCGTCAGGGGGCTCCTCCGACAGCTGAGCCGCTGCCCGGAGTGCAGGGGAAGCCCTGCTGTGTTCTTCGGCAACGGCCTCTCCATGTGCCAAGCCCACTGGGAAGCCTACGCGGAGGCCTTCGACTACGAGGACGGAAAATTCAAGCCCAGCGTTTTCGGGGGCGAGGATGGCGGAAAAGCGGCTGCTCAGGTCCTTCATAGCCGACCTCGAGCGGGTTAAAGACCTGCTCGAAGCCTACAACCTGGGCGAAGCCCGGCTGGCGGACGCCTGGGACTTCATCAGCCTCAGGCTTGACCAGTACAGGCTCCTGCTCAACCCACCCAAGAAACACACCGCATACCGCCGCAAAATCTGCGGCGGAACCTTCACCACGGCGGACGGAAGGGAAGGATGCACATGGCCACGCACGGCTACTCCTTGAAGGGGGCTGTGAAAAAGGGATACGCGGAGAAACTGAAGGAGCAAGTTTCCGCCCGGCCTTTCGGGGTTGATTGGCCGTACCCTAGTGCCCCGGACTACCGAGGTGGTTTAGATGTCTATGGGACCTCCTAAATGTCCTGAATGCGGTGAACCCCTTAACGGAGTCTACTTTGATACCAGCGAATACTACGTCTTCGACCCGTCTGCCGGAACCTACCTTTCAGACGAAAAATCTGGCGAAGGCTACACAAAATGTCCCAAATGCGACGCAGACCTTTTCGACCTATTCCCCAACGGCCCCATAAACTTCAAACCCAAACCCAGCACAAAGGGAGCGACCCGATGATAACTCTAGGCTGTGCGACACTCTGGTGCACCATTCCTCTGGAGGTCATCCTTTCGGGGACAGCCGTGAGCATGGAAGTGGCTGAGCTTAAACCCAAACTGAAGGCTCTGCGAAGTCTCAGGGAAGTCCCGTTTACAGGCGACACGTGGCTTCAGGTGAAAGCCGACGGAGAGCTGGCCTTGGTGAAGTTTGAGGGCGGAGAGGCCGAGGCGGTGAACCGCTGGGGCACCGTCCACAGGGGGCTGCCCTGCCTCCGAGAGTTCGCCGAGGCCCTCAAGGCCAAGAGGCTTCGAAGCTTGGAGGCCTTGGCCGAGCTGTACGCGGAGGGCCTCCGCCTGCCGGAGTTCAGAAAGACCCTGACCCGGAAGCCCGAGGCGGTGAAGCTAGGCTTCTTCACCCTCCTGGCGGTCAACGGCGCCGGGGTCAAGAACGACTGGCCCTGGCAGATGGGGGAGGCTGGAGTCTTGGCTTGCAGCCAGCCGCCTGGCGGGGCCTCTGCCCTACCGGCGGGTGGTCGGCCTGCAGGAGGCGGAAGCCTTCTGGAAGGAGTGGGTGGAGGGCCGCGGCTACGAGGGCGTCGTAGCCCGGACGCCCCGGGGAGGCTTCAAAGTCAAGCCGGAGCTCACCGTGGACGCCGCGGTGGTGGGCGTCAAAAAGACCGAGCGGCTGAGGGTGGGAAGCGTGGTGACAAGCCTCCGCCTGGCCTTGATGAGCCCGGAGGGCGACCTGGTCCATGTGGGCGATGTCTCCAGCGGCATCGACCCGGAGACCGGGCGGAGGCTCCACGCCTTGGTCAAGCACTTCGCGGTGGGCGAAGACCGGGAAGCCTACCACGTCAGGCCGGTGCTCGTAGCCGAGGTGAGGTGCTTCGACGTATACCCCGGCCTGCGGCAGGTCTGGCGCTGGGACGGCCGCCGGTACGCAGCCCGGCAGCCCAGAAGCTTCTTCAGCCTCAAGTCTCCGGTGTTGGTCAGGTTCAGGGAGGACAAGCAGCTGAGGCCTGAAGACCTAGCCTTGGAGCAGATTCCCGAAGCAGGCCCTTTCTCTTTCGGGGAGGGGGAACCGTGAAGCTCTGCCCTCGCTGCTCCAACGCCATCCTGGACATGCGGCAGGAGCTAGACCCCATGGGGCGGCCTGTCCAGTTTTGGCACTGCTCCCGCTGCAACCACCGGTGGACGGAGACGTAAGCTTCCAGTTTCGGGGAAACCGGGTCCCCTGTAAGTCCACGCCTACCCCGCTTCAACCAGCGACTAAGGTAGGCTGAAAAGTGGCGTGGGGTTTAGGGCGGTTTCAGCCCACCGGCCCCAAAGGCTGGCTCCATTTTTTTCGGGGATTTTATGCCCATCTTAGGCTCGGCTGACTGCTACGAGTGCGAGGGGGAGAAAACCGTCCGGCTGGTCGTCGACGGCCGAGGAGTCTGGAGCCGGTGCTTCCGGTGCGGCTTCACCGAGTGGGAGTGGGCCCTGGGCGACAACCCCGCCTACCTGGACTGCCTGGCGGAAAAATACCGCGTCGACAAAGAAGCCATCGTAGACGCCCTCGAAGAGGCGGGGTGACCCTGAAACAGTCAGCTATTTTGAGGTCGTCAACCCTAAGCTGGCGTCCTATAAAATCTTCTTCCCCGCGGACATATCCTGCTGGACTTGGAGAGGCGGCGAGCCCTTCCCCGACTTCATCCACCGGGTTGTCGTCGTCGCCTCCAGAGGCTGCCATCAGTGGACTTTGGATGAACTGGAAAAGCTCAGCATGGAAGCTCCTGAAAGGGAGCGGCGACGGCGGGCTGCCAGACGGGCGGCCTTGAGGCGAAGGCTGAGGCCGACCTGACCCCGGTTTTTCCTTTCGGGGACCACCATGGAAGGCCGAAGTTTAACCCCAAGCCAGCAAGCCTACCTGAAGAAGCTGGGTGTCTCCGACCCCGGCCGGTTGACCGCCGGGCAGAAGGCCTACCTCACCATCCTGGGCCGTAGGGAAGGCGTCGAGCCTCCCAAGCCCGTCAAAGCCTCAGCGTACCAGCCTCTGGGCCCCGAGGAGCTGGCGGCCAGGGGTGTGGGAAGCCTCAGGTTCGACCGGGCCGCCGACCTGACCTGGGAGCGCTACGGCATCGTGGAGGTGCCCATAGCCTACGGAGGCCAGCCCTCCGGCTACAAGGCCGTCATCCGCAAAGGCCAGCTGGTTCAGATAGCCGGCCGGGGCTACCGCCTCCTGCCCAACGAGGAGGTTGTCCAGCTGGCGGACGAGACCGCTGAAGCCCTGGGGGCCAAGCCCTTCACCGAGTTCCGAGGCCGCTGGTTCGCCCCCATGGGCAACCACGTCATCTACAACCGGGCTGAGACGCAGGTTCACGCCCTCTACGCCTTCGACGAGCCGGTGAAGGTGGAGGGCGTCGACACGGTGCACCTGGGCTTCGCCGTGCACAACAGCATAGACGGCAGCTGCGGCTTCGGTGTTGGCGCCTTCACGTTCCGACAGTCTTAACAGTCGCCCGGAAGTGGGTGGAAGTCTTAAAAAGGGCGGCTGTAAGACCGGAAAACGCCTGCGCCAACATGGTGCTGATGGGCCTCCGCGGCTACTCCATGCCCTTCGACGAGCGGCGGGTGCTGGCCTGGGTCTACCAGCGCCACACCTCCAGGCTCAGGGTGGACAGGCCCAGCCTCCAGGACACCATCCTCAGGGTGGTGGACCGGGGGCGGGAGGTCCTGGAAGCCTACCGGCGGATGGCCCTCGAACGGCTCAGCGAACCCGTAGCCCGCCGGATAGCCGAGTCGGAGCTGCCCCTCCGGGTGCTGCCCGACTTCATCGAAGTCGAAACCCTCGAAGACGGCCGCAGGGCGCTGAAGGGGTTCAGCCCCCAGGCAACCCTCTGGGACGCCTACAATTCCGTCAGCGCCGCCATCTGGCACAACGCCAAGTCGGACATCTCCACCAAGCTCGACCAGTTCAACGTCCTCCACGCAGCCCTGCCCCTGGCACGGTGAACCGTGCCGCCTGTTTCGGGGGAACCTGCGTGAGAAACCCGGCCTCGGTTGAGCCTACGCTTGACCACGTGCCCAATCCCTTCCAAATCCTCAACGCCTGGACCTATCTGCGAGCCGTGCAAAACGCCCATCGACGCTTCCTCCTACGCCTCCTCAGCAGCCGGAGGCTCAGAAGCAGGGAGCTGGAGAGAGCGGTTCTGTGGGACGTCTACGAAGCCCTTAAAACCGAAATCGTGTTCGCCCTCCCTAAGCCTTAGCCTCGCCGTTTCGGGGAGCGCCCATGGTCACAGCCCGAACGGAGCTCTGCGACCTTCAAAAAATCTTCTGGGACATCTACAACGTAACCAGGAAAGGAAGAGGACTGAAACCTCTGCCTTACCCCAAAAAGAGGACCTGACCTGCCCTGTGCGCTGAACCCTTTTTTTCGGGGGGACGGATGCGTCCCCAGGAGGCTCGGTGATGGCTCAGACGGATTTTCCCCAGGAACTCATCGAACCCATCAAGGCTTTAGCCAACCGAACACGCCGGAAGCCCGTAACTTCGGTATCGACGCCCCTGGAACGCCCCACGACTCTCATTATGCGCTGTCAAACTTTGGGCGCAGATTACTGAAAAGCCTCATCCAGATGCTGGAGCCTGAAACGGCGTCCGCGACGAGCTGAAGCTCCTTTAGCCCTCGGCGTTTTTCGGGGAGAATCAAAATGCAGGTTCAGGTTAAGACGCCTCCCGGCGTCGAGCTGAAAGACCGTCGGTCTTGCACCCGCTGCGCCCACCTCAACATCTGCGCCGTCTTCAGGGCCGTCGCCCCGCTGCTGGAAAGCTTCAAGGGCAAGGACGGACAGGGCAAGCCGCCCTTCGACGCCAGGAGGCTGGCGGAGGTCTGCGATGAGTATCTCCCCGGCTACCGGGTGATGGAGGAGCCGAAGATCGAGCCGTGAAGGCGGCCCTTTCGGGGATGACCGTGGCCGACACCATCACCGTCTACCATCCGAAGACAGGGAGGAGGCTGAGGCTGGAAAGAACGGGCTCAGACCGGAAGCTGGGCATCTGCTACTACGCTGACAGGAAGCAGGGCGTCTACGTCGAAGACCGGTCTTCCTTTGACCAGGAAAACGAAATCGAAATCATCTTTCACTAGCCCCGCAATTTCCGGGGAACCGTCTTGAAATGTGCGGCTAAAAGCCTCGTCGAAGACAGGGGTCTGAGGCTGTGCCCGCACGGGCACTCCCTCGAAACCGTGGACAGGCCCTCCCGGCGGCTGTGCGGAGGCTGCGAGTTTCTGAAGCCCTCCAGGTTCGCCGTGGTCACCGAGGTTGGAGGGCGGAGGCTGACGGCGGCCTACTACGACAGCTTGGAGGAAGCGGAGAGGGCGGCTGCGGCCCTGACCGAGGGCAGCATGAGCAACCCTCGGGCTGGATGCGTCTACAGAGTGGAGGAAGCTTAGGGAAGGCGGCCGCCTGACCTTTCGGGGTTAGGAAAGTTCCACACCGTCGGGGGTAGTCTTGAGCTTCAAAAAATATGAAGCCCAGTTCACCGCTTTAGCTAAACTCTTCAGGTCCTACGCCGACAGAAGGCACGTCGAGAGGCTGAAAACTTCCATTCGGAAGAAAATAGCGTGTTCTCCGAAAGAGTACGAACAGTTTGTGAGGAAAGCGAGTGAAAGTATCACAGAAACATCATAAACTATATATCTAAGGATATTATATTATACTTTGAGAGGCTCAAGGGTATTGAAAAGAGTCTTAGTCTGCTTACCTGAGGGTGTTTGGGAAGTCATAGAAAAGGAGTTTAAAGGTAAGCTTGGAGGAAAAAGTTCTGAAATTTTAAGAAACATAATAATGGCTTACCTTTCAGAAAAAGGTATTCTCGAGAAGGTTAGGGAGGTCAAAGCTTGAGCAAGAGAAGAAACTCCCTTAGAGAGCTAGATTAAGAGAAATTGAATAATGGGGAAAATAGTATGTGGAAAGTTTATCTTGCGGATTGTTTTGAATGGATGAAGAAATGTGAACCTAACGAGTTTATAGCCATAGTTACTGATCCACCCTACAGTCTAGAAGAGTTTAAACGTGAAAACTTAGAGAAAATGAAACGTGGGAGCGGAGGGGTATGGCGTATACCACCTAAAATAGGGGGGGTTGAGAGGAATCCATTACCTCGCTTTACAGTTTTCTCGGCAGAACATCATAAAATTATGTTTAACTTCTTTCACAATTGGGCTAAACTGGCTTATAGGGTGCTTGTACCTGGCGGGCATCTTGTAATAGCCTCAACACCAATTTTTCTTCCTACGGTTGCACATGCCATCATAGAAGGGGGGTTTGAGCCTAGAGGCGTAATAGTCAGACTTGTTCAAACGTTAAGGGGAGGATTTAGACCCAAAAATGCAGAAGAAGAATTTAAGGAATTGTCTACGATACCTAGAGCACATTGGGAGCCTTGGGCGATATTCCGAAAACCTATCGAGAAAGGGTCAACAGTGGCGGAGAACTTGAAAAAATGGAAGTCCGGGGCCTTAAAAAGAGAACCCGACGGAAGACCGTTCCCTGACGTTATACCGAGTGAAAGAACCCCCAAAGAGGAGGAGGCTATAGCACCCCACCCTACACTTAAACCCCAAAGTTTTATGCGTAGAATAATACGAGCAGTAGTGCCACTTAATGAAGGAAAAGTGCTTGATCCATTTTGTGGAGCTGGTTCAACCATAGCGGCTATCGAAGCCCTAGGTTTTGACGGTATTGGCATAGAGGTTAACCCTGAATATTATGAAATGGCCCTTAAAGCTATTCCTCAATTAGCGAGGGTAAATGTTGACCCATGGCTCTTTGAAAGGAGAATAAATAAAGGGAGTAAAATGTTAGTGTTAACAGAATTTCTGTTAAAAGAAGGATGCTAAGTTACTTTTCCCAAGATTACGTTCAAAGACTTTTTTCATCTTTTTATCCCAAGATTTTTTCTCAACAGAAGCCGTTATCGTCCTCTTGCTTTCATCGCTTCTTCCACGCCATATGAAGTCGTCTTCAGATAATTCTCCAAGCCAAACTACTCTAAAACTTGGTAGTCCTCTATCATCTGTGTCATATTCAGCTACAAGAAACCAACCGCTTGTAACGTTATGTCCTACAGTACTCCAAGGGCTTCTCATCGTAGCTTTAACTTCGATTCCTACGCCAGTAGTCGGATTCTTCAGGTCTGGAAAAGCCGTATTTGGAAGTTTTTTAAACCCGCTTAACCTATCTAGCAACCTTGTCATAAAATCGCTAACTAAGCCACTATATTGATTATGTCTAATTAATTGAGCAAGAGGTGGAATGTCATGAGTTGCTGAGCCATCATTTATTGCCTTAAATATTTTCTTAACTTCTAACAGTGTTTTCTCTAAATGTTCTATTGTAAGTCCTTTAGGCATAGGTACATCATAGAAAATGCCATCAAGCATTTCTGACCTCTTATTCATTTATCATCTCCTTTAATTAATAACGGTAGCAAAATATTTAAGTCATCATGACAAAGTTCACAGAACCGCCTTAAAGAATCTATAACTTCCTTTCGGGGATCGAGGAAAGTGCTGGAATGGGTGAAAGCTTAAACAGAGCGACCCAACCCTTTTTTCGGGGGATGAAACAGGTTGGTGCATTTTCTGGAGAGAGATGAAAGCGAGGAGGTCCACAGCTACGACCTGCCGTTGGGCTACCAGTCCTTCAAAGACGCCAAGAGCCTGTATGTGAGGGAGAAGATCAAAAAAGCCGAGTGGAAGGACCGCTGGTACATCGTCGACCTGCTGTGGCTTGAGGCCTGCGTCCTAGACCCCCCGCGCTCGTGGGCCTATGGCATGAAGTGCGACCACCTCATCCAGAGGTACTTCGACGACTGGCTGGCCATCCTCCAGGAGCTGAGACCCAAAGACTGGCGGAAGTTCGTGGAAGAAGAGAAAAAGTGGAACCCCCACCTCTTCGAGTCTGAGGAAGAGCGCAGGCGGAAGCTGGAACGGCAGCGCGAAGAAGAGCGGCGGGAGACTGAGAGAATCAAGCGGAGCTGGATAGAGCTCGGCGGTAGGGAATAAGCTCCCTGGGCACCGGACCCTCCCCCTCAGGAGGAGATATACTGGTTTCGCTCACCGGCTCCGTCCAGAAAGCCGGCACCTTTTCTCCCACCGCCGCCTCGTTGTATTCCCTCAGAGCCTTCTCCAGCTCCTTGCCTACGCCGTCGTTCGGATAGTCGTAGAAGACCACCGTTATTACCGTGTTCCCTTCGACGTCGCGCCTCCACTTCCCTACGCTGTCCCACTGTGTGTAGGCCTTCAGGAACTCAAAGAGCTTCTCCTTATGCTTGGGAACCACTACGGTAAGCCTTTCGGGCTTCGTTTTAAACTCGTCCTTTACGAAGAGGAAGCTGAAGATTTTTTTCCTAGCCTCCAAAGCCTTCGGGGAAAGCCTGTCGAAGGAAGGTGGGGCCGCAGCCTTCTTCAACAGCCCGTGCTTTACCAGAAACTTTCCCCCAGCCTTCCGCCGGGGCGCAAGCTCTCTGAAACTTTTTCTGAGCCGCTCGGAGAAGGTTCTGCCCACGGCTGCTCACCTGAAAAATTCGGGGATGCGCCGTGTTCGAGGAGCTGGGCGACGAGGAGCTGAAGAGCCGCTACCTCAGCCTCTACGAGGCCGTGTTCGTGGTTGAGTGTTTCGGCAGCCACGACGTCTACGAGCTCATGGCTTTGGAGGACGAGCTGGCGAGGAGAGGCTACAGGGTAAGGGAAAGCCTTCCGGAGGTCGTGAAGGTGGAGGAGGAAGAGGTTGAAGGTTGAAGAGGTGGGGAAAGGCGTTTACAGGGTTTTCCCCGACAAGGACGACTACCTGATAATCTACACCAGCCGCGGAGCCGTGGACATCGACCTCAAAACCCTCACCATCGACCTGAACCCGGACGCCACGGCCAGCTTCAAGGTTACCGGCTACGACAGGAAGCTGAGAGCCCTCACCCTTCACAAGCCCGAGCGGGCCTCTTTCGGGGTAGGGTGATGTGGGATAAGAGGATATGTGCCTCTTGCCTCAGAAGACGAGGCTGCGCTTTGAAGAACACGCCCCTAAGGATGGCGTGGGTATGCTTCGAGCAGGACCCTGACCAGCCGCCGCCCGATAAGCGAGCAGGGCTGCTGGAGGCGGATGTCTAAGGCTCCCGGAGCTGAGGGCGGCTCTTCGGGGATACCCATGGACAGCTCTAAGACAGACCAACCGACCAAGCAGGCTAAAGGGCGACTCCGAGTCGACGGCCCCTTCCTCAAAGGCCTCATCGCCTGGATGCAGCGGGTGGCCGGAGAGGCCACCATCACCCTCGACGCCGAAGGCCTCCGGTTCGCCTACATGGACCCCAGCCATGTGGCCATGGCCGCGGGCAGGCTGACGCCCCAGGCCTTCGCCGAATACGCGGTGGCCCAGGCCGGCTGCTTCGCCGTGGACCTGGCAGACCTGGCGAAGGCGCTCAAAGGCGTCAAGAAAGGCGTGGAGGTCGGCGTCTCCGTGGACGAGAAACATGTGGCGGTAAGCTTCGACGGCGAAACCGTCCGCCTGCCGGTGCTGCCGCCCAGCGACGAGGCAGACCCACCCGAGCCCAAGCTGGCCCACGAGGCTCGGCTGAGGCTGATGCGCGGAGCCCTGCTGGACGCGGTGCGGAAGGCGGGGCAGGTGAGCGACCAGCTGGTCCTGAAGGCCACGCCCAACGCCCTCCTGGTCAGGGCGTTCAGCGAAACAGGCGACTACGAGAAAACCCTAGACCGCCACGGCGCATACATGCTGGACTTCCACAGCCCCTCCAACCGAACCGTCAAAGCCCTCTACGGAGCCTCGTTCCTCGAAGACCTCCTCACCTTCCCCGCGGAGCTGGTCACCGTCGAATTCTCCACCGAAAAGCCCGTGGCCCTCACCTTCGAGGACTACGCCTGGACGGTTCGAGGGTGGCTGGCTCCGAGGATCGGAGGCGAATACGAGCCCCGGGTCACGGTCAGGCTCTTGGAGGGCCACCCGGGAGTCTACGACGAGGACGGCCAGTTCCACGGAGCCCAAGGCTTCAAGGCCGGTGAAATCGCCACCCTCCCCCGGTCTGCCGCGGCCAGGCTGCTGGAAGACGGCAGAGCCGCCCTGAAGCTGACCCCGGACCCGGCTGAGGGCGTGGAGCCCCTGCCCCTGGGGGCGGTGAAGCTGAAAAGGCGGAGCAAGGGCAAAGGGTGGCTGCTCAGCCGCAGCGGAGACACGGCCAAGGACGACGCCGAGCAGCTGGCAGGGAGGCTGCTGAAAGCCCTGGAGGCGGCGGAGGGGGACTACCCCGGCAGGCTGCTGGCCGCCGAGAAACCCTACACCGGGCAGGAGGCCACCCTCTACGTCATGGCGGAGCGCAGCCGGAAAAGCTACGCCCACGCCGGCCGCTACGGGCTGCCGGTGGTGAAGGTTCTGGAAGTCGCCGAGGAACCCTTCGGCGAGCACCCGTCCTACGGCTACACCGACTGGAAGCCGCTGGAGGCGGAAGGCGAAGAAGCTGAGCAGGCTGCCAAGGCCGCTGCCGCCGAGCAGGCGGAGGAGGCGGAGGCTGGCGAGGAAGAAGGCGGAGGCTGCGAGTGGAGCCGCAGCGAGGAGGCTGACCGATACAGGGAGGAAATGCGCCGTCTGGACGAGGAGCTGAGGAAACTCGGCCTCCTGGAGGAGCTGCGAGGCCTTGAAACCCTCAAAGTCAGAGAGCTGGCCGAGAGGGTGAAAGCCCAACCCGGCGAAGCCGTCCTCGCCACCCTAGACCGGGCCCTAGCCGTCCACGAGGAGTTCTACCGCAAACTCTACGCAGCCTACGGATGGAAACTCGAAGACCTAAAGGAAGGACAGGCCCCCGAGGTCTCCGACATTTTAAAGATGAGGCGATGGCTCACGGGATTCCTGAAGCGGAAAGCCGAAAAACCCGAGCCCAAGCCCGAAGGCACAAGGCGGGCTAAGAAGGCGTGGGTGAAGATTTGGCTGAAGCGAGGCCGGAGGGACCGAGCCGAGCAGCTGGCCGACGAGCTGGGCATCAGCCTGGAGGCTGTGGAAAAGGAGCTGGAAGGCTAACCCCAGCCTCCCCATTTTTCGGGGGACGTTTCGGGGATACACCGTGCAGTATCTCAGGCTCTATGCGGTGGTCAAGGACGCTCAGGTGGACGCTGAAGGGCAGGTGTGGCTGTGCCTAGCCCGCGTGCAGAGGGCTGTCGCCGAGCTCAACGTCAAAGCCCTCCGCGACATCCGAGGCAAACCCATAATTTTGACCGTGGATGTCTGACAGGTTTATATGCGAAAACAGGGGAAGTGTTCATGGATGACAGCCCGAAGGTTCAAACAGTCCCCGCTTGGGAGAAGCTTCAGAGACGTGGTCTCCGCCGCCTTGGAGCTCCTGGAGAGAAGCGGGCTGAGCTACGCCTTGACGGGGGGAGCTGCGCTGCCCTACTTTGGAAGGGCCAGGGCGACGGCGGACGTGGACCTGGTGGTGGAACACGACGAGGAGAAGCTGAGAAGATTCGTCGAGGAGCTGAACAGAGGCGGCTTCACCGTCCCTTGGGAGTGGGTGGAGCGGTCCTTGGAGGAGAAAACCCACTTCACCGTCCAGGACACGCTCTCCCCCTACCGGCTGGACGTCAAAGTCCTGCAGCCGGGAGAGGGTTTGGGGCGGACCGTGGAGGCGGTGGTGGACGGCAGGCCGATGCGCCTCACCGCCCCGGAGGAGCTGGTCGCCCTCAAGCTCCGCCTCGGCAGCGACCTAGACCTGGAGGACGCCCGGAGCATCGTAGCCCGGCAGGGAAGCCGCCTCGACGTGCAGTATCTGCTCAGAAAGGCGGAGGAGCAGGGAGTCAGGGAAAAGGCCGTTAAGCTTCTCGAAGAGGAGGGAGTTGAAGTTGGAGAGGCGTGAAGAGAGACGGCGGGCCGCCAAGGCCTCCGCGGAGGCTCTGAAAGGCTACGACCCGCTCCAAGTGGTCAGCGACCTCAGCGACTACGCCCTCAGCCTCGCCGAGGCCGGGATAAGGCAGCAGAACCCTAACATGTCCGAAGAGCAGGTCAGGGAGGAGCTCCGCCGCCTGGCCGAGTGGAGCAGCCCCTCAGCCTGGCGGGGAAAGGCAGGGCAAGCCCGCCGCGGGGGCCAGTTTTCTTTCGGGGACCAGCCGTGAAGTTCAGCGTCCGCCTTTTTTTCCACCTCCGCTCCCCGGACCCTTACCTCGACGCGAAAAGGGCAGCTCAGGCCGCCGCAGCCCGGCATGGAGCCGTCTTCGAAGGCGTGGACGACACCCTCAACGGCCTCTACGCCTCCCTGGAGCCGGGGGCCAAAGAGGTCATGGCCGCCTTCACCGTTGAACAGCCCACGGTGGAGGAAGCCCGCGAAGCGGCTGAGAGGCTTTACCGCCGCCTCCAAGGCCGACTGCGCCTGGGGTTCATGGAGCTGCCCAACCCGGAGGACAGGGTGGTTGTGGAGCGGAGTAAATGAAGTGCGCCTTGTTTTTTCTTCGGTATGGCGTTGTTCGGCGTAGGTGTTGCCACGATAGTTTACTTGCTGGGGGCTGGACTGGGCCATGTACTACTCACTGGCACCTCCAGCCAACCTAATAACCCCAATCAGCACAGCCATGTAAAAACCATGGAAACTTTTGCGTCCCGAGGTGAAACCGCCTCTATCCTTCAGCGAGCCAAAACAGTTTTCAGGGGGCAGTAATCACAGTAAGTGTTGCTACAGTTGAATGTCGGAGTCACTAAGTTGCCTTTTCCAGAAGGTTTTTAAAAAGCCACATATACAATGAAAAACCGGAAGGTGGTGGGTGTGAGTGAAGAAAATAATGCAAAAAATTTGGCCCGTCGATATTTTGAAAACAAATTCGGAACAAGGATAGTAAAATTAACAATCGGCGAAGCTGTCAAGGGAGCCGAATCTGAACCAGATGTATGGTATGTCAACTTTGAGTTAGAGGTTACGGGGGAAAACCCGGTGGCCGGCGCCGTCCCAGTGAACGTAAGAATGGGCACCATAAAAGAGCCATCAGAAGGATGGTTCTAGCGGTGAAAAAAGCTGGAAAGTGGTAGAATGCAACAGTATAATCTCGCTGCCATATTAAGAAATCGTTAGGAGCGGAGAGAAAAACGAAGATAAAGTCTCTCTATATGCCTGATACATGTCTTCAGGGTGACGAATTTCCAGCACATATAATCTGGGATAAGTTAGACAAAGTTGAGATATCCATCAGATACCCAGAAACAATAGAGGTCAAGGCGATTTATAATGTTCCAACAGATGGGATTGAAATCTCTGATGAGCGTTCTATTAAAATCACCGATTTCGAAGTAAACGGATATTTAGGAATCCTCTTCTGTTCTAGAATATTAGTCGACTTCAGAAAGCGTGAACGCGTACAATTCGAAATTTTAGATCTGCGAAACTCTTCTATAGAACGATTCACGAGAGAAATTGATCTATTTAGGCCAGCCCTAAAACTTGAAAGCGTCCCCCCTAGACTCAACATAAAATATGATTCTTCTACCCGCTCCTATAAGATTGGTGACAAGATTCGCATAAGGAATCTAGGTGATGGAACTGCGCTTATTAGTGTTGGAGTAGGTGAGGGGGACTTCCAAAGACATTATCCCCAAGGAATTGACGATTTTGCAAAGGCATTTGTGTGCGACTTGGAAATCAAATTAAACGTTATCAGGTCCGAATATCCCGAACACTCTTCGCTAATTGACAAATTCTTGTCTTTATTGAAACAGCCTATTACTCTTGACGGTAAAACGAAAGCAATAATTCAATCAGTTTTTAATGGTCTCGCAAGGGCGTTCGAGGAAAGCGAAGGCTTTTATAACAACTTCGTCTCAGCGGTTGCGATTTCATATCTAAAGAATATCCAATTGATAACTGAGCTGAAAACCTTCATGGAGTATTTAAATTCAATAGGTGAGGGAAGAATCATTCTCGTAAATTCGGTGGATGTACTGAAAGCCAAAAGAACTTCAGGACGAATGCATCTAGTCATTCAAATTACTGATCTCGCCTACAATGACTATCCCCCTATTGAACTCCCTTCTATCCCGGTAACATGCGAAGGTAGTGATGAAGTGCCGATTCACATGCTATTTGATTGGAAAGCGGGTCCCTTAAGGAGGGAAGAAGATGGTTGAAATTGGTGAAATTGGAGCAATTATTGGAACATGTTCTGCTCTAGCGGAAAAAGGCGTTGGGGAAATAATCAAGACTGCGTCGAAAATATACGAAACAATTAAAGGCTCCTACAAAGTCCTAAACCAAGAGATCGTGGTGCTCTGCCCTGAATCAGTCCAACACTTTTCTATCGCTTTCGAGGCCACAGGTGGATTCTTGAGTCAAAAGATTAAGTTTCCTTTTGGGAAACCACTTAGGGTGAGGCTTAGACCCTTGAGGTCATTGCAAGACCTATCCGAGGCAATCTTTCTTACTGAAGAAGGTTTTGAGATTAATACTCGGGGCATGCAAGCGGAGGACACTTTTCTATTAGATGTTGATTATAGGATTACAGACCCAAAATTCGTAGATGCTCTTGTCCAAAGAAATCACGCAAGAGAGTTACCGAAAGACAGAGAGAGCGAATACTGGATGCATGCTCAATTGAAACATCCTAAAGTCTTTCAGACAAAGTATGGTCGATTAGATCTCCGCGACGTAGATTTTAGCGTTAACGTTGGGATTAGTGAAGACATAAAAATGTCCATCCCTTCTGCGTTTAGAAGAGAACTAGAAGCTGGTGTGAAGCTTCTTATGGAACGGGACCCGCATAGGAAGTATATGCTCGGAAGAGAACATGTAAAGGCTATGAGAGCACGAGGCAAAGGAAAAAGTGTAATCGAACTTCTCGGAGATCTTCAAGATCTTTTCTTTCCAAGAACTTTCCGCAAGTTTGTTGAGGTGAAAAAAGACTTCCGTTATTCTGAGTGCCACAGGGGGAGCGATTTCTATGAGACAGTACCTTTTCCAACATGGCCGAAGACTATGAAAGTCATATCTAGAACTGATCTTGGACTTGAACGATACGCCGCAGAAGGAATTCTCGTGTATAAAAAGGCAGACTTTCTTGAACAGGTAAGCAAAATACTTGGCGTGAAGCTGAAGTAATCAAAACACCAATAGTAGTTATTATGTTTTAACGTTTTTATAATAGTTTTGACTAGCTGAGGGGACTTTAAAGTCGGAGCATAGATAAAGGGATAAAAGAATTAGAGATTACTTTGGTTCCGCTTTTCCTTCATATTTTTTGCGTAAGTTTCTCATATTCTTCGCTAACCCATCTGCTGTCTTCCTCGAAATCTTTGAGTATGCCTAGTTTTCGGTGCACTCCAGCCCCATGTCTGAGGTGGTTGGGGGTGCTCCTCGAACCTTGTAGGGGCCTCGGCGGAAAAGAGCCGGCGGCTTCTTAGAGCCACCATATTTAAGGGCGCTGATTCTTTCGGGGATTACCGTGGAAAGCGCCTTAGGCTTGCTGTCGAAGATTTTTCTAGCGGTGCCCCTGTTGGCTGCGAAGCGCATGTACCATGAGGCCCGGGACACCTGGAATCCGTATGTCGGCTGCCTGCACGACTGCCTCTACTGCAAGAAATCCTTCCAACGCCAAGTGGCCAGGGTCGGCCGCATCTTCGGCTGCGAGGGCTGCATCCGCTACCAGCCCCACTTCCACCCTGAGAGGCTGAGCCGCCGGCTGCCCAGGACAGGCCCCGGGCAGTTTATCTTCGCCTGCGACTGCGGAGACTGGACGTTCGCCCGCCCCGAGTGGAGGGCCGCCGTCCTCCGCCGCATAGCCGAGCTTCCCGACCGTACTTTTCTCATCCAGTCCAAGAATCCCGCCTGCTTCCAGAAGGACAGCTTCCCCCCCAACGTCATCCTGGGAACGACCATCGAAACCAACCGGGACGAGCTGGGCAGGGCGATCTCCAAGGCCCCGCCTCCCTCAGCCCGCTACGCCGCGATGGCCACCCTCCGGTGGCCGAGGAAGATGGTCACCGTGGAGCCCATCATGGACTTCGACCCCGACACCCTCCTGCGGTGGGTGAAGGACATCAGCCCCCTCTGCGTCTACGTGGGCTACGACAGCCGCCTCACCGGGCTGCCGGAGCCGCCCCGGGCAAAGACCGAAGCCTTCATGGCGGCCGTGGAGGAAGCGGGCATCCCGGTGAGGCGGAAGCTCATCAGAGAAGCCCAACCCAGCCGCCCCGGGTTGCGAGGCTAGGGTCGCTTCTTTTTTCGGGGGAGCGGTTTGGCTAAGCTGTTCTTGGTCACGGAGGACAAGGAGCAGACATGGTTTCTGGTCGAAGCTGACTCTGTGGCCAGCTCTCTAAGGTGGCTGAAGGGAAGGCTTACCGATGCGTAAAGTCTTTACATCAGTGGCAATCTTAACAGTCTTTTTTTAACATGGGGGTCTTCTTTAGCATCGATCACCATAAAAGCTAGGGAAATTGCAATTTCAGTGACTTCTTCTTCGGTTAGCTTTAAATTTTTCTCGTTTCCCAACAAGATAAATCCCCTAGGATTTTAATTAGCTTGATTTAGGGTTATTGCAGGTGTGAAGGTTATATTACTGTTGCCGCCTTCGCTTTTCACTAGAATTCGATGGACTTTACTTGCGTCGATTCCTTCCAGTTGCGTATGAGTTATTAAAAAGATCTGTCTAAATGACTGATCCTGGATGAGGCTATTCATTACGCTTGGACGGCGCATGTAATCCAAGCTGGCGAGTGGTTCATCCATAATGAGGCAGTTGATTATCGGTGCTCTCAGTTTTTCTGTTTTGAATGGTCTAACTCTAGCCATCAGTCGGGAGATGGCCATTCGGAGGGCCAGGCCTAGTGCGACCTTATCGCCGCCACTCAGGTTTCCTCGAAACTTCTGAAAACCATCCATTAGGTCATTTAAAGTTAGGTCTACACCTATAGTTTCACGTCCACCCCTGACTACATGGGATGTTGAGTATATCTCTTGAACCTGATATCTGCCCGTCGTGAAAGCGAAAAGATAATTGTTGGTAGCATCTTTTAAAGCGCTGAAGAGGCGTGTCTGAATAATGTACTCTGATATGAAGCCGCCGACGGTTGTCCGAAGGTATCTAACATGTTTAAGTCTTTCTTCTTTCTTTTTCTTCTCCTTCTCTTTTTGGTTCAGCTGACTGATGGTCTCTTTTAAATATTTTAGCTCTTCCATCTGCTTTTTGACTTCCGCTTTAAGCTCTTTAACTCTCTCCGCATTATTCTGATAGTCTCTTTCTAATGCAATCCTTAAGTCTCTGAGGCTTTCAAGACTGTCTACTGCAAAGTCCTTTAATATCACCTCAACACTTGCGTATTTCAAGTCAGCCAGAATATTGTCAAGTTTTGATGTAGCTTCTTTCTTCGCTCTAATTAATTTGTTCCTTTTTCCCAGGTCTCCTTTGATTTCAGTGGCCGCCTTCTCTATCGCTTTTTGCTCTTTACCTATCTTCTTAGGAATCTCTTTCAAATCTCCCTCAAGTCGTTTTATTTCACTTTCGAGTAGAGCTCTCACTGAAATTAGTTCATCAATATTCTGGATCTGATAAGTCTCCAAAAATTTCTCTAAGGATGGAAATCCGATGGATCCAAGTTTGTGTGTGAAGGAATTATTTTCTTTTATTAACCTATTACATATCCCTTCGAGTCTCCTAAAGATTGAGAACAGATCGCGTAATGCTTTGCATTCTTTGTTTAGGTCTTTAAGTTTCTTATCTGACCGTACTTTCTTTTCCGACATCTCGGCAACCGTTTGTTCAATACCTTTGAGCCGCTTTTCCAGCCTAGAGAGGATGTATTTCCTTTCATCATCTGAGACCACCGGTCTAAGACATGAGGGGCACTCGCCTTCTTTTTCAAGCCTCTCTGCACTTAATTCTTTAAATTTGACCTCTGCCTTGAGGAGAGCCATGTTATCTTTAAGCTTCTCTAGTTCTTTCTCAACTTCTTCCAGTTGGGCTTCTCTTTCCTGAAGCTGTTTCTCTACCGTTGGAGTCTCGTCTTTAACCCTGTGTGGGTGTTCCTCAGGCTTAAAATTTAGTGCTAAGTTCTCGTCTTTTACAAGTTCCTTTATCTGGCTCTGAAGCTCAACAATCTTTTCATGATGCCTATTGATCTCCTTTATTTTATCTAGGGTCGGTATGTTCCCTAATTTTTCCGTGGCTCTTCGTAAATCCGCTTCTGCTTTTTCTTTATTTTCTTGTAGAGTTCTTAGCTCTTTTTCATGCTCGGCTTTTTCATCGGTGGATCGTCTGATCTTCTCCTCTAAATGTCCTAGTTCCTTCTCAGCTTGAGCGACATTATCCAATAGCTCTTTGATACTAGATATGGTGTCTTTTTCTGGAATTCTTTTAAGCTCAACCTCAATCTCGCGTTGGCTCTTTTCCAGCCGCTTCTTGTGTTCCTCAAGTTCAGATATCTTCTCTTCAAGTCGTTCCTTATCCCTTTCTTTATCGGGTAGCTTTGCCGTTTCTCGTTCGATCTCATGGATCTCCCTCTCTAAAGCTTTTTCATCCTGCAGAAGTATATCGGAGTGTATCTGATCCAATTCGTCGAGGTTGAACAATGTGCTGATAATACTTCGGAGCAGTGTAGGTGGTGCGGTAGCTAGGGAATCAACTTCCCCCTGTCGGATGAAGACAGTGTGCAATGCGTTCTCTCTCGATATGCCCATTAATTCTTCAAGCTTAGATTCTACACGTCCGCTACCCTCTTCCATTACTACGAATTTATCGCCAGAACGTCTGCTCAAAACCGCATCAGCACCTGTCTTTCCCCGCATGTATCTTCTGATAACCTGATATTCCTCACCACCCACTTCAAATTCTAATGTTACCTTACATTCAGAGTGTTTCTTTTTCACAAGCTGGTCTTGTTTCTCAACCGGAACCGCAAGTGTTCCCCATAGAGCCCATAAAATTGCCTCTATTAGACTGGTCTTGCCGCTCGAGTTTAAGCCTTCAACAACGAAGAGACCTTCAGGAAGACTCTGAGCGAAATCCCCAGAAGGTAGCTCAATCTTATCGAAAGGCTTAAACCGTTCGGCGATAAGCCTTAAAACCTTCATCACTTTTCCTCCATTTTTTCATTGCCTCGACGAAGAGTTCAGTCAGCAGATTTAGGTTGTACTCCTTGGGAATGAGGTTCTTTTTCCTCTTTTCTTCTATGTAGTTTTTGAAGTCCTTCGCGGGATCTTCTATCAGATACTCTATGTCCACATAACTGATGCTGGGTGGTAAGGTTGAAGCCTTTATGGGTGGTCGGCCAATTTTTAGTTGAATTATATTCAGGTTCCTGTCTGAAAGCCCTTTATTATATGCATAGTCGATTGCCTCAGAAATTTGGGTCACATTTCTACCAGATATTTCCCCTTCTAATGCTATCCTTACCCGCGCGGCCGTTTCGTAATCGTACGGTTTTCTAAAGCCCAGATTATCCAGTAGGTTAAAGATTCTCTTTACGATATCATGGGAAGAATCGTCAAGCTGAACTTGAACCGTTTCATTTACCATAGGTCTTGGCAGAGTTAAATGGACTTGTCTAATATCCGGTGCTTTATCCTTGTCTGCTTGAACGATGAGAAAACCTTTCTTATGGTCTTTCTCGTCGAATTTCCATCTCTCCGTCGAGCCAGAAAACCATGCCTTTTCTGTGACGCGACGCATACAGTGTTCATGTCCAAGGGCAATATAGTCGAATTCCATATTTAGAATAGTTTGGTCAAGAGTTCCATCAATTGGAGAGCCGTGGGCTATCGCTATATTAATTTTGTCTTTGTCTAGTTTTATGCTCTTGAGCCACTGCTGGTACTCTTCATACAAACCTATGGTTTCAAGAGTTGATGGTTCAATGTATGGAAACGCATAAACTCTAACTTCATCTTTTATATCAGCATATAATGGTTGCTTTTCACGGAATGTCTCTCTGAAACTCCAGTAAGTAAAAGCTCGTGTGTTATCGAAGGCGATAGCATACTCGTCCAATGTAGAATGCTTATATTCGACGTAACGACCATGATTTCCGTCGATGATTACAATGGGTATGTTTGCTGATTGGAGGTCTCTAAATGCTTTTGCAACAATTTTTCTAGCCATCTCTGGCGGAGGATAGGGATTGTATGACCATGGAGAATCGAATAAGTCTCCAGAGTGAATAACGAGGTCAATCTCATCTTTCCGGTCAACAATCTCTTTTACAGTCATTTCCAATGCCTTGTAGAAGTCGTCCTCAACAGGACGAACTTCTTGCCCTATTGTTCCAGGTCTCACATCATCGGGTCTATGGCCCAGATGGGTATCGGAAACATGAGCTATGACTACCAAAATTTATACCTCCCTAATTAGTTATAACACGGTTTTTGACCTTACCGGAGTTCCAGCCTTTGTCTGATACAGGGTCCTAGTCTTTTCATAGAGCGAGTCGAAAAGGGGTGTATAGATGACTAGTGGAGTATCTCGGTAACTTGCTGTTAGAATGATTTCACCTTTACCCAGAACTTTAAATTCGTTTTCAAAGCCGGTAATATCTTTGCTTGCATTAGAGATTGCTGCCCTTATCTCGTCTGCACTTGTTAAAGACATATTGAACTGTGTATTAATGCAGGATAAGATAATGTTATCCAGGGCTGTAACCTGCTGACTAATAACCGCCAAACCTAGCCGAAACTTTCGGCCCTGTCGGGCTATATCCTTGTATATGTTTTCAAACCTCATTATACGAGGTGTCAGAACCGATGGGGCTTCTTCTACCGTTATCAGAATGGGAGGCAACTCGTCTATTCTCCTCATTTCTTGTTCATCTTTGGAGTAATATTTCTTGGCTATGGACTGCCCTTTATTTCCGACAAAGTGTTCCCTAAACGTTCGTGGAATTCTTCTCTTCAGAATTTGGGCTTTAAATTCGCTCCAATTTGTTGACGATTTGACAGCCTTTCTTAATTCAAAAATGGTCCTTGCGATTACTGTTGTGGAGAGGAATTGTTCTAAATCCGAAAGGAGGCTGGTGTTGAATATAAGAATTCTGCCCTGCTCCAAGGCTTCAATTATCTTTATTAAAGTTGATTGTTCTGGGTTATCTACAAAGATGGCTGAACGTCTCACGAATTCCAGCCGCCTTTCTACGGCATTTATTGTTACATCAGGATATCGACCGCTAAAGTCTTCACCTATTTGGGTAATCCAATTTTCGTGGAAGTGTGCATACAGAGCGTTCATGTAACTGACCATTTGGTCGCTGACTTCCATGATTGAGGTGATGTCCAGCGGTAATATTTCTTGGTAGGCAATTCTTACATCTAATGACAACCTTCGAACGGCCTCAGCTGCCGTTTCACGGTGGGGTGTAAGGTAATAAAAGTCTTTGAAGAGTTCTCTTTTCGCTTCATCAGGCATTGAGTCTACAATAGACTGTATCCCATATTTTCTGATTCCCAAAGCAAACTCATCGTGGGGGTCTATGGCCAGCATTGAAGCTCTCTTACTATCACCACTCTGCCAAGACTTGAAGTTAAAGTCTACCACCGATTTTAGGAAAACTAGGAGGAAATTTGACTTTCCAGCGCCCGTAGTTCCAAAGATCCCTATATGTGTTGAGATGTGTTCTAACGGCAGATTTACTCTGACATTTAACACCTCTTCGCCTGCTAACAGGCTTCCTACAAAGATCTCTCCTTTCAGTTGACTGGATAGGATCTGTTCGATGGGTCTGTCACTTTTGTTAGGAATAGGCCGATAAATTATGGCAAAGTGTTCTGGAAGACGCCTAGGCATTTTAAAGTCCCATGAATGAGAACCTTCACCGCCAGCTTCAGCATATCCGAGTAGTTTCCCTGTAAGGTAAAGAAGTTTCTCTTTCTCAGCGCTGGCTAGATAGGCATCTCCCTCTACCACAAGAGTATCTGCGACCTTGCTTAACTCCCTTATCCGTCTTAGAATATTTATACAATCCATAGCGCGAAACAGAAAGATTCTCTTTCGACCTCCTCGTGTTGAGGGGATGAGGAACAATTCGCCTACGGCAACATCTTCATTTTTGGCTGATAAAGCCAATTCTGTGACTGAGCTCTCTGCTAATCTACCAAATCCTTCTGCCCATTTATCTATATCAAAACTCATTTTTATTCAAGTCCTATTCTTCGTCTAGGATTTAAGAGGGATTCCTCAGAAAAACCCTCTTCTTTACCTATTTCGATAACTCTCTCATAGAATAGATCTCTGTCCTCTCTAGTTAGGCTGCAGGATAGATGTGCAAAAGCTGGAGGACAAGGATAACCATACCATCTTGCGTCATGGGACATGAAGTCTATCTCTCGGAAAATATTGATTTCATTCATTCGCATCTTTTCCGCGTTATTATCATAAATCTTTGACTCCCACCACCTACGGTCAAAGTCCACCCTAAACGCGGGCATTGAGCTGGTGAAGCTGAAAAGATACGTTACACCTAATTCGGGGGGTATGCGTCGCTTCCGACATATTTTCAACTTTCCACCAGGGTCATCATTTCCGGGAATCCTACAAAACCAGTGAGCGTCGGGTCCATACTTCCTTCTCGCAAGTTGGATTATTTTCTCACCACCTGGGATCGTATGAGACTTACTGAGAGCCATAACAATTACGCCTTCTTTTCGAGCCCTGAAGCACAAATCCCTCAACATATAATCATGGAGAAGGTGAGGGTAATCATATCTGGCCGGGAAGAGAAGAGTAAGAGTTGTGTCCAGTATCACGTATTTTAGGTTAAGGTTCGAGTCTAACGCCCTCTTTGCCATCGAAATTTCCGCAGACCACCTAAGCATGTCAAGTATTCTCTCAGGAAGATGAACTGGTGGACTGATAACGAAGTCGCTTATGTCTGATTTTCCATATTTCCTTAAAATTTTGTCAACCGAATCTAACTTACCCTTTGTATAGTCGATGAAGTATGGGACCAACAAGTTATTCAAGTCATTGATCAGATAGACACGTTTCACATAATCAACAAAGTTTTGCCATAGAACATCCTCATCAAAAGACGACCAGAAGGCCACGGTTAACCTTCCACCATCAGGAATATACCCTTGGTTCCTTAACTCTTTCAGCTCCATTATTCGACCATCATTTGTTCCCGTATTGTGAACCGTTAACCCCACAGTTATTAGATACAGGAAGACATCCTCATATTGAACTACTGGAGCCATACCACTTCCATCAACAGCCCCTATCAGAAAATCATTTTCAAATTTGTACCCTGATGGAAAGGGCTTAAAACTAACTAAAAGCTCTTCAATCCTCTGAAGATCGCTGTCAAATAGATTTGCCTGAGCTATGTCACGATTCTTAATTTGGCGATAAGCAGACCGAACTTCATTTTCAAAGTCGGACGCGAAAGCCCGATCTGAAATCATTAAAGGAACCCTTCTTCTAAGGCTTGACCCATAGATATATTAAGTTTTGATGATATTTATAATTAAAGGTACCATAGATTGGTGCTATCTATGGTTAGCAAATACGAAAAAATAATCTATGAGATGCTTAGCTCAGAGCCAATAACCCCTAATGAAATTGCCCAAAAACTAAAAATAACGTATAAGACTGCTCAGAGAGCACTATTACATCTAGCGCTTACAAAGGAAGATATTGGATACAGAAACTCGGGGCGCATACACATTTTCTGGAAGAAAGACTTAGCAGAAGACTAAATTGAAGGTGAGGTTGAGCCCATCTTGGAAATTTTAGATAGACTTAAGAACAACATTTTTGAAGATGCATTATCATTTGACCTTCGTACCCAGGCAGAGTATTTATCTCTTACTCGAGATGTTGATTATCCTTTCTCGGCGTTAACCTCAAAGGCAAAACTATTGCCTCATCAAGTTGGAGTTGCCCATAAGGTCTTGAGCAGTATCAGGTCCGGCAGCCTATTGGCGGATGAAGTAGGGCTTGGAAAAACGATCGAGGCCGGCATGATTCTTAAGGAGTACTTATGTCGAAAGCAGATTAAGAAGATTCTAATACTAACTCCGGCGTCACTCACAACTCAGTGGCGTGACGAATTGAAATCGAAATTTGACGAAGGTTTCGTCATATATGATCAAGAAACGAGGAAAAATCTAGAGAGACGGCATGAAAACATTTGGAAAGCATATGACAAGGTTATTTGCTCAATAGATACAGCTAAACAACAACGTTACCGGAAGGATATAGTAACCGTCAACTGGGATATTATAATAGTTGATGAGGCTCATAAATTAAAGAACAGGAAAACCGAGAACTATAAGCTCTTAGAGGACTTACCTAAAAACCGCGTCTTTTTTCTGACCGCAACTCCGCTTCAAAATAAGCTAGAAGAGTTATATAATCTAATTAGCCTAATAGATGAGAAACTACTTGGAACGTATGACTCTTTCTCGATGAGATTTGTTGACGATACAAAAGGCTTGGTTCCTAATAATTTTGATGATTTGAAGCAACGTCTCCAAAAAGTAATGATTAGAAACAGGAGAAAAGATGTTTTTGGTGTAAGGTTCACGCAACGTTTTGGTGAAACAATTCCGTTTGAGTTGACTCCGGAAGAAAGAAGGCTGTACGACGAAGTGACAAAGTATGTCAAACAAGAATACTTGAAGGCTATGGAGCAGAACAAAGCTGGAAGAGGGTTTCTGCTCATTATCATGCAAAGAATGGTCTGTAGTAGTAGCTTCGCCATAAGAGATTCGTTAGGGCGTCGAATTCAACGTCTGGTAAAGATCTCTAAAGAGTATGACATAGTGCCTAAGCAACCTTCTCTGACGAGCATCAGCCACCCATATTTTGAGGCTTTAGGCGTAAATCATACTGCCACTAAAGATGAGATAAAAGCTGCTTATCGAACTTTGGCAAAGGAATACCATCCAGATATTTCGCCGCTACCTAAAGATGTTGCAGAGGAAAAGTTTAAGGAAATATCAGAGGCCTATGAGACGCTGACCGACGACAACAAAAGGAAGCGACTTATTGAGGAGCATGAGGATGCCGATATAAGTGATATCGCAAAAAATTTCACTCTGCTTCAGATGGAGCTAGAAAAACTTAATCAACTTTATGAATTAGCAAGCAAAATCACCAAGAACAGCAAAGGCGAAAAACTTATTGAGGCCCTCGAAGCGTTGAAGCGAGAAGAGCCAAACGAGAAAGTTCTTATATATACCGAATTCAGGTCAACACAAAGGTACCTTTATGAGCTTTTGACCTCAAAAGGCTATGAAGTCGCAATATTCAACGGCTCAATGAGTGTAGAAGAAAAGGATGAAGCAGTTAAGCAATGGCGTGAGAACAAACAGATAATGGTCTCAACTGAATGTGGAGGAGAAGGAAGGAACTTTCAGTTCTGCCACATAATGTTTAACTACGACCTTCCTTGGAATCCTATGAGAGTGGAACAGAGGATAGGTAGAATTCATCGGATAGGACAGGAGAAGAATGTGAAAATATTCAACTTCTCAACTAAAGAAACCATCGAAGAGTATGTGTTAGAATTACTCGAGACAAAGATTCAACTGTTCAAGGAAGTTATCGGTGAGCTTGATCTAATACTAGGCGATATAGTCGAGGATGCCAATCTTGAGAGGGTGATAATGGAAATCTTAGTTAAGGCTAAGACTTCCCAAGAGTTGAAGGAGAACTTCGAAGAGCTTGGCAGAAAGATACAGATAGCAAGAGAAGAGTTTAAGAAGGGTCTTAAAGACCTCGATGAAAGGGTTTATGCCGGGTTTGACCTCTCAGTTTATCGCCGAGTGATGGGAACTGAGCTTGAAAATCTAGTAATGAAAGAGAGAATAGTCATAAAACGTTTTTTCCTAAACTATTTAAAGAGTAAAAATTTAGACTTTAGATATCTAGAGCCGGAAGAAGCAGTTATATTCCAGATACCAGAGGAGTTTAAAAATATTATAAGTGATTTTGCGCAGAAGCAACGTCAATTTTACCTTAGAGAGCGAGATAGATTTTATGAATTGCTGGAAAAACCGCTTGAAATAGCTAAAGATATTCATGGGTTTATAGAGGATTGCGTGTGTAAGCTATGTAGTGGTCATACGATAAAATCCTGTTTCAATTGTTCAATTCATACGTATTTAGAGAATGTTGCCTTCCATGCGAATGCAGGATTTACTTCTATTCTGAAAAATGACCTTGACTATGTAACTTCTAATCGCTTTCGAGAGGATGTAGAAGGAAGAATTCTCAGAGGCAAGATCAAGGCTAGAGCTACATTTTCACCTGAAGTTGCACAGCAAGAAAACATTGAGTTGATCACTATTGGAAACAGGTTAGTCGAAAATGCGATTGAGGAATGCAAAAAGAAAGGACTGACCACCAAAAAACTGATAGACCTAAGCAAACATACGCTTAGAGGGTTTGAAAAATACAGTGGATTAAGAGGAATATTATTTAATTTTAAGGTTTCTTTCGAATCCTTCGATAAGAAAGAAGAGTTAATTCCAATTGTGATCGATTTAGACCATATGAAATATGAAGAAGAACTCTCAGGTGAGGTTAATTGGCTTTATAGCACCGAGCTTTTAGACCAAATTGCCATTAAATCAGATGAAGTCGACGAGGCCTATCAATTGGCGGTAAACGAGTTAAACACTAAGGTAAAAACTGAACTCGAAAAGATAAGAGGGAAGAATAAGATGTATTTCGAGGATGAGCTAAACAAGATTGAAACATACTACGACGATATTAGACACACCATGATTTTGAAGGAACGTGAATTGGAGGATAAATACGTAGACCTGATAGGCAGAATAAGGAACAGCCGTGAATTTGAAGCCAGAGAAAAATACAGAGAAGAACAGAGGAAAATTGAGATTCAACTAACGAAGTTGAGAAACGAAAATAACAGATTCTGGGAGGAGATGGTTAATAAAAGAGCTAAAGAGCTGAAAAAGCTTGAAGAACAAAATACAATAAAAACTAAGATAGAATTAATTAATTCAGCCCTCATTAAAATCAGTTGAGGGTCCCCGACTGATGCGGAAGGAACAGGCTGAAGAAAAAATCCGCGAGTTGGTTGAGAGATATGACTCAATAATTAGAGAAGGAAAGAAAAGTTCTTTCAGCGAGCAGGATGTTAATAGGGTTTTCATAATTCCATTTATCAGAGCCTTAGGCTGGGATACTGACAATATTGATGAAGTGAAGGAGCAACGAAGAACGTTAACAGGTCCAGCTGATTACTCGCTTAATGTGGAGAAGAGACCCAAGATAGTTCTGGAGTTAAAGAAATTCGTGGAAGATCTTGATACCCGACGGGTCATAAAGGGAGGCAGGGAGGAAAGCTACCCTGAACAGGCTATGCGGTATGCTTGCTATTTAAAAACAGATTGGGTTGTCCTAACCAATTTCGAGGAAATACGACTTTACTACGCTTGGGAGATAAAGCCCGAAGACGGCTTGATCTTTAAACTGAAATATCATGAGTATTTAGATAATTTTAATAGATGGCTGTGGCTGCTTTCCAAAGAAAGTGTTACTTTAGGTGTTCTTGACCAATACCAAAAGAGAAGGATACGGAAAGATATAGATGTAGAAGTTCTTGAAGACCTGCTTGACTGCAGGAGATATCTTATAGACAACATCAGCAAAAATAACCCAGCTTTAACGAGAGAGAACCTTAAGGACAGCGTTCAGCGAATCCTCAATAGGCTTGTCGTTATTCGTGTTGCTGAGGATAGGAACATTATAGGTGCAGACAGCTTATGGAAGGAGCTTGATGCGTGGAAAACTAGAGGGCTTCCTACATCTTTCATGCGAAGCTTAAAAGGCCTCTTCCGAGACTTCGACGACATCTACAACAGCAAACTGTTTGAAAAACACGAATGCGAAGACTTGAAGATAGACAATGAAACACTAGAAAAAGTCATTGAAATACTTTATAAATACAATTTTGACTTGATTTCTGCTGATGTGTTAGGGGCGATCTATGAAGACTATATTGGGCACATACTTCAAGAGGCAGAAAAAGGCATAGACATCGTGGAAAGCCGTGAAACAAGAAAAAAGGCCGGGATCTTTTATACTCCGACACATGTTGTTGAATACATTAGGAGAGCTATTAAAAGGCAAAAATCCTGAGGAAGTTTCTAAGATAAAAGTTTTAGACCCGGCATGCGGCTCGGGATCATTCTTAATTAAAGCTTTTGACGCTCTGAAAGAATATTACGATTGGTATAATAAAACTATTGAGAAAAAAGCCTTAGGCTCAATCGCTGAATATGGCAACCTGATTCAAGATGTAGAAAAGAGAATTGTTATTGAAAATCTTTTTGGTGTTGATCTAGACCCCCAGGCTGCAGAGATAGCAGCAGTAAACCTTATGTTAAAGGCACTAAAAAAGGGTGAAAGGTTGCCATTGATTCTTGGAGACAACATAAAATGCGGCAATTCTCTAATATCGGGATCAGAAAAGCTAAGAGAATACTTCGGAGATGATTGGAGTTTAGAGAGGCCTTTTAATTGGGAGAAAGAATATGTTGAAGTGTTTAAAGAGGGGGGTTTTGATGTAGTTGTTGGCAATCCACCTCATGGAGCCAAACTTTCACAACAAGAGAGGGATTTCTTCTTTGACGTTTATCAAGTAGCAAAAGGTTACAAGAATTCAGCTTCTCTGTTCATTGAACGCGCCACTCAGTTGCTAAAACCTCTAGGGACAATGGGACTTGTTATCCCTAAATCGTTAACGTTCTCGGAAAAATGGAAGGCGACGAGAGAATTTATTCTCCAAAACCTCAGATTGATCGAGATCGTTGATATCAGTAAAGCCTTTCCGGGTGTTCTTCTTGAACAAATAATAATCATTTGCCGAAAGGATCCAATGCAAAGCTCTAGTTATAAGGGAACAAGCTTAACATGGGAAAGAATCCTTGAAACTTATACAATACCTCTCTCCCTATGCAAAGAACTAGATATTTTTCCTATACATGTCGACCAGCACTCTCTCACTATATATAAAAAGGTTATGAAGAAATCTTTCCAACTCAAGGAAATATCCAAAACTTTCAGAGGACTACCGGTACAAAGTAAAGCTACAATCATTCAGGGAGAGAACTCAGAACCTCTGTTGAGAGGTGATGATATCAAGCGATACTATCACGCAACTCCACAAACATTCATCGACCGAGATGCCTTAAAAGAGGATAGCAAGAAAATAACTGATATGAGAAAGCCGAAGATTATTTCCCAAAGAATCATTGCCCATGTCTTAAAGCCTAAGGATAGAATTATAATAATGTCAACTATAGATGAAGAAGGTTTACTCAATGTTGATACTGTTGAAAATACGATTTTGACGGATCCTCAATATGACCTCAAATATATCCTCGCATTCTTAAACTCAAAACTTGTTTCTTGGTTCACGTACACGTTCATATTTAACAAGGCGGTTAGAACGATGGACTTCGATGATTACTATGTAGGAAAGATACCAATCTATCCGGCCACACCTGATCAGCAGAAACTAATAACAGAAGTAGTCCAAAAAATGTTAACACTCACCTCACGCATTAAGGAAATAGATACAGACTTCCAGAAGCGCGTTAACAGTATACCACGGGAGAAAGATACCACTTTCAAAGATTACTATCTAAAATATAGTAGTGACAGAACGCCTCTAATACCATCTAATGTGAAAGGACAAATTAAGTCTCTTAAAGTTGAAGAACAGGGGCACCAGTTAGTCATAAAAGTTGACTACATAGAGAAGGACGGGAACAGGGAAAAGCAACACAGTGATGTAGAAGTTTTTAGATGCGAAATCGAGAATGAGCCGATTAGAAAATTCCTTTTCTATTCTGTCTCAAATTATGGAAAAACTCTTGGGAGTGGAAACATCTGGTACAAGATTCAGAACATTCCCCTGGCTAAATTCCACAAAAATGAGGGGCAAAATGAAAAAGTTGTGGTTAAACTTATTAATGATTACTTGAGAGCAATTAATAACCGAAGACTGTTGCAACAAGAAATTCAAGCCACGGATAAAATACTAGATGAAAAAATCTATAAACTCTACGATCTAAATCAGGATGAAATATCCTTAATAGAGAGTTCTATACAGCGATATTTTGTTGAGGAATCCTTTTACATCTAAAGAATTACCCTACCAAACTAAGGCTTTCATCACTTTCCATGGGAAGATGCATGTTTAAAGACTTATCATGGTGGCTGCCATGGATGTTGATTACTTCATTGAGTATTATTAGGTTAATGCATAATTCGTTTTTCTTCCTTTTATTCTTTGGCGTCTGATGAGTCGTCTCCTAACCCTTAGGCGTCTCTCCGCAAAGGTCGATTTGGCTTCTCTGGCTGGGGTTGAGGTTTCCTACTCCGGGCTTGGGCCTAGGCATTACCCTGTGAGGGCTAGTTCCTTGCTTTGGTTTTGATGCACCTTCTGGCTGTGCCTTCGGAGACCATGCTGGCCGGGTATCTCTCGGCTCACAGGGATGTGGCTGAGGCCTGCGGCTTCAACCGAAACCCTAAGAGCCATAGGGGGGCTCCCAGCCAGTCGGCTCTGAACAGGTTCAAGCACAGGGTCGGAGTTGAAGGCTTCCAAAGTGTCTTCGAGGAGCTGGCCCAAGGCCTCATGAAGGCTGGTGTGGCCAAGGGCCGATGGGTTGCCGTGGACTCCTCGGCTGTGAAGGCCTACTTCCGCGGCGACCCAGATGCGCGGTGGGGCTATACAGATGTGGATAAGCCCTTCTTCGGCTATAAGCTCCATATCCTCATCGACGTTAAGACCGAGCTGCCCGTAGCCTTCAGAATCACCCCGGGCAACGTCCACGACAGTCAAGAGTACCTAAACCTCTTGGAGGATGCGGAGGAGGCCGACCCTGAGCATGCTTACGGGGATGCTGCCTACGACTCCGAAGCCCTCAGGGAGACATCCAGAAGCCTCTACAACCTAGAGCTCCACACACCCAGAAACCCGAGACGTAAGGGTGGAAGGCCCGAAACAGCAAGACCCTGAAGCGCATGCTGTCAGCAGTGGAACGGAGCTTCTCCCGGCTGAAGCTCTTCCGCCTCAAAGACCTCAAGGTGAAGGGCTTCACATCCACAGCCATCCACATCCTCCTCGCCCTAGTAACCATGCCCCAGACCTGGCTAAGCTGAAGGGGAGGGAAAACTATTACAGGCTCAGAGTCGGCGACGTCAGGGTCGTGTTCAAGATAGACAAGCCTGCAAAGACCATATACGTCGAAAAGATAGGCTACAGAGAAGCAGTCTACAGATAACGTTGCAGCATCGTCGAAGCCGGAAGGCTACCTTTTCTTCGGCCTCAGCCTGACCTCGTCGCCCGCACGCTCAAACTCCAATTCTTTGTCGACTAGGTCGCTTACGTCGAAATCTGCGGGGAACTCATTATCCATTACCTGCATAAAATCTCCTCCTAATCTTTAAAATCATTCCATCGCCCAGCTCATTCCACGGTTCCGTTACAACCTCAAAATCAAGCTCAGTTTCAAAAGCACTCATTTTTCCTCCTCGCCTTGACGTATTAAAGCCCCTTTTATCTAGAACGTTTTTAGCTAAAAAACTCTACGACTACGTCTCACAAGGTGACTGGTAAATAGTTTTTCAGAGTAGATGGCATTTTACAGGCGGCTGGATTTGAACCCTCAATTTACCCTCTCAGCCCCAGTACCACTTCGCTGGGCGTCGGGGTTGCAAAGCGGCGTGCTGGCACTCCAAACCCCGTCACCTAACAGGGCGTTCAGGTCCGTAAGGGGATAGGTAGGGCTCTGCTTTCAGGTAGGCCCGTTCCAGCTCCGGCCGCGGCGGAATGAAGTAGGCGACCCTCAGCCGGCCTAGGCTGTGGCCCATCATGTATTCGACCACGGCCTCGTTGACTCCCGCCAGCTTGGCCATGGTGTTGAACCACTTCCGGAGTGAGTGGCAGGTTATCTGACCGTCGACTCCGGCTTCGGCGGCCAGCCCTGTGACCAGCCGGCGGGCTGTGCGGTCGCTGATGGGGAAGACCCTCTCTTCTGCGCTCGGTTTCCCGTCCTCTTGGAAGTAGGCTTGGAGGGCGCTGCAGGCGTCCCGGCCTAGGAAGGTTTCAAACCACCCTTGGGTTTTCTGCCTCCGCAGCCGCAGGTAGACAGGCCGTTTTCCAGCCTCCAGCTCGGTTTTGACGGCGCCGTAGGTGAGGGCCAGCAGGTCCGCCTCGGAGAGGCCGCTCTGAGCCTGGCAGAGCACGTAGGCCCGCCCGCGGGGGTCCGCCAGGTCGCACATGGCCCTGAGCTCCTCCCGGCTGGGCACCCGGCTGGCGGTCTCCGTCCAGCTCTGCGGAGCCTTCACCTTGAGGGGGAGGTAGTTGGCCGTGAAGAAGCTGCGCACCGCGGCGTGGGCGAACGCGGCGGAGCTCCGGCGGAGGCCCTCCCTGCGCTGGAGGTGGTTGAACCAGGCTGTGAGCCGCTCCTCCATCCTCCGCCGGACGGCCTCATCCTTCGCCTCCAGCTCCCGGCGCCGCCGCTCCACCAGCTCATCGGGGGACATTTTGACGAACCCGCAGAACCTTCGCAGCCAGAGCCCGTAGGCCCGCCGGGTGTTGGGGCTGCCGGAGTGTTCCCCGGCCAGCCTCTCGAACCACCGCTCCACCGCTTCGCCGCCCGGCTCCTGAGGGCCCACTTAACCCACCTGAGAGAAAAATTGTCCGATTTTCTTACGCAGCCCTTTTTTTGTGGGTGGAAGTGTTGCGCAGAAGATTCGCCGTGGAAAGGGGGCGCAGGTTCAGGGAGCCTGTGCGAAGAATTCCGCCGCGCCAGTTGACGCCCTCCATCAGGAAGATGCTGGTGGGCGACGCTAGGGACGCAGCCGTCTTTCGCGTTGTCCACGAAGGTTTGAAGCACGGCGCAGACATCACCCCCTGCTCTTTTATGTAGGCCTTCAATTCGCGTTCCACTTTTTCGGGTGAAGGCCGCAGGTGTGACACCCACCGAGGAGCAGGTGAAGGAAATCCTGGATGAAGTGACATACGGCGCCGATGTCCACGGCTTGGTCGAATCGGTGCTTGAGCAAGCCCTCAAAGCAGATTTGGGAGAGAAAATCAGCAGAAAAGTCGAAGTCGACGTTAAAATCGAAAGACAGGGCTGAATCCGCCGGGCTGCCTTTATTTTTCAGCGGAAATTCAAATTTTAAAAAAAATTGTAGGATAACCCACATTTTTTGACCGATTACAATAAATAATCGGACACCCCGTTTTTAGGCCTGTTTTGGGCTTTTTTCTGCCTGCTGAGGCTGTTTCAGGGCTTTTCCCCGAGGCCCCTCAGGCCGGCCTCTGTGGGATAGGAGGGGGTATAGTTCTATAAAATTATAAAATCATATTAGCTTATCAAGGACGACCCCCCGGGCCAGACTTGTCGTACAGTCACACTGTCACACATTTTTCGGTTGAAGGGCCATGGGAGACTACACCAAGATGACTCTATACCTTGGAAAGGCGGAAGTAGGGGAAAAACTCGAAGCAGCCGTGAAGGCGCTGGGCTACCGGAGCATCAGCCACTGGGCCTCGGAGCAGGCCAGGAGGGCCATAGCCGAAGCCGAAGGCAGCCGGGGTCAGGGTCACCCCCGCCCCTCCGGCCGAGACAGGGAGGCCCTCCTAGCCGAGCTGGTCTCCGTCCGCGAAAGGGCGCAGCGGCTGAGGGCCAAGCTGGGCGGGGAGCTGCCCGCCCTCAGAAAACTCTACGCCCAGCTGGGCGGCGACGAGAAGGAGCTGAGCAACCTGGACGAGGCCCTGCCCCGGGTCTACGCCCACTACCGGGGGCCGCTGGAGAAGGCCGTGGTCTTCGAGCAGTACGCCCGGCTGAGCAGGCGGGTCTTCGAGCTGCGGCGGCAGCTGGGAATATAGCCCGCCCGCTTTTTTCTCCCGAGAAAACCTTGGCCGGCAGGACGCCCAAGCCGTTGCTCCGCATCTGGCTGGCCTTCACCACGGCCGGCGGAGAGCTCAGACGCTGGAGCCTCCTCGTCTTCAGGGCCCCGCCCAGCACCCTGAGGTCTGAGACTCGCCAAGCGTCAGCCTGTTCGACAGTCGAAAAGGCCATAAAGGGTAGAGGAGAGTGAAACTGTTACCCGGCTGGGATTTTAACAAAAAGTCAGAAGCCCGGCCAGGGCGCCAAATCATTTCTCCCTAATTTAGTCCCTCCGACTGTAGCAGACTGGCGGCTCATAGTTGGCAAGAGATAAAAGAAAAAGATAGGGTTAAGTATGCGCAGGAAGTGAGTATGTTAATGAGTGTTAAATATTCTTGAAAGAAAAATCTAGCGTTACAAAAGTGGATGGGTGTGGAGGTAGACGGAGGGAGTTTGAACAGCCGTAAAAGGAGAGATAATGTATGACGTCAGACAGATTGACACAGATGGCGGAGCTGCATGGGTGTAACTGTAAACTTGGAGAGCGGGACTTGAAGTCCTTGCTTGAAGCCTCTGGGATGTTCGTCCCCGAGTCAGGAAGCCTTCTCTTGGGGCCTGGTGACGATGCGGGGTCTATACGGGTTCGCGGCGATCTCGCCTATGTGACCCACTTGGACTTTTTCACTCCCATTGTGGATGACCCTTACCTCTACGGGAAGATTGCCGCCTGCAATGCGGCCAGTGATGTTTATGTGAAGGGTGCTGTTCAAAACGTCGGGCTGCTGGTTATAATGGGGTTCCCCTTGGAGGTTTCCAGAGAAACCATGCAAAAGGCCCTTGGGGGAATACGGGATTTCTGCTCGGAGACAGGCGCCCAAATATTGGGGGGTCATACCATAATAAATCCCTGGCCTCTCCTAGGAGCTGCTGTTACGGCGACGGCTTCCCCCAGTCAGATAATCCGTAACTCCACCGCTAAACCGGGAGACCTTCTCTTCCTGACTAAGCCCCTCGGCACCCAGCCGGCTATGGGGGCTGTGAGGAGTCTGGCGCAGATGAAGGAAGAAATAACCTCCGTCTTGTCGGAGGATGAGGTTTTAGCCGTGGGAGACTTCGCAGCGGAGCTCATGTCCACTCCCAATAAGGGAGCGGCGGAGGCCATGCTGGAAGTGGGGGTTAACGCAGCGACGGATATCACTGGCTTCGGCCTTTTAGGCCAAGCAAAGACCATGGCGAAACGGAGTGGGGTGGACATTCTGATCAGCCGAATACCGGTCATCAAAGGAACGTTAGAGCTCTCTCGGCTCTTCGGCTACGGTTTAGAAAAAGGAGAGGCGGCGGAAACTTCGGGAGGGGTTTTGGTTTCTGTTTCACGAAGTCGGAGAGAGCTGTTCGTTCGCAGTCTTGAAAAGCGGGGTATCCCCGCCTACCAAGTCGGCGTGGTTGAAGAGGGGAAAGGCACGGCGGCCGTAGAAAAGGATATTGAATTAATCGAGGTCCCTCCCCCTCGCTGAGGGGTCTGAAAACATATTGGATGTGTTATCTTTTCCCGCCAGTAGCCGGTTTCCGCTTCAGCGTGCTTGAATCCCTAGATGATTCTGGGGCGGCGTTTCCCTTTTTCTTGGCCTCCATAAGGAAGGAGAGAAAGTAGAGTTTACGGCCGGAGACGTTTTCCACGAAGGATTCTTCCCGGGTTTCCAGTATTCGGAAGTGCTTGGAGAAGTATCCTCTGATGTCGCTTACCTTAAAGTGGTTCCAAGCCGGGCCGTTCCGCCAGCTGAAACAAGTCATGAAATATCGGCCCCCCTCCGCGAGCACCCGGTGGAGACCTTTGATGAACCTCTCTCTACGCTGAGGTCTGATGTGGTGGAAGCACCCTCGGTCGAAGATGAAGGTGAAGAAACCGTCTGGGTACTTTAGGTTCGCAGCGTCCCCGGCGGTAAGATGGCAGACAGCTCCCTTCTTTCTACATCTCTGTTTCGCCATGTCGACGGCGGTGGGGGAGATGTCTATTCCGTAGACTTCGAAGCCTTGGACTGCTAAGTATATGGTTTGGGTTCCTAAGCCGGAGCAAATGTCGAGGACGCGTCCTCTGGCTATTTTTCCCTTTTCCACAAGCTCTACTAGATTGCTGTCTGGCTTGCCGGTTTCCCAAGGCAGCCTGTCGGGGGCGTATTTTCTGTAGAAGCTCTCCCACCCCCACTTGACATCCTCAGAAGAGCCGCTCATGACGGTCACATCCATTTCAAGGTTTTTGGGAGGTATACGGGATTTCTTTTAAAAGTTTCCGCTTCGGCTTCTCTGCGGCGTGGAGGCTCTGTTGAAGGTAGGTTAATATCGGATGCAGGGAATAGCCTTGTTGGGATGGTTTTATGGAAGCTGTTTGGGAGAAGCCTGTGATAGTGTTCTTCAGGGAGAAACTCAGCAAGCCTGAAACTGAGCCCTTCGCCGTGGTTAAAGCTCGAAGGCTGACGGTGAATCGAAGCGATAAAACCGGCGCGTACAAGGGGAAGATAACCGATTTCTTCACCTACATGGGTGATGTGGACGTTATCTCGCCGGCTAAGAGCCCCTATGTGCTGTGCTGGATGGATGACAGGGAAGACGACTTCGGGAAGGCTTGGAGGCGCTTAACCGGAGTGACTTTCCCCCGGGGGTTGAGCTTCAAGGTTAAAGCTGGCAAACGCACCTATCAAGCAGCGTTTGAGGCTAAACATGCAAAACTGGAGTAGACTCCCAGTCATCGGCCAAGTAGGCAGCCGGTTTAGAGCTCCCGGCTGTGCTCTGCATGTTTTCTAGCATTCATCTGGTTTAGAGAGGTAGGCTAACTTGTCCTCTGAGAGAGGGGAAGATGACGGGAAAAGGACTCCCAATGCCTTGATAAGGGAGAAGAGCCCCTACCTGCTCCAGCATGCTTACAACCCTGTAAACTGGCAAGCGTGGAATGAGGGGGCTTTAAAACGCGCCAAGCTGGAGGATAAACCCATCTTCTTAAGCATCGGCTACTCCGCATGCCACTGGTGTCATGTCATGGAGAGGGAGTCCTTTGAAAACCTGGAAACAGCCAGAATCCTCAACGAAAACTTCGTCAGCATAAAGGTAGACCGAGAAGAGCGGCCAGATTTGGACGAAGTCTACATGAAGGCTGTTCAGCTGATGACAGGCTCCGGAGGTTGGCCTCTCAATGTCTTCCTCACACCAGACCTGAAGCCCATCTTCGGCGGAACCTACTTCCCCCCGGAGCCGAGGCATGGTTTACCCCCCTTCAAGGAGGTGCTTCTGAGCGTGGCGAGGCTTTGGCGGGTGCAACGGTCGCAGATTGAAAGCCGCGCGGAGCGGATGTTTCAAGCTTTGCAGGGATTGTATCTGCAAAAACCGGGGAAGGAGACACCTTCCGAGGGCCTTCTAGACGGCGCCTACGAGCAGCTGGTACTTCAATACGATTCAACCTACGGAGGGTTCAGCCGGGCTCCCAAGTTTCCCATGCCCAGCCATCTTTCCTTTCTCCTCCGATACCACTTCAGAAGACGGGAAAGCCTAGCCTTGAGCATGGCGGCCAAGACCCTCAGAGCCATGGCGAGGGGCGGCATCTACGACCAACTGGCAGGAGGCTTCCACCGCTACTCCACCGACCGGTTTTGGCTGCCCCACTTCGAAAAAATGCTCTATGACAACGCCCTGTTGGCGAAGGTCTACTTGGAGGTCTTCCAAGCCACCGGCGAGGCCTTCTTCGCCCAAGTCGCCCGGGAGACGCTGGAGTGGGTGCTGCGGGAAATGACCAGCCCTCAGGGAGGCTTCTATTCCGCCATAGACGCTGACACCGAGGGCGTAGAAGGCGCCTTCTACCTGTGGACTGTGGAAGAAATGAAGGCGGTGCTAGGTGAGCGGGAGGGAGAAGCAGCTTGCCGCTATTACGGCGTCACCCAGCATGGAAACTTTGAAGGCAAAAACATCCTCTACTTGGCCGGCCGAGCTGACGATGAGGAAACCTCCGAGGAGATGCATAAGATTCGGTTGAAGCTTCTGGAAGCCAGAAACCGGCGGACCCGTCCGGCTGTGGACGACAAGGTCATCACCGGGTGGAACGGCCTCATGATAGCCGCCATGGCTTACGGGTACCAAGTGCTCCGGGAGCAGCGTTTCCTCCAAGCCTCTGCCTCCGCTGCAGATTTCATCTTAAATAACCTCCAAAAACAGGGACGGCTGCGGAGGCGTTACTGCGCCGGTGAAGCGGCTGTGGAGGGAATGCTGGAGGATTACGCCTGCCTCATCCTCGGGCTGCTTGACCTTTACGAGGCTGACTTCAACCCTCGATGGCTTCGAGAAGCCCTCAGGCTCAACGAGGTCATGGTGGAGGTTTTCTCAGACCGGGGAGGGGGAGGATTCTTCCTGAGAAGCGAGGAGAATGTAGGGTTGAAGCTGCCGGTGAAGGACGCCTACGACGGCCCCATGCCCTCCGGTAACTCCTTGGCCGCCTCAAACCTTCTAAGACTTGCTGCCTTGACGGGGAGGGAGGACCTTCGAACCCTAGCCGGAAACGTGTTCAAGGCCTTCTCCACGCAGCTGGAAGAAAACCCCACAGCGCACACGCAAATGCTCTGCGCCCTAGACTTCTACTTAAGCAACCCTATGCAGATCGTGCTCGTAAGTCCCCGCGGCGCAACCGGGGGTGAAGAATTCGCCGCGGAGATCAGCCGCCACTACCTGCCCCACAAGGTTGTAGTCTCCGTTCCTGAAGAAGATGCCGGCCGGGAGCTTGTGGAAATGATTCCTCTCCTAGAGAGCAAGAGGTCTCTTTCCGGAAAGCCCACCGTCTACATCTGCGAGGCCTTCACCTGCCGGGTTCCCGTCACCGACTTAGAGGCCTTGCGCCGGGAAATGGCCTCCTTGGCTGCGGGGGCTAGATGAGGCTTTTGATGAATCCGCCGTCCACTTGGATCACAGCCCCGGTTACGTAGCTGGCTCTTTCCGAGGCTAGGAAGACGACCACGTCGGCTATTTCTCGAGGCTGCGCCATCCGCCCCAGGGGGATGCCTGCCTCCCAGCCTCGGAGAACCTCCTTGTAGGGTCTACCTGTTTCCTCGGCTTGCGCCTTGGCCAGCTGCTGAACTCTTTCCGTCAGTGTCCACCCCGGGCAGACACTGTTCACCGTGATGCCGTAGGGAGCCAGCTCGTTGGAGAGGGTTTTGGTCAAGCCGAGGATCCCTGCCCTGACCGCGTTGGACGTGACCAGCCGCTCGGCAGGCTGCTTGGCGGCGAAGGAAGCCATGTTGACGATCCGCCCCCATCGCTGCTTCTGCATGCGAGGAATCACCTTATGGCAGATGTGGACGACGCTCATCAGCAAGGAGTTCACAGCGTTTCTCCAAGCTGTTTCCGTGGTTTCTGAAAACGTGGAGGGAGGAGGCCCCCCGGTGTTGTTGACCAAGATGTCCACGCTGCCGAATTTCTTCACCGTCTCAGCCACCAGCCTTTCTATGTCGCCGCGGTTATTCAGATCGGCCTGAACCGCCAAAACCGAGGCCTCAGCGGCGGAGCGAAGCTCCTCGGCGGCCTCCCTCAGCTGAGCCTCGTTTCTAGCGCAGATGGAAACATTCACTCCTTCTTGGGCTAGGCCTAGGGCTATGGCTTTTCCGATGCCTCTGCTGGACCCTGTCACTAGAGCTGTGCGCCCTTTCAATCCCAGCTCCAAAACCTCAGCCTCCTCACATGCGGTGGACGTGTCTGACTTTCCCCAGCCCCGCGGGCTCCATGTTGAAGATGATGGTTTTCAGGTAGGTCATTTCTTCAATGCTGTAGCCTATGCCTTCTCTCCCCACTCCTAAGTCTTTCCACTTCACCCCGCTGAATATCCTGAGCAGGGAAATGCCTTCGGCGCCCCGTTTCAGCAAGGGGTCGGGGAAGCTGTCTAGGCTGATGTTTAGATCGAATTTTTCAGAACCCAACTAAACCTCCTCCTTGTAAGAGATCTGAAAAGGCGGGAAGTTTATATGTAGATCTAGGGTCAGCTGTCTTTCCATGCTTCCGGCGGTGGGAACACTCCAGAGATTTTCACCTATTCTGAGGGATGATCCAGCCTAAAGGCCTGAGGCCAGTTCTAAGAGGGCGATGACGGCTACACCTAGGATCACCATCAAGACCACCTGAACGTTGAGAACCCTGTGAGCCTCGGGTAGAAGCTCCCCTGCGCCAATATAAAGGAACTCTCCCGCCACGAAGGCGATGATAAGCCCGTAAACCTCCTCGGGAAGGAGAACCGAAAGGGAGGCGCCCGCTGGGTAGAGCATCGCCGCGACGCCTAGGACAGTGAGAATTTTCACCGAACTGTAGCCTTCGCTCTTCATGACCACGGTGGTGGTTAAGCCTTGGGGCACCTCGTGGACCACCACAGCCAAGGCTATGAACAGCCCTAAGAGGGGGTTGGTGAAAAAACCCACGGCTATGGCTACCCCGTCGACGAGGTTGTCTAGGGTGATTCCCAGCAGCGCCGGCAGTCCTATGCGCTCGATTCTGCATTCTTTTTCTCCGCAGGTGTGGATGGTGACGGCCATTTCGATGAGGTAGAAGGAGAAGAAGCCCAGCCCTATGATAAGCCAGTTACCGGCGGGGTTGGCGGCGGGGATCATCTCGAAGAGGGCTGTGCCTATGACGATGCCTGAAGCAAAGCCGACCACGTACCTGAGGTTGAACTTCACCCTCGGATGGAGGGGGAGAAGCCCGCTGAGAATGGTGGCGGCGCCGGCGATGCCTGCGTAGACAAGATACAGCATGGTTTTCCCTCACTCGGCTTTTCCGTGCACCTCGCCCAGTTCCTTGTACTCTTCGCTTTCCATCTGCAGGGTGGTATGCCTGATCCTGTATTTTTTCTCCATCTCCGCCTTGATGCTGTTCATAATCTGCTCGCTGTCTTTCAGGTGCCGCTTATCGACGACGATGTGGGCGGTCAGGTAGTGCATGTAGGAGGTGATGCTCCAGACGTGGAGGTTGTGCACGTCTCTGACCCCCGCAATCCCCTTTATGGTTCGGTCGATTTCCTTCAGGTTCATTTTCCGGGGAGCCCCTTCGAGGAGAATGTGGACGACCTCCCTCATCATCCGCCCGGTGTTGAAGATGATGATGAAGGCGATGGCGACGCTGAGAAGGGGGTCAGCGTAATACCAGCCGGTGAAATACATGAGAATCCCCGCAGCCACCACCCCCACGGAGGACAGGGCGTCGCCCAGCACGTGGAGGAAAGCTGCCTTAACGTTCAAGCTCATCATACATGGCATATGCTCACCGACCTCTTGGCTTTGGTCCTCTGCCTTCTAGCCGGGAAGATGGCCCTCAAGCCACCCACTTGGGATAAGACCTTCGGATACTACCGGGTGGAAATCCTATCCGCCTTAGCCAACGGCATCACCCTCATCCTCGTAACCTTCTACATCTTCTACGAGGCCTACCGCCGGTTTGTGTCTCCCGTCGAAGTTCGCACCGTTGAGATGATCATCGTCGCCGTAATCGGCTTGACGGCGAACCTCGTGTCCATGACGCGTCGCTGAGCAGGGCGAGGCTGCCAGATATTATTCCGCCGAAGATTTCAACCGCCATGATTCCCGCGGTTACGCCGATGGCGATCTGCAGGCTTTTCTGCTCAGTCCGCTTTTCTCTGCTGGGGTTGCCCATGTGTACACCGCATTTTCCGTTGAGCTTCAACATTCACCTAAATCAGGCTGCTGATTCTCTAGACGTAACGGCTCAAAAGAATTTTGCAGGCGGCGATATGGGCGGGTGGAGGAAAGGTATCCCTATCAGGGCGAAGGCGAAGGCTAAGGCCACCATGATCACCACCAGCATAAAGACAGCCAGAAGCGCTATGCCGAAAGCCCCCAGCCAGCCTGTCTGAAAAAACGACCTGATGAGCGCCAGCCAGATGATGAAGACCAAGAACCCTCCGATGATGGGGGTGAAAAGCGCTGCTAAGAGAACAGAGAAGAGGCTGATGACCACGACGCCGACAAGGGTTAAGGCAAGAGCCTGAGGATAGGTCGCCCTGCTGCCCGCGACAACCCGGGCTGCAAAGAAGACGGAAAGAGCAGTGATCAACCATACAGCCACGCTTATGATGAGGAAGCCGGCTAGGTTGATGAGCGGCAGCATACAATGGACTAAGATAGAACGGAGTAATTATATCTTTGGAAAGACCTCGCTCCCCCGAGGCTAAACTATAAATGCTCCCTGAACAACGCATCAAAGTCATGGGCTCCATCAAGTACTACGCCGCGCCGGATGTGAGAGAACTTTTCGAGAACATCGTAACCAAGCTAGGCTTCAGCCATGTGGACTGTGGCAAAATCAGCTTCTTCCGGAGTCAAGGCTCGAAAAGCCGGTACACCGTCGCCCGAGTCTACGGGCTTCCGAGAATTTGGCAGCAGGCCTTAGGCCTTGAACCGCACTACGTGCTGGAGGTAATCTCAGAAAGATACGACAGACTAACCGAGGAGGAAAAAGAGAAAACCCTCATCCATGAGGCTCTCCATATTCCCAGAGGCTTTCAAGGTGGTTTCAGGCATCACAAGGGAAACATCGACAAAAGAAAGATTGACAGACTTCACAAGGCCTACAGGAAATGCTTTGCAGCCTCAGCCTCGCAGAGTATATCCGTTACTAAACATTAAATAAGCCTCTCTAACTGCTGGTTTGAAACAGCCATGAAAAAAGAGTGGGTTATTCTCTTCGTTTCCTTTTTCACCGCCTTCTCCTACCTTTTCGCTCTTCAGTCCTACCCACCCATAATCCCCCAGGTGATGGAAGAGTTTGCGCTGTCGTACACCGCGGCCAGCTTGCTGATGTCCTTGGTGACCTTGGCAGGAATCTTCCTGTCGCTGCCCGCTTGGGTTTTTATCTTCAAATGGGGGCTTAAAAAAGTCGGCGCTCTAAGTCTCGCCCTCTGCACGTTGGGGGGTCTTGTCACTTTTCTCAGCGGCTCCTTTCTCATGCTGGGGTTGGGGCGGGCTATCTTGGGTGTGGGCGGCGCTTTGATCAACATCATCAGCTTCGCCATGGTGCCTCTTTGGTTTCCTAGGAAACATAGGGGAAAAGCCATGGGCATCAAAGGACTGGATATGCCTGTGGCCACCGTGGTCGCTTTGAACTTCCTTCCTCTGGTGGCGGCAAGCTACGGCTGGAGAGCCAGTTTCGCAGCCTCCACCCTTCTCCTCCTAGCGTCCACGGCGGTCTTCATTCTTCTGTTCGAGGATAGGCCGCTGGGAAACTCGGCGGCCAAGATGTTCGAGGGCCTCTGGAACAGGCAGATGTGGCTTTTGGGGGCAGTCTGGTGTTTCGTCAACATGGGGACCATAGCCTATTCTACTTGGGCTGGAACCTTTTTCCTCCAGCTTAAAGGTGTCCCCGCCCACTTGGCTTTTTTCATGGCGGGCATTTTGATGCTGACTGCTCTACCGTTAAATCCCGTGGTTGGAACCCTATCCGACAGGTTGGGGAAGAGAAAAATATTCATCACTCTCTCGATGGCTCTCATGGGAGTTTCCTTCACGCTCATCGCCTTCCTCTCCCTTCCTCTGCTCTTTTCAGCAGTAGTCTTGCTGGGATTTTCCGCCTTCTACGCTCCAGTCATCTTCGCTTCGACCTCCGAGCTTCTTCCAGAGGAGAAAGCAGGATTAGGCTTCAGCATCCTGTTCACCTGCGGTTTTGCGGGGACCTTCCTTGGCCCTTTCTTAGTGGGATATATTCAAGACGCATTCCCTGGAGGTACTCCCAGCTTCTTAGCCATGGCCGTTTTCTCCGTTTCAGCATTGATGTGCAGTAGGCTTCTGAAGGTGCGTTGAAAATCTCTTCCCTTTGCTTGGCTTCATATTTAACCCTCTCAGCCTTCACGTTATGTCAGTGGCGAAAAATTCTAGGCTGACGGTGACGCGGATTTAAGGTGTGGAGTTATAAATGGACTCAGCCGGACTGCCTCGTTTCCCTGCTTTCAAGCCTTTGGAGCTGAGCGATCGGGCGATGGTGGAGAAGGCCTTCCGGGAAAACCAGCCTCAGATTTCCGAGCACACTTTCACCAACCTTTTCGTTTGGCGGGGATCTAAAGAGGTTTTCCTCTCCCAGCTTGACGACTTTCTCCTCGTCCGGAGAAAACATCGGGGAAAATATTTTTTATTCCCTCCCATCGGGTGGAGAAGTCTTTCCAGCGTGGTAGAGGAGTTGAAATCTCTGGCCGGGGGTGAAACCCTAGAATTCTACGGCCTAACCTCGGCTCAGGCGGAGGAGCTCAGGCGGAAGGGCTTCCAGATCACGTCAAGCCGCGCCGATTGGGACTACGTCTACCTAGTCAGCGACCTAGTCAACTTGCCCGGCCCGAGGTTTTACAGTAAACGGAAGGAAATCCAGAAATGCCTTTCGAACCACAAGTGCGAATACAAGGCCCTCACGTCAGAGATTCTCAGCGACTGCCTCAGCCTTCAAACCCGATGGTGCAATGTGAAGCACTGCGAAGCGGAGCCGGGGCTTACGGGGGAAAACTAAGCCATCCGAGAAGTTTTCACCCATTACGGGGAGTTGAATGTTTTCGGGGGAGCCATCTACGTCGACGGCTGCTTAGAGGCTTTTGCCCTCGGGGAAAAACTGAACGAGAACACTGCGGTGGTGCACTTTGAGAAAGCCAACCCTGAGATAAGAGGCCTCTACCAGCTGATAAACCAGTGGTTCTGCAAGAACGTCCTCCAAGGTTTCACCTACGTAAACCGGGAGCAAGACCTGGGCAGCGAAGGTCTCAGGAGGGCGAAGATAAGCTATCGCCCTCACCACATGGTGGAAAAATTTTTCGCAACAGGATAAAAGACGGCTAGAGAATGTTACTAGTTTTGAAATGTTTTACAACCACGAAATGGCCGTAAAGGTTTCTTGAACGATAAGTTTAAATGCGAAGTTTGTTGGTATTTTGCTGTCGCAAATTTTCCCTTGAGGAGATCATATGACTTGAGAAAGCTTGGGAAGACTTTACATGTTTCTCAAGCTACAGGGAATGTGATCGTTAAAGCCTCAGTTAACCCTAAGATTGGAGAAAAAGTTTTCGACGGAGACCTTAAACTGGTGGGCTCCGTCTTCGACGTCTTCGGACCTGTGACGTCGCCCTACGTTTCCGTCAAACCCGTTCAACCTCTCCCCAAGGGATATGAAAAAACTCTCTTTTTAAGCGACCAAAAGAAGGAGCGAAAAAGGAAAGGGGAGCGGTTGAAATCTGTCTAAAAAAGTTTTAGTTAAAAACAGAGTTTGCCCGGAGTGCGGGGACCCTAGGCTGATGAGCGACTACGACCAAGGTGAACTGGTCTGCATGAGCTGCGGCTACGTCCTCGACGACAAAATCGCCGACACAGGCCCGGAGTGGAGGGCCTTCGACGATGAGCAAAAAGCCAAAAGGACCAGGGTGGGGGCTCCGCTTACCTACACGATCCACGACAAGGGGCTTTCCACTCTCATCGACTGGCATAACAAGGATACTTCCGGCCGGGACCTCTCCCCGGTGCAGATGAGCCAGGTTTTCACGTTGAGGAAATGGCAGCGGAGGACTAGGGTGGCGGATGCCTCAGAGAGAAACCTCGCCTTCGCCCTTTCCGAGATGAGTAAGATTTCCTCATCCCTCAACCTCCCCAAGAGTATTCTGGAAACAGCCGCGGTCTTCTACCGGAAGGCTGTGAGGAGGAGGCTTATCAGGGGCAGGTCTATTCAGGGTGTAGCCGCTGCCACCATCTACATGTCCTGCCGGAAATGCAACATCCCCCGGACGCTGGATGAGATCGCCCAAGCTACCCCTGTGGGGAAGAAGGAGATCGGCCGCTGCTATCGGTTTTTAGCCAAGGAGCTGGATGAGTTCATTCCGCCCATCTTCCCGTCCAAATACGTGTCCAAGATCTCCAACCAGCTCTCCATCATGGGGAAGGCCGAGCTTGTAGCCGCCACCATCCTAGAAATCGCCAGCAGCCTCCGCCTGACCAGTGGAAGGGGCCCCACCGGCGTGGCGGCCGCCGCGGCGTACATAGCCTCGGTGCTCGCTGGGAACAGGAAGACTCAGAGGGAGGTGGCCTTGGTGGCCAATGTCACCGAGGTCACCATCAGAAACCGGTATAAGGAGCTCATGGACCGCATTCAGATAAAAGTTAAGCTTTAAGAAAAATTTTCCCTCAGCCCTGTTTTCGGAGGCTGAAAAGTTTTCACTCTCCCGTATCCAACGGGATAACTTTACTGCCTACCCTTCTCTAATAGATGGGGTGAAAGAAATTCACCCCGTCGCCTAGACGTGGGTGCGGCTGGATAGGAGAAGGTGCGCTGGTGTGGAGAGACGCACGCTCTTGGGGTTGAATTTCAACGTTTTCCTTCTAGGTTTAGTAAGCTTCCTCACCGACGTCAGCAGCGAAATGGTCATGCCCATTCTGCCTCTTTTCATCGTCTCCCTCGGCGGCGCCGGGCTGGCCGTAGGCCTGATAGCCGGGCTGAGTGAGAGCGCCTCCAGCGTCCTCCGGGTTTTCTCAGGCTACTGGTCTGACCGGTATGGGCGGAGAAAGCCCTTTGTGGCCTCTGGCTACGCGGCTTCCGCGGCGGCTAAGCTTTTCTTCCCCCTCTCCACAACTTGGGCTCACATCCTAGTCCTCCGGCCTTTGGAGAGGGTGGGTAAGGGGTTGAGGACGGCTCCCCGAGACGCCATCATCGCTGAGTCCCTAGCCTCCGGGGTGAGGGGGCGGGGTTTCGGTGTTCACAGGGCCATGGACACTTCCGGGGCTATCCTAGGCTCGGTTTCAGCCTTCCTCCTCTACTGGTTTTGGGGCTGGGAGCTGAGGCCGATTCTTTGGGCCGCGGCCTTGGTGGCCTTCTCCTCCTTGGTTCCCCTCTACTTTGTGGGGGAGAGGAGGTTTAAGCCTCAGGCTAAGACCTTTAAGCTCAGCCTAGCCGGGCTGCCGGGGAACTTGAAGCTCTTCGTCGCCGCGGCCACAGTCTTCGCCATGGGAAATCTCAGCTATATGTTCCTCATTCTGAGAGCTCAGGAGCTCTTCGCGGGGAGAGCCGCTGTGGCCGTGCCGCTGCTGCTCTACGTCCTCCTCAACGTGGTCTTCGCCACCCTAGCTGTTCCCTTCGGGGTGCTCTCTGACAGGATAGGGCGGAAAGGGGTGCTGTTCGCCGGGTACGTCCTCTTCGCCTCCGTCTGCTTGGGTTTCGCCGCCCTCAGCTCCCTGCCCGCCTACGTCGCCCTGTTTGTCCTCTACGGGGCGGTCTACGCCTTGGTGGAGGGAAACCAGAGGGCCTTCGTGGCGGACTTCGACGTGAAGGAGCTGAGGGGCACAGCCCTCGGGGTTTTCCACACCTCGGTAGGCCTCGCTGCCCTTCCAGCTAACTTCCTTGCAGGAGCGCTCTGGCAGTATGTCAGCCCAGCGGCAGCCTTCGCCTACGCAGCTGCCCTTTCCATGGCTGCGGCTCTGCTTCTGTTGAGGGTGAAGTAGGCTTGTTTCCTCAAACTTCTGGGGCTAGGGCTCGGTGAGCCTCGAGGGTAGAATGTCCCGTTTCACGATGTCTTCGTAGGTCTCCCGTCTTTGGATAAGCTCCACGCCATGCTCGCTGAGAAGCAGGGTCGGCGGCCGGGGGTAGGCGTTGAAGGTGGAAGCGGCCACTTGGCAGTAGGCTCCCACGTCTAGGAAGGCTATGATGTCGCCTTCCTCCACCCGGGGCACCCTGCGGTTTTTGGCGAGGATGTCCCCTGCGAAGCACAGAGGCCCGGAGAAGTGGACGGCTTCCTCCTCCGCCCTGTCCGCCTTGTTGGCGACGGCAGCCTCATAGTGCCGGTTGAATTCTGTGAAGATGCCGGGGAGCAGGTTGGTGGAGGCGTCGACGGAGGCAAACTTGCCGGCGGGGGTGTCCTTCACGTTTCCCACTCGGGCTAGGAGAACCTCCGAGTCGCCTACCAGACACCTCCCCGGCTCGAGGATGAGCAGAGGCTCCCCCAGCCGGCTGAGCCTAGGCCTCAACGCCCCCACCAAGGCCTCGGCTATGGCCTCCGGAGCTAGGGCAGGGTCCTCCGGCTTGTAGGGGATGCCGTAGCCGCCTCCGAAGTCAAGGCATGTGGGGGTGAAGCCCAGCTTTTCTTTCAGGAGTTCCACAAAGTCCAGAACCCTCTCCACAGCCTCGGTGAAGGGTTCGGTGGAGAGAATCTGGGAGCCGATGTGGAAGTGAACTCCCACGGTTTCCACGTTCTTCATCCTCAGAGCGGCTTCGTAGACTCGGAAGGCGGCTCCGCTGGGAATGTCCACCCCGAACTTGCTTTCTTTTACAGCCGTAGCAATGTAGGGGTGAGTCGGCACCTGGATGGAGGGGTTCACCCTCACCATTATCTTCGGGGTTTTACCCAAGCTTCCCGCTGCCTCATCTAGCTTTCTGAGCTCCGAAAGAGAGTCGACAACGATGAAGCCCACGCCAGCCTTGAGGCTTTGGGTGAAATCCTCCCCGGTTTTGTTGTTGCCTGTGAGAACCAGCTTCTCCGGAGGGATGCCGGCTGAGAGGGCGATGCGGACCTCACCTCCCGGCAGAACCTCGGCTCCCGCGCCCTCCTGCGCCAGTATCCTCACCACTGCTAGGGTGAAGTTGGCCTTGACCGCGTAGGCTATGAGCACCTTTTCGTAGCGGCCGCGGAAAGCGCTGTGAAGCTGCCGGTACTTTTCGCGGATGCGGGCTTCTGAGACCACGTAGAGGGGTGTGCCGTAGCTGTCAGCTAACTCCACCAAGTCGTAGCCGTCCAGTGTCAGCCGGCCTTCTGGGTTGACGGCGAAATGTTCATGCTTAACCATTTCTCTTTTCCTCTCACCTACGCTGAGCTGTCACCATTTTTTGATGGCGGCCCTCAGAAAAAGCAGCGCAGCACGCTGCCTTGCCGAGGTTTGCGAGCGGAGGGGGTCTTAATCTAACCTCTTAGATGTAAATATATAAAAAGTTAGTTTAGACAAAATTCTAGCCGCGGACCGGGTCCAAAGAAGAGGTTTTCCCACTTTAGAGGCGACAAGCCATATATGGGGGGTCCGCCTTAACTATAGCTAGGCCGCCGGGGAAGCCCGGCTTCTTACCGGCTTGGTGGGGGAAGCCTTGCCAAGCCAGGTAAGAGTCGATATCGCAGCATACCTCGAACGGCTTCGCTCAGGGGACTGGGCTTGAAACCCTGAGTGAAACCCGCCCTAGTATGCTGCGAAGACGGAGGATACCGCCGGCAACGAGCGAAAATTGGGCGGTAGCCGGTGGGAATCACCAGCTGGGACCCAGAGGCGGTCGAACCTAATTTTTCCCTAGGAACTGAAAGGTTGAGTTTCACGGTTTCTAAAAATTTCCCATGTCAGTCTTTTAGATCGTTATGCCCTTATCGGTGATTTTGAACGGCACCCACGATGTGCTGTGTTTGACGCCTTTCATGGAGTAGACGCGGAGGTATCTTTTCAACTCTCCTCCCTTTTCATCCATTTTCATCTCTAAAACCCCGTCGAAGATGAAGCGGAGGAAATTCATGAAATGCTCGTCGTGGATGCCGCTTTCGAGAGTGAAGAGGCCTGAACCCTTACTCTGCTTTATCCTAGCCAAGAGGATGGGCAGAAACTTCTGGCCTGTCCCAGGCCCCGCCTCCATAGCCAACGTGGAAACAGAGTCAAAAACAACTCTGAAGCCAAGCCAGTTTTTTCTGGCTTCCTCAAACGTTATGCTTAACTGAGAAGGGCTGGCAAGCGTGTCCACGAAATACTTGCAGGCGCATTCAAAACCAAACCGCTTAGTGTAACAGTCCACATGTCTCAATCTGTCAGCCGCTAGGTAAGGTTCAACGTCGAAGCCCATGAAATTCATGCTCGCCTTGAACGTTTCCGGGCTTTCATCGGTTAAAACGCAGAGAACTTGTTCCCCTCTTTTCAGACTGTTCCGGATGAAATGTTTGGTGAAGATGCTTTTCCCAACTCCCGGCGGGCCGACGAGAAGAAGCACTCCGCTGGGAATAGGGCCTTCCACTAATTTACGGGCTCCGGGAAAAACTTCTGACATGCGGCCCCTCCTGTCTACATGGGTTTTGGCTTTTCGAAGAAGTTTATCTGAAATTCGCAGTAGGGGTCGCCTTTGGCTTCGCAGAGGCTTTCTTTCCCATGGCAGACCATGTCAGGTTCTAGATGTTGAAGCAATCCGGCCCAAAAACCGCGTTGGAAGTCGCAAGCAGGCTCCGTGGACTTTCGCTCGACGCTTTCAAAACTGCCACGGAGGCGGATGACAGCTTTTTTCTTAGGTTCGAAGGAGGCTGTCTCAATTTTATTTGCCCATCCCGAACTTGTGGTGGCTTCCACCACCTTGTTGAACAACTCCTTTCCTGCGAAGCCTTTCTCCGCCACCTTTTTGGCGAAGATGCCTCCCGCCTCCTTCCCCGCTCGGTAGAGCATGAGGGAAACTGCCCTCGGCTGGTACATTCGCTCAAGCCCTTCCCGAAGTCCGCGGAATATTCCCAAATCCAGACTGATATGCCTGAAGGCCCTGCTCAACGATGAACGCTCCCGCCATAGCATGGCAATCAAGCTTAGGGCGATCACCGTCAAGAGTATTTTGGGGCCAATCCATATTTTCAAAACTCCCGGATACCATCGGGCTGGGAGAACCGCAGCCTGACCCGGATTGGTTGCCACGGTTAAGAAAAAATAGATTTCCTGCACCGTCAGAAAAAGGGATGCCATAACCATGAAAAGAAAGGGGCTTCTCAATTCCCCAGTGGAAACTTTAAACTGTTTGACGAAGTATCCGAATAAACCAGCCCACAAGCAAATGTTCAAAATGTAAACCGCTAAAACAAAAAACCAATAACTCAATCTACTGACCAATAATCTTTTCCTAGAAAGAAATTTAAACTTTGCCTAAAAAACAGATTACGGCGCCTCACGCCTACACTCCTTCCAGTTGAAAGGTTTTAGCGCGGGAGCGTCAAAACTAAAAAGGTTGAACCTAAAACCTGTTTAGGGAGGGCCGTCCCCTCGGGGCCGTGGGCTAGCCTGGTTTAACTTACGATGTTACCGTAGCATAAACTTTATTAGAGAGGTTTGCGAAGAGTATTTTTTGAGGAGAAGTGTCCAGGGTAAGAGATTCTAAGGGGCGTTTTCTGAGGCAGGAGCACAGCTATTCCGCGTTGATGGGCTACCCTCAGGTGCGAAATTGGATAGACAATTACAGGAGCAAGGAGACCCGGGAAGCCTACATGCGCTGTTTGGAGACGGTGGTCAAGGAGACGGGGCTGTCCCCTGGCAGGTTGGTTAAGCTTCCAGTAGACAGGGCTAGGCACGCGGTCATGGGGGTGGTTCGGAAGCTTGTGCAGGATGGTAAGCTTACCATGGCCAAGCAGATTCAGATAGCCTTGAAGGGTTTCTTTGAGGCCAACGACAAGGAGCTTAAATTCAAGAGGGCGGAGCAGGTGAAGAGGGTTTCCAAGAAAGTTCATGCCCAAATCACCCCCACCCAGGAGGAAATCTACCGGATGGTCGACGCCCTGCCGGAGAAGAGGAACAAGGCCATTATACTGTGTCTTTTCCAGAGCGGTGTCCGGGTGGGCTGCCTCTGCCGGTGGACCTATGGACTGGTCAAAGACCAACTTTACCCTGAAATAAAGGTCCCCACGGTCTTGAAGATCACCAACGAAATCGACACCAAACTAAGCGGCTACGGGCTCCCCTACTATTACACTTTCCTCCAAGCTGAAGCAGCCCAAGCCTTGAGAGACTACTTGGATGAGCGAAAAGCCAAGGAGGGAGAGCTTAAGCCGGAGGACCCTGTTTTCGCCCCCCTGACAAGCAAGGCTACCAAGGAGGGCATCGACGAGGTTAGAGTTTTAGAAGTGGTGAAGAGGGCGGCGAAAAGCATAGGCCTAGACCCCCGAGGCGTTTGGACCCACACCCTCCGAAAAAGCTTCAGGAAGGTCCTCTACGCCGCCAACATCGAAGACGACATGGCTGAAGCCCTGATGGGCCACAAGCTCCGGGGGTCGAAGGAAAGCTACTTCGACAAGAAAGACCTGAGAGAGATTGCGGCCAACTACATGAGGGCTAACTTTTCAAGGGCCACCGTGCAGGTTACAGAGGAAGCATGGAAGGAAATCCGACGTCAACAGCTACGCCGCGACATGAAGGAGCTTTACGGCGTCGACTTAGAGGAGCTTCTACGCCCCAAGATTGCGAAGATGAAAAGGCCGCTCACCATAGACGAGGAACTGGAGACCCTTGAATCCAAAGTTCGAGAGCTGTGGGGTATGAAACTGGCCAAGAAGCAAGAACCCAACGGCAGCGGCTTGGAACACCGCATAGTCCGCGAGGTGGAACTAGTCGACCTCCTGAACCAAGGCTGGGAAATGGTTAAGGAGCTAAGAGACGGCAGGATCCTAGTGAGAAAATCCGCCTAATATTTAGGAGGGACTTTTCCCCCAACGATGGTCTCTATCTCTCTTTTCCGTTCTTTATTGAGCAGAAACATGTCCTCATGGGGCTTCTTGTACCTTTGAAGTAAACCCTCCTTAGCGAGTTTTTCCACCTCATCCTTATACCAGCTGGTAGGGTAACATTTAGGCAAACCTTTCGGAATGTCGGTTTCCGCTATGTAGTTTCTACCCCAATTCCTACCCATGACCAGCTTCTCGATGATGAGCCTTCTGATCTCCTTTCGTTCATCCTCGGAGGGTTTTCTCATAAAGTACTTTACCTTAAAGTAATATTTAAAGGTATTTTCAGTAATGCTTATATAGCCAACCACCAACTAACTAACATGAAGGTACCCGGCTATGGAAAGGAAACCTGTGATAGAAGGAACGTTCAGCCGCCTCTTCGAAACACCCTTAGGCCGGGTGCTGGACGTGCTCATTCTCCACCGCGGCTACGACCTCTCCCTCAAAGAATTAGCCAACTATGCGGGCATTTCCCCGAAAACTCTCTGGAAGACCATGGCCAAACTCGAAAGCCTAGGCATCGTCAAACATACCCGCCGAATCGGCAACGCGAAAATGATCACCTTTAACCAAGACTCTAACCCCCTAGGAGAACATCTTATCGCCCTAGAATATAGTATACCCCTCAAAGAAATGGAAAGTTAAACCTTCTCCGATACGCAAGTTATAAAGCTGAATCTGCATTTCCCCGGAGCCTTCAAGCATATCACCTACTCCCCGGAATGGAAAAAGCCGGCGTTCACCAGCTAGTGCCTATCAATCCCCCAAATACCCTCTGTTAGGCACTGGAAAACCCCTACGTGGTGACTGTGGAGGTCTGAAACGGTGAAACCCATAAAATCAAGGAAATGTAGGAAACTAAACTAGATGGTTCGCTTACCTCAATTGTTTGATGGCTTTATCTATGATTTCAATTGCTTCTTTGAACCTTTTCTTGTTGAAATCCAACATGGATATGCCCATCGGGGGGTCTGGACTATGAGAAAGTCCATGAATTGTCTCATCGTACGTATTCCTAATGATTCTATAAGTCTTTGCATCTAACTTCCGAACAAGGTCCGGTGTCAAATATGAATAGATCTCCCTATGATAGTTGCGACCGCCGGTAAACCCGCTTTCTAAGTCTGAGGCTATGTCGCTTCTAATAATCTCAAGTTCTTCCCTTATACGTCGCTTTAATTCGGTTTTTTCATATTTTTGTACCCAAGAATAATGAGCTATGGAAGCCAAAAATCCGATAACTATGCCTAGACTTATCGAAAGGAGAGATGCCCAAAGAATTTCCATCAATTTAGGTTACCAACTATATATAGTGCTCTATCTTGTTTAGGCTTTTTTCATGTCTTTACGTTTATTAAAGGGTTTTTCCTTAAACTTCTCGAGAAAAAATGGAAAAACCTGATAGATGCCCAAAATGCGGAAAAGTCCGTAAAGGATACGTATTCCCTGCTGGACCTCAACCACCCCAAAACGTCGAATATTGCGATTGCGAACCCGAGCCACCCTATGCTAAGTAGGCTTTCTCAAAAGTTGTGTCCATCCTTGTTCAATGCTGACCAAATTTTTGGACCGCATTCAAAGCAAAGGATGTTGAGAGGGGACCCTAGCCAAAAATTTGGCGAGGGTAAAGCTGTTGAGGTTTAGAGTTTTTTAACCAGCATATCCCCGTCGGTAACGGTTACACCCAACAAGTCGCCTTCTTTTATCTCTAGGGCCTCCACCACTTCTTTTGGGATGGTCATTCGTAGGCTGTTCCCTATTCTTGTAACCTTGACCTTTAACATTATTGGCATGCTCATAAGTTATACAAGGGTTATACTTAAATATAAGTGTATCCCTAATTATAATTGCGGATATACTCCGTATAACAAGAGAGATGGGTAAAAGTATGGGGGTGAGAAAAAGGGTTGCCTAAGAAAAACTATGTGCAAAGAAAATTCCTGAACCCAATTGACCTGCACGTCTCCGTTCCCGGAGGCCTCTGGGAGGAACTCAAACGCCTGTTCTACGACCCCAGCTTCCACGTGGATGACAGCCATTTCTTAACGAGGATTCTGGAGGAATACCGCGACTACAAGTGGCCAAGAAAAGCCCTCTTAAATTTGGTTGAGTTGCACCGTGAAGAACTTGGCAAAGAAAAGGGGGTGAGCAAAGGGCCTTGAACGACTATGTATTAGGCGCTCTAGAAACCTTGGCTTGGGTTCGAAAACAGATAGAAGCTGGGAGGAAGCCCGCGGAGCTTAAAGCCGAAATCAACAGCCTTCTCAAAGAGATCCTAGACAACGCGGCATTGCACGCTCTAGGCAAGGTTAAAGCCCAAGCCACCATCTAAAACCTCCCTCTACCCTATTTTTTTAGAAAATTTATGTCTAAAATTTTAGTCAAATACTCGAGAAAATTTTAAAATTTTCGATCAGAAGTTTAAAATCGATGAAGTTCCCTATCTTTACTAACTACGTAATGAGGGTGATCGCGGACTTGTACTCCGGTTGGATCGGGCATGGGCGGCCCAATAATTTCATTCCGCGATCCGTATGAGTGAAAGGACTGTCCTCCGAAAGCTTTTTTCCTTTGTTCACTCGAGCTTAAGGACTTTTCAAAATCCCAAACTTTTAGAGGGGGGTCGAGACGGCTGAACAGAAAAGATTGTGCATCTTTGATTTTAGAAGTACTCAAAAAGGCTGAGAGGCCGCTAGACGTAAAGAAAATTCAAGAACTAGCCGGCATCGCCCATTGGTCAGTTGCCTTGAACCACTTATTACAGTTGCTAATTGAGGGCCAAATAGCCGGCTTCAAGACCAGCAAATCATGGATATTCTTTCTCCCGGAGAACCTTCCTAAAACTCTTCTTGAGGAGAAACTCCAACCCAAAAACACGCTTGGGGGGACTGTATACGGCTTGAGAGAGGTGAAAGGTGAATCATGAGCGAAAAGACCCCCACACCCTCTCCACGAGAGGATGTTTTCGCCATCATGGAGAGGAAGGACGAGGACCAGATTATTGCGGAACTGAAGGGGGCCTACCTGGATGAATTCGTCTACTCGTTCGAGCATGGTGATCGTCGTGTAGTTGGGCTTTCATGGTCAGGGGTAAAGGAGATAGCGTGGCGGCTGGGTTCAATCAGCGTAGACGACCTAACCGTTGAGGATAAGGGTGATTTTTGGCTAGCCAAATGCTCTGCGACTGACCACGTGAGAGGGAACCGGCGTTGGGGAGCCGCGGTCCAACCCAAAAAAATCGGCGACAAAGAAGACGTGTTTGCCCTCCCTAAGGCTGTTTCCAAAGCTCAACGAAATGCTATCAGAGCGGTCATCCCCGAGGCTATGATTAAGACATTCATAGACCGGTTTCTCGAAGAGAGCCGAACCAAGCAACCATCTCCTACCCCTTCCGCAGAGGTTAAAACCGCCGCTGAAAAATCGTTGGCAGCCAATAATTTGGGCGAAATAACAGAGCTTAAAGCAAATGATGTTCCGCTGGCCATCTTAACCGTTAAACATGATGAAGCTTTCCTTACGCCTCAGCAGAAGTTTCATCTTTCCACGCCTCCTTGGGGCTCGTTTTTTGTAGCTAAGGTTTTGGAAGCTATGGTGGCGAAAGATGCCGAATTGGCGATGAAGGGGGAGATAGGACCGACCGATTTGTTCAGCTATAACATCGATGAAGAGGGGGGAATTCTGCGAGAGGTGTATGTGCGAAACTGGAGAACAAAGGAAAGGCTTTCTCAGATTAAGAACGCAGCACGATGGACCCTAAGTAAAATGCTGGAGCGGAGTAAAACGCCGCAGGCTGGGGGCTCCTAGCATGGAGTATGAGAGCATCGTAAGTTGGACGCGGGGTATCATAAGCCAGTATTCCATGGCCCTCACTTTGCGGCAGATCTACTACCGGTTGATTAGCCAACATCCCAGCATCCCCAACACGAAGAGCACCTATAACATGCTCAGCAAAATCTTGGTTAAAGCCAGGGAGCGGGGCGACATTCCTGAAGACGTCATCGAGGATCGGAGCAGGGAAACGATAGGCGGCGAAGGGTGGACATGGGACAGCCCCGACGACTTTCTTGAATACGTTATGGAGGATTTCTCCTCCAAGTGGATGAGCTACAGTCGAAGCCTATGGGCTAGTCAACCTTGCTATGTGGAAGTTTGGGTGGAGAAAGACGCTCTTTCCCGGATAATCAGCGACGCTGTGGACGGTTTTAGGGTTAGAACTGCACCGAGCCGGGGCTATTCAAGCTTCACCTACGTGAGGGATGCGGTGAAACGGTTTGAAGGCTTACCCAACCGGTGGGTCGTAATATTGCATTTCTCGGACCATGACCCCAGCGGCTTGGATATGACAAGGGACCTTCAGGAGCGCTTTGACAGGTACGGTAACGGCCTCGAAATCCACGTGGAAAGGGTGGCCCTAACCTATGAACAAGTTCAAAAATACGGTTTGCCGCCAAACCCCACCAAGCGGGCGGACACCCGAAGCAAGGGCTACATCAGCCGATATGGGGATGGGTGCTGGGAGCTTGACGCCATAGAGCCTGACGAGCTTCAGCGGATGGTTAGAGCATCGGTGGCGAAGCACATCGTTCCCGAAGTTTGGAAGGGAGCTGTGGATAGGGAGGAGCAGGAGCGGGAACGTTTGAGGGTGAAATTTGAGGAATTCACCCGGCTTTTGAAGGGGAACGACCATGACTAGTTTTTACTATGACCATTTTATCCCCTACGTTCAAAATAAGGTGAAGTGGGATGATCCCCTAGTTGACACCATCGCCAGGGTGGGTTTCTCCGCCTTCACCGACAATCCTTTAAACCTGTTTTTGAAGGGCCCCTCCAGTATTGGCAAGTCATATATTGTGAAGCATACCTTAGCTGCTTTCCCAAAGAAATGTAAATGGAACTTAGGGGGGATAAGTCCCAAGGCTCTAATCCACGACCCAAGGGCTGTTTTGGTCGATGAGGAGGGCAACATCCTCGAGCCCCCCACTGTTTCCAAGAAAGATGGCCCTGAAGCTTGGGAGGAATATAAAAGCAAGTTAAAACGCAGCCGGTATCTGATAGATCTTAAAAATGTTATTCTAACTTTCCTTGAAAGCCCAAGCGAAGACACCTTCAACATGCTGAGGCCTATCCTAAGCCATGATGAAGTGGAAATAGAATACCGCATAGCCCCAAGAGGGCAAAGTGAGACTCATACCAAGAATATTGTGGTGAAAAACTGGCCTGCCATGATCTGTGCTACGACAGACAAGGATTATTTAGAGGACTTGGCCACCCGGAGCATAACCGTAACCCCGAATGAATCCATTGAAAAATTCGCCGAAGCGCATAAAGTCACCGCGAAAAAGTATAGCATGCCCTCTTTACCCCAAGAGGACCTAGAATTTAAAGCTATCCGGGACTGGATAGCTCAAAAAATAGGTTCCGGCGTAAATGTTGTTTCCCCTCAGGCTGAAATGGTGGCTGTGTGGTTTCCCCACAATTTAGCCCGAGACATGAGGGACTTCGACAAATACCTGAGCTTCGTAATTGGCAATTGCATCATACACGAGGAAGACAGGCCTAAGATTCGAATCAACAAGCTATGGGAGTTCACCATCACAACTTTGGATGATTTCTTGGCGATCGACCGTTTTTGGAGCCAAATTATCAAAACTACCCGGATGGGGATCTCCGCTGGGGCCATCGAACTATATGAGAAGGTCCTTATTCCCCTTAGTGAGGAAGGCATTAATCTTAACACAATAACCATACGTGAAAGGTATTCCGAAGTTTTCAAAAAACCCATAGCTCCCTCCAACCTTTCAGGCAAACTGAAAGAGCTTCTAAATTTGAACTTGATCGAAGAGGCGACCGACGAGGCGGACCGTAGAAGAAAGCGGTATATCCTCATAGACAGTGATAAGGCTGAAAATGTTTCAAATTACTTCAGTAATCGATTGGTGGGCTTATTTGACCAAGACATCCTCAATATGTGGTTAGATTCTCTAAAAAATTATTTCACGCAAAAAGGACTTTGTAAAGAATCATTCAACTACGAGTTCATCTACAAAGGTGATGTTATAAAAACTGAATTTTTGCTGAAATATCTTAACTCTTTCAATTTAGTTCAAAAAACCAATTCAAGCTTAGAAATTAAATCAAAAAACGAAATGAAACATTCTGAAGGAAATCTCGAAACACTTCAAATTAAAACTTTTAGGGAGGCTGAAACTGGTTGAAGTGTCCCATCCTGCCAAATCACAGTACAGACATCGACGGGCGTTGCTCAAGGGAAGCCTTCTGCCGGTATGCCCGCCTCCCAGAGTGTCCGCGCCGCCGCGGCAGAGCAAGGGAGGGAAAGCCGTAGTGGCCTCCCTTTTTCATGTTCACGTTCATGGTGTAAAAGATGAAGAGAAAGAAAACCCTCCAAACTGAGGAAGCGGTTCCGAGCTACGCCGCAGATGGCCCCTGGCCATTCCCTTGGGTGTCCATCAGACTGGAAAGTGAAGGCGAGGCCTTCAACATCACCCTGCACACCCTCGTTTCCGTCGACGCCATGGCAAAAAGCGTTGAGAAAATCGCCGACGAGTTGAGGAAGTTGAGGGGCTTGAAAATATGAGCCAACAGGAAGCCCAAAAGAAAAACGGCGAACCCTTAACAGCCGTCGCCTACGTGGACACTTCCAAACTCCCCAAAGGTTACCGGTGGTCAGGGACACCGGGCCGGTCGGCCATTCTTACGCCCCGCGGCGTGGCGATTCCCCCGCCGGGTCCTAGAGGCTACGAAACCTACGGGTCAGCGGAAAAAGAGCAGCGAGAATTTGAACGGTTAGCCACGAAAATCGAGATCCGCGGAGGCCCCAAAGCGGGGAGAGCCGTCACCGTCACAGGCCTCGCCCCCGGCGAAACCGTGGAAGAGGCTGCCCGCCGGGCGGCTAGGGAGCATGTGAAATTGGCCACAGGCAGAGAGCCTAGGGTCCAAATCGTCTACGGAGCCCGGGTGGCTGCGAGAGGCGGGAGAAGGGTGGTTGAACCCGTAGCGGGGATAGTCCAACCCACTGGCGTACCCGTGTTCGCCTTGAAAGCTGAACTCACCCCGAAAGCCAAACGGGAAGTCGAAGCCTTCCTAGCGGGAACCCCCTACAAGGAGCCGGAGTTGAGGGAAACACCGGAAGGCGTCGAACTAGCCTACAAGGTGGAGGAGCCCGGTGAAACCTATTGGGTGGTGGAAGGCTATCCTGAGCGGCGGTTTGCCACCGAGGCGGAAGCCCGAGCCTTCGCCGAACTGGTATCAGGCCCAAGAGCCGAATTGGCAGCGGACCTAGGAGGCAGGGAGGGGGCGATCCCCCTAGCCCCCGGCATCTTCAAAACCATCGAGGACACCGTGTTCGACCCCGACGCGCCCATCCTAGGTTATGTGGAAATTCCCCGCAAACCTTTGGCTGTTCACCCCCTCGGAGCCTACCCGGCTCCCTTCACCACTTACAGGGAAGCCCGGCCTTTTACCAGCGTTTTTGAAACCCCAACCGGGGAAACCATGGTCGAACCCGACGTCTTCGCTGAACCGCCTTCTCTGCCCAAATCCTTAACCGAGCAGCGGCTTGAGAAGCTTTTCGCCCTAGAGAAAATGCTGGGAGAGCTTGAGGGACCTCCTGAAGAGTTCGCCGCCCTCGGAGCCTACGCCATAGGGGTCCCCCCGACCAAGGAGGAGTTTGAGGCTGTCACAGGCTACCGGCCTGAAAGGGAGGCCGCCCAGCTTCTCGGCAGGTCCATAATCGAGTATGAGAAGGCCTTCGCCGCGCCCGTCTACGGCATCACCGAGAACATCGTTAGAACCGTGGAAGACATCCACGGAGCGGTCACGGGAAGAGAGCTTTTCCCCATCCCCTATGCCGTGAGGGTGAAGGCTGCCCCTGAAGAATTCCTGTCCCTAGAAGCCCGCGCCGTCACGGGGAGGATTTCGAAGAAAGAACTGGAAGCCGTCGCCGCCTACAGGCCTGAGTTCAGGTTTGAAGTCGTCCCTGAACTTGAAAAACCCTACACGCCGAAGCCCTACGCCCCCACAGCCTTCCAAGCGGTCCTCACATCGGTTCTGGAAACTGGAAAACCCCTAGCCGAACCTCCACCTGAAGCCCTCCCAGGTTTGGGGAGGTTGGCTGTCGGCGTTCCCCCCACCGAGAAAGAACTTGAAGCCATCACCGGCTACCGCCCCACCGTTAGGCCCGTCCTTTCCAAGGAGATGCGGCGGCTGCTCAAACCTGAGATGCGGGGTTACGCGTTGGGCTCCCTTCTCTACGAGGCCGCGCTGTGGTATGGAATAAGCAAACCCTTGGAGAAAGGGCTTAGGCTCACCTCCAAAGGTATAGGCAAAATAGTTGAATATTATAGGGCTCCCTTCAGACCAAGGGTTCCTCCCACAACCAGATACGTTGAACGAGTCCCCGGGGCCCTAGTTAAGAGGGTGGGGTATCCGAAGAGAACTCAGAAAACTTTCCGGGAAATCCCCTATACGAGGCTTGGCGTGGAAGACCTTAAAGTGGTCCCTCCTGAAGGGTACAGGCCTCCCTTGGCTAGCCATTTACGGGTCATCGAGGTGACCGCAAAGCGGCAGGCCAAGCTTCCAGAATATTTCGTGATAACAGCCAAAGACGTAACTGATGTAATCCCATCCAAAGAGGCGGTTTCCCTATTTCCCAAAATCTTGGGGAAAACCCGTAGAATCCAAGTCCCTCCAACCCAGGCGACGGAGTTCATCTTCAGAATTAAGAAGGGCAGAATCCGGTTGGTGGCGGAGGTTCCCTCGACCATGCGCGGTGTCCCCATAGCGATGAGGCCTTGGAAGAGGGTAGGGGGTCTACAAGAAACCTTAGGCCCTAAGTTTCGATGGACCCCCGTCAAACCTAGAGCTAGGGAGATTCTGAAGATTGAAGAAGAGTTCACCAAGGAAGTAGGCTACAAACCTCGAACACCGATTCCCCCCAGCCGCCAAACCTTCCTAGCCCCGCCTCCACCGGGGAGGCCCTATGAAGCCATACCCGCCCCGCCTCCCTCGGTCATGGAGAAAGCCGTCGAAGCCGTGGACCCCTTCGCCCGGTGGTCCCCCATCCTAGCCGCCCAAGCCTACCTCCAACCCCGGGTCACGTATCCCAAGGGAACCGACATGTGGGCCCGGTTGGAGGGGAGGTTTAAACTCCCACCCGAATACCGAACACCCACCAAGTTAGGCGTAGCCCCCACCCGCAAGCCTAAGTTTAAACCCTACCCCAAACCGTACCCCGCCATCCTCCGCATGAGAAAAAGAGGGAAACTCTTCGAAAGGGGAACCGTCGGGTTTAATGTCGACGTGGACCGCGCCTTACGCCCCTTAACAAAGATAACCCGCCAACCCGCCCGCAAACCTAAGGAGGCCCCCGCCGCCGACATCGCCCAAGAGATCTTCCCCAGGATGAGGGAGAGGCCCACCGTCGGGGTTACGCCCACTCCCCGTTTTAAGGTGGCCCCTGGGCAGAGGGTAGGCGTCATGCCCCGGCAGCTTCTCAGACAGGTTGCTGAAACTGTTCAAATGCAGGTTGAGCGCCCATGGGAGAGAAGACGGATACGCCGTCCTCCACCGCTGTTCCTGTTTCCCCCCCGACGTGGGAAAACTAAGAAGACACTCTTGCCTGAATGGCGCTACAAGGAATACCGACACTACATAGGCGACCCGTTTCAGGGAATGAGGGGTCCCCTCAAAAACTTGAACGCCTTCTTGGCCGGCAAGAAGCCGGCGAAAAAGAAGGGGAAACGCAAGAAGCGGAGGAAAAGGTGATGGTGTCGAAGAGGTTGGTTAAAATCACCCTCCGAGCCCGCAGGAAGGGGCCCCCTGTTTGCCGGTACTGCCATCGACCCCTCCAGCCTAGGGAACGGGCCTGGAGGTATGTCACCCGATATGGCGTCGTCTACGCTTGCCCAACCTGTGAGGAAAACCCGGTCATCACCCCTGTGCTCCCCGTTCCCCGCAAAAAGAAACCCGTTCAGGTGGAACTACCGCTTGGAAGGCCCTCTTAAAGCCCAAGAGGAAAGGCTGCGGAGAGAGTTGCGGAGGCTTGAACGCAGCCTAGGCCTAGTTCCAGGTGAGTTACGCCTAGAATGGATGCCGACGGAAGACGGAAAAGAAAACGACGGTGAAGTGAAAGGGGGAACTGTCCGCATTTATGCTAAAGATTTTAAAAAGGCCAAACAGACCCTCAAACATGAGTTAGTGGACTTGGTCCTGTCAAGGTATGAGCAGCCTTGGAGGGACTTGGCTTTCACCCTTCTTGAAAACTTCACCAAGTCCCAATATCGACGAAAGGAGGCTTTGGTCGAACGGCTTTGCAACCTAATTTAGGCGGAAAGGCGGCCCTCCAAAAAGGGCCAAGGGTCGGCCTCCCTTTTCCCTTGGTTTGGCCATGGCCCACCGCCCCGCAAACAAGGAGATGGTGAAACTGGAAGTGGTTGAAGAGGAGGTTGAAGAGGAAAAGGGCTTAGCCGCCGCCAGCCTCTTCCGGCAAGCCTATAAGAACCATGGCTACGTGCAGCTTTTCATCATCGGCCCCCAAGGCGTAGGCAAGACCACCTACTCCTTGCAAATAGCTTGGGAAGTCTACCGGAGCCTCCACCCGCAACTAACCGACCAAGAAGTTTGGGACCTAGTCTTAGACCGGCTTTTCTTCGACGTTCGCCCTTCCATCGCCCTGTTCCGGTGGGCTCGGCAACACGGCAAACGCATCCCCCTGGTAATCTACGATGACGTAGGCGTCCACCTGTCCAAGTACACTCCGTTTCAGAAGGGAGGCTACGGGGTGGTGAAGGCTGTGGCCTCTCTCTTCGACACCATAAGAACCATCTGTAACGGTGTGATCATCACCAGCCCTAAGCTTCACAGCATAAAAGCGGTGCAGGAGCTTTCCTGGTACAAGGCTAAAATCTTCAAAACCGATGACGGCCTAATCCGCCAAGCTAAGGTTTGGGAGTACACCGAGGAAGTGTGGGGGGACCCTTGGCATTCATGCATAATAACGGATGACTTCTACCTGTGGCTCCCTCCCGACGTGAGAAAACGCTATGAAGAAAAACGAGGGGAAACCGTCGACGCCATCTTGGATGAGTGTGAACGAGCCCTAACCAAGACTCCGAGATATACTTTAAATTGCTGTGAAGTATATGAGCTATACCGGGAATGTGGTAACTTGAGAGAAACAGCTAGAAGGTTGAATAAGCCTTATTCAACCATCCAGGGAGCCTTAGACCGCCACCGCCGACACACAGGGATGAACGACGACGCCTCAAGGGTTTATGGTAATGCTCCCGGAAAAATCCACATTCCTGAAGAATCAAAAAATTGAATATGCTACGTTGGGGCCGTGGGCTAGCCTGGTCTATGCTTGGTGGCTTGGGCCCACCAGATCGCCGGTTCAAAAGGGCGCAGGCGAAGGCTGAGCCCTGAAACTCCGGCCGGCCCCACCACAGAGCTGAAGTTTTCCAAGCCTAGGCCCAAAAAACTTTAAGGTTCAGGGCGGCTCTGATCTAATCGCGCCGGGGTCGCCTAGAAGCACCCCTAAAGGGTGTTGGGAAACCTGGTAGGGCGCAGTTCCCGCGCGAAGGGAGCCCAAGCCTGCTAACCGGCTGAGGCAGCGAGTCTGTGGCTCGTTGGAGCCTCATGGGTTCAAATCCCATCCCCGGCGCCACCAACCCCACCCCTGAGGGTTGCAGCCGGGCAGCCGGCTTGCTGTCTGTTTCTGTCTCTCCAAAAAAAAAGCTATACCATATTTGGCCAAATATGGTATAGCCGGCGTGGGGGTTCTTCCAAGGGCTCAGCTTATCTTCGCGGGTTTAAACCTAGGAAGTCTGATGGACTGGTAGGTTCTTTTCCCAACCCAGCTGGAGAGCAGAACTCTGGTGCTGACCCTGTCCCTCACCGTCCGGTATCCGAGGATGAGGGTTACCTTCCCGTTTTCATGCCGGCAGGAAAAGATTTTAGCGTGGCGCTTCAGTCTGCAGGTAAGCCTGTAGAGTTCAGCTAAGCCTATGGAGGGGAAAACCTCCTTCCAAACCTCCAGTTTCTCCCGAACCTTCCTCCGGAGGCTGGGCTTCCGAGACATGGGTAACCGAAGCTTATACCCCTCCGAGGCTTATAAGTTGCTATTTAACACCTGTAAAACACTCGGCCGAAAAGGTTCCTGAAAGCTCGCAGGGAAGGGAAACGTTTAATTTCGTTCCCCGCCCACTATAAGGTCCAGTTGGCAGCGGAGCCAAAACTGGAAGTGAAAGCCCCTTGAAGGAAATGGCGGAGAGAGGCAGAACCCTCACCCGGCCCCTCTACCGGGAGCTAAAGGACTACGCCGCCCAGCTGGGAATCCGGGACATGATCTACCTCAACATAGGGGAGCCTGATTTCCCCACGCCTCTGCCCATCGTGGAAGCGGCTAAGAAGGCGATGGACGAAGGCTTCACCCACTACACCGAGGAGCGGGGAATCCTCGAGCTGAGGGAAGGCATAGCTGAAAGGCTGAAGGCTGAAAAAGGATTGGACATAGACCCCAAAGAAGGCATCCTCATAACCAACGGAAGCTCCGACGCCATTTTCCTCACCATCCTAAGCCTCGTAGACCCCGGGGACGAAGTAGTTCTCCCCGAACCCTACTACCCGCCCTTCCTCTCAGCCATCAAGCTGGCCTCCGGAAAGCCAGTGACGCTTCCCCTGAACAGAGACACCCTCACCCTCGAGCCTGACCAGGTGGCAGCCGCGGTGGGGGCGAAGACCAAGCTCATGGTGGTCAACAGCCCCTGCAACCCCACGGGCATGGTCTACGGGAAAGACGTCCTCAAAGCTGTGGCGGAGCTGGCTGTGGACCACGATTTTTATGTGGTCTCCGACGAGGTCTACGACAGGTTCGTCTACGACGGAGCGGAAAGCCTCAGCATAGCCGCCTTCCCGGGGATGACGGAGCGAACCCTCATCCTCAACAGCTTCTCCAAAACCTACGCCATGACCGGGTGGAGGATAGGCTACGTGGCCGGAGACGGGCAGAGGGTCTCCCGAATCCTCCGGGTGAAGGGCGCGGGAAACGTCTGCCCCAACTCCATAGCCCAGAAGGCAGCCGTGGCCGCGTTGAGGGAGGGAGAACCCTACGTGGCTCGGATGCTGAAGGAATACGCGGAGCGAAGACAGCTGGTCTGGGAAGCCCTACAGCGGCTGCCTGCCTTCCGATGCCCCAAACCCCAAGGCGCCTTCTACTTGCTCCCCGATGTCTCCGCTGTCGAAAAGGACTCCCTCAAGTTTGCGAAATACCTCATCAAGGAAGCCCACGTGGTGGTGGGTCCGGGGGTAGCCTTCGGCCCCAGCGGAGAAGGCCGCATCAGAATCTCCTACTCAGCCTCCAAGGAAAACCTAACCCAAGCCTTTGAGAGGCTCAGGCAGGCTGTGGAAAACTACGGAGGCTGAACCTCCACCCTTCCAAGGGGGGCGCTGTTTGAAGCTATTGGTCCTCAACAATAAGAGTGAAACCTTGGAGCAGCTTTTAGGCTTTCTCGAAGACCGCGGCCTCTCCTACCATGTCAAAACCCCCATGGAGCCCCTCAGCCTTCAAAACTACCAAGGCGTCATCATCTCCGGAGGAGTCCTCCCGGGCGGCCGGTACAGGGAGATGTTAGAATGGTACAGGCGGCTTCTGAACTCCACACTTCTCCCCACCTTGGCCATCTGCCTCGGGCTGAGGATTCTCGGCTACTGCTACGGCTCCAGGATGAGGAGGCTGGAGAAGGCGGAAAAGGGAGTGGTAACCCTCCGCTTTTTCCGAGAGTTCCCCCTAACCCCCGGGAGAAAGGAGCTGACAGTCTACGAGGACCACGACTATGAGCTTCTCTCCCTCCTCGAGCCTCTGGAAAACCACGCCAGCTCCCCCACCTCCAAGATTCAAGCTGTGAAACACAAGGCCAAACCTCTCTTCGGAGTTCAGTTTCACCCCGAGGTGGCAGCTGGAAACGAAGGCTCCATTGTTCTAGAAAACTTTGTAAAACTGTGCTCTGAAAGGCAACCCAGCCCCGGTGGCTCCTGAGGCAAGTGAAGCCGGTATCTTCATGTCCCCTGAACAAGCTTAGAAAATAGGGGAGGCAGCGGAACTGGGCGAGGAAATCCGAGAAGGCGACGACGTGGTCCTATACTTGGATGGGAGAAGAAGGTACCTAACTCGGGTTAAGAGAGGCAGCACCCTCCACACCCACAAAGGCTACTTGGCCCACGACGACCTGATAGGCAAGGCCTTCGGCTCCCCCATCCAGAGCAGCCTAGGAGCCCGGTTCGTAGCCCTTAAGCCCACCCTCAGGGACTACCTCCGGAAGCTGGCAAGGAGAACGCAGGTCATGTACCCCAAGGACATGGCCCTCCTCCTGGTCTACGCCAACATAGGCCCAGGGGCCAGGGTTGTGGAAGCCGGCACGGGCAGCGGAGCCTTAACCAGCCTTCTAGCCTTCTACGTCAAGCCGGAGGGCAGAGTTTACAGCTACGAAACCCACGGCGAGTTCCTTGAAACTGCGCGGAGAAACTTGGAGAGAACAGGCCTCCTGGAGTTTGTCACCCTCAAGGAGGGGGATGTCACCCAAGGCATCGAGGAAACCCAGGTAGACGCTGTGGTGTTAGACCTAGCCACCCCCTGGCTGGTGGTCCCCTACGCCTTCAAGGCTTTGAAACCCAGCGGAGCCTTCGCCTCCTTCAGCCCCACCATTGAGCAAGTGGTGAAAACCGTGGAAGTCTTGAACCACCATGGATTCGTGGACTTGGAAACGGTGGAGTGCATGACCCGGAGGTATCAGGTGGAAAGGGGGAGAACACGGCCTGAAACCTTAGCCGTAGCCCACACAGGCTATCTGACCTTCGGCCGAAAAGCCGTCTCACAACATGGGGAGTAAACCAAGCCTTCCCTGAGAAAGTTTCAGAGGTGCAGACCGCATTCTTTTTTGTCCCTACCCCTCCACCTCCCAGCCCGAGGGTCTTCGCCGGGAGCCACGGGTGTGGTGCACAGGGTGCAGCCGATGCTGGGGTAGTTTCGGTCGTGGAGAGGGTTGTAAGGAACATGGTTTTCGGTGATGTATTTCCAAACATCCTTGAAAGTCCAGTGGACGAGGGGGTTCACCTTCACCAAGCCGAATTTTCTATCCCTTTCCACCACGGCTGCGCTGGCTCGGGTGGGCGACTGCTCCCGCCTTATCCCCGTCACCCAAGCTTCCAGCCCCGCCAGCGCCTTCTTCAGCGGTTCAACTTTCCTGATCTGGCAGCACAAGTCCGGGTTCCGCTGGTAGAGGTTTTCACCGTAGAGCTCCCTCTGCCTCTCGAGGGTGAGCTCGGGGGCGTATCGTTCAGGTTTGATGCCGTATTTTTCCGCAGCCTTCTCTATCAGTTCGTAGGTTTCCTTGAAGAGGAGGCCTGTGTCGATGTAGAAAACCCTCATCCGGGGGGTCATCTTGGAGATCATGTCCAACAGGACCATGTCCTCGGCTCCGAAACTGCAGGCGAAGGCTATGGTCGGATAAAACCTGTCCAACGCCCACCGGAGAGTCTGCTGGGGAGGCTGACCTTCAAACTTTCTGCGCAGTTCCTCCAACTCCTCATCCTTCATCTTCCCCGCCTCTTTTCCACCGGATATCTTCAACAGTTTCCCCTCCTAGCTTTCTTTTAAAGGCAGCCCATCCGCCGGCTGGGCTGGGCTGATGACCAGAGACCTGAGCCTCCGGGGCACAGGACGTCCCCTCTGGGCGAGGAGTCCGAAGACCATCAGCCCTATGATAGTGCACACGAGGAGTGTCATCTCCCCCAAGGTGAACGCAACAGCGCTAAGCCTCAGCAGTTCGATTACCCTGCCTGTGAGGACGTAGCCCAGCCTTAGGGCGGCGCCGATGATAGCCAAAAGTATGGAGTAAGCAAGGATCAATCGGATGGAAGGGCCCCGCACATACCGTGTCGCCTGAGCTCCGATCTGCGCCCCCACCGCCGCGCCCACCAGCATGATGACGGCGGCGGTGAGGTCGACGTTGCCGCTCATGGCATGCCTCAGGCTGCCGAAACCTCCGGACAGGCTCATGATGAAAAGGTCTGTGCCCACAGCCATGAAGGTGGAGCAGCCGAGGCCGTAGGCGAGAGCCGGGGTCCTCAGAAATCCTCCGCCCACACCGAAGAACCCGGAAAGGGTTCCGGTGGCAAAGCCCAGGAAGAGGACCACCCAGAAGGAGGCGGAAACCTTCGCAGCCTTAAAAGACACCATAGGCCGCCATTCCAGGGAACGGATTCGCTTGGAAAGGCCGGAGGCGTAAACTTCCGAGGGGAGGGGTTTTCCTTCGTCGTACCATTTGTCCAGAAGTTTGATGGATTTACGGCTTTCCCACGCCATGAACGACCCGATGCCCACCAGCATGGCCAAGGAGGCGCCCAGCACAGCCACATCTGACAGGCCAGTTCCCTTCAGGTGGTTCAAAATCCGAACACCCAACTCGATGCCTAGGAGGGTGCCCGCCACCGTCAGGAGGCCCAGTTTCACGTCCACGTTGCCCAAGTGCCAATGTCTGATGCTGGAGATGACGGATTTTCCGAAGATGTGGGTGATGTCCGTGCCCACGGCCAGATGCCCGGGGAAGCCGAAGACGATGAGGGCGGGAGTCACCATGTAGCCGCCTCCTATGCCTATGAAGCCTCCGACCACGCCCACCGTGAAGCCTATGAAAACCAGTAGAATAGGGGAAACTTCAACCCCGGAGGCAGCTGGCAGCACCCTACATCAGCCCTTAGGAAAGCGCAGACTTATCCTTCCCCTTCTCGAAACGGAAGGCTTCGGTGAACTTCTGTCCTGCCATGCCTAAGGAAAAGCCAAGTATAAGCATTATGGTTATTACGAAGACGGCGGAAAGAGGAGCGCCGCCCTGAAAAACACCGGCGGAATCGTGGAAGAAAGAGGTGTTGATAACAGCGTGTAAAACTAGAAGGGAAACAGCTCCCCAAAGAACCAGCATAAGGAATGCTTTCCCGTTAACAGTAAACCTTCTTTCAGAGGTCCCGGCAAACTAAATCCCTTCTCATGGTCCCTGCCCTCGAAGGATGGTGTAAATTATAACATTGTTATATTTAAATTTTAAACCAAAAAACCGCCTAAGCCTTATATCTAAGTAGGGCGGCGACGCCTCCGAAGGATTTCAGCAACATCTCTCCCTCCTCGTGGGAAGTCGAAATCATCTCAACCTCCCCATTGGACTTTTCCGCCAGCTCAGTTAAGGCGTCGATGAGGTCTGTTTTCTCCCCCAGTTGAAGGGCGGCGACGCCGCATCGGGGGCAGGGTTTCTTGGAGGTTTCAGCCTCTAGGCTGAGCAGCTCCCCCTCTTTGACAGTTCGCTGCTCGGAGAAGCCGCAGGCGGAGCACTTCACGGTGACGGCGAGGAGGTCTAATTCTTCCGAAAGCAGCAGAACCCTGACCGAGCCGGCTTCCAGATGTTTCCGAACCTCCTCCACACCGTAGACGGCTAAGCCTGAGTCTCGGCCCAGCTCTCCGAGGAACTGCTGGACGAGCTCCCTCTCCTGCACATATCGGACGTTCTTCAGGATTTCAGGGGCCTTGGCCATGACTTCCTTGACCCCCTGCTCATCCACGTAGGCCGTGTCCACCACAGCCAAGACCTTGTCCTGAAGCGTGTAGTGGAGGTATCTGCCTTCGACGAAATCCTGCTTGGTGGGACCGGGGCCTCCTATGATGATACCCTTCAAGTCAGGGATGTCCGAGAAAATCTGAGCAGCATAGCTGGCCGCCCTCTTGAAGTACTCGTTGATCTCCACTTCCCTAAGCCTTTCAAACCTTCGAGCCGACTGGCCGCCGGCCCGGTGTTTGCCGGCAATGCCTGAACTGATGGACTTGACAATTTCCAGCCGCTTACCCCTGAGGATGGCGTAGGTGGCGCCGCTTCCGTCGATGACCATTATCCCGTAGGTAGCCTTCTCTTTGAGGATGTCGAAGAGAGGTTCTAGGTGGAAACGGGAGTCGCAGCGGTAAAGGTAAACGCCGATGGGTTCCGGGGGAACCAAGACGTAGAGCTCCATTTTCTCTGAGCCCGGGGGCCCCTGGGCTACGGCTCCGCAGAAAAGCGCCAGCCCGGTGGGTGGCACTTGGTCTATGAGCTTCAGCCTCTGAATGGCTTTCTCAATGGCGGACTGGACATTGTGGCGGGTGGTCCGAGATTTAATATTGGAGGCGGTTCCGTACTCCTCCCGCAGGTTGGCTATGACATCGCTGACCTGGCGGCCTGGGGGAATGTAGAGGGTGATAAGCTCGGTGTGGCGGCCTTCCTTGGAGGCCAAGTCCTCCAGCAGCCTCTTGGCTTTGAAAACGCCCACGGACCGGCTTTGTTTACCTGTATTCTCCATCCTAGTCATAGGAAAACCGCTTCCCAGAAAACACGCCCTTAACGCTCGGCTTTTGGAAAAGTTTCCGTCGGCTGATTTCCTGACAGGTTATTCCCTAACTCATAGCCCGGTGAACACCAGCAGTCCATAATGCGGCTTCATGGGTTTTAAGGTTTATGGGCCGGGAAGCGGAAATTTCTTATTCTAAAGGCTTCTAGTTTACTAAGCGAAGGGACAGCCTTTGAAACTGGTCATCAAACTGGGCGGCTTTCTTTTCCCCCAGAAACCCAGCTCTCGCAGGCTGAGGGAATACGCTGGAGTTTTAAAGAGGCTGGCTGACGAAGGACATCGCCTCCTCGCCGTCACCGGAGGCGGAGGGCTGGCGAGGAGCTACATCAACCTAGCCCGGAAGCTGGGAGCTGATGAAGGAACCTGCGACCAGCTGGGCATCGAAGCCTCCCGGATGAACGCTCGCCTGCTGGCCTTGGCCCTCGACGACTACGCTTTTCCCGAAACCCCCACCACTCTAGGGGAGCTGAAAAAGTTTTTCCAAGGGGGGAAAATCGTGGTCATGGGCGGCTTGACACCCGGCCACTCCACCATGGCTGTGGGGGCTTTGGCGGCGGAGGCTGTGAAGGCGGACTGCTACATCATCGCCAGCGACGTGGACGGAATCTACACCGCGGACCCTAAGGTGGATGAGGAGGCTGAAAAACTGGAGGAAGCCTCCACCGCCCAGCTGCTGGAGATGGCGATGAAGAAAAGACTGTGGGCAGGATCCTACCAGCTGGACCCTTTGGCCTTGAAGGTTTTAGACCGTTCGAGGATACCCGCCTACTTCATCGACGGAAGGAAAACTGAAAACCTAGTCAAGGCGGTGATGGGGCTGAAGGTGGGCACCCGTATCTCCGCCTCCCGGTGAAAGGGCGGGCTGGAGAGGCTTCCATTTAAATATAGGTCGGTTTTCAGAATAAACCCAAGAGGGGCTGCGGGGTTGCTGGAGAGGATTTTCGGCAGCAAGACGCAGACGAGGTTGTTGGAGTATTTTCTGGCGAACCCCAACAAGGTCTTCAACCAAGCTGGGCTTTCCCGTTTTCTGAACTGCTCTCCTTCTTCGGTGGCAAGGCTCATCCAGCCTTTGGTGAGGGAAGGAATCCTCGCCTACGAGCAGATCTCCGGGCAGATGAAGGTCCTAGCCCTCAACACCGAGTCGGAGAAAGTGAAGCTCCTGCTGGAGTTCTACGAGAAATACAAAGCTCTTTGACCCGAAGGCCGCCCGGGATTTAGGAAGTTTTCCTGATGAGAAAGTGAAAATCCTTACCTGTCTTCCAAACTTTCAAAAGTTCATTTTCAGTCCTTCTAGCCCAGCTTCGAACATCCTCTTCCGAGGCAGGGTCGTCGGCTATGACCTCCAAGACTTCACCCTCAGCCATCCCTCCGACTTCCGCCGCTGTTCTGAGGACGGGCTCAGGGCATGTGAGGCCGCGGGCGTCCAGCACTTTGTCAGGTCTCGGGCTTTTTTCCAACCCACTCCTCCTCCGAGGCGGCTTATGGAGATGGGGAGTTGGAAGTTTTTGAATTTTTTGGTAACACTCCGGGCCCGAATTAGATAGGGTTAAGTTTAAGGGTTCAACTAATTAACTGAAAGCCTAAAGGTTCGTTTGGGGGTTATAAATTCTGCTCCTCGTGGTCGGTGAGCCTGTAAAGCGGTGGAAGTGCGCCTACAAGGCCTGCGAGGCCCTCTGCTGCAGGATGGAAAGGGAATTAACCCTGAAGGATATAAGGGAAATCTCCAAAGCCGCCGGGAAAAAGGTGGAAGACTTCGTTCAGGTTAAACCCAACAGGAGAGGCGCTGTACCTTTCACTCTAAAAAGAAAAAGGGGCCGATGCGTCTTCCTCCAAGAAAACTTCCAATGTCAGCTTCACCCCCTAGGGGCTAAACCCTCCCTATGCCGGATATACCCCTTCCTCCTAAGCCGGGTCATCTACGGCGACGAGCCCATCCTAGAAGTAAGGCCCGCTCAAGATTGCCCGGGAATTGGTAGGGGGCCGAGGTTTGGGGAGGAAGCCGTAAAGACTGTGGCGGAAAGCGCGAAAAACTACCTAGAGGGGCTGAGGGAAGTCGTCAAACTTTCCCGACGGGGACTGAAACCTGAGGAAATCCTAGAGAAACTGGAAGCCGCCTGAAAAAAGTATGAAAAAGACATAAATTTCATACCGGTTCTTCCGCCATGCTGGGAGACGGAGTCCGCAGCCTATCCGGGCTTCCCGCGCAGTTTGCTTCAAAAACGTTTTTGGGAAGAGGAGGATGGATAAAAAAAGGGAGCTTCAAAAACTGAGCGAAGAAATAGCCTCCTGCAGAAAGTGCGACCTCTACCAAACGAGACGGAAAGCCGTGCCCGGGGAGGGAAAGGAGGATGCTGAAATATTCTTTGTGGGCGAGAGCCCAGGGGAGGAGGAAGACAGGCTAGGCCGGCCTTTCGTGGGTAGAGCGGGGAGGTTCTTAGATGAGCTTTTAAAGGCCTCAGGTTTGAGAAGGGAGGACGTGTTCATCACCTCGGTGTTGAAGAGTCATCCCTCAGGAAACAGGCCGCCTAAGAGAAGCGAAGTGGAAGCCTGCCTGCCTTATCTGAAGAGGCAGCTGGAAATTGTAAACCCAAAACTCGTAGTCCTCCTCGGCAACGTGGCCCTTCGGTCTTTGCTGGGGGCTGAGAAGGTTTCTCAAACCCACGGCTTCGTCGAGAAGAATGGCAGGATGTTTTTCGCCACCTACCACCCCTCCGCTGGGATGAGGTTCCCTAAGATCAGGCGGAGAATGCTGGAGGACTTCAAGAAGCTGAAGACCTTCATCCGAGGTTAGGGAGAGGAAAGGAAGGGAATGAGCTTCAGCATCCAAACATAGATCAAGATGATGAGCAGCACCGGGATCATCAGCATTAAATAGAAAACTAGGAGAGGAGACGGCCTCTCCTTAACCTCCAACGGTGGCTTCTTCTTTTTCCAAAACTTCTTTTTTCTCTTGAAGAGACGCCTTTTCATGGGAGGAAGCCGTCCTGAAAAACCCTCTTGACGGAAAGATGATAAGCGTCTTTTTACCAATGTTTAAATATCCTAGGGACAAATAAGGTTCTTGATGATGAGGTCGTCCCAGACTGATCGTCCCGAAGCGAAATGATGACCACGCGACGAACTGAATCTTCACTACCCTCCCGCTGAAACCTTTCTGAACCGCCCAAGAGCCGCCAGCCAGCTTCGGTCGTGAAATCCTTATGAAAACGGAGAGCAATCCTCAGACTGTTTCGGAAGGTTTTCCGGGAAGAAAAACGTTGGAAACAGGGCTTAAGCCCCTCTGCAAATGTGCAAGCTGCGGCCAAATGCTCGGAAAGGCTACGAGGGACAACCCTTGCCCACGCTGCGGAAGCTCCTTTTTCACCGTAAAATATGAAAAGTCTCCCGGGATGGAAAAATCATGGGCAAACCCCTCCGATTTGGCGTGCACACCGCCCTCGAAGGTTTAGGTTTCGAAGACGTTCAAGCCCTCTGCTTGGAGGCGGAACGTCTGGGCTACGATTTCTTCACGGTAACGGACCATTTTTATCCCATGGGAGAAGCCTTCTACCCGAATTCCGGCTATCCCCTCGAATGCTGGAGCGCGTTGGCGGCTCTCGCGGCGGTGACGGCTAAGATAAGGATAGGCCCCCTTGTAACCTGCACCCTCTACAGAAACCCATTGGTATTGACTAAAGCAGCCACCACGGTGGACATCATCTCCCACGGGCGGCTGACCCTAGGCTTGGGGGCAGGCTGGTATGAGAAGGAGTTTAAAGCCTTCTTCGGGGTCTTTCCCCCTGCAGCCGAAAGGTTCCAACGCTTCGAGGAGGAAGTTCAGATAATAAAAAGCATGCTGGAGAACAGGGAAACCACGCATAGGGGGCGATACTACCGTCTTTTAAGGGTGGAAAATCTTCCCCCACCCGTTCAGAAGCCGCGGCCGCCCATCCTCATCGGAGGCACAGGCGAAAAAAGACTGCTTAAAATAGCCGCTAAACATGCCGATGAAGTTCAATTATATTTTAACCTCCCAGAGGCGGAGGTTAAAAGAAAAGTAGAAGTATTAAAAGAACACTGCAAAAACGTAGGCAGAAATTTCGGGAACATAGCCCTCCACATGGGTCTCTACGTTTTCCACCCTAAGATGCAGCGGTATTTTGAAGATATGCTGAGGCATCTGGCTCAGGTTGAAAACAGGCCGCTTGAAAAAATCAGAGAAAACTACCTCCCCCCCGACGCTGACCCGGAAGAGTATGTGGGCTTGATTCGAAAATATTCAAGCTTGGGAATCAACTGCTTCAACCTCGTGCCCATAGGGCCGCTTCCCGAACGGGGTTCTATGCTTAGGCGTTTTGCCGAAGAGGTGAAAGCCGTCTTCAAAGCCTAAGGAGTAGCTTGGATAACTTTATATGAGGAGGATTCCATATCCTTCCAACAATCTTTCACGAATAACGTTGGTGATGGGAATGTCTATGAAAGAAAAAGTGGAAAAAGCTGTTGAAAAGATAAGGCCTTTACTTCAAGCCGACGGTGGAGACATCGAGCTGATGGGCGTGGAGGGCAACGTGGTCAGGGTAAGGCTGACCGGAGCCTGTGCCGGATGCCCTATGTCTCAGATGACCCTCCAAATGGGCGTGGAGAAATCCCTCAAGGAGCAAGTTCCAGAAATAGAAAGAGTAGAAGCCGTGTAAAGGGGTTTCTGTCTACCTTTTAGGCTTTCAACTCTCTCAATCAGCTTGGCTTAGACCTTTTTTCTGCCGTATTCTTCCGCAGCTTCAACCATGGCCTTCATGTTGGCGATGGGTGTGTAGGGGGAGAGGCCGCATCCCGGAGCCAAGATGTCGATGCCTTCTTCGATGATCCTCCTACTCTCCCTCTTGACGTCTTCAGGTTTCCCTTCGATCATCGTCTTGACAGGGTCCACGTTCCCTATGATGGTTGTTTTGCCCTCCACCAGCGCCTTCGCCTCCTTGACGCTGACCTTCTGGTCGATGCTGAGGCCCTTCACGCCGCTTTCAGCCATCTGCCGGAGGATTGGCGTGGCGTTTCCGCAGACATGCAGGGCGGTGGGGCATTTGATGCTCTCCGCAGCCTTCTTCAGATAGGGCAAAGCATACTTGCCGAAGAACACCGGGCCGATGGTTGAAACTATGGGCTCTAGGAACGTCACCACATCCGCCCCCGCTTCAGCTAGGGCGTTGCCGAACTCAGCGGCCACCTGCCAAGTGATTTCAAGGATTCTCTCCACTTCTTCCGGCTTGGTTATGATAAGCCTCATTTGGAGGTCGAAACCCTGAACGGTCCCCGCCAGGTTGTAGGGGCCCACGATTCCGGCGATGACGGGAACATCGTCACCTACTTTTTTTCTGAGAAGCTTCACCGCTTCCACGATGACGGCCATCTTGCCCTCGGTGGGCGAGGGCACCCGGAGGCTGCTGGGATCGCTCACAGGCTTGGTGACCGTGGGCGTGAAGTCCTTTTTTCCTTCATGGTAGTCGACGGTGCAGCCTAGGGTTTCTGCCTCCGCGTACATGCCGAAGGGAACCCGCACCGCTTCGAAGCCGGCTATTTCATGGGCGGCCAAAGCTAGGGTGGCCATGGTTTCAGCTTTCACATGGGCTTCAGGCCAGAAGGCACCGCAAGCTTCCATAAGCTCTAAGGTTCCCGTCTGGGTTACACTCAGCGCAGGAACTCTGTCAACCTCCCGGCCCAGCAAAGCGTTCATAAATCTTTCTTTAGGAGTCATACCTTCACCCGACTGGGCTTCCTCAGTCTGGTTACAATATTTTGTCAACAGTATTTAAAATTAGGCTAGATCGGCTTCGCGCCTTCATCGCTGATGTCCATGATGGGATGCTTCTCCCGGTTCTAGGTGGAATTCTCTTTCCAGCCGCTCCAGAAGCTTTATGTACTGTTGATGTTTTCCTTCCCCCACCATCGTCTTCTCCACTTCCTCAAACTTCTCCAGCAACTCCACATGTTCTTTCTTCCCCAGAACCTGTTCGGCCAAAGGGTAGAGAACGTCGTCTTCCTTGGAGATATGCTGGGTGAGCAGGTCCACGTAGCCTCTGGCATTGGCCACGATGGCATGTTTAGCTTCCTCATCGCCGCCTCGATATCTTTCCACAGCCTGCGCCATCGCCTTCACGAATTCTCTCCCCCGCTCATGCTCCATCCTCATCGTCCCTGTAGGTCCGCCTTCCCTAGGAAGGCCGCGTCTCTCGAGGACGGGGAATAAGGTTTGCTCCTCTTTACCGTGGTGGCAGCGGTCTGCAAAGGTTCTGATGAAGTCGATGACCTCCTCAAAGACAGCTGGGGAGACCTCCTCGCCTCCCTCAAGTTTCTGGGCGGCTGCGGTTAGGACTTTAAGCATCCGCTTGATCATCCTGTGCTCTTCTTTCAGAATATCAGTCGCAAACATGACTTACACTCTTGCCTTTGGTGTAGGGTTAAACCAACAAAAGTTTTTCGGGAAATAAAAATGTAATATCCCACTAACAGGCATCTATAGCCTGTAACAGCCTAAGCTAAGCAGGTGGACAGCGGCAGCGTACCCTCCAGGGGAACCCCATGCGAATCCTCCTAGTGTCCCAGTATTATTTGCCCTACGTCAGCGGCATAACCACCTACATCGAACGCTTGGCAAGAGGCCTCTCCCAACGCGGCCACAGGTTGACTCTGGTCACGTCCCAGCACACTAAGGGGCTGCGGAGGCTTGAGACTGGAAACAGCCTCACCGTGCACAGGGTTCCAGTGCTGTTCAAGTTTCAGAGAGGAGCCTTTGCCCCTCGGCTCCTCTGGGAGGCTCTCAAACACATGCGGTCCAGCGACGCTGTCAACCTGCATGTTCCCCTCTTTGAAAGCGGCCTTCTGGGGGTGATGGCTAAACTCTGCGGTAAGAGGCTGTACCTCACCTACCACTCAGACCTAGCCCGAGGGAAAGGCCCCCTCTTCTGGGTGGTGGAGAAGCTCTACTACCTATCCCTCAAGCTGGCTTGCTTTCTCAGCGACGGCATCGTCGTGAACTCCCTAGGACATATGAAAACTTCGAAGGTCAAGAATTATGCGCGAAAGTGTGTTCAGATCACACCACCTGTGGACGTGGAGCGGTTCAGGAGAATAGCCGACACCGAGGATTTTCGGAAGAAAAACGGAATAGAACCCGGGGAAAAAATAATCGGAAACCTAGGAAGGTTCGCCCCTGAAAAAGGCCTAGAGTACCTGATAAAGGCTCTACCCCTAATCCTGCGGGAAATCCCCGAAGCGAAGGTCGTCCTAGCCGGCATCGGGGAGAAGATGGTCGGCGGGGAAAAAGAATCCGTGAAACCCCAGCTGGAGGCTCTCATCGAAAACCTGGGAATGGCCGGCCGCGTGAAATTCTTAGGCTTTCTGGACCACGAATCCCTGCTAAAGTTTTACTCCACCTGCGATGTCTTCGTTTTCCCCAGCATCTCCGTGGACACCTTCGGCTTGGTGCAAGCGGAAGCCTTACTCTGCGGAACCCCGGTGGTGGCCACCGACCTGCCGGGGCCTAGGGACGCCGTGGCCTTGACTGGAGGCGGCCTCCTTGCCAAGCCCGGAGACGAGGTTTCCCTAGCCCAAGCCGTCGTAGCCGTCCTCAAACACCCGGCTAAGTTTACTGTCTCCAGAAACCGGCTTCTGGAATTCTTCGGTGTGGAAAAGACAGCGGCCGAATATGAGAAGCTCTTCCAAAAACTAGCCTAGGGGAAGGTAGAGAGACAGAATCGTGACTATGAGCCATGCGAAAAGCCCGGCTGCCAGCAGTTTGTCTTTGAAGGCTTTCTCAGGCCTCCGCGCCATAGGATGGCCTTGGAGGGCGAAGTGGTTGAAGCGGAGGATCAGGAAGATCACGATGGGAAAGGTGGCTATCATCAAGAAGCTTCGGTCGAAGACGGTGGAGGTGTAGATTCCGTAAGCAACTATCAGCACCGAGGAAATGACCGTCAGATTACCCTTGAGTAGGTCGGGTGTGTAGTGGCTGAGAGCGGAATTCTGCGCACGAATTCCGTTCCCCAGCAGCAAGACTTCCCCCAGCCTCTTACAGATGGTTAAATACACAGCGAGAAGAAAAGCCGTCAGAATCAACCAAGGAGAAAGGACGGCTCCGATAAGGAAGGCTCCAGCCACAGCCCGCCAAACGTAGTTGGAAGATAACGTCATCAAATCCACGAAAGCCAGCCGTTTGAGAAAGAAAGAGTAAAGCTGAGAGGTCAGGAAGATCATCAAGGCGGAAACCCCGAACAGGACGTTCAGCCAAAAAGCCGGCAGCATGGCCAACGCCAAAACGGCACCCAAGACCATGGCTGCTGGTTTACCGACCTTGCCTGAGGGAAGCGGTCTCCTCCGTTTTTCCGGGTGTTGAAGGTCCCTAGAATAGTCGACGAGGTCGTTTATCACGTAGTTAGCGCTGGAGATAAGGCAGAGCAAGAGGAAGCCGGTCAGCAACGGCGGGTAAAACTGAATGTTCCCCAGCTGCCTAGCGAAGATTATGGCTACAAATATCAGGAGGTTTTTATACCACTGCCAAGGCCTCATCAGCTCCAAGAGGGATGCAAGCGACATTGCGCAGGAACCCCTTCCAGTGGAAGGTCGCCGGGGAACAGCGAGCGGGAGATGTTCACAGTATTGTCCTTCACCCACATTAATGCTTATTCCCAGCCGAGGCAGGGAGACGGCTGGATTTAAGCTTCAAAAACAGGGTTGAAGACAGGTGAAAGGTTTTAGTTAAAACGGTGTAGGCTCCGAAACCAGCCATCACTACCATGCTTTGAACGAGGAACGTGAAATACCTATCCATGAGAAGGCCGAAGCCCAGCAGGTCGTTTTTGGTAAGCAGGAAAGTAGCGGCAAACCAAGACAGAACCAGCAACCTAGGCCTAGCCTCCAAAGGGGAGGCCAGCGTGAAAAACAATCCCATGAAGAAGAAGGGAACCACCACGTAGCCGGCTCTGAAAAACAGAGCCAAGTCCACCGGTGAACCTGGGGAAAGCCCCACCAGCCCCACAAACTGGAAAAGCCTCATGAGAAAGGGAACCCCCACCAAGTGGATGAGCCACAGAGCAAACGCCCCTATAGACGTCAGCAGAGCCAAAAGCGCGGTTAAAAGCCCGCCTTTATCCCTGCGGACAGCTTGAGCTACCGAGTAGAAGAGTAGGGTCAACACAAGGACGGAGAAAGCCAGTTGATGGGTGAGGGCTGTGGCTATGGCGGCCGCCGCGGCCATAAGCCGGTAGTTCGCGTTGATGAGGTACAGCATCACCAAAACCAGCGGCAGGCTGAGAAGCTCAGGGAAAGCCCTCGCAGTATAGATGGTCAACTCAGGGGAAACCACGAAAAAGAAAGCTGCGCAGAGCCCAGCATAGGGGCTGTCGAACACTCTCCTCGCCAAAGCATAGGTAGCCGCCACCGTGAATGAGGCTGTGAGGACTGTTACCAGAGCCGAAAGGGTCATGGGGTCTATCTGGGTGGCCACGCTGAGGGAAGCCACGTAAATCCGGTAGAGGGGAACGTAGAGCCCTCTGAAGCCGCCTCCGTAGGACAGTTCCTCAAGAGGGTAGACGCCTGAGTCCACCGTCGCCCTGATGATGCCCATGTGGTACATGGTGTTGCCGTACATGGGGATCACAGGCCCGCTGAAAACCCTCAGCCTATACCACGCAGCCGCAGCCGCCAAGGCTAAGAGGAGCAGAGGTCTGAGGGCTTTCATGGGGCTACCGGCCTCACCCTGTATATTCGAACCTCCGGATTCTCATACACGAGGACAAAATACTGGGAGTCGTCGAACTTCTCAACCTGAGGATAGATCCACCCCAAACCGGAGTGCACAGACCTTTTCAGAGGAACATAAACGTAGTCAGCCCCATGCTCCACCGCCAGCTCGTAGGCTTCGGCGGCGGAGTCTGTCCGGTAAATTCGATGCACAGCCAGCATCTTCTCCACGGGGTCCGGAGCGTTAGCCCAGTCTCCTCCAACCAAAGGTATCCGGGTGGTCATGCCCATGATGAGCTCCCCTCCGAAGATGCCGGCTACAAACCTTGCATCCTCTTCAGTGTTCCCCCTGATCCACCGGGTTGCCTCCAGTTCGCCCTCGGTAACCACCGGGTCAAGCCAAGGGTCTGCTTCCTCTACCACTTGGCTTATTCCCACGTAGGAGAGAGCTGAGAAAAGGGCGACTACCGCGGCCAGTTTCAACATCAGCCCCGCAGTCATCCTCGACCCTTCACCCATGGCTCTTCACTGTGGGTTAAGCGAAAGTTTGTAGTCTAAAAATATTAAATATTTAATCTATAGCCTGAGAAACCTATTAGGCTTGAAGCCGACTTTGGCCGGTGGGGGGTTTTCTTATGGCTTTGGAAATAGGCTTCGGGGAGGGAGCTGTCTTCCTCCTAGCATTTCTGTACATGCTCTTCCTTCCCGGCTACAACCTCCTCAGAAGCACCGGCAGACTGAAGAAGCTGGAGTTGGAGGAGAAAATCCTACTAAGCTTCAGCCTCAGCGTTGTCATGGTGGGGTTAACCGCCTTGATCCTCAGTCGGGTGGAGGCTTGGGGGCTGACTGTTCAAAATCTCCTGATAGCGGTAACAGCCGTGCTGGTAGCTACGACAAAAGAGTTCCTGAATTTTCTGAGAAAACCTTTTTCTTAAACACTCGCTTGCCGGCAGAGAAGCTGAAGACCTCAAATCTGACTTCCTTGGCCTCCTCAGGGACATGGCAGAGTGAAAACTTAAATGTGGGAGGCCTCAATAATTTATTCGATAAATATTCCAGCGTATCCTGGCTATGGAACTCTCGATAACCTTGATGGCAGTTCCAAGGCTTAGAAAGTCCCATGCCAAACTGGCGCGGGAGCTGGAAAGGCTTCCCTGCGACTCCGTTTTCCTGAACTTTTCCAGAGGCCTAGAGGAATATGTGAGAGAACTGGCAGAGGGTCTGCCCTACGAGTATGTGTTGGCTGAGATCAAAAAATCCAAACTGGTGCAGGAGCCGTCCGGCGGCTGGGAGTACTACGCGGAGCCAATTTTGAGAAATCTTAAACATCTGCGGCGCATGAAGCCCGAGCTCGCCTTCCACTGTTACGAGAGCCCCTCCTACGACTACCTAGCCGCCAAAAGCGCTGAGAAAACAGCCCTCATGACCTTGAGGACGGCGGCTACCGGCAAGGTTGACGCTGCCGCTTGGAGAAGCCATCTGGAGGATGAAATAAGACTGAGGGAGGAAGCCGTTGAGGAGGAGGCGGAATTCATCGCCAGCATGGCTTCAAAATACGAAAAGCCCGCCTGCGTCACAGGTCTGCCGGGCCGCGGCTTGAGGGATGAGCTGGCGGAAAGAAACGTGGAAGTTAAGCAGAAGTTTCTAGACCTCCCTTATTTCTACACGCCTTTGGAGATGTTGAAAAACGAGTTAACGAGGTCTCATGTTTCCGATGAGAAAATCGTCCAACTGGTCAGGGAGCATGTCGACTACGTGAGAAAACACGTGATACCAAGCAAAAGCCTAGACGAAGCCTACCAGCAGTGGGTAGGAAGCAAAAACAGCCAAGCCCGCTCCCTCTTCCACTTCGGCAAATAATCTTTAACCGAACTGCGAATCGCCCCGAAAAAGGCCTTTTTCGGTCTAGCCCAGCTTTTCCCTGAGCAGTTCAGCTAGGGTTTTGGCTTCACCGTGCTTTTTGAACACCAGCCGAGTCTTGGGTCTGAGGGGCATGCGGAGGAGGTTGAAAATCTGCATTATCATCCCCGCGGTTACAGGGCCTCGGAGCCGACCGTTTTTTATCTGCAAAGCCAGGTTTTCAACCACCTCTTCTGTGATGTCTGGATATTGCTGGTAAGCCGTCTCTAAGAGTTCTCTTCCCCGCCCCGTCAGCCTCCCCATGACGATCTGAAGGGGGGTGGGCTCCACGGTCTCTTTCGGGGGAGAAGGCTTCTCCTCCGAGGCTTCGACCTTCGCTCTCAGCTCTTTCAGCTTTCTGAGCTTCAGCCGCTCCAGTTCAGCGTCTGCTTCAGCCATGGCTTTCTCAAACTTCTGTTGGTCTTCAACTGGATGATAAACTTATGGGTTGTAGCCGTGGAAGATGGACATGTTTTTATTGCTGAGCTTTGAGGCATAGGTTATAGGCTTTTCAGGGGTCTGGGTTGAAGCAGAGCAGGAAAGGCTTTGAGTTCTTGGAGCATGCCAGCGACATCTACGTAGCCGCCTACGGGGAAACCTTGGAGGAGGCTTTTGAAAACGCTGCCAAGGCCATGTTCGAAGCTATGACAGAGTTGCAGCTTGTAGAGCCTAAAATGGAGGTTGAAGTCTCCGCGGAGGGAGGAGACCCGCAGGAGCTTCTCTACAACTGGCTGGAAGCCTTGCTGGTTAAATACGAGGTAGAAGGTTTGCTCTTCTCCCGGTTTAAAGTAGACAAGATAGTCGAGAGAGAAGACGCTCTGAGGCTGAGGGCTTCTGCCTTCGGTGAACCTCTAGACCTCGGGAGGCATCCCTCTAAAGTGGAGATTAAAGCTGTAACCTACCATATGATGGAGGTCAAAAAGGAAGACGGCTGGGTGGAGCTCAGGGTTCTTTTCGACATATAAACAATTAAGCTTAAGTTACTCCGGTGAGTCCTTATGGTAGAGCTGTTAACAGCCTGGACGCTGACGGCGTGAGAAAGCAGACGGATTGATTCAGAGGCTTTTGGGAGGAGTGAAAATGGCGGAGATTCCAATCCGCAAGATCGGAGAGTACGTTTGGGAAATACCCAAGTATAGGCCTGAAATGAGAGTTTCCGGAATCGTTTACGCAGACAGCTTCCTCTTAGAAAAAATGAAAACCGACAGAACTCTTCTCCAATGCGCCAATGTGGCTACGTTGCCTGGGATTTACAAGTACGCCATAACCATGCCCGACGGCCATGAAGGCTACGGCTTCCCCATAGGAGGGGTGGCGGCCGCTGACTACGAGGAAGGTGTCATCAGCCCCGGAGGCGTCGGATACGACATCAACTGCGGAGTACGTCTTCTGAAGACCAACTTGACGGAGAAAGAGCTGAGGCCTAAACTTCCCCAGCTTCTTGAACTGATCTTCAGGAAAGTTCCCTCAGGCTTGGGAAGCAAGGGCAAAATCAGACTTTCAACCCATGAGCTTGATGAAGTTGCCAGAGAAGGCATCGAGTGGGCTGTGGAAAAAGGCTACGGATGGGAGGACGACCTGAAACGCTGCGAAGAAAGCGGACGCATGCCAGGGGCAGACCCCTCTAAGGTCTCCAACACCGCCAAAAGTCGCGGAGCCCCAGAACTGGGGACGCTGGGCAGCGGAAACCACTTCCTCGAAATTCAGCGCATCGACAGGGTTTTCAACCCTGAGGCTGCGAAGACTTTAGGCCTCCAAGATGAAGGCTGGGTCACCGTCATGATCCACACGGGCTCCAGGGGCTTCGGTCACCAAGTGTGCTCCGACTACCTCCGCATCATGGACAGGGCTGTCCGAAAATACGGCATCCAGCTGCCGGATCGGGAGCTAGCTTGCACCCCTGGGCAGAGCCCTGAGGCTGAAGACTACTTCAAGGCTATGGCCTCCGCGGTGAACTACGCCTTCACCAACCGCCAATGCATAACTCACTGGGTTCGCCAAGCTTTTGAGGAGGCTTTCGGCCGGTCTGCGGAGGAGTTAGGCTTAGAAGTCATCTACGATGTAGCCCACAACATCTGCAAGAAAGAGGAACACATGGTGGAGGAAGGAAAGGTGCGGACTGTGTGGGTTCATAGGAAAGGCGCCACCCGGGCTTTTCCACCAGACCACCCGGCTCTACCCGCCGGATATAGGGCGATGGGTCAGCCTGTCCTCATCGCGGGGACTATGGGAACCAGTTCCTGGCTGCTTCTGGGAACCAAGAAGGCTATGGAGCTGAGCTTCGGCTCCACTGCCCACGGAGCCGGGAGGTTCATGAGCAGGTCTGCGGCTACCCGAAAGTTTGGAGGCCCGCAGGTGAAGGAAGCCTTGGAAAGGCGAAGCATCCTCATCCGAGCGGCCAGCATGAGGGTGATAGCGGAGGAGGCTCCTGAAGCCTACAAGGACGTGGACAGGGTGGCTGAAGTTTCCCATCAGCTGGGAATAGCCACTAAGGTTGTGAGGCTGACGCCCTTAGGCGTCGTGAAGGGCTGAGGCTTCCAACCCGCGCTACCGTTTCTTTTCCTCAACTAAGACATTTTTCACTTAAATGACGGAGAAGGAGGAAGAATGCCGAAAGGCGGGTGCAAACCGTTCTCCCTCCTCATTTTGACAGTCCTTTCCACTGCTTTTTTGGCGAATATGCCAAACTTCGGGGAGTTGAATGGGGCTCCGCCCTTAACCGACGTGGAATATCGACAGAAGGTGGAGGAGTTGTTGAAGGCGGTTCTGGGGGGAATCGAAGAAGTGAGAGGTCTATCTCCACCTGAGGAAGTTAGTTTGAGAATCATCAGCGCAGAATGGGCTCGGGAAAACTGGGGCCGAAGATACGTGGAGGCAAACCTTGAGAAGATAAAAGTGGAGGAAAACATATACAAGGCGCTGTTTCTCCTCCCCGAAGACGCCGGCCTAGCTGAGGTTCTCGTCGAATGGTCAGGAGACTACGCTGCCGGAGTCATAGAAAACGACATTTTCGTGGTGAGGGAGAACTTCGACCCTAAGGGAGCTTGGGCTGAGAGAACCCTCGCCCACGAAGTCACCCACATAATACAGGGTGAACACTTTGAAATTCTCGAAAAAGAGAAACACGACGAGAAGCAGGCCTGGGCTGCTCTCATCGAAGGAGATGCTGAACTCACTGCTGGAAAGTATATGGAAAGAATCGAAAGCTTGCCAGCGTCTGAAACCGCTGTTTTGCTTCCCGCGGGCTTCCTAGCCTCCGCCTCAGCATCCAACTCCGGAGATCTTCCCTTCATGAGGATATTGCGCTTTCCCTACGACTACGGCGAAGATTTCGTGGAAACCTTGTTCGAGAGGGGAGGCTGGGAGTTGGTGAACAAAGCCTACAGCAGTCCACCTGTCACCACTGAGCAGGTGATGCATCCGGAGAAATATTTTTCAAAGGAACCTCCCGTTGAAGTTGATGGTTCCTCTCCTCCCCTGCCTCCGGAGTGGAAGCAGAAAAGAAGCGACAGGTTTGGAGAGCACTTCATCCTGGTGGTGTTGGGTACGTGGATCCCCTTGGAGGACGCTGCGGAGGCGGCTGAGGGGTGGGGAGGAGACCGTTTCACCTACTATGAGAAAGGAGAACGCTACCTCTTCGTGTGGGAGATTTCATGGGATTCGGAGGAAGACGCTGCGGAGTTCCATGACGCTTGGAGTCGGATGATGAAAACATTGGACTCCGAGGAAATCCGAGAAGACCTCTGGGCTGTACAGCAACGCTACTTTCAACTTACGACGGAGGGCTCTACAACCCTCATCCTAAGCTCCGATGACCTGTCCGCCCTGGAGCCTTCGAAATCCTCTGGCATCCTTTCGGTTTGGCTTGTAGTGGGGGTGACGTTCATTCTAGCAACGGCCCTCGCTTGGTGGGTGAAGAGAAAAAGTAAAGCGAGAGTAAGTCAAGCTTTTCCGCTCACTTAAAATGGAAACAGGCTTTTCTTGCATTTTTCCTAAGCCGAGAGCCATAAGACTACCTTGCTCGTTTTCGCCGATAACGTTGGGGAACGCCCTTGAAAGAAAACAGATTTATTGGGGAAGGAGCATTTCTCTGATAGTTTAAGGTGAGATTTATGGTTGAGGCGCTGGTGTTTTTAGCTCCAGGATTCGAGGAAATAGAAGCTTCAACGATCATCGATGTCCTCCGAAGAAGCAACGTGAAGGTAACTGTGGCAGGTTTGAAGCCGGAGGTAATCGAAGGCGCACATGGTATGAAAGTCGTCCCCGACAGCTCCATCGACGAGGTGTCTGTGAAAGACTTCGACGCGGTCATATGCCCCGGAGGAGCTCCAGGATACGAAAACTTGAGGAAAACCCCCAAAGTCCTTTCGATGGTTAAGGATGCCTTCCAATCCCGTAAGCTCGTCGCAGCCATCTGCGCAGGCCCCACCGTCCTCTCCGATGCAGGGGTCCTCAAAGGCAGGAAGTGCACGGTTTACCCTGGCTTGGAAGGGGAGCTTAAAAAAGGCGGAGGTAAACCTGTGCGGAGGGACCTAGTCGTCGTCGACGGGAACATCGTAACAAGCAAGGGCCCGGCTACAGCGCTTCCCTTCGCCTTAAAGCTGGCGGAGAAACTGGTGGGAAAAGAGACGGCTAAAAGGGTTAGGAAGGAAACGCTGGCGAACCTAGCTCTCAAGTAGCAGGTCCCACCCTTCCCAAGGAGGCATCCTACCGTGGAGGTGAAGGTAGGCAAGGCTAAGCTTCGCCTTCTCCGCGGAGACATAACCGAGCAGGAAACCGACGCCATTGTGAACGCGGCGAACCCCAGCCTCATGGGAGGCGGCGGAGTAGACGGAGCCATCCACCGGAAGGGCGGACCGAAGATACTGGAAGAATGCAAGAAAATTAGAGCCTCCCAGTGGCCTGAAGGCCTCCCCACAGGAAAGGCAGTCATCACCTCCGGAGGGAACCTTAAAGCTCGGTACGTCATCCACACCGTGGGGCCAATATGGCGTGGGGGAAACAGCGGGGAACCTCGCCTTTTGGCGGAGGCTTACCGCAACTCCTTGGCACTGGCAGTTTCCCGAGGTTTGAAAACGGTGGCTTTCCCCTCCATCAGCACAGGAGCCTACGGTTACCCCATTAAGGAAGCCAGCCGGGTTGCTTTGAAGACGGTTAAAGATTTTCTGGAAAAAGAAGATAAACTGGACGAGGTGGTTTTCACCCTCTTCAGCCAGAGCGACTTGACAATCTACGAGGAGGCCGCCAAGGAACTTTTCCGCGTCTAAGCCGGCTTAAGGAAAACAAATGGTTAAGGGTGTAATGGAGGAAATCCGGTTATGGCGGCCTTCAAGGTTGCTGTGGTCAGAGGAGAGCGCTCTATATCCACGGTGCTGAAGGCCCTTAAACTCTTGGGAGGAGTTCAGGAGATCTCCGGCAGGCCTGTTCTGATCAAAGTAAACTTCATCGCTGTAAAGACATGGGACACAGGCACAACCACTGATCCCCTTGTGGTGGAGGCCTTGATCAAGACTTTCCAGCAGACAGATGAGCAGGTTTATGTGGTGGAATCTGACGCTACAATCACAAACGCAGCGAAGGCCGCCAAAGTAACAGGGGTACTTAACCTCTGCGAGAAATACGGTGTTCCTTTTCTCAACCTCAGAAAACTCAAAGAGAAAGTCACTCTGCCGGTAGACTCGCCTGAGGTGCTCCCTCAGATAAAAGTTCCCAAGCTGGTGGCTGAAAGCCACATCGTCAATGCTGCTAAGCTGAAAACCCACTCTGAGACGGGGGTAACCCTCGGCTTGAAGAACATGTTCGGCTTGCTTCCGGACAAGCTTAAGTTCAAATACCACCTCAAAGGCATCGAAAAGGTGGTTGTAGACGTTAACACCGTCCTAAAGCCAGCGCTCACCGTAATAGACGGCTTCGTAGGCCTGAAGGACGGGGGCCCTGTCAAAGGGAAGCCTGTTAAGATGGATTTGATCATCGCCAGTAAAAACGTAACCGCCGCTGATGCCACAGCAGCCCGCATCATGGGCTTCGAGCCTGAGAGGATATACCACATTCGCCGCGCCGCGGAGAAAGGCCTCGGCAGCCTAACCGCCATTGAGGTGGTAGGTGAGCCCTTGGCTGAATTGGCTCAAGACTTTCAGAGGCTGTGAAAGATGAAACTCAGAGAAATAAAGTTTTTATCTTTTCTCAACTAAATATAGCTGGGATCATTGTTGGAAAAAACCATCATTGAAGCTGCGGAAAAATCTGGCCTCCGACGGGGAACGGTAACCTTGAAGCGGGGCTTCGCCCACATGCAAAAGGGCGGCGTTATCATGGACGTCACCAACGTGGAGCAGGCTCAAGTGGCGGAAGAGACTGGGGCTGTGGCGGTTATGGTTTTGGATAAGCTCCCGGCTGACGTTCGGAAGGCAGGAGGAGTCGCTCGAATGTGCGATGTGAAAACCATTGAGGAAGTTATGGACCACGTTACCATTCCCGTCATGGCCAAATGCCGGATAGGCCACTACATGGAGGCTGAAATCCTCGAAGCCATAGGCGTCGACATGATCGACGAAAGCGAGGTTTTAACCCCGGCTGATGAGCACCACCACATTGACAAGTGGCCGTTCACTGTGCCCTTCGTCAACGGAGCCAGAGACCTAGGGGAAGCCCTCCGAAGGATAGCGGAAGGCGCTTCCATGATCAGAACCAAAGGGGAGGCTGGAACGGGAAACGTGGCTGAAGCGGTGAGACACGTAAAGGCAGTGATGGGACGGATAAGGGAGATCCAGAAGGCAGGAGACGAACAGCTTCTCGATGTAGCTCGAGCCTACCAAGTTCCCTTTGACCTCGTCAAAGAAACCGCTTCGCTGGGCAGGTTGCCTGTGGTGAACTTTGCAGCCGGAGGCATAGCCACCCCCGCAGATGCAGCTTTGATGATGGCTCTGGGATGCGACGGGGTTTTCGTGGGTTCCGGCATCTTCAAGTCTGAGGACCCTTTGGAGAGGGCTAGGTCCATCGTTCTAGCTACAACCTTCTGGGAAGACCCTGAAGTAGTCGCTGAAGCTTCCAGGATGGTGGTGGAGAGAAAATCCATGCCGGGCTTGGACATCAAGGCCTTGAAGCCCGAAGAGTTGATGCAGACGAGAGGGCGCTAAGATGGCTTCCGTCCCTGAGCTGAAGATAGGAGTCATAGGGCTTCAGGGCGCTGTCGCGGAGCATGTGGAAGCTCTCAACTCCACCTTGAAAGAAATGAAGCTCAAAGGAGCGGCCTACCCCATAAAACGCCAAGCCCAGATAGAAGACGTCCACGGCTTGGTGATCCCCGGAGGGGAAAGCACAACCATCGGAAGACTCCTCCAGCAGAGAGGTATGGCGGAAAAAATCGTCAAAGCAGCGGAGAAAGGAACTCCCATCCTCGGCACCTGCGCCGGACTCATCCTTATGGCTAAAGAGGTCTACGACGCCAAAGTCAGCCTTCTCCCTCAACCCCTCTTGGGGTTGATGGATATGAAGGTGGTGAGGAATGCCTTCGGGCGGCAGAGGGAATCTTTCGAGGACCTTGTTGACATTCCGCTGCTGGGAAGAGACCCTTATCCCGGTGTCTTCATCAGGTCCCCGCTGGTGGAGAGAGTTTGGGGGGAAAATGAAGCCATAGGAAGGTGGAGGGAAAAGATCGTGGCTGTTCAGCAGGGAAACCTCCTAGCCACAGCCTTCCATCCCGAGCTTTCCCGCGACCGAAGGTTTCTTCAATATTTTGTTAAGCACATTCTAGATGCACTTTAGTCGCTGTTGAAGCTTCATGGCTTGGCTTAAGTTTTTAAATATTAAAACCACCATTAGCTTAACAGTGTCTATGGGTGGTTTCAGTGGGGATCATCTACATTCTAGTTGTAACTGAAATCGGGAAAGAAGGCGACGTAAGCGCCGCTTTGGAGAAGATCAAAGGAGTAACCGAGGCTAAAACCGTCTACGGAGAATTTGACGTGGTGGTGAGGTTGGAGACGTCGACGTTGAAAGAGTTAGACGAAATCGTAACGGCTCTCCGGAAGGTCCCCGGAATAATCCGCACCGTAACCCTGATTTCATCCTAATCTAAATCCAGAAACTTCCTCGCAGCGCCCAACAGCTTCTTCAAGCTTTCAAAGTTTTTCTCAGGGATTTTTTCGAGAAGAACACTTAGGGGAACCTGCTCGCCTCGTTTAGTCTCCACCAGCCTCCAGCCCACCGTCTCCGATAGTTTCCTCCTGGTTATCGGGTATCTGATTTTTTCCACCAGCTTTTCGAAGGCTTCCAAGCCGAAGCAGTCCATGAGGGGAGGAAACTGCCCTGTCTTCAGAAAAGCCTGAAAGCGGTGAGCGTCCACGTACATGGAGAGGTTGTTGAACAAAACGTAGACGGGGGCTGTTTTAGCTGTTTTCTCAACAGCTTCAGCTAGCTTTCTCAACTCCTCGTTGGAGTACTGGTAGTAGTAGAGTCGCTCCCCCAAGCCGTGAAGGCGGAAGTAGGCCTTGTCCGCGATGTAAAAAGGGGGGTGGCCCAGAAGAGGGTCAACGCAGTGAACCAATTGTAGCTTCTCGAAGAGGGCTGCAAGCCCAGCTTGGAGTTCGGGGTTAAACCATTCTCCGCCTCGGGTTTCCCATACCAAGTTAAGACCGTCTCTTTTAGCCTTCCTGAAGAAGATTTCAGCTTTTTTCAAGTTTTCCGGAGTAGGACGGAAAGAGCCGGGAGTTTGGATGAGGAGAACACGGCTGCCTAGGATCCGGCAGGTTTCCACCATGCGCTGGAAGGCTTCAGCGCTTTCAGGTTTCCATTCTAGGCGGTGGGTGTGGCTTAGGTCTCTGTGGGCCTTCACCGTGAACTCGAAGCCTGAGGGGGCCTCCCTTCTCCACTTGGAGAGCAGGGTGGGGCTGTGGTAACGGTAGAAGGTAGAGTTGATTTCCACCAAGCTTAGGGCTTCATAATACCTGGGTTTGGAGACGGGAAACCCGCAGCATCCTACCTTGACAGGCATTCCCTTCCCCCATAGAAAAATGCTCGGATTAGTCTTAAATGCAACTTCCCTTTCAAGTTTAATAGGAGAAGATTTTCTTGAAGGGGCCGAAGCCGCCTGTGGCCGTGAGGGTTAAGAGTCTAGACGACTTCACGAGGCTTGCTCTAGCCTTAACCGACTCCCCGCCTTTGCTGTGGCAGTTCAAGTACGAGAAAAAATACATCCTGAGCGCCTTCACCGTGTACATGTCTTGGAAGGGGGATATTCCCCTTCTGGCCTATATCCCTCTGAGGAAGAAACCCAGCTCCTTCCTTGCCTACCGGAGCAATGGGGAAGGGGAAGAATGCCTCTTCACCGACAACATCGAAGACACTCGGTACGTTTACGCTCCCATAATCAAACTGCGGGAGGCCCCCCAGTTTTTTAAGGCCTCCCTCCAAGGAAAGTTCCCTCATCCTCCCCAGCCCTTGGGTGTCGAGCTGGACAGTCTTTACTCTCTCATGCGCCTTCTCTATCTTGTCTCCTCCAAGGAGTACATGGCTTTCCCCATCTGGCATTTTCGACGGCATGGAAGACGCATTCTAGGAGTATGCATTCCTTTCGAGCATTATTATGAAAGCAACGCTCTACCCGTCTTCTTCTACATCCGGGTGGGAAGAGCATCCCATGAGCCCTTCCTCCGCTACCTGACATCCCGAAGCGGAGGGGAATCCATCAGCTACAGCCGAAGCACAGGGGACCCCAAATTTTTCTACGCCAAAATCATAGACGTGGAGGACATGCCCCTCTTTCCCGGGTGATCCGCTGTTGTTCCGAGACCAGATTCAAACCTCCGCCAAGAGGAAACAGTCCAACATCGTTTTAGCCCTCGACCTCACCGGTCTAAGCCCTGAAAGGTTGCTGGCGGAAAGCTTGAACTTAGTGAAGAGGCTTTCCAGCCTCATCTGCGCTGTGAAAGTCAACAGGCATCTGACACTTCCCCTAGGCCTCCGGGGAGGAGTTGAGAAGATTGTGCAGCAGGCTCACAGGTTCGACCTCCCCGCTATCATGGACTGCAAGCTCAACGACATAGGCTCCACCAACCGGGTGATAGCTGAAAACTTTTTCCAAATAGGCTTCGACGCCCTCACGGTAAGCCCCCACACGGGATGGGAAAAAGGACTGGAGCCCGTTTTCACCCTAGCCCGGGAGATGGGGAAAGGGATCATAACTCTCGTCTACATGAGCCACCCCGGAGCTGAAGAGGTCTTCGGCTTAAAAACGCAAGACCCTGAAACAGGCGAAATGCAGCCTGCCTACAAGCTTTTCGCCAAGTGGTCCCGGAGGTGGAAGGCAGACGGAGCTGTCGTAGGAGCCACTAGGCCTAAGATAATCTCAGAAGTCGACGGCCTCTTAGGGAAAGAGGTTCCCATATACTCTCCGGGAGTAGGATTTCAAGGCGGCATGGTTGAGGAGGCCATGAAAAGTGGAACCCGGTACCTGATAGTGGGGAGGACTATCTTCACGGCAAAGGAGCCGGAGGCCGTTGCAGAGCAGATTCGTGGCACTGTGCTAAAAGTGGCTCCTCAACTCTTCTAGCCGCTGGCGGAAGCCCCTTTTCCAAGGTTTAGCGTGCCTGTTTTTGCCAAAGCTCGTTTTTCAGCAGGTCTCTCACAGCAGCTCTCATTACTGCGCTACGGCTGGAGTACATGCCGGCTTTGATGAGTTCATCCATCCCCTCAACCAAGGCCTCGGGGAGTTTGACGGTGAGAAGCTTCATGGTGGCGGACAAGGGACAACGCCGTTGGTAGATAACGCGTGGAAAATTATAAAGATTTTGCTAGCCCAGCCGAAAGGACGGCGGGAAGAGTTTACGGAGATTATTTAAGGGGAGAGTGTTCCTATTCTTCTGGACTTGAGGAGCGTTAAACCGGTTGAAGTTTGCCGTGGTGGGTCTAGGCCAGGCTGGGGGGAGAATCGCGGACCTCTTTGTTCATTATGACCTCCTGCATGAGAAAGCTCATGGAAGGAACATCCCCGTTTGCTTGGCCATCAACACTTCGCAGTCGGACTTAAGAGGATTGAAGGCTATCCCTCCTAGGGACAGAATTCTCATAGGTCAGAGTTATTCCAAAGCCCATGGAGCAGGAGCTAACATCGACGCGGGGGCGGAAATAGCCAAAAAAGAGCTGAGTTACATCAAGAAAGCCTTAGGAGAAAGAGGAGCCTTTAACACCGAGAACATCGACGCCTTCTTTCTGATAGCTGGACTTGGGGGCGGAACCGGGTCAGGGGGCACCCCCATCTTGGCTAAGGAATTAAAGATGTACAACATGCCTGTGATCGCTTTAGGCATCCTGCCCAGCAATGATGAAGGGGGCTTGATGGCCATAAACGCCTCCCGGAGTCTGATGTCGCTGCATGAAACAGTGGACGCTTTAATTCTATTTGACAACAACAGGTGGAAGACTCCGGGACTGCCCATTCATGAAAGCTACTCTCACATGAACCATATGATCGTCAGAATATTCCCGCTGGTTCTGGGGGCGGGAGAAGTTAAAACTCCGGCGATGGTAGGCAGCAAAGTAGTGGACGCCTCCGACATCCTGAACTCATTGAAAGGTTTCACTGTCTTCGGATATTCTGAGGCCTCGGCGCGAAGGGGTTTCTTGGCGTTCAAAAAGAAAGGCAAATTCGATCAGCTTAATCCGAAAGACAAATGCCGCTCCGTTTTGCAGGACGCCGTCACTCGACTGTCCACAGACTGTGTTCTAGGCAGCGCTGAAAAAGCCCTTCTGATGCTCGCAGGTCCTCCCAGCGAGCTGAGTAAGGACGGGTTTGATGAGGCTGTCCGCTGGTATGAAGCCAATTTGAAAGGAGCGGAGGTCAGAGGCGGCGACTTCCCTCTGCCTAAGTCAGATAAGGTCATGGGGATAGTCTTCCTCTCCGGGATTTATGACATCCCTAGAATAAGAGAACTCATGGATGCAGGGATCAGACACCGGAAGACCCTTGATGAAAAGAAAAGAGTTCACCCTCTCCTTCATTATAAGCTGAAATACGGAGAACATTTGAGGACGGTTGAGTTTCAGCCCTCCATCGCTGAGGAAACACCGATTTCAGGCTGTCCCACGTGTGGAAGCGGTGATTTGATGGTGCTCAAATCTTGGGAGGTGAAACCCAAAACCAAGAAAGGCCCAGCCATGCGGGTGACCATTTATTCATGCGAAAGCGGCCACAGGTTCAGAAAAACCACAAAAACTGAGGCGTAAACCCTTTTTTACTAGAGCCTGAAAACTGAAGGTCAAGGGGTTGGGTCCGCTGGAAAGCTGTGCGGAGATAACCTTATGCAGTAGAGGTGTTATATCAGAGTTTAACATATTATTGATGAGGGAGCCGAGATGGGCGGCGGCAAGAAGAAAGGATTATCCGCTATGGAGAAAGCCCAAAGGCTCAAGGAAGAAAAGGAAAAAGCTGGGAGGAAGAAAGGCAAGCCTGCCCCCTCCAAAAAGGTTTCCATAACCTATGGATTCCCTGAGGTAGACGACGAAACCCTGACCTCCGAGCTGGGGAAAATGAAAGCGGTGACACCTGCGGCTTTAGCCTCAGCCTTCAATATTAAGGTGAGTATGGCTGAGGACTACTTGGAAAGCCTCCAAAAAAGAGGCCTCGTCAGCCTTGTGAGAGGCTGCGAGCGTCTAAAAATCTACAAGCCCACTGCTGCCAGCTAAGTTAGTCTCCCAGCCTTTCCACTCGGATTATCTGGCCTTCCTTGGCAGACCTGAAAAGCTCCAAGTTTTCGGTGACTTTTCCCACCACGTTCACGGGGCTGTAGGGTTGAGATTCACCGTAGAAGATGCAGAGGGCGCTTCCCACAGGCCAGTAGGCTATGGCCCCTGTTTCCACCGTCTTCTTTTCCTTCTCCAGCCCCACTTTGATGGGAGTGGTGAAGTAGACCTCTTCCTTCCATACGGCCAGCTTACCCTCTAAAGGGAGCGCCTTGAGGATGGCTGCCACCGTCTGGGGGGCTAGAAACCTAGCCAGTTCTCCTCTGCTTTCCCCTAGGCCTTTGACGGTTATCTTTATCGGGATTCTACCCGTGTTCTCCAAGCGGTTTCACCTTCAACCAGCCAGTCTATGGCAGTTTACAGATTTAAAATTAACCTACCGGTCAGTGGTTTATGGCCTCGAAATTAACCAGTCATAGTTCTCGTGGAGTTTTATATGCCATAACATCTATTCTCCCTTCTATTTTCTTAAATTGGCTTGCTTTATGAATTTAAACACCTAGCCCGAGGTACCGAAGATGATCGACTCTACTGGAGAGGAGTAGCGCCACCAACACCCTCTAGGCGGTGGAATCTTGAGGAAAAATTTAAATATTTCATCCTAATTTCAAACCTCTCGCAAATAGAATAATATCACGGGAAGCGTTAAGGAGGATTGAAAAAATGGCAGCTCAAGCAATTCCAGCTGTAACTGAATCCGGTCAACCTGTACTGATCTTGAAAGAGGGAACAACCCAGACGAAGGGAAGGGAAGCCCAGAGGAACAACATCACCGCCGCCAAGGTTGTGGCTGAAATCATTAGGACATGCCTCGGCCCCCGGGGCATGGATAAAATGCTCATCTCCAGCTTCGGCGACGCCACCATAACCAACGACGGAGCCACCATTCTGAAGGAGATGGACATTCAACATCCAGCCGCCAAGATGATGGTGGAGACGGCTAAGGCCACCGACCAAGAGGTTGGCGACGGAACCACCAGCGTCGTGGTGCTGGCTGGGGCTTTGCTGGAGAAGGCGGAAGCTCTCATCGATAAAAACGTTCACCCCACCCTCATCGTCGACGGCTACAGCAAGGCTGAAGAGAAAGCCTTGGAATTCGGCCGGAAGATAGCCATACCAGTGGACCCAAAGGATAAGGGGATGTTGAAGAAGGTGGCGATAACCTCCATGGCCAGTAAGCTGGTTTCAGAGAATCGGGATTACCTCGCAGACTTGGCTGTGGAAGCCATTCTGCAAGTCGCCCAGAAAACTGACGAAGGATACAAAGTGGACATCGGAGACGTGAAGGTGGAGAAGAAGGCGGGAGCCTCCATCACCGACACCCAGCTTATTCGAGGGGTAGCTGTGGATAAGGAAGTGGTTCACAGCGGTATGCCTAGGAGGGTGGAAAAGGCGAAAATAGCCCTCTTGGAAAGCCCCTTGGAGATCGAGAAGACAGAGTTTGACGCCAAGATCAACATAGAGACTCCGGAGCAGATGAAGAGCTTCATGGACGAGGAGACCAGAATTTTCAAGGAGATGGTGGATAAGATTGCTGCCACTGGGGCCAACGTGGTCTTCTGCCAGAAAGGCATCGACGACATGGCTCAGCATTTCTTGGCCAAACGGAGTATCCTAGCCATCAGGAGGGTTAAGCAGTCTGACATGGAGAAGCTTTCCAAAGCCACGGGTGGAAGAATCGTCACCAGCGTAGACGCCTTAACGTCGGCAGACTTAGGCTCCGCTGAGCTAGTGGAGGAGAGGAAGCTGGGAGAAGACAAGTGGACCTTCGTGGAAGGCTGCAAGAACCCCAAGTCCCTCACCATCCTAGTGAGAGGCGGAACTGAGAGAGTTACCGACGAGGCTGAGAGGTCTATCCACGACGCTCTTTCTGTGGTGAGAGACGTAGTGGAGAACCCCAAGATCGTCGTGGGAGGAGGCGCCTTTGAAGCAGAGGTTTCCACCCAGCTGAGAAACTGGGCTCAAACTCTCACAGGCAGGGAGCAGCTGGCTGCTTTAGATTTCGCCGACGCGCTTGAAAGTATCCCGCTGACTTTGGCTGAGAACGCAGGCGCAGACCCCTTGGACATCCAAGTGGAGCTCAGGTCGAGGCATGAGAAAGGTGAAAAATGGTACGGCGTCGACGTCTTCGCAGGGAAGGTGGCAGACTTGGAGAAGCAAGAGGTGTTGGAGCCTTTGAGGGTGAAGGAGCAGATAATAACTTCAGCCCACGAAGCTGCAGCCATGATCCTCCGTATCGACGATGTTATTGCCGCTTCTAAGATGAAGGAGTCAACCCCGCCTAAAGGCGGAGGCGCCGGAGGGGAAGAAAGCTCCGAATTTGATTAAGGTTTCCAAGATGGAGGTGTAAAAAGATGGCAAGCGCAGGAAGTGTTCCGGTACTGATCCTGAAAGAAGGAACCGGGAGAACCCGGGGTAGAAACGCTCAGAGAAACAACATCATGGCAGCGAGAATCATCGGAGAAGTTCTAAAGAGCACCCTCGGGCCCAGAGGCATGGATAAGATGTTGGTGGACAGTCTCGGCGACGTGACGGTAACCAACGACGGAGCCACCGTCCTCAAGGAAATCGACGTCCAACATCCAGCCGCCAAGATGATGGTGGAGGCGGCTAAGACCCAAGATACCATCGCCGGCGACGGAACCACCACCGTAGTGGTTCTGGCAAGCGAACTGCTCAAAAAGGCTGAAGAGCTGCTGGACCAGAACATTCATCCAACCGTGGTGGTCGGAGGCTACAGGAAAGCGGCCGCTCAGGCCTTGGAGGAGTTGGGCGGCATCGCCAAAGGCGTGGACATCAAAGATAAAGAAGCCTTGAAGAAGGTGGCGTCCACTGCCATCCGAAGCAAGTCAGTGGCCTTGTCTAAGGAGCTGGTGACTAACCTAGCCATCGAGGCAGTGGATCTCATCGCCGAACGTCGAGGAGACAAGTGGGTTGCCGATGTTGAGCAAATCCAGATAACCAAAAAGCACGGTGGAAGCTTCACTGACACCCGGCTTATCAAAGGGATCATCGTGGATAAGGAAGTGGTTCACAGCGGTATGCCTAGGAGGGTGGAAAAGGCGAAAATAGCCCTCTTGGAAAGCCCCTTGGAGATCGAGAAGACAGAGTTTGACGCCAAGATCAACATAGAGACTCCGGAGCAGATGAAGAGCTTCATGGACGAGGAGACCAGAATTTTCAAGGAGATGGTGGATAAGATTGCTGCCACTGGGGCCAACGTGGTCTTCTGCCAGAAAGGCATCGACGAGATCGCCCAGCATTTCCTAGCCAAACAGGGCATCCTAGCTGTGAGGAGGGTTAAAAAGTCTGACATGGAGAAGCTTTCAAGAGCCACAGGAGCCCGCATCGTCACCAACTTTGACGACCTGAAAAAGGAAGACTTGGGTACAGCTGAACTGGTGGAAGAGAGGAAGTTCGGAGACGACAAGATGGTCTTCGTGGAAGGCTGCAAGAACCCCAAGTCGGTAGGCGTCCTGATCCGCGGAGGCCTAGAGCGATTCGTCGACGAGGCTGAAAGAGCCGTTCACGACGCTCTTTCCGTGGTGGCCGATGTTTACGAGAACCCCAGGATCGTGGCGGGCGGAGGCTCTCTGGAGATGGAGTTGGCTAAACGTCTCAGGAGCTACGCAAGCAAAGTTGGCGGCCGGGAGCAGTTGGCTGTGGAAGCCTTCGCTGACTCCTTAGAGGCTATCCCCCGAACTCTGGCTGAAAACGCGGGAATGGACCCAATAGACATCCTAGTGGACCTAAGAGCCCAACACGACAAGCCTGAGGGCCTCTCCGTGGGAGTAGATGTGTTCTCTGGGAAAGCAGCTGACATGGAGAAGCTAAACGTCCTCGAGCCGGCGAAGGTTAAGGAGCAAGCCATCAAGAGCGCCGTGGAAGCAGCCTGCATGATCCTCCGCATCGACGACGTCATCGCAGCGGCTAAGACGAAGCCTCCTGAAACGAAAGGCGGCGGTCCAGGCGGTGGACCAGGAGGACTGGGAGGCGGCGGAATGCCTCCGATGTGACAAGGTAAGTCGCTGCTCTAAGTTCCCTTCACTTTCTTCATTTTTTATGAATATTCTAACCGGTTTTTTCCCTGTGAAGGTTTATAATTTCCAGCCGTCTTAGATAAGGAAGTCTTTTAGCCGGGGTCACTGCCGGGGTTCCGAGGCTGTGGGAAGACAGCCGTCGGGCCGAAGGCTGAGTGGACTAACCTGAAGGAGGGTAAGGGTTCAAAAGCGCGGGCCTTGAGTTGAACCGCTGGCAAAAGATAGCCCGTGAGCCTCCTGAGGCTCGCAAGGGTTCAAATCCCTTCCCCGGCGCCATTTCTTATGTGCAGCGCCCATTTTTCTTCCCCGCGGCGGGAGAGGCAATGCCTAAAATAGGCAGGGAGGAGAAATTAACCAAGCTAGGCTGAGGTGAGTTTGGGGTGGCGAGGGTCGACTGCTCAAACGTTGAGGTGAACTTGAAGAACTGCACATGCACCTACGAGCCTTGCGGTAGGAAGGGAGTTTGCTGCCAGTGTCTCCTCTATCATCGAGAAAAGGGCGAGTTACCGGGCTGTTTCTTTCCTCCTGAGGTTGAAAAAATCTACGACAGGTCGATTCAAAGATTCCTATCCATCCACAAGTGAGGGCTTCACACTTAGGACTTAACGAGTCAATGCTGAGGAGGTTTCGCGGCGTGGAGGAAAGGATTTATCTACTCCCACCACCTCTTCTGTTTTGAGCTTGGCTAGCCGCGAAGAAAACAGTGAGGGTGTGAAAGGTGGAAAGCCGAAAGCGTCTATGCCCGGACTACGGAAAACAGCGATGTCCCCTCTACAAGACGGATGGCATGATATACGACATGTGCATCATCTGCCGGTAGGGACTGGCTGAGCTGCGGCGAGACAGAGCCTATTTTAGGCTTAATTCAGCCTTTTTTGGCCTCCCGGTCAACTGGATTTTAATGCCACGGTTTCAACCCTGATGGTGTTGGTGGTGCCCACTCTGCTTTTGGGATCTCCGGAAACTAGGATAATGCGGCTAAGCCTTTTCGCATCACCCTTTTTCGCCAAGATTCTTTTAGCCTCCCGGAGGATGAGGTCGCTGTTCATGGGTTCCTCCGCTAAATAGGGTTCTACCCCCCAAGATAGGAGGAGCCTCCGCTGTAGCGAAGGGTCTGCGGTGAAGACTAACAAAGGGTTGGGCGGTCTGTAGCGGGATATTCTGTAGGCGGTTGAGCCGGACCGGGTGGGGACCACGATGGCCGCAGCCTCCAAGCCTATTGCCAGCCGGCATGCGGTGTAGCTGATCACATCTTCCGGTGTCCGTTTGGCCGAGGATTCGCGTTGGGCTAGGATCTCCCTGTAGGGAAGTTTTTTCTCCACGGTCTCAGCCACCCGGGCCATGACCTTAACAGCCTCCACCGGATAGTTTCCCACAGCGGTTTCCTCCGAAAGCATCAAAGCGTCGGTGCCATCGAAAACAGCGTTGGCTATATCGCTTACTTCCGCCCTTGTAGGCCGAGGATTCTGCACCATGGACATGAGCATTTGGGTTGCCGTTATAACCGGTCTACCGTGGAGGTTGCAGTCTCGGATCAACTGCTTCTGCAAGATGGGTATGTTTTCCACATCCATCTCCACCCCCAAGTCGCCGCGCGCAATCATGATGCCGTCAGATTCCCTAATGATCCTGCGGATATCTCTGAAGGCGGAGGCTCGCTCGATCTTGGCGATAACCCCTGCTTTACTCTTCCTCCGTTTGATAAGCTCTTTCGCGGCGATGATGTCCTTGGAGCTTTGAATAAATGAAAAGGCAACAAAATCCACTTCTTTTTCAAGCCCAAATTCCAGATGCTCCGCATCTTTCTCCGTAATAGGCGGCATCTTCACCATGAAACCGGGAATGTTCATCCCCTTACCTGAGTGCAAAGTCCCGCCTGTTGCAACTTTGCACGCTACATTTTTTTCGTCGGTGTCCACCACCTCCAACCTGATGGTTCCGTCAGCTAGGTAGATTTTATCTCCCTTCTTCACCTCCTGAGGGAGAGAGCTGTAATTCACGGAGACCCTATGGGAGTCCCCTTCAACCATCTCGGTGGTTAAGGTGAACGTTGCCCCCTCCGTCAACCGGACGGAGCCTTCCTTGAAACGCCCAATCCTCAGCCTCGGGCCCGGTAGGTCTTGGATTATTCCTATGGGCGTATGTAACTCGTGGGATATCCCCCTGATCAGCTCAATAACTCTTCCATGCTCCCGGTGGGTTCCGTGGGAGAAGTTTAGGCGGGCCAGCTTCATTCCTGCCTTAACAAGCTGCTTCAAAACCTTGTAGGAGGAGCTAGCCGGACCGATGGTGCACACGATCTTCGTCCGCACCCTTCAGCCCCCTTCAGAGGACACCCGCACAGCTACGATGAGGTCGTTTACATTCGTCCCCGTAGGCCCCGTCATAATGGTATCTCCGAGTTTATCCAGAAAGCTGTGAGAATCATTGTTTTGCAGGTAAAAGTCCGCATCCAATCCAGCCTCCCTCGCCTGGCTTAGGGTGTAGCCGTCAACGATTCCTCCAGCAGCCTCAGTGTAGCCGTCAACGCCGTCGGTGTCCACGGCTGCGATGGCCAGACCCTTGACTCCTTCTATAAGTCTGCAAGCCGAAAGTACCAGCTCTTGGTTTCTCCCGCCTTTGCCCTCGCCTTTAACCTTCACGGTAGTTTCTCCTCCCAAAATTATTGACCTGTCTTTTGCCTCCGGCTTAGGCTTCAAATACTTTGCCATGGCAGCTATCACCCTGCCAGCTTCCCGTGCCTCGCCTTCGAGGAAAACGGTTAGAACCGAAGCTTCCACTCCTCTGGAGTTCAGGTATTCCGAAGCAGACCGGCATGCCAACTCATTGTTTCCGAGGATGAAATTGTGAACTTTCCGGAAGACCTCTTCACTTGGTTTGGGCGATTCAGGGATCAGGCCTCCGACCCCTTCTTCAAGAGTCTTGCGGACGGCTTCTGGGGCATTGTCCCAAAGCCTATACTTTTTTAACACGGCAACGGCGTCCCTGAAGGTGGTGGGATCAGGGGCGGTGGGCCCTGAGGCTATGGTTTCAAGGGAATCGCCCACCACGTCGGAGATGATGAGCCCCACGGTTTCAGCCGGATAGATCCTCCCAGCCAGCCGGCCTCCCTTCACCTGGGAGAGATGTTTTCTCACGGTGTTAATCTCATGGATGGTGGCTCCGGATTTGAGGAGAGCTCGGGTGATGTCCTGTTTCTCTTCAAGGCTTACTCCTCCCGTGGGCGAAGCCATGAGCGCAGATCCCCCTCCGGAAATCAAGCAGAAGGCCAAGTCCCTTTCACCGAGCCTGTCCGCGAGCTCCAACATTTTAGACACAGCGTTCGGCGCCTCAACCGTGGGAATGGGATGCCCGGCTTTCACCAGCCAGATGGGGCCTGTGCGGAACGCTCGCTCCTGATATTTTGGTGCCACGATAATTCCCTCGGTGAGCCTATCGCCTAAAACCTCATACAACGCTTCAGCCATGGCAGCTGAAGCCTTACCGCCGCCGAACACGTAGATCCCTTCAACCTCTTTCAAGTCGACGGAAAGATGGTCTATCCTGAGGAAGTCTCCTTCCAATTTCAGACGACCTCTGAGCAGATGTTGAGGGTTTACGGAAGCTAAAGCTGCCTCCATGGCTTCCAAAGCTAAACGGCGGGCTTCCGATTCCACTTTTTCCCTTTCAATGAGCTGTTTTTTGTTTCGTATGAAATCTGTCAATACGCCTCACCCGATAACTTTCTCCGCAGCCATGCGGCCTTTGAAAGGCTCAGACGGACTGCCTTCAAACTGGTGGTGTGCGTGGAAATCTTTTCACCAGCGACGTTTGAAGGCTTCCAATTTCCCTCCATGAGTCCACCATTGAAGGGGAAGATAGAGGGTTGACTCCCTAGCGTAAACGTCTATCTGGGTTGTGCCACAGGAAGGACAGCGGTGCAGGTAGCCTCTGAAAGTTTTTTGACATAGCCCGCAGTAGGTGAGAGGGAAATCGTAGGCGAAAAAGCTGAGGCCGAAGCTCTCGCAGAGGTTAACCGTTTGTTTAAGAAGCTTCTGAGGGGATCTTTCCTCTTCTAAGGTGACGGCGGTGAAATGGCCGCCTTTTAACAGCGGATGAAATCTCCCCTCAATCCTCAGCCTTTCATCTTGGGGGAGAGCTGATTCTTCTGGAAGGAGAGGAACATAGGTGTAGTAGGGGTGTTCTTTTCCACCTTGAACATTAACCATTTCCCAGCCGTACTTTTTCCCATCCAACTCTGCTAGGCGTGAGGAAGCTTCACTGCCTACGATCTGCGAAACAGCTAACCTTATCCCTTTTTCTTCGGAGATGGCGGCTGCGAGGTTGGCTATGTTTTCCACCAGCCGAACGGCGAAATGTTGAGGCATAAGCTCCTCGTAGATGTCGTAGCCTACATGAACCCTCACAGCTTCGTTGAGACCTACTATGCCAATGGTCTTCACTGAATTATTCAGCCTGTAATAGGCTTCGCCGCTTTCCACATGGGTTAGACTGGGCAGCAGTCCTTGCTTCATCCGGTCCTCTATTTCCTTTCCTTTTATCTCCAAAGCCTTAACTGCTGTTTTAACTGCTTTTTCCAAGTAGCTGAAAAACTTGGAGTCGTTTCCCTTAGCCTCATAAGCTATCCGGGGTAGGTTTAAGGCTACCGTGTTCAGGCATCCCGTCCGAAGCGTATCTACCTCCCAGTCGCCTGTCCACTCTCCTCCAATCCTCTCCCCGCTGGCCAGATAGCTGGAGTTTTCTTCTGGCTCCTTGGTTAAATTGGCTATGTAAATGGCGCCGTATTTGGCGGCTAGCTCATGGGCCTTAACCAAAATTTCCTCGCATTTTTTGCTGAAACTTCCAGCCCTGAGCTTTAACACCAGCCGAGGATTGAAGAGAGGTTTTCTTGAACTCAAATCCAAGGCTGCCTCCAGCAGGAGGCTCGCAAGAGTCTGAGCTTCTTCTTCGAAGCTTTGATATTCCTCCTTTCCGCCGCTTCGTCTGACAGCTGTCAGCGCCCTAAGACGTTTAGGGATGAAAACCTCTAAACCGAGAGTCACCCCTCCGCTTCCAAAGCTTTTGAATGCTACCCGGGTGAGAAAGCCCTTCAAAGCCGCTTGAGCTTCCGCCTTAGGGATTCCTCGAAGATGAGGTGCTAAGAATATGTTGAAATAGTCGAAGGCTTGCTGTCCTGAAATTTCTCCCCCGAAGGCGTCTATCAACCCCTCAACCATCAGCAGGGAATCCGAGAAACTATCAGGAGGCGCAAGCGAAGGGGCAGCGTGACTTGTAGCTTTGAAGCCCCCGGCAAGAAAAGGTCTGAGGTCGTGGTAGATGCTCTGAGGCCTCAGCACCCAATAACCGGAATCGCTTAAGTGGATCTGGCCTGAAAGATGGGCGTCGGCTAGGTCCCTAGGAAGGACGTTGAGAAGCATGAACTCCGTCATAACTTGGCTCCCAGCCGCGGCATGGGCGTGTTCCACGGTCAATCCTCTTTCAGCTGCCTTGGCAACGGTTTTCTCCACATCCCGCACAGGCATTCCCAACCGGGTAAGCTTGTGACGGTAGTCTTCCAGGCCCTTTTCCAAGAGGATGGCGTTGACAAACTCTCTGATGAGGGGCGCTGTAAGGTAGGTAATGGGAAGTTTCAGCATACGCTCCTCAGCTTCGGCGGAGATCTTATCAGCCACCTCAGGGAGAGCCCCTGCCTCCTCAACGAGGGAGAGGGCAATCTTGCTCCGGTCAAATTCTTCCATGGTATACCGGGAGGTCCGAACAAACAACCGCCCTGCTTTTCTCAAGGCGTATTCGGCCAGCTCTTGGGAGAAACTGTTAACCCTCAAGCCCAGCTCGGTTATCTGGTACCGCCTCGTCCCTTTCTCCAAGCCCACGAGGCCTGTGGAGAGAAGGTTTTTAAGATGGTAAACGAATTTCCCCGCATCCTTAGTGGGCGCAAGTTTTAGGAATTCCATGATCTCACTGTAAGTCATAGGTCCACGGGTTGCAAGGAGTTTAAGGATCTGAAGCCTGATGGGCGCTGCCACGGCGCTGAAAACGTCGACTCCTGTCCTAGGCTTTTTAACCATGGGGTCTCAGATCCTTTAACATCGAAAGATAGCTGTTCAGTCTTAAGTTATACTTTGTCTATTATTTTAGACTTCCACCTAAAAAGTCTTCTTCCACATTTAAAAAGCCTTTCACCTAGGTTAAACCGTTGAAGGCTGAGATACCCTTGAAACCGGTTTCTGGAAAACGGTTTTATACGGTTACAGGGGGAGGTAGTATCATGGTTAAACCCTCTCTGGGAAAGGTATTCCTCGGAATTTTACTTCTCTTGCTAACGCTACCTATGGTGGCGTATTCAACTCCTCAAGCTCCCACTGTTCAAACCGACAAAGAAACCTATGGAAGCGGCGACTACCTCAACGTCACAGGCACGGCTGAGCCGAATTCGCTGGTTTCTCTGCAAGTTCTTGACCCTGAAGGAAACCTGAAAGGTGTTGCTCAAGCCCGTGTTTCTTCCCAAGGAACCTACGCTGTGGCGAAGGTGTACAGGTTTCAAGAGGACGATCCGGAAGGAGAATGGAGGGTGATAGTGTACCAAGGAGGCATTTTCTCCGAGGCCAAGTTTCAGTTCACACTCCCAGCGCCGACACCTACACCTACACCAACCCCGACCCTTACACCCACGCCTACTCCAACTCCGACGCCTACGCCAACCCCTACGCCTACTCCCACCCCCTCCCCCACCCCCACGCCAACACCCACACCCACAGCCACCCCCACACCGACTCCCTCTGCTGAAGGGAAAAAATGCATCATCGCCACCACCACTTATGGCTCAGAGCTGGCTCCGGAAGTGCAATTTCTGAGGGGTTTCAGGGAAAACGTCGCCCTCAAAACCTTCGCCGGAGCCCAGTTCATGAGGGTTTTCAACGCTTGGTACTATTCCTTCAGTCCTTCAGTGGCCGGCTTCATAGAGGCCCACCCGTCTGTTAAAGGAGTGGTGAAAGTTTTTCTCTACCCCCTCATCGGAATCCTTCACTTGGCCGTGGCGGCCAACACCGTCTTCAGCTTTAACGGTGAACTTGGTATCACCGTAGCCGGGCTTGTAGCCGGCGCCCTGATAGGAGTTGTATACTTTGCCCCCCCAACCGCTCTGGTTCTCTACGCTGCGAGGAGGAAGAAGGAAACCCTGGCCCTAGGAAGCCTGTTGAAGCCTGTCTCAATGCTTTGGCTTCTGGGTGCCTCCCTGATCCTTGTAGGTGAACTGGTTGCCTCCGAGTTTCTCATGATGGCTGCGACAGGATTGTTTGTCAGCTCAACGGTAGCCATCACCGCAACCGCGGTGGCATTAAAAATTTTGAATGTCCAACGAAAAGCTACCGCTAGTCTCCTTTCCAAAGGAAGGGCCTCAAACAGGCGAGGCTGAAGGTTTTTCCAGCGCCTGCAGTCTCCTTTAAGGGACGAAAACCTTTAAATTGAATTGTGCAGATCAAAAATGGCAAATTTGGGGTTGACTTCCTTTTGGAGGAGAAACCTTCGTCTAAGTCTGTGGACCGAATCTTGGTCGCTGTGGACGGTTCGGAGCATTCCAAAAAGGCTGCGGATTTGGCGGTAGACTTGGCTAAAAAATGGGAGGCTGAACTTTATCTGATCCATGTGTTAGAAGAGAAGGGTGTGCCTAAGGAGTTTAAAGAGTTCGCTCGGATTGAAAAGGTGCCTGTCTCTGAGTATTTCAACCTAGTCTGCCAGACAGGAGGTTTTCTGGGGGAGGCTGAAGTCAAGGCTAAAGCTGCGGGGATAAAAAAAGTTGAACGTATCTGCGCCCAAGGAAACCCTGCTGACGAGATCATCAACGCAGCGGAGAGATTAGGCGTGGACATGGTGGTTTTGGGAAGTAGGGGTTTGGGAGGATTTTCCCGGGCTATCATGGGAAGCGTCTCCACCAAGGTGTGCACCCACGTCAATTGCGCCTGCGTAACTGTGAAGTGAAATCGGGAAACCGACTGAACTTTTTTCTTATAAAGTTTTCAGCTTTAGGCTAAATTGAACTCCACCAAAAGCTTCGAAAATGAAGACTATCCAGAAATAAGGTTATTAGGAAGAAGTTTTGCTGGTTTATGGGATATAGCATCTTCTTAAAAGGGGTTTAACTTGGTGAAAAGCTCCATCCTGCCAGGGTTTTACAAGCTCTCCGTCCAAGAAAGAATTCAAACTGTGGGCGAGTTCGCAGGTCTCAGTGAGGATGAAAGGAGGCTTCTCTCCGCGGAGGGAGCCCTAACTCTTGAGCAGGCTGGGAGGATGATCGAGAACGTAGTAGGCTTCATGCCTGTGCCTCTGGGAGTTGCCGTCAACTTCATCATCAACGGTAAACCTTACCTAGTGCCCATGGCCATCGAAGAACCCTCCGTGGTCGCTGCGGCCAGCCACGCAGCTAAGCTGGCAGCCGTCAGAGGCGGCTTCCAAACCTCCAGCACCGACCCTGTGATGATAGGGCAGATTCAGTTGATGGGAGTGAAGGACCCGCTGAAGGCTAAAGAGGCGGTGGAGGCTGAAAAGGAAAAAATCCTCGAACTGGCCAACAGCCAAGACCCGGTTCTAGTCCGCATGGGTGGAGGAGCCAAGGACTTGGGAGTTCGAATGGTTGAAACTTTCAGAGGGCCTATGGTAGTGGTGGAACTCTACGTGGACTGTCGGGATGCCATGGGAGCTAACACCGTTAACACCATGGCTGAAGCCGTGGCTCCCTTGGTGGAGCGGCTTACCCAAGGCCGGGTGAGGCTGAGAATAGTCTCCAACCTTGCAACTAAGAGACTGGCCAGGGCGAGAGTGGTCATGGACCGAGAGGCTGTGGGGGGAGAGGAGGTGGTGGAAGCCATCTTAGACGCCTATGCCTTCGCCGCCTCAGACCCCTATCGTTGCGCCACCCACAACAAGGGAATCATGAACGGTGTGGCTGCTGTAGCCTTGGCCACAGGCAACGACACTCGGGCGTTGGAGGCAGGCGCCCACGCTTACGCTGCCAGAACCGGCCGCTACAGCCCACTAACCAGATGGGAGAAAAATTCGGCAGGCCACTTGGAAGGGTTTATCGAACTGCCCATGGCGGTAGGCTTGGTAGGCGGAGCAACGGTGTCCAACCCCATAGCCCGCATCTCCAAGAAGATCCTAAGAGTCCAAACAGCTCGGGAGCTGGGTGAAGTCGTGGCCGCCGTGGGACTCGCCCAAAACTTCGCAGCCCTCAGGGCCCTAGCCACCGAGGGCATTCAGAGAGGTCACATGTCTCTCCACGCGAGAAACTTGGCCATCGCTGCGGGGGCCCAAGGGAAGCTGGTGGACTTGGTGGCTGAAAGAATGGTGGCGGAGCGGCAGATAAGAATGGACAGGGCTCAGCAAATCCTCCAAGAGCTGAGGGAAAAGGAAAACGCAGCCTGACCGAGGGAAAGGCTCATAGGGAGTAATTTTCCCTTCACCCGGAGAATGTTGAAAGATTTCTTTCCGAGGACCTCAGCTTCTTTAACTTCGCTGGAAAGATGGAAGGGTAGAAGCTAAGAATATATGAGGAAAAAGTTGTAAAGACTTTTGAGGGGTGGTGGTCCAGCATGGTCTACGATTCCCGGCTCGGGCCCGGGAGGTCGGGAGTTCAAATCTCCCCCACCCCACCAAGCTCTCGCCTTGCAATACTTCTCCAAGTGTTCGTTTTTGTTTTTAACGCCTTGACGGGCTTATGCTGGGGTTCAGCTGTATTACAACGTAATATTTAAATCCCTTCACGAGTATAGAGTAGGAAGGCGAGTTTGATGAATGGAAAAATACTTTCGTCGATTTTGATGGTGACCATGCTAATGCTGGCCGGCCTTCTGGTTGTGGGAACGGGCGTTGCAGCGAAGACGAACCCCGCGGAGAAAATACAGGTTATAGTCGTCTTTAAAGACCGACCAGATCCGGCTTTTATTAGGCAGCATGGTGGAAACATAAAATACACCTACGACGTAATCCCCGGAATAGCGGCTCTGCTGCCTCAGAAAGCCGTGGACGCTTTGGAGAAGAACCCGAAAATCGCATACGTGGAGAGAGATATCGTCGTTGGCAGGCCGCCGTGGGCTGGCGGAGGCGAAAAGGAACAGCCTCCGGAAACCTTAGAATGGGGCGTTGACCGAATAGACGCTGACCTAGTTTGGGATACGGACGGCGACCTAGTTGCAGACGAAGGGGCGAACATGGGTTCAGGGATCAAAGTTGCAGTTCTTGACACAGGCATCGACAAAGATCATCCTGATTTGCAGGAAAATATCAAGGGCGGAGTTAACTTCGTCTCCAAACCTTGGTGGAAAGACCCGGACCCAAACAAGTGGGACGATGACAACGGTCACGGAACCTACGTCGCAGGCATAATCGCTGCGGTGGAGAATGAAATAGGCGTTATAGGCTCTGCGCCGAAAGCTTGGCTTTACGGTGTAAAGGTCTTGGATAGGACTGGAAGCGGATACGTCAGCGATGTCATCGCAGGGATAGACTGGTCTGTCGATAACGGTATGCATGTGATTTCCATGAGTCTGGGGTCAAGTTCCGATTCGCAGGCACTTCATGATGCGTGTGATAACGCCTATGCGGCGGGCTTGGTCTTAGTCGCGGCTGCAGGGAACTCGGGTGACGGTGACGGTAGCACAAACGAAGTGCTCTATCCGGCTAAATATTCCAGCGTAATCGCTGTGGCGGCCACAGATAAAGATGACAGCACACCCACATGGAGCTCAGAAGGCGAGGAGGTTGAACTTGCAGCCCCCGGCGTCGACGTGCGTTCCACTTGGAAAGACGGATCCTATGAAACACATAGCGGGACCTCTGCGGCTACACCTCATGTATCAGGCACGATAGCCCTAGTCCTGTATCAAACCGAACTGCTGACAGCCTACGATTCAAACGGGGACGGAGCTCTTCAGCCCAGTGAGCTTCGAACTCTGCTAAGGGACACTGCAGACGACCTTGGCAGCTCCGGATTCGACAACTTCTACGGTTACGGCTTAGTGGACGCTGAAGAAAGCGTAACAGGTACGCAGACAAACCCATAAACAACTTTTTTTTTTAAAAAATCTTGTACTGGTACAGAATACAGAATAGAGTGCTCTGTTCGATGCTATTAGACGAAACGGCCACAAAAATGGGTGGCCGTATTAAAGTTGCGCGTTAAGTTTAGTTCATGAGCCCGCCAACTCCTCATCTTCGCTATTCGTTGAGGCGCAAACGTGTCTCTTATATCTGGTTTTTAGAAAGGCAGTAATCCAGATATGTCGTTCTCTTAATATTTAAAAGCATGTTTGCCCAAATTGGGCAAAACGGACGCCTGTCCTCGGCGAGTGTGGTTTGGGAAGAGATGATACTCTTGACTGGTAACGTGAGGTGAAGTGAATCGTTAAGAGAATAATATCTGTGAGGTTGAATGAAAATCTGGTAAGGCAAGTTGAGGATGTAGTTTCATCCGGTTATGTCGACTCCCTGACGAATCTTGTCAGCAAATGTCTCGAATTAGGGTTGAAATATTCCTTTTACATGTGGGACAGGGGTGTCTGGCACTTTCATGGCATTAGGGTAGGGGCCTTATCCAAAAAAAGCTTTGAAATTATATTTAAGCACGCAGATGACCCATATAAAGCTGGGAGGGAAGTAGGGAAAGGCTTCAAAAATTACATCAAATACTCTTTCAAAAAAGACTCTATTAAAAGAAAGGATTGGAATGCAATGCTTAGGGAGGTTGAACCCATTACGGGGTGGGGTAACTACGTTCTAACTAATGACATCATCACCGTTGCCTCCCCGCTACCGCCTCGGGATTTCCTGAGAGGATTCCTCGAGAGTCTTCTGGGCGTTAGATTAAAAATGGCTTCGGATGAGCCTCTTCAATTTCAGATTCTCGGAGGATAGGAGACCTAGAACAATGGCTTCAGACGCTATATCCGCATGGTAGGTTTTAAATAGATATGTTATACGATGTATTACAAAAAAAGTCGTGAGAACATCATTGGACCGAAAACTGGTGTGGGTGGTCCCCGTCTTTCTCATGCTACTCAGTTTGTCAGCTTTTCCCTTTGCTTTGGCTCAACAAGCCTACACGCCTTCCACGCTGGTTTTGAGAGTTTACGGAGATGGTGTTGTTCAAGTCGAGTACGGCATCGAAACGGATGTAACCTATCCACGGATAAGCGTAAGCCTCTTCGGCAATGTCTTCGAAGAAGTCATAATTGTGAATCAGGACGGAGTTCCCCTGGACTATGAAGGAATCGATGGGGAAGTGATAATCGATACGCTTGGAGCTGAAGCTGCGGAGATCACCTACTTCACCTCCGACCTGACAAGCAAGTCGGGGAGAATATGGGTCCTCGAGTTCGAGCCGCCCATTCTCACCAACATAATTCTGCCAAGGGGAGCAACAATCATCAGCCTAAGTCAGACACCTGTGGCCATCAGGAGTGTCGACGGACAGACCCTGTTAACCATGCCGGCTGGACGTTTAGAGATAACCTACGTTGTCGGAGTCACCGGAACTAGAGAGCACGCCCTCATCCTCATCAATGAAGCTGAAAACAAGATTGAAGAAATAAAGGCTCAAAACATCATCGTCGCCGACGCGGAAACCAAACTCCAAGAGGCAAAGGAAGCTTTCAGCCGTGAGCAATACGTTGAAGCTGAGCAGCTGGCCTCCCAAGCTGAAAACCTAGCTGTCCAAATTGAGGCCGCGGCGAAAAAAGCCAAAGCAGCTATAGTTGAGGGTGAATCGTCTGTTGAAAATGCACGGCAAGAGGGAAGAACCTCTGGTTTAGCCGAAGCTCAAATCCTCCTGCAGCAAGCAAAAGATGAATACTCTGCAGGTAACTACGAGAAGGCTGAGCAGTTGGCCTCCAAGGCGGGGATCACAGCTGAAAGCGCCAAGCCTCCACCTCCCTCCACACCCACTCCTACGCCTCTCCCCACACTAGCAGGGGGAAGGATCCTTTACTGGTGGATCGGGATCTCTGCGCTAGGAGTGGCTCTCGCTATGTTGGCTTTCAGACTTGTGAAGAAACCTAAGCCGGCAGAAGTCTCGCGGGAAAGGAGAACTATAGATGTTGAGAAGTTGTTCAGGCTTAATCCCCAGCTTAGAGATGAGGACCGTGAGGCTGTTCAATTCATAGCCGAATGCGGCGGTGAAGCCTTCGAGGGGGAGATTCGTAAAAGGTTCAAGCTGCCCAAAACCACCGTATGGAGAATGATGCAACGCTTGGAAAGGGAGGGTGTGGCGGAAATTCTCAAAATCGGCGGCCGAAACCTCATTCGGATTAAATCAAAGTATGAGGTTAAAGGTGAAACGAGGTGAAACAGTGTCTTCACTCCGTTTCAGAGCATCCCTATTTAGTGAGTAAGACCTAAACTAATTTAGGTGATTTGAGAATGGTGCTCGCAAAGTATAGGGTAACCTTCCTCATCCTAGCAGTTTTAATGTCCTCTTCGCTGCCGAGCCTTCTTCCCGTTGGATTGGCGCAGACTGAAGAAGACCAGCGTATCGCTGTTGATGAGCTTTTAGAAATCCTCGAAGCGAGCAAGAGTTATGTGGAAGCGGCTTTCAGCAGGCTTGAAGACCTAGGAATACCGATACCGGATGTTGCTAAAGATAAATATGAAGAGGGGCTTTCGCTGGCTGCTACAGCCGTTCAACTGAGGGATGAAGCCCGCTATGAGGAAGCTAAAGAAGTAGCCCTTCAAGCTATGCAAATATTCAAAGAAGTGTCGTTGGAAATAGCGCCGGATGTAGAGGAAGCTGAGACCCCAGAGGAAAGAGAAGCCTACGAAGCCATAGGGTTGACGGCGGCCAGAGAGCGGGCTGAAGCCTTCATCAACAAGCTGGACAGCTTGGCGGACAAGGCTGAAGAACTCGGATACGACGTTTCAGCCATCTGGGAAATCATAGATGAGGCGAGGGACATCTTAAGCACGGGAGCAAGTCTTGTGGAAGCAGGGGATGTTGACGAGGCAGGGAGGCATATCGGTATGGCCATCAGTACAGCTGCAAAAGCCATGGGAGAGGTTCGACCTATAATAAAAGCTAACAAGGCAGTTCAAGCTCAGAGGTTTCTTGAAAAAGCCGAAGAACGATTGGCAAGGCTGGAAGAGAGAATAGATGTGCTCAGCAGGCTGCCGGCTGTCCTTCCACCGCAGGCAGAGCAGGGCATAAGACAGGCTCAAGCGGCTTTAGAGAATGCTAGAAGCCGGGTAGCGGAAGTCAGAGCTCTTCTGCAGGCGGGGAATATCGAAGATGCTATAGAAGGACTCGAAGATGTGAGGAGGAACGCTGAGAGAAGCCTCGAGGAGTTCGGAGGAGCGAAACCGGAAGTTGCAGAGAACCTAGTCGCCATCGAAAGAATCAACGCGACGCTCGATTTCTTAAAGGAAAGGCTGGAAGACGCCAGAGCCAAAGACATAAACGTCGACCAAATTGAAGAGACTTTAAGGAGGGCTGAGGATCTCCTATCCCAAGCCGTGGAGCACCTGCAAGAAGAAGAAATTGAGGATGCGTCCCAAGCTATAGATCAAGCTGAGGACCTTGCAGATGATGCAGAAGACCTGTTGGAGCAAGTCGTAGAGCTGGTGGAGAGGGAAGAAGGAGAGGAGGCGAGAGAAGAAGCCCGAGAACTGGTTGAGGAGATTATGAGAAACAGGGCTGCCCTTAAGCAGCTTAATGCAACCATCTCCCTTCTCTGGGAGAAGTTAACGGATTTGGAAGGCAGAGGCGTGGATGTTGCAGGAATCGAAAACACCCTCAGAACAGCTTATGACTTTCTCCAAGAAGCTTTGAAGCATATAGATGAAGGGGACGTCGATGCGGCCTCGGACCTCATGGCGCAGGCTGAGGTGATAATGGAGGAGGCGGAAGAACTTATAGAGCAAGCTAGAAAACAGGCAGAAGAAAGGCAGCCGGAGGGCGCTGGAGAGCAGTCTCAAGGCAGAGGTCCGCCTAGCGAAGCAGGCAAGCCCCAAGTCCCTTTTTTTAATCAAATAGAAAAATAATAATAAATGAAAATCAGGAATAATTAGCGAAGGTGACGTGTTTGCCTAGCTTGATGAGGAAAAGTGTTTCCTTAACTATCCTCCTGATCTTGGTGTTATCCGTCCAGACTCTTCCGTCCGCTCAGGCTCAAGAGCCTTACAGTCCCGTCGACCTAACGTTGACGGTGTACAGCGATGGATTCGTCCATGTGGAATACCTTCTCGAGGTAGACGTGGCTTATCCGAGGATCACCGTTACGCTATTCGGGCGCACTTTTGAAAACCTACTCATTACCGACGAAGATGGGCTGCCGTTAGATTACTTCCTCTCTGAAGGCGAGGTCACAGTCGACACGTTGGGAGCGAGGAGGGTGAAGATCACCTATGACACATTGGATTTAACAAGCCGCGTAGGTAGAACATGGACTCTGACCGTAAACACCCCTGTAGAGGCCGTCATAACATTCCCAAGGGACTTCACCTTGATCAGCCTAAACCAAGTGCCCGTGGCCTTGGAAAAGACTGAGGGGCAACTTCAGCTTACCATGCCTTCGGGGCTGCAGGAGATAGTCTACGCCCTCACCATATCTGCACCGGCGCCACCGAAAGAGTTTCAGGTTGGTAACCTCAAAATCAGCCCAGTCGACGTAGTGGTAGGCGAGGAAATAACCGTCACGGTGGATGTGGTGAATATAGGAGAAGAAACAGGCACGGCTACTGTGACACTTAAGGTCAACGGAGTGGTTGAAGCTGAAAAAGAAGTTACGCTGGCTGGGGGTGCATCGCAGACTGTATCCTTCACTCTAACTTGGGACACAGCAGGAGTATACGAAGTTCAGGTTGACAGCCTCGTTGAGACGATCACTGTCACCAAGGCTGCAAGTGTAATCACCGTTTCAGTTTCCCCGACGCAGATCGATAAAGGCGAATCGGTTACCGTGTCAGGGTTGATTTCGCCCCCAGTCCCGGGTGTGGAGGTTTACTTGGCTTATATGAAAGCTGGAGACGTGGTCGTGGAGAGAACAGTGACCACGGCTTCCGACGGGTCTTTCACCGATGTCTATGTCCCGGATGCCGGCGGCTCTTGGAGCATCACAGCTCGGTGGGAAGGCAACGAGCAGTATCAGGGAGCGATGAGTTCCCCGGCTGGTTTTGAAGTAGTGGATAAAGGCTGCGTCATCGCCACCGCCACCTACGGGTCGGAGTTGGCAGCTGAGGTTCAGTTTCTCCGCGGCTTCAGGGAGAACACGGTCTATTCAACGTTCGCCGGAAGCCGTTTCATGGAGGTCTTCAACGCTTTCTATTATAGCTGGAGTCCTACGGTGGCCGGCGTGATCTGGAGCCACAGCGCCCTGCAAACGGTGGGAAGGATGCTGATCACACCGCTTCTAGGGATTCTCCACGTTTCAACAGCGGTCAATTCGGTTTTCAGCTTCAACCCTGAACTGGGAATAGTGGCAACTGGACTGGTTGCAAGCTCCCTAATAGGCCTCGTATACTTCTTCCCGGTAGGTTGGGTGCTGGTGAAGGCTGTGAGGAGGCGTTGGGGTGCCGTTCCGAAAACCGGATGCCTTAAATCTTTACTGATCCCTTGGGCTGCCAGTCTGGGTTTGATCGGCCTCGCGGAGGCTCTGGCCTCCTCGGTTTTAATGATGGTAGGCGCAGGGATGCTGGTGGTCTTCACCGTAGGACTAACAGCGGGAACCCTCGCTCTAGGAACAGTGAACCTTCTCAAAAAATAGGCTGATCCAAGGCGTCGTAGGCTTCCTCAACCTTTCTTTTCCTTGAATTTATTCGACTTCTGAATGGAGACATATTTTTATGTTTATTTTTTCTTTCTTTTATGAGGCATGTTGAGTACTTATGAAAAAGGAGCCGAACTCGAGAAGTCGGTAGCTCGTTTATTTGCTCATAAAGGTTATGAGGTTAAGCATGATGTGAAATTTCAAGGTAGATCAGGAGTTGAACATCAGATAGATGTTTATGCTGAATACAAAGCTCCTTTACACATTTCGAAGATAATTGTTGAATGTAAGGCTCATGATAGGCCGATAGATAAAAGACAGAGTTATTAAACTCCTTCAGGAGGTACAGGACATAGGAGTTGACAATGGCTGTCGACGACCTCCCAGTCGATGACGACGGTCTTATTCACGTCAGGAAAACTCTTTCTAGGGGCAGCTTATTTACCTTTCCGCTGGAGGGATGAGGCTAGCACCTATACTGGTGTGGCGCAAGTCCCTAACAAGTCATACAATTAGCTTTCCCGTCTATGGATCTGCAAAAATGGTTCTTGAAAAACAGCAACAAGAAGCTTCCAGTCGCAACAGGTTCTCAAGCTCAGCATAATAATTTTCGATTTTTGTAAAGTTTTTAAACACAAAAGGGAAAAGATAAATTTCACATCTAAACTGAAGGTTGCCTGAATTGATTTAACGTTAAAAATACTCCGTGAAAGAAAACTTTTTTCACGGTAGATATCTGCCCCAAAAGGTTGATTATCGACGTTTAAAGCCAAAAACATAGTTTTCTTGGTGAGGATGGACTGTTGAGACGGCCAATGATGGATGTTTTAGTTTCAGGTTTCTTCGGAATGTTTGGACGCATTACATTTTTTGTCTTAGTCTTGTTAACTGCAAGGCTTCTCGGTCCCGAAGATTACATGCCTAGGTACGCAGAAGATGCATGAGAAAAGGGCAGCCTCATGAAGTCCACATTTGTGGGCAGGAAGAGCCGACGACTTCAAAATCATGATACTTATCGACGGGAAAATCATCTCTGTCTGGAAAAGGTAAATAGTCAAGATTTTCCAGAAGTTTTCTTCTGTTTACTGTAACGGTATCGTTAGCCCTGAACGCTAGGCCGTCTATCTCCTTAAGCCGATTTACACCGTCCTTGCTTAAGGTCTCTACGAGTTCTTTTAAGGTAACTTCATATTCTCCTATCAAGCAAAAATCTATGTGGTTATATCTTTCTAGGATTTCACGTGGGAAGACCGAGGAGTGTGTGCCCGTAAGTACGATATAGCATCCTACCTATTCCTTAATTTCTCGAGCAAGTTCAACATCATAGGGAAAACTTATCGTCGGTGTTTCGATTAAAACTCGGTCAGGGTTATGTTTTTTTACAACGTTAACAAGTTCTTTACGTGTTAAATCCATTGCTACACCATCGATACCCTTGACATCGGCGTCCGTATCACGTTTAAGCAAAGCTGTTGCATAACCAAGATAGAAAGAATATGGACAGTAATGGCCCGTTTCACATTTTTCATCCGAGAAGATACTGAAGCTCCAACGGCTACCGACTTTAATAAAGTGTCTAGAGGAATTCTCCTCGTCGAAAGCGGCGGGGATTTAAAAGCAGAACCTTCAAATTTATCACGAACCTAACAGAACTTAAAAGTAGAGAGATAATTTAAGCCTTACTTATTTCTAAGCATTGATAGTCGTGGTGGTTACTGGTTAAAAAGCTTAAATTTTTAATTAAATAGAGGTAAAGGGAGCATGGGTAAGAATTTAGTCCTTGACGTGGGTTGTGGTAGAAGTAAGCAGGGGGACGTTAACGTTGACATAGACCCAACGGTTAAACCTGACGTCGTTGCCGACATGCACCACTTGCCGTTTCAAGATAAAAGTTTTAACAAGGTTTTTATTACTCATGCTTTTGAGCATAGCGGTAATCCTGAACTGTTACTGAGAGAACTCACGAGGGTTTCTAAAACGCAAGTGACGATAATCGTGCCAAACGCTTTAGCGCTTTTCTATTTTGCCATCTATTTAATAACTGCTCATAGATGGAATGCTGTGAGAAGTTGGCTTTATGGTGTTGGGCAATCTCCTTCAGCACGACATAGAAGGATTTACACTCCGTTTTCACTTTACAGGTTTATACAGAGGGAAGGGTTTAGATTAAGCGTAAAGACGAAGTCACGTTGGTATTACAGAAGGTGCATGAGGATGTTGATGGGAATTTTAAGTAAAATTTCAGTGGTTTTTGGCGACGAAGTCGAAGCGACGATATACTTAGAAGAAGCGGGAACTAACTGATCGTGAAGCATTCATAACTTAGTCTAATGTCTTCCCGGAGAAGTGATGGCGGGGAACCATGAACCTCTTCTGGTTAACACTGCACTATACACCTAAGAAGCCGCTGGGAGGCGTTAACAGATATAGCGTGGAAGTGGTGGAAAGGCTTAAACGATTTATCGACGTTAAAGTTATTCACGACGGAAAACCTTGGATTGGGACCTCCATCTGGGTTTTAAAAACAGCCCTAAAACTAAGAAAGTTAAAGAAGGATGAGCCTTCGATAATACATGCAGCAAATTTTAGAGCAGCGTTGCCACCGGCTTTGGCGGAGAAAAAATTTGTTTTAACCTTCCATGATGTAGCGCCCATGAGAATGTATAAGTTTAGAGGTTATCTCCAAAGGTTGGCGGCTAGAAAGGCTGCGGCCATAATAACCCCAACGAACGCCGTTAGAGAAGCCTTACTCAGGGAAGCACCCAACGTCGCCGATAAGGTTAGGGTGATTCCTAATGGCGTTGATTGTAGAAAATTTAAACCCATCCTAAAGGAAAAATCTGAAAAACCAACCATAGGTTATGTGGGTAGGAGGGCAGCTTATAAGGTTAGTCTTATTCCAAGGATAGTCAGATTACTTCCATCCTATTACAGGTTTAAATTTGCTGAAGGAGATCTTGACGACACTCAGCTTTGCATTTTTTATAACTCATGTCATTTAATTCTTGTTTCAAGCCCGCCATATGCTGAAGGTTTTTCGCTCGTAACGGTTGAAGCCTTAGCGTGCGGGACACCGGTTGTAGCGACCGATAATCCGGCCATCAGAGAAATCGTGAACGGTTATGCATTTTATAGCAGATATGAAGTCGAAGAGTTTGTTAAAAAAATTAGGTGGGTAATCGAAAACTATGATGATGCAAGGAAAAAGGCGTTAGAAGGAAGGAAGTATGTGGATGAAAACCTAGACTGGGATAAAACGGCGGCCATGAACCTCAAATTATATAAAGAACTACTCTAGACGGTAAAACCCTCTCTACCTGAAGAAGACTACGAACTGGTAACTAGTTAAAAATAAAAGATTAGATCCGAATATTTTTTTAGTACGGCTAACAATATCCTTTAGATGTAGCGTTAAATAGCTTATAAAGCAACCTCGGTGGTAACAGGGCTACCCTTAGCCATGTTCGCCAACCAACGCTTAACCGAGTATCCTGAAAATAGGAATAATTTTTGGAAGTTTTTCCAGCTTCGAATGTTCCTAGAAGGGGCTGCCTTATACCAGAAATTCGCTTAGGGGTATAGATACGGCAGGTTTCTTTGAGGATGGACGGATTCTGCCAGATACTAGAAAAAGTAGCTTTCATCATAAAATTAATTCTTGTCGCTTGATTTTGAGTTGCGAATCTGCCTTTTTGGAATCCCTTGTGAAGTGAGATAATGTATTAAAGCGAGGTCTTAACCCTTAGGTGCTGGTGGGAATTGAAGCCAGGTCTGCCGTTGCTTTTGCTGCTGGGGACGATGAGGGTTCAGCGGACGCTGCCCAGCGCGGCCTCTTCAGCTGCCTCTCTTGTCTTGGTAGGGTTGACCTCGGAGCTGTGGAGGTTTCTCCTCTTCCCCCTGAGCATGGCCTTGTTCCACATGGCTTCCAGCGTGGTCAACGACCTCTCCGATTGCTCCGTGGACAGGGTGAACGTCCCTGGGAGGGCGCTGCCTTCCGGAAGGGTGTCGCGGGGATTCCTTCAGGCGCTGTTCGTTCTCCTCTTCGGAGGCGGGCTTCTTGCAGCTTTTGCGCTGGATTTCCTCTACTTCCTCGCCGCGGGGACTTTCGGCTTTATTTACGTTTTAGCCTACAGCTACGGTCCCTCTTTCAAAAATCGCCCCTTAGGCTCGTTTGCATACTATACTCTTTCAGGCTCTGCGGCTCCCTATGTCATGGCGTCGCTGATGGCGCGGAGCCTCGGCTTCGACAGCCTAGTCTTCGCTTCCCTCTTAGCCTTGCTGGCTACCTGCGCAGTGATGGGGTCGATGGGTGATTATGAGGGGGATCTCCGAGGGGGGAAGAAAACTCTCCCAGTGGCTTTGGGATTCGACAGAGCCAGACGGGTGCTCGCGGCCATGGTCTTGGGCGCTGCGGCAGCATATCCGGCTCTCTACCATGTCTTCAGTTTTTCACCCGCTTTTCCCATCTTCGCCGTGCTGCCCCTAAGCCTCAGAGCGGCTCTGTTCTATCTGGTTTTACGCTGCAATAATCCTCAAGCCTTCCGAAGGCTCAGCCCCTTGTACAGGGTTCTCATAGCCGCGGACATGACTGTCTTGGCTTTGACTTGGGAAGGTTGAAGGGTTGCCTTTTTCTCAAGGGAGGGGAAACACTAAAAGTAGGTTTCCTTCTATCTTAGGTGGAGGCTTCTCCGACCGTTGAGGGGGAATGAAACCTGGCCCGGTGGATGATCGGCTCCGCTTGGCCGTACATCAACTACATGCCTCACCTAGGGACCATCATAGGCTCCGTTCTCTCCGCGGATGTGGCGGCCAGATACCTGAGGATGAAGGGAGAGGACGTGGTCCTCGTCAGCGGCTCGGATGAGCATGGAACCCCCATCGAACTGGAGGCGGTCAGGCAGGGGATTCCCCCGAAAAAGCTCACCGACGAAAACCACCGGAAGGTTAAGAAGCTGTTTGAAAGGTGGGCGCTTTCCTTCGACAACTACACCCGAACGGAGAGCCCTGTCCACATCAGGTTCGTCCAGGATTTTTTCAGAAAAATCTACTCCAACGGCTACATCTTCACTGAGGAGGTGGTCTTCCCCCACTGCCCCCGCTGCCGCCGTTTTCTACCGGACAGGTTTATTCAGGGGAAATGCCCCCGCTGCGGCTTCGAAGCCGCCCGGGGAGACCAGTGTGACGCCTGCGGCTGGCCTTTGGATCCCTCCAAGCTTGTGGAGCCGGTTTGCGCCCTCTGCGGGGAAACCCCCAGCCCTAAGACGACCAAGCACTGGTATTTCGACCTGCCTCGCTTTACCCATCAACTGGAAAGCTATGTCAAGGAGAATCCCCGCCTGCCTGAGAACGCCCGGAACTTCTCCCTGAACCTGATCCGGGAGGGCTTGAAGCCTAGGCCTATAACCCGGGATACGGAGTGGGGTATCCCCGCTCCCTTCCCAGGCGCGGAGGGTAAGACTATCTACGTGTGGATGGAGGCGGTCTTGGGATATGTTTCCGCCACCTTGGAGCATTTCCAGCGGCTGGGGCAGGAGGACCGGTGGAGGGATTTCTGGCTTGACCCGGAGGCCAGAACCGTCTACTTCATCGGGAAGGACAACATTCCCTTCCACACCATCATCCTCCCTGCGCTCCTTCTGGCTTCGGGGGAAGGCTACAACCTTCCTTGGACGGTGAACTCCACGGAGTTCCTGATGTTCGAGGGGCAGAAGTTTTCCAAAAGCCGCCGGATAGGCATCTGGATCGATGAGGCGCTGCGGATGTTCCCAGCGGACTATTGGAGGTACACCCTCATTTCCATAAGGCCTGAGGTCAAGGACACCAGCTTCTCCTGGAGCACCTTCTTGGAGAAGGTTAACTCCGACCTCAACGACACCTTCGGAAACTTGGTCCACAGGACGCTGACCTTCATTGGCAGGCATTTTGAAGGAAAAATTCCTACCCCTGAAGCCTTGGACATCTACGACGGGGAAATGTTGAAGGTTGCCAAAGAAGCGCAGAAAGAGTTTGAAAGAAACTTGGAGCAGTTTAAGCTTCAAGCCGCCGTTCTAACCGTCATGGACCTCGCCCGGAAAGCCAACAAGTACGTCAACGACAAAGAACCTTGGAGAACCGTGAAAACAGAGCCCTCCAAGGCAGCGGCCACCCTCTACGTGGCTGCCAAGATTGTGAAAACCCTAGGCATCCTCCTACAGCCCTTCATTCCCTCCACGGCGGATGTGCTTCTGGAAAAATTCGGAGTAAAACCGGGGGAGTCCCGGAAACTTTGGGATGAACTCCGGAAAGAACTAGCCTCCGGGCAGAAGCTGGGCAAACCTAAAGTTCTCTTTAAGAAGACAAGTTTGGAGGAGGTGGAGAAAAAGCTGAAAGAACTGGAGCAGGCTGGGAAAAAGGAGGAAAGGATTTCAGCGGAGGAGCTTTCAAGGCTAAACTTGAGGGTAGGCCGGATCGTCGATGTTCAACCGGTAGCCGGGTCGAGGAAGCTTCTCCGGTTGAAGATAGACCTAGGAGAGGAGGGTGTGAAAGCAGCGGCAGCCGGCTTGGGCGAGTGCTACCAGCCTGAGGAGCTGAGGGATAGGCTGGTGGCGGTGGTGGCTAACATTCAGCCTGTCAAAATCTTAGGCGTCCACTCTGAGGTCATGGTGCTGGCCGCCGACGACGGCACGGGGAAGTTCGCCTTGCTGACTCCGGACAGGGCTGTGAAATCAGGGAGCAAGATACGCTGATGCAGCTTAAACTCGACCTCCACGTTCACACAGTCTACTCGGGGGACAGTGTCATCACCCTTAAAAAAGCCGTGGAGGCCGCTGAGAAGGCGGGACTGGACGGCATAGCCATAACCGACCACGACACCGTTGATGCTTTAAAGGAGATACCCTCCCACTCCTCCATTCTCATTCTCGAAGGCATAGAAGTCTCCAGTCTCCAAGGCCACATCCTAGGCCTAGGAGTCTCAGCGCGCATCCCACAAGGCCTCCCCGCATCCGACACCGTTGACAGAATCCGCCGTCTGGGAGGTGTGGCGGTGGTGGCCCATCCCTTCAACTTCCTGAAGAGAAGCCTAAACGGCGAGGCCATTAGGCGGCTGAAGCCTGACGCCGTGGAGGCTATCAACGCCTCATCCATTCTGCCCCTTACCATCCGGAAGGCTGTGCAGGCTGCGAGGGAACTGGGCCTCCCCCAGGTGGGGGGGAGCGACTCCCATATCCCCGAGACCATCGGGAAAGCCTACACGCTGGTGGAGGTGGAGGAAGCCAGCCGGGAGGCTGTTCTCCAAGCCCTCAAGGCTGGGAAAACCAGGGCGGAGGGGAGGAAGATCTCTCCCGTGGATTTTCTGCGCAAGATAGGCTGGCAGATGAAGATAAAAGGGGGATGCACGTTCCTCCCCTTCAGATGAAAGTTTTCCCTTCAGCCCTCGCGCAGCTCAACTTTTCCGGGATGAAACTTTTTTGAGAGGCTACTCTAAAAACAACTTGGGAAAGCGGCTGTTGAAAGTCTACACCGTGGGGCATTCCACTCGAAGCCTTCCAGAGTTTCTGAGGCTTCTCAAAGCCTACAGTGTCCGCGTCCTCGTTGACGTGCGCAGGTTTCCCGGCTCCAAGAAGTTTCCCCATTTCAACAGAGAAAACTTGGAGGCAGTGCTCCCCCGGAAAGGTATCCGCTATCTCTGGCTGGGAAAGTCTTTGGGGGGATTCAGGAAGGGAGGCTACCGTGAGCATCTGAAGACCCCGGAGTTCAAGACGGGACTTGAGAAGGTGACTGAGACAGCGGCTGAGGCCTCCGCAGCCATCATGTGCGCTGAAGCCCTATGGTTTCGATGCCATCGGAGGTTCATAGCCGACAGGCTGGCTCGCCGCGGATTCACGGTCCTCCACATCTTGGATGAGAAGAGGACGTATCTCCACCGCCTAGGCCGCCGAGTTCGGGGGGAGGCGGAGGCTAAAACCTAAGGCTTTTCGCCTAGGAATTCCTCCAAGACCGACTGGACGGTGCCTTCCCTCAGCTTCAGAACGTGGTAGGCTATGTCCTCCAGGCTTTTCAGCCTCAGCCTCCTAAGCCTTTCGAAGCCCCATCCCAAGCATTTCACGGCGGAGATGAGGCAGGCGGCCACCACCGCCTTGGTCCAGTCTCGGCTCAGCGCGTAGGCTGCCAGAAGGGTGCCGCACCAGGTGTCCCCGGCGCCGGTGGTATCCTTCAACGTCGCCTTCAACCCGCTGAGGGCGGGAATCATCTGCATCCGTCCCTCCTCCACGAGGATGGCTCCCATCTGGCCTAGGGTCACAGCGAGCCTTTTGGCTTTGAGGGCTGAGAGGGCGGAGGTGAGGCTGCCTGTTTCAGCCAAGGCTGAGGCCTCTTGGTCGTTGACCACCATGAGGTCTGCCTTTTCAGCCAGCTTCCTCAGGATTCGCCTATTTTCAGCCTTCCCCAAGTAATCGGGGGAGCTGTGGATGGAAACCCAGGTTTCAGGGCAGAGCTTCCTGATTCTCGCCGCAAATTTCTCCACCTTCTGAGGCCGCATGGGGGCTAGGTGGACGTAAACGTCCCGGCTGACCCAGTGGGCTGGGAGGTCCGCTACCTTGATGGCTGCTCCAGCCCCCAGTCTGACCGCGTCGTAGCGGGCTTGAAAGTTTTGGTCGTAGCTGATGTCGAAGGAGGTGGTGGGAGCGTTTACTCTTCTGATGAGGGAGCCGGGAAAGGTAGAGTGGAGGAAGCTGAGCTGTTTGAAGTCCTTCCCCACCGCGGAGATGAGCTTAACCCTGTCGTAGAGAACCTTAGCGCCCAGCGCCGCGTAGAGGGCAGCCCCGCCCAGCTGAAGCCTTTCCCCCCACGGATTCCTGACCCGGTCGAGGGAAACATGTCCGATGAAGAGGAGGGTAGGCCCGGCCAAAGGCAACCATCAAAAATAAGACCGCCCCTAAACTTTTAACAGTATCTCCTTCTTGGCGACGGAGGCCGTGAGGCGTTCTATGGCACAGCCATCCATGGCCATGGATTTTTTCAGCCGCCGGTTTTTTCCAGGCCGCTTACCACCAGGTCCAGCTGTTTGAGCCATTCTTCCACCTTGAGGTTGGGGAAGGACCAGGTGGCGTGGGGTTGATAGAAACGGTCGAGGGAGACGGTCTTAAGGCTGGGGGCGAAATGCTTCAACGCGGAGAGTATGACCCATTCCACATAATAATGGATGCCTCCCACCAAGACCAGATCGTACCGGCCGGCTCCGTCTAAGCCTTTCCACCCCGGGTCGCAGAGCCGGTTGGCTATGTCCATGGCCGGCATCCAAACAGCGCCTTGGAAGCCTTTTTTGAGGAATTCTCCCACCGTCTGAGCGGTGGCCACCACCCCCATCTTCCCAGCTTTGGCTATGAGGACCGCGTAGTCGATGAGGCGCCTGTCGCCTAAGCCGGCTTGGGAGGCTTCGGGGCCTACGATGAGCAGCGGCCTTCTCGCCCTTCTGACCATGGCCACCACCACCTCAGGCTTGGTGATGACTGAAGCCTTCAAAGGCCCGGGGACTTCTGCCTTCTGCCAGGGTTCCGCTCTCATCATTTACCGGGCCTCCTTAGGTTTCGCCAGCCTCTCCAGCAGGGTGGGGTCGGGGGTCTCTCTTTCCCGCCAGCCCTCGGCTTTCAGGATCTCCATGACCTCGTCTCTGAGGGTTATGGGGATGTCCGTCTCCTTCCGGACTAGCAGATGGAGGTCGTCGGGCATCACCCCGTAATACCGCTTGTGCAAGTCCACGTAGTGGGCCAGCTTTATCGCCCGCCCCTTGGCTGTGTCGTTCGCCCTCATGCAAAGCTTCACCAGCATCACCAACGCTTCCTCCTTGGTTTCAGCCGTGAAGAACAAGTGCTCGGGAACAGGGCCCACGTAGACCTTCTCCCCCGTGCGGGCGTCGTAGACATACCAGTTGCTTTCCACTTCCTTCCTACCCAAGAGCATGCGCCTGTACTTGGAGCCATGAGGGCCTACGACCACGGGAATCCCCAGCCTCCAGAAGCCGCTGGCGATGGAGGCCGCCTTCTGGGACATGGCCCCCCAGGCGATGCCCGCGGCGCCCACCCGGTTGTGGATGTAGTCGGCTATCTCCTCGTAGTTGCCCCTCAGGTTCCGTCTGGCGAAGATGCTGGCTATCTTGATGGCCGCTCCAGCTATGTGGGAATTAGCCACGCAGGAGCCCACGTTGACCAAGCCTCCAGCGTCGAACACCCCCGGGTAGGCTTCGTAGAGGCTTTGACCGTCCTCGTTCTTGTACATACCGATGGACATGGCGGCGCAGCCGGAGGCGACCACGATGAACCGGCGTTTCAGAAACTCCTCAGCCATCTCAGCCACCTCCCGCCCTCCACCCGGGTAGTTGGCGCAGCCCACCAAGGCTATGACGCCGGGTATCTCCCCTAAAACCAGAGGCCCTCCGACCTTCCGAATTTCCACATCTTGAATGGCGCCTCTTCCAACCCGAACCTTGTAGGCTTCTTCTCTGAGTTTCTCCTCCGAAGCTTTCACGATGCCGCTGTGGATGGGTATCTCCTGGGGGCAGGCGTCTTCGCAGCGGGCGCAGCCAATGCAGGCGGCGCAAAGGTCAGCCAGCCCGGTGAGAACCCCGGAAGCCGCTGCCTTCACAGCCTCAGGGATGGGCAGGTCGTTGGGGCACGCCCGCCGGCATTCCTCGCATTCTGTGCATTTTTTAGCCAACTCCACCAGTTCATCCTGCCCGGGAAGGGCTCCGAACTTTCTCCTTTTTGGGGCTACCTCTATGGCTGTTCTCACGGCCACCTCTCCCACCTTAGCGGGGTCGAGGATTAAGGCGCCCGGGGTCTTCCCTTCCACGAGGTCTTTCACGATTTCGTCGACAGGGTCGCCGGTTCTGTTGGGCAGGCCCGCGCACTGCTTTTCCGTGCTGGCGATGAAGGGGACCTTAGCCTTCTCCGCCTCGGAGAGGAGGTCGGTGCGGATGCACTGCTCGTCGACCACCGCCACGTCGGGGATGCCGCTTCGGATGAAGCGAAGCTGCCATGAGATGGGGCCGATGATTTTAGCTTTGGAATTGTACCGAGTGAGGTCGTGGGCGGTGCAGCATATTCCCGCTACTTCCACAGAGCCTTGGAGGCTGTTCTCAGAGAGATAGTCCATGATGTAGGCGGCGGGGGGCACGTTGTGGCCGACGACGAGGATGACGGGCTTAGAAGTGTCGACGCTTCCAAAACCTATATTTGCCAAGGGAGCCTCAGGGTCAGCCTTAGGGTAGGGGTAGGCGGAAACCTGAGCTATGTCAGCCACCTCCATAGCCACTTGGTCGACCATCCCTGCGTGGAAGACCTTGGACTCGAAGTCCAGCGCGTCGCCTTCTTGACCTGTGTGGGTGGCGGAGAGCAAGTGGGTTATCTGGGATTCAACATAGTCCAAAGCTTCATCCAAATCCCCTAAGGTTTTAGGCTTGATCCCGCAGACCAGCCGGAGAATGGGCGCCTCCACTTCCACCTCTCCGGTTCCCACTTGGATGGGATGGTCTCTCCCGTAGATTTTTGAAAGATGCTCCACCAAATGTCGGGCGTGGCTTGCATGGGTGGCCGCTCCCATGCAGCAGGCCAGCAGGACGATTCTAGACTGCTGAGCCGCCAGGTTCAGCCCGCAGGCGCCTTTCTTTCCCCGGGTTAGGTCGCATTTTCCCATGGTGCAAAGGCAGCAGAGGTCGCAGTAGGGCAGGTAGAAGGGCCTGTAGCGGCTCAGAAGCTTAAGGTCCCAATCTCGAAGGTCGACGGCGGAGGGAAAAGGGGTGGGGCCTTGAGGTTCCTCCCAAGGCTCTGTTATGGTTTTGCCTAAGACCAGTTCCAGGTCTCTGAAGACTCCTAGACCTGTCTTCAGCTCTTTAACCTTTAAGTGCAAGCTTTTCTTCATATTTTCCTTCACCATGTACTGATGAAAATATACAAAGGGAAAAAAGTCTTTAGGCTATATATGCCTACTGGCTCAGACCCCCCCTAAAGCACTAAACCGGCGAAGTAGAGGATCAGGGCTATCAGAACCCCCGCCGAAAGCATTTTGACTCCTTGAACAAAGATGTTCTCCTTGGAGATCTTCCCCAGAAACATACCTAAGGCGAAGAGGACGGCTAAGGCTGTGCCTAGCGAGAGAAAAACAGCGAATTGGAAACCGAGCAGACCTAACTTTACCAAGAAAAAGGGAGTAATGGCCGCCAAGGCTACAGCCACTGGAGAAATCCCGTTCACAAAAGCCAGCCAGACGGTCGCAACCCGGGAGGCTCTGCCCCACAAAGAGTTTTTAAGGTCTGTGAAGAGGGCGCTCTCCAGCTCTTTGAGAGCCTTGCTTCTTTCAGCCTTCTCCGCCATGTAGGCGCCCCAAACTCCGGAGAGGCTCATGGCCAAGCCGGCTCCTAGGCCGGCGCTGATGACGATGTGGGGGTCGGTGACCCCGGCCACATAGGTGCCCAGCACCACCCCCAGCACTATTAGGGCTCCGTCGAAGGCGTTCAACACGAAGTATCTTCGAGCAATCTCCCCCACTTTAGCCATCTGGAAATATTGCTTAAAGTTCCCGGAAAAATTCCTCAAAGCCTTAAGCTTCTGACGGATGGATAACATCTTCCCCAGAAGACGCCCCAATACATAAAAATAGCAAAGATATTAATTAACCTTCGAACATTTGCAGCTAAAACCGGCGTCCCAACCGGGATCCCAGCGAAATAAGCAGATGGGAGAATTGTTCAAGTCTTTTGAGTCTGCGGCTTCGGCTGGCAGGGAATGCAAATGGGAGCCTGGCTTCTAACCCTCAGCCAGTCTGTTTTGGGGCACTGGTATAGGTCTGGTTCTATTTCTTCCGCCTCCGGGCATGGTTTACCCACCGGAAGCTTGAAGGTTGACTCTTTTTCCTTCATCTTCCCAGCCATTCTCGCTCTGCTTTCAATGTACTGCTTGAGTTTCGGTAGCTCAGTCTCAGGGATAACCCAATGCCCCGTGCTGTTCTTAGACCCTTTGATGACTCCCTTGGACACCAGCTCCGTAACTCTTTCAGTGCGCACCTTCAGGATATCGGCCAGCTGGGAAGTAGTATAATACTGCACGTCCGGAAACCTCGAAATCTTTTGTAAAAGAAAAAGCAGCCGCCTTATTAAAATTAACCCGCCACGCCGGCGATAAAAAATCCTACCAGCCGGTTAAGAAGCCGTTAACACTATTCAGGGGGGAAATCCCCCATCTCATGCTAAAAAAATAAACCGGCGGGGAACACCGCTTTCTCCCGGTTTCCCCTTCGACAGCGGTTATTCTACCTTTATTTCTTTGGTCCCTTCCCACGTGCCGTGAAGGTTGCACCGTTCGAAGGCTCTCAGCGGGTGGGCGTGGGTTAGGCTGATGGGGATGGTTATTTTTGGAGCTGTTCTTTCGGGGATCAGGTCAACTCTGGTGAGGAAGGTGTCCCCCGCGTAGAGTTCTATAAATTCGATGTAGTGGCCGGCTTCGTTGGGATGCTTCATGAGTTTCCCTACTTCGACGGTTACGTTGAACATTTCCCCCTTCTTGACCACATCCGGAGCCTCGATTACCGGGGTATGCTTCTTTTCCAAGTCTGTCATCTGAGCTGGGTTTTTAGGCTTGTTGACTCCGCAGAAGAGGTCTCCTTCGCAGGATTTATCTTCTTTCAACAAAATTCCTCCTTTACTTTTAGAAAATCGTCCGCCAGTAGATAAAGCTTTATCCGGTGTGGGGTGTTGAATCCTTCAGGCCAAGGCAACCTATTTATAACAATCCGACCCTAATATTAGTTCTTAAAAAGGGGATTTGTATGGGTAAAACTTCAAGGGTCATAGCGGATTTAGACGTCGACGCCCTCATCGAGGAGTTGAACAGGGCTATAGCCGACGAATGGCTGGCCATCGCTCAGTACTGGTACGGTTCCCTAGCGCCTGAGCAGACCATGAACCCCGTGGTGAAGGAAGCCATCAAGAAAGCCTTGGACGACGAACGGGAGCACGTCAACGAGCTGGCGGAGAGGATACTGGAGCTGGGGGGAACCCCCCTGAAGAACCCGGACCAGTGGAACCAGCTGGCCCACTGCAAATATCTGGAACCTCCCAACAAGCTCACCGACTTGAGGAAGTTTCTCCAAGATGCCTTAAAGGGGGAAGAATGCGCCATGAAGGCCTACAACGAAATCGCCAAGCTGACCTTCGGCAAAGACCACATCACCTACCAGCTCATCGTGCACATCCTCAGCGAAGAAGCTGAGCATGAGGAAATGTTCGAAGACATGCTGGAAAACCTACCCTGCGACTTCAAATAAGCCAACTTTTTTTTTTGAAGACGGCGGAAGTCCACCGCTAGGAGGTGAAGGCTATGGGTGAAGAAACCACCCACGAGAAGGTCTTGGAGGCCATGGCCAAGCTGAGCCCCGAGGAATTGAAGGCGAAAATGGAGGAAAGCCGGAAGATGTGCGAAAGCTTCTGCGGCGAATGCCCCACCTACACCGGTACGGGGGAGAAGGAACTGCTGTTCTGCATCCTAGGCCGAAGCAGTGTGATAAAAGAGCAGAAGGGTTGCCTCTGCACAGCGGGATGCCCTGTTCAGAAGAACATGGGCCTCCGATGGGACTACTACTGCATCCGCGGCTCAGGCAAAGAGCAGATGGCTAAAGAAAAATAAGTCAGAATTTTTTCGTATCCGCTCCTCCAGTTCGGAGGTCTTACCTGCTGGGGTTCAGCGCCTCGTCCATGCTTCCCGTCCTGTAGCCTGTTAGGTCTAAGGCCACATAACGGTAGCCCAGCTTCCTTAAGCCTTCCGCCACCCTGTCCATGAGGGCTTCGTCGAAGAAGAGGCGCCTCTCCTCTTTTCCAACCTCGATGCGAGCTATGCCTTGGTGGTCTCGAACCCTCAGCTGCTTGACTCCCACGGTTTTTTTGATGAAAACTTCAGCCTCCGCCACTCTCCTGAGGCCTTCGGCTGTAATCCTCTCCCCGTAGGGAAACCTGGAAGAAAGACAGGCCATCGACGGTTTTCCCGCGGTGGGCAGCCTGAGCATTTCAGCCAGCAGATAGACTTCCCTCTTGGTGATGCCTGCCTCGGCTAAAGGGCTGCGTACGCCTTCCTCCCGGAGGGCCAGCGCCCCAGGCCTGTGCCCTTGAAGGTCCTCAGCGTTGGTGCCGTCCACCACGGCGTCGAGGCCTTCCTCCCGGGCGATTTTTTTCAGGGCCTCTAGGAGCTGCTTTTTGCAGTAGTAGCAGCGGTTGGGAGGGTTGGCTGCGAAGCGGGGGTCGTCCAGCTCGTCGACCTTCACCACCCTGTGCCTGATGCCCAAGGCCTCCGCCACCTTTCGGGCTTCCTCTAACTCACCCGGGGGAAGAGTTGAGGAGTCAGCGGTCACGGCCAGCACCCTGTCGCCCAAGGCTTTCTTAGCTGTAGCGGCCACGAGGGAGCTGTCCACACCGCCTGAGAAAGCGACCACCACCCCCTTTAAAGCTTGGAGGTTTTTGAGCATTCCTTCGAATTTTTCTTCCAGCTGCCGGCTTTCCTCCATGGCCCTTACCTTCGCAGCCGCCTGAGCATAGGTTAGAGGGGGTGTTGGCGGTTTAAAAACTAGGCCGAGCCTTTTAGAAGGCTCCTAAAACCAAGCCTAGGAGAGCCATTCGGGTGATGAGGCCGTAGCGTACCTGTTTAAAGTAGAGGGCATGCTTGGTTTCGTCCACCTCCGGCTGGATTTCATCCACCCTAGGGAGGGGATGCATGACGATGAGGTCTTCCTTAGCCTTTTCCAAAGCCGCCTTGTCGATGCGGTAGGCGCCTTTGATTCTCTCATACTCTCCTGGGTCGGGGAAACGTTCCCTCTGGATGCGGGTGACGTAGAGCACATCCAGCTCGGGCATAACGTCTTCAATCCGGCTGAACTCCTTCACCCTCAGCCTGTTTCGAACCGCCTGCAGGACTTCCTTCCGTATTCGAAGCTCCGGAGGAGAGACTAAGTAAAGGTTGACATCGTAGAGGGAGAGAGCGTAGGTGAGAGAATGCACCGTCCGACCGTAGCGGAGGTCTCCGAGGATGCCTATGTTCAACCCGTCGACGCTGCCCTTCTCCTTGAAGATGGTGTAGAGGTCTAGGAAAGCCTGGGTGGGATGCTCCTCAGCCCCGGAGCCGGCGTTGATGACGGGGATGGAGGCGAAGTCCGCTGCCAACTTGGCGGAGCCTTCCAGAGGATGGCGGATGACCAGTATGTCGGCGTAGTTTTCCACCGTCCTGACGGTGTCAGCGAGGGTTTCCCCTTTCTTGACAGAGCTCACCGCCGGCTCGCTGAACCCTATGACGCCTCCGCCCATTCTCTTCATGGCAGCCTCAAAGCTGAGCCTGGTTCGGGTGCTGGGTTCGAAGAAGAGAAGGCCCATGAACTTTCCTGAGAGGGGTCGGAGGTTCTCCCCTAGGATGTGGTCCACTTTCCCCGCTGTCTTCAGGATGTGGTCTACTTCCTCGCGGGTGAAGTCTTTGATGGAGATGATGTCCCGGCCTTTCAGCTCCACGGCTCTCTTCGCCCTCCTTCCCTATGCCGCGGGGACATACATTTATTAATTGATCGGTGGAGTCTATTTTAGCTTTGGAGTCCGTGTCCGCAGTGGTCAGCGAGGAGCTTCGGGTGGAAAAAATCAGGGACGGAACGGTCATCGACCACATCGACGCGGGAACCGCCTTGGCGGTGCTGAGGATTCTGGGCATCACAGGCCGGGAGGGCTACGTGGTAAGCCTTCTGATGAATGTCTCCAGCAAGAAACTGGGAAAGAAGGACATGGTGAAGGTGGAAGGCCGGGAGCTCAGCCCCACCGAAGTCCAAGAGATAGCCTTGGTCGCGCCTAACGCCACCATCAACATCATCAGAAACTTCAAAGTCCTGAGGAAGGAGAGGGTCAAGCCGCCTGACCTTGTCAAGGATTTGCTGAAATGCCCCAACCCTGCCTGCGTCACCAACAGCCCGGAGCCCGTTAAGGCCGTGTTCCACGTGGAGGTCTCCGACGGCGTCACCCTACGGTGCTACCACTGCGGCATCCTCATGGAAAAGGAGGACATCCTCAAACAGTTCTAAGCGGAGGGAGCAACGGGAAGTGGCAAAAATAGCCGTGGTAGCCGACCCCGACGTGGCCTCCTACTTCAGGGTCACTGGAGTCAAAAAAGCCTACGGCGTCAAAACAGCCAAGGAGGCCGCGGAGGCCCTCAGGAAGCTGGCTGGGGAGAAGGAGGTAGCCGTCATCATCGTCACCGAAAAAATCGCCGAAGAAATAAAACCCGTCATCGAAGAGGTGGGCAAGAGGGTTTACCCCACGGTGATAACCATCCCCGGAAAAGAAGGCCCCATCCCCGGGAAGGTTCCCTCAGTCATGGACTTGGTCAAAAGAACCGTAGGAGTAGAAATAAAACTCTAACCGATCCGAGACAACTCTTCCTTGGTTTTTTGGATGTAGCGCTGGTAGAGGTTGGTTTTGCTGTAGCATTTTTTGCAGAGGCAGTAGGTGGGAATGTCCCGGCTGGGACAGGTGGCTGCGTACTCGCAGACACCGCAGGGGAAAACAGCGCCGCAGAGGTAGCAGGTCTGAGCGAACTCCACCTCCTCCCCCAGCAGCGGAACGAGCAAAGCCTTGATCCTATCGAAGTTTTCCAAGTCTTCAATGTAGAAAGTCCGGGTTGCCCGGTCGTAGCCTAGGCCGGCTCTCATCAACTCAATGAACTTGTCCTTCCCCATGAAGGCCAGTTTAATGCCTGTTCGGGTTATCCTCTTCACCATCGACGCTTCCCCCTCACCGCCGGGCTCCCCGCCTCCCAGCAGGTTTCCTCCCCCTAGCCGGCGCGGAGCTGGGCTTAGCGGCTTCCCCCTTCAAGTAGGCCACAGCAGCCTCGTCGAGGCCCAGCCAGGAAGCCAGCTGAGCGGCGGCGGCTTCTTTGCTGTGCTGGAACATCACCCTCAGGTAGGGGAGGAAGTCAGCGGCGGCCCTCCGGCGGGAAACATGGCACTTCACTCCTATCTTGGCGCTTATTTCCTTGATAAGCTCCCTCTGAGCCTTGGTCCTGCCGAGGATGAGAATCCGGCTGGGGGGAAACCGGTAGCCGGCTGGGGTGTATTTTCCCCTCCGCGCAGCGGCGACGCCCATGCTCATCTGCTCCAGCGCGTAGCTGAGAAGCCCCCAGTTTTGAGTCCGCTTAACCCTGCCGAAGAAGACGTCGGCGCGGGACAGCGCATCGTAGCCGGCTGCCAGGTCTTCAGGGTCGGTGAACTGGTAGGGGAGGTTCTCATGCACCGAGAGGTGGAGGAGGTCGCGGTCCACCTCCGCCTCCGCCTGAGCTCTTTTAGCGTAGAGGGGGTTGTTGGTCAGGAAGATTTCCCCCAAAACCTCTTGAACGGAGAGCTGCCGGTCTCTGGCGGTCAGCTTCTCCACGTCGACAGCCCGGAGGCTTCGGGTTTTCTCCGCCAAGGCTTGAAGGTCGTTGACAGCCGACCGAACGTCCCCCCGGCTTCGGGCTGCGATGAGCTTGAGGGCTTCCTCCTCCGCCTCCAAACCCTCCCTCCGGCAGATTTCCTCCAGCCAAGCCACCATGACCGGAGGCCTGACCTTTTGAAACCTGATGGTGAGGCAGGCGTTCTTCAGCTCCCTCAGCCGCATGTCCGAAATGTCATTGGCCGTCAGGGCGACGGGAACCTTTGACTCCTCCAGCAGTTTGAGGATCGCCCCCAAGCCCCCTTGGTCTTCGCGGCCGTAGATGCCGTCCACCTCGTCCAGCAGGATGAGGACGCCCTTGGAGTCTGAGAAAAACTGGAAGATGGAGGACTCCGACGCCGCATGGCCTGCGGTGCGCATGATCTTCTCCGCTGTTCTAGCGTCGCTGGCGTTCATCTCAATTAGGTCGTAGGCAGCTGCCTTGGCCGCCGCGTGGACGAGGGCGGTCTTCCCCACTCCTGGAGGCCCGTGGAGGAGAGCCGCCTTACCTCCCGGCTTCCATTTTTTCAGCCAAGACAGAAATTTGAGTTTAGCCTCCTCGTTGCCCACGACCTCCTCGGGGGTTTGAGGCCGGTGTTTCTCCACCCACATCATCTGAGGCTCGGCGGGCTTCAGGCCTTCTCCCCCAGCTGAGAGCCGTATTTGACCAGCTGGGCCAGCAGTGCGCTCAGCTGGATGTCGTCGTTGGCTCCTTCGACCAGGCGGAAGTCGTATTCGCCGATGATGTCCGCCAGTTCGATCTGAGCCTTGGGGGGAAGCTTCAGGTTGAAGATTTCCCGGTGAACCTGCCGGATGATGTCGCTTCCCGACATCCCATAGGTGGCCATGAGCGTGTAGAGGGTGTTCCGAGCCTCCAGGAAGTCTCCTTTCAAAGCCTTTCCCAGCATGTCCCTTATCTCCTCGGAGCCGGCTTTCCCCATCACCTGCAGGACGGTTTTCCTGTCCACAGTCCTGCCTACGGTGGCGGCGGCTTGGAGGGTGTTCACAGCTCTCCTCAAGTCCCCACCGCAATGCTCGATGAGAGCCTCAACACCGCTGTCTTGGAGGTTCAGCTTCTCCTTCTTGGCTATGAAGCGGAGGTAGTTTTCCACATCCCCCCTCGCCAGGGGAGCGAACCTGAAGATGGCGCAGCGGCTTTGGATGGGCTCGATGATCTTGCCGGAGTAGTTGCAGATGAGGATAAACCGGGAAGTCCGACTGTTGGCTTCCATGATCCTCCGCAGGGCAGTTTGAGCCTCTGCAGTCATCTGGTCGCTTTCATCCAAGATGACCAAGCCGAAGGGAACCTTCGCCATAGTCCCGAGGACATGCCTAGTGAAGTTTTTTATCCTCTCCCTGACCATCTGGATGCCTCTCTCATCTGAGGCATTGAGTTCGAGGACGTAGTTTCTCCAGCCGGGGCCAAGAAGCTGCCTAGCTAGGCAAAGGGCCACGGAGGTCTTTCCGTTTCCGGGGGGCCCGGCGAAGAGGAGGTGAGGCATGGTGTTGGGGGACTTCAGAAAGCCCTTGAGGCTTTCGATAACCGACTTGTGGTCTACAACCTCATCCAGCATTTTAGGCCGGTATTTTTCCACCCACATAACGGCTTCTTCGCTCATAATCCTTCAACCAAACTACGTAGAGCTCCGATAATAAGATATATCTTTCAACCTTCGCCAATGTAACTTTTATTAAACTCCAATTTTTATTGATAGGGTTAAGAAGGGGTTGCCCTTTGATTCTCTCTGACTTCGACCTTTTGAATTATATCCGAGAAAGGCGGCTGGTGATCAGGCCTTTCAAGAAGGATACTCTCCGCGAGAACGGTGTCGACCTCCACTTGGGGGACACCATAGCCCGGCTGAGGCCTTCAAGCCGGATTCTGGACACTCGGGGAACACCGGGGATAGAAGGTTTCTACTCTGTGGAGAAAGCGAAGGCCTTCACCATTCAGCCCAACGAAAAAGTTCTGGTAAGCACCTTGGAGCATGTGGAAATACCCTCAGACCTCATGGGCTTCGTGGAGCTGCGCTCCACTTTCGCCCGGTGCGGAATCCTCCTGCCGCCTACCATTCTCGATGGAGGCTTTAAGGGAAACATCACCATCGAAATCCTAGGCTCCGCCTTCCCGGTTAGGCTTTACAGCGGAGACCGCTTCGCCCACGTGGTCTTCGCCAAGCTGACCTCCCCGCTGGGAAGACCTTACGACGGCAAGTATCAAGGCCAACAGGGCATCGCCCTCCCCCGCTTCGACTTAGCCTCCCAGCCGAAGTGAGTCTTCTATTTCAGGTAGATTTCGATGAGGTCGCCGTCTCGGAGAGGGAAGTCCAGCCCCACCTTTTCACCCGGATACTTGGCGGAGGGCCCCCAGAGCTTGGCGTATCGAAACCTTCTCCGCAGGTCGGTGTGGATTCTCGAAGCCGCGTCGGAAACCTTCTCACCCCTCCTGAGGATAAGCGGCTTATCCGGCTCCGGCTGGCCGGGTCTTCGAGGGTAAACCCTCATGATGCCGAGGAAGTCGAAGAGTCTTCGCTTCAGTTCCTCCAAGCCCCCTCCTTCTTTGGCTGAGACTTGGATGAGGGGAAGATTCTCCCCCTCAGATAGGGGGAGGTTTCCCGTATCCTCAGAGGAGGCCAAGTCCGCCTTGTTTACGGCTACCAGCATCGGCTTCTGCACGGTCTTCTGGGAGAGAGCCAGTTTGACGTCTTCCTCCGAAGCTTCGTCCAAGATTTTTATGACAGCGTTCCTGACGTCTTCCTCCGCAGCCAGCCGGGGGACATTCTCTAGGCTGCCGTGAAACTTGTTGGCGCAGAAAACTCTCACCCCGCCTGAGCTGGTGGGTTGCACATCTATCCTAGGCTGCTTCCCTTTGCGGGGGTGGATTCCGAAAGCCTTCAACTCGTCTAGGAGGATTTGAAGCTGCAAGCCGAGGTCTTGGTCCGCCGCCAGCACTAGGAGGATGCCGTCGGAGTTTCTGGCCAAACCTAGGACTTGGGGGCCCCATGCTTTTCCTTCGCTAGCGCCCTCCATGATGGCAGGGGCTTCCACCAAGCTGAGCTGAATGTCTTGGTAGGGCATCATCCCCACCACGGGGGCGAGCGTGGTGTAAGGCCGGTTTCCTATCTCCACCGCCGCGTTGGTCAGAGCTTTCAGCAGCTGACTTTTCCCAACCTGGGTTAGGCCTAGGATGAGGACTTGGGCAGCTCCTGTTTTCTTGATGTCGAAGGCCGTCCTCCCGCTGGCTCCAGCCTTGGAGCGCCTCCTGTTCTCCAGTTCTTCCCTGAGCTTCGCCAGCTTGGTTTTCAGATGGGACCGAAGCTTCATGGTTCCTTTATGCTCAGGAATAGACCCGATGTAGGCTTCGAGAGCTCTGATTTTCCCTTCCAGGCTTTTGGCCTCTCGATACTCTCGCTCCAGCTGGGTGCACTTGGCGGGAAGGTTGGTAGGCATGGTAGGCCAGAAGATAGGTAGCTAACTTTGGCTAATAAGCCTAGCTTCTAAGCAGACTAAGGTCTCAAAAAAGAACCGCTTCTCCTCCACCGTCCTCACGGAGAAACCGACCGCCTGCAGTCTCCGCACGGTTTCTTCAATTCCCCCAAGGGAGGACTGGACGAGGAGAACCCTTCCCCTGGGCTTGAGGAAGCAGCCTACCTCCCTGATAAACCTCTCCGTCACTTCCCAGCCTTTCTTACCTCCACACCAAGCCCTACTCAACCAGTCCTGAGGCTCCTTTCCATCAGAAGGTAAATAGGGAGGATTGAAAACTATCAAGTCGAATTTTTCCCCAAACCGAACCGGCTTGAAGAGGTCGCCCTGTCTAACTTCCACTCGGGCCTCCAAACCGTTGGCTTGGGCGTTTGCCTTGGTTGCCTCCACCGCAAAAGGGTTCAAGTCCGTGGCCACAACCCGAGCTGCCTTCCGGGCCGCTAGGAGGGCTATGAGGCCGCAGCCGCAGCCTACCTCCAAGACCGTTTCACCCCTCTGAAGGAGGAGGTTCTCAGCCAAGAGGAAGGTATCCTCCTTCGGCCTGTAGACTTGGCTTGGCACCATGAGGGTGAGGCCGCTGTAGGTGAAGGTCCACCGGCCTTCAGGCGAAGATGGCATCTGAGACCTCTCCCAGCTCTTCAGGGGTGAGGGTGAAAACCTTCCTTTCCAAGTAGGGGGCTTTCTCTAGGCTCAGAGGCCTCATCCTTGAAACCACCCGCAGGGCTTTGCTGAGCTTTCTGTTTTTCTGAGTGAACAAAAGCCTCACAGCTTCCTCAAAGGCGCCCCAGTTTTTCACTTGAAAGGGAGGCTTCTCCCTCGGCTTGATGCGCACCATCCAGGAGGACACTTGGGGCTTGGGGTAAAAGGCTTTAGGGGGCACAGGCTCCAGCAGCTCCACTTCCGCCTTGGTGTAGACCATGACGGAGAGCCTTCCGTAGGCTTTCTCCCCCGGCTTAGCCACCATTCTCTTGGCGAACTCTGTTTGAAAGGTGAAGACACCCAACTCGAAGCTTTCCTCCAGCAGTTTGAAAACCATGGGGGACGCTATGGAGTAGGGAGGGTTTGAAACAACCTTGTTATAGCAGCCCTTCAAGTTCATCTTCAGGAAATCTCCCCGTCTCAGATCGACTTTTCCCCAGTCCTTAAATTTCTCGGAGAGGTAACCGCAAAGCCTGGGGTCAGACTCCACAGCCATAACTTTTCCAGCTCTCTCAGCCAAGACTTCCGTGAGAAAACCGAATCCAGCCCCAACCTCCAAGACTACGTCGCCGCGTTGGAGCTCAGCATAATCAGCCAGCCGAGTCAGAGTTTCCCAGTCTACCATAAAGCTCTGGCCGAACTTCCTCCTCGGCCTGACCTTCCACTGCTGGAGAAGTCTCTTAACCTGCTGCGGGGAGAGCTGCCTCGCCTCCTCAGGGTTGACGGATGAACAGGCGGTACTTGGGAGTGGTGGTCAGCTCTTCCATAATCCTCTTCACCACCGCCTTCTGGGGGTCGGGCACAGAGGTTCGTTTCTGAAGGTCCGCAAAGCTTTCGAAGGGCTTTTTCTCCCTCTCGTTCACTATCTGCCACATGTATTTTTTCCCTATGCCTGGGAGCAGTTCGAAGGCATGCATCCTAGGGGTGACCGCTTGGGCTGTGTTGAAAAACTGGACGAATCTCTGCTCCTGCATTTTGACGATTTCCTCCACCACGTAGGGAAGCTCGCTTTTAGCCGTGGAGGTCAACTCCTCGTAGCTGATCCGGCCGAGGATGTGGTTGACTTTATCTCTTTTCTCCTTCCCTATGTGAAGGTATTCGTGGAGGTTGACAGTCACCCCCGGCTTGAGAGTAGCCTCTAGAAGGGTGAAATAGTCCTCCCCCACCAACTGAACCACCGGCTCCGCTACAAATTCGCGGCCGAACATTTTCCCTCGCGGGAGGAAATCTAGGACGAAAGCCATTTCCTCATAGCGGCGTTTTTCCATTAAAGCCCCTCAAATATGAAATCAGCCTATTGAAAATATATAAATTAACAGCCCCCCGTTCAGATAGGCAGGCAGCCTCCCCTCAGCAATAGCTGGAAACGGACGGGGAAGTGTTCTCCTATCGGCATTTCCGCGTAGCTATTTTCTGTACTTATCTAGGAGGCTGAGCATTTCTTGGAGTTTCTCGGTTGGAATGAGCTTATACCGGGGGAAGAAAACTCTCAGCTCCTCCACGCTCTCAGGCATACAGTTGACTATCTGAACAGCCTCCTTGACCTCGAGGTCAAAGGAGGACACCAACTCTTCAACCAGCTTTTCCGCATCCTCCGCGTTAACCTTAGAGAAGACATCCAAGTACTCCAAGGTTTTTTTCTGAAACTGGTTTAACTCCCGACCTAGATTTCGGAGTATCTCCCTCGCCTTTGCGTGGGTGAGAAGCTTGTTTTCCGAAATTTTCAGGGGCACCTAGCTTTCCCCCTAAACCTTGTTTTCGAAGGTTTTCAGGTGCTCAGGCCGAGCTATTATCTGTCTGGTTTTGCCTCCATCCTGAACTTGAACCACGTAGGCTCTCCCTCGCTGTTGGAGGATTACCCCAACCTTGCCGTGGTAGCGCCGGTGAGGCTGTCCCTTATGCACCGCAGGGTCGATGGAGAGCACAACCTTGTCTCCTGTCCTGTATTTTCTCAGCAGGTATCCCAGAGGTTTGAGTCCCCGGCTTCTCCGAGGCTTTCTCAGCAGGTTCCTCGTCCTAGACCGGTAGCCCTTAGACTTCATCTTCCTCACCGCCGATATCTATCACGGAAAGCCTCAGGCATTTAACCTTTTTTCCCAGCACCTCGGCGATGCTGGGAGTCGTTCTACCCTCATCCCCGTCCACCAGTTCTTTTACATAGAGGCCGCCTTGACATTTTAGGGTTACTTCAAACCTGCTGTCTGAAAGCTTTTCAGCTTTCAAACTGTAGACCCGCCGCTCTCGCTCCTTGTCTGCTCTCCGGTGGAGCACCCTCCTGGGTGTGAGCTGTCGGATAACCCTATCTGTGAAGGCTTTTTCCACAGCGTCCAGGTCTTCCTCCGTCAGCCTCTCTGTTGACTCTACTAGGAAGCGGTAGACTTTAGGGCTTGCCTCTGCCGCTTTGACCCTTCTGACAGCGTCTTTGCCTGCGAGCTTGAGGTCTAGAACCTCCACCCTGCCCCCTGCGTTCACCTCCCTCCTAACTCTTTCAAGGTCGATGAAGCGTCTTCGAGGGTTTTTCACCTCCACGACGAAGGGTCTTCCGCTGCCTAAAACCTGAGCGTCGATGTCTTCGCGGCCTCCTGCGTGGAATTCAGCGCCCTCTCCCTCCGTCAGCTTCAAGATGGGAGCTTCTAGGATTTCTTGAACTGATTCAGGGTATTTTTTACCTGTGCCCCCGCAGAAGCTACAGCCCTTGCCTCCGCATCTTCGGCAAAGCCAACGGGACTGAGGGATCCCCGTGACCAGTTTCCGGTATCGACCTTCAACGAAAAGGGGGTTAGCCTTCAAGGTGAACTCGTTTTTGAAGGGGGAGACTGTGACCACGAGCTCCGGGTTGGCGAAGTCCGCCTGTTTACCTGTGAGCTTCGACAGGGTCTTCCCGATTTCCCGGGTGAATTCGCTTTTCATGCTTTCCCCCCACTCCGCCCCGCACCGCGCCCTTACCGAGTCCTCCGCCTCCAGAAGCTGAGCGGGAATCTTGGCTCCCACCAGAAAGGTGTTGAATTCAAACTCCTTGGCTTTTTCAGCAATCTCCGCTGCGAGCTGGGGGATTTCTTGAATTTTTCCCCTGCAGAGCTGACATTTCTCTTTTTTCCCCTTTCCTGCTTCAACCCCCAGCCTCCGAAGGGTCTGCGCGGCGGCTTCAAACATGCCGTGAGCGGCCAGTTTTCTGAGAAGCCTCACCCCGGCTTTATCCTCTGCCTGAATCATGCTGTGGGCCTCTAGGAGGAGGGTGTTTTTCAGCGACCGGCCTCTCTCCGCATTGTCCATCCCATGGCCTAAGGTGGCGAACTGTCTTCCGAGGCAGTTGTCGCAGAGGCGGTATTCTTCCAGCAGTCTCTGAGCCGCGTCCAGTATTCCGCCCACTTCATGTCCCCCGTGAGGGTTTATCCTTCCAGTAGGTTTAGGTGGTGGAGAAATTTAAAGGGTAAAAGAGAAACCCCTCCACCAAGCCGGCTGGTTTGCTGTTTACTGGGAGAAGAGACCTCGAAGGTCCTCTATTTGGCTTAGGAATTCCGCCAAAGACTCCTTGTGAGACTTGTCCAGGTAGCTTCCATGCTTGCTGAGAGCGGCTCCGAGTTCGTAGAGAAGCCTGCTAAGCCTGCCGATGCCTATGCCGTTTAAGATTAAATCCTGCAGCCGTGCTCCCGTGTCTATATCCCCGCCCATCCAGCTTTTTTTCCACTTTTTTTCATACTTCTCCAAGGCCTCAGCCGAGCAGTCGCCTTCGCCTAAAGCCTCCGCCGCCACCTCCGCAGCCAGTTTACCGGAGAAGACAGCTGCCTCGTAGCCTGCTCCATCCATAGGGCAGACGAAACCCGCTGCGTCTCCGACGAGGAGCACGCCGTGAGCGTAGGTTTTCCCCTGAGGACCGTAAACGGGGACGGTGTGAACAGAGTGCTGGAACACGGTAGCGCCTTGGGTCAGCTTCCTTACTAGGGGGAAGTCCAAGAAGTTTGAAAGACGGTTTTCAATGCTTTCTTCGAGCACGTCGAGAGCGGAGCCTACTCCCACGCAGAAATCTTCTTTGGACGGGAAAATCCACCCGTAGCCTTTTGGTGAGATTTTCTCACTGAGGAATATCTTCAACTCTCCGCCATCGTTCTCGTCGCAAAACCTCCGAGTAATCTCCTCCTCAGACAGGAGGTAGGTGTGCTTGACGCAGAGGGCGAGGGCGTTAAGCGGCCACCTAGACCTGAGGCTTGCTTTCAATGCGACGGTGGAGTTGGAGCCGTCGGCTCCGATGACCACTGAGGAATAGAATTTCTCTCCCCCCTCAGCCGCCACGCCTACTACGTGGTTCTGTTTGTCGAAGAGCAGGTTCTCGACGAGGGTGGAGGTCTTCAGCGTAGCTCCTGCAGCCTCCGCAAAGCCTGAAGTCCACCTATCCCAGCTGGGTCTGTGCACGGTGAAGCCGTATTCCCCGTTTCGGCGGCTGAACTTGAGCTCAGTGAGCTTATCTTCGTGGAGAAAATGGAAGCCCCACTTGGTCATGGCTCTCTCCACCGGGCCTTCCTTCATCCAAGGGAACCTCTGGAATATGCTGATGGGGAGAAACTCGCCTCCCACGCTTTTGTCGCCGGGCTGCCTCCCCCGCTCTAGGAGGAGAACCTTCAACCCCTTTTCCGCGGCTGTTTTTGCCGCTAGGATTCCAGAAGGCCCGGCTCCCACCACCACAATGTCGTATTTTTCAGCCAAGGTTATGGCTCCGCGAAGGTGAAATTTTTTCGCTTAGAACTAGGATAAGTTTCGAATATTAAAACTTAACAGCAACCTCAAAATCTCTGCCTACCAATTAAGTATAGGCAGCCACAGCGGAGGAGCAGCTGCCTTCTAGGAGTTTGACCGACCTCGAAGGGAAGGCTGAAGGCGATGAAACTTGAGTTTCCCACCATGTGGGCGGAGGAAGGGAAAGCCAGATTCATGGTTCCCGCGTCCAAGCCTAAACCTCAAGGCCCGGGGTCCGCTGAGGCTCCTGTTTTCTACAACCCCGTCATGGAGTTGAACAGAGACTTCGCGGTGCTCTTCCTCCAAGCCTTCGGAACTTCAGCTTCCAGAGAGCTGGAAGTATGCGAGCCCTTAACTGGCTGCGGGGTGAGAGGCATCAGATTCGCCCTCGAAGTGGATAGGGTGAAAAAAGTGTGGGTGAACGACCTAAACCCCCAAGCCGCAGCCCTAGCTCAACTTAACGTAAGGGAGGCTGGAGTTGAAGCTAAGGTCGAAGTATCCCGAGAGGACGCCAATGTCTTCCTCAGCAGCCATGGGAAACCCGGCAGCCGTTTTGACTACATCGACGTGGACCCCTACGGTTCACCCGTACCCTACTTGGACTCGAGTTTGAGAGCCCTCAAGGCGGGAGGGGTTCTAGCCCTTACCGCCACCGATATGGCTCCCCTCTGCGGAGTTCACCCAAAAGCCTGCCTGAGGCGTTACGGGGCGAAACCCCTCCGAACCGAATACTGCCATGAGTTGGCGGCCAGAATCCTTGTGGGCTCCGCAGTCCTCACGGCAGCCAGGGTGGACATCGCGCTTAAGCCTTTGTTCACCCATTCCAGCGACCACTACGTCCGAGCCTACTTGGCGATGGAAAGAGGAGCCGGTAAAGCGGACCGGAGCCTCAGCCAGCTGGGCTATTTTCACCACTGCTTTCGATGTCTGAGCCGCCGGCAGGCTCCGGGTCTTTTCCCAAAGCTGGAGGCTCGATGCAAAAACTGCGGAAGCCCCCTAGACTACGCGGGGCCTCTGTGGATAGGGAAACTCTGGAGCCGAGAAATCTTGGAGACGATGTTCAAAGCTCTTGGAAAGATGAGGCTGAGGCAGATGCACCGTTTGAAGGGGGTTCTCCGAAAAATCGGAGAAGAAGCCGATAGGGGTCCCGGCTACTACGTGGTAAGCCGGCTCTGCGAGCTGTGGAAATGCCCTCCTCCTCCCTTCGCTAAACTGCTTCAGAGGCTCCGAACCCTAGGCTTCCCAGCTGCGGGAACCCATTTCCACCCCCTAGGCTTGAAAACGGAGGCCCCCCTAGACCTGCTGAGAAGAGTCCTCACGGAAGCCTAGGCCTAGGAAGTAGAGCTCAGAGCTTCTAGCCCGGCTGGCTTGGGGTTTGAAAACCCTCACCACCTCGAAGGCCTGCTTAAGCTCCCTTTGAAACTCTTTGGTCAGAGGGCCTTCGAAAACCTTGACCATGCAAACGCCCCCTTTCCGGAGGACTGCCTTAGCCAAGGTGAAGGCAGCCTGAGCCAGCTCTATCTGCCGGGCGTGGTCGACTTCCCAGACTCCTGAAATGTTGGGGGAAGCGTCGGATAGGACCACATCCACCTTGGTCTTGAAAGCTTCAAGAATCTTGGAGGGAAGACTCGGGTCTAAGACATCGCCCACCATAAACCGGATGTTAGTCGCCTTCAGGGGGGCGACGGGTTTCACGTCTACGCCCAGCACCTCGCCTTTATCTCCGACCAGCCGGCCGGCTGCCTGAAGCCAGCCGCCTGGGGCGCTACCGAGGTCTACAACCCTATCCCCCGGCTTGATGAACCTGTATTTTCCGTTGGCTTGAAGAAGCTTGTAGGCCGCTCGGCTACGGTAGCCTTCCGCTTTGGCTTTCTTGTAGTAAAAATCCCTCTTTCTCTCCTGCTTCCAGTTTCTACCCATCCTGTTTTCTCCCAGCCTCCCTTTCCACCCACTGGTTCAGCCTTGGACATGTGCAGGGGGAAAGGGGGTTTCCGGCGCCGCATTTTTCTTGGAGATAGCAGAAGCCGCAGGGCAGCTCTATGAGGGTGTCCACGGTGATGGCTTTCTTCTTGGCCACCAGCTTGTAGGTCCATTTGCCTTCGTGGAGGATGCGCTGCCTCTCAACAAGCCCCGCTCTCTCCAGTCTCATGGAAATCCGAGAGCCTTCCCTGCTGGTGGCCTTTATCAGCTTCCAAAGCTGGCTTTGGAGGATCCCCTCTTGGCCTTTCTCCTTGATCATCCGAAGGATCTCGTATTCGAGATTCTCATGCCTCTTGCCGGACAAGGGAAAGCTCCTGCTTCCAGCCGATGTTTCCCGAAATCCTAGGAAACATCACTCTTAAGATTTAATTGGAGGGCACGGTGTAAAAAGCTTTAGCCTAACAAACAGCAAACGCCACCCAACGCTTTAGACTTTTAGGAAAAAATCTCCCCTAACCCTCCCCTGGGGTTAAAATTCAGCTGAGCTTTGCTGTGGGAGGTAGGTCGAAGGCGATGGTGAGGAGGGATTTGAGTTTACCGAGAAGCTCGAAGACTTGAAGCCTATAAAGGTAGAGGTCTTTCTCCCCTTCATCCAAGTTTAAAAGTCTGCTGACCAAGGCTTTCTCAGCTCTGCCCCCTAGGATGAAGTATACGCCCTTCCCCAGTTCCAGTCTTCTCACAACCACGATGGGGAGAAAGAGGGAGCCGTGAAGCTCGGCAGGCATCACCTTAGCCACAGTTTCGATGTCCTGCCGTCGGAAGCAGATTTTGCTTCCGTCCACAGCCTCCACTGAGGGTTCCTCCTCCCGGAGAAGCTGACCTAAGGTTTTACGGGTCTTGGGCAGATGCTTGTTAAGCCTCTCCACCATGTGCTCCACTTGGGAGAGGTAGCGTTCATACCGTTGGTTCAGCCACACAGCTTCCACCCCCTTCCCAGGGGGGCGCAGTCAAGATCTCCGTCCCCTTGGGAAGCTAAAGGTTTTACCCCGCCGGCTTTCAGCTGGGAACTTCTCCATAAATGTTTATGAGCATCTGTGGATATGAAAACTCTTGGAGGCGGTTAACTTGTCGTGGGATGAGTTTTCTGAATGGTGGAAGCGCAGAAGGTTTCCCTTCCCAGGGTTCGGGCGATGGTTCTATGAAGGCTTCGAAGACATGATGAAGGAAATAGACCGCATGATGGAAGACCTGTTCAAAGGCTTCAAAAACATCCCCGAAGACATGATAAGGGAACGCAAGCTTCCCGATGGAAGAACCATCCGAGAAATAGGCCCCATGGTCTACGGGTACTCCGTAACCATAGGCCCGGATGGAAAGCCTGTGATCAGAGAGTTCGGCAACATCAAGCCGTCCGCAAGGCCTAAGCTGGGCGGTCTAGGCCCGGGGTTAGACATAAAGACTGAGCGAGAGCCCTTGGTCGACGTGATCTCCGACGACGGGAACATCAAGGTCATAGCCGAGCTTCCCGGAGTGGAGAAAACCGACATCAAGCTTCACGCAACCTCAAACACGCTGACAATCCACGTGGATAACCCTCAAAGGAAATACTTTAAGGAGCTGGAGTTGCCTGAGGAGGTAGATCCGAAAACAGCTAAAAGCACCTACAGAAACGGTGTGCTCGAGGTAACGTTGGCGAAGAAGGAGAAAAAGAAACCGAAAGGGGAGCCCATCGCCATCGAATAAACGGTCTCCGGGTAGAAGGCTCAAAGAACGGCTGCCAGCCAAAACCACAACAGCTTCTTTTCAACCCAGCGAAAAAGGTGGAAAGTTTGAATGCTGGAATAACCTCCACGGAGAAATATCTTGAAATGCTGGAAAAAGACTTGGGGAAGCTGGAATACGACCTCCGAACCCTCAGGAAATGGGTTTACTTGGATAAGAAAATCTTCTTCGACTGCGAAACCTCAGACTTGGAAGGTCAGCTTAAACAACTTCTTGAAAGACGAGACCTGAGCAGGCATGTGGTTTTGGCTGTGGTTAAAAACCAGGCTCAAAGTCTCTCCCTGAGGAGCATCACTTACACTAACATCGGCAACAAGACCATTGAAGACTTCATAAAACACTTCACTTTAATCCTCAAGACTCCCATGACCTTAGAGCTTCAGCTTGAGGGCTTGGAGCTTGTGGACTGCGTAGGCTACAGCTACGTAACATCGGAAGAAGCTGAATCCTTGGGAAGCTGAAAACCGGGTTTAACCCTACTGGGCAGCCTCTGCCAAGTAGGCTGTGGCTACACCCTTCCTGTCCTTGGTCACTCTGACCCTTATTTTTCTGGGAGGCTTTTCGATGCTTCGCCCCCAGATGAATTGGTTTAGCTTACCGTCAACCCGCACCCGGTCAACTTTCATGTGTTTTTTGATGAAGTCTTTCAAGGCCTTTACAGCTTTAGGAGTGCGGTAAGGTCGGGGGGCATTCCACACTCTGCCAAACGGCACCACGTAGAGCCTTTCTTCTTCAACCTCTTCTCCAGCTTCTTCCTCTTCCTCCTCCCGCTCCTCGGCTTCATCTTCGCTGGGTTTAGAAGAATCTTCAGCCATAGACAACGCCCGCTGATTAGATTTTTATCTTCGTCCTCCGCCAATGTCTTCGAGCAGGGCTTCTCCTGACTTTTCCTTTGGTTTTAGCCATAATCCAAGCTGGCACAGGCTTCGCTGCCTTCAACTCTTTGGACAGTCTCAGTTTTTTGGGGAAAACCTTGCGGCTTGTCAAAGGCTATTCAACCTTCTAGATTCTCCTGATGGTTATATCTTTTCGGGTGGAGGTAAGTCTTCTTAGAAGCTCCTTCAGCTGCTGGTCTGTCAAGGGAGCCGGAACCCGCCCGGACTGAGCCAGCTGAATCAGCTGCCTCTCCAGCTGCTCGGCGAATTCAGGCCTAACCATCTTAATGTTGCTGAGCCTCAGCCTCGCCTCAGGAGTTAATATAACCCTGAGGAGGGCTTGCTTTTCACTTTCAGCGCGAACCTTCGCCTCTTCAGCCGCTGCCTGTCTTCGCAGCTCCACCATCCTCTGCTGCTTCAATCTTTCAAGCTCCTCATCGTCGACGGACAAGACTTCCATCTCACCTCTCAGGACTTTTCATCTCCTCCTTAATCTCCGCAGCCAGCCTGTCCAGGAGGCTTCTCCCTTTCCCGCTTAGCGCTCTTCCCTTCGAAGACTCTTTTCTAACTAGGCCGGCTTTCTCCAGCTGCTGGAAGATTTTTCTCAGAATGTTTCCGCTTCCCTTCTTGAAATGCTCAGGCCTCCTTTTACCTGTTTTTCTTCCGCCATATTCCAGCCTAAGCCGGGAAACCCCTACAGGGCCTCTCACGTAAAGCTTTCGGAGAACAGAGGCGGAGCGAACGTACCACCAGTCATCCCTGTCCGGCGGCCTCTGTCTGGGGGCTCCAGTCTTTACGTATTCAGCCCAAGGGGGCGGACTGACTTCTTCCACATTCTCCATCAGATATTTGGAGAGCTTCTCTATCAAGAGCTCTGGAGGAACATCGTACACCGACGGCAAGCCTGACCCTTCCCGAGTATGTATGGATGTAAAGTATTACGGTAAACGTTTCAAGTTAAACTTTTTGTCTGCCCGCCGCCCCCCGCTTTTAAAGGGAAGACGTTTGATGCGGCCACATTGCAGGCAAGTTATGGTCAGATGAGGCTCCCTCCGCTCCTGAATTCGCACCCTAGAGGTCAGGCCTGGAATGAGCAGCCTGTTACACGTCCGGCAGACCATGGTTCTCCAACGGGCGGGCAGACGGACCTTGTGCTTCATGGCTATCTTCCGAGCTAGGTGAACATAACGCTGGGCTAGATTTGGATGTTGGCGGTGTGTCTCTAACGCCAAGTTTAGCAAGATGTTGACTCTTTCCCGGGCAATCTGCTTGGTTTCGCCTTTAGGAGTCTTCGTCAAGCCACCCCCTTGGAAGCCAGCGGAGTTATTTTATAGAAGAAAACATCTGTTCCATTATAGGTTATCTGCTTGTTAACTTTTCTGCTGGCTGAAGCAGCCTTGGAGGTTATCCCGCCGGAGATAAGGAGACATCGCCAAGTTGTTGCTCTTTCCCGTAGGCTGGGGAAAAAAGCCGAAGTCCAGCTGCTGGATAAATCCTACCACTACAGAGCCATGGGAAGCTTGAAGGATAAGGAAAAAAGAGGGCGCCCTGACATCGTGCACCTAACTCTCCTAGAAGCCTTGGGCTCCCCCCTCAACCTCGCAGGCCTTCTTCGAACCTACGTCCACACCTACGACGACCGCGTCATTTTCGTTAACCCTCAGCTGAGGCTTCCTAGGAACTACAATCGATTCCTAGGGCTGATGGAGCAACTCTTTCAGGCGGGGAGGGTTCCCCCCGAAGAAGATACCTTGCTAAAACTTGAAAACCTCTCCTTCCCGGAGCTTGTCGCCCACGTGAAGCCCACTCTCTTGGTTGCTTTAACCCGGAAAGGAAATCCGAAGACTCCCCTGGAGGTCGCGGAGGAACTCTCAGCCTCACCCCGCCCGGCTGTCGTGGTAGGTGGCTTCCCCCACGGCTGCTTCTCCAAGGCTGTTCTAGAAACAGCCGACTGGTCGGCTTGCATCGACCCGCAGAGTCTGGAGGCGTGGGTGGCTGCTTCGAGGATCATTTCCGCCTACGAAACAGCCATAGGGCTTCCGGAGAAAAGGCTGGAAACTTTGAGAAAATCGAAGACGCATAAGTAGGCTGAGGACGGCTGGGCAGCGTAGCTCTATCTTTCCCAGCCTCTCTACTTCTCAAGCATCTCCTGCCTAAGCATGTCCCATCGGCCGTCTAAGACAGCGGAGACAACCCAGCCTTTCTCCACGGTGATGTGCGCTGTGTGGGGAGTTACAACCGGAAGAAGCACTTGACCGGTTCGGTCCCCATAGCCGGCATGTCGGCTGTGGAAGGAGAACACAAACTCCCAACGGCCGGGGGCATCGGAGCGCACGATCTCTACAAGCTTGAGAGTCTCCTCCATGCCATCAAATCGAAAGGTGGGACTGTTCAGCAAAAACTCCCGGGCTATTTCCAGGCTTTGTTCTTCATCCACCGCTCCGCCAGTGTAGGATAGTGCTGCGTAGACGCCGAGTAGCAGGGCGACAGCTGCGAACGCTACGGTCAATGTGAGGCTTTTCAAGGGAAAGCTTCCCCCGGCATTCCGGCGGGGTTTCTGGTGTTCTTTTGACTCATACGGACGTGGGCCTAAAACTTTATGTATTTTTTAAAAAATATAAAGAGCCTGAAGGTGCGTCGGGTAATGCCTCCCTCCAAAACGGGAATAGACGTTCTGCTGAAAGAAGAGAGAATTTTTCACCCACCAAAAGACTTGGTGGAGCAGACCCATGTCAAAAAGTGGATGGACGCTCACGGCATAAAGACCTACGAGGAACTGCTGGAAAAGGCCAAAGACCTAGAGTGGTTTTGGGGTGAAATCTCAAAGGAGCTGGTAGGTTGGTCTAAGCCCTACACCAAGGTTTTGGAGTGGAACCCCCCCTGGGTTAAGTGGTTCTTGGGCGCAGAGTACAACATCGTCTGCGATGCTTTAGACAGGCATGTGAAGAGTTGGAGAAAGAACAAAGTCGCCTACATCTGGGAGGGCGAGCCTGGAGACAGGGAAAAGCTGACCTACGCTGAACTGCATGGGAAAGTCTGCCAGGCTGCTAACGCCCTGAAAAGCTTGGGGGTGAAGAAAGGCGACAGGGTGGGAATATATCTGCCCATGATCCCCGAGCTTCCCATAGCCATGCTGGCATGCGCGAAGATAGGAGCTTTGCACAGCGTTGTTTTCTCCGGTTTCAGCGCCCACGCCTTGAGAGACAGGGTTAACGACTCGGAGGCGAAGGTTGTCATCACCTGCGACGGCTTCTACAGGAGGGGGAAGACCGTTCCCTTGAAGAAGCAGACGGATGAGGCTCTTCAACAGGCGCCCAGCGTGGAGCATGTCATCGTCTACAAGCGGACAGGCGGCGAGGTTTCTTGGAATGAGAAAAGGGACCTCTGGTGGCATGAGGTGGTAGACGGCCAGAAGAAAACATGTGAGACGGAGATCTTGGACGCCAACGACTTCCTCTACATCCTCTATACTTCCGGAACCACGGGAAAGCCCAAGGGGGTGGTTCATGCCCACGGAGGCTACGCCGTGGGGACAGCCTTCACCCTCAAATGGGTTTTCGACTTGAAGGATGAGGATGTTTGGTGGTGTGCGGCGGACATCGGCTGGGTCACAGGGCACAGCTACATAGTCTACGCGCCTCTGATTTTGGGGGTTACCTCAGTGCTTTACGAGGGCGCGCCGGACTACCCGAAGCCTGACAGGTGGTGGTCCATCGTGGAGCGGTATGGGGTGACTGTGCTCTACACTTCGCCCACCAGCATCAGGCTTTTCATGCGCTATGGGGAAGAGTGGCCTGCGAAACATGACCTGAGCTCCCTGAGGTTGCTGGGCACGGTGGGGGAGCCCATCAACCCCGAGGCTTGGATGTGGTACTACAAGCACATCGGAGGGGAACGCTGCCCCATCATGGACACCTGGTGGCAGACGGAGACGGGTAGCTTCTGCATCTCACCTCTCCCCATCACCCCCCTGAAGCCCGGCTCGGCTACAAGGCCTCTGCCCGGGTGGACGGCTGATGTCTACGATGAGGAGGGAAAACCCTTGGTGAACCAAGGAGGCAACCTCGTCCTCCTCACCCCTTGGCCCGCTATGTTCCGCGGCCTCTACAAGGACCCTGAAAGATACAGGGAAGTCTACTGGAGCAAGTACCCCAACGTCTACCTGGCGGGGGATGTAGCCCGCATCGACAGGGACGGCTACTTCTGGATCCAAGGGCGAGCCGACGACGTCCTCAATGTGGCAGGCCACCGGATAGGCAACTCCGAGGTGGAGTCAGCCCTCGTCAGCCACGAGGCTGTGGCTGAGGCCGCTGTGATCGGGAAACCCCACGAGGTGAAGGGAGAAGCCATCGTCGCCTACGTGGTCTTGAAGAGAGGCGTGGAGCCCACGGAGAAGCTGCGGGAAGAGCTGAGGGGGCATGTGGCCCGGGAGATAGGGAAGCTGGCGAGGCCTGAGGAAGTGTGGTTCGTCTCCGACCTCCCCAAAACCCGAAGCGGCAAAATCATGCGGCGGGTGGTGAAGGCGGTGGTCTTGGGGAAGCCGGCGGGGGACATATCCACCCTCAGCAACCCCGAGGCTGTGGAGGAGATAGGCAAAGCCCGGTGAAGGCTGGGCCAAATCTTCAACAGTTTTAAATCAGGTTCCACCATAATCCTAGAAGGAGCCGGGCGGCCGTAGTCTAGCTTGGTTAGGACATCAGCCTGCCAACCTTGGGAGGCAGAACGCTGAGGACCCGGGTTCAAATCCCGGCGGCCGCACCATTCTAGAGCTGAATAGGTACTTTTTTCATCGGTCTACTAGCGGCACCCATTTTAACGTCTCCTTCAGGGCTTGGCTGAGGGCTTTCAGTTGGTGGTCTTCCAGTTCTTGAGGGTTGATGTATACTCTGGCCGGCTGGGATAGGGCTTCTCCCGCGAGGATTTTCTTCAGCAATCATGCTTCTCATAGGCTCGGAGCCATTAAGGTGGTTGAAGACTGATCATGTTCACTCTAAACCAACTGCCTACATTAGGTATCTGTGGACTCTGCGGACTTGAATTCATCGCAAGGTTAATACTATCATGTGGACTAACTTGTGCAGGTTCTTTACCATACCAAGTTAGCCGGGACGAACGAAACCGTTGCCGAATGGTGGATGGTTTTTTTAAATTCCAGCAGCTATTTTGGCTTCTGTCCATGCTTCAAAGTATTTGTCCCATATCGGTGGATCTGGGTGTTCCCAGTTGTAGAAGATTCCTTTCTCCAACAGGTCTTCAGGTTTATCCAATCCCAACAGTTTTATTATTTCGGGGTCCGCCAGTTCCCATCCTTTTACATTCGTGGATGCGTAATAGTAAACGTTGGTCAGAAATTGGCCTGTTCGAGGATCTAAGAAGGCATTTATGTAGTCATGGGCAAGCTCGTAGGTTCCTCTTTCTGGAGAGCCTTCTCCCACATTCATAGCGTAAGGCCAGATGAACAGAGCCTCTCCCGTCCTGTAATTGGCTCCAGGTGTAAGCCCCAGATAGACCACGTCCAAACCTTCAGCCAACCCTGCAGCGTACAATTCCGTCCACATGGTTGCAATGGCTACTTCGCCTTCTTTAAGACTTGCAAAAAGCTCATACTGGTCATCGTAGATAATTTTTGCTTGCTTAAACGCTTTCATCACCGCATCTTTCCAAGCTTCTATCTGGTCATCAGTAGGATTTTTGAACTCTTCCACTGTAAACAATGCGTCGAACATAGGCCCAGCAATTTCAGAAGGAGCATCGTACATGGCCGTTCCTACCTCTGCATATTTTGGATCCCACAAGCACGACCAACTGTCAGGCTCTGGTAATCCCGCATCCCGGATTAGGTCTCTTCTGTAAATAATCGAAGTCATTCCCATATCCGTCACCAGCATATAGAGTTGGCCGTTGTGTCTGCCGTATTTTTCAACTAGTGCTTTAAAGAAAGGATGTACATCTTGGTAGTTAGGTATCAAATCTAAGTCTATCGGCTCTAGCGCATCAAACTCCAAATATCTCTTGAAATGAGTCCAATAGCCGCCGAAGTTGGAGGCGTCAAACCTATCTCCAATCGCTATCCTTGCCAACGCTGAATCTTCATCAGGAAAAATGACGTGCGATACCTTTACATCCGGATGTTTTTCCCTAAACGCAAGCCACAGTTCTTCAACATCATACCCAGCCCACGTCCAAACTATTATCTCATTAGCTTTCGGTGGTGGTACTGGAGTTGGCGTAGGAGTTGGTGCGGGTGTCGGGGTTGGGGCTGGAGCGGGCCTTGTGGCCTGCCAAGCGGCGTAGCCGCCCACACCGGCCACCACCGCCGCAACCACGGCGGCGATGCCGTATTTCAGGGCCTTTCTTCGAGATTCATTACTCATTTTTATATATCTCTCCTAAAAGCGGCTGTTTATTATTCCGGTTCAGATTATATATAAATATTACGGTTTACTGAACGATGTTGCTAAGATTTTTTGTTGGGCCGGATTTGCAAGCGTAATTTGCGGACTGCAGGGGTCAAGCTGATTGCTTCATGATTTAGGATCCTATTTATAAGTCTCTCTGTCACTGTAGAAACCCGGAAAACTCTCGACTAGGTTTTTCTGATTTTTCTAACTAAAGTCAACTTCTCAAATGCCTAGCTTTGAGTTGGCGTCTTCAGGCTGATATTCTTTCGATCATCCTCATCAAAAACGCAAGTCCGATGGCAAAAGACAATATGATGGAGGACATAGCCGTTAAGATTGGCACGAATTTTGGCAGTTTCATCAGCAAAGAGTAAATATACACAGGCGCTGTTTGCTCTGTCCCGGCAAGGAAAACCGCGAGGGCAACATCTTCCCACGAGATGATAAAGGCTAAAATGGCGGCCACCGCCACTCCTGGCATTATAAGAGGCAACGTTACTTTCCGAAAAGTGGTGAATTTACCCGCGCCCAAATCCATGGCAGCCTCTTCAAGACTTATGTCAAGAGCTATGAATCTGGAGGTTAAGACCAAGGTAGTGTAGGGTATGGTGATTAGAATATGACCTATAATGATGACTATTAACGATGGGTTTACCCCCATTTTTAATAAAAAGGACATCAAACTGAAACCCATGATGATGTAAGGTGTCACCATGGGCATCAGCAAGAGCCCTGTGAAAATTTTTTTCCCAGCGAAGTTTGTGCGCGCTAGTGCATACCCTCCGCAGATTCCGAAGATTACAGCGGCTCCCGTGGTAACGGAAGCGACCATGAGGGAGTATTTAACGGCATTTATAGCGGCTGGAAATCGGAGAAGTTCGATGTACCATTTGAGGGTGGGGAAGTTTCTTAAGGGCAGAGTAGAAGTTTCGTTGAGGGATAGCAGTAACAGTATGGCGATGGGGAAAAATGTGAGTATCAACAAGAATCCAAGTACGACAATGAACATTATACTCGATTTCGTCATTTTAGAGACTCTCCATCAGCTTCCTGAAGCCGATTCTCCGATAAAGTAGGAAGACCGCTATGAAAGTTATAATCAGCAGATAAACAGTGAAAGCCGCGGCTACATCCCACCTAAACCCCTTGAGGAAGAAATCGTAGATCAGGTTTCCAAACAATATTCCGGTTCTGCCTCCCACTACTGCTGGAGCTATGAATTCTCCCATCGTCGGAATAAACACGAACAAAACTGCTACGAAAACTCCGGGTAGACTCAGGGGAAAAGTAACTTTTAGGAATGTTGTAATGGGCGAAGCGCCCAGATCGTCTGAAGCCTCCAGCAAAACTCTGTCTATTTTTTCCAGCGACACGAATATCGGCAGAATCAACCAGGGAAACCATGTGGCAGTTAAAACCAGCCAAACAGAAAATAGGTTGTACCCCAATAGTTTGATGGGCTCGCTTATTAAGCCGAAATATAGGAGCAATGAATTTATTACTCCTGTGCTGCCTAACATCAACCGCCAAGCCAGCAATATCAGCATATAGGTGGCAAAATAAGGCGCTTGAAACAGGAATAGAACAGTATACTTATTTTTTAAAACTCTAAAGGCTATAAAATAGGCTACAACATACGCGAACAAAACGGATGAAGCTGTAACGGTAACCGCTATAAAAAACGTTCGAAGTAGAAGTCTGGCATAATCCGTTCGGATGAATAGTTTTGCATAATTGCTGAGTACGGGAAAATTAACAACAGTTCTTGTCACAGGACTTAATTCAGCGAAGCTCAAGATTAACACTGAAAAAACAGGAATGAAAAATACGATGATAATCCATAAGTAAGTGGGTAGAACTAGCAAAAGATCTTTTAACCTTGAGTTGGTCTGTGCCGTGAAAAAATTCCGGAAAGATTTCTTTATACTCATATTACCACTTCCGTTCGACAATGGCCTCCAATGGATTTAGCCTAGGTTATCAACTTGGAGTCTTTCTTATTCCAACCGATTTTTACCTTCTCCCCAATTCCAAAAATGCCTTCCATGCCGGGACTGGGCGCTACAACTGAAATGGAGGAACCATTTTCCAGCAAAACTCTGTAGGTGACGACTCGGCCCTGATAATAGGCCTCTTTAACTTCTCCAGCGAATATATTATCCAACGCGTTTAACTTTCTTCCGATGAAAATTTTCTCCGGCTTGATGGAGACTAAGACTGATCCTTTGGATAGCTGACACTCAGGTGTGACGGTGATTTTCCCCAGATTATCGACTTCCACTGCCCCATTCTCATACCTCCCTTTGAAAACGTTAGTTCCCCCAATAAAATTAGCCACAAACTCAGAGTTAGGCTGTTCATAAATCTCGATAGGCGAGCCGATCTGCATGATCTTTCCGGCTTTCATTACGGCTATTTTGTCGGACATCGTTAGAGCTTCTCCTTGGTCGTGAGTGACGTAGATGAAGGTAGTGCCGACTTCACGTTTAATTCTCTTCAGCTCGACAATCATTTCCTCCCTAAGTTTTAGATCTAATGGTCCCAAAGGTTCGTCTAGAAGCAATACAGTTGGTTTATTAACCAAAGCCCTTACAATGGCAATTCTTTGTTTTTCGCCGCCGCTCAATTGGCTTATTTTCCTCTTTTCATAGCCTGGAAGTCTAACGAGGTCTAACATTTCTTTAACTCTTGCTTTGATTTCGTTTTCCGGTATTTTTTTTATTTTTAATCCGAATGCTATATTTTCATAAACGTTGAGGTGAGGGAATAGAGCTAAGCTCTGAAAGACTAGGTTTGTAGGCCTCTTAAAGGGGGGTACATCCGCCATAGGTTCTCCTTCGATGAGTATCTCCCCTTCGGTTGGCTTCTCAAAGCCGCTGATCATTCTGAGTATAGTAGTCTTTCCACATCCGGAGGGCCCTAAGAGAGAAAAAAATTGTCCCTTTTCCACTTGAAAGGAAACATCGCTAACTGCAACAACATCTCCGAATTTCTTAGTTACGTTTTTCAGTTCAACATCGATCTTCATCTTATCGGACCATTACTGATATATACAGGAAGAAGAATATAAAAATAATCGGTCAAGAAAAAGGCCAAAACATGGAAAGATTAAAACAAACTATGTTCCATTAGTGTTTATGAAAAGTGGAGGATACGCCTCATATGATTCTTTCGTTAGATGAAATTTATAGGAGGACTGAAGATGGTCCGATAGTGGAGGAGGAATATTTCGACAAAAAGCTTTTGCCCAGAAAACTTCGAGAACTAGCAAAGGAATATGATATTAATTACAATCCGGAAGAGCCCGTTCCAACTGACGACAAGTTAGCTGACGACGTTTTTGAGGCGGGGAAAAAGTTACTGTGTGATGTAGGTATTCTGTGTGTGGACACAGGTAGGTTGATAAAGTTCTCTGAGGATGAAATTAAAGAAGGACTTAAAGCAGCTCCAAATAAAATAACCATCGGGCAAGGTGAGAGATCCCGAGAAATAACTGAGAGAAAAGCAGAAGACAAAAAGATACCTTGGCTTGTTCCCGGCCCCAGCGGAATGCCTATATCAGAGGACTTGGCTAGCGTGATAGCTCAATCCATCGTTCAAGAACCGTTAGCAGAAGGTTACTGGACTCCAACTATTACGAAATATGGAGGGATGGAGGTAAAACTGCATTCTCCGTTGGAAGTTCTTGCATCAAGATATGAAATTATATCGGCCAAGGAGGGAGTCAGAAAGGCTGGTAAAGAAGGGCTTCCCATTGTTGGAGGAATGACAGGGTTAAGTCCAGCTGGATTCATCGCTTCTATATTTAATGGAGGATTTACGAGAGGGGACTGTCTTCTCGTAAGCTGCATGAACGAGTTGAAAATCAACTACGATATCATGACGAAAGTATGGTTCGTTTCAAAATGTAGCGACGTAAACCTGATGTATGATGCCACTCCTCTATTAGGCGGAATCGCAGGTGGACCGGAAGGCACTGCTTTAGTCTCAGTTGCTCAGGAAATAGAATGCCTGTTGCTGGGAGCAGACCTAAGCGGTGGTAACTCAATCGATATTTGGTCTGGAACAAGCTCAGGCAGGAAGACCATGTGGGCCTCTAATTTATTCTTGAACGCCATGAACCGGAACGTCAACGCAATAGAGTATTGCTACCACTTTGCCGCAGCAGGACCTTGCACAGAAATGCTTCTCTATGAGGGGGCAGCGAAAACCATAAGTGTGGTGGCTGCAGGATACGATTTTCACTGTGGTCCTTTGGCCTTGAGAGCTGGGAAGGAAGATTACATTTCTCCGTTAGAATTTAGGCTCAGCTGCGAAGTCGCCCATGCCATGGCTGGAATTAAAAGGGAAAATGCCAATTACTTGATAAAAGAATTATTAGCAAAGTTCGAAGATAAAATTCAAAAACCGCCTCTTGGTAAAAGCTTTACCGAGTGTATGGACTTAACTACGCTTCAGCCTTCCAAAGAATGGCAGGCTATCTACGAGAAAGTGAAAAAAGAATTAGAAGACTTGGGAATAAAATTCAAATGACCTTTGTATAAGGGGCGGTCAAAGAAAGTAGCAGGCTTGTCGCGATGCCGCTGTTTCTGGTTTACGAACCCCGTATATTTTTGAGAGTGTCATAAGTAGCCTGTATGGTCTTTTGTATATCTTCCGGCTCATGCATCGCCGAAACCATCCACTCCTCAAACCATGCTGAACCGCTCGGTATTATTCCTCTATTCAACATGTTGATCCAGTATTTATTCCACATCGCCGCGTCGCAAGCTGAAGCTTCTCTGTAGTTTTTTGGAACCTTGTCCAATCCGAAGAAGATGCATCCCATCATGGTGCATCTGCCCACAGCGGCTTTTATACCTGTATCTGCTATGGCGTCTACAACTCCCTTGTACAACTCCTCGCCAAGGTTGTTAATTTTCGCATAGGCATTAGAGGTTAATACCTTTTTCAGGCAGGCTAAGCCTGCAGCTGTTGAAAGAGGATTGGCGTTATAGGTTCCGTAGTGCACAACACCGCCCAAAGGAGTTATCATCTCCATGTATTCTCTCTTTCCGCCGAACGCGGCCAGAGGTGATCCGCCGCCGATGGCTTTGGCGAAAGTTACCAAGTCGGGTTCAATACCGTAGAGTTGGCTTCCGCCCCCCTCAGCTAGATTGCATCCTGTCTTAACTTCATCCAATATTAACAAAATGCCATATTCATCGCAAAGCCTTCTAACTTCCCTGAAATAGTCTTTTTCCGGGGTTATGATCCCGCTGTTGGTAAGCACAGGCTCGGTTACTATCGCCGCAACTTCGTTTTCATGCTTTTTCAACACTCTTTCCAAGCCGTCGGCATCGTTAAAGTGAACCACCAAGGTCTGTTCGACGTTCTCCTTCGGTGTGCCCAGCGAGTCGGGAGTGGATGCAGGGTTATGTATCGATCCTAACAGGATGCGTCTTCTGGGTTTATCGCTTATCAGCAGCACATCGTTTGCTCCATGATAGGAGCCCTCCATCTTAACCACCTTAGTCCTCCCTGTGATTCCTCTGGCAAGCCTAACGGCATAGAAAGTTGCTTCCATTCCCGTGTTCGCAAAGCGGAGCATCTCAACATACGGGTACCTTCTCATTATCTCTCTCGCCAATTCATCGGCCCCTTCCCCTTGAAATCCCAGCAACGTCCCCCGCTCCGCCTGCTCTTTTATCGCTTCAACTATGATGGGGTTAGCGTGACCAGCAGTCATGGCTCCGTAGGCCAGACAATGGTCTACATACTCTCTTCCGTCTAAGTCCCATAGCTTGCCGCCCTTTCCCCTTGCCATGTAAAGCGGATAGGGCTTAAAGAATTGGATAGCTGTATTTACTCCTCCAGGAATAATCTGAGATAGTTTTTCGAAAAACGCCTTTGAAGCTGGGGTGTTTTTAATATATATATCCTCTTCAGCCAATGCCACGTAAATTCACCGTTTTCATTTAACAATCGATGTTTATTTAACATTTTCGACAGGGGGTAGAGGCGGGTCTTTTATTTAATTTTTCAGTTAAAAGGCATCGTCTATGTGCCGCAATTAATTTATTTCTATTCATAACAAAAATAGGCTCTCTCTTTACCAATTTGCCTTTTATCTTGTCTATACCATCAATTTTCTACTTAGAACTGTGCAGCTTGATGCATATCTCGGCATAAGTCAATGGACAAACTCCCCTTAAACAACAAGCATTGAGAAAAATATCAAACCTAACTTCAAGATAGACAACAGACTCCGAATAATTTTTTGGTTAAATTTCTCTCAAAGAAGAAAGGGGGAGGTAATTTGTTAACCCTGCGCATTGCTGAGCTTCATTTCATTTGATCTGCCTGCGGTGTTGGCAGGATTTTTGATTTGTCGGAGACTGCTCAAACTTTCGAGAGTTTCTCGAGGCGTTCTACACAATTAATTTTGATGCCGAGCAGTTCAGCGATCCTAACTTTAGCTTCGAGTCCTTTCGCTGCACCCGGTAAACCAGTTATAACACCGATGTCAAGTTTTTCCCTAAGCTTTCTCATAGTAAACTCATCACAAAGCTCTATTGAGGAGACACCTAGCTTTTTAGCGACGTAATCCTTCGCTTCAGGTAGTCTCATTTTCTTTTGCAACTGCATCCTACCAATCAGGTCGCCTGATGTTCTGATGCTGCCTATGCCACCGGCTACCAGATGCCCAATGGGCATTCCAATGCAGTCTCCGACACCCACCTAAATGCCATCGACGCCGGCTATCTCGATCATAGCTTTGTTCGCTCTAGTTACTGTATCCAACGGTGGTGTTTCTAACATGGGCACGCCGCCTACACCCATTCCCATGTTGGGGTGAACAGGGATAGTCGCTTCTCTCACGCATGCCTTGGTAAACGTAACCGCCCTGGAGAGATTCCATGGGAAAGTGAGGTGGGGTTTTGTATTTATCACAGGTCCAAATATGTCGACACCCGCTTTTTCCGCTACTTTAAGTTGTTGATGCGGCCACATTCCAGCCAAACGTTCTCCTGCATATTTCAATTCCGTGTGAAATCCGTGTACAGCCTCGGTAGCCATACCCATCTGGACAGCTAGGTCGGGGTACACCTTTTTCAATGACTCTGTAGCCGTAAGGGCTGCATAAAAGTCAGGATCTCCCGCCGCTCCTACTGTATCGATATTTATTCCATCCACGCCTACTCTTCTGAGATGTTTAGCTACATATATTATGGCATCATGACATTCTCGAGCAGCGCCCTCCATAGATTTCCTCGCTTCGTCGTTCTTTCCTTCTCTGATCAGAGAGATCGGTTCAGGCCATTGACCATCAGGCTTATAGAAATAGCCTAAGTTGGGCATAGCCATGAATTCTAGAGGACTGATCGACGTGTGCAGAGTATTGTGGATAACATTCGCCAAATAGCTCACTATTACCTTTGCAGGCTTAAAGCTTCCATCCGATTCAGGAAATTGTAGTATATCAAGTCCAAGCACCCTTTCAGACAGCGCTCCTTGAGCAATGGAACGTTCAATCGGCATACCTAATCCACTAGTGCCAGAGTCAATCCAGAAAGTCGAGCCTCCTGCATCAGCGGACAGGACGACCTCGCATCCATGTTTTACAGCCACAACCTTATTGGCGTCGATGATAATTTCATATAATGTTTCCAGATCTTCGCCGGTTAATTCGGGTATTTTCGCCCTTTCTGCAGCGTCTTTTGAACCCAATTCTAGGTCGTCTTTGATCTGTTTACCCGTCATGGTGATCAGTCTACCATCGCCTCTTCTCGTCAAATGTTCTGGCATACGTTCTCACCTCCTTTCTATTTTTATTTGTGAGCATCATTTTTTTAGAAGGCAAGTGCGGGATGCAAGGAGTCTTTTAGCTTTAACTACAGCATCCATTGCGTCGGCACCCCATTCGTCGGCGCCGATCTCTTTTGCATGCAATTCGGTTGTTGCTCCTCCGCCCACCATTACTTTAACGTCATCACGAACTCCTGCTTCCTTCAGAGCATCAATTACCTCTCTTTGGGCGATGGCGGTTGTGGTCATGAGAGCGGAACAACCTACAAATGCGGGTTTGTGCTTTTTAACTGCCTCTACAAATTTTTCAGCAGCAACATCTCGACCTAGATCGATGACATCGAATCCTTGAGCTTCCAGCATCGTGGCCACTATACTCTTACCGATGTCATGAATGTCGCCTTCAACTGTACCGATTATGAACTTGGCTTTTTCACCTCTTTTCTTCCTAGGCACTTTTTTAAGCAAAACGTCCGCAACCTTCTTGATGGCCTCGGCAGAAAGAACTACTTGTGGAAGAAATATCTCTGACCTACCGTATAGATCTCCTACCTGCCTGATAGCCTCAGAGGCATGGTCCAACGCCCTTAAAGGTTCAATACCTGCTTTCAGACAAGCCTCAGCGATTTTAACAGCGCCCTCAACATCTTGATTTAAGATCGCATTATAGAGCTTATCTAGTTCCAAAATTATGCACCCCCTACTTTTTTATATTAAAGTTTTTTTTAAACATAATGTTTCACCCTCTTTTTGGATCTTTATTTCAAAATCACTAGCATCTGTCTTCACTTTACAACTTGTTATCGCGGATGTAGCAAATAATTCATTAGCCTACACCGCGGCCTGAAAATATCACTTCTACATACTTATCGATGTAGTCCCCTAATTTAGTGGTGTTCATCATAGTCTCGTTGAGTTTTCTCGATCAAAAAATAAGTGAAACGAGTTTTCGGTCTTCTCGAGGAAGTACGGATATGGTTAAGAATCATAATTCGGCGAGAAAAGGAGTTCCTGTCGGCAGTTTCGCTGGAGAAAAGCATGTCGCCTCAATAATAAGTGGCAAGGAACTTTTACTAATTATTATGCGCCCAGTTTTTTAACTGTTAATGCGCCTGTGGGGCACCATTCAACACATGCCGGAGAACCTTGACATAGGTCGCATATCAGCGGTTTTCGACGTGGTTCATTCATCCTTATCGCCGAGTATGGACATTCTTCAACGCACAATTTGCAGCCTGTGCACTTTTCCTCATCGAGTATAACAGCCCCGGTTTTCTCATCTTTTTGGAGTGCTTTCACAGGGCAGACTTGAATACAGGTGGCTTCTTCGCATTGAATGCACGCAACAGGATACACGAGAGTAGGCGGATAGCTTGTTGCAATGTGGATTCTGGATACTTTCGGATTAAACACTGAGGCTTTTTTGAATGAGCAGATAAGCTCGCATGTTTTACAGTCGGTGCATTTTTGGCCATCAATCAACAAGCGGATGGAGATAAGCATCACCTCCTTCACGTTACTAGGTCGGTAAGTTCCAATTCGATAAGCTTCTCCCTCGTAGGTTCGCCTTCTCGGTTCCACCCTCTCAGTTCATAGTACTCATCGAGCAGCTTAGTCATGTCGTCGGAGGTAACTTTGTGCCCCTTGGCCGGCCCTGAAGGCAGAGGTTCCCCGGTGAACCGCTTGGGTAAACAGTCGTCTTTCCGCGTAAAGCCTTCGCGAATGTTAAACATGCGGATCAAATTCCATACACGCTCACCTAGCTTCATAAATTCATCTGCACCTCCCTTCCACCCGGTGGCCAGCGACAACAACTCCGCATAGTGCTCAGGTTGAAGGCCTGTTCGGCTGAAATCGCAGCAGGGAAGCGTGCAAACAGCCGTAAGCCAATCCTGCTCCCACTTGACGATTTCAGCCTTACCCTTGAGCGAAAGCCGCTCCACGGTGCCGGAGGGTCCGGGGATTCCCTCAACCTCGTACGCGATCGGCCATCCCCGCTCATGGCAGCCGCCCCTGTCAGCTGTGGCTAGGGCCAGCGCCATTCCCGGGGCTCCCCTGGGAGGCCACGCCGGCGTCTCCAGCCCCTTGATGCTGACAGCTAAATCTAACGCTCGGCCGCCTATCTTTTCCGAAGCTTGCTTTACGCCTTCAGCCATCAGGTCGCCTATCCCTTCTCGGCGGGCTATTCTTTCAACAAGCTCAAGCACAGCTTTGGAGTTCCCAAACTTCGGGTTAACCCCTTGGAAATCCTCCGAGGTCAGAATTCCCTTTTCAAAAAGCTCCATGAAGAAACCTATGACGCCGCCGGTGGATATGGTATCTAACCCCAGTTCATCGCACAGGTAATTTGCGTAAGCCACAGCGTCCAGATCCGTGATGCCGCAGTTGGCTCCCAGCAGGCCGGTGGTTTCATATTCCACACCGTCCACCACGGTACCCGCGTAGGGGCCTTTCTTTATCATCAGAAGGTGGCCGCATCGAATGGGGCAGGAGAAGCAGGCAACCTTTCTAAAGCGGACGGCCTTGGACTGAATTCTGCCTGAAAGCTTTTCCGCCCCCCGGATGCTTCCGTCTTGAAAGTTTCTTGTCGGGAAGAAACCTTCAGAGTTGGCGAAATCCACAGACCCCGCGGTTCCGTATTCCGTCCACGTCGCTCGCACAGCTTCGCTTTCAACCAGAGCCTTGTGCAGCTTTCTCGCAGCTTTCACAAATTCCTTTGGATTGGCCACCTCCACAGGCTTTGTTCCTCGAACGGCCACAGCCTTCAGATTCTTTGAGCCCATCACGGCTCCTAGGCCTCCCCTCCCCGCCTGCCGGTAGTCACAGCCGACGCACGCAAACCTGACAAGTCTCTCTCCCGCCGGTCCGATGCACGCTGTTTTCACCTCGTTGTCGCCGAGCTCTTTTTTGACGGCAAGGGCGGTCTGGGTTATGGTAAGACCCTGAAGGTGGCTGGCGTTTTTGATTTCCACATGCTCATTGTCGATCCAGATGTAGCTGAGTTTTTCAGCCTTCCCCGTGAGCACCAAGGCATCGTAGCCGGCGTATTTTAGTTCCTGGCTGAAATAGCCCCCAACATAGCTGTCGCAAAAGGTTCTCGTGAGGGGGGACTTGGAGACCACGATGCCCTTCTGAGCTGGAGCCAGCGTACCTGTCAAAGGCCCTGTGCTGAATATGAATATGTTTTCAGGGCCAAGGGGATCAGCCTTGGGGGGTAGCTCCTTATACAATATCGCTGCTGCTTGCCCTTTTCCACCGACCAGTCTCCTAGCAACAGATAAATCCAATGGCTGCCGGAGTATTCGCCCTGTGGTTAAGTCTATGCAAAGAATATTCCCCTGATAACTATCCATATCTTATCATTACCAATTATCCGTTTAAAAAATTTAGTGGTAGAGAATCGGCGCCCCCCCTGCCTACACCATGGCCTGAATATCCCTTCTACATACCCATTGGTGTAGTCCTCTCTCTGATAGCATTCGTCGTAGTCTCCTTGATAACTCGTCCAATACCAGAAGAAAGGCTGCAGAGATTTTTCCCGACCAAAAAGTAGAAAATGAAAAGACTTTCCAACCCCCTCAAGAAAGTATACGTATGGCTGAGAATGATTGGTTCGACGAAAGAAAGAATCCCCTCAGCAACTTCGCCAGAGAAAAACAGCTACTCTAAATTTACCACGGACTACGGGGCTATGCAGGGTTTTTAAGAAACCTGTCAAGATTCCGAATGGCATCGGTGAAATCGATGAAGAATTATGTTAAATATGGGTAAGGCTGATAAACGCTTGATGAAGGTGTTTTATTAATTCAAAGCAGACTAATCTTAAGAATACGATTATATTTTTGACAACTCTTTTTCTCTCAGGATTAGTACGGCTCCAGTGAACTGGTTGTCTTGATTTTCGATGGGGGTAGTGTAAATGAACGTTCTCAGAGGGCTTCCTCCTTTCTTCAGGAACTCAAATTCATGAACTTCATCGAACCTATGTTTCCGCCTGTTTTTTATGCTATGGAGAATTTTTCCCCATCTCTGACTGCAGAACTCCTCAAGATTCTTGCCCACCATCTCCTTTGATGTGTATCCGAGCATCTCAGCAGTCCTTGGGCTGACATATGTAGTGTTGAACTCTGCGTCTACAAGCCATAAGCCTGTCTCTCCTTTCATGGCTGACGTCCTCTTTGGGGGAAGTTTTGTTTTTAACAGGGTATCCACAAGTTTAAAGGGGTCCGCTGAGCTCCACATTTCCTCGAAGAATCTTTGGTATAGCCTTGTCCAACCTTTGCTGTTCAGCCATATATCTCTACAGCAAGAGTTCGATGGCCATCTTTCCATGTCTATTGCTATTCCGACAATGGTCCATTTATCATCAATAATCATCGTGTGAAAGGGGATTCTGGAAATTTGTCTTAACTCTGCAAACTTATTGCAGATTTCAACCTCGCGGATGATTGTCTCGTCAACCTCCGTAAGTATCCTCACCGGCATCCTGTGAGAGCATTTTCTTAATATGTCAACGAGACCATGATACTCCGCCAGATAAAGACCTGCCCCTGGCACCATGTAGTCTATTTTGTTTTCCGCCGATTTACATAATGCGATCTTTTTACTATAGACTTGTTTCATTCCAGTCAAAATTTGTATGCCTTCTCTTTCTTCTCTCTCTTCTTCTTTCTCCTCACTTACTGCTTTCAGAGCGTCGACGAGCCTAGCTTTGTTAGATGCTATTCTGTTCACTCTTTCTCTTTCAGCCGCTAATAACCAATCTACAAGCATCTCAGGTTTAACGGCTTTAAATTTTTTAGGCCGTTCCAATAAAGACTGGATAAGTTCCCGTCCTTCAAGCTTCTTAAGTATGCGGTAGACTTCAGGCCGAGGGATTCCTGCCCGACGGGCTAACTGGTTTGCGGTTAGGTCTGAGCTATATTTTATTAGTGTAACCAGTACTTTAATGTCGTTTCCAGATAAGCCGAACTCGCTTAGGTTCTGTACAATTTCTTGTTCTTTACTCAAAATAATGTCCTTAACATTGTTATCGATGTTGTAACTTAAAAAGGTTACACTACTTTATGACAGATGACCGATTTAATACCCTTAATAAGAGAATGTTGGATTTGAAGATCGAGAAAATCGGAAAAACCACAACCGTAGCTGTGCTAATTTTGATATTCCAAGCCGGCTCCGTGAGGCATAGGGACATAGCTAAACATGTTCCAAGCAGAGGGGCTTTATCTTCAGCTCTGAACTCTCTGCTGGAAGAAAAACTCGTAACACGTCAAGTGAACACCGAATCCATGCCAGCTCAAACCTACTACACCATAACCGAGAAAGGCAGGGAAGTGGCGAGAAGATTTGATGAAATCATAGATATCTTAAAAGGCTGAAAAACATTCCCTTTCTTGTAACTATGATATCTGACAAACACAAGTTTTTGAGTATCCGACAATCATTAGATTATAGGTCTTAGAAATGAATAAAACCTCCATTATTCACAATATTCAAAGTAACGAGCAAATGAAGATGAAAAATTTAAGATACGAACAGGAGATCATCGAGTTTTTCTCACTTTTTAGAGAGAATAAAGCGATCAGCATACCTCTTGAGGCCTTCATGGATTTCAAGAAGGCTTTAAAGGACTGTTTTGGCTCCGGGGGAGTTGTAATCTTAAGTGAGATGGGAAAAGGCCATGGCATATATTCAACCAAGCGTTTACTGGATGAACATCCTAATAGACCCAGCTTGCTAGAAGTCATAACCAGCTACAAGCAAAAGGAGGGATGGGGGAACATGGAATTTAGAATGAAACCTTCCGAAGCGGAAGTTATTATAACTAAAAGCTTCGAGGCGGAGTATCATGAGAGGTCCAAAGAACCTGTTTGCCACTTCTTGAGAGGCTACCTAGAAGGGGTCATAAGCCAAATCGTCGGCAAAGAGATAAAAGTTTCGGAAATCCGCTGCAAAGCAACAGGGAACGAGACCTGCGTTTTCAAAATACAACCGCCATAGGGCGTATTGATAGTTCTATCATCATAGTTTTAGTAGTTTCCAGCAAACATCTATGACCTGTTAATCTAAGCCCAACAGCATTTAAAAGAGAAAATTATAAAGAATTTAATCTCCAGCCAGCACCCATAAGTAAAATGGGTGAGGAACCGAACCTGAAGTTTGGAGCCCCGGGCGGGGTTTGAACCCGCGACCTTAGCCTTACCAAGGCCACGCGCCACCAGGCTGCGCCTACCCGCCCTTGCTTCGTAAGGGAACCGGGGCATCTGCTCCGGGGCTTCAGGCTACGCTTTAAGTGTAGGATAAAATGAATATAAGAATTAAGTTCAACTCCCCAGGGGGATGGGTTCTCGGCTAGGCTAGGTGGACGGATATGTAGTGAAGCTCCACCACGCCTCCCTCCGATATCAGGATGCCGAAGTTCACCGTGGAGTCTTCAACCCACATCAGCACCTTATTCGCATCCCAGCCCCACTGCTGTATGAAGGATAAGATCATCCCCCTAGTTAGGCTCCATTGGTCTGAGGAGAGGTAGGAGGTTTCCCCTTCATGGAAGGTGACATCCGGGCTTATCGCCTCAGGCTTCACGACGGTCATGTTCTTCACCTCGTTGCTTTTGAACAGGTCTAATATGTCGCCTATTCTTTCTTCCAAGGTTTTCTCCTCCACCACAACGGGCTGCTCTGCTCCCGGCAGCTTGGCTAGGAAGGCTTTGAAGGCTTCTTCGCTGCTGTCTCCCAGCCCCACATAATATTCGGCTGTGAAGTAGGCTCCCACGCAGGCCACTTTGCCCAATGCGGTGATCACCGCTTCGCCGGCTGCCGGGGCGGTGTAGATGGGGATGAAATAGACGTCATGGTCGCCTACCCTGTAAAGGATGTTGTCTCCCACACGCGGGTCGCGCAGGAGGGTTCTTAGAACGCGGAAGTCAGGGTCTTTCTCCAGTGTTTCAATAGCCCCTGAGGGGCCCAGTAGCTTTATCGGCGCATCCTCAGCCACCCGGTAGTAGTGCATCTCACCCAAGTAAGGCCAATCGTTTCGCACTAGGATGTAGCCGACTAGGTTCTTCGTTATGGCGCCTCGACGTTCCAAGGAGAGGAGGCCGACAAATTCGGGTTCCTCGAAGTTCGGAGGCTGAGCTATGATGTAGTAGGTGTCCAGCCCTTCAGGCACTGCGAGGAATTCTTTGGCTTCGATGAAGGTTCTGGGGTCCGTGACATGGTAAGTATTGTACATGTCCACCCGCCACTCGAAAAGTTCCTTGGGATATCTTAACTGCTTTTCAAGCCACTCAGGCACCTCTGCGGTGACATGTTCTGAGTAAGTCCGCCGGAACAGGTCGCTGAAAAAGTCGTCTCCAAGGACTATCAGCCTAATGCTCCCCGTGTATATGTCGATGAGGGCATAGCCCACCAGCCTCATGAAAGGGTTTCGAACACTCCAAGGGACTTTTCCTGTGTCAAGGCTGACGATGAGGGGCATGAGGTAGTAAGTCCGCTCCCCGTCTGTCACCGGAAGCATGTCCACACGCTTCCCCATCCACTCGTATAAGACCACCCGTCTCGCTCCCCATTCATACACGAAATACGGGAAGAGCAGACTCATCCGGTCATAGACATCCCTATACCTGAGCACATGAATCGTTTTGTCACGGTAGGATAGGAAAAATATGAAATCGAAAAACCAGCTTAAAGGCGGCGGAACACTCAACCCCCCTAACTTTCCGCCCACATAGGCAGAGGGCTTGTCGCGGTCGTAGAAATGACCCCCTAACTCGTCGCTTTTCGAGCGTTCGAGAGGATAGGCTGCCCAAACCTCCTTGAAAAGGCCGCCTTCGCCATAGTAGATCTTCCGCTGTTTGAAGAACTGCGAAGTGTCCACGATCACGCCTTCATGGCCGTCTAAAAGCAGGAAGCCGATGGGGGCGTGGGTGTAAACAAGATGCTCATTGTACCATCTGTCCTCTGGAAGCACTGTGGGAGGCAGGACGAGTTTCATGGAAGCGCTCCAATAGAGATTTCCGTGAAAGCGGATGATGTCTGAATCCTCATAGTCCAGGTAGGGTATCGGCCCGATTTCAGGCTTCAACTTTGCGAAGGCAGCGTCCCGGTCCCAAAGGCGTATTTTGCTCAGCAAGTTTCTGTGCTCTGAGACATAGGCGTCCATCTGGTCGCTGGCAACCGTTACGATGCTGACGTTATAAGGTATCTCCCTTACTCCCCGTTGAGGATGAGCCAGCTCCGCGAGTTCGCGGTTCACCGTAATCTGCTGGAGGGTGTAGGGGCCCCGCCACTCAACCTTTCGAGCGTCGGCGATGCTGTGGTTAACGGCCATGATGGAACTTACAACCAGCAGTATTATGATGATGGCTAGAAAGCGGGTAAGAATAGGGCGCGGCGCTATCACTCTCAAGCCTCTGCCTTTAGCGCGGTCCATGTAGGCTAAAAGAGTGAACGCCACACCGGTTGCTCCAAGGCCTCCGACTGCATACTTGGTATTGTAGTCGATGTAGGCTGAGAAAAACACGTTGACCATGGACCAGAAAAGCGCTATGGCAATCAACGCTTCGATGGTTGAAACCCGCCAGCGAAACTGCAGCCGCTCCCCGCCCAACTCTCTCACGGAAGGCGTAGCAACCCTAATAATCTCTGTTACGCCTACCAAGATGATCAGCCGGGCTCCCACTGCCCAAAGAACCGGCCTAACCACAAGGGTCAGAGCGGGTAGGAGAGGAATAACCGTCATCTGGGCGGCTGCGCTGTCCAAGCTGCCCGGGGAAACTACGAAGGGCAGCGTGAAAATTTCCCAGATTCGGCCTAGATTAGGATTCCAACCTTGTGTCATTCCAGCCACGGCCATGCCGAGAAACAGGTTTCTGAGCATCAGCATTCCGATTACAACTTTGGTAGCCTGCCAGGCAGCGAATTTAAACTTCGGCATCTGGAAAACTTTGAAGTCTATGTAGTGGGCTGGTACAGCCTCCATGGCGCCGCGTTCCCGGATCGCCCTTAGGGCTAGCCGAACCGCCCACCAAGTGACGGATCTCCTATGTTTGAAGTCCACTCGGAAGAGGACGATGGGGGCGAGGATCAGTCCTCCTAGAAGGGAGAAGTAGATGGGGCGTATGTAGAGTTCTCCGAACTCCATGATGTTCAAAGCAAACCATACAACTTCATCTTGAACCGTCCATGCCACCAGCACGATCGCTAAGCCTGTGATTATTCGAATTAGACGCTGCTGGGCACGTTTGGAAATCCATCTGGACAGGCCGTATCTTTCGGACATTTTAAAACCTGTTCAGCTATTCCGCATAGATATACCTCCACGTTTATACTTAACCGTTTAGGGAGGCGAAAGTTTGAAGGGAATGAAAAGTTAAGCCGTAAGGAGGCTGCCCTCCATCCGTGGAGTCGCAGCCAGTCTCAAGCCTTCCCTAATTGTTTAAATTCTCTGACAGGGAACCTATGGTGGAGGTTAGACCCATGAGAGCCTACGTCCTGATCACCGCCAAGCCCGGGACCTCTGAGGAGGTTCTGAAGGCTGTTAAGGCCATGAGGAAAGTTAAAGGAGTGAAGGTGGCAGATTCCGTCTACGGCAGATTTGACGCCGTCATCGTCATCGAAGCCAAAGACCTGAAGGAACTTACCAAGGTTATCTACCAAGTCATCGAGAAGAATCCCAACGTAACCCACACTGAGACCCTCATAACCCTCTTCTAGCCTTCACCGCCCACCGGCAGAAAGGCTGTGAGTAGGGAGGGGGTCTCTCACCCTATTTTTCAGCCTGAGCCTCGGGAGTTCGGGGTTTTCTTTCCCTCGCCATATGTTCAGCAGTTGGCGGTTATGTTGTTAAAATACACTTAATTATCTTTTTAATAATAAGTAGACCGAAGCTTGCTGCCGGTTGATGGAGACAGTTAAGAAACGGGAGGATATGGATGGGAAGCGTAAAGGATCTGGAAATTGTAAAGAAGCCGACGAGAGAGGAGATGGGTATAGGGCGTTTCCATTTCTCCGATCGGTACTCGGTCTTCGACTGGGGGGAGATGCCGGATTTAATCGAAATGAAGGGTGCAGCTCTCTGCGTGATGGGCGCCTACTGCTTTGAGAAGCTGAAGGAAGACGGGATAAGAACGCATTACAGGGGACTGGTAACAACCGAGGGAAAGCTCGTCGAAACCTGCGAGCTGGAAAAACCTGTCAATGTCATGGAAATCGACCTCGTAAACGTGCTTCGCCCTCGCTCCTACAAAGAGGAGGGGAAACTCAAATACGATTACAGCATGTTCACCCCAAGCTTAACCAATTTCCTTCTGCCCTTGGAAATAATATACCGAAACGGGCTGCCGGAAGGGTCGTCGGTTTTCAGGAGGTTGAAGCAGGGGCTTAAGCCGGAAGACCTTGGGTTAGATCACTATCCCCAGCCGGGGGAAAAACTGGAAAAACCCATCTTCGATGTGAGCACGAAGTTGGAGGAAAAAGACAGATACGTCACCTGGCCGGAGGCCGAGGAAATAGCTGGCTTAACCGACGAGGAGATGGAGGAGGTCAAAAACAAGCTGCTCCGCATAGACAGCCTAATCAGCGAGATCGCTGCAAAAGCTAACCTAAACAACGAGGATGGAAAAATCGAGTTCGCATTCGACAACCGCAGGAGACTAATGGTTGTGGACGTGGTCGGCACCTTGGACGAGTGCAGATTCACCTACAAAGGTTTGCACGTGAGCAAGGAGATTGCAAGGCAGTTTTACAAAAAAACGAAATGGTACAGAGACGTAGAGGAAGCGAAAAAAGAAGCCGACGCCAAAGGGATTAAAAACTGGAAAAGCATATGCAAATCCAAGCCGCCGAAGTTGAACCCTAAATTGAAGAGGATCATACGCAACCTCTACATGGCAACGGCGAACGAATGCACGGGACTCGACTTGTTTGATGCGCCTCGTCTCGCGGACACGGTGAAGGAATACCGAGAATATCTGGGTGAGAATGATGGACCGTAAACTCATCCAAAAACTCGTAGCAGACTACAACCCCGAAGAGATCAGAGTAGGAGTGTTAGGTTCGCATTCTGCATTGGAGATCGGCTACGGAGCCAAACAGGAAGGGCTTGAGACGGTTGTCGTTTGTCAAGAAGGAAGAGACCGAACCTACACGAAATACTACAAAAACCTGTTTGACCATATGTTGCTTTTAGACAAATTCTCCGACGTCGTCAACGGAGAAAACCAAGACAGGCTGAGGGAATTGAACACCATCTTCGTGCCGAACAGGTCTTTCTCGGTCTATGTAGGATATGATAACATAGAAGAACAGTTTTCCGTTCCGATTCTGGGGAACAGGTACATTCTGAGAAGCGAAGAAAGAAACGTTGCGAAAAATCAGTATTATCTGCTGGAAAAAGCAGGTATACGCACACCCAAAACATTCCGATCCCCCCAAGAGATAGATCGGCTGGTGATAGTGAAGGTTCCTGAAAAGAAAAGGAGAATGGAGAGAGCTTTCTTCTACGCTTCAACCCCCGAAGAATTTGAAAGAAAAGCTGAGGAGAGGATTGAAAAAGGAATAATCGACAGAGAAGACTTGGATGAGGCTGTGATAGAAGAGTACGTGATAGGGGCGAAGTTCAACGCCAACTATTTCTGGTCACCGATAACCGGCGAAATCGACTTTCTCGGATTCGACAGAAGGATTCAAACCAACTTGGACGGAGTCCTAGACCTACCTGCCGAGGAACAGTTGGAGGCGAGAATACCGTCGCAAAACATAGAGATAGGGCATATGGGAGCTACTATGAGGGAATCGCAGCTGGAGAAAATATTTGAAGCTGGGGAAAAATTCGTCGAAGTATGCAAAAAAGAATACCCCCCCGGCATAATAGGGCTTTTCGCTCTGCAGGGAGCTATAACCAAAGACCTAGAATTCTGCGTCTTCGATGTGAGCCCCAGGATACCGGGATGCCCATGCGTAGAGCCTACTTCCCCGTACATGAAGTACAAATACGGAAAAGAAATAGGCCCGGGGAGAAGAGTTGCAATGGAGATTAAGCAGGCGGTTAAAAAAAGTCGGCTTGAAGACATCGTTACCTAAGACATTTTTGCGGCTGGGGTTTAAATTTCACCAAAAGGCGTAAACAGCGGAAAAGAGAAGATATGGGTGAAAGCTTCCCGCTTTTAAACTGGGTGGTGGTGGAATGATTTCTAAAGATGAGATAGACGAGGTTTTGAGAAGCTATGATAAAGGTAAAATCTCCATAGGCACTCTCGGCTCTCACTCTGCGCTTAACATTTTCAAGGGCGCTCAAGAGGAAGGTTTTCGAACAGTTTGCATCTGCCGAAAGGGCGATGAGATTGTTTATCAGAGATTTCCTGTGGCAGATGATATCCTCGTGGTGGAGGGCTTTAGAGATCTGTTAAACGATGATGTCCAAGAAAAGTTAAGACGGCTGAACACCATTCTAGTTCCCCACGGCTCCTTCACCGCCTACATCAGCACCGGCGACCTGATGAACGAGTTACGTTTACCCCTGTTTGGAAACAGGCAGCTACTCCTATGGGAGGCTGACAGGGAAAAGCAAAGGGAATGGCTTGGGAGAGCTGGGTTGAATCTGCCTAAAATATTCAAAGACCCCGAGGACATAGAGGGTTTAGTCATCGTAAAATTTCCCGGCGCCAAAGGTGGAAGAGGCTATTTCCTCGCAAGCTCCCCTCAATCTTTTCACCAGAAGGCGAGAGACATGGTTGAAAAAGGGCTTTTAAAGGAAGAGGACTTGGCCAGGATTCATCTGCAGGAGTATTTTGTCGGTGTAAACGTCTACCCTCTGTACTTTCGCTCCCTAGTGGTAGGGGAGGTTGAGCTGCTGGGCATAGACAGGCGGTATGAGTCTGCGATAGACGGTATTGGAAGAATACCTGCGAGGGAGCAGCTTGAAGTTGGACTGAATCCCACCTACACCGTGGTTGGCAACATCCCTTTGACTGTGAGGGAATCGCTACTTTCGGAAATCCTCAGGATGGGCGACAGCGTAGTAAAGGTGTCTGAGGAAATAGCCCCGCCGGGGATCATAGGGCCGTTTTGCTTGGAGACGGTTGTCACTGATGCCTTACGCATAGTCACGTTCGAAATATCCGCCAGAATAGTCGCAGGAGCAAACGTAGGCATTGGCATCTCCCCCTATTCGTATCTGAAACATGGGGAAAAAATGTACATGGGAAAGAGGATCGCCCGAGAAATAAGAGCTGGAATCGAAGGCGATAATCTGGAAAAAATCGTTTCCTAATGTCTTTCAACTCTTCACTGTCAGTTTAGCCGGACGGTTTTTCTTTTTGAAAAGGTGAGAAATTTTTTATAATGAATGGTCCCCGCGTTTTTATGAGATTGTGAAAACAAGGTCGTTGCAAGGCTGGGAATGTGGATGGGAAAAGAGGTTAAGAAAGCTGAGCGGAAAAAGACGCTGCGCAGGCTCATGGTCACCAAGTATGTTGCCTTATCCCAAGATCTGACCGTGGAGGAAGGAATAGGAAAATGGCGTGAAACAGTGCATGAGGCAAGAATCGCCTACAATATTTATGTTGTCGACTCAGAGGGCAGGCTTGAAGGTTTGCTGACCATGAGGGAACTGCTGGCCGCCAGCCCCCAGACTAAGCTGAAGGATATCATGAGGAAAAATTTCGCCTACGCATACGTGGACAGCTCTGTGGAGCAGGTGGCCTCCGTCATCATCAAAAATGACCTCTGCGCGGTGCCTCTCCTAAGTCGTAATCATAAGCTTTTGGGCATCGTGTCAGCCGACGACATTCTGGACGCTATGAGGGTGGAAAGCGACGAAGACATCTACCGGCTGGCCGGCATACTCGGATTGGAGTTTAGGTTTCCAGCAGCGGGTTTAGAAGATCTTTCAATGATGGTGAAGTCGAGAATCCCTTGGCTGATCATCTGCGTGATCATCGGTGTGCTCGTTTCCGGAAGTGTGATAAAAAAGTATGAAGACGCCATCGCAGCGTTGCCTTTGATCGCTGTTTTCATCCCGGTCTTGATGGATTCAGGGGGTAACATAGGCACGCAAAGCTCTACCATAATCGTCAGGGCGTTGGCTTTGGGGCAGATGAGAACTAGCCGCGTCGCCGCGCATTTTCTCCTAGCCGACTTAGGAGCAGGCGCGATCATAGGGTTCATCCTCGCCGTGTTTGTGGCAGCGCTGGCCGCCTTGTTGGGGGTCTACGACCTCATGCTGCTTTTCACGTTGTCCGCGAGTATGTTTCTCATCCCCATAACAGCCATAGGCATCGGCTTCGTCATACCCTATTTGAGCTACATCTTCAAAGTTGACCCTGCAGTGACCTCAGGGCCTCTGGTCACGCTGATCGCAGACGTCACAGCGCTGCTCATATACTTCCTGATGGTGATAACCCTCTACCTTCCCCGCATCGGCTGAAGGTCTTCGACGCACTTCATGAGGTCATTCCGGCGGATAGAACATGGTCAGCAGGGTTTCCGTGTGGACTACGTTGGGAGTTTTTTCCACCATCTCGTAGATTATCCTCGACAGCTCCTGCAAGTCTTTAGCTTCGATGACCACCACAGCGTCAAACCTGCCGAAGACGGAGTTCGCCATTTTCACACCTCGAATATGTCGGGCTTTGACGATTTCCTCCGAGGTGCCCGGTTTGGTGGTAACTAGGACGAAGGCTCTTATGGGCATATGTTCTCCCTCAGGTTAAGTTTGGGGGCTTCCTCCCTAATACTCTTTCTAAAGAGCTCTCTCCCCCAAGATAATCTTCAAATTCAACTTTCACGCTTCAAGAGAAGAGGGTAGCCGGGTAGTGGCCTCCGCGAAGCGGCTTATGTGGATTTTGAGGGTTCAAGTGTTCGTCAGCGGAGCCATGGTGATGGCTCTGGAGCTGCTGGGAAGCCGATTTCTCATCCCCCATTTCGGTAGCACCCTCTACGTTTGGGGAAGCCTCATAGGCGTCGTCCTCGCCGCCCTAAGCCTCGGCTACTACCACGGCGGCAGGATCGCTGACAGAAGGCCGAGCTTCCAGGCTTTCGCCTTTATCATCTTCTCCGCAGGGGTCTACATTCTCTTCATCAATACCCTTGCCCCTATGGTTTTCGAGTTCGCCCTTTCCCTGAGGATGGGTGAAAGATTCAGCCCTCTAGCGGCCACGGTTCTTCTCCTCGCCTTACCCAGCTGGTTGCTGGGGATGGTTTCCCCCTACGCCATAAGGCTGGGGGCTAAAACTCTCAAGGAGATTGGAAGCTTAGCCGGGAACCTTTACTCTCTCTCCACCGCGGGCAGTATAGTTGGGACTTTTCTTACGGCTTTCGTCCTCATCCCGGAGCTGGGGGTTGCCAAGACTCTCTACGGTGTGAGCATCGGGCTTATGGCAGTCTCAACGTTAAGTCTTACCAACCGAGGCAAGTCTCTCGCTGTGGTGGTGATCTCGTTGGCTTTGGCCATGGCTTTCACCGCTCCGGTGAAAGCCAGCGGAGTGGTCTTCGAGGGGGAGTCCGCCTACCATCACATCGTGGTTATGGACAACAACGTTACTGGAGTTAGAACTCTTCTCTTAGACAACAATTTTCACAGCGCCATGGACTTAAGGGAGCCCAGCCGTATAGTATACACTTACACCGGGTTTTTCCACTTGGGCTTTCTCTTCAACCCCGAGGTTGAGAATGTGCTCTTCATCGGGGGAGGTGGATTTTCAGGGCCCAAGCGCTTCCTAGAAGACTATGACTGGGTGAAAGTGGATGTAGTGGAAATAGACCCTCAAGTTGTCAGGGTTGCTGAAGAGTACTTCGGATTGAAACCGGACCCTAGGTTGAAGGTTTACATTCAAGACGGCCGAGTTTACTTGGCGAGCTCCGAGAAGAAATACGACTTGGTGGTCATGGATACCTACGATAAGAGCTTCATTCCCTTCCACCTCATGACTCTTGAATTCTGGAGGGAGATGGAACGCGACCTGAAGCCTCAAGGGGTTGTGGTTTTAAACTTCATTTCATCCCTAGAGGGAGATGCCTCCCGCATCTTGAAGGCTGAACTGGCCACCATGTCTGAGGTTTTCCCTGAAATCTACCTGTTTCCTCTATCCCCCGGGATGCCCAGCCTCGTTCAGAACATCATCATCGTAGCCGTGAAGGCGGAGAAGAATTTCAGCCAAGAAACCCTAGTGGAAAGAGCGGAAGAGCTTCATTTCGTCAGAGTCCCCATCCAAAGCTATGCTAACCACCTTTGGGAACCCAGCTTCAAACTGGAAGGGGGAAGGGTCCTCACCGACGACAAAGCTCCTGTGGAGAATCTTCTAAACCCCCTTACAGGAAAGCCCCTGGTAAGGGAGGAAGGAGAGGCCACCGTCTTGAGGGAAAACGCGGAGGTTCCCCTCTCCACTAAACCCGTTGGCACCCCCACGGTCCTCAGCTTCCTTGCAGTCGGCTTAGGGATTCTCCTGGCCTTGGAAATTTTCCTATTCGGCAGACAGCGTTCTACTGCAACATAATTATTCGACGGCTTTTAATTCAGCTTCAACCGAAGGGCTCAGAAAACTCAGGCGAACAGCCTCCTTCGCATCAGCTATCCCTAACAGGAAAGAAAACCGTAATTAACCCGCTGGCTTCTCTAATAAACAGGGGTGCTACTGGTGAGGGTATATTTAGTTCAGCATGCCGAGGCCCTGCGGGAGGAGGAAGACCCGTCGAGGCCCCTGTCCCCAAAGGGCTTGGAAGACATCAGAAAGGTGGCGAAATACGCAGAGAAACACCTGCACATCACCGTAGGGCAGATACTCCACAGCGGAAAACTGCGAGCTAAGCAGACGGCTGAAATCCTGGCCGAACATCTTCGTCCCCCGAAAGGGGTGGAGGCGGCTGAAGGCTTTGAGCCCTCAGCTGACCCTCAGGTATGGGGAAACCGCCTCTCCGAAGCCGTGGAGAACCTTATGCTGGTGGGGCACCTCCCCCACCTAGGTAAGCTTGCAGGTCTACTGCTCTGCGGAGACGAGGGCCGAGGGGCTGTGGCCTTCAAGACGGGCTGCATCCTATGTCTGGAGAAGGATGAGCGCGGCTGCTGGTCTATCCAGTGGCTGGTCACCCCTGAAATACTGCCCTAAAAGGCTGAGTGAAATCAGAGAATTTCAAACTTGACAGGTTCACCGTCCCGGTTGAAGACGGCTACATCCTCGAAACGGTAAGGGTATCCCACGATGACCATGATTCTCCCGTAGAAATTGTTCAAGTCTTCAGGCGACGGCTTCAGATGCCCGGAGGGGTGAGAATGGGCTACCCCTACGATGGAAGCGTCCATGGGAAGCGTGAAGAGGGGAAAACTTGAAAAGGCTCTTCCACGGCTGGCGAAGGGGGGTATGACGATCTCCTCAACCATAATCCTATCCTTGGAGAGCTTTCCCCTCAGCAAGAGAATCCCCTCCTCTGGGTGTAAGTGGCGAGCGTAGTCCACAAGGCCTTGAACAACATCCCGGGCGATGAAAACAGCCTTACCCATCTTCAAGTTTCCCAGAGTTAAACATACATCATTCGAATTAGATTCTTAAAAATCTATGGCAGAAGGCTCTTGGTAGCAATAGCTATATTAAAGGTTAAGACAAGCCTTTACAGCTTATTTTAGGTTTCGAGGATTATCACCGCTTTTATACGAAAAGTTTATATATTAGAAGTATAGATTATGACTTAAGGAATAAGTCGAGGCTCCTTCTATATAAGCTCCTCCTATTTCTCGATGGGAACGGAGTTTTAAGGACCGATGACGACGGAGGTGAAACGTGCAGATGGAAACATCGTCAAGAGAAGTAGGCGCCGGTAGGGAATCCCGCTGCCCCGAATGCGGCAGCACCCTGATAGTGGAGAGTGGCGAAACCGGCGAGGTTGTCTGCGGCAACTGCGGCTTGGTGTTGAATGAGGTATCCTACGACAGGGGGCCTGAGTGGAGAGCCTTCACCCCGGAGGAGAAAGCTGGGAAAAGCCGGGTGGGTGGACCCGTTTCCATCCTTCAAGCTGATAAAGGTTTACCTACGGTGATAGACAAGGTTGGCAAGGATGCCTTCGGAAGGAAGGTTGACCTGCCAACCCGGAGGCAGATGCTCCGTCTCAGAAAATGGCAGACCAGAACCCAGTACCAGTCTCCTGTGGAGAGAAATCTCCTCCAAGCTTTAGCCGAACTGGACAGGCTTGCGGATAAACTTCACATCCCCGAAGATCTCCAAGAAGAGGCGGCTGAAATCTACCGAAAAGCCTTAGATAAAGGGCTGGTGCGAGGGCGCTCCATATCAGCCATCGTAGCTGCAGCCCTCTACGCAGCCTGCCGAGCGTACTCAAAGCCGCGTTCGTTGAAGGAAATAGCCTCGGTGAGCAGGGTTAAAAAGAAGGACATAGCTCGCTGCTACCGTCTTCTTCTGCAGGAGATAGACTTGAAGATGCCCATTCCTGACCCGAGGAACTACATTTCCAAGATAGCCACGAAGGCCAACATTCCGGAGAAAACGCGAACCAAGGCCATTCAGCTTCTCAGCGAAGCTGAAGAGAAAAATGCCATCGTAGGCAAAGACCCCGTAGGCTTGGCGGCTGCAGCCCTCTACATCGCCTGCGTCCTCACAGGGGAGAAAGAAACCCAAAAGGATATAGCTGAAGCCGCGGGTGTCACGGAGGTTACGGTGAGAAACCGTTACAAAGGGCTGAAGGAAGCCTTCAACCTCAACGTCTGACCGAAGAGACGACAACGCGGCCGGAAGCCTTCAAGGCAACTTTTTCTTAAGGTTAATGACTCTATCGGCTAGTTTAGCCATTTTTCTTCTATGCGTTGTGGCCAGTAGGGTTTTTCCTTTCAGGATTTTTCCCTTGAAAGAGGCTACCATCATATCCTCGGTGAGGGGATCGAGGAAGTCCGTGGGTTCATCTAAAAGCAGAATCTCAGGATCGGAAATCATCGCCCTAGCGTAGGATACCATGCGGTTTTCTCCAACGCTGAGAGTTGCAACCTTCCGGTGGACGTAGTTAGAAATCCAGAAGCTCTCCAAAACCTCCTCCACGCGTCTTCTCCGTTCATCCCGGCTCATCCCCAAAAATACTAGGGGAAGTTCCAGGTTTTCGTAAACCGTTAAAGAAGGGATGAGGTTAGATACTTGGAAGACAACCCCCAGCTTTCTCCGCCTTAACTTTGAAACAACGTCCTCAGGAAGCTTCGTTATGTTCACTCCGTCGACGTAGATGTTTCCAGCTTGAGGCCTGTCCAAACCTGCAACCAAGTTTATCAAGGTCGTTTTCCCGCATCCGGTGGGGCCTACGACGGCGAGAAATTCGCCTTTTTTCACCTCGAAGGATACGTCCTCAAACACTGGGAAAGATTTCCCATGCCCGTCGTAGACTTTCCTCACATGCTCCACACGGATGGCGGAGTTACTCGACATGGGCAAATATCTCCGCAGTCATTCGGTGAGATTTTTTCCACACAGAATATGCTCCGAGAGCGGCTCCCGTAAAAATCCCCAGCAGGCTGAAGAGGAGAGCGAACCCCAAGGCTTCTGCCAGCGTCAGGAGGCTCCAGCCTTTCAAAGGCAGCAAAGCCGGCAACAGAACTAGGAGGCTTACCCCCACCAGCAGCCCTAGAAGGGCTCCTAAAAGCCCTGTGAGGAAGAGTTCGATCATGAAAGAGAGGGTAATGGTCTCCCTAGTGGCGCCCAACGCCTTGTACACGCCTAGGTCGTAGTCAACCCGGTCGGCTAGGTGGAGCATGGTAGCTGAGAGGGCTACGATGGTCAAGATGAGGATGGAAGCCGCTGTAATGACGGCGCCCCACCCTTGAACCAGCATGGACAGAACCATGAAATCCGCTACAACGACGGCTAGAATTCCGATTATGAGTTTAACCTTAACCCACGTGGTTTGGAAACGTTTTAAAGCTAACCAAAGAGACATGGAGTTCCCCCGACTTCCGCGGGGATACTAGGAAAGCCTAAAAAATGGATGTTTGGTTTGCGCGAACATCTGCAACATATTCAAGACGGAATGTTTCACTCTTCGTCAGTTTGGAGACGTACGACGAGGGGTTCCGCGGGGCTTCTCTCCTCTTTTACCTCAAGTTTCGGATATTCTTGGTTTTGGGGGACGGTTAAAGAGTTTAAGGTGGCTTCTATGTCTCTCTTCTCGTTTATCGTGCTGTTGATCACCGATATCAAGTAGTCGCTGGCAAGCTTGTAGGTTTCGTCGCCCAGCTCTCCGGTTTTATGCTGAACCTTGAGGTGGCCTAGAAATCTTTCCAAGTTTTTAACATGGTGTTCCAAGTCGGAGATTTTTCTGTTCAGAGACTCTATCAGGTTTTTATGGGCTTCTTCAAGCTTGGTCAAAGAGTCTTTATATTGCTGGCAAAGTTCTTCGTAGACATGGCTTGGGATCTCCTGGCTCTTCAAAAGCTCATCCAACGCTCGAAAACGACGCTGGGTTAAGTCGTTGTCTTTTTTGAAGTTTTCCGCTTCAATCTTCCATGAAGGCACTAGAATCAACGTATCGCCTTCGACTATTATCTGCGCTCTGGAGAACTCTTCAAAGCTTCCTCCTCGGTCAACTCCCACCGAATGAAGCTGCCCATCTGGGTCTAATGTCACACCTACCACGTAGCCTATGTACCGTCTGTAGGTGTCCCTCGCCGGTTTCCCTATGAACCTTTGAAGGGCTTCATATTGAAGACTCAACTGTCATCTCTCCCAGATTTTCTGAGATTTAAAACAGTCTTCTCAGCTTATCGAAGAAGGACTCCTTCTTAGGCGCGTCGTTGGACTGTGGGGAGATGGCTGTTTCGCCGGTGGTTGCTACTTCCACCATCGGTGATGGTTCTGAAACAGCGGGTGTCTCTTCTAGTTTTACGGCTTTCCTGAATTTATGTCCGCAGCTTCGGCAAGCGTATAGGGTGACTCGCATGGCTCTGCCTTTCCCGGATTTGGGCTTTACATCCCACGACTTGTTGATGTTCAACTCTTCTCCTTTACATCGAGGACATACGGTCAACGATTTCACCGCAAGTGTCTTCAGTGAAATAAAAATTAAGATTTACGTGTTGGATAAACTTCTAAATGGGCTTGAAAAGACCTTCGGGGAGCGTTAAACTTTGAAATGATATACATATTAGACTAAATGAAGCGCTGATTAAGCTTGTTGAATAAAAGAAACGTGTAAAAAAGAACGCTGGCAAAAGCCTTTATCGACGTTTTCAACGGGATTTTACCCGAAATATCGAGTAAAAAAGCGGTTTTTCCTTAAACATCCCCTTCAAGAGAAGATTGAATGAGGTTTACTATAAGATTCTGGATCAAAGTGTTTATTTTCCTCGCGAAAAGAAGGGCTTATTAAGGTTTCATGGAAATAGAAAACCGTTCAGCCTTCGCGGGGAAGTTTCCTTGAAAAGAGTGTATCTGGACTACGCTGCATCCTCACCGGTAGATCCTCGAGTTGTTGAGGAAATGCAACCCTACTTCGGTAAAACCTTCGGCAACCCCTCCTCAGTTCACAGTTTCGGCTTAGAATCCAAGGAAGCCTTAGAACAAGCTAGGTCTAGGGTTGCCCAGTTGATAAGAGCGGAAAGCGCTGAGGAAATCATCTTTACCTCCGGGGGGACAGAGTCGAACAACCTAGCTGTACTGGGAGTGGCCTATCGAAACAGAAACCGGGGAAACCATATCATCACCTCTACCGCCGAGCATATTTCCATCATGAACTTGGCTAAGCATCTTCAAAAGCTGGGTTTCCAGGTTACCTACGTCCCCGTGGACAGGTATGGGGTGGTGGACGTGGGGAAGCTGGGAGAAGCGATCACCGACAAGACCATTCTCATTTCTCTGGCCTACGCCAACGGGGAGATAGGCACTATTCAGCCTGTCAGGGAGATAGGGAAAATCGCCAGAGACCGCGGAGTATACTTTCACGCGGACGCCGTGGCAGCCAACGGGAAAATACCCATCGACGTAGTCGAAGACCAAGTTGACCTTCTATCCCTTTCTTCCAACGACCTTTACGGCCCTAAAGGAGTGGGAGCGCTGTATGTGCGCAAAGGGGTGAGAATCGAACCTATCATCTTCGGAGGAGGCCAAGAGAGAGGGTTAAGGTCCGGAACGGAGAACATTCCCAACATCGTGGGAATGGGTAAGGCTGCGGAAATCGCCGGGCAGGAGATGGGGTCTGAAGGAAAACGGCTCAGCGGGCTTCGAGACAGGCTTATCAAAAGCATCCTTGAGCAGGTAAAGGAGTCCTATCTGAACGGTCACCCTACTCGGAGGCTGCCTAACAATGTCCACCTCAGATTCAGCTACATTGAGGGAGAAGCCATGCTTCTAAGCTTGGACATGGAAGGCATAGCGGCCTCCACAGGCTCCGCCTGCACCTCCAAAACCCTTGAACCCTCCCATGTCCTGAAGGCCATAGGTCTGGCTCACGAGGAAGCCCACGGCTCTTTGCTGCTTACCTTGGGGAGGTGGACGGTGGAGGAGGATGTGGACTACGCCGTCCAAGTCATACCCGGCGTGGTGGAGAGACTGAGGCGGATGTCCCCTCTGACCCCGAAGGACTTTTGGTCCGATTAGGCTAGAAGATTTTCCAAAGCCTCTTCAGACAGCCTGTTCAGTCGAACTACCTTATCTGGAGCTTTTTTTCTCACGATGAATCCAGCTAGGTCCAGCACCTTCCACGCCTTCTGGATGATGACTGAATCGCTGCTAGCCGCCAGTCTAGACCAAGCCAGTACGGAGGTGTCCCCTCTTCTAACAGCCGTCGCGTCGCCCTCGAGTCCCCATGCCGCGAGAACCCTCCGGGTGAGGGCGGCTAATTCTCCGCTGCGGCTCAGCTGGGAGTCGTAGAACACTTTAACCGCTCCGATTCGGAGGCTTTTCAGGGTTTCCGCCATCAGGTTTAAAGCCTTCTCGGTCGCTGGGTTGATCCTGTATCTCCGGTGGACTTCCGAAAGGTCTCGGATAAACCCGTCATCGCAGTAAACCAGAAGCTTGCCTTGGAGGAAGCTCTCCAAGGTTATCAGGTTGTTGTAGCCGTCCACAGCCAACCTTCGACCTTTCACAGCTTTAACGTCGGCCTGTTTTCTCCTCCGCGCAGCCGCTTCCTTTTTTCCGTAAACGCAGCGGTGGAGAAGAAGTCTTTCTTTCCCTGTCAGCTGATACCTGTCTCCGACGAATCTGAGAATGCTATCCCTCCGGTAGCCTCGGTCTGAGAACAGCCTAAAATCTTCGATGGCGCTTTTGATCCTTTTCTCCAATCTTCAACCACAAACTATTTCACGTAGATTCCCGGCCTGTAGGGCTCTGAAAGCGCGGCTTTCCGCTGGGGGTCGTAGGCTTCGGGGTCATCTGCCCTGTAAACAGCCACGGGGCAGCGGAACTCCTTTTCCAGAAAGGGCTTAGCCTCCTCCAAGTACGCCTTTTCATCCAGTTTACCGAGGAGAAGCCTCTTCTTCCGCATCTCCTCCGGCAGCTTAACCACCGCCTCTAAGGTCTTGTTTACAAACTTGGCGGCGGAGGCTCCTTTCTCTCGGAGGCTAGGCCTCGCCATCAACTCCCTGATTAGTGTTCCTCTTTCTTTCAGGTTTCCCCTCTTCAAGGCTTCTAGGTAGATTTCCCACTTCCACGGCTCCGCGGTGTAGTAGCAGATTTTTTTAGGTTTGATTTCCGTGACTTTGAGGATGTGCCGCGTGTCCTCCACCATAATCTTGATGGTGTTTTCCACCTCCTCAGCCTCCGCGTCTATCTTCTCCTCCCTGCAGGTAGGCCAGGGAAGGGTCGCTGCGAAGGGTTTCTTCCCCATGGTTTCCCATACTTCCTCGCAGGTGTGAGGTATAAAAGGCGTCAGCAGCCTAATCCAAACTTCCACGGCCTCCCTCAGAGTAGGCTGATGGAAAAGGCTGTTCCTCCTCATGTACCAGCGGAGGTCGTTCCACACCTCGTAAAAGGCTGTTTCCAAGGCAGTTCTGGTCTTCAGGGCTTCCAAAGCCTTGGTAACCTTTTCCACCCGCCTGTTGAGGGTGCTTATCAGCCACCTCTCAACCCGCCCCGGAGTTTCTTTCCCCCTCAGCGCTCGGGCGGCGAGGACGAACTTGTGGAAGGCTTGAAGGTGGGCTTTCACTTCCTTGAGGCTGCTGGCCCGCCAGTCCGGGTCGTCCATGCCTTCAGCGGCCAAAAGCACAGCGCACCGAGTCGCGTCAGCTCCATGCTCCTCCACAGCCTTCCGCAGGGGGATGAAGTTTCCTTTGGACTTGTGCATCTCCTCCCCCTCTACCCGCATGAACCCGTTGACCCCGATGGCCTTAGGCCAGTGCTCCGGGGGAAACAACGCCGCGTGGTGGAAAATGTAGAAAGTGAGATGATTGGGAACGAGGTCCTTCCCCGAATTTCTCAGGTCCACAGGATACCAGTAGAGGAATTCCCTTCTCATGGCATCCAGAGTCTCAGGGCGTAGTCCTACCTTTCCAGCCGTCTCAAGGAGTTTCCCTTTTCCGTAGAAGATGTAGTCGAAAACTTCCTCGGTTAACTGTTCGGGGGCGATGTTCTCCTGTTGGATATACTTGTTCACTGTGTAGAAGGCTGGGTAGACCGTGGAGTCGCTTAGGGTTTCCACAATCCAGTCGGAAGCCCAAGGCAGTGGGGTGCCCAGCCCTGTCTTCCTGGCGCAAGCCCAGTCGTGAAGCCATTCGATGACAGCTTCAAACCAGCGTCTTGCATCCTCAGGGTAGACTTGCAGCTTGGACAAAAGCTCTCGGGCTTTTTTCTTCCATTCGGGGTTGGAGTAGTTTAGGAACCATTGGTCACGGAGAATCTTAATGGTGCAGGGAGTGGTGCAGCGGCAGACCACAGGCTGGGGTAGGTCGTACATGGCGTCGGCTATCTGTTTTTCCTTAAATTCTTGGGTAAGTCTCTCTTTCACCTCCGCGACGCTTCGACCCGCATAGGAGCCGCAGTTTTCCTTCAAAACTCCCTTGTGAAACTCTCTCTTGTAGACGAGTTGGGTGGCTTCCTCGGCCTTAGGGTCCTTTTGGTCTTTCACCCCCAACCGGTCTACGGCTTCTAAAGCTGGGTATTCTCCGAAGCCTTCCACCTTTATGATGGAAATGGGTTTAATCCTCTTCACATTTTCAGCCTTCATTCCAAACCTTTCCAGCATGGCTGGGTTTTCTTGCAGGTCTTTCAAAGCCAGCCAGTCGTAGGGGGCGTGGGCTGGAACGCTGTAAACAACTCCGGAAGCGTCCTCCGGGTTTACAAACCAGCCGGGAAGGAGGGGAAGCTCTCTCCCCATCAGAGGGTCGAGGCATTTTTTGCCGAGAAGCTGGGCGCCCTTAAACTCTTTCAGGATTTCAACTTCTCTCAACTGTTCCCGCAGTTTTTCCGCTGCTCTTTTGCTGATGATCCAGTGTTCCCCGTTTACAGAGGCTTCCACGTAGTCGGCTTCCGGGTTCAGCCAGAGGTTCGTCGCCCCGAAGATGGTCTCAGGCCTAAAGGTAGCAGCGGGAAGGTAGGCTCCGTTCATCTTGAATTTTATCAGCACGTATTCTTCGGGGGTTACACCGCTTCCCTCCAGCCTGTCTGCTTCCCCGGTAGGGCTTTGACATTTGGGACACCAAACAACCGGATGGGTGCCTTTGACCACGTAGTTGCCTTCTTTCAACTTCCTGTACTGCCAGTCCACGAAGCGGCTGAAGAAAGGGTGGAAGGAGGTGGTGTGAAACTCCCTCCTCCAGTCGATGGACAAGCCCAGTTTCTTCACCGCTTCCCTGTTGTATTCGGTATAATACTTGGCCATGTAAACCGGGTCGGCGAACTTTTTCAGCTCCTCCTCAGGAACCCGGTCTACAACCTTCAAGGCTTGGATGAACTTCTCATCTCCAAGTTTGATTCGCTCAGAGGCTCCGGCCACAGTTTCACCAGTCCAGTGCCACGCCCAGGGGAAAAGCACGTTGAAGCCTTGCATTCGCTTGAAGCGGGCTATCACATCCACCCTGGAGCCGGTGTAGCCGTGACCTACGTGAAGCGGACCGCTCATGTAGGGGTAGGGGAAAGTTATAAAAAACTTGGGCTTTGAAGGGTCAGGGTCAGCCTCGAAAATCTTAGCTTCCCTCCACCGGCTCTGCCATTTTTCCTCCACAGCCTTCCACACTTTCTCCCAGCTCATCCGTGTCTGACCTCCAGTTGCTTGCGGATGATGCTCTCCAACTTCTCCAAAACATGGGGGATGAGCTCAGGCTTCGAGCTTCCTCCCTGTCCGAGGTAGGGTTTTCCCCCACCGCTTCCCTCAGCCTCCAAACCTAAGGCTGCTGCTGTTTTACCTGCATCAACTCCAGCTTCGACGGCTTTACTTCCGGCCATGACCACGAACCGCGCCGCTTTGTTCTGAACCGAGGCAAGAGCTGCCACCAGTGTGGGTTCGGTTTTAACCAATTCTGAGCTTGTTTTAATCATCTCTTCTACGGTCATTTCCGGGGCGAAAAAGTGAACAGCCTTGATTTTTCCAACATCTACAGCTTTGGGGAGAAGCAGAGAAGCCGTCAGTTTCGCCAGCCGCCCTTGGAGCTTTTCTATCTCCTTTCGGCTTTCTTTTCCCGCAGTCAGGAGGTTTCCCACGGCTTTTTCTAAACCCTCCACAGGGCTCTCTGTCAGTTCGGCTATTCTTCTCACCATGGAGGCTTCTCTTTGAACCTGTTGAAGGGCTGGGATTCCGGCTGCGAAGATGATTCTCTCCACCCCGTCTTGGATTCTCTCGGTTTTAAGTATCTTTATGAGGCCGATTTCCCCTGTGGTTTTACAGTGGGTCCCCGCGCAGGCCTCAGCGTCCAAGTTACCCACTTTCAGTATTCTTATTTCCTTCCCAGGGACGACTCCTCCTTGGTAGATTTTGAACCCGTATCGGGCTTCAGCTTTCTCCCTCGGAAGCCAAGCTGTTTCAACCTTCAGGTTATCCATAACCGCCCGGTTAGCCAGCTTCTCCAAGCAGTCCACCTGCTGGGCGGTGAGCCCTGCGTAGTGGGATATGTCCAGCCTAGCTTTGTCCACGTCCTTCATAGCCCCAGACTGCCAGATATGCTCCCCCAAGATTTTTCGGGCTGTGCCCAAGATGATATGGGTGGCGGTGTGATGCCTCATCAAGTTAACCCGTCTATCCCAGTCTATCTCCCCCCGAACCACGGTCTTGGGAGGGGGAGTGTTCCCTTTCACTTGGTGGAGGATCACACCGCCGATTTTCTGAACGTTCACCACCTCCACCTCGCCGCCTTTCCACCGTAGGTTTCCACGGTCGGCCAGCTGGCCTCCGCCTTCAGGATAAAAGGCTGTCTTATCCAAAATGACGTATTGCCGGTTGAAGACAGCCAAAACCCGGGCTTCAAACTCTCGAAGATACGAATTCTGGTAGTAGAGGGGAAGGGTTTCCGGAAGAGTTTTAACTTCCTCCTCCATCTTTTCCGGCCACTTTTTCTCAGCTTGAACCTTAGGAGCGCTCTCGTGGAGGCGGGCTATCTGTCCATAGAAGTCCTTGGGAATGAACACTTGAACACCTGCCTTCTCAGCGATCTGAGCCACATAATCAGGGGTCAGCCCGTGGGAGTCGTAGAGTTTCAAAAGAGCGTCTCCTGAGAGGCGGGCGGCTTTTTTAGCTTTCTCCTCAGCCACCAATCTTCTAACCAAGACTTCTCCCCGCTTCAAGGTTTCCCTGTACTTGGCTTCTTCAACTCTCGCCATGTCGTAAATTACCTCCGCTCTCTCGCGGTATTCGCGGTAGTCTTGAGCTATCTCCTCCAGCTGAAGCCTCAGAACCTCCTCTAAGGAAACTGTCATCTCAAGGTTCGCCAAAATCCTCAGGATTTTTCTGATGAGCAAGCGGGCGAGGTAGCCGGCTTGAACGTTGGAGGGAACGATTCCGTCTCCCAGCATGAAAACTAAAGTTTTGGCGAAATCGGCTATAGCGTAGAAAGCCCCCGCCAAGTTTAATGTTCTTTCAAACTCCTCCAGCGTTATGCCGAATTTTTCCGCCGTTTGAGCTTTCAGGGAGCTGAGGTTTGTTTCTTCAAAGTTAAGCGTCCCTCTCAGTTTAAAAAACTCCGCCAAGATGGCTTTTTCAGGCGGCTTCAAGCCTCCCAACGTGTAGAGCTTCTGGATGACGGTGGGGAAGGCGGCGTCGTACACTGTGGGAGCTCCTAGGCTCAGCCAGACGATTCTCTCCAGCCCGTAGCCTGTGTCCACGGTCTGGTTTGGAGAAGGAATAAGCTGGCTGTCCGAGGTTTTGTAGTGCATGAAGACGAGGGTAGCCACCTCTATTCCGTCCACGACTACCTCCAAGTCTTCACCTGCATTGCCTCCTCCCGTCCACATGTCTTCGACAAAGTTGATCTTCTCCGTGTTGATCCCCATCTCCCGGGTGAAGAACTCGTAGCAGTACCGGGCTGTTTCATCATTCCAGTAGATTCGTCTTTCCGGGGTGTTGAAAGCGTGGTGGGCCATCATCTCGAAGCTGGTCAGATGCCTCCCCGACTTACCCACGAGGTCCATGTCCGTGAACCTCACGCAAGGCTGGGATATGACCAAGGGGTTGGCGGGCGGAGGCATCAAACCTTCGGTAACCCAAGGTTGAAAATCGTAGATGGAGGCGCCTACAAAGTAGACATCGTCCCTCCACCTAGCCACCACAGGATACTTGGACACCCTCCGGTGGCCGCGGTGTTCGAAGAAGGATAGAAATTTCTCCCTAGCCTCAGTTAGGCTGTAGCTTTTCTTGGTGGCAGGCCTTCCTATGAAGGCGTAGCTGACGCAAGGTTGGTCTCCGCAGTAGGCTCCTTCAGGGTCTAGGGTCCAAAAATGCCGGCCGCAGGAACGGCATTTCCTCCTAACATGACCTTCCTCCCTGAAGAGGTCAACCTCGTAAATGGTGGGAAAGATTTGCAACCTCCCAGTTGACGGTGTTTTCTCTCGCTTTTAATAAACTCCTCTCAGGTTTTTAGAAATATGGTGGAAGCCGTTAGATAAATGTTAGCCGCCTCAACTACCGAGGGAAGTTCAACATACTCGTTGGCTCCATGTTCGTTTCCCCCTCTTGGTCCTAGGGTCACGGTCGGAATCCCCGCTCTGCCTACTAAGTAGTTTTCGTCGCCAACAGAAAGACCTATTCTCTTCCGGGGAATCTTGCCTCTGACCCTCAAACAGGCTTGCTCCACAGCTTGAAGGATGGGTTCGTTTTCCCCTATCCTGTAAGGTTTCATGTAGGGAGTCGGCCTCTTGAACAGTTTAACTTGAAACCTCGCTCGAAGGTGAAGGTTTTCGATGAAGGTTCTCACCTGGCTTAAAGCTTCTTCCACCTTCTCATCCACTCCTAGATGGCGGTCTAAAACCAACTTGCAAGAGTCAGGAACAGTCAAAAAATCAGTTCCGCCGTTTACGGATAAAACGGAAACCGACCCCCCCGCATCTAAAGGCAGCTTATCTAGAGCGAGGATAAGCTTCGCCGCCTCCCTCACAGCGTTAGACGCATGTCTTTTATCCAACAGAGCTGCGTGAGCCGAGGAACCTTGAATTGAAATGTCGTAAACAACTCGGCCTCTCCGAGCGATGTCCATGAAGTCAAGCCCTGTAGGCTCAGCGGAAACAGCGGCCTGAACGCCTTTAAGTTTTCGAAGGCGAATGAGAGTGTCGCATCCTCTGGAGTAAAGCTCCTCATCGCTGACGAGGGCGACGGTTAGGTTTCCCTTGAAATCAGCCTCAGCCAAGCGGCCGGCTGCCAAAAGGATGGCCGCGACTCCCGCCTTCATGTCGCAGGCTCCCAGCCCATAGACCCGGCTTCCCTCAACCACAGGTTTGAAAGGGGAACACCGCCAACCTTTCGTAGGCTCCACGGTGTCCAAGTGGCCGTAGAGCAGCAGCCCGCCTTCTCGGAAGCCTCCTCTAAAGGAGGCTAGAATGCTGGGGCCGCAGCCTGGGACCTCCACGGTTTCTATTTTGAGGCCGTAGTCGGAGAGAAAATCCGAGACATACGCAGCTATCTCATGCTCGTTACCGGTTACACTGGGGATTGAAATGAGTTTCCCGAGAAGAGGCTTAACTTGGCTTAGTTTCACAGGGGTAGGAGTCCGCGTAGCTGTAAACCTCGGAAACAGGCTACTTTAACTCAACAGCCTCCTCTTTCATACCCTCGCCGGTGATGATAAGGAAGTCAGCTCCGTCGCCGCTTTGAATATCCCGCGCCGTCGCCACTTTGATGCTTCGGATGACAAGTTCCTTAGCTTCCTCGAGGGTCATGTCCTCCCGGTAACTGGACTCTAAAACACCTGTGGCGATTTCCGCCCCGGAGCCCACGCAAGCATATTTGTCTGGAATGAGGGAGCCCAAGGGGTCGAGGACGACGATTCGACGGCCTTCGTCGTCAACACCGCCGATGATAGTCTGGGTCAGCAAGGGGAAAAGCCTCCTTTCAAAAAGAATATTGGCCATGACTTTAGCCACAGCATTAACTGAGGCCGCCCGCCGGGTTTCCATGGTATGGAGGGACGCGTAGGCGGCGACTTCCTTGGCTAACATCTGCATGTCAGCCACCATCCCAGCGCAGGCTGCGCCTATCTTGTCGGTTAGCTTGAAGACCTTCTTCCCAGCCTTACTCAGGACTAGGTAGCCGTAGGCAACCCTCTTCTCCGCCGCGAGGATGACACCTTCCTTACAGACCACTCCCACGGTGGTTGCCCCGGGGATGAAGGGATATTCATGGGCCAAAGAGTACACCTCAAAACTGTTTGAGTTATTAACCGCTCTCTTATAAATGTATAACGAAAAATAACCTTCTCCCCTCCTTGAATTCCAACGGTGGGGCAGGAGGATGCAAGCTTCAGGGCAGTTCCCCTTTTGAAGCGAAAGCTTCCTAGCCGGCCTTCCATGTCCTCGCTCAGGGCGAGAGGCTTTAGGTTTGAGGGAAAGGCATATACGTAGAAAATCGGGATAATCCCTTCACACAGCCACGGGAACAGGGATGAGAATCGTTCAGGTTAGGCAGAAGTTTCCGTTGGACGGTGGTGTGGAGGTTCACGTTTACCATCTATGCAAAAAGCTGGTGGAGAGAGGGCATGACGTAACGGTTTTCGCCTCCGACCGGGACCTATTCTGGAGGCGGTCGTACAGCTGCGGCCTTCAACACATAGACGGCATCAAAGTTCGTAGATTCAGAGCTTGGGGAAAAGTCTTCAGAAACCTCCTCATCCCATCCATGTTCCGGGCTCTGATGAATGGGGACTTTGACATCGTCCACGCTCACGGGCACTTCTACAACACCACGGAGATGGCGGCCCTCGCCAGCAAACTAAGCGGTAAACCCCTAGTTATCACCCCCCATTTTCAGCCCTACTGGGCCTACTTGGACAGGAAAGAGCGTCTAGCCCGCATGCTTTACGAGAGGTCCGTGGCACGGCCGGTGTTTCAGGCTGCCAAGAAAATCGTAGCGGTCTCTCCCTACACGAAAACCTATCTGGTCGAAAACTTCGGTGTCAAAGAGGAAAAAGTCCACGTGGTCCCTAACGGCCTTGACCTTTCAAGATTCACGAACCTACCTGATGGCTGGGAGTTTAGGGAAAGATTCGGAATAAGCGGTCTGATGGTGCTGTTTGTGGGGCATCTTTCCCAGAGGAAAGGAGTCCGATATCTGGTTCAGGCTATACCTCAGGTGCTGAAATCCATCCCCGACGCTGTGTTCGTCTTCGTCGGAGTTGACCGCGGAGAAAAGAGTCTTCTAGAATCTCTGATCAAACAGTTTGGAGTCGACTCGCATGTGGTTTTCACAGGCTACATGCCCGACGAGGAGCTTACCTCAGCTTACGCCGCCGCCGACCTGTTTGTTCTTCCCTCCCTCTTCGAAGCCTTCGGCATCACTCTTTTGGAGGCCATGGCCTGCGGTTTACCCATCGTGGCGACGAAGGTCGGAGGTATCCCTCACGTCGTCCTTGACGGGCAGACGGGGCTTCTTGTCGAAGCTGGGGACGCCTCCCAGCTTGCAGACGCTTTGGTCACTCTGCTTTCGGACAGGGCGTTGGCCAAAAAGATGGGAGAGCTGGGTAGGAAGGTTGCGCAGGAATACGGCTGGAACACTGTTTGTGATAAAATCTTGAAGGTCTATGATAAGGCTCTATCAGCTTAATCGCCAAAAAAAGGAGTTCGGTTAGATAGCTTTAATGTTCGTGGGGAACCAGTTCCTGCCGCTCTTCCTGCGTTATGAAGTAGATGTGCACGTCGTAATGGGGTTCTTCGAAACCGGGGTGGCCTTGGGGCAGAAACTCCACTGTTACATGGTCCACGTAGGTTTTCAACTCAGGCAAACCGAGCGCCAAGAAAGTCTCTTCCCCCTCGGGGCTTGGGATAGTTAGCTCTTGCATCATTTCTTGGGTGAACATGAACTCAACCCCTATGACTTCCTCATCGTGGACAAGGTAGATGGGTCCTAAGGGTAAGTCTTGAGGCCTAGCCCAATGCTCCCCCATCATAGGTACGAGTTCTGATAACTTCACAGCATCCTCAGGCAGTTTAGGAGCCGCTGTTTTCGCCAGCAAATCTTCCAGTTGCTGTTGAGCTCTTGCCAGGTCGTCTTGAGCCACATTCAGCTCTGACTGTAAGCCGGTAACTTGCGGTAAAGTAATCAGATACCCAGCAGCGATGCCGACAATTAGGCCTACGACCAATAAGACTGCTGATATTTTTCCGGTAGTCATTTTTTTCACCGAGTTGCTGCCCTTTGTTGATGTATAAATTTATTATAAATCTATTATATATTATATTTAAACTTTTAAAAATGAACCTACAGTCCACTTCCCCGATTATAGCGATTAGGTCTTCCGCCCTCAATCCTAATCCCACGATGTCAATAAATAAGTTGCAGAGAGTAGTTTCTTCAAGGTTTGAGTGGGTGAAGTTGGAGGCAGCGCGGCCATGACCTATCACGGTGAGCCTTCAAAGGAGAGAATCCTCGAAGTCTTGGAAAAGGTCCTAGATCCCGAGCTGGGTGTAAGCATTGTCAAGATGAACATGGTCAAGGATGTGAAAATTGAAAACGGCTTGGTGGAAATAACCCTCGCTCTCACCGTCTCTGGATGCCCCATGGTGGCCACCATCCGAACCAGCGTGGAAGAAGCCGTGCGGAAGGTGGAGGGAGTAAAAGCCGTTCGAGTTAACTTTGTGACCATGACCGAGGAGGAACGTAGAAAAGTTCTGCCCCCCGGATTCATCCCCGACCGAAGGCTGAAGCTTTTGAAACTGCCAAAAGGGGAGATCCGCCGCATGGTAGCCATAGCCTCGGGGAAAGGCGGCGTTGGAAAATCTTCACTCACAGCTCTTTTAGCTGTGGAGCTGAAAAGAGCAGGCTTGGAGGTAGGCATCCTAGACGGAGACCTCACAGGCCCCAGCATAGCTAAGGTCTTCGGCGTCGCAAGAGCGGAGGTCAATCCTTCGGGCATTCGCCCCGCCCTCACCAGGTCTGGGATAAAGATCATTTCCATGAATCTTCTCTTGGGGGACGAGGAATTGCCTGTGATCTGGAGGGGGCCCCTCATCCACAATGCCCTCCGCCAGCTCTACACCAACGTCCTGTGGGGAAGCTTGGACTACTTGTTGGTGGACCTTCCCCCGGGCACCAGCGACGCCCCCCTCACCGTGTTCCAGTCGCTTCCCCTCGACGGTGTGGTGGTGATTACAACCCCCCAAGACCTAGCTAGGATGGTGGTCATGAAGGCTGTCAACATGGCTAGGGGGCTGAGAGTTCCTCTTCTAGGAGTAGTGGAAAACATGGGCTACCTTCGCTGCCCTAAATGCGGAGAGAAAATCGAACTCTACGGGCCTTCTCACGCCCAAGACTTCGCCCGCACTGCCGCCGTGCCTTTCCTGGGAGCCCTGCCCTTGGACCCTGAGCTTTCCCTCCTCTGCGACCAAGGCCGAATAGAGGACTACCGAAACCCCGCCCTCATAGAAATAGTCAAGGCTATGACTTCGAGGATTAACCGGTATGTGGCAGGCTGAACCTGAGACTAGTGAGGGCAGTTGTCGGTGGGGCATCCGCCTGCAAACTCCGACTCCACCGTGACAGGTTCTTCAAGGTAAGGTTTCACTTCCAAGGGGCGAAGGCTGAGAACCTGCTCCCTTTTGCTCCCGTAACGGTAGACGGTGATGCCCTTGCATTTCAGCCTATAGGCCAGCAGAAAGGCTTTTCTCACCTCTTCCACGGAGGCCTCCGCGGGGAGGTTGATGGTTTTGGAGACGGCGTTGTCCACGTGCTTCTGGAAGGCGGCCTGCATGCGCACATGCCACTCGGGGTCGATGTCCAAAGCCGTCACAAAAAGCCTCCGCACATCCTCCGGAACCTCCCCCAACCCCCTCAAAGAACCTTTCTTGGCTAGGTTCATCATCAGTTCTCGGCTGTAGAATCCTCTGCGACGAGCTGTCTCCTCGAAGAGGCGGTTCACCTCCAAAAGCTTGGTTCCGCTCATGACGTTGCGGACGTAGGATATGGCGAAGAGAGGTTCGATGCCGCTGGACACCCCGGCGATGATGCTGATGGTTCCCGTGGGGGCGATGGTGGTGAGGGTGGCGTTGCGGAGGGCTTTAAATCCCCTCCCAGCCCAAAGGCTTCCTTCGAAATTTGGGAAAGAACCTCTCTCCTCCGCCAACTCCACCGACTTCTGACGGGCTTCTCGGGATATAAAACTCATGAGCCTTTCCCCCAGCCTCAAAGCTTCCTCGGAGTCGTAGGCAACCCCCAGTCTGATGAGCGCCTCAGCCCAGCCCATGATACCTAAGCCGATTTTCCTGTTGCCCTTGGTTATCTCTTCAATTTGGGGTAGAGGATACTTATTCACGTCGATGACATCGTCCAAAAATTGTACGGCAAGCCTCACAGTCTCCCTCAGCCTATCCCAGTCGAAGTCACCGTTTTCCACCATCCTGTCCACGTTGATGGACCCTAGGTTGCAAGACTCGAAAGGCAGCAAAGGCTGCTCGCCGCAGGGATTGGTGCTTTCAATGGGTCCCAGCTGAGGTGTGGGATTATGCCTGTTGATCTCGTCGATGAAGACCAAGCCTGGGTCTCCGGTTTTCCAAGCCATGTCTCCCATGAGGTCGAAGACAGCCTTAGCCCTCACCCTTTTCGTTTCTTCCCCGTTCCGGGGGTTGATGAGGCTGTAGTCTTCATCCTTCTCCACAGCCTCCATGAACCTGTCGTCCACGGCCACGGAGATGTTGAAGTTCTCCAGAAAACCCTCTCGGCTTTTGGCGGTGATAAACTCCAAGATGTCAGGGTGGCTGACGTGGAGAATGCCCATGTTGGCCCCTCTCCGCCGTCCCCCCTGCTTGATGACATCGGTGGACACGTCGAAAATCCGCATGAAGGACAGAGGCCCGGAGGCTATCCCCATGGTGGACTGAACCACGTCGCCCGCAGGCCTCAGCTTGGAAAAGGAGAAACCTGTGCCTCCCCCTGACTTGTGGATTAACGCCATGTACTTGACAGCGTTGAAGATGCCCTCCATGGAGTCTTCCACGGGGATGACGAAGCATGCTGAAAGCTGACCCACCTCTGTGCCGGCGTTCATCAGCGTGGGAGAGTTGGGGAGAAACTCCAACCCCGCCATCATCTTGTAGAAGCTGTTCTCAAGCTTCTCCATTTCTTCAGCGGTTTTTTTGTAGCCTAGCTCCGCGGAGGCTATGGCCTTGGCCACTCTTCTGAACATCTGACTGGGGGTTTCAGCCACGTTTCCTCTCCTGTCTTTGAGAAGATACCTCCTTCTCAAGACAGCGACAGCGTTGACGCTGAGCTTCAAATCGTCGGTGACGCCCAGAAACTTCTTGCTCTCCCTAACCTCCGCTCTCTTCTGCCGGTATAGAATGTAGGCTTTAGCCACCTCGGTCAAGCCTTCTTTCATCAGAGCTGACTCCACCAAGTCTTGGATGTCCTCCACGGAGGGTATGTGTCCCTCGTCGAAGCGGGATTCCGCATCGGTTAAAACTCGCTGTGTTATCCTTTCCACAGCAGCCTCGTCGCCTTTGCCCGTGGCGGCCATGGCCCTGTAAATGGCGCGGGTTATCTTGGCCGGGTTAAAGTCTTCCAAACGGCCGTCCCTTTTCCGGATGAACCTCACCTTCATGAAAAACAACCTCAAGGAGGCTTAACTTTGGGGCTCTCCCCCTATAGTTAAATTTGCACTGGTGATTGAAAAACTTGGGGAATGTTTTCAACAAAGCATAAATGGGCTGCTAACTTAATCAACATAAGTTTTGGAAGAGGGATCTTTCGATGGAAAACCTTCTAGGAAAACTCCGGAAACAGGAAGAGTTTGAAAGGGTTAACGCTGAATTCCTAAGCCAAACGGTGGCGAAGATGAAAAACATCGTGGTCAAACTGCTTTTACATGGAATAGCCTTAGACTCCTTGAAGCATTCTGACATCCTAAACGCCCTCATCGGCTTGTTTTCAGAGCCTACGGCTCTCTCCGATGATGAGAGGAACATGCTGGAGGAGAATCTTCAGAAGCACATCGAATTTGAGGAGAAAATGCTTAACGAATACGCGGAAATCGTCGAGGAAACCGAAAACAAGGAGGTAAAGTTTCTGCTGGAGTACATTCTATCCGACGAAAAGAGACACCACCAGACAATAAAGGAGATCATGGAGCAGATCGTAAACAGGGAAACCATCACAGAGGAAGATTGGTGGGAGATACTGTACAAGGACGCCGTATCCCACGGAGCTCCCTCAGGCTGACCTCAGCTTTCTGCCAGGCTGGGAGACCGGTTGCACCTAGACTTAGGTATCACTACAGGTAACCCCGTGGAAAGAGGAAGCTGGCTTTTCTCTCTAGCGGAAAAAAAGAAACTTCACGGAATCTGGATAGGGGAAGACATCGACAGGCTTAACGACATCTTCACCGTGACCAGCCTCCCGCTGCTGGAAACCACCACCCCCCTAGTGGGGATAGGAATCACGAGCCCCCTCATTCGAAACCTTTCCACCCTCGCCCGAGCCGCCCTTGCTCTCCATGAACTGTCTCCCCACAGGTTCAGACTCGGCTTGGGCATCGGAGGCCTTCGTGACTTGGAGAAAAAAGGCATCCCCCTCTCCAACCCAACCCAAATCTTACGGGAGGCAGTAAGCTTGCTGAGGAGGATGTGGTCAAAGGAAAAGGTTACCTCTCGAGGGCTGTTTCCGCTCAACGGCTACGAAGTCGGAGGCCGTGCGGAGATTCCCATATTTTTCGGAGTTAGAGGGCCTCGGCTGCTGAAGCTGGCAGGCGAGCTGGCTGACGGTGTCATCCTCAGCGGCCCCAAGTCCTATGTTAAAACAGCCGTGAGCTTGGTTAAGGAGGGACTGGAGAAAAGACCTCAGCTTCCCAAGGTCTTCACCATCGTAGTTTGGATGCCCACTCTGCTGATTTTGAGGGAGGAAGATCTAGCCTTGGCCAGAGAGACTGTGGCTGTGGTTTCCGCCGACGTTCCGGAAAAAGTTTTGGAGATGTCGGAGATAGACCGGGAGCTGGTGAAAACTGTGCGGAAAGCCGTCTTGAAAGATGGCGTTCAACAAGCCGCCGGGCTGGTGACCGAGGAACTTTTAAAAGAATTCTCCGTCTCCGGAAGCGCCAGCGAAGTCTGCGGGGAACTTCGCTCCTTTAGGGAAAACGGTGTGGACGAGGTTGTCTTCGGGCCTCCCTATGGAAGAGACTGGAAAGCCTCCGTCACAGCCCTTGTGGATGCTTGGGGGAGCCTTCTGTGAAGTACTGCCTTAACATCAACGCCAACATCCCCCTCAGCGAAGTTGTGAAGAAAGCCAAGGAAGCGGAGCGTTTGGGCTTCGAATGCCTCTGGATATGCGACGGTGTCACCCAGCGTTTCGGGCCTGTGGCAGCCTCGGCTGTAGCCTTCCACACAGGCAGCGTAACCGTCGGCTTGGGGCTCACGCCCTTCATTCATTCTCCCCGCCAAATAGCCGCCGCTCTTCTCACCCTGATCCGACGTTACGGAGAACGCTTTGAACTCAGCTTGATTCCTGGGGACAAAAAGCTTCTCAGCCAGGTGGGCGTTCAATTGGCGGGGGTGAAGGCGGTTCCCCAGCGTATCTTGGAGGCTAAGGCTGAGGTGGAAAAGATCCTCCGCGAAAAGAAAGTTCACTGTTCAATTTGGGTTGGAGCTCAAGGTCCAAAGATGTTGAAGGCAGCCGCCTTGTTCGACGGAGTTCAGCTGAACTTCGCCTCCCCACGGATGATAAGATGGGGTCTTGAACAGCTCAGAGAAGCGGGAATGAGAAAGGAGTTTAAAGTGGGGGTTTTCGCCCCCGCCTACGTTTTCGAAGACTTTGAAGAAAAACTCTACAAGCGCATGGAGAAAGCTGCCTCCTTAGTCGCCTTAGGGGCCTCCAAGGCTCTCATGGAGAGGTTTGGGTTTTACGAGAGAATGCGGCTGCTGCAGGCTCAAAACCAAGGCCCAGAGGCCCTCAACGTTCCCTCCGATATACTGGAAGAGTTCTCCATATCCATGCCTTCCCAGCGGCTCGGTGACTACATCGCCCAGCTCGCCATGTTAGGCGTTAAGTATGTGGTCTTCGCTCACCCTCAAGACTATTCGCTGAAAACCATCCGGGAGCTGGCGGAGGCTATCCAAAAGCTCACTGGCAGTCGGCAGGTTAAATAGCTGAGAACCTCTAAAAAACTAGGAGGGAAGTTTTGCTGTGAAGATTGCTTGGGGCATAAGCGGGTCCGGAGATTTTCTCCAAGAAACTATATCGGTCATAAGGGAGCTGGTGAAGAGGAAAGATTTGAAAGTAACCGTCTTCCTGTCCAAGGCAGCTGTCAACGTGGTAAAATGGTACGGCCTATGGGATGCTTTGCGGGGAATTTCTCCGAATCCCCTCCTTGAAGAAGGACCCAACCAGCCTTTCATCGCAGGAGCTCTTCAGAAAGGAAAATACAAACTCCTCCTAATCGCTCCGGCCACCGCTAATACTGTGGCCAAAGTAGCCCACGGAATCGCTGACTCTCTGGTGACCAACGCTGTTTCCCAAGCTTTAAAGGGGTGTATACCTGTGTTCATTCTGCCTGTAGACCAGAAAGCCGGCACAACTGTCACCGTTCTACCTACTGGAGAGAAACTTGAAATAACCGTTCGAGAAGTGGATGCGGAGAACGTGGAGAAACTCCGATGTATGAAAGGCCTGACGGTGCTGCGAAGACCTGAAGAGCTCTTAGAGCTGATTGAAAAATAAGCAGCTGACCGCGAATCATGAACGCTAAAAGAGGCGTTTTTCCGGAAGTCGCAAACCAAAGCAGCCTTTGGGAGACGGTGATTCGCAGTTTTCCATAAACATATTGTGGGCGTGATGTAGGTGAGAATTAAATATGGGTGGGAGTATAAATATGCCGCCCTTTTTAAAATAATTTGGGAGTTCGGCTATGAGCGAAGCGGCGTACAGTAAAACTGTTCAGCCTAAAGTCACCGTCATATTTACCGCTAGGAACGAGGAAGCTACCATCGGAAAATGTGTTGAGGCTGTTAAGAAAAGCAAGTACAAGCCAGCCGTCTTGGTGGTGGACGGTTACTCCACTGACAATACTATCCAAGCTGCGAAAAAAGCCGGAGCTAAAGTCGTGCTCCAGGAAAGGCGGGTTTACCCCGGTAAAGGGGTTGCTATGAAGACAGGGATCAAGACCGCTCTCAAAGACGGCGCTGACATCATTGTGTTCTTGGACGCGGACATTGAAAACTTGGACAGCAGCTGGCTTGATAAGCTGGTTGATACTCTTCTCGTTGAAAGATACGACATGGTCAGAGGCGCCTACTTCCGAGCTCTGAGGGATGCCCCCGTGACCAAGCTCGTGGCTAAGAGGCTTATACATATTTTCTTCCCTGAGCTGGAGCACTACGAGCAGCCTCTGACAGGCGAGGTTGCAGCGAAGGCGGAAGTTTGGAGAAAAGTGCTGGAGCAAGACCTTCCAGACGGATGGGGCATTGACATAGCCATCTTGTTGGAATGCGCCATGCACGGCTTCAGCATCCGGGAGGTTCACTTAGGCTTCAAAGAACACCGATCCTATCGCCAATACTGCGAAGACGTATCCAAGCTTGGGAAGATGAGCGAACAGGTTGCTGTGACCATTCTGCTGGCTGCCAGAAAATACAACAGAATCGACAACCTAGATGAAATTCACCCGTAGGATAAAAGGACGTATCCCTGCATAAACCGTCCTAGGGAACAAATATCTTTTGAAGGTTAAAATCTAAAAAAATCTAATCTTTCACCTTTTCAAACTCGTCGAGACGGCAAAGCGCCTCTTCCACGCTGGAAACAGTTGTGGCTCCCCCGTTCTTCAGCTCCCTCCAGAGTTCCTCCGCCTTCCCACCCGTGAAGTCTCTTTCCTTGATGGGTGTGTCCTCAATCATTATTATGAGCTTCCCATGTTCCAGAGCCCATTTCACCGCTTCTAGATTTTTCATATTGGCGTAGCCGAAGGGGACATCGGTTAAGACGACGACGTCAGCCTTCTCCACCATCTCTAAATTAGCCGCTTGGGCCTTCTCGGTTATGGGGGAAAAGGGCGCCTCTCCCACCACTGGAACTTTCAACATGTCAGCTACTTCATGGTCGCTGTCCAAAAGGTTGAGGACGCCTGCGGTGACGTTAAACCTGTGGTCCACTAGGGAGTTGAGTAGCGAAACCCCGGAGCCGCCTCCGCAGATGACGTGAACCTTCAACCTTCTAGGCTGTTTAGCTTCAGGTCTGGAGGTGGAAACAGGCATCACGTAAATGGAGCCTGTTACAGGGTGAGTTTGAACGAGGACGTTGACTCCGTAGACTTTCTTGATGTTCTCACCGGTTAACACGTCTTTCATGGAGCCTATGGAGAAAATTTTTCCATCCTTCAGCAAGACGACTGAGTCGCAGTATTTGGCTGCGAGGTTGAAGTCGTGGAACACCGCCAAGACCACCAGTTTCCTCTGCTGGGAAAGTCTCCTTAACAGATCCATTATCTCTATCTGATGGCAGATGTCCAAGTGGGTTGTAGGCTCGTCGAGGAGGAGGATTTTAGGCTCCTGAGCCAGAGCCCGCGCTATGATGACCCGCTGCTTTTCCCCGCCGCTTAGCTGGCTGAGAAGTTTATCAGCCAAATGCCATGTGCTCGTCAACTCCATGGCTTCTCTGGCCACGGCTAGGTCTTGTTCATCCTCAAATTTGAAACGGCTGAGATGGGGATTCCGCCCCATCAAGACTGCTTCCAAGGCGGTGAAGTCAAAGGCTAGGCTGGTGTCCTGGGGAACCACTGCCATGGTTCTCGCCACTTCCACGTTTTTCAGAGAGTAGACGTCCACCTCGTCCAGGAAGATGGTTCCAATACGAGGCTTCAGTGTTTTACTGATGGCTCTGAGAAGGGTTGTTTTACCTGAACCGTTGGGGCCTAGGATGCCTACGAAGTCGCCGCCCTTCACCGAAAAGGTTACGTCCTCGAGGATTTTAACGGAGCCGTAATGGCATGTGACTCCGCTGATATTCAGTGTGACCATGCTTTCAGCCTCCATGCCAGCCGACGACGGTTTTCCTTTTACGGAGGAGGTACAGAAAGAAAGGGCCTCCGAAGAGGGCTGTGATCACGCCCACAGGCAGCTCTGTGGGCTGAATCACTGTCCTAGCCGCCGTGTCGGATAGGATTAAGACTATCATGCCGGTGAGTGCTGAGGCGGGTATCAGGAAGCGGTGGTCGGCGCCTACGAGGATCCGGGTTATGTGAGGAATGATCAGGCCGACGAAGCCTATGATGCCGCTGAAGGAAACCGCTGTAGCTGTTATCAGGGAGGCGAAAACCAGCATGATTTTCTTCAACTTTTCCGCTTCCACCCCCAACTGCTGAGCCTGCTCTTCTCCAAGCAGCATGATGTTGAGGTCTCGGGCGAAGATGTAGATTATTAGGATGCCGAAAACAATAGGAGGGAAAGCGATCTTCAGATGGTTCCAGTTGGTGGTGGAAAACCCTCCTAGAAGCCAGAAGATCAGGGCGTGAAGAGATTCCCCCGCAGTAATCATGACAAAAGAAATAATAGCCGAAAGGAAGCTGCTGACCGCTATCCCCGCCAGCAATAGAGTCAGCATGGGAATCCTCGTCCCGGTCTTGGCAATGTTGTAGACGGCGAACACCGTAACAAGAGCCCCGAGAAAAGCTGTGATGGGCACAGCGTACAGAACCCCTAAAACCGTGGTTCCCATGCCGAAGCCTATAGCTAAAGCAGCGCCCAAACCAGCTCCGGAAGAGATACCTATCACGAAGGGGTCGGCCATGGGGTTGCGGAGCAAACCCTGCAAGACTACCCCTGCTACAGCCAGCGCCGCCCCCACTAGACCCGCCCCCAACACTCTCGGGAGTCGAGCGTGGAGGACGATGATCCTCTCCACGTCGGAGGGAGGACTCCCTTTAACCAGTCCTCCCAAGTAGGGTAGCTCCCGGACGATGACTTGGAAAACGTGGGAAAAGGGGATTTTAACAGGTCCTATGGCTGTGGAGAAGATAATGGTCCCTAAGACCGCTAAAAAAAGGAGGACAGTGGAGATCTTCCACCAAGCAAACCGTTTAAGATAGTCTCGGCCTTCTTTCAACGCTTTTTCAACCAAGACATCTGATGGCAGTGGGAAGCCCGGCGAAGGCTTGGAAGGCTGCCCTGAACATGTCTTTTACATCTTCCCCTCCATTTGGCTTTGTCTCCGCTTCAGAATCTTCAATACTTCTTGAGCTTTTTTCGGATCATAGGCGAGAAGGGTGCCCTGCGCATAGCGGGATGCCAGAAGAGCGGCCTTGGTAAGGGCTCCTGTCTCCGCTTCTTTGGCGTAGAGCCCTATGTAGAAAGGTTTCTTCAGCTTCCTCTTGAAGGCGTTGGCTAGAATTTCAACCCAGTAGAGGGTCAGATAAGTTCGGTCGTAGATGGGGACGACGAAGAAGCTGACATGGCTGGAGAGAAAGTCTAAGTCTAAACCGAACCTTTCAGGATGGAAGGGGTCTGGATAGAGGGTTACTGAGAACTCTTTGTCTGTTAGATCAGAAGCCTGCGCGACGAATTCGTTTACCACGTGCTGCCGCCATCGAACCCAGTTAAGCCCGCTCTCTCTCCATTTTCTTTTGCACTCTTCGCAGACGCAGTATTCTTCTCCCGGAAAACCCAAGCAGTCGAGGTGGATGCCCTCTACCTCTTCGCTGGAAGTTTGCGCGATCAGCTTCAAAAGATAGGAGCGATATTTCTCCCTACTCGGGCATATCCAGTCGCAGTAAAACCAGCCTTGCCCCTCTTTCCTTGTAGCCTTCCTTTCCTTGGAGAGGCATATCCATTCAGCGTTTTCCCGGGCCGTTTTATTGTCGCCGAAGCAGCTTATGACGTTATGCGAACGGGGAACAGGCTTGCTGACTCTGCCAGTCACGTTTTTAACATAATGGAAGTAGATGTCTCCTCCGTCAGGCCAAGCCGGCTCATCCAGCACTATTCCGATCTTTTTGCCTTCCAATTTCAACTCCTTCTGGCCACTTAGACGCTTACTGCTCAAACAATTCGGGGTGAATGGCTTTAGCCAAGGCTTCCAGCCCATTCACGATCCTTGGGCCCGGCCTGCTGAGAAGGTCGGGGTGAATCTGATATATCCTGTCGTTTTTCACAGCTTCTATTTCACTCCACCCGGGTCTGGCTTTAAGCTCCTCAGGCGACACCCCCGGCATGGGAGCGTCTGGAGGCGTGATGATGATCACGTCGGGATTTCTGCTCAGCACTGTTTCCAAGCTGACTTCCGGATACTTGGTCGCGGCGTCTTCGAAGATGTTAACTCCTCCCGCCAGTTCGATGAGGCTGTGGGCGAAGGAGCCGGGCCCGGCGCTCATCAGAGGGTCATGCCAAACCTCATAGTAAACCTTCGGCCTCTCTTCTCTGGGTATAGCCTCTGTCTTCTCGGTTATGGCTGCGATCCTCTGCCTCAGCTCTTCCACAAGCTTCTCAGCAGCCTCCTCTCTCCCCGTGGCTTCTCCAACCAAAATTATGTCGTTCAGTATGTCTTCCATATCCTGCGGCGACAAGGCTATGACCGTTATGCCCAACTCCTCCAGCCGTTCTACAAATTTCTCCTGAACTCCCCCTGTAGCCAGCACCAAGTCCGGCTCTAAGCCTACCACAACTTCGATGTTGATGTTGGCGAAGCCTCCTACCTTTGGCTCTATGTCCGCTGCCTCCGGAGGATAGTCAGAGTAGGTGTCCACTCCTACTACTTTATCCCCTAAACCTAGAGCGAAGAGTATCTCCGTGGTGCTCGGCGCCAAGGAGACTATCCTCTCCGGGGGGTAACTGGTCAATGTGACTGTTCTCCCAAGGTCGTCGGTGACCGTGACGGGGCCGGAAGGCTGGATGGGCGTGGCATACTGCCAAAAAGCCGCTGCGACGCCTCCCACGATGACGGCTATGATCACGCCTATGAATAGGATTTTTAGGGAAGTCATGGTTGAATCACTGGTTGGATAATCTATCCAAGACTTTATAAACCTAAATATATAAAATTTTTCTGGAAGGTAGTATCATTGAAGCCTCCCTCCGAAGTAGCAAGTCTGAAACCCTGTGTGCACGGTGGAGAAATTTTTCAGGTAGCAGAGAAATACGGCCTAGACCCTAGGGAGCTCCTGGATTTCAGCGCCAACATAAACCCCTTAGGGCCTCCGCCTGAGGCCCTTGAAGCTGTTAAAGCCAGCCTGTGGGAGGTTTCCCTCTATCCTGAAACAGATTCCGCGGCGCTTCGAAGGGCCCTAGCCCAGCATGTGGGCGGCCTGACCTCCGAAAACGTCATCTTAGGCAATGGTTCCACGGAGCTTATCCACCTTTTCGCTCAAGTTTTTCTGAGAAAAGGCAGCAGAGCGGTTATCCCCTCTCCTACCTTTGGGGAGTATGAAGCCGCTGTCCTGAAGGCTGGAGGTAAACCCGTTTTCGTAGAAGCGGGGGAAGATTTTTCTTTCCAAGTCGACAAGATTTTGGGGAAGGTGGATTCCCGAACTGTTATGGTTTTTTTGTGCAACCCCAACAACCCTACCGGAGCCCTCATGCCTGCGGAAGAGTTGATAAGCCTCATCGAAAAAGCGGAGGAGAAGGGCATCCTAGTCTTCTTGGATGAAGACTGCATGGATTTCGTGGAAGACGGGAAGCGTTTCTCCCTGTCAGGGAATGTGGAAAAACATCCTAACCTCTTCACTTTAAGGTCCTTCACCAAGTTCTACGGTATGCCCGGCCTTCGAATAGGCTACGGGTTTGCCTCCAAAAAAATCATCGAACCCATGTTGGGGTTGAAGATACCTTGGAACGTTAACTGCTTAGCTCAAGCCGCAGCTCTTCAAGCTTTAAAGGCTCAAGATTACCCGCGGAAGACTAGGGAGCTCATTCAAAAAGAAAGACTTTTTCTGATGGAGGAGCTTAAAGGTTTCAACAACCTGAGAGTCTACCCCACGGAAGCCAACTTCATTCTCATCGACATAGAGGGCTCAGGTTTAACAGCAGCGCAGCTTAAAGAAAAAATGTTGAGACAAGGTATCCTGATCAGGGACTGCAGCTCCTTCCGAGGTTTAAGCAGCCGCCACGTTCGAGTGGCGGTGAGAAGTCGGAGGGAAAACCTGAGGCTGCTGGAAGCCCTCCGAAAGGTGTTGAAAAACCCATGAGGCCTATGGGCAGGGATTACGTGGAAGAAACCATCCGGTCAGGGAAGCTCAGAGGCCCTGACAGGACCTGCCCCTATTATCCCTGCCACAGGGAAGGCCATGACTGCACATGGTGTTTCTGTCCCTTCTACCCCTGCTTGGACGAGTCCAAGGGAGGCCTATGGGTGAAAAATAGCCAGACAGGGAAAACCGTCTGGAGCTGCAAAGGCTGCGAATGGATTCATGAGCCTAAAATCGCTGAACGAGTGCTCGCCGAGCTGTTAAAGGTGAGAAACAAGCCCGGGGCCCCCAACCGCAGCCAGCTGCTTCGAATTTTAAGGCGAATCTCAGAGGAGGATCGGGGAAAATGAAGGCCAAAACGTTGATGGTTCAAGGAACTTCCTCCCACTGCGGTAAAACCTTGCTGGTCGCCGCTTTCTGCAGGATCTTTTCCGACGCCGGCTATAGGGTGGCACCCTTCAAAGCTCAGAACATGTCCCTGAACTCCTTTGTCACCGAGGACGGAGCTGAAATCGCTCGGGCTCAGGCACTCCAAGCCTTCGCCGGCGAGGTTAAACCCTCCGCGGACATGAACCCCATCCTGCTCAAGCCCAAAGGCGACATGACCTCTCAGATAGTCTTCCACGGCAAGCCCTACAGGGATATGGGGGTTGAAGAATACTACAGGGATTTCGCCCTCACCAAAGGCTGGGAAGGCGTCCAAGCCTCCTTCAACCGGCTGGCTTCTGAATACGATTTGGTTCTCATCGAAGGGGCGGGGAGCCCTGCGGAGATTAACCTCTACGAAGTGGACATCGCCAACATGCGCACCGCGGAGGCCGTGGGAGCGCCTGTCCTGCTGGTTGCCGACATCGACCGAGGCGGCGTCTTCGCCAACTTGGTAGGCACCATGGAGCTTCTTAAGCCTCGCCACCGGAAACTGGTCAGAGGCTTCATCATCAACAAGTTCCGAGGCCATCTGAGCCTCTTGGAGAAAGGCCTGAAGCAGCTGGAAGCCCTCACAGGGAAGCCTGTGCTGGGGGTTCTCCCTTACATCCCCGGCCTGCTGCTGCCGGGGGAAGACTCCGTTTCCCTAGAAGAAACCCGCCCTTCAGCTTCCCCAGTGTTGGACATCGCCGTCATCAGGCTGCCTAGGATATCCAACTTCACCGACTTCGACCCTCTCCAACTGGAGCCGGGGGTTCAGGTTCGCTACGTGGAATGCGCTGAGGCCTTGGGTAAGCCTGACGCCATCATTCTCCCGGGGACGAAGAACACCGTTCAAGACCTCCTCTGGCTGCGAAGCTCCGGGTTAGCCGCTGAGATCATTCGAAGGGCGTTGGAGGACCATACCCCTATCCTAGGAATCTGCGGAGGCTACCAGATGCTGGGAAAACGCGTCGTCGACGAAAAAGGAATCGAAGGCGGGTCTTCCACATGCGTGGAAGGTTTAGGCCTCTTGGACGTGGTCACCGAGTTCGGAGCGTACGCTAAGACAACCCGGCAGGTTTCGGCTCAGGTGGTGGGAGACGGCCCTCTGCTGGGGGCGGTTAAGGGTGAAAGCTTTTCCGGATACGAAATCCACATGGGCACCACCCATCTGGGGAAAGACGTTCAGCCGGCTTTCCGAATAACCCGGTTGGGTAAAAAGCCTGCGCGAAGGCTGGAAGGCGTCACCGACAGGCGGGGGCTAGTCATCGGAACCTACATCCACGGCCTTTTCGACGCGCCCCCCATCCGGAAAGCCTTCCTCACCTATCTATCCTCCCGGAAAGGCGCTGTCTTCAACCGGTTTAGGGGAAGCGTCTGGAAAGCTTGGCAGCGGGACCTAGAAAAGCTAGCCCAAACCGTTAAAAACCATGTGGACATGGACAAAGTCTGCGAAATAGTGGGACTGCCTCCCCTCGGCGGCTGAAGAACATGGCCTCCCCTGGAACTCTACCGTTGGGTGTTCCTCTCGGAATATTAGCCTTAGCCCTACTGGTCGACTACGTGTTCGGGGAGCCTCCTGCTAGGTTTCACCCCACTGTTTGGATGGGAAAATTCGCAGCGGCCTTAGAGCCCAAACTGGGAGGTAGAAGTCCCCGTGTTGAAAAGCTGGGAGGCGTTTTCTTAGCCCTAGCCTGTCCTCTTCTGTTCGCGGTTCCGGTTTTTTTCGCCCTAGCCTTGGCCAAACACCATCTCGGCTTAGCAGCCTACACGGTGGCGGCGGCTGTCCTCCTCAAACTCACCTTCGCCATCAAAGCCATGGAAGAACATGCCTTTCCCATAGCTGAAGCATTGAGGCGGAGGAAGCTGGGGGAAGCGAGGCGCTTGGTCTCGCGGATTGTGGGCAGGGATACAGCGGAGCTTAACGAGGAGCAGGTCATATCCGCCGCCGTCGAGTCGGTGGGAGAAAGCACCGTAGACGGGGTGGTGGCACCTCTGTTCTACTTCGCCCTCCTAGGCGTGCCCGCCGCCGTTGCCTACAGGGCTGTTAACACCTTGGATTCGATGGTGGGCTACAGGAACTACAAGTACGCTAACCTAGGCTTTTTTCCCGCCAGGTTGGACGCTTGGGCTAACTGGTGCCCGGCGAGGCTGACAGGGTTTCTGATGGTCTTAGCCGCCGGGCTTCTGGGGGAGGATTGGCGGAAGGCCTTGGAAACCCTGCGGAGGGACAGAAGCAGAACTCCCAGCATCAACGCAGGCTGGCCTCTTTCCGCCATGGCTGGAGCCTTGGGTGTTAGGTTGGAGAAGCCGGGCTTCTACGCCCTCGGCGACGGAGCCAGCCCTCTTAAACCAGAGCATATTTTCAGGTCTCTCCGCATTATGAAGCTAACCGCCTACCTCTTCATCGGGTTGGTGGTTATCCCCGTTGCTGTGGGAATTATCACAGTCATAGGGTGAAACGGATGAAAAAACCCGTGAAGTTCGAAGGAAAAACTCCCATCGAAGATGTGAGATGCCGCCTTGAAAAAGGCACCCTCATCCTAGAGTCTAAACGGCTGCTCACCGTCCTAAGCTCAGCTGTTTTAAACGGGGGAATCCGCAAGGCCAAAGCCATCATCAACCACCACGTCCCCAAAAACTTCCACTACAAGAAACCCGGAGAATTCCTCAGAAAAGTAGCTGGGCGGCTGAATCTACCGGAGCCCGTGGTGGGTTTGATGACTGCGGCTGACGTGAGAAAAGCCGCTACCATAACTCACAGAAGCCGAGAGCTCACCGTCTACGCCTTGGTCACCGCTGGGCTTTCCAACCCCGCCACGGCAGGCGACAGACCCGTTAACCCAGCGGCTTCCGGCACCATCAACATCATCCTCCTCGTCGACGGCAACCTCAGCGAAGGCTGCATGGTGGGAGTGGTGAAAACAGCCACAGAAGCCAAGGCTGTGGCGTTGAGGGAGCTGGATGTGAGAAGCCAATATTCAGGCCAGCTGGCCAGCGGAACCACCAGCGACGCCTTGGCAGTCGCCCACACGGGGCGAGGGGCCCTCATCGAATATGCGGGAACCGCCACAAAGCTCGGTGAACTGGTAGGCCGGTCGGTCAAGTTGGCTGTGAAGGAGGCAGTCCTAAGGCAGAACGGCCTCGTCCCCCACCGCCCCCTCATCCAAAGGCTTAAAGAAAGAGGAATCACCCTCAACCGCCTAGTTCAAACAGCCATGAGGCTCTGCGTTCACCATCCCAGCATGGGGTCTAAGGAGCGAATAAGAAAGATCTTAGAAGAAGGCTTCGACAAAGCCCTAGCCGACGTGAACGTGGCCGCCTTGGTGATGGCGGGGCTGAGGCTTGAAGAAGAAGGCAGCCTCAGCCTCCTCCCCGGCATGCCGGGGGAAATCTTCCGGGAAGACCCGGTAAACCTGTTGGCAGACGAAATCTTAGGAATGGCCATCAGCAACTACATTGCCGGAAGTAAGGGAGTCTTCGAATTCGTCCGCTTCGACAAGGCTAAACCCGGCGTTCTCGGAAAGCTGGGGCCTTTCTCCGACGACGCCATAGGCGGCCTCGTAGCCGGCGTCTCGTCGAACATGTACACGGCTCTCCTAGGAAGGAAATGAAACCCCATGGAATGGTTGAAGGCGATAAGGGACATCTTCGGCTTCTTCACCGTCATCCCTGTTAAAACAGACTCGCAATCTCTAAACCGAACCGCCAGCTACATGTTCCTATCCCCTCTGGCAGGCGGCTTCATCGGCCTTTCAGCCGGTCTCCTCGCATGGGCTCTGTTTCATGCCATTCCCCCTCTCCTCGTAGGGATGGTAACAATGGGGTTCATCCTTTTGCTCACAGGCCTCCACCATACCGACGGACTGCTGGACTTCGGAGACGGCTTGATGGCCCAAGGCTCTTGGGAGCGCAAACTCCAAGTCATGCACGACCGTCAAACCGGTACAGGGGGACTGGTCCTAGGTCTCGTCGTCATCCTGATTACCGCCTTCGCTATCTCTGAACTAGGCTTAGAGGCGCTGCGGGGCTTAGTTGCGGCTGAAGTCTCAGCTAAACTCTCCATGGTAGTGGGCACTTGGGCCGGCAGACCGGCTCATGAGGGTTTAAGCAGCCTCTTCATCAAAGCCATGCATGGGCGCGGCCGGAAACTTCGCTTGGCAGGAGGTCTACTCCTATCCTCTGGTATAGCCTTCCCCCTTCTTGGAGGAAGAGGTCTGCTCCTCTTGGCCGCCGGGATCATCACAGCCCTCGTATTGGTGGCGGTTTCGAACAGAAACTTCGGAGGCATAACCGGCGATGTGCTTGGGGCCTCCAACGACCTCGCACGTATGACTTCCCTCCTAACTTTCCTCGTCGTGACTCCATGGATTTGATCTATCTTCTTCTCCAACGCAGTAAGTTGTCTGATAAACCTTGATGAAGGCGTTCTAGCGCTCCAGGAAAATAATTTTTTTGAGTTACTAGAGAGAAAGCAGTAAACATCGAATGATGAGTGCGAAGTTCACAAAGTCAAGTTCTTAACTGAAGCTGTCTATGATTATTGGAGGGTAAGGAGTAGGATGGAAATCTGCGCGGTGAGTCAGTCTTTCTATCCCTACGCAGGAGGTGTCTCCTACTACCTTCTGTGGTTAGGCCGGAAACTGCGGAAGCAGGGGCATAAGCTCTACGTCGTTCACCTTCGCCCCTTGAAAGCTCCGGCCAAAGACGTGGTGGAAGACATCAAAGTTTACAGGGTTCCGGAAACCTCTTTAGACCCGCGGATTGTTTCCGGGTACACTCGGTTTAAAGAACTGATCCTGAAAGTTTTCCACGGTGAAGAAAGCTCTGAAGAGAAGCTGATAAACAAGCATCTTTACGGGTTCAACGAGTATTTCGCCATCAACAAAATGTTCGCCGATAAGATCAGCGAGCTTTATGATGAAACCGGATTCGACCTTCTTCACGTGCACGATTTTCAAGTCCTCCTGATGGGGTCTATGCTCCGGGAGCTGAAAATCCCCAAAGTATTCACTTGGCATATTCCCTTCACCGAGGAGGTTCCGAAAAGATGGCGGGAGTTTATCGTTCAACACATGCAAGAATACGATCGCGTAGTCTTGTCGACCCGGGTCTACGTGTCCACAGCCCTTCAAAGCGGCCTCAGTTGGGATAAAGTCCGATGCATCTACCCTTTCGTCGCCGTGGAAAAAGTAAAGGTCAGCCGCTTCCGCAAAAAATACGGGCTAAGTCGGGAGGAAAAAATCATCCTCTGCGTGGCCAGGATCGACCAGTTTAAGGGTCAAGATATCCTGATAAAAGCTTTGCCTCGCATCTTGGAAAAAGAGCCCCATGTGAGATGCGTCTTTGTGGGGAACGGGTCCATGACCAAGGATGTCCTTAAAGCCAGCGAAAAAAAGCAGTATGAGGAGCGCTTGAAAAGCCTCATACATGAAATGAATCTGAAAGATCACGTGATATTCACCGGCCACATTTCCAGAAGCGACCTCATGCAAGCCTATAAAGCATGCGACGTCGTTGTTCTCCCCTCCATCATGGAAGGTTTCGGCTTAGCGATAACTGAAGGCATGGCCTTCGGTAAACCCGTCATCGGCTCGGCTGTGGGGGGAATAAAAAGCCAAATATGGCCTGGAGTCAACGGATACCTGGTTGAAGCAGGCAACGTCACCCAGCTGGCTGAGGCCTTGGTGAAGGTTCTGTCGGATAAAGAGCTTAAGGAAAAGCTGGGAAGGAGAGCGAGAGAAATCTATGAGAGAAACTACAGCGTAGCCAGAGGTGTAAAAGACAACATAGAGCTTTACGAAGATATCCTAGGCTACAACTGGAAAAAATAGTCAGGCCTCAAGCCTTGACTAAGATACGGGGTAAACGCCATCTTAACCTGTTGAGCTTGACTGTTGGAAATCAGTCTCGCTGAAGACAGTCGGTCTAATCCCTCGTAAAGAACTCTCAGGGTTTCGCTATCCTTGACAAGGTCGACGACGGAGCTGCTTTCTCTAACTTCAAAAGAAAGGGTGCCATCGCACTTTAAGGCCTCCAGCAGCTTCGCCCCCAAAATTTTCTCAAAGCCGACGTTTGCGGGCTTCAAAACAATTCTTTTTCTACCTAAGGCTTCTTTTACAGTTTCCCCGATCATAGGCGGATAGATCTTCTCAGAAATCCCCTCCGAAGTTTCGTAGCAAACATGGTAGAAGGGAATCTGAAGAACTGTTGTTTCAGCAACCTTCATTCCCTTGGTGGTTATCACGTATTTCTGAAGGCTGTCAATGAAGGCTGTTTGGCTTTCTATCAAACAGTCAATTTGTTTTCTTATTTCCTCCGTCCTTTTTTTCATTTCATAGATGGTCTTCTGTTCAACCCTGATTTTTTTCCTCATCTCAGCCTTAAGGAAAGGCACTTTTGCTTGAAGGTCTTTAACCTGCGAGCGGTAGTGTTTCTCAATTTTTTGATGTTCTTCTTCCGCCCGTATTCGAGTATCCTCCATCTCCCTAGGGAGGGACGCTAAGTGAGCTCTTTTCTCTTTCTCCAACTCCTCGAGCTCAACAATCTTCTCCTTCAGGTCGTATATTCTCCGCTCAATCTCACTTATGCTGGATTGAACCTTCTGCCGTGTTTCCTCTTTTTTTCGAGTTTCCTGACGGATTTCAAGGATCTTTTGGTTTAATTCCCCCATTTCTTGCTCTATTTTTTTCAACGGCTTTCTTATCTCTTCCTCCCTCTTACCGCCCTTGTGGGTTTCCACTAGACCTTGAAGCTTTGAGTATTCCATTTTCAGGTCACTAAGCCGCATCGTGAGGGTGTGCAACTGCGTGGATAAGACATCTTGCTGGCTAAGGGTTTTCTTAAGTTCCCTTTCAAGTCTTTCCTTTTGAGGCTTCAGTTCAGATAAAATTCTACTGTATTCTTCTCTTTTTTGTTTTAATTCCCTGATTTCCCCCTCCAATTTATAGGAGTCTTTTTCCATCATGTCGAGGGTTGAAATTAAAGTTTTTTCAACCTCAGTAACCTGAGACTGGTATTTATCGTATAGCTTAGCCAGCTTAGTTTCAACCGTCTTACTTTCTTTCTCTATGGAGGGGAGAAACTCCGACTCGATTTCCTTGATTCTCTCGATCTGACGTAGACTCCAGTGGTAGGTTTGATGCACTAAAAGGTCTTTGGCGGAGGTAAGTTTCTTGATACCCTCAGATGCATCCGCGTACATTCTCGTGAAAATGTTGAAAATCTCCTCCACCTGTTCCCAGGATACTCTGGGAGGTAGGGATACAGCTTTTGCAATTTCCTCCCTTCGAAAATGGGCCATGCAGGGTTGGAGGTCGTAGACGAAGCTTTCATGGGGGACAAGCCCTGAAACGGCGAAGGATCTGGATCCCCTAAAACATGCAAAGGTAACTTGGTGTTTTCTCAGGCTTGCCAAATAATCTTCCGCGGAGTTAACCTCTTTGATATCGTTGAGGAAACTGTCTACGTCTGGCAGTTCATCGTAGTCTATGATGCTGTGGAAGATTCCCAGCCCTTCAATGATCAGGCATGTTTCATCTTTCCAAGGCTTAGCCCAGAGAGGATAGAAAATCTTGGTGACGCTCAGATTTTTAACAGTTTTAGAGTGTTTTTTCCCAATTTTCTCTTTGAACTTTTCAATTAATGGCCGTTCCCCATCTATTCCCAGCCATTCATACCATATTCTCAAAAAAAGAAAGGCTATTTCAACTTCTTTTGAAGCCTCTTTTTTCTGTCCTTTCTCCGTAACTTCGAAGGCGTAAGGGAAAACTAGAGGCTCAAGTTCCTCCAAATTTTTATAGGCTCCTTTGAATCGGTTTAAATCAGCAAGATACCCTTAAGAGGATCGATATTTTCACAATTAAACTTTGTTCACCTAACGTTTTTTGAGGATTTTTCTTGACGCGTAAGCGTTGAAGCCCTCAAAAACGGGTCTGCCAGATAATTTTTAAACCTACCGTCGATAAGAATCTCCCAGAGCTTAAAGCTTAAACGTACTTCTCCATATAGAGGACGCCTGATCCTCATGCGGTATCTGTTCGCTCATTGGCCGGATGTCGAGAAACTTATCAAAACCCGAGGAAGAGCAGTTATCCTGAGCGATTATGATGGCACTTTAACGCCTATAGTCGATAGGCCTGAACTGGCTTTGCTGCCGGAGAAGATGAGGAGGCTTCTCAACTCCTTAGCTCACCATCCCCACTTCACCCTCGCCATCATAACAGGCAGAGCCTTGGAGGACATCAAAAAATTGGTTGGCGTGAAAGGCGTATACTATGCGGGAAACCACGGCCTAGAAATAGAAGGCCCCGGCTTAACTCTCAGGCACCCCAGCGCATTGGCGGCAAGACCTGTCATCGCTCAAATCTGCCGGGAATTGAGGAGCCGGTTAAGCCGGGTGCCCGGGGTTATGGTGGAGGACAAAGGGCTAAGTGCCAGTCTCCACTATCGCCTAGTTTCCCGAGAAAAAATCCCCTCCGTGAAAAGGGCTCTTCTCCAAGTAACCCGCGGTTTTGGGGAGGTCAAAATCACCGAGGGTAAAAAGGTATTTGAAATCAGGCCTGATGTGGCTTGGGATAAAGGGGCGGCTGTTCGCTGGCTTTTGAAGGCCATGAAAAACTCCGGCTTCCCCATTTACTTGGGAGATGATCAAACGGATGAAGATGCCTTCAAAGCCTTAGACGATGGAGTTACAATCCTCGTGGCGGCTAGGAGAAGGCCTTCTAAGGCGAAGTTTTTTGTGCGAGGCGTTCCAGAAGTTCAAGAATTTTTCCGACGGCTAGCCGGTTTGTAGATGAAAAAGGAGTCTTCAGCCTAAGCCTTCCATATTACGGTCATCGTCAGTGTGCTTTTTACGTTTTCCAGTTTTCTGATCTCCGCTATGCAATCTTTCAGTTCGTCGTCAGTTTCCGCTTCTATTTTCGCTATGAGGTCGTAGATGCCGTAGACGAAGTACACGTCTTTAACGCTTTTCAACTCAGTGACGGCTTTCGCAACTTCTTTCTCCGTGCCCGGTTCTACGTTTACCATGACAAAGGCTAAAACCATGAGCTCCCCTTCTCTCAAAAAAAGAGGCAGCGGCCTCAATAAAACTTTTTTAAAGGCCTACTCCCCTCCAACCGTTTTTAACGGAATCTGGAGTCCTTCCCTTTAAAGAGCCGGTCTAAGTGTTACCGCATCCCGCAAGGCATGCGGTTTTTAAGGGCAAACTCCCTAATTCCAAATAGGTGGCTGGACTCTTGTCGAAGATAAGGCAGCCTTACAACGCAGGGTCATGGTATGCTGGGGGAGCCGCTTCCCTTAAGAAGCAGATTGAAAATGAATGTTTCCTCCACAGGCTGGGCCCGGGGAAAGTCCCGGAACTCTCTCGAGCTGGTTCTCGGAATGTTGTTGGACTCCTATGCCCGCATGCCGGCTATATGTATTCCGGCCCTATTGCGGCTCATTCTTATTTTGCTCTAGCCGCTGACGGCCCGCCGGAAACAGTTGTCATCCTAGGGCCGAATCATACGGGGATGGGGAGCGCTGTTTCCCTCATGGTGGAGGGGGTTTGGAGAACTCCTTTGGGAGATGTCCCCGTAAACTCTTCGGCGGCGAAGGCTATTCAGAAGCGCTCGGCATACCTTGACATAGACGACAAAGCCCACCTCTACGAGCACTCCATCGAGCTTCAGCTGCCTTTTCTCCAGTATTTTCTAGGCTCCAACTTTGATATGGTTCCCATATGCATGATGCTTCAAGACTTGGAGGTAGCTTTAGATGTGGGCAAAGCGGTGGCGGAGGCTTTGAAGGAAACCAACGCTCTAGTTATTGCCTCCAGCGACATGACCCACTACGAGCCTCAGAGTTCCGCTGAAAGAAAGGACAAAGTCGCCATCGAGGCGTTGAAAAAACTGAATGAAGAGGAGCTTTTCCAGACAGTCCACCGTTTGGGCATTTCCATGTGCGGCGTGGGGCCGACGGCGGCCATGCTGTGCGCGGCTAAACTTCTCGGAGCCAAAAAGGGGGTTCTCCTCAAATACGCCACGTCGGGAGATGTCACAGGAGACCTTTCAGCGGTGGTGGGCTACTGCTCCCTAGCCGCCCTCAAGACCTAACTGCTTCCCCCCTCTTCGCGTAGGCTTCTGGGTTAAAACCTCTAACCCTCAACCACTCCGCTGTTTTACCGGTAACCACCAAGGGCTTCATTGCAAGATCCATGACGGACTTTCCCCCTACCAAGAAGATGGCGATTTTCAACTCAGCGGTGAGAAGGTTTAACTCTTGGACAACCCTCTCTGAGCCCTTGACTGCCAGCTTGAGGAAAGGCCGTGCTATTCCTGAACATTGAGCCCCCAAGGCTAAGGTTTTGGCGATATCCATGCCGGTTCTGACACCTCCCGTGGCTATCACCGTCAAGTCCGTGGCTTTCCGCACCTCCACGAGGCTGACGACGGTGGGGATACCCCAGTCCCAAAAGGCTTGGCCGAGCCTCTGGTGTCGGATGTTTTTCATCTTCCTCGCCCTATGGTATTCGACGGCAGCCCAGCTGGTTCCTCCAGCTCCCCCTATCTCTATTCCCCGGACGCCTGATTCCTTCAGCTTCAAAGCTGTCTCCGCGGAGATGCCGGCCCCCGTTTCCTTGGCTATGATGGGTATATCGATGGACTGGGAGAGCTCCTTGATCTTCTTCAGAACCCTTCGGAAGTCTGTCTGGCCCTCGGGCTGAACCGCCTCGTGGAGGGGGTTGAGATGTAAAGCTAGGGCGTCCGCTTCAATCATATCCACAGCCTTCAAGGCTTCGTTTACTCCATAGTCTTTCGCCAGCTGGGCGCAGCCTAGGTTGGCTATCAAAAAGGCGTGAGGTGCCTTCTGCCGAGCTATCTGGAAGGAGTAGGCTTTGGATGGGTCTTCAAGGGCAACCCTCTGGCTGCCTACCCCCATGGCTACCCCTGTCTTCTCCGCTGCTTCCGCCAAGGAGGCGTTTATCTTGGCAGCTTCCCTGGTTCCCCCCGTCATGGCGGAGATGAGAATGGGTGAAGAGAGCTTATGCCCGAAAAATTGGACAGCTGTGTCCACGTCCTCCAGCCTCGCTTCAGGCGCGGCGTCATGGATCAGATGCACATCTTCCAAGCCTGTGGTTGTCGTTCGAGCTTGAACGTTCTCGGTGAGGCATATTCGAATGTGGTCGGTTTTCCTCTCCGCTGTTTTCTCTTCGACCATTGTTCAGCATCCTTCTTTTTGTTAAGCTGTATAGGCCTATAAAATGCTGAAGGGTGTTAGTTTGACAGTATCCCCCGGGGAGGTTATTAAAATTAACCCTGAAAGAAAATAAACCGATTTTTGTAAAAGCTTTTTCAGGGCGGCTGTTTTCCTCCTCATTTTAAATAGGAGAACTTTTCTTTCAAAAGAGTCGGCTGCAGGGATGAGCGGTGAAGACGCTGCTTGAGCAGGCAAGAGAGGGCCTCATCACCGAGGCCATGAAGGCTGTTGCGAAATCTGAGAGAGTTTCAGAGAAGTTCATTCGGGAAGGCGTTGCGGAAGGTAGGATTGTGATTCTGCAGCGCCCTGGTTTTTCACCCTTGGGGATTGGAAAAGGGCTGCGCACTAAGGTGAACGCCAACATAGGCTCATCTTCCGACGCTGTGGATGAGGAAAAAGAGATAGAGAAAGCCCGGGTTGCGGAAAAATACGGAGCCCATACCATTTCGGATTTATCCATGGGAGGAAACCTCGCCTACCTAAGGGTGAAGATCCTTGAAGCGACCACCGTTCCCGTCTCCTCCGTCCCCATCTATCAGGCTTTGAGCGAATGCAGAAGCTTTGAAAAGATGAGCCTTTCTAAGATTCTAAAAGTCCTCCGAAGGGATGTATACCAAGGCATAAGCTCCATCGTCATCCACCCCGGTTTCACCTTGGAGACCTTGGAAAAGGTAAGGAAGAGAAAGCGCATCATGGGGATTGTTTCAAAGGGAGGCTCCTACACCGCCATGTGGATGCTTACCCACCGAAGGGAAAACCCCTTCTTAGAGGTCTTCGACGAGATTTTGGACATAGCCCACAGCCGTGATGTGGTGCTTTCCCTAGGAAACACTATGCGCTCCGGTTCAGTCTACGATGAGCTTGACGAGCCTCAAATGGACGAACTCCACATGAACACGGAGCTCGCGGAGAAAGCCAACGAGAGAGGAGTGCAGGTCATCATAGAAGGTCTAGGCGGGCACATCCCAGCCGGCAACATAGCCCCTTCAGTGGAAAAATTCAACAAAATAACAGGCCAACGCCCCCTCTACGTGGCAGGGCCTCTGCCAGTGGACGTGGCAGTGGGCTACGACCACATTGCAGCCTGTGTGGGAGGAGCCCTCGCCGCGGGAGCTGGGGCAGACTATCTCTGCTACATCACCCCAGCGGAACACCTCAACCTACCCACCGTGGAACAGGTCAAGGAGGGAGTCTTAGCCTGCAGGATTGCAGCCCACATCGGGGACACCGTGAAATACGGCCTCTCCGAAGCCGATAGGAACATTGGCCTTCACAGAAGAAAACAGGACTGGGAAGGCCAGTTCTTCCACGCCTTAGACGGAGGGGAAAAGGGAAGGCAGATCCGCGGGGAAACCGTTATGTGTAAAATGTGCGGCCGATACTGTGCGCTGAAAATCATGGACCAATATTTGGGAGGGTGAAACAGCCGCCTCTGGCAGCGGATTTCCGAGAAGGCGGCTTCACCAAACAGCTTATGAAGGTGAAACTTCCCTTAAAGAATGGAATCCTAGGGATGCTCCTTTGTCAGAGGACCGGGAACACCAGAAGCTTGAAAGTTTAATCCGAAAATACACCATTTTGAACGCTTACACCCACAGGGGGAAGGCCCACGCCCAAGCAGTGTTAAGCAAAGTTTTGGGGGAAATGCCCCAATACAAGAAAAAAGCCCTAGAAGTTCTGAGCGAAGTCAAACGGGCGGTGGAGGAAGTAAACAGGTTAACCCTCCAAGAGCAGAAAAAAATTTTGGAGGAAACGTGGCCTGAACTTTTGGAAGCTAAGCCCAAGGTGGAGGAGCGGGCGCTGCCTCCTCTTCCTGAGGCTGATAAATACCCGCAGGTTGTCACCAGGTTTTCCCCCAATCCTGACTGCGTCCTCCACATGGGCTCCGCGCGGGCCATAATTCTGTCTTGGAGTTACGCCCGCATGTACCACGGTGTTTTCCTCCTCAGGTTTGAGGACACGGACCCTCATTTGAAGAAGCCGTCGCTGGAGTTTTACGACAGCATAAGGGAGGACCTCCTCTGGCTGGGCTGCAAGTGGGATAGAGAATACATTCAAAGCCAAAGACTCGGCCTTTACTACATCTACGCAAAAAAACTTCTCGAAGAAGGAAAAGCCTACGTCTGCACCTGTCAGCCTGAGGTTTTCAGGCGGAAAATATCAGCAAGGCAGCCTTGCCCCTGCCGGGAGCAACCCCCCGAGACCCACCTTCACAGGTGGGAGAAAATGCTCGACGGAGGATTCGGCGAGGGGGAGGCTGTGGTGAGGGTGAAGACCGACCTCAGCCACCCTAACCCCGCTGTGAGGGACTGGCCTGCCTTGAGGATCGTGGACACCGGGAAGACGCCTCACCCCTTGGTGGGAGATCGCTACAGAGTTTGGCCTCTCTACAATTTCTCCAGCGGCTTAGACGACCATCTCTTAGGAGTCACCCATGTCATCCGGGGTAAGGAGCACCTCACCAACGAGCAGCGTCAGCGATACCTCTACCACCATCTGGGGTGGGACTATCCCACAGCCATCCATTACGGCCGGCTTAAGATAGAGGGAGTCCTCCTCAGCAAGTCCAAGATTAAGCTGGGAGTCGAACAGGGGGTCTATGAAGGCTACAGCGACCCTCGACTGGCCACCTTCGCCGCCCTCCGGCGGAGAGGCATAAAGCCTCAGGCTATCGAGGAAATGATCCTAGAAATAGGCCTGAAGCCTGTGGACATTACTCTAAGCTGGGATACCCTCTACTCTCACAATCGCAGGATTCTGGACCCCGTGGCTAACCGCTACTTTTTCGTCGCCCAACCCTTCCTCCTCGAAGTTTCAGGGGCTGAGAAGCCTTTCAAAGCTGTGCACCCCCTCCACCCTGAGCACCCGGAAAGAGGTTTCCGGGCCTTTGAAATTAAACCGGACAAGGGAGTAATCCGGCTGCTGGTTTCCGGGAACGACCGCCCGCTTTTCACATCCGGAGCCTACCTCCGGCTGAAAAACCTCTTCAACATCCAAGTTAAAGCCTTCCAAGAGGGCAAGGCTCTGGCCAGCTTCACCGGGACCAGCCATGAGGAGGCCCAGAAGGGGCACGTCCCCATAATTCACTATCTGCCCGCTGCGTCCAACATTCCCAGCCTCATGGTCATGCCCGATGGCTCTAGGATTGAAGGGTTTTCCGAGGAAGCCTGTAAAGGGTTGAAGGTGGGAGAAATGGTTCAACTGGAGAGATGGGGATTCGCCAGGGTGGATGCTGTAGCTCCCCAGCTCACCTTCTTCTACGCTCACAAATAGCTGAAGCGGTTCGATTAACCCGCAAAAGCTTATAAACTGGGTTCCTAACCTAAATCTAGCATACCATTATAAGGGTGTAGGCGAATGCCAAAAGCCTTCTATGTCAAGTTTGACGTGCCAAAAGAACTGGCAGATGTAGCCTATGAAGCCCTTAGGATAGCCAACGACACGGGAAAGATCAGACGGGGAACCAACGAAACCACCAAGGCTGTTGAAAGAGGAATCGCCAAACTGGTGCTCATAGCCGAAGACGTAGAGCCCCCTGAGGTCGTGGCCCATCTGCCCCTTCTCTGCGAAGAGAGGAAAATCCCCTACATTTACGTGTCCAGCAAAGAAAAGCTGGGAGAAGCCTCCGGAATCAACGTCAGAGCTGCCTCCGTCGCCATCGTTGAGCCCGGCGAATCCAAGGAAATGCTCTCCGAGCTCATCAAAAAACTGGAAACCTTGAAGAAAGCGTGAGGTTTTAAGCTTCCATGAGCTCCGCTCAGCAAAACACCCCTGCTGAAGTTGTTCAGGTTGTAGGGAGAACCGGAGTGACGGGAGAGGTCATCCAAGTCAGAGTTAAGATTCTCGAAGGCAAAGACAAAGGTCGAGTGATCACAAGAAACGTTCGAGGCCCTGTTAGGACAGGGGACATTCTGATGCTGAGAGAGACTGAGCGGGAAGCCAAAAGAATATCCTAACCTAGGGATAGTCGATGCCTAAACCGAGGTCATGCTCTTTCTGTGGGAGAGAATTTCCCCAAGGATTCGGCTTGATGTACGTTAAAAACGACGGAACCATCCTCTGGTATTGCTCCAGCAAATGCCGAAAAAGCTCCCTCCACCTTCGGAGGGACTCGAGGAAGCTCAAATGGACAGCCTACTACGGAAAGAAGGAAAAAGGCCGAGGTTAGGCTGATGGTGGAAAAAACCTTCGCCATACTAAAACCTGAAACCGTTGCCCGAGGCCTCGTCGGAGAGGTTCTTCGGCGGATTGAGCAAGAGGGCTTCAGAATCTGCGCCGCCAAACTCGTCAAGGCTACTGAGAAGCAGGCGGAAAAACTGTACGAGATGCACGTGGGAAAACCCTTCTACAAGGAACTTTTAAGCCACATCACCTCCGGGCCCATCTTCGTCATGGTGGTGGAAGGGGAAAGTGCTGTGCAAAGACTCAGAGCCTTGGTGGGAGCGACCAACCCTGCGGAGGCTGAGAAGGGAACCATCCGGGGAGACTACGGGTTAACCGTCACTAAGAACGCCATCCACGCTGCGGACAGTCAGGAAAACGCTAGGAGAGAGACGGCTATCTTCTTCGCTCCGGAAGAAATCCTAGACCTTTAACAAACCTTCCGACTTGTAAAAATTACATCTCACCTAAAATGCTGGGTTCATCGCCCACCGGCAGCGACACTTTAATAGGAGCGATTTTTTAAATTTTAATAGACCTCATCACCGAGATGTTGGTTCACCGTGTTTTCCAGCGCCTTTAAGCGTACACTTTGGTGGATGATAGCCGGAACGAGGGGAGGGGTAACCCGGGGAAAAATAATCCTCGCCTTGAAGGAGAGGCCTTTGAACGCCAATCAGCTGGCTGAGCTTCTTCAACTACACTACAGGGCTATCCGCTTCCATCTGGAACTGCTGGTTGACAACAACATCCTCACCAATGCTGGGGGTAAATACGGGGCGGTTTATTTTCTTTCCCCAGAGATTGAGTCAAACTGGGAGCTCTTCAAGGAAATATGGAATCGCCTCCAAAGGATAGATAAAAAGAAAGGGTGAATCAACGTATAAGACATCAGGAAGGTTGAACAGATATGACTTTAGAGAGTGGTGTGCATATAGTTTCTCATATTGTTCAAATAACCATCACCCTGATAATTATCTACTATTTCATTCAAAATTATAGGGCCATAAGGTCAAGGTTTAACTTAGGTCTCATTCTCTTCGCCGTGGCCATGTTGTTTCAGATTGTTTTCGCTTGGTCTTTGCACATCCCTCTCCATCTTCTGTCGGAAACGTTTGAGATAGCGGCGCTTTTGATCTTTTTAAGCCTTATAAGACGGTGAAAACGCCTTCCCATCAGGTCAGCGTGTATATGTCTATATAGTTAAAATATTGTATAGACGTAAAAGCTAAATATCTTGAATTTATAATTAATTTGTAACAAATTTATAATAGATGGATGACATTTGAGCGACAGCCCTGCGGAAATACCTCCCGCCTCCGAAACAGCAAAACCTTCCCCGCTTAGGATGATGGCAGAAGCCTTAAAGCTACATCGCCAAGGGAAGCCTTTGGCTAAGGATGATGTAATCTCCCTCTTCTTCTCGATGGCTGATTATGTGCACAAAGCTTGGAAGGCAGGCCTCAGTAAAAGAAGCGAATGCGCCTATGCAGGTTCTCTGCTTCTCTACGAGACGCTGAAAAGGACAGGCTTCCGATTTGCCTCCGACGTGGAGGATGCCAATCGAATCTGGAAAGCTGGAATGAAGCTGGCGGAGGAAATTTGGAACAAGCTTGAATCTTCCAGGAATAACCCGCTCTCGGGTGAAGGTCTGAGCTTTAAGGAGGAAATCCAAGCCATGTCCTCTCTACTCTGGGAGGAATACCAAAAGGTAGCTAACCCTCCTGCAGGTCAAGTGGAAGGAAAAGGATTGACTGAAGTTTTCAGAAAGGCGGTTGAATACGTCGAAGCTGGAAAAAAGGAGGGGCTTCAAGAACATCAGATCCAGATGCAGTTACCTGAGTTTAGACATGGACGATTCCGCGTAAACAGAGTTTACAGTTTCGACCCTCTTATCCTGGGAATGCATCTGAACGATGAGGCAAGACTCAGGTTTAATCCAAAGGTCAAAAAAACCGTGGAGGATTTCGCAGCTAGGCGGGGTTTAAGGTTTCAACCCTCAAGCTTTGACATCTACCTTCTCAAGGGAGAGAAGAAGGTGGCTTGGCTTAGGGAGGATTTCTTTGGGGCGTCAACCCCGGAGCTTTTTGAGGAGATAGGCCGCATAATCTACGGCTCAGCCCTCAGGGATGATGAATGAAGAAAAATCATCTGCTGTCCGTCGCCGTAATCGTCATCGCCTTGGTTATTCTTGGTTACGCCCTACCGGTAACAGGGCGGATGAGCGAAATAATCCTAACAGTCGAAGAAGAATCCGGCCGGCTGGCTGAAGCTGATTCTTCACCCAAGATCATAGAGATCACCGCGAAAAGGTTCACCTTCGAACCCAACATCATTCACGTAAAGCTGGGAGAGGAGGTAATCTTCAGGATAAAGAGCGCGGATGTCACCCACGGATTCTACATCGACGGCTACGATTACTTCGTAACCATCCCCCCGGGAGAAGTCGTGGATGTGGGGCCGATAATTTTCGACGGACCGGGTAAATTGAAGATAAGATGCGCGATAACGTGCGGGCCTCTGCATCCATTCATGGTTGCGGACATACTCGTGGAGCCCAATTATGTTTTCCCAGCCTTCATCTTCTTAACGTTAGGCATGTTCGGGGCCACCACTCTCTACATCAGCCGAGGGCCCAGTAACCGAATGCTGGGAGTTCCCCTTGACAAGGATGTTGACTTGCTGAGGGTTAAGATCGTAGGGCCTATTTTGAAGAAGATTCTCCAATGGAGGGGTATCCACTTTGCACTCATCTGGCCAAACCTTCTGATCTTTATGATCGTCTTAACAACAGCATTCTTCGGTAATCCAACAGGAAACAAGAACTTCTCCATAGCGGTAGTCTGGATACTTTGGTTTGCCGCTGTTGAATTTATGATACTCTTTGCTGGAAGACTATGGTGCACTGTCTGTCCTCTACCGGCTTTCGGAGAATGGCTTGCAAGAAGAAGACTTTACGGTGTTCACAGTCTGAGAAAGTGGCTGTCTTTGGGAAAAAAGTGGCCTAAAAGCTTGAACAACATGTGGATACCGGCCTTCGGTTTCTTAGGAATATCTCTCATCGTTCCTTGGCTTGTCACAAGACCCGTAGTGACCGGGTTTTTGTTCCTCATACTTATAGTGCTCCCTTTGATTCTACATCCAATTTTTACCCGGAGATATTTCTGTCGCTCTGTCTGTCCGGCGGGCGGATACATAGGCCATCATTCTAACGCTTCGATCCTCGCTATTAGATGCCGGAATAAAACTGTCTGCGATAAGCATGTGGCTAAAGAGTGTATCGGTGGAAGTCCCAAAGGCTACGGTTGCCCTTGGGTGCTCTATCCGGGTGGCAACGACCAGAACACCTACTGCGGTCAGTGTTTTGAATGCCTCAAATCTTGTCCCTTAGACAATATGACGCTGAAGCTGAGGATGATAGGCCAAGACCTAGCTAACCTAGCAACCAAAGCCAAGGACAAGTTTGATGAGGCGTGGATGGATTTCATCAGATTTACCTTGGTCATCACTTACCAGCTGGTCTTTTTCGGCCCCTACTTCTGGTTTAAAGACTGGGGTAACATGGGGAATATCTTCGGAGCTAACCTGGCCACCATAGGACTTCTCACACCTTCTTTCCAAGGACTGAGCAACTGGTTCGGATGGGCGGTGATAGTGGGTGGCACTGCATTAGTAGGCTATCCTGCCCTGTTCTACGCCTTCTCTTGGCTGGCGAAGAAGACTGCCGGCGATGTTGAACACGCACCTAAACAAGTCTTCCTCTCTTTCAGCTACGCCTTGACTCCCTACAGCCTGTTCCTTTGGCTGGCATTCGCCATCACCCTCGTAACCGTTAACTGGGCATATCCCCTAACGGCTTTTTCCGATCCTCTGGGGTGGGGTTGGAATCTGCTGGGAACCCGGTTTGCATGGAGACCAATCCTTCCGGATTTTCTGCCCTACTTCCAGCTACCGATTGTTCTTGTAGGGCTAGCTTTGGCGGTGAACAGCACCTACAACATCGCTGTGAGACTCTTCGGCGACCACGCTAAGGCTCTGAGAGCATCAACGGTCATGGGTGTTTTGCACACCCTTGCCGCCTTGGTTTTCATCTGGATTATATCGGGGTGAATGAAGTGATGAAGAAAACTGTACTGTTGTGGGAAAGCATTGCATTGCTCTTGGTAGTCGTCGCTGTGGCCGCGTTTTTCCTTCCTTTGGCAGATGGGATTTTCATGCCGAGGGAGCCGGACGAGATTGTGGTAAGGATGAGCATCAAGGAAAGCGGAGGCTTCGACCCCGAAGTCATAACCGTGAAGAAAGGGCAGACTGTCCGGTTGGTCCTCATAAGCATGGATGTTTCCCACGGCTTCACTGTCGAAGGCCTTGACATCGACGTGAAGATTGTTAATCCGGAAAAGAAGGTGGTGGTGGAGTTCACACCTGAGGAAGAGGGAGTCTACATGTTTAAATGTACAGTTCAATGCAGCCCCCTCCACCACTACATGAGGGGACTGTTCATAGTGGAGGGTTAGAGATGAAAAACAGCGTCTTAGCTCGGTTGTTGAAATTTCCGCCTTTGGTTTTCTTTCTTCTCCTGATCCTAAGCTTCACCGCCTTCCAAGGATACGTTTCACTTGTAGGAGTGGGGGAAGCGGAAGAGTTTCCACACATGGAACCGATAGTCACGACGGATAGCGAAACCTATTCCAGAGACTCTTTTGTGTACATCCACGTCAAGGTCAGTACGCATCCTCATGAGCATGTCCATGAGGAGGAGGCTGTGGTAGAGGAGCATGTCCATGAGGAGGAGGCTGTGGTAGAGGAGCATGTCCATGAGGAGGAGGCTGTTTTTGAAGGAGCTGAAGTTATCCTCATCATCTACGACCCAGAAGGTAACGTGTTTGCAGACCTGAGAGGAATAACCAATCAAGATGGAGAGATGATGTTTGAGGTTTACATAGGAGCTGATGACCCGACCGGCATCTACACTATCATCCCTGAAGCCAGCTTCAAAGGCTCACCTATCGTGATAGGGGAAACAGCCTATTTTAGAGTGACTTGAGAAAGGCTGAAAAGCAGTTTTTCTCAGATGATTTCTCCTTTAACCCCGCGAAATATTTTTTCGGCAGAAAATCTGTTAGAGCACTAAGAGAAGAGGCGCTGCCACTATCAAGGGAGCGAAGATCACCGACAGCATGTTGATGGCTTTAATCATAGGGTTAATGGCCGGACCTGCTGTGTCCTTGAAGGGGTCGCCCACCGTGTCCCCTATGACTGTGGCCGCGTGGGTTGGCGACCGCTTTCCTCCCAGCTTTCCTGTTTCCACGTATTTCTTGGCATTGTCCCAAGCTCCGCCGCCGTTGGCCATGAAGAGAGCTAAAGCCAGCCCGGTTACGATGGCGCCGATGAGCAAGCCGCCTAAAGCTTCAGCGCCCAATATGAAGCCTACTAGGATGGGTGACAGAACGGCTAAAAGGCCGGGGAGAGCCATCCCCCTCAAGGCGGTGCGGACGCTTATGTCTACGCATCGGCCGTAGTTCGGTTTGGCTTTTCCCTCCATGATGCCTGCAATCTCCCTAAACTGCCTTCGGACCTCCTCCACCATTCGGAAGGCACCCTTGCCCACGCCTTTGAGGCAGAGGGATGAGAAAATGAAAGTGATCCCTCCACCCAGCAGCAAACCTACCAGCACCCTAGCGTCCATGATGTTGATGACGGGATTGTCCAAGGAAATACCGCCGCCGAACTTGGCGACTTCTAGGACGTAGGCGAAGAGAAGGGATAAAGCCGCCAGCCCCGCTGAGCCGATGGCGAAGACCTTGGTTAAAGCCTTGGTGGTGTTGCCCACGGCGTCCAAGGCGTCGGTGACCTCCCTCACCTCGGGGGACAGTTCAGCCATTTCTGCTATTCCCCCTGCGTTGTCCACGATGGGACCGTAGGCGTCTACGGAGACGATTATCCCCGCGACGGAAAGCATGGACATGGCGGCTATGGCCACGCCGTAGAAGCCCACCACACCTCCCCCGGCTAGGAAGTAGGCGGCTATGACGCCTCCGCAGATGACGAGGATGGGGAGGATGGTGCTTTCCATGGCGTTGGCCAAGCCTGAGATGATGTTGATTCCCGGCCCTGCTTGGGAGGCCTCCGCAACCTTGCGCACAGGGCTGTGCTCGTAGGAAGTATAATAGTCGGTTAGAAGAGCCAGGAGAACCACGATCACCACGCCTACGATAGTTGTGTAGAAGATTCCCATGCCCATCCCGGTGTAGACGGTCAGAATGTAGAATCCGGCGATGGATACGGCCACTGTGACAGCTATCCCTTGGAGAATGGCTGAAGTAGGACTCCCAGTCTTCCTGATTCTCACAAAAAAAGTGCCGACGATGGTGGCGAAAATGGCAACAGCTCCCAAAAGCAGCGGATAGGTAACCCTCTGAGCGTTGAAGACCGGAAAAGCCCCCAAAAGCATGGCTCCGATGATGGTCACAGCGTAGGTTTCGAAGAGATCCGCAGCCATCCCGGCCACATCCCCCACGTTGTCCCCCACGGCGTCGGCTATCACCGCCGGGTTTCGAGGGTCATCCTCCGGTATCCCCGCCTCCACCTTCCCCACCAAGTCCGCTCCCACGTCGGCGGATTTGGTGTAGATTCCTCCCCCTATCCTGGCAAAGAGGGCTACAAGGCTTCCTCCGAAGCCGAAGCCTGCGAAGAGAATAGGGTCGGTCCAGAGGAAGTAGAAGACGGTCACGCCCATCAAGGCTAATCCCACCATGAACAAGCCCATCACAGCTCCGCCTTTGAAGGCTACCCGCAACGCAGCGCCTATGCCCCTGTGGGCAGCGTTGGCCGTTCGGACGTTGGCCTTGACGGCCACGTTCATGCCTAGGTAGCCCGCTAAGGCGGAAAGACAGGCTCCTGCGATGAAGGAAACCCCGGTGTTCCAGTTGATGGCTAGACCCAGCACCACACCTACGATGACCATGAGGGTTAGCAATGCGCGGTATTGCCTGCTGAGGTAGGCTTGAGCTCCTTCCCTGATAGCCTCGTAGATTTCCCTCATCCGAGGGTTCCCCAGTTCCTCTTTTAGGATGCTCCAGACGAGGTAGCCGACGAAACCTAAGGCGGCGAGAGAAGCCATAGGCGCGATTATAATAGGCTCCATGGTCACTCAGCCTATGCCAGTAAAATCTAACTTTAACTCTATTTGAGCTAGGTTTATAAATATTCCATTCGCGGAGAATTAAGCGGCTTGAAGCTTTATAATCCTGAAGTGCTTCCCCATGCAAACCCCGGCGGGGTTCCCCTTGCCCATCCGACAGCCCATCGTCGTCGTCTTAGGTCATGTCGACCACGGGAAAACCACCCTCCTAGACAGAATTAGAGGAACGGCTGTAGCGGCCCGGGAGCCGGGAGCCATCTCCCAGCACATAGGGGCCAGCTTTGTTCCCGCTCAGGTTCTGGCTGACATCTGCCGTGGGCTGTTGGAGGTTTTCCGGTTCAAAATAGACATCCCCGGCTTGCTTTTCATAGACACCCCCGGCCACTCGGCTTTTTCCAACCTGCGAAGGCGAGGTGGCTCGGTGGCGGACATCGCCATCCTCGTCATCGACCTCATGGAGGGAGTGAAGCCTCAGACAGCGGAATCCATAGATATATTGAAGGCTCGAAAAACTCCCTTTGTGGTTGCTGCCAACAAACTCGACATGGTTCCCGGCTGGCGGTCTACGGAGGGAGGCAGCTTCCTTGAGTCCGTGAAGAAGATGGGGCTGCCTGTTGTTAAGGTTTTGGATGAAAAAATCTACTTCATCGTGGGGAGTTTAGCTGAGTTTAAGCTGAGCGGGGAAAGATTTGACCGGGTGAGGGACTTTAGAAAAAACGTGGCGATAGTTCCGGTAAGCGCAAAAACTGGAGAAGGGCTGCCCGACCTCCTCACTGTCTTGGTGGGGCTGACCCAGCAATATATGAAAGAGCGACTCGTAGTCTCTGAGGGAGGCGCCTGCGGCACGATTTTAGAGGTTAAGGAAGACCCCGGGCTCGGTGTCAACGTCAACACCATAATCTACGATGGAGTTCTTCGAGAAAACGACACACTGGTGGTGGGAGGTAAGCAGAAGGTTTTCACCACCAAGGTTCGAGCCATCCTTGTACCGAAGCCTCTGGACGAAATAAGAGACCCTAGGGAAAAATTCTTGAAAATCAAAGAAGTTCCCGCCGCCGCAGGGGTTAAGATAGTGGCCCCGGGACTTGAAGAAGCCCTGCCTGGAAGCCCCCTCTATGCTCTCTCCGAAGATTCCACCCCGGAGCAGTTGGTCTCTAAGGTTAGGGAAGAAATAGAGGGGGTGAGAATCTCCACCGACAAAGTCGGCGTAGTCCTCAAAGCGGACACCCTCGGCTCTTTGGAAGCCTTGGTAGGTGAGCTGGAATCCTCCAACATCCCCGTTCGACTGGCGGATGTGGGAGACATATCCAGAAGAGACGTGGTGGAAGCGGAGGTTGTGAAGGCTGAGGAGCCCGCCTACGGTGTGGTCTTAGGCTTCAACGTGAAGGTTCTTCCCGACGCTGCGGAGGAGGCTTCGAAGCGAGGCGTGCTGATATTTCAGAACAACGTCATCTACGGGTTGCTGGAAGAATATTTAGAATGGATGGGAAGCCTCAAGGAGAGGGAAACCCGGAAAGCCTTGGAATCTCTGTGGCGGCCGGCTAAGCTGAAGGTGCTCAAAGGCCTTGTTTTCCGCAGAAGCAAACCCGCCATCTTCGGAGTGGAGGTCCTAGCTGGAACGGTTAAATCCGGCTCCCCAATCATCCGAGCCAACGGGGTGGAAGTTGGAAAAATCGTTCAAATACAGGATAAAGGCGAAACCATTCCACAAGCATCCAAGGGCATGCAGGTAGCCGTCTCCATGAAGGAGCCCACAGTAGGACGCCACATCCGGGAGGAAGACATCCTGTATGTGGATGTTCCCGAAAGCCATGTTAAGCTTCTCCGCAGCGAATACCAAAACATCCTAAGCAGGGATGAAATCGAATGCCTCAACGAGTTCGTCGAAATTAAAAGGAAAACAGCCCCATACTTCGCCTTCGGCACCTAACCCTCCCTTTTCAGGGACGAAATTCTTAATAACAGCCAAACCCCCATCCACTCTAAGGTTTTACCCACGGCTTTCTCGTCAAAGGTAGGTGTCCGAGCTGGCTTCAGAAAGGGGAAAAAGCGAAAAACAGCCTGAGAGTTCAGAGGAGCCCATCAAAGTTAACGTCAAGTTCTTCACAACCCTGAGGGAGATGGTGGGCAAGAGAAACGAAGAATTCACCCTCCCCCCTACCGCCACCGTGGAAAATCTTCTGGAAATACTCTGCAAAACCTACGGGCCGTCCTTCGCAGAATACCTCTTTGAGGGAGGGAAGCTCAGGTCCTACCTGCAAATCCTCGTCGACGGGAAAAACGTGAACCTTCTCGAAGGGCTTAAGACCCGGTTGAAAAACGGAACCTCCTTGGCAATTTTACCGCCCGCGGGGGGAGGCTGAAAGCACAGGCGGCTCCTGCGCCCACAAAAAACCGGGAGCAAACCGATGGACCGGGAGGTTTCCAAGCTGGCAGCCGTGGAAGAAGCTCCAAAGGTTTACGTAGAAAGCTTCGGCTGTTCTTCCAACATGGCTGACGGAGAAAGGATCGCCGGATGCCTTCAAGCAGCCGGCTACACCCTTGTCCCTCAACCGTCCGAAGCGGGAATAGTCATCTACAATACCTGCGCTGTGAAGGCTCCCACTGAAAACAAGACCCTCACCCTCCTTCAAAAGGTGCCTCCCGGCAAAAAATTGGTAGTAGCCGGCTGCCTGCCTCTCATCAATTTCCCGAGGCTGAAAAAGGAGGTCAGATTCGACGGAGCTATAGGGCCGGCTCCCGGGACTGAAATAGTCGACTTGGTTAGAAAGGTTGAGATGGGGGAAAAACCCGTTCTCCTCGAGAAAGGCTGGAAACCGCCTCTTTCTCTACCTAAAATTTCAACCTCACCCGTCAGGACTATAATACCCGTAGCTTACGGCTGCCTCAACGCATGCAGCTTTTGCTGCGTCCGCTTTGCTAGGGGTAGGCTGAGAAGCTATCCTATAGAGGATGTTGTTGAATACGTGAAGAAGGAAGTGAAGCTAGGGCGGCGGGAATTCTGGTTTACAGGGCAAGACCTCTCCTGCTATGGCAGAGACCTAGGCGTAGACCTTCCCACCCTCTTAGAAGCCGTAACCAAGGTCGAAGGACGGTTTTTCATCCGCGTAGGCATGGTGAACCCCCGCGGCTTCTCGAACTCCTTCCTAGAAGGGTTGCTGAAAGCCTACGAAAGCCCCAAGGTCTTCAAATTTCTCCACATCCCCCTTCAGAGCGGCGACGATGAAGTTTTGAAACTGATGAACCGAGGCTACACGGTGGAGGAGTTCAGAGACATCGTTTCCCAATTCCGCCGAAAATTTCCCCAGCTAACTCTAGCCACAGACATCATATGCGGACATCCCGGGGAATCCGAAGAAGCCCACCGCCGGACCATTAGGTTGCTGGAGGAGATCAGACCCGACATCGTCAATGTTTCAAAATTTTTCCCCAGACCCGGCACACCCGCCCAAGAGATGAACCCGCTTCCCTCCTGGAAGGTTAAGGAAAGAACCAGAAAACTGGCGCAAATATGCAGAAACATAGCTTGGGATAAAAACCGAAAATGGCTGGGTTGGAAGGGGGAGATCCTTGTAGAGGAAAAGGGGAGGGGGGACTCTTGGATTGGACGGAATATCGCCTACAAGCCTGTGGCCGTGAAGAGTACAGAGAACCTTTTGGGGAGGTTTCTTGAGGTAAGGGTTGTAGAAACTTTTTCAACTCATTTAGAGGCTGTATTGCTTCAATAGGCTTGATATGAAGCTTTTCAGTTAGACTTGAAGGGATGCGACTGGTTGCTGGGGAAAGTAATGGATTACAGAAATGTTAAAAACAAAATTTTCGAAGTATGATATTTGACATATTCGATGCTATTGGAAAAACGCTTGCATAGAATTCTTTATATAAGCAAAGAACATTCGTATTTCAATTTAAATACAATTTAAATACATATTATATATTACATAAGCCTCCACTATAACACCACATTCAGGGAGTGAGATAGATGAAAGTAATCCCCGTACTCGTCGCCGAAGACCTAGGAAGAACCCCCCTGCCAAGGAGTGATGCTGTCTTGTACGATTTGGAAGAACATGAAGTTGAAGCAGAAAAGGTTGAAATGGTAAACCTGAATCTAAACCTCGACCAAATGGAAGAATACTGAATTTTCTTCCATCCCCCTTCTTTCTGAACAAACTATGTTTAAGGTTTTCATAAAAGTTTCCCTGTTCTTTTCGACGAAGCTGGCGGGTTATTTGAACACGTATACTCCGGGAGCGTAGCGGCCTGCCGAGGTTTTCCTTCGGGAAATCAAATGCACTATCTGCCTTTTAGCCAAGTGCTCCACGATTCTTCTGTTAACCTCCTCCAATTCTAATTCACCGCTCAGCCAGGAGATGGGAATGTTGACGAAGGCGAATTTTACAGGAAACATATGCCGGGTTGATTTTGGAGCGAAAAGCTGACCTTTCTCCACGGTTTCCACCACTTCCTCCTTGGTAACCGGAGGAGTCATCATCATGGCGGTTACCCTATTGAGTTTGATCTTTTCTCCCGCATCCTGTTCGGTGTGATAGGTGACTTTAAAGCCTCTTGACTTGAATTGTGTTTCCGCCAGCTTTACAGCATCGTAGGCTTCTTTGACTGTGGCTTCTTTTTGGCCTTGAACAGCGAAAGCCTTTCTCCAATTCGCCAAACCTAAAGTTGCCTTTCTCCCCTCCACAAGTCTGCTCACCTGTTCAAACGGTTTTTCCTCAGCTGTAAAGCCAAGTTTCTCCATTGTCGAAATCAATATTTCCAAAGTATTTTCCGCGGAGCCGGTGACCATTCTATACCATCTGCCAATCTCCACCAAGTCACTGGAATAGTCTACGAAGCATACGGGGATGTAGCGGAAGTGAAGGTTTTTCACAGCCGCCACTCTGTGCATGCCGTCCAAGATAATGTGTGTCTTTGCATCTGCGATGATGGGATGTTTGATGCATCCGTCGGCTCTGATGACTTCTGTCAGTTTGCCCAAAAGATTCGGCAAGACTTCTTCGTGAAATTTCAGCCTGCTTCCTTCCTCCGCCGCAATCTCCAGATCGAGTAAAGGGTGGCGAACCTTAAATCCAGGGCTCATCTAACATCTACCGCTCATTCCCGCATTCATGACGTAGGTAGCCTTGTACTTATTTTTTTAACCATTTCAGGAGGTCTTTCGACGAAATAACGTTTCCCAGAGAAAAGTTAAAAGTTTCGCCTAATGAAATTGAAGCGCTCATTGACGGCCTTTCAGTCAAAATTCTCTCTGCAAGTTCTTCCCCTGGGGAGAGTGTAAACAGTTCTCTTTTTATCAGTGTAGAGGTTTTGAATTCTCATGATTGAAGCGAAGATATGCGGGATTGAAGTGGGCGATAATTTTCCAGTAGCCGTCATCGGGGCGATAAATGTAAGCCCGGACTCTTTCTATAAAGGGTCGATAAAGCTGACCCGGGAAGAAATCGCCTTCCAAGCTGAAAAAATGGTGGGCGAGGGAGCAGCAGCCATCGACCTAGGAGCCGTGTCCACGGCACCCTATCGGAAATTTGAGGAAATCCCCGTGGCTGTGGAGAAGGAAAGACTTGTCAACGCTATTAAGACTGTGAAGGCTGTTGTGGACGTGCCTGTTTCCGCCGACACTCGCCTGAGCGAGGTGGCTGAAGCTGCTCTTAACGTGGGAGCCGACATCATCAATGATGTCAGCGGTTTCAAATGGGATGGTAGGATGGCGGACATCGTAGCCGAATATGGGGCAGTCGCCTACTTGGCTGCTTGTGAAAGAAAACCGGGAGAAGGCGGGCCGGTGGGGAGAATCTTAGCGGCTTTGAAGGAAAGTCTGGAAATCGCCCAAGTCAAGGGTGTGGCTTTGGAGAAGCTGGTGGTAGACCCTGCCATAGGTTTTCTGAGGCCTCCCGACTATCCTTGGTATCTCTGGGATTGTTACGTGTTGGGGAACCTATTTCGGCTGAGGTCTTTGGGGAGACCTATCCTCGTGGCTGTTTCCAGAAAGTCTTTCATCGGGAAAATTCTGGGGCAAGAGCATCCAGAACAGAGACTTTACGGGTCCTTGGCCTCGGAGGCTGTAGCTGTGTACAATGGCGCCCACATGATCCGCACCCACGACGTAGCGGCTACCGTTGAAGCTGTAAGGATGGCGGAATCCATGAGGAGGAAAGTTTCCCTTAAAGCCTCCGGTAGAATCGAGGTGGAAACGGTGGCCGGTGCAGGGTTTAAAGATGATATGGCGGAAGAGATTAGAAAGCTGGGGGCTGCGGGTGCGGAAGCCCTAAGCCAAAAGGCGGTGTTTCGGGCGATAAAAGTGAAGAACCTGCCAACTCCTCTAGCCTTGCTCGTGAAACAGGAAATGTTGGCAGTAGGAGGCGACGCGGCGTTGCCAGAGTCCGCCCTAGTTTTTGGCGAAAAGGCTGTGGACGTTCTTCTGCTGGGTACCTTGGCTCAGTATAATGGGTTTATGGAAAAAATAAAGAGGGCTCCTTTCGAAGGCTGGAGGCTTGCTGAGGTTTTGCGAGAGTTATTGAAGCTTGAAGAAGAACATACCCTTTTGGGGACTCAGGCTGAGGGAAGCGCTTCCCCGTAGAGGGTTGTGCCCATGCAGCTTTTCAGTGTAAAGACCCCTCTAATCCGCCCCAAAGATAACCTTGTGGATATTCTACTTCGCAGCGTGAAGAAGCAGGGCTTAAAGCTTCAGGAGGGAGACATCCTAGCGATATCTTCAAAGGTTCTCTCCTACGCGGAAGGCCGGGTGATTCGTATTGATGAAAAGCCTGCTTCCAAGGCGGCTAGAAAACTGGCGGAAAAATATTCTCTGGAGCCGGGGTTCGTGGAGTTGGTCATGGGAGAGGCGGAGGAGGTGTACGGAGGCGTCTACAGGGCGCTTCTCACCTTGAAGGACTCCCTTCTCCTACCCAACGCGGGCATCGACCATAAGAATGCTCCTCGAGGCCACGTTGTCCTTCTCCCTTCAAACCCGCAAAGGGCTGCGGAGAGGATCAGAGGCGAGCTTTTCCTTCGAACCGGTAAAAAAGTGGGGGTTCTCATCGTGGACAGTCACACCCTTCCCTTAAGGCTGGGGATCACAGGAATAGCCTTAGGGGTCGCTGGATTTAACGCCGTGGAAGACTGCCGAGGGAAACTGGACCTTTACGGTAAGCCTCTACTGATCACCCGGACGGCTGTGGCTGACAGTCTAGCCTCCGCCGCCAACCTGCTGATGGGAGAGACAGGAGAGCGAACTCCCGCGGTCATCATTCGGGGGGCGCCCGTTACCCTCAGGGAGAAAGCGAACGTGAGGGAAACTCACATCAGCCCGAAAGAATGCCTTTACTTCAAAAGCTTCAAGCTGAAGCAGTATTACAAGAAGCGAAGCCGCCGGAAGGGCTGAAGGTTCTATTTTCTGAAGAAGTCGATGATCTTGTGGGCTATCAGAACGCTGGCGTTTCTTTGAGCCTCCTCAGTCTGTCCGCCTATGTGGGGAGTGCAGACCACGTTGGGAAGTTTAGCCAGCTCCAAGTTGGTGGGGGGCTCGGTTTCATGGCAGTCCAGCCCGGCGCCGGCGACCTTGCCGGTTTTCAGGGCTTTGTACAAGGCTTTCTCGTCGATGAGCGCTCCCCTGGCTATGTTTATGATGATCACGCCGTCCTTCATCATGGCGAATTCTTTTTCCCCGATCATGTGGTAGGTTTCCGGAAGCAAGGTAGCGTGCAGAGTTATGATGTCTGAATTTCTCAGCAGCTCCTCCAAGGAGACAGCCTTCCCTCCCACCTCCTTCAGTGCAGCTTCGTTCATGAAGGGGTCGTAGGCTAAAATATTCATCCCCAAGGTTTTGGCGATCTTCGCCACCCTAGAGCCTATCCGGCCGAAGCCTATCACTCCGAGGGTCTGGCCTTGAAGCTGACGGCCCATTATTTTACTTTTCAGCCACTCCCCCTTTTTGAGGGCGCTGTCGGCTAAGGGGATCTGCCTTGCCACAGCGATCATCAAGCCTATGGTGAGTTCAGCTACGGCGTCGGTGACGGCTTCGGGGGATGTCAGCACCTTCGTCCTTTTGATGACCTCCGCATCTATGTTGTCCACTCCCACCCCCACTCTTCCTATGACTTTCACCCTAGAATTTTCAGGAACCACGTCTTTGGTGACTTTCGTTCTGCTTCTCACGATCAAGGCATCATAGTCTCTAGCTATCTTCTCCAACTCTTCAGGCTTCAAATCCAGTTTCTCGTCGACGTCGAATCCAGCCTCCCTCAGCAGGTTTAGGCCTTCTTCATGAATTTTATCGCAGACCAGAATTTTCACCATCTCACCTGCCCTCCTGCGAAGTGTGCAATGCGGCTAACTGTGCTTCTCCAGTAGGATGGGTCTGCGGTGATATTATAGTTTTTTGGAAACCCTGAATTATTTATGGGTTCATCACCCTCCGATAAGCATGGAGGACGCAGGTTGGGCAGCGTGGAAAAAAGGCTTAGGCCGCTTAAAGAAAAGACCATCCCCCTGAAACCCATAGGCTTCGTCCGTTCGCCCCAAAAGGAGGGAACCGTCAAAGATCGAAGTTTAACCTCGGAGATTGTTTTAGAAAAAACCTACTCGGCGGGGCTGGAAGGCTTGGAGGGCTTCTCCCACCTCTACGTCATCTACTGGCTTCACAAAATCAGAGAAGCTCCCAAACTGAAGGTTCACCCTTGGGGAAGCCGGGAGATGCCTTTGCTGGGCGTTTTCGCCACCCGCTCCCCCAGCCGCCCTAATCCTCTGGGGCTGACCTTGGTTGAGCTTTTGGAGAGGGAAGACTGTGTGTTGAAGGTTCGAGGCTTGGACGCCTTAGACGGCTCCCCTGTGTTGGACTTGAAACCCTTCGACTTTTCGGATGTAGACGAATACCGGAAGGTCAGAGTTCCCGGTTGGTGGGTTAAAGCCAAACCTGAGAAGTGGAAAAAATGGAAGAAACTAGTAGGCGGCTCTAGAACCCATCCTCCACTATGATATAACGGGAAAGTTCAGCCGACCCATAGCATTCTGAAGGCTATGAGGAGGAGGACGAGGCCGAAAATCCTCCGAAGCACCGGCGCCCCGGCCTTTTTCGAAATTCTAACTCCCACCTGCGCTCCTCCAAAGGCGCCTAAGCCCAGCGCTAAGGTGAGGGGGAGGTTGACGTGGCCTAGAGTCGAGTGAGCTGCGGCTCCGAAGGCGGAGGTGATGAGGCTGGTGAGGCTGGAGGTGGCTATGGCCACGTGGACAGGGACGCCTAAACCCAAGGTCATCAAGGGCACCTTAAGAAGCCCTCCGCCTATACCGGCTATGCCTGAAAGGAGGCCTACGGCGAACCCTCCGGCTAGTAGGGGGACAACGTTGACGGTGAATTCAAACTTCTTGTTCTCTCCGTCCACAAACAGCCGCCTCCACAACAGCGGCTTAGGGCTCAGCCTAGCGGGGAATATCCTCTTCCTCCAAAGGCTGAATCCCGTCAGCATACTGACCCCCGCGTAGGCGGCGAGAACTCCGAAAACTGTGCGCAGAACCGTCGGCTCCAAGAATCCGGTTAGGGAGGCTCCCAGAAAGGAGCCGGGAGCCGCGGCGGACTCTAGGAGGAGCCCCAGCTTGTAGTCTACGCGCTTCTGGTGGAAGTAGCTCAGCGTGGCTGAGGAGGTGGTGAAAAGGTTGGATGCCATGGAGGTTCCCACAGCCGAATGGATAGACTGGCCGAGGAGAAAGTGAAGGTAGGGGACGAAGAGGAATCCTCCTCCCAGCCCCAGCATGCTGCCCAGTGTGCCTATGAGGACTCCGACGGTAAAAATTAAGGCAGCGGCTTCCACGGGCATCTAAACCTTGCCTGAAATTTTCCTCAGCAGGGCGGAGAAAACCCGGAGTTACCTGACTTTGAGGGCGTACCTTCCCGCTCTGGTGATTCCCATCTTCTTCCCTATCTCGGACTTCTCCGGGTCGAGGATGATGAGAACTCCTGTGAAGTCGTCGGAGAGACTAGACTCCTTGCAGTTAGGGCAGATGTTGCCGTAGACGATGAGGTGGCATTTGACGCAGGCTCGCTCCTTCACTTTTTCTTCCCCTCCGCCTGCGGAGTTCGCTTCTCCGCTTCCCTCAGTTTTTTAACATCATCCCTGATCCACTCCAGCTTCCCCAGATAGGGCTGCCTCATGGTGATGCCTATCTTGCCGCTGGAGCCTCCTTTGGCTATGCTGATGGCTGTCACCCTCGCTCGAACCTTATCCCCGCTGGCCAGCTTCCTAAGGGTCTCCCTTCCCAGGAGGGTTCCTTGCTTTTCTTCGTAGACCACGTAGTCGTCGATTATCTGGGAGATGTGAAGCAGAGCCTCCACAGGGCCTATTCTCACGAAGGAGCCGAAGTCCCCGATTTCAACCACCTCCCCCTCGACGATCTCCTGAACTTCCGGCTTGTAGTTTAGGAGGGTGAAGGTTGCCGTGTGGTAGGTGCCTCCGTCCCCGGGAAGAATCTTGCCCACCGGGGATATCTCCACCGACGTGACGGCGATGACGTAGCCTAGGTCCTTGCTGAGGATGCCCTCGTATTTCTTGCTCAACTCCTCCTCAGCTACCTTCTTCAGGTCGGAGCTGAACTTTTCCGGGGGAATCCTGACGATGTCTTGGCATTTCACAAGCTCAAACATTTAGGCTACATACCCCTCCAAAACCAAACGGGTCTTCTCCCTCAAGAATACAACAGGTAAACCTTTAGCGCGAAGCTGCCTTCTCAGCTTCGAGTCCCCTGTGGCCACCGGGCAGCCTAATGCTTCCGCAGCCCTGACCAAGTACTCGTCCACAGACTCTCCGGGGAGCTTATTGAAATCAGCCTTCAGACAGCGCTCCGCTATTCTCAGGGCGTGGGCGGCCTTTCTTCCAAGGCCGGTCTCAGAGTTGGAAGCTATTTTTTCAACCTCCTCCAGCACCGGGGGCAAAACCACAGGTTCGACTTTCGTTGATAAAAGTCTCTCCAGTTCCTTAAATATATCTATTCTCCTATGAGTTGGGAGAAAAAGGAAGCTGGAGTCCAACAGCACCTTTCTAGGCAAAGAGAAAACATTCACCCTTTCCCAGTTCGGCAAGCTAAGGTAGTAACAGGCTATTAAATGTTTTGAAAACCTTGGTAAGCGTCTTCCCGAGTGAAACCCGCTGCTTCAGTTGCGGTTGCGGGGGAGAGGGATCAAAAACCGAGGAAAACCCTTTCCAGCTTCTACCAGGTCTTAAGCATTCTTTATGTTTTCCCTTCCCTCCCCTTCATGCCGTTGGCAGTTTATAAAGTTGCGAATCAAAATTCTTTCATGAGAGTTCATTCGGTGAAGGAAATTCTTTATTGGAACGTCTTTAATTTTTCCCCAAGACTTCCCGATTTTTTTACAGGTTTATGCTAAGTGCGAAGATAGGATTCGCCTCCACCTTCTCATCGTTTCATCAAAGGTTTCATCCGTCCTTCTCCGTAAATTTTTATGTGATTCTTCAGTTTGATGAAAGAATGCGGAAGGACTCCCGATGGCTTTCTCAGGTTTCTTACGGAGGATGAAGCATCGCTCTTCCAACGCCCCTTCTCGCTCCAACGGGGCCGCCGCAGACAATTTCCTGTTCCTCCTCCCCCTAGGAGCCATCTTCGCAGGCTGGGAGGCCGCTGCGAGGCTGAACCTGTTTTTCGTTAAATTCGCGCCTTCCCCCTCTGAGATCCTCGCGGTTTTGTTCACCAACCTAGGCAATCCTGAATTCGTCTATCTTATCCTCCACAGCATGGCCAACTTGGTCTTAGGCATCATCATAGCCAGTGTTTTCGCCATACCCCTAGCCATCGGGACGGGGTTGAAGTCTCGGGTTGATTCCACGCTTACCCCTTTGGTGATGATAGTGGGAGCGCTGCCTGACCTGGCGCTTCTCCCTTTGATAGTCTTCTGGTTCGGCCCCGGGATGGCGGCCGCTGTGTTCATGGCCACTGTGGTGGCGTTTTTCCCCGTGTTCTTCACCGTGAGGGAGGGTGTGAAAGATATTCCTCAAGACTATTTCCATGTGGCGGAGATCTACAAGGCGAAAAAATACCAAGTCTACACCAAGCTGGTTTTCCCCGCTGTTTTGCCTCAGATCGTAACTGGGGTGAGGTTGGCTTACGAGTTTCTATGGGAAATAGTCTTAGCCATAGAAATCATAGCCAGCATCCACGGCATAGGCTTCTTCATCAACCACTCCGTTCAGGCTGAGTCTCTCACCCAAGCTTTCGCCGGCATCTTCGCCATCGGAGGCTTAGCCATCATCATTGACAGGACTGTCTTCCAGCGGCTGGAGAACTACATCAGGAAGTGGCATGAATGACCGTGTGCTTGGAGGTTGAGAAGGTAACCAAGCACTTCCCCCATCGTAGGGAGAGAGTCTGCACCCTCCACGAGGTAACCTTCGACGTCCACGACAAAGAGTTCGTGTGCATCATCGGGCCCAGCGGCTGCGGGAAGTCCACGCTTCTCAAGATCATCGCCGGCTTAGATGCGCCCTCCACCGGGGAGGTCAGGCTTAGGGGTGAAAGCATCGAGGAGCCTCATCCCAAGATAAGCATGGTGTTCCAATCCTTCGCCCTTTTCCCTTGGAGGACGGTGGTTCAAAACGTGGAATTCGGCCTTGAAGCCAGGGGAGTCCCCCGCCCTCAGAGGAGGAAAATCGCCCTCGAGCTTCTGGAAATGGTGGGATTGAAGGGTCTGGAGAACCTTTATCCCAAAGAGATTTCCGGGGGGATGAAGCAGAGAGTCGGCATTGCAAGGGCCTTAGCCGTCGACCCCGAGGTCATCCTGATGGATGAGGCCTTCAGCGCGGTCGACGAATTTACGGCGCAGGTTTTGAGAAGCGAGGTTCTGGAGCTTTGGGAGGAGACGGAGAAAACCTTCCTGCTTGTTACCCACAACCTGACGGAAGCCATAGAGATGGCTGACAGGATTATTGTCCTAAGTTCGAAGCCGGCTAGACTTAAGTGCAATGTCCCCGTCCACCTTAAGAGGCCTAGGAATAGGGGAGAACCCCGTTTCTTGAAGTTTCAAAAAGAACTTTTCGAATTGCTGAGGGAGGAGCTGGAGAACACCATCGTGAGGCATAAGCTCAGAGCCGTCCACGCCCACCACGGCCTTGAAGACATGGAGAAGTAGCCCCTTTTTTTTGGGAGGCCGGTTTCCCCCTTTTTTCGCAGACGTTTTGAGACGTAGATTTTTATATGTGGGGGAAGGCTATATTCTTCTTGAGAATTAATCGATATGAGGCTAAAGTTGTTTGAAGCTTGTAACCATAGGTTTAGGGCAGGCTGGCGGGAGAATCGTCGACCTACTCCTCCATTATGATACTTGGGGAAGACACAAGCATATTGTGGCCTCCTGTATGGCTGTTAATACCTCCAAGTCGGACCTCATAGGCTTGAGAACCATCCCCCAGAAGCACAGGGTCCTCATAGGGCAGAGCGCTGTGAAAGGCCACGGAGTAGGATTAAACAACGAGCTGGCGGCTAAAATAATGGAAAAAGACCATCCGATGATCAAGAGAGTGCTGAGTGAGCGGGAGCACTTGGACATCGACGCCTTCCTCCTGATAGCCGGGCTTGGCGGGGGCACAGGTTCAGGGGGAACCCCCGTGCTGGTTAAAGCATTGAAGGAGAGCTACGGGGAGCCTGTCTATGTCCTCGGAGTGCTGCCCAGCGACGATGAGGGAGGCCTGATGTGCTACAACGCGGCGAGAAGCCTGGTTTCCCTCAAAGACAAGGCGGACGGAATCATTCTTTTCGACAACAACCTCTGGAGGAGGGAAGGGCTGCCCATCCAAGCCAGCTACGACGCCATGAACCACCAGGTGGTCAAGCCTCTGCCTGTGCTGATGGGAGCCGGGGAGGTCACGGCTAAGGATAAAATAGGCGCCAAGGTGGTAGACGCCTCCGACATTATGAACACCATCCGCCAGTTCACTGTCCTAGGCCATTCGGAAGTCCAGCTGGGTGGGCTGTGGAGTAAAAAAGTGGACATCCACGAGCTCATAAGACTGGCTGTGACGGGGAAGCTGACGGCTGAGTGCGACATAAAGCAGGCCCGCCGGGTCTTGTTCATGGTAGCCGGGCCTCCGCGGGAGATGAGCCGCGCCGGCATCGATCATGCTCGAAGCTGGCTGGAGAGCGTTGCCGTGAACGCGGAGCTGAGGGTGGGCGACTACCCGCTTCCCAAGTCTAAAACCATGATGAGCATCGTCCTCTTCTCAGGCATGGAGGACACGCCGAGGGTGAAGGCGTTGGTGAAGAAGGCTCTGGAGTATCAGAAACTTCAGGAAACCCGGGAGGCGGGGGTAAGCAGCTTGGAGTTGGGCAAAGGTCGGCTGAAGCCTCTGATAGAGTAGCAGAGCTGGACTCCGAAAACTTTTTCAGCTCCCCAGCTTTATGGGAGGCGGAGCAACCTTGCAGGTTTCAGGCTTCCGAAAGTTTTACCCCTTTTTCTTCGCAGTCCTTCTCTCCCTCGGCAGCTTGACGGCCTTGGCCTCCGCAGCCGCCCTCCAAGGGGAGGTCGAAGTTCTGCTGGAGGGGCTGAATCACCCTACAGGTTTGGCTGTGGACCAGGAGGGCAACGTTTACTTCACGGAGTTCGGTTTGGAGGGAGCTCTTAAAAAATACTGGGCGGACGGCCGGGTTTCCACGCTGCTCTCCAACCTCACCTCCGCGCCGGGGGTGGCAGTGGGGCCTGAAGGCGACGTCTACGTGGTGGAGGGCGCTGAAGGGGTGCTCTGGAGGCTGAGGCCCGGAGCTTCGGAGCCTGAGGCTGTGGTGGAGGAGACCTTGGGGATGTGGGACTTGGCCTTGGACGGAGACGGCAACCTTTACATTACCATCCGGTCGGTGGAGGGGGCGCTGCTGAGGCTGAGCCCCGGGGCTGAGCGGCCTGAAACCTTGGTGGAGGGTTTGAACGTCCCCTACGGAGTGGCCGTGGACGGAGCTGGCAGTGTCTACTGGGTGGAGTTTGGGAACAGAACGGAGAGCAACGGAGCCCTGAGGATGCTTCCCCCGGGGTCGGCGGAGCCTCTGACCCTGCTGGAGGGGCTGCGGAACCCCTACGACGTGGCTGTGGACGGCCGGGGCTGGGTTTACTTCACCGAGAAGGCGGGGACGCTGAAGGTTTTGAAGCCTGAGGGCGGGGAGCCGGAGGTAGTCCTCTCCGACCTGGGGAGGGTCTACGGCATCGCCTTCGACCCCTTGGGAAACCTGTACCTGGCTAGGTTCGGAAGCCCCGTTGGCACAGGCGACGGAGCCCTTTGGAGGCTTCGGGTTTCGGAGCCCCCTGCCCCCGAGGGCGAGGACGGGCGGCTGGCTGCTTTGGAAAGCCGGGTGGCTGAGCTTTCTTCGGAGGCTGCTTCCCTGGAAGCTCAGGTAGTTGCGTTGGGGGACGCCGTGGACGACTTGGCCGGTGAGGTGGCTGGGGTTGAGGGTTTGATACGGGGAGTTCTGGCTTTGGCGGCTGTGGCCGTGGTCTTGGCTGTGGCTTCCCTGGGGCTTCAGTTGAAGGCCGGGGCTCCGAAGGGGAAGGCTGGGCGTCCTCGGAGAGTTTGAGGCTTGGCTGAGCTGGAGGGAAACGTGAAGCCGCTGTCTCGGATGGAAACTTAGACTAGGAGCATTCGCATGGGTTTTAGTGTGCGTTTGAAGGGGTCGAGGACCAGTCCCAAAATTTCCAAGGTGACCACGCCTAACAGTGCCTCATCACCCGCCTCTCCTAGAATGACGGGGGTGCGGGCTTCTCCTTGGGGAAGGATGATGTAGCATTCTGAAACCTTCCGGGTTATCGCGCTTCCGTCGGCTAGGGTGAAGGTGTGCTCCCGCATGGGCTTCAGCCCGATTTTCCGCCATACTTTTTGGGGAAGTAGGGAGTAGGTTGCGCTGCTGTCGACGAGGAAGCGCACTTGCTCTTCTCCAGCCGGGCCCTTCACGGTTCCTTCGAGGTGGGTGATGCCCAAAAAAATATCCCCGCTTTTGAACGCGGTTTTCCGCTCTATTAAGCTTTACGCCCGTTGGATTGTGTGGTGTGAGTTTTTTGCAAGGTTTTTCAGGACTGCTGGTTTTGTAGGAGGGTGAGTCCGTAGGGTCTGGAATGTTCAACTTTTCTTGTTGAAGGGTTAAGCGAGGTGTTCTCAGAAAGTTTAAGGGCGTCTTTCCGCCGAAAACCTATGCCACCATATGCCACTATCGCGCACTTTTAGGGACTCTGCTCTGGGGCTGGGGTGTTGTGGTTTTTCAGGCGGCTGTTTAGGGTGGTTTTTGTTGTTTTTTGTTTACATTTGTATATAAAATGTAAGCTAAGGTATATATACTGTCGGAGGGCTAGTTTGAGGTTGGAAATATCTAACGGTATGAGTGTGAGAAAAAGATGAATACCATAGGCTTGAATATCGACATGAAAAAAGGTTTAGGCATAGCAACCATCGCCATACTCCTCCTAGGAGTACTAGCCGCCATACCCATCGTCCTACCCAAAGCCCACGCAGGCACCCTGGGAACCATAACCGTATCATCCGACAGGTTCAGCGGCGACAACCTACTTCAGATAACCATCACAGACCCAGATATCGCCGCTGCCACTGCTGGAATGCCCAGTGTTGAGGTAAACGGCGTAGCCATAGACCTCTATCAAATAGTGGGAGGCGCTTGGGTTGCGTGGATCGTGGACGACGCCTTTGATACTCCTACAAACGAAGGCCGTCCAGCTAATCCGCCCAACCAAGAAGCCAACCTCGGCGCTAACGAACCGAATGCTGATGACGACGGTGATGGCGTCACAGAGTTGGGCGAATTTGATGAGGTCGTTGAAGAGTTCGACTTTGCTGATGCAGGTGTGACCTCTGTTACGATCATCTACCATGATGTAGATCCCTTCCAGGATGTTTCTGTGACCGTAAGCTACGGTGCCATCACGGGCGCTGTTACCCTTGACCGTGAAGAGTACCCACTAGGCGCTACTGTCAACATCGATGTAGAGGACGTAGACCTGAACGCCGACCCCACAGCTGCGGAGACAACCGCAGCCTTGCTGAACCTCGCCACCACCACAGGTGGTGCTGTAGGCGTCCAGACTATGACTGAAACAGGTCCCACCACGGGCGTGTTTGAGGACGCCATAGCGCTGCCTGCGGGAACAGCAGTAGGAGACATCATCACGGTGACCTACGATGCCGGAGGAGACAACGTGGTGGTAACCGCCGTGGTCACAGCCAACACAGGCGCCGTGACCTTGGACAAGGCGGAGTACGACATCAACGATGTGGCTACCATAACCCTGACTGACCCAGACCTTAACCTCAACGCGGAGGCCGCTGACGAGGTTAACAACGTTAACGTGCTGAAAGTCACAGTAGACCTGCCGGCTGCTGTAGGAAACTACGCTGTGGACATGGATGAGACAGGCGTCAACACAGGTGTCTTCACCGGCCAGTTCTCCTTCGTCCTAGACGACGGAGATGCAAACGACGACAGCACCGCTGGCAACGACCCCATCATCGAAGTGGCCAGTGGAGCTACGATCACCGTAACCTACACCGACGCCAACACGGCGGACGGTCGGACGAACGTGGACCTCACAGCTACGGCTGACTTCGTCACCCACACAGGAACTGTTGCCTTGGACAGGGACACCTACGGCCCCAACGCCGTAGCTACCGTCACCGTGACGGACATGGACCTGAACACCGACTCCAGCGCTCGGGAGAGATACTACTCCTTAAACGTGCTGGATGTCACCAGCGCAGCTGACCAGAACGCTCCCCACGCCATCATGATCTTGGAGACGGGACCTGACACAGGTGTCTTCACCGGCCAGTTCCGGTTCACCACCACAGACGGTGCAGGAACTGCTGGCACCATTCCGACGGTGGAAGTTGCCATCGGCGGAACAGTGACTGTAACTTACACCGATGCGGTGGATGCAGCCGGTAATGCCGTGGACGTGACTGACACAGCTACCTTCAGAAGCCAGACAGGGTCCATCGACATCCTCAAGTCGGTGATCTCGCCGGACACCACCATCCTAGTCCAACTAACCGATCCAGACCTCAACACTGACGCCTACGTGGTAGACGACGCCTTCGACAGTCTGGCGGACACAGCTCTGACCTTCTACAGCACAAGCTGGCCTCTTACCTCTGGCACTGAAGATGAACACCAGTTCGAAGATAGTGCTGCGGTTGAAACCGACTTCGACGAGACGGGTGTTAACACAGGAGTCTTCGAGATACGAATAGACCTCAGCCACGCAACTGTTCTCGAAGCAGCCGGAGATACATTCTACGTTAAATACATCGATCCGGCTAACAGTGCAGGCGGCACCTCCACCCTCCAAGACACAGCCTCAGTTAGGACTAACACAGGGACATTGTCGCTGGACAAATCCGAATACAGCATCGGCGATACGATAACGATAACCCTGACCGACCCAGATCTGAACACTGACCCGGAAGCAGCGGACACAACTCCCGACGACGGTGACGACACACTGGAAGACAGCGAAGTCCTGATAAAGAGCAGCACGGATCCCACAGGCGAGGTCATAGTTCTCACAGAAACAGGCTGGGACACCAACGTCTTCACCGACACGATTATCGTGTCTGAAACCCAAGCCACAAATGACGAGTACCTTCTAGTATCCCGCGCCGACACGGTCACCGTCCAATACAGAGACGCGGCCACAGCCGGAGGCGGAGGAGCTATAACCATCACCGCTACAGCGACGATCACAGCCACCACAGGCACCCTCGAACTGGACAAGACCGTCTACACGCCCAGAGGAAAGGTCACCGTCACAGTGACCGACCCCGACCTCAACGTCAACTCCCTCGTCAACGACGAACTTGATGAAACAACGGAAAGAGCCAGAGCCTTCACCACCAGCGACCCCACAGGCATCTACTTCACCCTCACAGAAACAGGGCCTGACACAGGCGTCTTCCAAGCCATCATCACGTTGGCAGCAGCCACCAACGATGCTGCCGACGAGTTGAAGGCTGCGGACGACGACGGCCTGACGGTGGTCTACATCGACGCTGCGGATGCCGCGGGCAACTTGGATGTAGCCGTCAGGAAGACAGCTTTGGTCACCTACAACACAGGCATCCTCAGCTTCGACATGGCCTCCTACACCATGGATGACTCACCTGTGGTCACCCTCAATGACCCCGACCTCAACCTTGAACCAGCCCTCAGAGAATCCGCCAACATCGCAATAACTTCAAGCACCGACCCCGCGGGCATAAGGCTGACCTTAACCGAGACAGCTGTCGACTCCGGAGTATTCTCGGAGAGCTTCACCTTCACCACAGGCACATCCCAAGGCACCAAGCTGCAGGCTGCCGTGGGCGACATCATCACAGCGGTCTACGACGACGCCGCCAACGCCGACGGTCTGGCACAGAGGATTAAGGCCACCGCCACCCTGACGGTGACCCCGGTTGCGCCCGGAGTTGTCATCTCCGCCGGTGCACCGTCTCTGCTGGACGTCAACGGCAACCCCATCGCCGCAGCCACCGTGGGCACCACGGTGCTCCTGTCCACCGAGATGACCAACAGCGCCGCTGAAGACCAAGCCATGCTCTACATCGTCCAGGTCAAAGACGCCGCAGGCCGTGTGGTGAGCCTCAGCTTCATCAGCGGCACCGTCCCAGCCGGAGCCACCTACACCTTCGGAGTTCCGTGGATTCCGGCTGAAGCCGGAGACTACACCGTCGAAGTCTTCGCCTGGCACAGCTGGACAGACCCGACACCCCTATCAGAAGTCAGCACAGCCACAGTGACCGCCACCTCGTAAAAGGAGCTGACCCAAAATGTACCCGATGACACCCCAAAAATCCCTACCTTTCTTTATGGTAGCAGTGCTCATCGTCGCCGCAGCAGTTTTGCCTTTGGCTTTCGCCGCCCCCACGGTTG
>NZ_MTLX02000005.1:498078-1267205 GCF_002009985.1 Candidatus Hecatella orcuttiae
TTTCTCCGCCCAAGACCCCACAGGCACCTGGACGGTGAAAGCCTACGAAGGCGGCATAACCGCGGAGACTACCTTCCAACTGGTCTCCGAGATAACGCCCCCGGTAGAAGATAGAGTCGCCGAACTCGAAGCCCAAATCGCCGACCTCACCAGCCAACTGGAAGCCCTCCAAGCCGAACTCGCCGCCATCGAACTCCAACCAGGCCCTGAAGGTCCCCAAGGCCCTCCAGGCCCTGAAGGTCCCCAAGGCCCTCCAGGCCCAGCCGGCCCAGCCGGTCCAGCCGGCCCTGAAGGCCCACCGGGCCCACCGGGTCCTGCCGGCCCAGCCGGTCCAGCAGCACCCATGGGGCTGACCTACGGAGCCATCATCATCGCCATCATAGCCATAGCCCTCAGCGCCGCCAGCCTAGCCAGAAAACCCAAAGCCTAAACCCAAACCCAAAACCCCCCTTTTTATTTTTTTCAACACTTCCTCGGTTAAGGTAATATAACCTAGCAGATAGTATAGTGGATCACATACAAGCTCACCTAGGTGAAATGATTGTTGAATAAAACCCTAGAAAAAACCCCCTCCCTTCACACCCTCTTGGCCGCCGGTATCCTAGCGGTTGTGCTCATCGTCGCCGCAGCAGTTTTGCCTTTGGCTTTCGCCGCCCCCACGGTTGCCACGGATAAGGACACCTACGAGCCGGGGGACAGCCTTTCGGTGAGCGGTACAGCTGCGGCCAACGCTTTGGTGTCTCTTCAGCTGTTCGACCCCGACGGGGTTCGGGTGGCCATAGCCCAAGCGGAGGCCGACGCCGCCGGCGCCTACTCCGCCGCCAACATCTACACTTTCTCCGCCCAAGACCCCACAGGCACCTGGACGGTGAAAGCCTACGAAGGCGGCGCCTTCGCCACCGCCACCTTTACCCTCCGAGGAGTGGTGGACACCACGCCTCCAAGCCTAACCCTCAACTTCACGCCCCTCAAGGCCGTCTACGGCAAAGCTGACACCTTCACCATCACCCTCACCGCCGACGAACCCCTCCAATCCGCCGTCATCCACGTCAACCAGCAGGGAGCTCCCCTAGTCATCGACGGAAAATGGGCTGCCTCCGTGGAAGCCGCGGCCTCCCCAGAAGACCCCGCCCGCTGGAGCGGAAGCTACACCATCATGGAAGGCTACGACGGCCCGGCTCAAGTCCACGCCGTAGGCATAGACCTAGCCGGAAACAAGGGTGAAGCCACCGCCACCTTCCAAGTCGACACCGTCGCCCCCCAGCTGACCGTCACCGCGCCCTCCGCCACCACCGAGGCCACCGTCACCGTCACCGGAACCGTCGACGACCCGGATATCACCGAGATAACCCTAACCTACGACGCTGCGGTTAAAACAGTCAGCGTGAGCGAGGGCTCCTGGAGCGCCACCATCACCCTCCCAGCCGCGGGAAGCTACACCGTCCAAGCCACAGCCGTTGACGCTGCGGGCAACGTGGGCTCATCCCCCGCTGTCTCCATTGTCTACACTCCGCCCCCACCCCTAGAAGCCGAGGACATCATCGGCCCCATCCGCGCCGACATCTCCGATGTGAAAGGCGGCATCTCGGATGTGAAAGGCGGCATCTCAGAGGTTAAGGGCAGCATCTCCGAAGTCAGAGGCAGCATCTCCGAGCTGAGGGATGAAACCCGAGCCCTCAGCACAGCTGTCTCCAGTCTCACCGTCTACGTCATGGTCGCCGTTGTGCTCTCCCTCGTCGCCGCAGTCGCCGCCATCATCTCCGTGGTAACCATCGCCCGCAAGGTCGTGCTCAAATAAGGAGGAAAGACATTCCCAGCCCTAAATTCCTACATCAAGACTGTGAACAACCCTTTTTTTCAGACCACCGCTTCCAGCGGAAACCTTTTAGCCTTCCCCTTCAGATAACTAAACTCAGATAGGTTTGAACAGGAAACTTCTAGCAGCCCGCGAAGACTTGGTTAAAAAGATAGCTCAGATAGCCAAAAGAAAAAACCTAACTCTCTTCGCCTTCATCAACGAAACCTTGGAGCAGCTGCTGAAATCCGAAGAGAAAGGCGTCCCCCTGCCGCAGATAGTGGAAGAATACTTCATCCTCAAGACGGCGAAGGAAGCCGGCTTCAACCTAACGCCGGAAAGTCTTTTCCATGGGCTTCTGGAAAAAGTCTTCCAGAAGGACGATCGAGCCCTCCGCGAGGCTTGGAGGGACATGGGAGGTTGGTTTGGGAAATACTTCAAAACCCTTTACTCCAATCAAGACTCTCTAAAGCTCATCGAGAAAGTCATGAGGACCATTCTGTGGGAGGCCTCGGATTTCTCCCTCACGAAGGACGGTGAGGAAGTTTACCTCCGATGCATAGGCTCCCGGTGTCCCGCCTCCCACACTCTGCTCCTCTCCGCTCTCCTATCCGGCTTCATGGAAGCCTTCGACTACACGCCAGTTCGGAAGGACTTGGCCCGGGGGATAATATCCTTGACCTTCGTGAAAAGGAGGGAGTAAAACCACGACTGCGCCTAAAAAAGACAAAAAATTCATAGCTGTGAGAAGCGACCTCCTTCACAAGGTTATCGAAATATCCAACCGTCGAGGCACAACTGTCTACGGCTTCGTTAACGAAATCTTCGAACAGGCTATCAAGGCTGATGAGCTTAACGCCACTCCAACCCAAGTGGTGGAATACTACAGCCTCATGGAGACCATGAAAAAGGCCGGCGCGGTGATCATCACCCTCGACATCCTAAACCATTGTATTGAGAAGCTTTCCCGCATAGACAAAGACCTGAGCAAGAAATGGTACACATCGGGTTTATGGTATGGAAAATACCTCTCAGCCAAATTTCAAGACCCCTTGGAAACCTTGAAAAAAATATTGACCACCTGCTTCTGGGAGATCACGGAGGTGGAGCTGATCCAGAAAGACGAGGAAAACCTCACCCTGCGAGTGTTAGCTCCCAACCACACGGAGGTTCACACAGAGCTACTCCTGAGATTCGTCGAAGGAATTGTGAACTCCCTAGACTACAAGGTTCAAAGGGAAGAACACTGGAAAGGCATCATCCTCTTAGACCTTCAGAAAAGAATCATGCCCGCGGACATGGAATTAGAGATCGAAACCATATAACCCCTGCCGACGCCGGGGAATCCGCCCTTCAAAGGCCAACTTTATATATTCAGAGTCACGGAAAACGCTGATCGAAATGTACTTAAACTTCAAACCTCGCCGCAAAATAGACAGGAGTTGAGTTTTTCTTGTAAAAGCCCCTCTTCAACACGGCTTTTTTTAAGCATTTCATTTCTACAAGGTTAATACTTTTTGGAGTTACCCTATTTAAGGTACTACGCTGGATTGAGTGCTCTATCTAAAGGTGAGCCGGGAAAAATGTTCAAAAATTGGAGTAAACCAGAAGGCGGGTCGGTGTTCCGGCGGTTTGAAGAAAAGATTCACAAGGGTCCACCGCTCAAGGAAAAAATAGCGCAAACCATTTTCAGGCTTAAACTTCAGCAAAGAAAACTGGAAGAAGCCGCATCCAAGCTTCAGCGCCATGACCGTGAATTGTTCGAAAAATGCGTTGCCGCCGAGCTGGCCAAGGATGATGCCAGAGCCGCCATCTACGCCAACGAATGCGCCGAAGTGAGAAAAATGGCGAAGATAATCCTCCTCAGCCAGTTAGCCTTAGAGCAGGTAAGCCTGAGGCTGGAAACTGTCGAGGAATTTGGAGACGTCCTAACCCAGATGGCCCCGGTGAGCGATGTGGTCCACAGCCTCAAAGGACGTTTAGCTGGAGTGATCCCCGAGGTCTCCTACGAACTCGGCTCCATCGGCGAGATGCTCAACGGGATGATGGTTGAGGCTGGAGCTGCCTCCAACGTTTCATGGACACCTGAAGCAGCTGGAGAAGAGTCAAAAGCCATCCTCAACCAAGCGTCTCTTGTGGCTGAAGAGAGGATGAAGGAGAAATTCCCCGACCTCCCCGCCGTCGCTACTGCTCAACGTGAAGCCACAGAAGGAGAAAAGCCCCTCCGTTAAGGTGTTCGACTTCCCGCAAGCAGAAATGGGTGAACCGTAGAAGAGTGAAGATGAGGGATTCTCTCTAAATGTCCTTCCTTCGAAAGGTCCTCCCTTCCCTAAAGGCGGCGAAAGAAATGCACTTCACTAGAACACCTCTTAAAGAGAAGATCGCCCAAGCAGTCTACAGGCTGGAAACTCAGCTGAGCCGCTTAGAGCAGACCTCGGCGAAGCTTCAGCAAAGAGACCGGGAAATGTTCGAGAGATGCATAGGCGCCAAGGCCAACAACGACACAGCCCACGCGGTGATCTACGCCAATGAATGTGTGGAAATCAGAAACATGGCTAAAATCGTTCTAAGCAGCCAGCTGGCCCTCGAGAAGGTTATCCTCAGACTTCAAACCATCGAGGAAGTAGGCGACGTCATGGTTCACATGGCCCCGGTGCTGAGCATCGTAAAGGAAACCCGGGGAAACCTGAAGGGAGTGATCCCCGAGGTCTCCCAAGAGCTTGATGAAATCAACATCTTCCTCAACAACACCTTCTTAGAGGTGGGGACCACCCCGGAGCACATGGCCAATTTAGAGGCTTCCTCCTCCGAAGCCAAGAAAGTCCTTGAAGAAGCAGCAACCATAGCCGAGCGGAAGGTGAAAGAAGAATACCCCAAGCTCCCCGAACCTCCCCTCACAGCCCCAGAACCCCCAAGCCCTGAAGCTGAAGCCCTAACCGTCGGAGGTTCTCCGGAGCCAGCACCCTTCGAGGAAGAGAAACCGGTGGAGGCAGCTGAGCCTCCTACCCCCATCCAGGAAGTTCCCTTCGAACAGTTGAAAGAGCAAGTGTACGACTTCATAAGAGAATGCGGTGGAGAATTGAATCTAAGCCAGTGCGCTCAGGCTCTCAACGCTGACATGGAATCTGTTCAGAAAGCCCTGGCTAAACTTGAGGAAGAGGGCCGAATTCGAGTTCAAACCTAGGCTGAAGCCTAGCGGGGGAACTGTTAGCGATGAGCGCCCTCGAAGAACTGGAGCGCTACGCGGTTAAACATGCGTCTGAAGCCGTGCGGATGGACAGCCAAGGCGCCCGGGGAATGGCTGCCTCCGAGTATCAGCATGCCGTAGAAATTCTCCTTAAACTCTGCTCCCTCTACCCTAACGTTCCCCAGAACAGAATTTACATGAGCCGCATAGAAGCCTACAGGAAGAGGATCAAGGAGCTTCAAAAAGAGGGAGGGCAAGAGGAAAAAGCTGCGGAAGCCACAGCGGCAACCGGCCGCGTCGACTGTAAACTGAAGGAGAAACCTCGAGTTAAATGGGAGGACATTGCAAACCTAGAAAACGCCAAAAGAGCAATCCTCGAGGCTGTGGTCTACCCTGTTAAGAGGCCGGATTTGTTTCCCCTAGGCTGGCCTAAAGGCATCCTGCTCTTCGGGCCTCCTGGCTGCGGTAAAACCCTCATAGCCGCTGCCACGGCCAACGAAATCGACGCCAACTTTTACTGTGTGGACGCAGCGGCGATAATGTCCAAGTGGCTGGGGGAGTCGGAGAGAAACGTGGCTAAAATTTTTGAGGAAGCCAGAAGTTCATCCGCAAAGGGGAAGCCTTCTATCATTTTCGTCGACGAGATAGACTCCCTCATGGCCTACCGTTCAGAGGAAGTAGGCGGAGAGGCTAGGGCGCGAAACCAGTTCCTCAAAGAAATGGACGGAATCCTCGACAAAAACCGAAACCTCTACGTCTACGTTTTCGGAGCCACCAACAAGCCTTGGGCTTTAGACGAGCCTTTTGTGAGGCGTTTCCAGAAGAGGATTTTCGTCCCCCTCCCAGACCATCATGCCCGCTTGGAAATGATCAAAATCTACGCTAGGGAGCTAAACCTAGCCCCGGAAGTTGACGTGGAGGACTTGGCTAAAAGAATGGATGGCTTCAGCGGAAGCGACATCCGAGATCTCCTCCAATCAGCTCAGATAAAAGTGGTCAGAGAGTTCTTCGAAAACAACGGCTCCGCCTCCAACCCCCAAGCCAAGCCCAGAGCCATAACTTGGCATGATCTCCAAGAGGTTCTCTCAGAGCGAAAAACCAGCGTATCCCAAAACCTCCTCAAAGCCTACAGAGAATGGGACTCCGCTTTCAAAGCCCTCTAGCCGGTTTTGCCGAGCCTTTCTTTCTAACTTTTTCAGCCGGAAAGCTTAAGTCACACGTTTCAGGTAGAGGGCTATTTGCATGAAGATAAGCGGAAAAACTAAATACGTATTGCCCCTCTTTTGAATAATCAAATAAAGGAGGAGTGTAGCTAAAAAATGTCTGAAGGGCATGCGGACATCATCGTCATCGGAGCTGGACACAACGGGCTGATAGTGGCAGGTTATCTTCTGAAGGCCGGTTTCAGCGTCCTTGTAGTTGAGAAAAATCCTTGGATCGGCGGCGCGACCAGCTGCCGGGAGGTCAACGGGTTCAAACTAGACTGGGCTTCCACCAACCACATCGACATTCAACCCAACCCTCTGCTGGTGGACGATGAGTTGCAGCTGAAGGCCAAATACGGGTTGAAGTACATCATCCCCGAAGTTCAGATGGCTGGGCCCTATCCAGATGGGACAAGCATGATCATCTACAGGGATGTGGAGAAAACCGTCAAACAGGTGGCGAAGCTCTCCAAAAAGGACGCTCAAGCCTACCGCAGGTTCGCCCAGTGGGGTATCCAGTGTTTAGAAACCATCCTGCCCGGCATGTACAATCCTCCCCCCACCTTGGGAGCTATCGTTTCAGAGCTGGAGCAAAGCCCTGACGGGCAAGAGCTGCTGAGGGCTATGATGATGAGCTTCGGAGACATCGTTGACGAATGGTTTGAAGACGACCGGGTGAAGGCTTTGCTTCTCCACTACGCTTCCGAGCTGCTGCTTCCCCCGTGGGAAAACGGAACAGGCTCAGTTCTCTTCATCATGATCCCTATCATGCACGTGTACGGGATGGGCTGCCCTGTAGGCGGCTCAGGCGCCCTGGCTGAAGCCTTGGGCAGATGCGTGGAGGCTTATGGAGGGAAAATCCTGACCAACAGCCCTGTTGAAAAAGTGATCGTGGAAAACGGGGAAGCCCGAGGTGTAATCTTGGAAAACGGCCGGCGGCTTCGAGCCGAGAAAGCGGTGGTGGCATGTCTTCACCCTAAGCCCCTGTTCCTCAACATGGTGGGTGAGGAGCATCTCGAACCCGGCTTCGTCCGGAGGGTTAAACGGGTTAAGCAGTCTGCCTTCTCAGGCATCAACACCACCTACATGCTGAACGAGGCTCCCCGCTTCAAGGTTGAAGAAGTCAACGAAGGAGCCAACTGGGAAATATCCTGGTCCCTAGAAGATATGATGGAACTCTTCCAAGACGTAGTCTTCCGGAGGGTGCCCCCCGAGAAACCATGCCCCAACGTGGTCTGCTGGTCGAAGCTGGACCCCTCCCGGGCTCCTCCAGGGAAGCATTCCCTCTACGCCATCAGCTACGCGCCCTACAACCTCAGAGACGGAGGGCCCTCCCAGTGGAAGGAAATAAAGGAGGAAGTAGCGGACAGCGTACTGGAATCCATAAGGGAGCATACCACCAACATGGGCTCCGGAAACATCCTCGGAAGACTCATAACAACTCCTGTGGACGTGGAGGAAGTCATCTCCAGCAACAACCTTCTCCACGGAGACCTCACAGGCGTGCGGGCGACGCTAGAACAGACCTTCATGTTCCGACCTCTCATCAGCCTAGGGAACTACCGGACGCCTGTGGGGAAACTCTACCTAACTGGTGAGTGCACCCATCCCGGCGCTGGTGTGGCCGGCGGAGGCAGAGCTACCGCTCAAGTTATCCTGCAGGATTTCGGAATAAAATTTGACGATGTCCTGCGAAAGTCTTAGCCTCGTAACCTAGAAGGTGCACTGTGCCCTATGCCGGAGGCTGAAGCGACCTTCACCATCAAGGCGCCGCTGGACCGGGTTTGGAGTTTTCTAGTGGACCCTAGGAGGTTAGGGTCCTGTTTCCCAGATGTTCAGGAGGTCAGGGTTTTGGATGAAAAGACGGCTGAATGGGTGCTGAAGGTGAAGCTTGGGTTCATCCGAAAGACCATCAAAATGAAGTCTACAGTCACGGACTTTGTCCCCCAGAAACGTGTGACGTTTCAGGGCGTTGCTGAGGAAGCGGAGCTCTCTGGGACTATGAACCTCGAGTCCGGCCCCGGGGAGGTAAAGATACATTATAAAATACTCATGGAAGGCAGAGGGCCTCTCGCCCCTCTGATGAACGACTTGATAAGGAGGAGGATAAGCAAACAAAGCCAAGAATTCATAGAAATTCTCCAAAAAAAGCTGGAAGTCTAGTTTTCTTCAAGTTTAAAGCAGGAAATAAGGCTGGGACCAAAAAAATTTTAACCTTAAAATCCTTTTTTAGAACGACTTCTGAAAAGTGCACATTAGAGGCTCAGAAGATAGGCGTAAAGATCTAAAAAGGTAGTTGCCAGCAGAGGGCGACGGGGAACATGATCGGCCGGTTGAGAGAGAGGTTCCATATACCCGCCCACGTAGAAAGGCTTGGAGTCCTAGACGTCCTCGGCATCGTAGCCGGCTTGGCAGGCGGATTGGGAGCGGTTTTTTTCCGATACATGATAGGGTTCACCCACTGGGCGTTCTTCGACCTTCTGCTTCCTCTCATCTCCTTCAGGGTGAACGGCTTTAACCTTGGAATAATTCTTCTTCCCGCCATCGGAGGCCTGATAGTCGGGCCGATTGTTTTCACGTTCGCATCCGAAACTAAAGGCCACGGAGTGCCAGAGGTGATGGAGGCCATCCACCTCAGAGGTGGGAGAATAAGAAAGAGGGTGGCCGCTGTGAAGATAATCGCCTCCTCCATCACCATCGGCTCCGGGGGCAGCGCAGGCAGAGAAGGCCCCATAGCCCAGATTGGCGCCGCCCTCGGCTCCTTTCTGGGGCACTTCTTCCATCTGAAGGAGAGCGATGTTAAGCTCCTCGTCATCTGCGGCCTTTCAGCGGGCATCGCAGGCACTTTTAACGCACCCTTAGGCGGGGCGTTATTCGGTATGGAGGTTCTCTACCGTGAATTCCGCCCTTTGGACGCTGTGCCCATAATTCTAGCCTCGGTTGTTGGAGCGGCTGTCGCAAGCATATTCTTTGGCTTAAACCCGGCTTTCCAAATTCCGCCTCTCCCCTTCACGAATCCGGCGGAGTTATTCTTCTACTTTCTGCTGGGACTGTTCTTCGGGCTGATGGCGGTGCTTTGGGTTAAGATTTTCTACGCCGTGGAAGACCTTTTCAACAGCCTTAAGCTTCAGCCAAGGCTTAAACTCGCCGTCGGCGGGCTTCTAACCGGAGGCATTGGAATGTTGTTCCCCACCTACGGAATAATGGGCGTGGGATATGAAGGCATAGACTTGGCGCTTGTAGGGACTTTCCCCTTGGTCTTACTGCTGGTGCTGGGGTTCTTGAAACTTTTCGCAACCTCCTTCACCATCGGCTCAGGGGGCAGCGGAGGCATCTTCGCTCCGTCGCTGTTTATTGGCGCCATGTTAGGCGGCTTCCTAGGCCTTGTGTTTCACGGCATCTCCCCGGAGATCATCCAATACCCTTACGCTTTCTCCCTCGCAGGAATGGGCGCTCTTTTCGCCGGCGCAGCCCGAGCGCCTTTAACCTGCATGATCATGATTCCTGAAATGACGAACGACTGGAGTTTACTTCCCCCACTCATGCTTTCCACCGTCACCAGCTTCCTCATCTCCTCCTTCCTTCTCCGAGGCTCCTCCATCTACACTCTCAAACTGGAGAGAAGAGGAGTGCGGCTGAGGGAAAGAAGGAGGATAGACACTTTGGACCTGATAAAGGTAGGGGAAGTCATGGAAACCAAACTAGTCACTGTTCCCCCTGACATTACAGTTTCCCAGTTTATGGAGGTCCTCAGAAAACACCGCCACATGGGCTACCCAGTGGTGGACAAAGGCCGGCTGATCGGAATGATGACCTTCGACGACGTCTTGAAGATACCCCGCGACATGAGGGACAAAGTAACTGTGCTGCAGGCGGCAAACCAGAAGCTGGCGGTTACATACCCGGATGAAACCGTGCACAGAGCTCTGGACAAAATGTATGAGCGAGGGGTCGATAGGCTGGCTGTTGTGGACAGAGAGCATCCGGAAAAACTGCTGGGCATTATAACTGACCGCGACGTCATCCACGCCCATCACATCGTAACCGAGAGAAGTTCTGAACTCGAGTAAGCCTCCAGCTCAAGCATAACCAGCTTATTTAGGACGGATAGGTCTAAACCAGCAAACAACAGGCTAAAAAAGAAGGATATATCCTACCCTTTACTGGGCAATCAGCTTATTAAGTCTCTTTCTTCACTATCTTTTGAATTTTCTCCAGGTGAAAGCATGGCTAAGTTTCTGTGCAGCAGAAAACACTTAATCGAAAACCTGTTAAACCTAGTCCGCATACCCAGCCTCTCCGGCTCAGAGGAGGCAATAGCCTCCGAGGTTTCAAGACAGTTGGAAGCCTTGGGGCTCACCCCCAAAACAGACTCCCACTTCAACGTCCAAGCCGAGATGGGCTCAGGGAAGACCTTGCTGCTCAACGCCCACCTGGACACAGTTCCCCCCGGGAAGGGATGGAGCTTCAACCCCTACAAAGGGAAGCTGGTGGGTGGAAGGATCTACGGTTTGGGCGCATCCGACAACAAGTCAGGCGCAGCCGCCATGCTAGAGATCGCTCGAGTTCTATCTCGGAAAGACTTGGAAGGGAAAGTTGTTTTCCTCTTCACATCACAGGAAGAGTCAGGAGATACTCGCGCAAGAAAGGAGGTCATGAAGAGGCTGAAAGCTGATGCAGGCGTATGCCTTGACACCTGCCTTCGGCAGCCCCAGGGAGCCGCGGAAATCGTGGTAGGGTGCAGAAGCATCCAGAACTTCACCCTCCAAGTCTTGGGTAAGGCCTACCATTCCTCAGAGCCGTCGTTGGGGGTCAACGCCATCTACAGGGCGGTGGACTTTATCGAAGCCTTCCAGAAGCTACGGTATCCCTCCATCAAAAAGCCCGCGGAGGCCTCCTCGGTGGCCAGTGTCACCACCATGAACACCGACGGCTGGCCTACTCGAATTCCGGACCTATGTGAGCTCACCGTCAACTACCGAGGCCTACCCGGGGAGGAGATGGAGAAAATACAGGCTAAAATCCGCCGCCTAGCCGAAAAAACCTTGGAAAAAGACTTCCGTCTAAAGCTCAGACACCGGAGGAAAGGCTACTTGCTCTCCCTCCGAGAACCCATCTACAAGGCTGCGGAAAAAGCCTTGGCCGAAATGGGCCTTAGAAGCACACCTGTCGTTTCCAAAGGCTGGATTGACGCCGCGGACTTCTACAACAGGGCCGCAGTCCCCATCATAGGCTTAGGCACCACCACCCACGGACAAGCCCACGTGAAGGATGAATATGAAGAAGTAGAAAACCTCCACCAAGGCGCTGAGGCAGTCCTGAGGACGGTTCTAACCTACTTTAAAACCTGACACCCCTTCCACGGAAAAAGCCCTCGAGGCGGAGGGCTGCAAGCCCTGAAAGCCACCCTAAAAAGGCTCCAGCCACCACGTCAGTGGGCCAGTGGTAGCCTAGATACACCCGGCTGAAGCCGGCGATGAAGGCGGCAGACCATAGGAGAATCTTCCCCCGGAGAAATCTTCTGCCAAGGACGGTGGCGGCTGAGAAAGCCCTGGCTGTGTGGCCGCTGGGGAAGCTGGAGGCAGCCTCCCCCACCAACTCTCCGGAGGCGGTGGCGCTTGGGGCGAAAGGCCTCGGCCGGAAGAAGGCCAGCTTGAAGGCGGCTACCGTGGCGATGGAGATGGCTAGGCCTAGAGCTAGGAGGTAGGCTTCCCTTCTCCTCCCGGCGGCGAAAAGAGCGGTGGCCACCGAAGCCCAGAGGATGATGGAGCCCAGAATGGTCAGCTCCCTAAATATCTCGTAGGCCAGAGGGGAGGACAGGTAAAGGCTGATAGCCAGAAAAACCCAGCGGTCAACGGAAGAAACAACACCGGCCAGCGGAAGCGCCTCCTGAAGGTTGGAATAGTTTAAGGGCCTTAAAGTCCTTAAAGCTATAAGCTATAATAAAACTTCCAGCCGCCTCGGTGGAAAAGGAGTTGAACCTGAATTGCGCCGGAAACCCGGAAGCCTGACGGTTCTGGCCGGTGGAACAGGCTCAGCTAAGCTGATCCGAGGCTTGGCGGAGGTCATTCCCCAAGAAAACCTCACCGTCATAGTCAACGTGGGAGACAACATCCGCCTCTACGGCCTCATCGTCTGCCCAGACCTCGACACGGTGATGTACAACCTGGCAGGTGTCGCCGACGAGAAGAGAGGCTGGGGCATCGCCGGGGACAGCTTCAACGCCCAAAAAATGCTAGCCTGTTACGGTTTGGAGACATGGTTCAACTTGGGAGACAGAGACCTAGCCACCCACATTCACCGCACAGCCCTCTTAGCCGGAGGCCTGAAGCTTTCTGAGGCCACTCGGCTTCTGGCCGAGGCCTTAGGGGTTAAAGCCCGCATTCTCCCCGCCTCCGACGACTGGATTGAGACCGTGGTCCACACCTCAGAAGGATGGATGCATTTTCAGGAATTCTGGGTTAAGCGGAAGGCGGAGCCCAAAGTTTTGAAGGTGGAATACCAAGGCGTGGAGGACTCTAAGCCAGCGGATGGGGTGGTGGAAGCTATCTCGGAGGCGGAAGCCGTCATCCTCAGCCCGGCTAACCCCATCACCAGCATCCAACCCATCTTGGATATTCCCGGCGTCAGAAAAGCCTTAGGGGAGACAGAAGCCTCGGTCCTAGCTGTGTCGCCCATCGTGGGGGGAAGCCCTGTCAGCGGCCCCGCTGGGAGGCTGATGGCCGGGTTAGGTCTTAAGGTTTCCGCCTATACGGTGGCTGAACGGTATAGGGACTTCTTAGATGTCTTCCTCATCGACCGCCGGGATGAGGCGTTGAAGAACGCCATAGAAAGCTTGAAGATAAAATGCATCCCCACCGACATCATCATGGCCAGCCGGCGGGATGAGAGGACGCTGGCTGAATTCATCATAAAAACCCTGCGCGCAGAAGGCGCCTCTACATCTGCTTAACGCTTGGCCTTGGCCAAAACCAAGTCCGCTATCTCCCCGGCAATGTCCACCCCGCTGGAAGTCTGCAGCCCCCGGAAGCCGGGTTGACTGTTAACTTCGTGGACGACCAGGCCTTCATTTTCTTTCTCCATGAGGTCCACTCCCGCTACTTCGCAGCCCACAGCCTTAGCTGCCCTCACAGCCAAGTCTTCCACTTCCCCCTCAGGCTTGAAGGGAACCGGCTGCCCTCCGCGGCTGACGTTGGTCTTCCATTCCGAGGAAACCCGGTACATGGCTGCGGGAACCCTGTCCCCCACCACCAGGCAACGGATGTCCCGGCTGCCGTGCTCCACGAACTCCTGCTGGTAGAGGACGAAGTGGTTGTAGGCCAGATGCCTGAAGATTCTCCCCGCCACCTCCCCATCGGATGTTCTGGTGATCCCCAGCCCCCTGGAGCCGAAGATGGGCTTCACAACCACCTGGCTGCCCAGTTGGGGGAAAGTCTTGAAGGCTTCCCGGGGGCTCTCGGTCACCACCGTTCGAGGAACTCGAAGCCCTGCGTCTTCCAGCAGGGTTAGGGTGTAATACTTGTCCGCCGCCCTTTCGATGGCGAGGGCGGGGTTGACGACGGGGACCCCCAGCCTCTCCAGCCTGTGAAGCATGTCCACCCTGAAGATGACCTCATCCAAGGACCCAGGCCCTATGGGCCTGACCAGCAAGGCTCCCAGCTGTGAAAGGTCGCAGCCTCCGGCTTCTAAGAAGGGTTTAAACCCAACCCTCGCCACCACCTCGGAGAGGTTGAAGGCCAAGGTTTCCACATTCCTAGCTTGGAAGGCTTCCAGTATTTTACGGGAGCACCATGATTCCCTGTTCTTGGTCGCGACGCCTATGCGCATGAGGTTTACCTCTCCCAGATTTTTAGTTTAACCCAGACTTAAGGATATACCGCTCTTACCTCGCTGGGCTAAGAAGCGGTGGGTCTGCGTGCTGCCGGCTGTTTGGAGAAAGAAGCCCAAATCCTGAGGCTCATCCAAGTCCAACATGATGCGCCATGAAAGGTAGACCCCCACCTTGATTCCTTTCCCCAAAGCCTCTCGGAGATGAGCGCGGAAGCTGTCATGCTCGTAGAAGGTTGGTATGATGCCGGGGGGATTCAGTAAAAGGGCGTTGGTGCCGTCCAGCCGAAGGGACGGTGAAAGAACAACCGACGGCTGTCTTATCCCCATGTTCACGATTCTTTCCAAGTCCTCAGAAGATAGGAGGGGAATGTCCGAAGGCAAGATCAGCATGGCTGAGGTTCCCCCCTCCGAGCAGAACTTCCGCGCCTTGGAAACAGCTCGGTTGACACCGCCCTCCGCCCTCTCTTTCAGAACAGCGGCGCCCAGTCTCCGGGAAAATTTCAAGATTTTTTCGTCAGGGCTGACTACGAGAACCTTCTGGATGGTTGGGGTCCCTTCCGCAGCCTCCACCACGTCAGCCAGCATGTGCAGGCTCAACTGTCTTCGCTCCTCCGAGCTAAGCGTAGGGCTAAGCCTGCTTTTGATGTTGGCCATTTTCTTAACAGGGATTACGGCGACGACCTTCAGTTGCTCCCGCCTCTGTCTTCTTCCGCTTTTCCAAAGGCCCGGCTGTATACTCTCTGGAAGACTTCCGCCAAATACGACTTAACCGTTTCCCCCTTCTCTCGGGCCAGAAGCTTCAGAATCCTCTGGCTGCCTGAACCATACTGCACAGCTTTCTTGGGCATCTTAACGATGAAGGACGGCGCTCCCATCTTCTCAGCCACCCTTCGGAGAACCTGCTTCCTCAGCCTGTCCTCTCCACTGGAAACCTTCAATCGGGGGTGAATCCTCCCAGCTTCCCCGACCACCCGCAGGTCCGCCGCGGGAAAATGGATTCTTACACCTCCCGCCGCGGTTGCCATGTTATCCCGCTCTAGGCTTCCGGCCAAGCCTTGAACATCCTGCCACAAAGCCTTCTCCAACCCTTCAAATCCCTTCTCCTGAAGAATTTTCAGGTACCGGTGGTATCCTCCGAAGAGTTCGTCGCAGCCTTGACCTGAAAAGACGTTTTTCAATTCCTCCTCCTCTGCAGCTTGAGATGAGAAATAGAGGGGAAGAGTCACTGCCACATCCATCGGCCCGCAGCGTTCGATGGAGTAGACCAGTCTCTCCAGCTGGGCTTCAACATCCTTCCGGTCGAAGGGTGTAATCTTGAGCTTCAGACCCAGTCTCCCCGCGGCCTCCTCTGCGCTTTCCACGTCTCTGCTTCCCTCCAAGCCTGAGACGAGGAGGGTGACCTCCAACCCCAGCCTCCTCAGGGCTAGGGCGATGAGGGAGCTGTCCAAGCCTCCGGAGTAAAACACCCCCACCTTCCTTAAGCCTTCAGCCCTCAGCCTGCAGGCTTCGAGAAGCCGACGGTGAACCCTCTCCGCTGCTTCCTCCATCTCCGTCACCTCCGCTCTCTTTTCCGGAAGCTTGCAGGCTTCGAATACTCTTAACCCCGAGGAGGAGGCTTCGCCTACAAAGCCGGAGGGAAGGGCCTTGGTTTCCCCTATTCCAACTTTCCAAAGGGCTTTTCCCTCAGAGGCGAAGCCTACCAGATGCCGGTTGACTCCGAAGTAAAGGGGCTCCGCCCCCACGGGGTCTCTGCCGAAGGCTATCCTCCCCTCCGAGGCCACGGCTAGGATGTAGCTACCGTAAAGTCGCCTCATCACCCTCCCCAAAGCTTCTCCCAAGCTGCCATCCCATCCCCTCTGAAAGGCTTCCGAAACCTCGCTCCATGAATGCCCCTTTGGGGAAGGTGGAGGGGGGAACCCTTCGACGGCGAAGAGGCTGCCAGCCCCAGCCAGAAGAAGCCTCCTACCCGGCTTGGAGAAGCGAGGCTCTAAGCCGTCTACACCGTCGGTTTCCATGAGGTTTCCGCCTATCGCCCAAGAGGTTTCATGGGCTTCGACGCCGTCCAGCCGTTTCGAAAGGTGGATCACTCTCCCCCCAAAGGACAGCCAAACTCGGCTGGGTCCTCGGTGGGCCAAGGTTTTCAGCATCTCCACTATTAGGCTGTAAACATTTTCACCCTTCAAGCTTAAGAGACCTACCAAAGACCCCAAGGGACGGCCTCCCAGCGTCTTTCTGGAGTTGAAGCTTTAAATCTCTACCTAAAATATTGGTATAAAGCCCGCAGGCGGTGTCCCCGATTGCCCTTGGAGAAGACACGGTACATCTGGATGAACGGGAAGCTGGTCCCCTGGGATGAAGCCAAAATCCACATCCTCACCCACGCCCTCCACTACGGCAGCGGCGTTTTCGAAGGGGTGAGATGCTACCTTACACCTCAAGGCCCGGCGGTCTTCCGGCTGGAGGAGCATCTGCAGCGGCTTTTCAACTCAGCGGAAACCTACCACATGAAGATACCCTACACCCTCCAGGAGCTGGCCGGGGCGGTGAAGGAGCTGATAAAAGCCAACGGCCTCCGGGAATGCTACATCAGGCCCATAGCCTACCGAGGATACGGGGAAATGGGCCTAAGCCCCCTGACCAGCCCCGTGGAAGTAGCCATAGCCGCCTGGCCATGGGGAGTCTACCTTGGCGAGGAAGGCTTGAAAAACGGAGTTAGAGCCACCGTTTCCTCCTACAGGAGAATCGCCTCCGACGCCCTCCCCTTGAAAGCTAAGGCCACAGGCCAATATCTGAACTCTATCCTAGCGAAGGTGGAGGCCCTGAACCGAGGCTACCATGAAGCCATCATGCTGGACTCCCGGGGCTTCGTCGCCGAAGGCCCAGGTGAGAACATTTTCATCGTCAAGCACGGCCGCCTGCAGACTCCTCCCGAGGAGGCAGGCATCCTCCTCGGCATAACCCGGGACAGCGTGATGAGGATAGCGGAAAACCTCCACTACACAGTGGAGGAGAAGGACATCACCCAGCAGATGCTGCGGGAGGCGGATGAGGCCTTCTTCACAGGAACCGCCGCGGAGGTTACTCCCATCAGGGAGGTGGACAGGCAGCCCATAGGAACAGGGAAACCCGGCCCCATCACCGTGAGGCTTCAGAGGGAATTCAAGGAAATCGTCCAAGGGAAAAACCCTGAGTACCGCTGTTGGCTGAGCTTCGTAGAAGAAACCTAAACCCATAAAGCTTGCGTAGAGCCGAAAAGGCTAATAGACCGGTCTCACACTCAGCCTTTTCGGCACTGGTAAGGGCCGCCAAGGGTAGCCCTTTACCTTCTCCTTAATTTCAGCCGCCAGCTCTTCTAGGCTCATTTTCTTCAGCGGCTTTTCTCCCCTGGCTCTGACGCTGAAGATCCTGCTTGCAGCCTCTTCTTCCCCCACCACCAGCGTGTAGGGAACCCACGCCGTTTCAGCTTTCCTCACCTTCCTAGGCAAGGTTTCATCTCCATCGTCCAAATCCGCTCTGATGTTTTCTCTCTCCAGCCACTCCACAACCTCCATGGAGAGGTCGAGGTACGTTCTAGACACTGGTATGACCCTCACCTGGGTTGGAGACAACCACAAGGGCAGCTGCGGAGGCTTCCCCGCGGTCTGAGCCTTGACGGCGGAGTCGAAGACGGCGTAAAGGTATCTTTCCACACTGCCGAGAAGTGCGGAGTGAATGATGACGGGGTAAACCTTCGCCCCCTCCTCGTTTACGTAGGTTATTCCGAATCTCTGAGCGTTCCCCACGTCAATCTGGAAGGTGGCGATCTCCCGGGGCCTTCCCAGCTCGTCTATTATATTGTATTCCACGTTCAGAACCCAGTAGTATTTTCCGGGGACAAAACAGAGGAGTACGGGTTTTCCTTCCACGGACAGCAGTTCTCTGAAAAAATCTCTGTTTCCCTCAAAAAACTCCTCCGTTACATTATATAATGATACGTAATCCAGCCCCAGCTTCTCCACCTCTTCGTAGATTCTACGGTGAATCTTCAAGGCGTATTCTTGAGCCTCTCTCATATCCCGGCAGAAGACATGGAGGTCCGGCATGTGGAGTTTCCTAAGCCTAAAACAGAGGAGCAGTTCCCCCTCCTGCTCCAGCCTGTAGCTGTCCGCCAGCTCATAGGCGCCCATGGGCAGGTCCTTGTAGCTGATGGTCCAGTTGCGGATCATGGCAAACTGCTGATGGCAGGCAGCATACCTCAACAAGAGGTCTCTTCCCCCGGACTTCAGCTGGTAGAGCCTCCCACCGAAGAGCTGAGCGTGCTCCCTCACCGGGGGCACCGAAAGGTCGAACATGTTGGTGCCCCTTACCTTATAGACGGGGATGCCTAGGGAGCATGAAACCCGGTCCGCGTAGTCGGAGACCATCTCGAAGAGAAAAGTAGCCTCAGGGCCGAAGCGCATGTGGCCTAGGTCAGAGAAGGACTCCCAGTCCAGCCCAAATTTTTTGCAGTAGCTCAGATAGCGGGGTTCACCTCCTCCGGCAAGCTCCTTTTTCAACGCCTCCTTCTCCACCAAGGCCTTGAAGTTTTCCTCTCCGGGCTTGAAGCCGTAGTCTTCTGGGGCGTAGAGTTCCATGCTGGGTGTCAGCACTTTGTAAATGTACTCAGCCTCAGGCCTTTCCTCCTCAGCTTCTTCGGGCGAGATGGTCCTTGAAAGCTCGGAGAGGGGATGGCCTTTGCATTTCAATTCAAAGCTTTTGTACCATCCGAAGGGAGCTCGTTTTACCGGGTAGCCGGCTTCCTGCAGCTTGGACTCCAGCCTTCTCAGAAGCTCAGCAGCGGCCTTCGGTGAAGCTAGGTCTTGGGCCAGATGGGCATAAGGGTAAACCACAACTAGGTTTACCTTCAGCCTTCGAGCCTGTTCTCGGATGGATTCAGCTGTCTTATCTACAACTTGCTCAGGATTTTTTTCGTCTCCCTTCTCCACCGAGCAGAAAGCTATCAGCGCCTCCCCCACGGAGAGAGCCTCTCGGCCTTCCGCCTTTTCAGGCTCTTTAAGAGCCTTGCCTCTCACTTCATACTGGAAACGGTCCGCGTGGATGAGCAGAACTCTCACAGCTTTGACGCTCCTCAGGCAGACGCCTTCAAGGTTTTCTCGGAGTTTAAAACAACACTCCAGTCTCTGATTCTCAGAGAACGGCCCCTATATAGGATTTGTGGTAGGATAGCCCTCCAGCCCTATGCTTTATACCTCCATCTTTCTATTCTTTTATTCTCCCTTCTCCTTTTCTTCAGCTCCTTGTAGTGGTCCCTGCAAAGGTACGCCCTCCTAGTCTCCCGGGTGCTCAAACCTGCAGCTTGAACCTCTGCCTGAGAAACAGACCTGACAGCCTGATTTCCACACCCCGGCACACTGCACTTAACACCTGAAGCTGTCTTTCCCACTTCCTTCATCTCCGAAGATTCTATGTCATCACGGCAGGGGTTTATATTTTTCACGGGAAACGCCAGATAAGCGCCTTCCCGAAGAATCGAAGGGAGTCCTCCCAGTTCTTTAAGATTGGAGGTTCCTAAACATTCTTTTTTGAAACATCTTGAGAGGCCCGTATCTCCTTCTCAAGGTCTTGGCCATTTTCCTCATCAGCTCAAACTGCTGAACCAGCTCCTTAACCTCTTTTTCACTCCTCCCAGACCCCCGAGCCACCCGCCTAATCCTAGAGGCGCTGAGGATTCTCGGATTCTCTCTCTCCTCGGGGGTCATGGACTGGATTGCAGCCTTCCATGCTTTCATCTTCTCTTCGCTGAGTTCAGCCATGGAGTCTGTTATCTCCAAGCCTAAACCCGGCAGCATTTTGAGGAGTTTCCCCAAAGGCCCCAGCTTCCTAAGGCTTTCAATCTGCCCGTAGATCTCCGTCAGGGTGAACTTCCCCGATAGAAAAGCCTTGGCCTTTTCATCCGGAATGGCTATCTGGGCTTCCTTAACCTTCTCGAGGAGGCCTCGGATGTCTCCCATCCCCAGAAGGCGGCCCACAAACCTAGCTGGCTCAAAGAGTTCGATGTCCTCCGTTTTCTCCCCTGTGCCCAAGAAGACTATGGGGGCGCCGGTAGCCGCTACGGCTGAAAGGGCGCCTCCTCCTCGCGCGGAACCGTCCAGTTTGACCACCATGATGGAGCCTACCTTTGTGGCCTCATGAAAGGCTTGAGCCTGAACCCTCGCCTGTTGGCCTATGGTTCCGTCGATGACCAACATGATCTGGTCAGGTTTTACGGCTTCAGCTATGCTCTTCATCTCCTCGATGAGGCTTTTCTCATCCTTATGTCTCCCAGCCGTATCCACGAGAATAGCCTCGTAGCCTTCCCGGCGGAAATTTTCCACTCCCCGGAGGGCGATGCTGACAGGGTCTCTTCCATCCTCCTCTCCGTAGACGGGAATACCGGCGGCAGCGGCCAGCTGCTTAAGCTGAGCTAAAGCCCCCGGCCTGTAGGTGTCAGCGCAGACGAGGGCGGACTTTATTCCTCTCTTCTTCAGGAAACGGGCGATTTTGACGGCGCTGGTAGTCTTGCCGGAGCCTTGGATTCCCACCAGCATGAGCACGTTGGTTTTTCCCGCTTCTACTGGAATGCGAGAAGGTTTCTCCCCCAGAAACCGGGTTAGCTCATCGTAGAGCACCTTGACCACATGTTCCTTTCTGGAAATTCCTGGAGGGAGCTCCTCTTGGAGGGCGCGGTCTTCAATCCGGCGGGATATTTCGAAAACCAGTTCCACGTTCACATCGGACTGGAGGAGGGCTCTCTGAAGGTCTCGAACCAGCTCCTTAACCGCCTTCTCATCCACTATGGAAAGTCTGAGAAGCTTCTTCACAGAATCTTGCAGAGTAGCGCTCAGCCGCTCTAAGACCATAGCTCAGCTCAACCAGCACCGTAGAGAAGGATGCGTCTAAGATGAAATTGAGCATTCTTCTGTATTATTCTTTCCCTCCTACCTAGGGAAGCTTAGACAGAGCGTAGGCGACCAGCAGAGGAAAGACGATAGTGAAATCCGCGGTTACCGTGACTAGGCTGCCCTCAGGTTTAGCCTTCCTCCATGATATGGCCTCCTCCAAGGTGGCTCCTGAAAGGCTTCCCGTTTCAGGCCTGTCCATGGTGATCTGCAAAGCCGCATCAACTCCCCCCTTTAACATGCTGGCTCCTAGGACGTAGTGCTTGGGCATGCCTCCTCCTAAGATCACGGCTCCAATTTTCTTGGAGTTGAAGACAAGCTCCGCCATCCGGTCCATGTCCTTCGCCAAATCCACCGTCAAGCCCTTAGACCGCCCGTAGGTCCAAAGATGTAAACCCAGCATGGAGTCGTAAATACCCGGGGAAAAAACCGGGACCCCGGTTTGGGAGGCAGCGGCGAGGAGTGAATCCCCGTCAACCAACAGCCGGCCTAAGCCCTCCAAGATTTCGTAGACCCCTAACTTTCTCTCAGTCTTTTCCTGCAACAGACGGTCTAGAAGCCGGTAGGATTCCTTCTCCAAGGCTTGAAAGGCTTGCTGCTCCACGTACACGTCACCGATCCTTCCTATTCCCTCCTCCCCCAGCTTCACATCGTCGGCTGCAAGATTTCCTTTGACATGTCTGAACCCTAAGGCCTCCACGAGGTCGTGGGTGATGTTGGCGCCGTTGCTAACCACGGCGTCCACCGCCCTCCTCTTGATGAGCTCGGCCACCACGCTTCTCAAGCCGCCGGGAACCACAGGCCCGGCGAGGCTTAGGAAAACCGTATAATCAGGGTCCTTCAGCAGGTCTGCCAGCACCTCAGCCGCCTTAGCAACTCTCCCAGCCCCCAAAACTCCGCTGGAGCGCATGGCCTCCACCAGCTGGGAGACTTGAATGTTGGCAACTATCTTCATCTGCTGAACAAAGTCCATGGAGCGGCTGTCCTCCCAGCTTGGGTTTTCCCTCGGGGAAGCCTAACTTTTCACTCTGGTGATTTTAATCCTGTTCATGATCTTCCAATATTCAACTTCTGCTCCCACAGTCAGGCTGCTTCGAAGCTCCTCTTCCGCTGGTAGAGCGGTTTCGAAAACCTCGTAGGTTTCAAGGTCCATGAGCTGAAAACTTTCAGAGCCAACGGAGATAACCTGGCCGCTTCTCTTGTCGATGAGGGGCACCTCCGCCCTAGCGTCCACCGGGCTTACGATGCTTCTTTTAACGTTGTCGAAGAGTCCCACGGCCACGATTCTTGCTTTGGCTGAACCGTGTTTGCCGGGTTTTGATTTTTCGAAGCTTATAACTCTGCAGGGTTCATTGTCTATGATCATATACTGCCCAGGCTTGATAGAGCCTACATCCACAGGCTTGCTCATCGCTCATCTACCCTAGTTCATTTAAGGTTAATAGGCGGGGAGTAATTAAGCTTAAGCTTTAATCCACAGAAGAAATTCTCAGCCTCCGCTTCAACCTTTCATAGAAATTCTGACTTGTCCTAAGGAAGACTATGCTCTCCTCAGCCTTCCTAACTTTAACTTCCCCAACCCGGCCTATTTTCTTCCTTATCTGGCCGTCGATGAGGACAATGAGCTCAGCCGGAGACTCCGGCTTCACCGTAACCTCCACATCAGAAGGCACTACGTGGGGTATGAAGTTCCTTGATAAGGGGCATATGGGGGCGACGACAAAGGCATCAAGCCTAGGGTCTACCACGTTAGCTCCAGCGCTCAATGCGTAAGCGGATGACCCCCGAGATGTCGCCACCAAGATGGCGTCCACCCTATCGTGGGCGATGAGCACTCCGTCGATGAAGACAGCTACATCCACCATCTGCTGAGAAGCCTCTGTTCCGATGTGAACCTCGTTGAGGGCGTTGGGAAGCTCGAGGTTCGTCGTCAACATAAAGCAGCTGTCTTGGATAAATCGTCCCTCCAGAATCTCTTGCAAGATGGATATGGCCTTCGAAGGACTCGCTTCCCCGAAGAACCCCACTCTCCCCATATTCACCGTAAAGAGCGGCATCCTGCAACATAACCCGTGAACCGCCCTCAGAACAGTTCCATCCCCGCCTATGACCACCGCCATGTCGCCTTCCATCCGGCGGAGAGGGATGCCTTCGACTCCCAGCAGGGAGGCCAGCTCCGCCTCGAAGACAGGTTTTAATCCCTTTTCCCGGAGGAAATCCGCTATTCGAACAGCAAGCTCTAGGGACTCTTTTAGGTCAGGTCTCGCTATGATGGCGATGTTTTTAAACATCCACCCCACCCAGCCGATTCTCCTCAACTCCTAAAAGGGAGACTTGCCTAAAAATAATCATCTTCAAGCTTTAACTGTTTAGGAGAACCGGGAATAAAGGAAGGGAAAAGCTTGAACAGGAAAGCCTCTTTCCAGAGAAAGAGCGGTCCCTTAGTTTTAGACGCTTCCGCCTTTATCATGGGTCTATATTCGGCCTCCTCCAACAAGGGGGCAGTTACAACTCCCGAAGTCATGAGCGAGCTGAAAAATTGGCTCCGATCGTCTTCTTCAATCCTAAGCCTTGAAAGACTGAGGGTTTCTTCCCCTGCGAAAAAATTCCTCGACGAGGTCCGCCAAGCCTCCAAGGAGACAGGGGATTTCCTTAAACTTTCTAAGACCGATTCCAGTATCCTTGCTCTTGCTCTCCAGTTGAAATCTCAAGGGCTCAAGCCTCTTCTCGTAAGCGAAGATTATGCTGTTCAAAACGTAGCCCACCATCTGGGTTTGGAATACGCGCCTCTTGCAGAGGGGATAAAATCTCAAATCCAGTGGCTAACCTATTGCCCCGCCTGCAAAAAAAGGTTTAAAGCCGACTTCCTAGGGAAAACCTGTCCCATCTGCGGAGCTGAGGTCAAGCGAAAGGCTGCGAAAAAATTCCCCATCAAAAGGAAAAACTAAGAAGCAGGAGGAACCTATTCTTCCCGGCCTCACGACGCCTAATTCCATAGACTTCTCTGCTTCGGCATTTATTCAATCACCTTTTCTTCCAAGTTCAGTTAATCTGCTTCTATTCATCCAGTTGGATGATATGGCCGTTAACCTACCCCGGCGGAGTGTTATAGGCGGTGAGAAACCTTAAGCGGCTCATGTTTTCCCGCAGTTGTCTCTCGCAAACTGGGCAGAAGATAGGTTTCTTTCTGTCTGTCATTTGGATGCTGTTGGAGAAAAACATCACGCACGTGGGATCGCTACAGTGGGTTAAACCTAAGGTATGCCCCAGCTCGTGGGTAGCTTCTTTTTTAACCCTAGAAAGGAATAGAGATCCGTCCTCCGCCTTCCCATAAAATTCAGGTCTAAGTCTATGGGTTGAAATGATGGCCAGCCTGCCCGGGCATTGGGCTTCTCCAAAGATAAAGTTAAGGCCGGGAACGTAGAGGTCGACGGGCACCACGGCCAATATTCGGTGAGCATTCAGATTTTCTGCCACTTTCCCAACTTGGGCTAGCAGCCGGGAAGAATGGTACTGGCCTCTCGCCCTATTGTAGCTTTTCTCCAAAAGGCTGGGGTCGCCGTGGCTGATTGAACATCGAGAACCAAAGAAAACTTGACATAGGTGTTCTTCAACCTCCTCTAAAATGCGGGAGATAGTCGCTTCAAAGAGGAGGATGTGAATATGCAGATTAACAGCCAAGATGCCCACACCGACGTAGCTTATAAAGGGTTTAAACTTCTTCCACTGGAAACCTTAAAACCTATTAAAGGCTGAATGTTAGATAAAGTCTCCGAAAGGAATAGGGCTGGGAGGCCTAACATCGCTTTCGCTGGGTGAAGTTCAGCCGCATGTCGACGCTCTGGGTTATCGGCCTTATATTAGCCTTGGTTATCGCCCTGTTTCTGGTTAATTTTTACAGGGATCCGGAAAGGATGCCTCCTGCGGACGAGGGAGTAATCGTAGCCCCTGCGGACGGGAGGATTGTCTATGTGAGAGAGATTGAACGAGGGGAAATTCTGTGGACTCAGAAAGGTGGAAGGAGGATTCCCCTGAAAGAGATATTGTGGGATGAAGACCTTCAGATGTCTTCAGGATACATTTTAGGCATATACATGTCTCCTTTCAATGTTCATGTAAACAGAGCGCCCATCGCTGGAAGGGTTGTTAAAGTCTCCAAAAGAGAGGGAAAGCTTCTCCGCATAGGCCGAGAAGAGTTTGAGTTTCGAAATAGGAGAAACATTCTAGTTCTAGAGCATGAAACAGGCTTCAGGGTGGTAGTCGTTCAAATTGCAGCCTTCATCGTGGGGAGAATAGACTGCTATGTGGGTGAGGGCGAAACCGTTAACCTCGGCCAGAGAATAGGCAAGTTAAATTTGGCTCCCATGTAGACCTTGTCGTTCCCCAAGTCTTAAACCTGAAGCTCGCTGTCAAACCAGGGGATAAAGTAAAGGCTGGAGAGGCGATCATTGCGAGGCTCAGTTTAAAGCCGTCTAAAGGATAAAATCTAGGATCCGCTCCAAGTCATCTGAGCGAATTACCACATCCGCTGCTTCTCCCAGCTCTCTGTCTTTGGGGTTAAAAGCTATCTTCAACCCCGCCCCCTCAAACATGCTTAGGTCATATTTTGTGTCTCCTACCACCACGAATTTTGACAGCGGCATTCCAAGCTCTAAGGCCAGCTCTCTGACTATCTTATTTTTTCCGCCCAGCTCAACTCTGTTAAACTGGTTTCCTGTGATGCGGCCCTCGGCGTCTACTTCAAGAGTGTTGGCGTAGATGCGGTCTATCTTCAGGTCTCTGCCTACTCTGTAGGCCAGGATGTCCAGCCCGTAGGACACGAGGGCCAAGGTTAATCCCGCCTGACGGAGTTGAGTCGTGGTTTTTTTGGCGTTTTTGGTCAGGGTGTAGGTTTTGAGGGTTTCATCTATCTCCCTGATGTAGGGTAGTTTCCCGTCTTTCTCCCACAGTTTTATCTCCCTCTTTACCAGCTCTTCGAAACTCAGCCTGCCTTGAGCGTATTCTTCAATAAATTTTTGCGTCTTTTCCCAGTCTACGTGGAAGTGGCGGTGGAGGATCTCCCAGCATTGCTCCTTTATCAGGGTTCCATCCATATCGAAAACGACGGCCTTGTATGCTTTGAAACTCATATTGAAGATATTTTTACCTTTGAGGAGAAAATAAACTTTATATGACTATCGGTTTCGTTTTATTTTTTTTGGTTAAGTCAATATCTTTAAATATTTGTAATATTTAAGAATATTATGTAGTTTAAAAATATATAAATAAATTTAAAGGTGAATTAAAATATTTTTTAAAACAGGTCATGAAGTCTTTGACACCATATCCGCCCTCGGCAAAGGCTCCATGATCTTCGTCCTCGATGAGGGACACTACGAGTCGCTTTTTTTCCTCACCCACCTTCTCTCCAGGTTCGCGGAGACAAAACCCGTCTATCTCCTCACCCACCAGCCGGTTTTCAGCGATTTTAAAGCAATCAACATAGGCGGCGTGAAGGCGCTTTCAGAACTCAGCATTCGTATAGCGGAGATAAGAAACGAGGTCGGTGAGGGGGTGATAATTCATCACTATCTACCCTACATCCTCATCAACTACGAGGAAACCGTGATTCTAAAGCTCTTGGAGCATCTCGCCTCCCAAGTTCAGGGAAGGCCTCTCCTAGAATTCTTAACCCTTCCCAAGGGGACTTTTCCCACCTTCGAAAAGAAGGCGCAGACACTGCTTCATGGCACAATTATCCTGAGCTATGGGCAAGTCGACGGAAGCTATACACATAAATTTTCAATTTTGAAGGCTTGTAAACCTGAGTTCTACGCCAAGGAGTTCCCCTACGTAGTGAGAGGCAACCGTCTGCTCATCAAGTTTGAAGATGAATTCACCGACAAGCTCCCCGCATCCTTGGAGGAAAAAACTCGAGCGAAAAGGGTCTATCTGGAAAACAACATCAAAAACCTCAAAATAATCATGCGTAAAGATGCTATAGAAAAACTGAACCCTGTGGATTATTTTCTCTTAACCCAAACTCACAACATGCGGCTTACTGACGTGAAGCTGCTCTTTTACGACAGGTTCGACGAAATTCTGGATAAGCTATCCAGATGGGCTGTTCTAGGCGCCGTTGGCTTTGAAAGAGTTGCGGAACATAAAGAAGATGTTGAAACCATAGGCGGCATAAAAAAAATCTCTAAACTGGCCTTAAAGCTTCCCTGCTCACTTTCTTCAAGACTGTTAGGCAGGAAGCCGCGTAAAGTTCCTCTTGAAGCTCTTTTGGGGCTTAGAAAGAGTATCGAAATAGTCCTTAACAACTATTTCCCAAACAGCAGGGAGCCCGCGGAGGTCTTTCAAGCTACTGAGCGGCTGATCCACGAACTTGCAGCCAGGGTTACCACCATTGAAAGGCTTGAAAAATACGGGGAAACACCTTGGGTTAAACTTGAGTTTAACTACCTACCCAAAGTAACCGCTTTAACTCTACACATAGGATTCGGGCTTAAAAGCAAAACCATGAAGAAAACTGATTCCAGCTTTGAAGTTATAGTTGGCGACTGCTTCGAATGCGAAGGAGCTGTTGGCGAAAAACCTTTATGCAACATGATTACCGGGACCCTGATAGGAGCCCTCTGCCAAGTCGCCAAAGAGCCGGTATTCGTTGATGAAATAAAATGCAAGGCTTTAGGAGACCGGGAATGCGTTTTCTTGGTTAGGAAAGCTTGATTTCCCTAGCCTGAGGTTAATTTATCACAAACTTACCATAGGACCAAAGATAATCGGGGATATCGGAGCGAAAATTCTCAAACTTGTCAAAAGACTGGAAAACTAAGCGTAGGCTTCGTAGATCTTTCTTTTCTTCCACTTGCTTCCTCAGAAGAAACATCCTCAGAACTCTCGCACAATAGACGAGAGCTTCCACGTCGATATCTTGATTCAGGTTTTCAGCCTCCCGCATCTGTTCAACAGCACTCAGAAAAACCAGGTTACCTAAGTGAATGGCGTCGTCCAAAACTCCCCGTTCCTCCAAGGTCTTTATAACTTTGGCTGCTTTTCCCTGAAGCTCGGAGAGGGAAACCTTACCCGTTTCCAGCCCAAGCATCATGGCTGAATTGACGATGGAGTCCCTTAAGTCGTCTTTCAGATCGGTTACATCATCCCAGATGATCAACGCCCGGAACAGTAGGTCTATGCCCCGGTTGATGCACTCCAGAGACTTCAGCGTAGCGCCGTCCAATCCGCCGGTTGATGCCTCATAAAAACATAGGTCCACATCCACCCAAAGGGTCCCGGAAGCTTTGGCGGTTATCTTCTTTAAATAGTCTTTAAAGTTTAACCCCGAGAGACTGTAGAGGTTGCTCTTCTGGTAGAAAGACCTGATCTGCGCGTCTATGAACTCTTTAACATCTGCAACAAAAATCTTAAAGGTCTTCAAGTCTTCAAGCGGAGATGGCAGCCTATGATAGGCCCACCTCGTTATGGCGTAAGCCGAGTTTTCAGCTCGAGCCAGCCAAAGTTTTCTTCCCTCAATGCTCTCTAAGAAGAAGATAGGCCTGGTTAAGGCTTCTTCATATTTCTGCTGAGATGCTTCAGCTTGTTCAAAATCATGGAACTGATCGTTGATGTTGTCCAACAGTTTTATCCCGGTCATCATGGCTGTTTTCGAAAAAATTGAGGAATCCACAACATCGTTCCCTGCGACTCTGTGAAGGATAGGATACGAACTTATAGCCGCCAGAAAACTGGCATAGGCGAGATACTTATCTTTCAGAAGCTTTCTATCCTTCAAATCGTCGAAACTCAACACTAAAGGGCCGTCTAATTCCGCAGTCAATTTTGCTTCCAGTTCTTTTTTCACTCGACTGATGCTTTTGTAAACCTTAAAGAAACCGATAGAAGGAAATTTTCGCGCCATGGAGGTGAGAATAATCAAGCCGCCGAGATGGTAGAGAGGATTTAACCCCTCTTTGAAAATTTTCACTAATAAATCACCCCATAGCAGGGGTATTCCAACTTTATTGCTGTAAATAACTTAAATTTGGGTCTTTTATTTAACTTTTGTTATTATTTTTAAATAATAAGCCGTTTTTAAATTTCTTTATTAAAAAAATATTCAAATATGGCTTTTATTTGAAAATAAATCAAATATAACTTAAATTATATTAAAAATAAAAACAGATGCCGTTATACAAAAAACAGTCGAATGTAGGAAAAAATCCGCTGCCATTAGTCAGTCTTTCAAAATCCGGAACACTTGCACATCAATTTTCATTTGAATGGGTTCAAGTTTAACGTTCAAAACACTTTCTACGTAACTTTTCATCAAACTGGAAGGTAGAGCTGGAGAAACAATCTGAATGTAGTCCCTGTCCGTAGCCGAAAATTGTCCCCAGCCAAAGTTGGACATAATCTCCAAAGCGGAATCCCAGTCTTTGGTAGTGTCGGTTTGAAACTGAAACAAAGCGAAAGACTTGATGACTTCCCCCATTTCCCTACCTAGGTCCCTGTGGTCTTCCTGCTCCACCCGCTCTATCAACAGGTCTAGGGCTTTTTTTGGGAGGAAAACAATTCTAACAGGTCCTATGTCAAAAAGACCCTTTTGCCATCGGTCTAAAGTGTATTGTCTCCCGAATTTAACGCACATCTCAACGAATTCTTTTAAAGACCGAACTCGCCCCTCTCGCATCAGTCTTTCGATGTACTCTACGTCTTCCTCTTCTAATTCAACTGATGTGACCCTGCTCATGAATAAATGCTCCTATTCAAAGTTAATATATAATAATATTTTTATTTAATTAATGTATTGTTGCGCATCTTTTATATAAATTTATAATTAAAAAATTATGTTAAACTTAAGGAGCCTATCTCCCTTTTCCCGGAAACACTCCCTTCCCCCAAAAAATAACGGGACTGCCCGATGCTCGCTGTCTCCTCCACATTAAGGAGTGATAAACAGTTTCTCCTTCGGGAAGACAGTGATCCCTCGCTGGTCTATTTTATACGGGTGCGGCTGGATGTCGTGGGAAACTCCCCGCATTTTTTCCACATGAATGCTTTTAGCCGTCACATCCTCTCTCCGAATGTTCTGCATGACAATAACTCCGTCGGATAAATATTCCTCAAAGATAAACTCCCGCTCTAGCAAGTTGGCTTTCACCTCAGAAATGATGAGGGCGGTGACGCCTAATTCCGTGAAAGTTTTAAAAATAAGCATGGTAGCCAGCCGCCTCTTAACCAATTCTGGCTCTTGGAAGGTTAACGCGGAAAGGGAGTCAAGGACTACTCTTTTGGCGCCGACGTCTCTGCAACTGTTTCGAATAACCTCCAACAAGCTTGAAATTTTGAAGGCAGGCATGCTCAGAAATTTCACCGCAGCTTCAATTTCTCTTTGAGGCATGTAATTAATAATAGAGTAATCCACTATCTTCAACATTCCATCCTTCTCATGCTTTTCAAAGTTTAGATCAAGCTTTGAAAGTTCCCTCTTCAGGGATGAAACATCCTCTTCCAACGTAATGTAAAGGCCTTTCTCGTTGAACATGGATATCCCGTTGCAGAGATACTGAGCGCTGAGAATAGTCTTCCCAGTTCCAGGGCCGCCGATGACAAGAATGTTCCGGCCCTGAGGGAGACCCCCTCCCAAAATCTCATCTAACCCTTCAATCCCTGTGGGAATAATGTCCTTCGGATGTGAAGTCATGAAAACCCCTTCTTCTCCTCCCAGCCTAATTATTCTTCCCCAAACGAGGTTAATATCTCTTTTCGCTCCAAGCTGGAAACCCGAATAATTAACGCCAAATGTTTAAGGCTGGTTTTTCTTCTCGTCTTCCAACATGTCCATCAAGCCTTCCCATAGGCTGTACCTAGCTCGGAACCCTAGATCCTTCTCCGCTCGCCTGACATCATAGACAAAATTTTGAGCGTCAAAGCTTCTAGGCGGCTTTACAACCGGCTTCAAGTTCGAGTTTAGAGCCTTCAAGCATAGGTTGCAAACTTTTCTGATGGAAAGAGCCCTACCTGTGCCTATGTTGTATATTTTATTAAGCTTCTGAGCTTCTAAGGCCAGTATGTTTGCGCGGGCAACATCCTTCACGTAGATGAAGTCGCATTTTTGACTGCCTCCATATATTTCTGGGGGCTCCCCCTTTTTGATTCTCTGAAGAAATTTCCCTATGGCACCCCCCTCTTTATGCCTCCCATATATGTAGCCGTAGCGGAGGATTATGTAGGGAAGCTTTTTGCCGCTATTCCTAACCCACTGCTCAGCTTGAAGCTTAGTCCATCCGTAATCACTATCAACGCTCGGCCCCAGTTTTTCTCTTTCGCTGATGGGAACCCGCGCGTTTTGTCTATAAACATTCCCTGTTGAACCATAGACCAAACGCTCAGCTTTCTTTGCTATACACGCGTCTACAACATTTATGGTTCCCTCCACATTCATCCTTAGAGCGTATCTTCTGTTTGCGCCAGCTGCATCAAACGTGGATATGGCAGCCAAGTGAAGTACCTTGTCCCCCGGACGGATAAGCTTAAAAAGCCTTGGGTCTAGTATGTCGAATTTCTTCAAGGTAAAGTTCGGGTGGGAATCGAATTTTTCAAGTCTGTCGCCAGATAGGTCTATTCCCAAAACCCTATAGCCTTCTGCCAAAAGGGCCTCTACCGTATGGATGCCAACGAAACCGTTCGCTCCAGTTACAACTATTCTACTTTTTTCCAAGAGCCGATAACCTGTGCACTTGCTCTATAATATGTGGAACAGGGTCCTCCAAAGCGTTCAGCCGTTCTCCTACCTCTACCCTTTCACCCATGATCCGGCAGACCAATTTGTACGCTTCTTTAACGTTCGGCAAATAATACAGCGGAAAACCTTTTTTACTCAGATATTTACCAATGAGGTCGAAAAAATGGAGGCTGATGGCAGGGGTACCCTGCAAAGCTGCTTCCTTAGCTATCGTTCCTCCGCTGCATATGACTGCCCCAACAAGGCGGACGAGCAGAGGTACGTTTAAAACATTCTTCGGAACCATGATGTTTCCCGCCCCTTTTAACTCAGCTTTTTTTCCAGTGTAACGTGGAAGGAAAATCACCTGATAATCTTCAGCCAACATGCTTAGGAGTTCTTTGATTTTCTCGCGGTAGACTCGAACGTACGACGCATCGCTTTCAATGTCCCTTAAAACCACTGAGTAGCGTAGTTCCTTCTCCGACATGTCAATCCCTAAAGGTACATCCTCGGCAATCCGCCTCTTAATGTAGGAGACTTCCTCCGTGCCATTATATTGAATTATCTTAGAAGGCGCTATGCCAAATTTTTCCCATAATTTTTTTTCGATGGAATTGGGTGTTACCAAAGAATCGAGAAGCGGAACTGTAAGCCTCAAAACCGACAAGTTTATTATAGTATCATTTGCATGCACCATGGGAATTCCGAAACCGAAAGCCACCCGCGTCGCCTCCACGGATCCATGAGCATACAAAACATCCGGCCTGCCATGGCTTTCAATAAATCCAGCCAACGTTTTTTCCCGCTCTACCCCAAACATGAATTTTTCCCTCACGGAATAACCGTATCTCCCGAACGGAGTATGCGAGATTTTAAGCATATCTAAAACTTGGCACGTTGCCAAGCCTCTCCGAGATGTCACGTATACTTCTTCAAATTTACAGTCTAACAGCAACGCTTTTAGCAGCCATGCATCCTTAGGATGAACAACATCCACCCATAATTTCATGGACGCCACTTCAAATCCGGTTGTGCCTTGATGAAAAGAACGCTAAAATAGGCTTCTGCGAAGGGCCTCCTCAATGTTAACTGAGGGTCTATAGTTGAAATATTTCTCAGCTTTAGTAATTGAAGGATAAGAGTTGACGGGTATTTCATTAGGCCTCGGAGGAGCCAACTTTATCTTCGACTTACTGCCTGAAATCTGGATCAGTTTTTCCACAACCCATTTTAACTTGACAGGCTGCCCGCTTCCTATGTGAAACAGTTCGCCGAACGTTGAGGAGGGATTCATCAAGACGCTGCGTATGGCTTCGCAGAGGTTTCCTACGTAGTTGAAATCCATCACCTGCTCACCGTAACAGTAGAGGGTGATGGGCTCCTCTTTCTTCACTTTGGCTGCTAAAAGGTTCAGAATGGTGCCTCTCAACCCTTCTCCTATCAAATCCCAGCACCGAAAGATTGTTGCCTTCAACCCTTTTTTAGCCATGTAATGGAATATCATGTATTCAGACAAAACCTTAGAGTACGCATAGCCGCTTTGGGGATTGTACTGCCAGTTATCTTCGCTGATGGGTAAAAATTTAGATGAACTGCCGAGAACAGCAGCGCTGGACATGAAAATCACCCTTGCATTATAATTAACACAACAATCAATCACGTTCAAGGTTCCAAACGAGTTGGTGTGAAAGTATGGATACGGCTTCTCATTACTTTCTTTGGAATTGCAAAGAGCTGCCAGATGAACCACCACGTCCGGCTGAAAGGATTCAAATACTGATTTAACATCTTCTAGAACTGTAACGTCGCATACAAAGTTAGTAGAATTCGTTCTTTTAACGTCTATGCCTGCGACATCCACTTGGGAAGTCTTCAAATAGTTGAATAAGTGGCGGCCCACAAACCCCGCGCTGCCCGTTATCAAAACTTTCGTTTTCTCCTTCATATTCATTGCTCCATTATTTCGCAGAGTCGGACGGCCACTGAGATCTTCGTCTAAAGGGTAGCAAGCCTCTATTTATATAATATCCTTATGTTTTCATAAGCTTTAGGCGGGAAAAATTTTTAAGCCTATCTGAATTCCCACGCTTACAACTCTATGACCCTTCTCCGTAGGGCCTTAATCGTCTGCTTAATGTGAAAGAAGTCTCTTTGCTAATTGAAGAAACACTTAACTATTTGTTGATAATCTCTTGGTAGAATTTAAGATACATGCCAGTAGCTCTATCCCAAGTTAGGTTCCTTTCGATGTATCCTCTTCCCTCTAAGGCTTTTTTCTCGCATTTTCATAATTTTTAAAAATCCAACAAGCTTTTTCAGCAAACGCCTCTGCTTTGTAGGGAACATAGTAAGCATACTTACCTACAGATTCCCTTATGGCTGGTATATCTGTGGCTATCACCGGTGTCCCGCATGCCAATGCTTCAGCTGAAGCCAGAGAGAACCCCTCAGCATAGGGCGGGCTTGGAACTAAAATAACATGGCATTTGTTGTAGAAATAGCATAATTGATTATCATCTAAGACCTTATCGTTCAACAAGATAACGCATTCCGGTAATAATTCAGCATTTTTGGGATAAGACTAATTTTGTAGGATGCTTTTCTTCCCACATAGCCGATAGTCGGTTTTTTCGGTTTCTTTATTCCAAGCGGTTTAAATTTACTGCAATCAACCCCGTTAGGGACAACTCTAGCCTTGTCAGTCATCTTCGGCATCACAACTCCCAGGGCCTCTATAATAGCCTTTGTCGGGGTTGTTATTCCTATAGCTTTTTTTTACAGCTAATTTTTGAAGATATCCTCTGAAGTGATACATTCGCATAGGAGCGATGTCATGGAGGGTTAGGATGTAATTCTTTCTAGCGATGATCGGCGGCATTGCTGCCCTAAAATTAGCCGCGTGAATGACATCATAGTCTTTAAGTTTCATTGATGCTCTTACCATCCAAAGAAAAGTTCCAGTCTATGGTTTTCCGTTATGGACGACTTCAACGTTAACATGTTTTCTCAGCCTTTCCACTATCTCTATACTAAATCTGTTAACGCCTCCTATCGGTTTTTCAGGCGTATAATGGAGAGTTAACCACAGGACTTTCATGGCTTTCGTCTAACTACTTTAAACTTTCTTTTAATGGTATATAGGTTATAAACCCTCCAAATATATAATTGCTTCAATCTCATTGCTGAGGGATGCCACCTTATTGACGATTCCCATCAGCTTCCTTAACTTATCTTTACGTTTTCCACTATAAATATCGTGGTTTTGTCCTTATTTTCAATTGAAACTCTTCCTTTCGCAGAAGCTTGTATAATGAAAAAGGAGTATACCTTTTTCTATGCCTATGGTATTGTTTCTCCCCCGGCATCATAAAGCGGATTAGAAACAGTTTTGCGTCCCGCTAGTCTCGGCAAAAGAAAATAGTAAGGTATGGCTATTAAATTAGGGACGACTATTGTTATTATGGTTATATATCTTCTAGAAATTCTTGTAAGCTCTCTCAACAAGGTATGAGGTTTATCACTATGTTCAAAAGTATGGAATAGGTAAACTTGTTCAAAACATTTTTCTTGAAATGGTAAATAATGCATGTCTGCCCCCACATCTGGATTGACGATAGGATCTATATCAACGCCAATATCCTTCCGCTTATTCCTGCCGCAGCCTACATCGAGAGTTACCATGCCTTTAATCTCCTGTTTACCAACTCAAATTAAGATGAGGAAACATTCAATGTGGTTTTACAAAGCTAAAAATTAATTCGTTGTTTATTAATGAGATCTCCTAAAAAGGTTGGGCATATTGAAGGCAAAGAGATGACTAAATTATATATTAAATTAATAGTATATTAATCGAGTAATGAAAAACTTAAGAGCCAAACCGTCTTGAATTGACGAATCTACAAGGTAATAAAATTTGAGGGTTCTTCTACTGGGTCGATATACGGCTTGGGACAATAGGGCTTTTGGTGGCGACATTCACGCCCAGAAATTGGCGGATAATTTAGGGGCCTTAGGATGTAAGGTCGATTTCTGTAATGCCTCAAACTTCTCTGGCAGAGAAAGCATCAACTTCTTAAAGGTTGAATATTGCCGATTTAGGAATACACCATATTATCCATTGTTAAAACTTGATAACGTGGTTGAATACGATGTGGTTCACGGCTTCTCCACCACCGGCTACATTTTTAGAATTATTAATAAATTTCGTTCTTCCTCGTCTTTGAGCCGTCCTTTGATGGTTCAATCTCAGCTTGTTTCAAGATTGGCTGCTTTAGGAGTCAAACATCCAGCTGAACTCTTACTCAGGCTCAAGCCCTTTAGGTTTTTAGCTTGGCGGATGGAGAGAGATGCATGCAGGCATGCCGACGTGGTTGTAGTGACCTCTCAGGCCGTGAAGGAATGTATCGTCAAAGAATTCGATTTGCCTAACAGTAAGGTTCAGGTAATTCCAAGAGGGGTAGACGTGGAGCACTTTAAGCCTACACGGCTTCCTGAAGATAAGGTTATTCTGACGGTGTGCAGACTTGAAATAGAAAAAGGAATCCAACATCTCATCGAATCGGTTAAGTATCTTCATAAATCCCATAAAGATATCAGTCTTCATATCGTAGGAAGCGGAAAGGATGAGCGTCGGTTGAAAGAAATGGCTAAAGGTTGTTCCTATGTGCGGTTTTTAGGTAAAGTTCCTCATCAAGACATGCCTAAAATTTACGCAAGTTGCAGAGTTTTCGTATTGCCCTCTCTCTTTGAACCATTCGGTGCAGTGTTGCTGGAGGCTATGGCCTCTGCTAGGCCGGTGATAGCTGTCAATACAGGTGGACCTAGAGATATCGTGACCCCGGACTGCGGTGTACTGGTCAATTTTGGTGATGTAGATCAATTAGCGGCCGCTGTTGACAATCTTCTCCACGACAGGAAGAAGGCGGAGAGAATGGGGCTTATGGGAAGAGATAGAGTTCAAAAAGAATACACTTGGGAAAAAGAGGCGGAAAAATATTTGAGACTGTATCGAGGAGAAACAGCCAAGCTCTAAACTGTTGGAGGCGATGCAATTGAAGTTTGACATAGTGATGTGGGCGAAAAATGGTGCATGGTCCTTGCCTCGGGTATTCAGCCGCATTAATGAAGTTATACCTCTCAGCTCTGTTAACCAGCGGATATACGTTGATGATCACAGCATAGATGATAGCGTGGAAATAGCCAAGTCATTCGGTTGGAGTGTCTACAAAAACGAAGGTGCCGGTCTCAGTGACGGCGCCAACACAGCCCTAAAACATGTTGAAACTCCTTACTTCATATCGTTTGAACGAGACATAGTTCTAGCTGAAGATTGGTGGGAGAAAATACCGCCTCAAGTTCTAGGTAAGCATAAAGTCCTTGCTGCACAAGGGATACGTCTCCCAGATCATCCTATTCTGAGAAAGCTCCAAGAATATCGGACGGAGAGGATGATTAAAACTGGACGTTCCACCCAATCTCTAGATAACACCATGTTCAACACCACCCTTCTCCGTGGTCTAGGCGGTTTCCCTAAGATAAAAAAGGCAGCAGCCGGCGTCGATAGCATTCTGGTTCAGAAAGCTTTAAGAGCGGGCTATGAATGGAAAACCGACTTCAGCGTCATGTCTCTACATTTGAGAAAGGGGGTATGCCAAGAGCTTCGGCATTATTACAGATATGGCGTTTACTCTAACATAGTAAAAAAATATGATAAGTCAATTAATATGCTGCGTTTTCTCAAAATGTTATTTTTCTCGCCCATTAGGGGATTTGATATTGCTGTAAAGAAACGGTGCATCTGGCTTTGGCCCCTGTATCTCACAATCAGACTCTACGCCTTTTTGGGTTATCTCCACGGATATTTTTCTCTTTCACATGAAGAGAACGATGTTTGACCGATGTCATGTTCATAAAGCAATTTTACTAAGCCGTCCGTCGACAGACTAGTACAGAATTTGATATGTCTTCACATATTTTTCTTTTCAAGATTTTACTATAAAATGTTCTGGCAAAAGGAAAATCCACGCGTAGGACCTTAATGGAGAAGAAACTTTCAATCACGCTAAAGCCATTCTCCTCCATCAAACTGAGGATTTCTTTGGGCGAAAATGACCTTAGATGCTTTTTATCCGCGATGAAGGCTACCCTGATCCTTCTCAAGACAAAGAATTTACGTCTAATTTTACTCCAAAATTCACTTTTATAGGGTACCGGGACGGTCAAGACCAGTAACCCATCCGGCTTCAATACCCTTTTCATCTCGCTCAGAATCGCCGAAGGGTTTATCACGTGCTCCAAAACCTGCGAGCAAAGAATCAGGTTGACGCTAGAATTTTTTAAAGGGAGGGTCTCACCTACCCCATGGATGTAATCTGTTTTATCGTTTTTTCCCGCTTTTCTCAGAAGCGGGAGAGAAATGTCGAGACCGATGAGGAAGTTAAAAAGGTCTCTAAATAATTTCAAATAACAACCTTCAGCGCATCCCACATCCAGTAAGATATCTCCCTCAGCGAACTTATGGACAACCTCTAACACTTTTTCTCTTCTTCTGAGATGTCCCTCTGCCTCGTAGAGTTTATTTTGCCCTTCCATACTTTGATATTCTTTGTAATATTTTCTCGGAATAATGCCCTTAGTAACCATATTCTATGCGCCTAATTTCATATTCAGGTAGCTGTCCACGTCAATACAACTGCTTGTCGATGATAAAAAGTCTCCTCTCAGTTTTTAGAAAATAATCTCTGTAGCCATTATAGCTTAGGATTTTAATAATCCATAGCATTATATAGGTTGAATTAAGGCTGAGGGCTTAAAGGGGAAGCTATAAGGGGTAGAGGTCCCGCGCTTTGAAGATTTGTATTTTCTCCCCTCAATCTCGTTTAGCCTCGCAGATGAAGGAATTCGCCATAAGATTTGTTAGCATGAATCATGAGGTACACGCAATTATAGCTTCCTCTTCCTATGGGCGAAAACATAGAAGGCGTGAAATTGATGGAAGCGGCATTGTCTATCATGTTATGCCGGTTATACCCGTCTCTAAGTTGTTATATCCTTCCTATGTAATTTTAGCTACGATAAGAGGATTACTCGTGAGAAATAGTGTTACTATCTCTCATGAGGTCTACACAGGTTTGATAGGGGTAATCCTTCGTTTCTTAACCGGCAGAAAGTCTGTCCTCTATGTGGTTGACGCTCAGACAGACCTGAAAATAGAGCGGGGTATGTGGCGTAATTCGCTGCTCCTAAAGCTTGGTAGGTGGCTGGAGCGTTTCGTAGTCAGTCACTCAGACGTATCCATAGCCATTGATCAGTCTTTGATCCCCTACCTAAAACAACTAGGCGCAAAAAGGGTTGAAGTTGTTACCTACGGGATTAAACTGGACCTGTTCAATAAATGTGATGGCAAAGAAATCGTGAAGAAACACTGTCTCCCCGAGGGGAAGGTTGTAGGTTATGTCGGCGGAATGGAGCCCCATCATGGAGTACAATATCTGGTCGAAGCTATTCCTTATGTTATAAAAGAAATACCTGACGTCAAATTCCTTATAGTAGGTAACGGTCTTCTGAGGCCTTGGCTAGAAGAAAAGGCGGGAAAACATGGTGTCTTTCCAGGGCATGTACCATACCATGAGGTACCAAAATATCTTGCCGCCTCAGATATTCTCGTGGTCCCCGCAGCACCTCGCTCCAAATACGTGTCTGTGTTGACCACCAAGATTTTTGACTACCTTGGCTCTGGCAAGGCTATCATTGCAACAGATGTGGGCGGAATTAAACAGACCTTAGGCGATGTTACTTTAGTTGTGCCACCAAGAGACCCTAAAGCATTGGCAAATGCCATTCTACATCTGATAAAAGACAGAGAATCACGCCGGAAGATGGGTTTGGAGGCGAAGAAAATCATCAACATCAGATTCAACTATGATAAACTTGCAAAAAGATTCGTCAAAATCTTGGAAGATGCAGGCAGGGATTGTGAGTCATGAACCTTCTTCACTTAATTTAGTCGCTTTCCGCCCATTTTTTCATTAGCTTAATGGCTTCAGCATTTTTTCCATCCGCCAACAAAATGATGGCCTTTGCCAGGTCGCGGTAGTAGGGATTCGCTTTAGCCATAATTGTGTGGTTTATGGGGACTGCGCCTCGTTTAACATCTGTCCACCCGATGATGGTGGCAAGAGGGATGTAAATTACAAAAAAAACTATCATAAAAACAATCAAATGTGAAAAGAGTTTTTGGAGGGTTGGAATATATTCTATTAGAAGGCGGTACTGTATCACAATAAAGTTTAGAAAGGTGATGGCGAAGATCAGGTAAACGCTGTGCCCCCTCCTAAAATAAGTCCAATATCTTAGTAGCCTTCTTCTCAATCCTTAACTCCTCCCTGTTTTTGTCAGTAAAGTTATTGTTGTTCTTGAGCACTTTTAATCAGCCTTAAAGAGAGGATATAAACTTTTTGAAAAGTAGGTTCAGCCTTCTTCTTGAATTTTCTGTCCTATTTGAACTTATTAGTTTAAAAATCTAGGCTTCAGCTGACTTATTTTGCGGACCTTTTCGGATCTTTCTCTAACATTTTTCCATATTTCTCCAAAGTCAAGTCTCTGCTTTTCTATTCGAAATTTCTTTAAGTACTTATGCATGTGTTATAAGTGAACTTATAACTGCGAAACAAATAAACCATTAATTTGGGATGTGCCGTGTTTTTATGGGAGAGGGAAAATATCTTTAAAAGTTGCTGTTTAGGCGTGATGGTGTTCAAGTCATAGAAGAGGCAGATTTACGCGTATGGCTGAACTCATAAAGACGGGTGTGGAGGGTTTAGACGATGTCCTCGGGGGAGGTCTACCAGATAAGAGCCTAGTCCTCGTCCTCGGCGAGACTGGCTCTCATTATGATACCTTCGTTCGTCAGATTTTCTACAACCACGTTCTTGAGGGAGGGAAGGTCGCCTATTACATTGTTGAAACTTCCAGCTCCGATGTCTTAGAGGATATGTCCGTCTACAATTGGGACCTTACCGAGTTTATGGAGAAAGGATCGTGGGTCTTTGTCAACGCACTCTCTCCAGACTTACAGGAGCTTTCAGAGCTATCTCCCAGTAAAACCCCTGAAGTTAAGCTTCTCCTGAGTCAGACCTTAACAACACTGAAAAGGGATTTTTTAGCTAGGGTTAAGGAAGGAAGGTGGACAGCGTTGCATATCTCCCATCTCATCTTACGCTACGACTTCAGAGATGTGATGGATACGGTGCTGTACATGCGGATGGTGGTCCGTCACCATTCAGGCTTACATTTTATACTGCTGCCTAGGGGGGTTCATGAGGAGCAGAAGATTCAGGCTCTCAAACATTTAGCGGATGGAGTATTCGAATTCGGTATGCAGGAAAGAGGCAGAGAATATGAAGGAGTGTTTACCATCACTAAGTTGAGGAAAGTTCTCCATAAAACGAAAACTCACTCCTTTATGATTTCAAACAGGGGACTCTACATTGAGAGAGCGGAGCGGATAGTCTAGTCCTATTTGACATTGCAAAGATATCTCTTTAATGCGAAGGCGAATTTTTTGAAGCCCTTTTTTATACATCACAGGAGAAAAAAGCTGACTTACTCGGCGTCGAAAGGACATTTTGATGGAGAAAAGGTTAAGTACTGTGGAAGAGACTTGAGAACTCAAAGAAAGGGAATAATCCTTTCCATTCAAATTGAAAACAGCTTTAATCCTTTAGGCGCCCAAGACAAAGAGGCGTCTGTTAAGGTTCCGGCGATGGGTGGAAACATAGATCCTGGGAGCTGTCTTCAGATGGATGTTCAAGCATGGGTTGGCAACTCTGGTTTTCAAGAGGGGGTTGCTTGGTTGTGAAACTGATAGGGCGGGGTAAACCGAAGTCTGAAACCGGAAAGACGGGAGCTAAACCGGAGATTCTCACACCAAAACTTCCAGAGAAAATTATAGACATTCATCCTGTGCTACCCCCGTATGCTCATGTGGCAATTACCCGTGATGAGATGGGACGGCATCGGTATGTTGTCATAGAGCCAGTCCTCAACGAGTCTGAGTCCCGGATCATGGAGAGATTGAGAGAAATACTTGTTGAGGAATTGGAAGTTGCCACAGAAGAGCTGGGCAGTCACGAGAGAAGGGAAGCCTTCCTCAAAGAAAAAATTCAAAGTATTATTAAAAGGTACAAGATTAAACTCAGCCCGGAAGCCGTGGATAAACTCACCTACTATTTAATTCGAGATTTCGTTTATCTCAGCAAGATCGAGCCTCTCATGCGGGATCACATGATAGAAGACATTTCTTGCGATGGACCCAAGATTCCCATCTACGTATGGCATAGAGAATACGAGTCCATGCCAACCAACGTGGTCTTTGAGTCGGCTGAAGAGCTTGACAGGTTTGTTGTGAGATTATCCTACTTGGCCGGACGTCATATTTCCGTCGCTCAACCTATTGTTGACGGTTCGCTGCCGGATGGTAGCAGGCTTAATGCAACCTTCGGCTCGGAGGTTACAAAAAAAGGAAGCAGTTTCACCATCCGCAAGTTCAGAGCAGACCCGTTGACCATCACGGATCTCATCGCCTTCAACACCATCTCCGCGGAAATCGGAGCCTATTTCTGGTTTCTAGTCGAGAACAAGGCCTCTATTTTAGTCTCTGGAGGTGTGGCTTCCGGTAAGACGACGTTCCTCAACTGCCTTGCCATGTTCATCCGACCGGAGCTTAAGATAGTCACCATTGAAGACACAGCGGAGCTTAACATTCCCCAAGAAAACCTAATTCAGGCTCTTACCCGTTCAGGTTTCGGTCCTGCGGGGGAGACGGCTGAGATCAGCCTCTTCGACCTGTTGAAGAATGCGATGAGGCAAAGACCCGACTACATCATAGTAGGGGAGATCCGTGGAGAGGAAGCTTACACGCTTTTCCAAGCCGTGACCACCGGCCATGGGGGTTTAAGTAGCATACATGGAGATTCCGTTCAATCCGTCATTTACCGTTTAGAATCTGAGCCTATGAAGATTCCGAGGAATTTCATCGCCAGCTTGAATGCTGTAACAATTTTAGGCAAGGTTCAAGTTGGTGAACGGTCTGTCAGACGTATGTTAAACTGCACTGAGTTGGTGGGCATAGACCCTTCAACCAAGCATCTTCTAACCAACCTAATCTACGAGTGGAAACCAGACGATGACTCCTTTGCCTTCGAAGGAAGAAGCAACTTTATCAGTAAAGTCATGGCCGCCAAAAACATGACGGAAGCTGATATTAGGGAGGATCTGAAAATGAGAACCCAAATCCTCAAATGGATGGTGGCCAGCAACATCAGACGCTATATAGATGTAGCTCAAGTTATCAGGCAGTTCTACGTCGACCCTCAACGTCTTTATGCAAAAGCCAGATACGGTCTTGAGGCATGAGTCCTTCTAGGAAAGAAGGCAAGTCTGAAAAGGTTAAGCAAGTCAAAGGCAAAGGTGGAATGTCCGCGGGAGTTTTGGAGAAACCTTGGTATGCTTCTTACGGTTTTTTGGCATCAAAGATCGATCCTCTGCTCCCCCACCTTAAAGGGTTGAGGAGTAAGTTCATCAAAGCCGGTCTTCCGGTGGATTTCAGGGCCTATGTGAGTTTTCTCATTTTCGCAACCATCATGTCTTTTGCGGTAACCTTGGGGATTACTTTGAGCATAAATATTTTCTTCCTTAAAACCCAAATAATCTATTTTCTCGGTGTTTCGTTTCCTTTTCTATCGCTCCCTCTCATAATAGCCGGCTTCTCGGCGGCGACAACGTTTCTTTCGATCTATCTCTACCCCAGCTTTGTGGTGGGTGTTGAGAAGAGAAAGATTGAGAATTCTCTCCTCTACGCTGTAAGCTACATGTCCATCTTAGCCACAGCCGGCTTGTCGCCTGAAAGGATCTTTAGAGCTCTCGCAGCCAAACCTGAAATTCGGGGAATCTGCACCCAAGCCAGGTTGATCATCAGAGACGTAGACATTTTTGGGGTTGATTTTCTTTCAGCTTTGCACAGTGCCATTGAGCGCGCCCCCTCCAAGCTGTACGCGGATGTTCTTGAAGGGTTTGTAGCCCTCATTTATTCAGGAGGAGATCTGTCTGAGTATCTGAGGACTAGGACGGATGAGCTGACAAAGCGCCAAGCTGACATCATCCGCATGTTCGTTGGGAGGCTTGGGATGCTGGCCGAGTCCGCTGTAGCTATCATAGCTGTCTTTCCTCTGATATTCATCGTCAGCTTCAGCACAGCTTCCCTTCTCCCAGGGGGGTTTCTAACTCAGCCGATCTTTGTATACAGTGTGGTTTACTTGATGCTGCCCTTTATCTCTATTCTGTTCTTAGCGATTCTGAGAACGGGAGCTCCTCAGGTGTAATCTGTCGTGATCGAGAAAAGGGATATAAAAATCGGCTGGGCAGTCTCCTGCGGCGTAGGGTTCGCCATAATCTTTCTTGCTTTGCTGGGCCCCTATTTCTTCGGGCTTCCGGAATTTTTAGGTCTCTTCAAACTGCTGGGAATACCGTATTTTCTTCCGTCATATCTCGGTGTTCTGTGGGTAGATAAACTCATGGTTATCTCCGTAGTCATAATGATTCTCCCTCCAGGGGTTCTCCACCATCTCCATTGGCGGTGGAAGAAGGCGGTGGACAGAAATGTGCCTAACTTTCTCAGGGATATAGCGAACGCTCAATATACAGGGATGACCTTCATTCGAGCTCTGGAATATACGGCGAAAAGAGACTACGGCCCCCTTTCTGAGCATCTCAGGTGGGCTTTGGCTAAGATATCTTGGGGCGTACCCTATGAGGAGGCTCTGCAAGCTATGGCTGAGCGTTTGGACACGCCTCTGGTGCGGAGGGCTGTGATGCTCATCATCGAATCCGGGCGTACCGGGGGAGATATCTTAGAGATCATGGAGTCGATAGCGAAGCACATTCGAAACGTTGAAGACTTGGAGAGGGAGCGGTTGACCAGCATGAGGCCTAACATCTACATAATCTACCTCGGCTTCGCAGTCATGCTGCTGACCGTGGTGTTAGTTTACACCACTTTCATCCTCCGGCTGCTCACTGGGGAGCTGGCGGGAAGCATCGGGGCCATACGGGCTCAGGAGTCCCCTCTCACCCCGTTGGAATACCTTAGGATATACTTCCATACAGCAGTGGTAGTGGCTTTTTTCGGAGGCCTCATGGCCGGGCAGATGGGGGAGGGCGGCTTAACCAACGGGTTGAAGCACTCTGTCATCATGTTGATCGCAACTCTCCTCACTTTCACTTTCTTCATGGCTTAAGGCAAGCTTGAAGAATAGTGGGAAGAATTAAACACTCAATAAGCTTTTTCACGTGATCATCCAATAACCGAGTTCTGAATTTTTAATTCTCTACATAAAAGAGAAACATTAAGGAAGAGAGCTTGTTTTTCAGTATTTGTCTATAAATTTAAACGACATCTACATCGCCGAAATCTAGGATTCTGACAAAGAGGGCGCCGTTGGAATCGTATCCTTCTAAATGAACTATCAATCTATAGGTGCCACTAGGGGGATATGACCCCTGATCCCCTGTTCTGCTTGGAATGGTTGTTGGAGCGCTAAATTTGAGGTAAAGAGAATCTCCGGGAGCTATTATTCTGGAATCTTGATCACTGTTTATGGGTGTAGTGAGGGTTGGGTCGCTGGTTTCAGCCCAGTCTGTTATAATGCCTGCATATGTTGTATTGTCCTGCGTGCTGCGTAATATAATTCGCGAGAGATGATTCACCACAATGGACGCATTGCTAGGATTCGAAATTCTGACTAAAATGGGTTCTCCAGACTCAACATCTATGGACGTTGGAAAGAGCGGATCCGGGATAGGGGTTTGAAGATGACTATCCCTTGATGAGGAATCGAAATAAATGGTGAGGTCTCTTCCGCTCTGGTAGATGATGGACAGTCTGAGCCTCTCCTGAGTACTCATATTCACCTCAGGCTCTGTTGTGGTGTACGTCCAAAGCGTTATAGCCTCTGAACGTGGAAACCCAACCGTAAAATCGTCTATGGTAGTAACGACAGTTGATCCGTTTTGAGAAACCACTTCGTAGATTATTCTAACCGTCGTAGCCGGCCCGGAACCCGGACGCTTATAGTAAATCGACAGGTTCCAATCGCCGGCCGGAATTGTCCTCGTGTTGGTGTCGTTGACCGTATAGAATTTTATATCAGGATTAACAACAGACACAGCTGTACCTGTAGGTAGCAAGGGATCCATTATTCGGCCGTCCAGAACACTCTGATCATGAAAATACAGCCGGCCTTCGGTGTCCACTGCCGCTGAGCCGGCTGTTTCGACGTTTAAGGCTGCTTCGCTCTGTTCGGCAAAAGCCACTATTCCAACTTCGGTTGTAGCTGTTACGAAGTTTCCCTGAGGAGCCCCTACGAAAGATGCGTTGAATGTTATGGTTGTGCTTTCTCCTGGAGCTTGAAACTTATACCTGAAGACCGCGGTGCTGTCCTTAGGCAGAAGGCTGATGCTTGCCGGCGTAGGTCCCTCCAAAAGCGTGGCCCCGTCTGTGAACGATAAAGTTGGTTGCAGGTTGTATACGAAATTGGCAGATGTGTCATTGTTGGTGTAGATTAAAACCACATTTATCTGCTCGTCGGTAGGAACAAAACCAGGGGCCACAATACCGAGATGCATCTTCACTTCAGGAACTAAATTGTAGCTTGCAATATTCCCTCTTTCCGTTACAACACGTATCGCGTAGTCCTTCCCAAAGGTCAAAGTGACCTTGGTGGTGTTGCTGAGGGATTCTCCTGGCTCTAGGTAGAGCGGTGGATTTGTGAAATTGTAGCTATAGTGCATATTATCCGTTTGGTTGATTATCCACAACCTTATGGGGTGGACGGTTACCGTCCCTCGGTTAGTCATGTTGATGACGAGTTTTCCTTCCTCATTCAGGTAAGCGCTGGTTATTACAAGTTTTTCATGAAGTCTGTTTATGTCAAATTCACTTGCAGCCTGCACAGCCGAATGGTATTCGTTAATCTTGTAGGTGAAATAGTATATGGTGCTGACGGAAGCCATTAAAAGTACGAGAAAGAAAATTATACCTAAGACGGTTGCCTGACCTTTTCGTCTCATTTTACACTTTCCATGTACTTCGGTGAACATTCCCCAGCTCACTGAACACCTCAACTACGTAAACCCCCCCTTCGGTCCACCCCTCAGGGAAAGGGCTGTCTACGGCGATACTCACCCATTGGTCTATCCCGATGGTTACCTCCTCAAATGGAGATATATCCGTCCCATTGAAAGAGATAGCTATTATCGTAACAGGGACCCCCCCAACGTTGCCCACTGAAACAATAGCATTCGTGGAGGAGTTAAACCAAACATCATCCACCACGAATCTTTCCCGGATTTTCACCTTACTTACGTCGGTGAAAGTTCCAATGGAAACTTGGCTTTCAACGAGCATCGACAGCCCAGCCTGAACAATGATGATTCCCACTGTTGCCACCACACCTATCATGAGGATTACAGTGACAACAGTGCCAGCCGCTTTCCTCTCACGGACCCAACCCTTCCAAGGCATGGAGCCATCTATCCTTGTTCGAGGCTTTCAAAGCTTTCGACGTTTTTCCACACTTGCTAGGCTTTCCTTGATGGCTTGGAGGGCTTCCAGATGTTTCTCATGAAGCTTTCTGCGTCTCGATATCTCTTCCCTCAATATAGGCATGACAACGTTGAAGAGGCGTATGGTTGCCTCCGGGTGGTATTCCCTCAAATCTTGGAAAGAGATCTCCCCCTCTTCTTCTCCTTCCTTTTTACCTTTTCTCTTAATCACCACTATACCTGAATGGTCTAGTACGGCTGATTCGATTTCTTTTCCCTTAATCTTTGGCAGTTCACCATAAGCTGAGGGCGGAATCTCGACCTTGTCCAGTTCGGCATTAGACATGACAACCCGTAGCAAGTCAATGATGTCCGATTTTAATTTATAGATCATCTGCTTGGTCGTGTGGACTTGTTCAATGTCCTCCACCACCGTCTTCATGTGGCCTAGAAGCGCCTCAAATTCAGCTTCATACGTAGCCATAGAGTCTACCTTCTAAACCTGTGTGAATTATCTTCCTCCTAAGTTACTTATTAAAATATTCGTTAAGAGCGCCTTCAACCAACGATTCTCCAAGGCTGACTTCATGCACGGTGGCAAAAGAGGCGATGGCACGGCCGCTTTCGTGCAGATATTCAACCTTGTCCCCTACGAGGAAAAGGTAGATCTTCCCGTATCTGGCTAGGATTTCTAGTAGTCCTTGAGCGGTCTCGCCGTCCCACACTCCTCCATCGGTGAAGATGTAGGTGCTCTGGTAGCCTCTCTCCTCAGCGGATCTGATGGCCGTCACCAAAGCTGGAGTGATGTTGGTGTAACCCTGAGGCTCAAGGCTGATGACCAAGTCTTCTATGGTATCGTAGTCCTTGGAGTGCATCTTCACGAGATCGAAGTTCACACCCGTGCTGAAAGGTATGAATGTAATGCTATCGGAGCCAAATCGGCAGGCTTCAACCAGGCAGAAGACAGCCTCCCTTATGCTGTCTATCTTGTTGTCTATCGCCGTCGACCCGGAAACGTCCATGAGAATGCAAATGTCGGCGAATTCTCTCCGCTGCCACCACTCCCAGCGTTTCATGGCGAAGATTCCGGGAATGAACATGCCGTAAACCCTGTAGGTGTCTGGTATGGACAGTGCTTTGATGTGGTCGCCGATCCTCCAAGCTCCCATGGGCGGCGGTGTATAGTGCTTTCTAAACCCTCGAAGCTCATGGGCTACTTCGATGAACACGTTACTGAGGTAGAGCTTTGTCGTCATCCTGAGAAGATGGGATTTTTCCCTTCCAGTGAGTTTGATGTATCTTCCCTTCATCGAGTCGAGAACCTCTTGGAAATGTCTTGTATATTTTATCCTATCCTCCACCGTCGCCTTTACGCCTTCCTTCTCCAGTTCATGAATGTATTCAGAGACCAGCCTCTCTATCAACTCCGCAGTGTCTAAAACCATTCTACTGGGTTGGAGGATTGATTTTCGCAGATAGCCGATTTGGCTCTTGATGTAGTCGTCGAATTTCTTTCTTTCTTCCTCAAACTCCAGCGACGAACTCAAGCAGAGGTGTACGTCTTCCCAGAAGGATCTAAGCTTAGTGGGCGTTGCGCCCATGGACAGCAGCGACCGTAGCAGTTTTTCCATCTCATCCGAGGATATTGCGAAGGAGGGGGTGGATTCTGAAATGGAGCCGTAGACCAAAAATTCTCGGGGAGCTTCCTTCGGCTGGGAAAGCATCTCCTTCGGTAGCAAGTCCAGCAGAAGCCTGAGGCGGGTTGCGGGATCAAGGGGTCTTTCAAACACTACCTCTCTAACCTCTGCTGCTATGCCGCCGATTTTATAGCTACCCCCCATGAGAGACTTGGAGGCCTTGAAAAAAAGCTCTGCCAAAGGGTTTTTGGAAGCCTTTAAGCCTTCAAGCCTGTATCTGAAAAACTTCGAATAGAGAGCGGGTTCCTCCGCCAACAAAGTTTTATCAGCCAAAGCATTGGAAAAGAGGCCTACTAGGGTTCTCTGATTTTGCACGCCGGAGTCCCAAGCTAGGTAGATCCAGCTCATGAGTCTTTCCAAAGTTCCAGGATAGGATGCTCTCAGTTCAACCTCTGAAAGCAACCAGCCTTGGAGGATGTCTTCCGGATGTTGAAGGTCTTTTTTGAGGACGGTGATAGTGTCCCAGGGGGTAGGGTCTGGAATTTCCTCAGCTATATTCAAGCGTAAGCGAACGTTTTTCTTAAGAGTTATGCGTTTAAAAAAACCCTCCAGTTCATGGTCGGGCTTTATGGCAGTCTAACCTCCCAGCCTTTTTCCCCGGATTCAACCCACTCGTAGAGGTCGGCGACGGCGAGGCATTTCGTTTTCAATTCAGCCAGCTTTTCTTTTGCAGCTTCATCCCCCTTCATCGCCGGCTCCAAGAGGCTTAAGGCTTCATTCCAGAGGTTTTCCTTAAGAGCTACAGCCTCTTTCACCCTGTGAAGCACCCATTCAGCTTCGTTGGCGTACTTGGTGAAGACGCTTTGCTTCAGCTCAAGGCGGTGGGGCAGCGTATACTGCATAGCCCAGAGGACGTCGTCGAAGGAAATGGTGTCCCTGCCCTCGATCCAAGCATGAGCCTTAGAAAGCCTGATGGACGAATCTATCCACCGATGGGCTATGGGCCGGTCCATTTCGGAGCATATTTCCCCCATGTAGGGGCAGCCTCCGCAGGACATCCTGTATCGGGCGGAGGTTATGGACCTGTCGGTTTTTATACACTTTCTCAGCAGGGCGGCTACCAGTGTGGTTTTGAGGAAAACTTCGTTGGGTACGCCTACCTTTTCCACGTCCCGCCATATTTCCGTCATCTGCTCCGTCGTCAAAACGGGTTCAGCTAAGGTTCTGAGGTCATCTACATGTCGCTTATGGTACTTGGTGAGTAGAAGTTTGTGGGTTTCTTTAACTCCGAGAAGCTTTACATTGAGGAAGAAATCTATTCTGTCCATCAAGGCTCTGACCAGGCCTACGGTGCCGATGTCGTGAGGATTCATGTCCAAAAAGCAGATGTAGTCGGGGCTGCGGGCGTGAACGTCAGCGAAGATGACACTTTTCTCGGAGAGCAGTTCGAGGAGGGAGTTTTGACACTGGGTGTTGAGGCGTTGGATTTCGTTGATGAACTTGAAGGGGGCGGTGACGAGGCTTCGGGGTGTCACAGCCCCGATTTTGGACTGGATGAACTTCTGGATGTCCAAGGCCCAGAGGATGTCGAAGGTTGTCAGTTCTTGGTGGCATCGGACGATGCCTAGGTCTCCGCCGTAGAACATCTTGGCTGCGATTTCGATGAAGGTTGTCTTTCCGGTGCCGTAGCCTCCGGACAGCAGGGTTTTGGCGTCCCTGCAGATGAGGCAGCAGGCGAGGAAGTTTCTAGAGTCTTCATCCGTCATGAAGAGGGAGAAGATGCTTTCAATCCCCTTCAGATACCTGTCTCGGTGGATGAAGGCGGGTTTAGGTGAGGGTTTAACCTCTTCGACGGCTGCCAGTTTGGTTTCCAGTTTTTACAAACCTCTTTTTAAATTTACGGTGGCTAATTTTCTTTTTATTTGGCGGAATTCTTAAGGATATCGGTTTATGCTCTTGCTGTTGTTTGTCTTCAGCGGGCTGGTATTTTTGTGGGGTATAGTAAAGCATATTAATATGTTCATGTACATAATTATAATAAATCCCAACGGACGGCCTGTAAAATGACCTTTCATGTGTATAACGGGTTTTCTGTTTTCCAATCTATTTTCACAAGTATGTCTATAAATTCTGCTCGAAGCTGGAAAGACAGGCTGAGCCGAGGCAATAAAGAGGCGAAAATAATATATTAACCAACGAGGGATATTAAAAGGAGAGGAATATCGCATGAGAGGACATTTTTCAAACAAAACGCTGAAGAAATGGCTTAAACAGAAAAAAGCGGTATCCCCCATCATCGCTACCCTGCTGATGATCGTCATATCCGTGGTGGCTGGTGTCATGATCTACGGTTGGATCTCCGGTTTCATATCTACGGGTGTTCCCTCCGTACCCACAGCATACATAGTCACAATCTCCTCGGTTACTGTTTCTGATGTTGATACTTCTTCAGCTACTACGCATAATTCGACGGTTCTTAAAGTAAAGATCAGCAATCCTGGGGCGAAGGATGTTTCTGTCACTGCTGCTAACTTCATCGTAACCAATTCTTCCGGCTATGTCTACGACTACAATGGCACGGGCGGCAGCTTGCATGTGCTGGTGTACCAGGTGAGTAGCTCTTCTATAACTGCCACAGCTCAGAACCTAACTACTCAAGTAGGTCTTACCGGTGCAGCGAACACTGTTACATTGACCGGTGGAACCACGACGACCCTATATATCGAGCTTCTAGGACATGAGTCTGGGGCGGATACTGGGGCCTTGGACAAAGGAGACACCTACATCCTCAACACCCAAGACGCAACAACCTACGACGGCATATCGGTTACCTCAGCCGAATACACCTTCAAAGCCAACAAATAAATTGAAAACATCAATAACTCTACGGCTGGAGATCAGGTAAGATTGAAATGGCCTAAGTGTCTCAGAAATAGAAAGGCTGTATCTCCGATTATCGGCGTCTTACTGATGATTGTCATCGCAGTCGTTGCCGGTGTCATGATCTATAGCTGGGTCACTGGTTTCATATCTACAGGCATCCCCTCCCCGCCCAAAGCATACACCATTAGTATCGACATGGTTACTGTTTCTGATGTTGATACTTCTTCAGCTACTACGCATAATTCGACGGTTCTTAAAGTAAAGATCAGCAATCCTGGGGCGAAGGATGTTTCTGTCACTGCTGCTAACTTCATCGTAACCAATTCTTCCGGCTATGTCTACGACTACAATGGCACGGGCGGCAGCTTGCATGTGCTGGTGTACCAGGTGAGTAGCTCTTCTATAACTGCCACAGCTCAGAACCTAACTACTCAAGTAGGTCTTACCGGTGCAGCGAACACTGTTACATTGACCGGTGGAACCACGACGACCCTATATATCGAGCTTCTAGGACATGAGTCTGGGGCGGATACTGGGGCCTTGGACAAAGGAGACACCTACATCCTCAACACCCAAGACGCAACAACCTACGACGGCATATCGGTTACCTCAGCCGAATACACCTTCAGGGCTAACAAATAAGCAACTTAAATTTTTTACATCTCTTCGGTTATTTTGTTAATTTTTTCTTTACAGTAGCTTTCAGTTTGGTTTCGGCTTCACTGTTTTCGGTCTCTGACTGTCAGCTGGAAGGTTTTTGGGATTAAGGCTTGGGAGTGCTATGAGGACGCTGGAAATCCAGCCGAGGTCCTAGACCTTGGCAGATAGGGTGAGAATCGGATGGTTTCAGCAAAGGTTATATCCCACTCTAATTATCCCACTTATAGGTGGGATTTTGGAAGTGGAACTTAAAGACAAAGGAAGAGTCACCATCCCGTCGGAGATAAGGAAAGCCTTGGCCTTGGAGGAGGGAGATCGTCTTTTCATCGAGCTTGGTGAAGGCGTGATCAAGCTAAGGCCCAAGAAAATCGTCACCGCCGAAGAGATAAAGGGTATAGCCAAAATCAAGAAGGTGAAGCTTGAGGAGGTTGAACTTTCTCTAGCGGGTGAATGACGGTGAGGTTCATCGACTCCAACATCTTCATCTACCATCTAGCAGGTGATGAACGGTATGGCGAAACCGCCAGTAGGATTGTCTATAGAATAAGTAAAGGGGAAAAGGCAGCGGCATCCACCCTAATTTTTTCACAGGTCTTGGCATATCTCCGATGGAAGAACAGAGCTTCCATCATCCCCAAATTCATAGACTTTCTGAGGTCCTTACCGACGATTCAAAAGGTTGAAACCAATTTCGACGACCTTATCTTAGCTCGGAAGCTACAGGAAAAAGCCGGGGTGGACTGGAAAGCATGGGACGACCTAATCGTAGCCGCCCAAATGTTAAGAATGGGGGTGACGGAGATATATTCCAACGACAAGGACTTCGACGCCATCCCCAACGTAAAAAGAATATTCTTCTAGAAAGCTAAGCATCCAGTTTAGGCTTTTTGCAGTATTGTCTTCAGCTTTGTCACAGCTTCTTCGCTGTCTCCCGCCTCTATGACCGTGATCTTGTACATGGCTGCCAGCTGGGAGGCAGTATGACTCAGTCGGGGTAGCGCTATGAGGACGCTGGAAATCCGGCCGAGGTCGTAGACCTTGGCGAACATGGTGATGATGGGTTGCTCGCCCACGGTTTCTTTCTCTTGAACGATTTCGACAACGAGTTTTTCGTTTTCTCCCCTGACAGCTAGGATGTCGAATCTGTGGTCTACCCCCGAACTGCCTTTAACGATCCCCGGACTCTCCACCTTGTAGTTGGAGGATTCGAGGAAAGAGCGGACAGAGGAAATAACCCCCACAACTTTCCTCACCTCCGCTGTTCCTCCCAAAGTGTAGGAGTAGCATTCTTTCAGCTCCGCATCCCTTATCGTAAACTGGCGTCCGCAGCTCCTACACTGATGAGGGGAGTAGGGTTCATCGAATTTTCTTTTACACGCGTGGCAAACAAACCATATGCCCACCTTTCTTGAATCCTTGCCCGCGGGGTCTAAGGGCGTTTTACATTTAGGGCATACGAGTTTCCCCTCCGTCCGATAACGGTCCTCGGTGTCGATGTGGCCGCATTTGAAGTGTTCCAGCAAAATCTTCTTCTCTATGTCGTAGGACTTGCAGCGGGGGCAAAGGGCTAGGGTTCCCACGTTGGGCGAATGGCAGTGGGGACAAGTGGGGTGCTTGCCAAAAAGCTTCCTGGCCAAAAGCCCTTCTGCGGTTAGCTTCTCTAGAAGGCTTGAAACTTCCTCGGAGTCCCCTAGGACTTCCTCCACTTCTGGATACCTACACCCTTTAACAGGGTCGAAGACAGGCCTCAGTTCAGGGTATTTTCCGGAAAGCAGCTCCACCAAAAGCTTTCTAGGGTCCTCTGGAAGTTTAGCCTTTTCTTCAGGGGTGATCTTGCTACCGGCTGACAACCTTAGGGCGCCTTTACGTTAATTATCTAGTCAATACGGCTTATATTTGGTTATCCCGCAGGAGGGCTGGGATGCACTGTCTAACCTCTCATTTCAGCTATTTAAATCTCAAGTTCTTATCCCCAAACAGCTGGAGAATCCGGTGGAAACCAGAAAACCTTAATCCTTCCGTGTTGAAGAATCGGTGAAGGCTGAGCCTGATGGCCTCCGAGCAGCTGGACTACGCAGCCGTCATCTTGGTTTTAACTTTCTTAGCCTACTCCGCTTGGAGCGACTGGCGGACTAGGGAGGTGACCAACCGCGTTTGGATGATCCTCGCCCCTTCTGGGGTTGCTCTCACCCTTCTCCGAATTCTGCCTACGCACAATTGGACGCTCTACTTAGGATGGGGCCTCATCATGGGGGTTATGACCCTCATTTCCTTCACACTCTTCTACCTAGGCCTCTGGGGCGGCGCTGACTCCAAAGCCTTCCTCAGCCTAGGCCTCATCCTCCCATGGCCGCCTCGTGCTCCAGACCCTTGGCTGGGAATTCGGCTGCCGGTTTTCCCTCTCACCGTTTTAAACAACACCATCCTCCTTTCCACTTCCGCTGTCTTCTACATCTTGGCGAGGAATATAGCTTGGAAGGCGTTTCACCACCAAAGCCTCTTCCAAGGCTTCGCCCATGAGTCTCGGTGGAAAAAGCTTCTAGCCCTCCTAGTCAGTTACAAGGTTAAAAAAGAGAAGCTTCAAGGAAAGCGTTTCCTCTCCCTTGCCGAAGAATCCGAAGCCGAGGAAAGCGGAGGGACTCCGCCTCCGAAGCGAAGCTTCAAATTCCAAATAAAAGAAGCCCCTCCCATTGAAAGATGGGAAGAGCTGCCGGAAGAAGTCTGGGTTACGCCTCAACCGCCCCTGATGGTGTTTATATTCCTCGGCACAGCCGCCGCCCTCTGGCTGGGAGACCTCCTTCTCTGGCTTATAGCTCAATTCTTCCCCTAATCCATCCACTCTTGACCAAGAGCTCCCAGCCCAAGGAAAAAAGGGTGGGAAATCTGCCGCCGTTTCACACCTTTCTTTTTTGCGCCGCGCTTCTCTGCGAAGTTTGCTTAGGCCTCAAGGGTGGATAAAAAATTTATTTGAAGGAAACCCTATCCTCTAATTAGGTGGGACCGTAGTCTAGCCAGGCAGGACGACTGCGCTGCAAGCTTCCCCAAAAGGCTTCAACGCAGTCAAGGGCTCCAGCTCAGTTCAAAAGTTCACCGACCGCCCCGAGGGCTGAATGAGGAGGAGCTGGAGCGGGGAGAAACCCGTAGACGGCTGAAGCAAGCCGGTGGAAGTCGTCGGTTCAAATCCGGCCGGTCCCACCATTTTTTTCTAGGCTGGCTAGTAGTAGTAGAGGTTTGCGAAGGCGTCGTAGGCGTAGTCTTCCCCGCAACCGTTTCCGTAGCCCACGTTGACGTAGACAGGCTGGCCTTTTTTGATGTAGAAGTAGTCTCCCGGGGGAAGGAAGATGGTTTGGGTTAGGTCGTTGGGGCCGGTGCAGTAGGTGTAAACGTCTCTTTGCATGTAGAAGAGGAAATCCTTCTTCATGTTGACGAAGTAAGGCTCAAACCTGCCTATCTTCTTCCTAGTTATGGAGATGTAGAGTTCGAAGTCCCCTTGCGCTTCCTTGACGCATAGGAGGCCCATGAAGGCTCCGATAATGTGAATATCTCGGTTAGGCCTCCAAGTTTCCAGTATGTAGGTTTTAGCCGTCCGCTTCTTGGCCACGTCGATGGTGTGAAAACATTTCGTCCGTATGTTCACCAACCAACCCCTCTACAGCTTTAACCGTATTTGTAACATTTCAATAGATTTTTCAAGACTATTTAATTCCTTCCTCATCACGGCGTTGAAGAATGCGCCAACAAGCCTAGAAAGCCATCTGCAGCTTCAGCTCTCCCATCTGAAAATCGTCTGAACTCCTACAAAAATGCAACACTCATTCCACCGTCCATCTTCTGCTGAGCATGTTTTCAACTTCTTCGCTGTCTCCAAGGTGATCAGGCTCTGACGCCCAGTGGAAAAGGAAGACCCCGGTTAAATTGTAGCCTCTGAGAACATCCAAACCGGCTTCATATCCTTCCGCCCTGATAGTTGCGTTAGGCCAAGCTCCTTGCCATACATCCATACCTAGGGTTGCGACGAATCTGCATTCGACGCCGTATTTTTCTGCCAAGTAATCTATTATCTCTGCGCGCTCTTTCACGTCCTCCCTGTAATCTTCAAGACTTCTAATGTCCCATGGGCTGTCTTCGTACTTCTTCCAAGGAAAAACAGTCATGCTGATGCAGTCGTATCCTTCAAATGCGCCGTGGCTGTCTAAAACCTCCCACATTCCAACATATGGATGTTCAGCGATAGCGACCCTGCCGCTGTAGACCTCCCGAATCTTCGGCAATATTTCTCTGTACCATTCTCCGGCTTCATCCCCACTTAGGATAAGGCTCATCTCAATCCCCGGAGCGAACATCTCCACGTTGTTTTCTTCAGCAAACACCGCTCATCTTAAAACAACATCCGTCCAGTTTTTCTCATCCAGCTTCCATTCTTTTGTGATCCAGTAGTCTCTTGACTCAACATAAGGTACGAGGAAGACTCCGAGCTCAAAATCGTGGGCTGTTGCAATGGCTTCTCTCAAATATGTTGCGGCTTCGTTGTAGTCTCCTATTACACCTCCGTCCTCGGTGCCATTGTAGAACGCTCTGATGTAAAGATAGTTGGCTCCAACGTTTTTTGCCTTTAGAACCAGTCTGAGGTTGCTTTCCGGACTGTATATTTCCTCGTAAATGCCCGGATGATAATAATAGGAAACAGTTCTCCAAGTTAAACCTTGAATCTCAAATTCTCTCCTACTCTCTGGAAAACTGTACTCTCCTTTTTGTTGAACATACCCACTAGCTAGAAGGATCCCGGCTACCAACCCGATGACCAGCACGATCAGTATCTTTCTCAACTTCCCACGACATAATACTGGTGATGCTCATTTTAAATAAACGCTCGGTAAATTCGTGCGCCGAGTTGCATTTTGTTGAAGTCGTTTAATGGGTAATTTAATAAGCTCTTTTCACCTAACTTATTGCCGCACAGGGAATAGGTAGGTGAACCAACGTTGGTGAGAAAAAACAGTTTCAAGTCAAAGCTTGAACATTCCATTTCTCTTGAAAGCGACTTGGCTGAGTATTACCTTCAAAAATCCCTGAAGGCTGAAAACCCGGTACTGAAGCTGGTGTTCCGGCAGCTGGCGTTGGACACCATGGAGCACAGCGACATTCTGGAAACCGTCAGAGACATGCTCTCCGGCAGGATTCCCAAAAGCAAGGAGCGTATGAGAACAAAGGAGCTGGAAGAACATTCGAAGATCGAGAAAGAGTTGATGCTCTTCTACAAGGAGGCGGAAAGAAAAGCCGGAGAAAAGGAAGTCAAACTGCTGTTTCAGAAACTAGTGTCAGATGAAGACCGACACCATAATATGCTGGAGACCCTGATTAAAACCCTTCGGCATCGAAAATAGCCTGAGCTAATGTTGACTGAGGGTGCGTTTTGAACGAAATCCATATAATGGATGTTTTTTATTATAATTAGGAGTCTTATGGAAGATAAATGCCCAGGTTCCGCCTTCGTCAAGATCGAAACAACCCAATGCCCCAAATGCGGTGAAGAAGTGGAACTGTTCAGCGACGAATACAAGACTAAGTGTCCTAACTGCGGGGAGACCGTCTTCCGAGACCTAGCTTCCTGCATCGACTGGTGCCCCTACTCCCAAAAATGCTTAGAGGACCGGCAGAAATACCAAAGTAAAAGCTAAAACTACTTCCAGCTTCGTAGCAGCCATTTTGCCAGCGAGCCGGTTTTTTAAGAAAAACGAACTCAGCTAACCTTCTATCAGACTTGGATCCTGCGTGTGGAGAGGTTGTTCTGCACGTTGACCGACGGAATCTCCGCGCCGCTTCTGCTCAGCTTCCCGTATCTCCCCACGTTAAGCCTCAGAGAGCTTTTGAAGACGGAGATGTAACCGTTTTCTATCCGGAGGACATCGCCGCTCTTCACCTGGTCGATGACCTCGTCCCAAAGGGTTAGAATGATGCAGCCTGACTCATCGCCCACCAGAACGTCGGCTACCCGGTGCTGGGAGCCGTCGGCTCTGAAGGTGACCACCCTCTCCTCCAACTTCTCCACGACCTTTAAGTCTATGTTCACCCTCTGGGATCCCACGCGGAGTTCATGAACTTTCAATTTTTTCAGCCTTGATGAAATCCGTTGCCGAATATTTTATTTTAGCGGTGAAAACATATAAAGCTTGACGGCGGTCATACCGGCTTCCGGTGGAGTTGTGATGGGAGAAAAACCTCAAGTTTTAGTCATCGGCTACGCCGATGACCACTGCCCTGACAGCGCCCGCAAGCTGGCCTATGAGGTAGGCTGCGAAATCGCTCGGAGGGGCGGTATTCTGATAACAGGCGGCTTAAAAGGCGTCATGGAAGCTGCCAGCCGTGGGGCGAAGGAAAACGGGGGTTTGGTGGTGGGCATCATTCCCCAAGAAGACAAGGCCTACGCCAACCCCTACTGCGATGTAGTGGTGTGCACAGGTATGGGTTGGGCTCGGGATTTCATCACCGCCTACACTGCCGACGCCGTCATCATTGTGGGAGGCGGGGCTGGAACCCTCATCGAAGCCATAGCCGCCTACTTTAAGCTCAAGCCCATTGTTGCCCTCCGGGGCAGCGGAGGCACTGCGGACAAATATGCGGGAGGATACCTCGACGACAGGAAGGCAGTGAAGGTTTGGGGAGAAAACACTCCGGGAAAGGCAGTGGACCGAGCTTTCCAGCTTCTGAAAGGGGAACACCGTTAAACATGGTTCTGTCGGTTAAAGAATTTTCAGGTAAAAACTTGCTACCCAGCTTGTAAGGCTGTTCTATCAAGATGAGGTTCACTTTCCATTACGGCTTGCTCGTCCTAGTGGCTGTTGTGCTAGCTTTTCCTCTTCAAAGTTTAGCTTGGACGCTTAAACCTCTGATCCCCGGCTTCCTCTTCGTTCTCATGCTCTTTGCCAGCGCCGGTTTTGACCCTGAAGAGCTGCGGAGGGTGGCTGAATTCAAGCGGCAGGTGGGAGCATGCTTGCTGGTCAACTACGGTCTTCTCACAGGATTTCTGGTGGCCGCTGCCTTCCTTTTCTTCGGAGAAATCAGAAACGGAAACCTGGTCATAGCGGCCATGCCTCCCGCCATAGCCGTGGTTGCCTTGGTCTCCCTCACCGATAAGGAAAACCTGCCTATGGCCTTGGTCTCAGAGATTTTGACTTACGTGGCTGCCCTCGGTTTGGCTCCCTTGATTCTGCTGTCTTTCGCCACGAAGGTTTTCAACCCTCTTTTCCTCCTTCAGATTCTCTTCTTCTTCATCCTCTTACCCTTGTTCGCTTCCCAGCTTTTGAGAAAGGTCGAGTTTCTGGTGAAGGAGAAGGAGCTTCTGTCCACCTCCGCCTTTTCCCTCATAACCTTCACGGTGGTAGGCATAAACGTGAGTTTTCTTCTGGAAGGGAAGCCTTCCATGTTGGCTCTCCTAACCTTGATTCACGCTGTGAAAACCTTCGGCTTAGGCTTCCTCCTTCTAAAGCTCACCGGAAACAGAACCTACGCCTTCTTTGCAAGCTTCAAGAACATGGGCGCTGCGGCAGCCGTCAGCCTGCTTCTCTTCAGCGACCTCGCCAGCCTCCCCGTGGCCGTAGGCATCATCCTAGAAAGCTTCCTCATAGCCTACTCCCTATCCTACTGGAAGCCGGGAAAACCTAGCGGCGGGGTAAGAGGCTAAGGGACTAGGGCTTCCATCACACGGCTGAGAAGCTGGTTTAAAAACTGAGGATAAACTCCCGTCGCCACCGTCAAGACGGTTAACACCATCAGGGGAACTATGAAAAGGTTTGACGCCTCCTTCACCCGGCTTAGGCGGCTGGGAAGCTGTCTGAAGAGAACCCTCCGCACCGTCCACAGGGAATAGCTCAGTGTCAGGGCTGTGGCCATCACCGCGGCCACGGCTAAGACAACCCTCACAGCTCCCCCCTCAACAACTCCGTGGAGGAAGAAGCCGAGAAAGATCATCCACTCGCTCTGAAAGCCGTTGAGGGGCGGAACGCCGGAGAGGCTTAGGAAGCCTACCACCATGGCCACGGCTGTGTAGGGCATTTTGGAGGCTAAACCCCCCAGCTGCCTGATGCTTCTCGTCCCAGCCTGCCGCGTGAGGACTCCGGAGATCATGAAGAGAGCCGCCTTACTGGTCGCATGGCTGAAGTAGAGGAAGATGGCGCCCACCAGCCCTAGGGCTGAGGAGGACGCAAGGCCGAAAAGCAGGTAGCCCATCTGGCTGATGCTGGAGTAGGCCAGAAGCCTTTTGATGTCGTCTTGAGCCAAGGCCATGAGCGCTCCGTAGACCATGGTCACCAAGGCCATGGCCGCCAGCCCCGGGCTGAACTCTAGGATGGTCTGGGGGAAGGCGGTGAAGACAATTCGGAGAATGGCGTAGCCGCCTATGCCGCTTGTGGTCGCGGAGAGGAGGGCGGTGATGGGCGTCGGCGCCTCGACGTAGGTGTCCGGAAGCCACGCGTGGAAGGGGAAGATGGCAAGCTTCACCATCAGCCCCACCAAGAGAGCTGCGACGATAAGCCTCGCCGCCGTGGAGCCCACAGGCTGCCCCTGGGCGGAGGCTTCCTCGATAGCGAACAGGCTGAAGCTTCCGTAGGCGGCCCCGGTGGCCAATATGCCTAGGAGGAACAGGAGGGCTCCCATGTGGGTGTAGATGAAATACCGGAAGGCTACGCGTTCTCTGTCTCCGGTTCCCCAGCCGTGGACTAGAGCCCAGGAAGGCAGAAGCATCAGCTCGAAGAAGAGGTAGAATTCGATGAGGTCTGAAGCTAGGACGCTGCCGAGCATTCCCGCGGTGTAGAGCAGATACAGCCCATAGTAGAGGGGCATGTTCTGTTCCCCGTCCATGTAGCGGATGGAGTAGGGGGCTACGATGCTGGCCAGCAGGGCTATGGTTAAAGCCATGGTAACCCCCAATCCGTCGGCGTGGAAGCCGAAGGTCAACCCCAGCGAAGGGGCCCAAGGGACTTGAAACACGTAAGCCTCCACCGTGCCGGTGAAGATGCGGGTAGCCAAGGTTAGAAGGAGGGCGGAAATGTAGGCTGTCACGGCGAAAGCCGCCCACCCGGCTTGTTTACCCATGCGCTTGGGCAGCAGGGCTAGAAGAGGTGAGACCAGCAGAGGCAGAAACACCGACTGGATGAGAAGCTGTTCAGGGCCCATGGCTGTTCACCCTCCTAAGCCAAGCCAGACTAGGAGAACTATCAGAAGCGTCAGGCCTCCCATCAAGCCTACCGCGTAGTCGTTGAAGACTCCTGTGTGGGTTTTTCTGAGGCGGCTGTAGAGGGTGGTAACCCCTGAGGCCACGAGGCTGCTGAACCTGAGTAAACCGTGGAACTCCAGAACCCTGTGGGCTCGGTCGCTGAGCTTGAGGGCGGGGTCTACAAAAACCCGGTAGTAGGCTTGGTTTATGTACCATCTTCTGAGAAGGAAGACCTGAAGAGCCTTAAGTTCAGGCCGCCTTTCCACCCAAGCTTTCACGTTCCACCTCCCCGCTACGTAGGCGTAGTAGGCAGGGATACCGCCCAAAGCCAGCATGAGGGTGGAGGTCAAGAGAACCAGCCACTCCCCCAGCGGAGAATGAGCCTCCATGGCTTCACCTCCCTCTAAGTGGGCGAGGGTTGAGAGAGAGGGGGAGAACATGGAAAGGAAACCCTCCAGCAGTAGGGGTGCAAGGGCTCCGATGGCCACGGTTATCAGGGCCAAGGCTAGGTATGGAATCCACATGAGGGGCGGAGCTTCATGGACATGGTGGCCCAGCTTTTCAGCCTTCTGAAGATGGGCGCTCTTGCCTCCGAGGAAAACCAAGCCTACGACCCTTAGGCTGTAGAAGAAGGTTAACCCCACCGTCAGGGCTGCCAGAGTGTAGAGGAAGGGAGCTTGGGCGCTGGCTTGGAAGGCCTCCACCACAGACTTGAGGATTCCCTCCTTGCTCCAGAAGCCGCTGAGGGGAGGAACCCCGGCGAGGGCTAGGGCTCCGATGAACATGCTCAGGAAGGAGAAGGGCATAAGCCTCCTAAGCCCACCCATGTCGTCCATGAACCGGGACTCGCAGGCATGGGAGACGGAGCCGGAGGAAAGGAAGAGGGTGGCCTTAAACAGGGCGTGGCTGACTAGGTGGAAAAGAGCCGCAGCGAAGGCGGCTACCAAGGCGTCCCCTGTCAGGAATCCTGCTATGCCCAAGGCCAGCATCATGTAGCCTATCTGGCTGACGGTGGAGTAGGCCCATACCTTCTTGATCTCCCGGGAAACCACCGCTTGGGTTGCGGCTACAAAGGCGGTCAGAGCCCCTGCCCAAGCTACCGCTTGGAAGAAGACGATGAGGCTGGGCAGACCGGAGTGCATGGCTGAAAAGAATATGGGGAAAACCCTCGCCACCAAGTAAACTCCAGCCTTAACCATGGTGGCCGCGTGGATGAGGGCGCTGACCGAAGCCGGCCCGGCCATGGCGTCGGGAAGCCACTCCATGAGGGGAAGCTGCGCCGACTTACCCAAGGGCCCGCCGAGGAGAAAAAGGGCCGCAGGGATCAGCAGCCCCATTTCAGCCAGGCTTCGAGCCCACGCTAGGTTTCCTTGAAGCTCGAGGAAGCTGAAGGTTCCAGCCTGAGAGTAGATGAGGAAGATGGCGACTAGGAGGAAGATGTCTCCCACCTTGGTGGTGAGGAAGGCCTTCATGCCGCAGTGGGAGGGCGGATACTCCTCCGCTCCTTCACCGACCCACCTGGTTTTCCTGTCCTCAGGGCTGTCCCTGTGCCAGAACCCTATGAGGGCGTAGCTGCACAGGCCTACGCCCTCCCAGCCGATGAAGAGGAGGAGAAGGTTATCGGCTAGGACGAGGAGGACCATGTTGCCGATGAAGAGGTTCATGAAAAACCAGTACCTTGTAAGCGCCGGGTCCCCCCGCATGTAGCCGAGGCTGTAGACCATGATGAGGAGGCCTATCCAAGCTGCCACGTTGGCCATGAGGACGCTTAAGGGGTCCACCAGCATCCCTGCTTTAACCTGAACTCCCGCCACCCTGATCCACTCCACTGAAAGAGGGTAAAAGCCGGCGGAAGCCTCACCCTTCAACACTTGAGGATACCCGAGGAACATCAGAAAGGCCATGAAGGCTCCTAGGCCGGAGAAACCCACGGCGGCGTAGTCCCTGACCCGGGGGTGAATCCTAGCCAAGGCCGGGGTGAGAAGGGCTCCTAGGATGGGGAAGACCCAGCTAAGCCAAGGCGTATACTCCAACATTCAGCTCTAACCTCCCAACACCTGCTCAACGTAGTTGCCCGGATGTAAAGCCGCCTGCACAGCCGGCTCCACGAAGTTCAAGCCAAGCTGGGGGAACACTCCGAAAACAACAGCCGCCACCATCAGAGCGAGCATGGGAACCAGCATCAGAGGGCCGGCTTCCCGAAGGTTTTCATGCTCCCGCCTAAGCTGGCCTAGGAAGACGCTGCGGAAGGCGTTCACTATGTAGGCTACGGCGATAACGCTCATAACGGCTCCTAGGAGCACGTAGAAGATGAAAAGCGGCTGCCCTGTTTCAATGGCCGCCTTGAAGATGATCCACTTGCTGACAAAGCCGTTGAGGGGGGGAACCCCGGCTATTCCAAAGCCTCCGACGGCGAAGGCGCCCATGGTGAGGGGCATCTTCCTCCCCAGCCCGCCGAGCTTGGACATGTCCCTAACTCCAGTTTGGTGGACGATGACCCCTGCGGCCAAGAAGAGAAGAGACTTCAAAACCGCGTGGTTGAGGAGATGGTACAGGCCCCCGGTGAGGCCTAGAAGGCTTCCGATCCCCACGCCGAAAAGGATGTAGCCGATGTTCATCACGCTGGAGAAGGCGAGCAGGCGTTTGATGTCGGTTTGGGCTAAAGCCATAAACCCTGAGAAAACCATGGTTACCACGCCTAGGGTGGAGAGGAAAATCAACAGCGCTTCTCCCGGCTGAACATGGTAGGCGGTGAACAGAACCCTGACCATGGCGTAGAGGCCGACCTTGATGTAGACTCCCGAAAGAATGGCGCTGATGGGGCTGGGAGCCGCGGGGTGAGCGTCGGGAAGCCAGGTGTGCATGGGGACAACGGCTGCCTTAACTCCGAAGCCCCAGATGAGAAGCGCCACGGCCAAGGGAGCCACTAAGGCGTTTCCCTCCAAGGTTCCAGGGAGAAACCTTTCCCCCGCGAGCCTCTGAGCTATGTCCGCCATGTTGAGGGTTCCTAGGGCGCCGTAGAGGAGGGCGATGCCGAGGAGAACCATGGAGGTAGCCGTAGCCCCCATGATGCAGTATTTTATGCCGGCTTCAAGGCCTTCGTGGTCGAGGTTGAAGGCTACGAGGGCGTAGGTGGCGACGCTGGACAGCTCCAAGAAGACGAAGAGGTTGAAAAGGTCCCCGGTTAGGGTTATTCCCATCATGCCGCTTAGGATCAGCATGAGAAGCGCGTAGTAGTAGGTCTGCCCTCCCTCATGTTTCATGTATTCGATGGAGTAGAGAGCCGCCAGCATGGTGATCCCGGCTACCACCGCGGCTACAAACCCGTTGAGGGAATCCACAGCTAAAACGATGCCGAAGGGCGGCCTCCACCCAGCCATCTGGTGGGTGACAACTTGCCCGTCCATCACCGCGAAAAGGAGGGAGACCGTTAAGCTGAAGGTCACAGCCGTGGTTGCGAAGGCTGACCAAGCCTGAAGCCTAACTGGGACGAAGGAGCCCACGGCGACGAGGATAAATCCCGCAGCCAACGGGAGGATGATGGAGAACACTGGAAGCCATTCTAGGGGGATCACCGTCAACCGTGAAGCCTCCTAATTTTTCTCATGTCTAAGGTTCCGAAACGCTGGTAGATTTTCACAGCCAAGGCCAATGCGAAGGCGGCGATGCTCATGTTGATGACGATGGCGGTTAAGACCAGAGCTTGAGGCAGAGGGTCTACCGCCGCGGCTGTGAAGGCTGAGAAGTGTTCGATGCGTTCTTCGGTGAGGACGGGAGATATACCCCCAGCCCTGTAGCCTAGGCTGATGAAGAAGAGGTTCACTCCGTCGGCTAGGACGCCCATTCCCAAGATTATTTTGATGAGGTTTCTTTTTCGGAGGATGCAGTACAAGCCAAGCAGAATGATTACCATGGACACAGCGTAGGGAAAGTTCACCTCATCACTTCCTCGCGAAGCAGTAGAACACTATCAGAAACGCGGCGGCTACGTGGATGGCTTCCCCGATGTCGTAGAGCAGGAGGTTCCCTGAGCTGAAAAACTCGCTGGGAACCCCGAACAGGTAGACAGCCTCGTTTCTGAAGGGCCAGGAGAAAAACCAGAAGCCGAAGGTCAGCCCCAAAAGGCCCACCAGCAGAATCATCGCCGCGCCCAAGCCTCTGAGGCTGTCTCCAAACCGGAAACCAAGCTTGCCCTCCATGAAGTCTAAGCCGAAGGCTAGGAGGAGAAGGAGGAAGGTGCTGCCCAGCATGACGCCGCCTTGGAAGCCTCCTCCCGGCGTGAGATGCCCGTGGAGGGCTACGGAGACCCCTACCAGCAGCATGGCCGGGGCGATAAGCCTGACCACGGTTTTAACGATGATGCTCATTCCTCTCACTTTTTACCATCCTCCTAAAGAGGGTGACAACCCCCAGCACAGCCGCGAAGAGCACAGCTGTCTCCCCTAGAGTGTCGTAGCCTCGGTACTCCCAGATGATAGCCTGCACGCTGTTCCAGGCTTTGACCTCCTCAAGACTCCGCTCCACATAATACTGACCCACCGGAAAGGGATGCGCGCCGAAGGGGGGAAGATAGAAGGCTGCGATCAGGATCAGAGTGAAGCTCACCGCTGCCAGAAAAGAAAACTCCACAAGCCTCCTCAAACCTACTCCTCCTCCATTCTCGAAGTCCTCATCAGCACAGCCACGAAAAGAGCGGTGAGAATGCCGGCTCCGATGGTAACCTGGGTTAGGGCGATGTCCGGGGCTTTCAGCATGAAGAACAGGAAAGCCAGCAGAATGCTTTGAACAGCCGCCACGACAACCGCGTAAAGCAAGTCTTTGAGCTCGATGAAAACCAGTATGAGGAAAACCATGACGATGAGGAGAAAGTTGAAGACTACGCCCGGCGGCTCAAACATCTTTCTCCCCCTCCTTCAGCATGTCGCACACCGACCTAGGCCAGAGGGGCACCCTGCTTTTATGGGCGGCTCTCAGAATCGCATGGGACCCAACCGGGGAAGTGAAAAAAATAACCGCGGCGATGATGAGGACTTTCAGGCTGGAGATGGGGTTTGAGGCTCCGAGGAAGAGGGCGAGGCCGAAGACGGTTACCACGGCTCCCCCGATCACGCTCACCGTGGCCGCGTGCATCCGAGTGTAGGCGTCGGGAAGCCTGAGAAGCCCCAGGGCTCCTACGAAGGAGGCGAAGATCCCCAAGGAGATTATTCCGCATCCCAGGGCTTGAAGCCAGGTCAGTCTCCCAGCCCCCTTTTTTCAAGGTACTTGGAAATCGCCAGCGTCCCGATGAAGGAAAGGAAGACGAGGAGAAGAGCCACGTCGAGCATGATGGCTTCCTCGTGGTAGACGCCCAGCAAAACCATGAGGGCCACAATCATGCTTACAGCCGTGTCCCCGGCTAAGACCCGGTCGGGGGCGGTGGGGCCTCGGAGAACCCTGTAGAAGACGAGGCAGAGGCTTACCACCAGGCCGAACAGAGCTGCCAGCAGGAAGGTTTGAAAGGCGTCCATCAACTGAAAAACCTCTTGGTGTATTCCTCGAATTTTGAGCTGATTTCCCTCCGGCAGACTTGGGGGTCGAGGCTTAGGACGTCGATCCAGTGGACGTAGTAGCATTTCTCCGCCTCGTCCACCTCCACCGTCACTGTTCCCGGAGTATTGGTGATGGAGTTTGCCACGCAGACTATCCCGCAGTCAGACTGGGTGGTGTAGGGAACCTTAACTATTCCCGGCCGAATGGGTAGGCTGGGGCTGAGTATCCGCTTGATGACGCTGAAGTGCGCCTTCACCTCCGCGTAAAACCAGTAGTAGACAAAGTAGACAACGGCCCAAAACCACTTGGCAGGGTCAACCTTATCGCGGACGCCGCCGGAAACCATCAGGCGGGAGGTGAAAAAAGCCACCAGCAAGCTGGAGAGGGCGCCTACCAGCAGCTCATCCGCAGCGAACACGCCCACCAAGGCGCACCACAATCCGAAGAGGACGATGAAGACGAGGAAAAGACGGGTTAAGCCTTGGAGTCTCCCAGCCCCATAGGTTCCCTTCAACAGTCACCCCAGCCACGCGGCGAATTTGGACTTTAATAGCTAGTTCAAGGTAAATTAAAATTTGCCCTTATAACTCTGATGGACTAAAGAGTTCGACCGGTTTGTTGTCATAAAAATTTATATTATTATCTGTCATTCGCTGATGGGAACTTCCCTAAAAGAATAAACCCGGAAAAATCACGCTGAAGTTTTTTATAAAAAAAAGTTTAGGGTGTTTTTAGGAGAGCGAGGGAGCGTTTGAGGATGGGGGCGCTGATCTTGCCGGCCGTGAAGGTGTTTCCTGTCTTCACGTTGTGGAGGGTGATCTTGGCGGGCGCGAAGAGGCCGGGGTCTATCTTGTAGAAGTCGCCTCCCGCCTCCTTGAAAGTCTCATAGAAGGGTTTCCCGTAGTCCCTGGAAGCGATGGAGGGAGCCTCGTCGATGATGTTGATGATTTCGTCGTCGGTTTTGCAGGCTACCTCATAGTAGACGTCGCCGCCGTAGAGGATCATGTCGTTGGTGATGCCCATGGCCACCTCGCTCTTGGGGTGCACGGGGGCTATGGGAGCTGAGCCTTTCCCCTTTAGGATTTTGTTGGGGTTGAAGCCCAGTTCGGTGAGTTTGTGGATGCCTGTCTCCACCACCCTCCCGGCTATCTGAACTGAGCCCACGAGGCTGGAGGTGGAGGCTATGAGCACGTACAAGCCCTCCAAGGGGACGTTGCAAGTTTCAGCCATCAGCTTCAACGCTGACTCCGTGGGAAGGCTGTCGGCTTCCAGCAGGATCACAGCAACCTTGGCTTCATCCTTGTAACAGAGCTTCTGGTAGAGCTTTTTAGGCTGGAGGGAAAGCGCCCTCGCCGGGCCGGAGCCCATGGCGAAATAGTCCTCCGTCTTGATGGCCCATCCTGCAAACTGAGCCCCCAGCGTGGCTACGGCCGGGTGGCCTGTGGTCGTCTCGTAGAGAGTCGGCAGCTCCAAGTCTTCACCGTATTTCTCCCTGCCGATGGATATCTCAGCCAAGTTGCCTAGGCAAATGAGGGTCACGATCTTCCCCGCTTCTTCGCTGCCTTTGGCTTTAAGGCCTACGTCCACCACCACGGCTCCTGAACTGTGCTTGGTAACTTGGACTCCCAGCCTCTCCGCTTCGTTGATGAGCTTCTCCACCAAGGGAACGGTCAGCTGGTTGACGCTGACTCCTTCGGGGAAGACTTCCCCTTCAGGGTTGAGGCGGCGGTTTCGACATCGTGAAACGAAGAGCTTCCCGCTGCCTCCTTCGAGGCTGTCCCCGGTGTAGACGTAGAAGGACGCGGGAATCTTCTCAGCTCCCACCTTGGCTTTGTCCTTTATCTCCGTGTAGGTGAAGCTGGGAAGAATCTCAGCGACCTCTCCCTGAACGATGATGCGCCCTCCTTTCATGGCAGCGCCGACGCGGGGGCCGCAGTTTCCCTTGACGAGGATAACTCCGTCCTGCATCCTGTGGCCTAAAAACTGGCCTGCATTCCCATCCACGGAGATGACTCCGCCTCTCATCCAGAGACCCGCATGGGTGCCGGTGTTGCCGTGGACGATGATGGAGCCGTTGAGCATGCCTTCTTGAACCCCTCGGTAGGGGGCTGCCAAGTAGTCGCCGGTGTTACCGAAGACTTCAATCTGGCCGCCGGCCATCATGGAGCCAGTCCAAGAGGCAGCGTTGCCCTTCACCGTTATGGAGCCGCCGGCCATCTCCTCCCCCAGATAGAAGCCGACGTTTCCCTCCACCACAAGCTTGCCGCCGTCCATTCCCTTCCCCACATACCTGAACTTGGAAAGGTCCCCTTTCAGGGTGACATCGCATTGGCTGGAGTCGGCGGCAGGCTCACCTTGGACTTTCACATCGAAGAACTCTCCCAGCTTAGCCGACCGTCCGCCTTCTAGGAGAGGAAGCTCCTCAATTTCTCCGCTGGATTTTCCGGCGAAGGCTTTCGGCGACAAGGCCTCCGCGAACACGGGAACTTTTGGGGCTTTTTTCAGTTGAAGTTTGATCTCCACCAAAACTTTTCACCCCGCCTTCAAAACCTGCGGTCGAGCTAGGGCGTCCTCAGGGATGATGAAGTTGTCGAACTCCACGGTGTAGTATTCCCTGAATTTGGCTTTCAAATTCGCCGCGGCCAGCCGGAGGACATCTTCCTCGATGTCAGGCTTAACCCAGAAAGTCTTCCCCCGAGGCGCAGTCTTGATCTCGCCTTTCTCCACCACCACTTGGCCCTCTTTCACAACCCAGACCGCGTTTCCGAAGGCCTTCCTCACTTTCTTGTAGTCTTTGGACGGGTCCACCTCCCGGGGGTTAAGAGGATAGACGGCGACGTCGGCGTCAGCTCCCACACCTAGATGGCCTTTGTTTTTAAGGCCCAGCGACCGGGCTGTTCCCGCCCGGGTTACGACGGCTATCTCCGAGAAGCTGTACTCCCTGTCCAAGGAGCTGAGGTTAGACCTCTTCCTAGCCATCCGGGGGATTTTGGAGAGAACCCTCTCCCTAGCCTTCCGGCTCATCAGCCAAGCTATTACCTTCGGATAGGCTGTGAAGGGCCCTGCGTTGGGGTGGTCGGTGGTCAGGAATACCCTCCAAGGGTCTCGGACGGCCAAGGCCAGCTCCAAGCCCACGGTCCACTGGATGGCGTTGACGTAGTTGGACCTCTTGTAGAAGTAGGGGACAACCCCTGCGCTAGTCTCCACCTCCACATCGGAGTTAGTCCACTTGTTGCCGGTGAGCTGGTAGAGCTGGAACTGGAAGGGTCCATCCGCAGTCATGGTGGTGGCGTTTCCGAAGACAAGCTGACCTAGGTCGATGCTGACATGGCCGTGTCTGTTGACGTAGTTGGCTATCTCCACGCCTTCGGAGCTCATGGAAAGCCAGTCTCGGCCTCCGTAGCCTTCAAACTGCACGTGGGTGAGGTGGATGACAGGCTTCTCCCCGGCTAGGTCCCTCACGCAATCCATGGTCTCGATGGTGGTCTCGTAGTTGCCGGGGCGGCCTAGGTTGTTGGGATGAAGGTGAATAGGGTGAGGAAGGTTCAGCATCTTACTGATCTTACAGAGGCTTCGAACTATCTCCCTAGGTGTAATGCCGAAATTTGGAACTTCCTCATCCAACCCCAGTACGTTTCCACCCCAGTTCCAAGCCTCCAGCCCTCCGGGGTTGACGATTTTTATGGCATAGCCCTTGACAGCTTCCAGCATCCAAGCCACGTAGCCGGCTGCCTCCTCGATTCTCCCCGCCTTCAAATACTCCAGCAAGATGACGTCGTTGCCGAAGAGGGGGAAGCAAGCCTTATCCAAGATGGGTATATCGTCCAGCTCATCGTGGGTATGCCTTGCCTTCAACATGGGGGTAGCCGGCTCGAACACCGTGGTGTAGCCCATCTTGGCATAACGGTAGCCGGTGGTGAAGACCGAGGGCACGGTGCTCCCCACCCCAGACCGGGTGGTAGGCGTCTTAGCCTCCGGGTCCCTGAAGTGGTCCTCAGGCCTCATCAGCCGCCCCGCGTTCACCTTAGACCCAGCGATGTGGGAGTGAAGGTCCACTCCCCCAGGCATGACCATAAGGTTGGAGGCGTCGATAACCCGGGCTCCGCTGCTCACCGACTCCACCACTTTGCCGTCCCTGATGGCTATGTCCATCTTCTGGCCGTCGATCCCGTTGAGGGGGTCGAAGACGATGCCGTTTTTGATCAGAAGCTCCACTCAAGCCACCTCCTTGAGGCTTCTAACCTTGTGAAGTATATTTTCCAACACCTCCACATCTGGAAGGCAGTTGGGCGGAGGCTCCACGAATTTTCTGGTCTTCAAAGCCACTCCATCCATCCGGTAGACTGTTCCTCCATATTCGATGCCGTTGAAGGCCGCGGGAATCCGCACATCCGCCAAAAGGCTTGTGGCCGTGAGGGTTGGGTCCACCACGGCGACGGGTATGTTGGCTAGGTTTTTCACAGCTGCCCAAGGCATGTGGGAAGCAGGGTCGGAGGCCACCACCAGCGCCGCGTCTACTTCCCCCCGAACCAGCAGGTCGGCGGCGGAGGTTTCTCCCGGGTTAAACCGGGGATAGCCGTGGCTGAAATCCACGGCGAAAGGATAGCCCGTCTGCCATAAGGCAACCTTGTTGGCTCCTGTGACGTTGTAGTGGCCTCGCATGGGCAGCATGAGGAATTTGGTTTTGAGGTTGAGGTCCCTCACCAAGGAGATGGCGGCGGCGATGTTTTCGTTTTTTGCACTGGACTGGGTTAGGCCGAGGCCGAAGAAAAGCATCCCAAACTCGCAGCTCACCATCATTTCAGCCAGCTCCTCGATTTTTTCCACCGGAACCCCGGCCACGGCTTCCGTTTCAAACTCCATGTCCCTCACAGCCATCCTCAGGGCTGAGAGCAACTCGTAGTCCTTTCCGGGGTCAATCTGAAGGAACAGGTCCGCGGTCTTGGAGGTAACGGTCTTCCGTACGTCCACCACCACGATTTTCCGGTCTTTTCTCTGGCTTCTGAAAAGACCCTTGGTGAAGGCGGTATAACGGGTTGTATGCCTGATGTGGGCTTGGGAGGGATTGCAGCCCCAGTAGATGATGAGGTCCGCCCTATGCCTAGCCTTTCCCAAGGTGCCTGTGGGCTCCCCCACGTCCTGTATGGCCTCCAAGCCGACTCCATGGCAGACGGTAGCAGTGTTGTCGAGGACCCCTCCCACCTCCTCTGTCAATTCTATGCCGACCTTGATGGCCTCGCAGCTGGTGTTACTCCACCCGTAGAGAAGCGGATACTTGGCCTCAGCCAGGATTCTAGCAGCCTTGTCCAAAGCTTCCTCAAGGCCGACTTTCCGAAAGCCTCCGTCCGCCCTCATGAGGGGATCCGGGTTTCGTTCTTCTTGAGAATGTAGAAATTTCTCGGTGGCTAGGGCGCAGGCGTATTTTACGCCTGTGATTTTGTTGTCCTCCACGGAAACTTCCAGGTCGTCGCAGACGCAGCCGCAAAAACTGCATAAGACATTCTTAACCACTACCATTTTTCATTTCCCCCTCTAGCTTCAGCCATGAGTTCCTCCAGGTCAGGAACCTTCTCCCCCGGAGCAGGTTCAACTTCAACCTCCAGACCCTTATAGCTGGGAGTGCCTGTCCCTCCGGTTTCCGGCCCGACGAGGCGGTTGGCCCAAGGGCCCACGGGAATGAAAACCAAACCCGGGCGGGGTTCCCTAGATTTAGCCGCCTTAACGGTTATGCTCCCGTAGGGTGACGTAACCTTCACGGTCTGCCCCGGCTCGATCTTGAGGGCGGCCATGTCGCTTTCATCCATCTCGCACACGGCCACGCTGTCCTTGTACTTGGCGGAGAGTTTTCCATGTTCCTTCCCCTGAGCTTGAGCTATGGAGGTCCCGGTTATCAAAACTGCTTTCAACTCTCTTCCACCTTTTCTGTTATTCTTCTTGCAGGAATTTAAGTTTCCGTTTAAACCCCCCATCAAAGCTTTTGAGGCTTCTCCATGAGCTTCCGCTTGGCCATGAGGCTTCCGTCCTTGTGGTGCGGCTTCCTCAGGAGAACATCAGGGGCCTTCTCGATCTCCCTCGCCTCGTCAGCCATCTTGGAGGCCGCCCTAACCATTTCGTGGGCCGCTGCCACCAAGGGAATGTAGCGTTCTCTTTCCTGAACCACAAAGCAGCCTTCCACATCTAACTCCGCCACCTTCCTCAGCATCTCGTAGGCGGCTAGGGCTTTCACTTTGGCGTAGGGGTTCTGAAACTCCGCTGCCTCCACGGCCTTTTCCTTGTTCACCACTATCTTGGGGAGCTCCGGCTTCTCTCCCTTCTTCACAGCCTCCACCACCCTATCCAGCTCAGTGTACAGGAGGTGGAAGCTGCCGGTTATGGCCAGAACCTTGATGATGTCAGCGTTGAACACCGCCATCTCCACGGGATCGAGGAACTCCCTCCTAGCCCCAATCATGGCGTCCCCCTCCACGATGATGTAGCCGAAGCCTTTCTCCCCCAGTTCTTTGGCTATCTTCTTGGATGGACCGTCGGAGACCACGATGGTAGGCACCCCGGCTCCAGCCATCTTCTCCCGAACCTTGGCGGGACCCGGCAGGGCAGCGTTGGGGCTGGCCACCACCACGAAGGCAGGTTTGAAGCTTAAGATGCTGTCAGCCACTTCCCCCGCTTGCTCCGGCCCCAGTTTGGCTCCGGAGCTTACCACTCTCACGTCTATGTCTTCCCTGTCAGCTCTTTCGTCCAGAAGCATTTCGAGAAGAGGGGCGGATGCGATGTTTCCTAATTTGACGAATCCGATCTTCACAACCACAACCATCACCTTTAGGGAAAAAATAAGGCGAAAAGCCTCTTTAAACTTTCCATTACCTTCCGGTTATCCGATTTAAGTAAAATTTCATCATAAAAATACCAATCTCCCGTAAATAAGCGAGCACAAGGGCTCTGTGGAAAATCTTTTAAACTTTCCGCGGCTAAAAAAGAGAATAAACAAAAAGAGAGGAGGAGCGATGTCCAAACAAGTGGAAATTGAAGACACCTTCGCCGAAGCTTTCCCCATGTGGGTGAGCAGGTTTCTGATAACGGCGGAAAACGAGAAATGGGCCTTAACCTCCGCTAGGGCAGCCACAGGCTTCGCCGTCTCCATAATCATGTCCCCTGCTGAAGCTGGGGTTGAAAAGACGGTGAGCGGGGATGAGACCCCTGACGGAAGACCTGGGGCTATCGTTCATATCTACCACAGCAGCGGCCACGGCCTCAAAGACCAGTTGCTGAGGAGGATCGGCCAATGCGTCTTAACTTGTCCCACCACCGCTGCCTTTGACGCCTTAGGCAGCCAAGCGGTGAAGAGGCTGAAGATAGGAGCCAGCATCCGATACTTTGGAGACGGCTTCCAGAAAAAGGACACCGTGAAGGACCGAACGGTCTGGCGGATCCCCGTCATGGAGGGAGAATTCCTCATCGAAAGCCGGTTTGGAGTGAAACTGGGTGTAGCCGGAGGCAACTTCCTTGTGCTGGCGGAAAACGCCAAAGCCGGACTTGAGGCAGCTGAAAGGGCGGTGGAAGCCGTGGTGGGTAAAGTGGACGGAGTGGTCATGAGCTTCCCAGGCGGCGTCTGCCGGTCGGGCTCTAAGGTCGGCTCCATGAAGTATAAGCTTCCAGCCTCCACCAACCACCTCTACTGCCCTGTCCTCCGGGATGTGGTCTCCGACACGCTGATCCCTGAAGGCGTCAAATGCGTCTACGAGCTCATCTTCAACGGCATCAACTTGGCTTCAGTCAAGGAAGCTATGAAGAAAGGTATCGAAGCCTCCGCAGCCGTTCCAGGGGTGGTGAAGATTTCAGCCGCTAACTTCGGCGGCAAACTTGGCCCCTACAAGATATACCTGAAAAAACTGGGATTATCCCTTCCGTGAGGCTGAGGATGTAGGGTGACAAAATAATTAACCCTACACCTAAAACAAAGCGTGTATATCAAACGGGCTGGAGGATGTTGCTGCAGTCTAGACTTCTGTTGGCATCTATCCTTCAGCGGCTTCTGAATTTCTGAAGCCTTTCCAGCAGCTCTTTGTCGCCTTCGTAGTCTCCAGCGCAAGTTGCGATGATGCCGTCCACAACCCCCTCAAGCTTCGCTGCGAATTCTTCAGCGCGGTCCATGGTGGCGGTGACAGGCCACCCGATCATTTTAACCATCTCCGCATTTTTGGGAGTCCCCACCAAGAAGTAGGAGTAGATAGGCTTGTTCAAGCGTTTGCACTCTTCAGCTATGACCTTCAACTGGTCGAAGGATTTATCGTCAAGCCTCATGAAGAAGACAAAGTCCCAGTCTCCCCTCACACGGGCGAGGGTACTCTCCATGCTGGCGGCCAGCCGTGCACTGAGCAAACAGCCCAGCTTCAGGTTTTTGAGACGCACCGTCTTCTTGAGGAAATCCCGAGCCTCCTCCGAGTTTTTCAACATCTTGATGGGTTCACCGTATTTTGGAATATCGCCCATGGTAAGCACCAAGCCGTCCAGGGGCACAGCGTCCGCCGCCAGGGCTAAACCGCCCACCTCAACAGGGCCCTTATAGTGCAGGATGAAGATGGGTATGACTATCTTTTCCGGGTATCTGGTCTTGAGCAGGCAGCTTATGGCGGTGCCGCTGGGCGCAGGCATTCCTGCAGCGCTGTCGGTGACGTTCCAACCGTCAACTAGGTTCTTGGTTTCTTCGGCAAGTTTCAAAAACTTACGGGTTGGAACAAACTCGTGCAGTATTTTCAAGGATAATACCTCAATTTAAACAAAACCATTCAGTATTAAAATTTTTCCCAAACAGCGACGGAATGCGAAATGTAACATATATGTCATATGTGTTATACTTTTTCAGCCGAGCTACTTCGGCCTACATAAAGGCCCGTTGGCTTAAAATTTCTCCGCCAGCCGGCCCCTTATCCAAGTCCGCCAGAATTATGGGTTGAGCTTTTTCAAGCTTTCTTCAAGGTTTTTTATGGCCTCGACAGCAGGGCACGAGGGTGAATAGTCGAGAGGAGCCTTTCCCACCCTGTCCGCCTCAGCCAATTTCAAGTCATAGGGGATCATTTCCAGCAAAGGAATGCCGCATGCGGAGAGGGTTTGGCGGATGAAATCCTCCTCCTCTTTGCTCCTTAACTTGTTCCCCACGCCATAGAGTTTGGGTATCCCCAAGTCTTGGGCCAAGTGTTCTATCCGTTTGGCTGTTTCCACCGCTTGGCCTCCCGGCTCCACCACCACCAAGAGCGCTTCCACCCCGCGGACGGTGCCTCTGCCCAAGTGCTCCAAGCCGGCTTCCATGTCCATGACCACCGCTTCTCCCCTTTCGAGAAGCAGGTTTCTAAGAAGAGCGCGGAGGAGAGCGTTAGCCGGGCACATGCAGCCTGTGCCTCCCAGCTTAACCGTTCCCATGACCAGAAGCTGAACTCCGTCAGGGGCTGGGACGCCGAACTTTTCCGCTAGGTCGCTGACTTTGGGGTTAAGCTTGTAGACGCCTGTGCTCGCGTCGAAGGCCGTCCTCTCCCGGATGAGTTCCGAGTTTTCGGACAGAGGCACGATCTTAGCGGCTGCCTCCGCTGGGAGCCCTAGAGTGTAGGCCAGGTTCATAGCCGGGTCGGCGTCCACGGCTAACACCCTATAGCCCTCCCTCGCCAGCAGTCGGCTTAGGGTTCCGGCCACTGTGGTCTTGCCGACTCCTCCCTTACCGGCCACGGCTACCTTCATGGTTAGCTCCTTTCCAGCATGGGTTTCTGAAGTTTCAGCAGCCTCCCGGCTACCTCTTCAACAAACCGGTAGGTGGTGGAGGCTTCAGGCAGCTTGAATATGGGTGCCCCTTCCAAGTCCAACCGTTGGATCTGAGGGTCTGGGGGTATCATTCCCAAACTGGGTAGACCTATAGTTTTGGCTTCCTCCTCCAACTGGCCGCTGAACTCGGGGGGTATCCTGTTTCCGAGGATAAAGAGGCTGCGGAAGCGGAGGTCCAGCTCTCCCACCAGCTCTTTGATTCTTTCCACCGTCGTCAGGCCTCTCTTGGTCGCGTCGGTGAGGATGAGGAGGACGTCTAGGTCTCGGGTGGTTCTGCGGCTGAAATGCTCTAGTCCCGCCTCGCAGTCCACCACCATGAAGGCGTATCTGCCTTCCAGGGAATCCAAAAGTCTTCGGAGGATGGTGTTGACGTAGCAGTAGCAGCCCGGCCCCTCGGGTCTGCCCATGGTAAGCAGGTCGAAGCCCTCCGCCTCGACGATGGAGGACAGAATCATGTAGTTGAGGTATTCATCCTTAGTCTGCTCTGGAGGAAGCCGGTCTTTCTCCCTCAGAAGGTCTTCCCTGATGTCGCCCACCGTCTTCGACGGGCGGACTCCTAGAAACTCTCCCAAGTTGGAATTCGGGTCAGCGTCCACGGCTAAGACCAGTTTCCCTGTTTTCTCCCACAGAATCCTCGTCAGTAGGGCTGCTATGGTGGTTTTGCCTGTTCCTCCTTTGCCTGAAACCGCCACGGAGAAGGTCAACCTGCCTTATCCCCTGCTTTCACCCTCAGGGAGCGTATCAGCTCCTCGCCCTTGGCCTTAACCTTCCCCCACGCGGATTCCAGCTCCTCCAAGCTCGCCTGACAGGTTTCCCACCGGCTGTAGGAGTCGATGAAACCCAGCAGCTCTTGGAAGAGGGGCGAAGGAGTCAGCTTCATAACTTCCCCGCCCACGTCCACCTCGCTGATGAAGACTCCCCCCACCTTCTTCCAGTTCCCTATGACGTCGCGGAGAACAGTTCCCCCCTCTTCCATACAGGCGTAGAGTATGTCCTCAGCGATTCTTTCTTCACGGTTTTTCAGGTAGACTTTAAATTCGCACATGGTTAGGTTTCCTCTCCTCTGGATTTTTTAGGCGCCAAGAGGTCCATGAGCATTTTTTCCTCAGGCACCAGTTTCAAACCTTCCCTCCGCCTGAGCTTGACGTAGTGGGAGAGAATCTCTTCCACCTGGGAAGGTTCAAGTTTCCCCAGCGATGTTTCCCCCTCAAAAAACCTCCCGGGAACATCCTTGAAAGAAGGCCTGAAGCCCTCTTGGAGTTTAAACTTGTAGAGGTTGTGGAAAATCTTCCTGCCTAAAGCCTTAAGCTCCTCGACGGTCGTTTCCACCCCCTCCGCCTTCAGAGCCTTGACCACAGCTTCCTCGGTGTAAACTCTCCTAGAAAAGTAGCAGGCTCCGAGGGAGTAGAGGACGTAGAGCCAGTTTTCCTCAGCCACCAGCCGCTCCGCCATCTCCCTAGGAGTCAGGGGCTTTTTCAAAGCCCTCTGGTCCACGGAGTAGCCTGCGTTGCTGAGATGGGAATGCCGAGCTCCCACAAGGCCTCCCACGATAAAGGCGGGGCCGGTCATGTAGCCTGCCGGCCCGTTTTTCCCCAGGTTCATGGCGAAGTCCAGTCCCCCGTACTTCTCAGCCGCCGCCTTCACTCCTTGAGCCAGCTTGGCGTAGAAGGGATTTCTGGTTTCCACGATGTTTTCCAGCATCCGAGCGTAGCTTTCCCAGTCCCCCCACCGGGGGACAACGCCTAAACTGTCTTCCCTGCTCACCAAGCCTTTCTCATAGGCTTCAGTAGCCCAAGCGAGGACGTTTCCCGCTATCATGGCGTCTAGGGCGTGATATTCGCAGAGGAAAATGAGGCGAAGCAGCCCCTCAGGGTCGCTGATCTCCAAATTGGAGCCCAAGGCATACATGGGCTCGTAGTTATAGGGCACCTGAAACTCTTCCGTGAAGATTTCCCGCCTAGCCTTCTCATGCTCAGGGGCGAAGGGCACCGCCAGCCGGGCTACATGGATGCAGGCGACGGGACATCCGGGGCAGGAGATTTTTCTCCTCAGAAAGGCCTCCGCGTAAACGTCTCCGGAAATTTTCTCCACACCCTCAAACCGGGGCTTCTGAAAGTTTCTGGTGGGCAAGGCGCCCATCTCGTTCAGGACGAGGAGGTTTTCCGGGGTTCCTAAGTTGTGGTATTTAGCCATCACCTCGCCTTCCACTATCTTCCGGTGGAACTCCTCGTAGAGGGCTTTGGCCTCATCCGCCTTTTTCAGAGGCCGCTCTCTGGTTCCGGTGACCTGCAAAGCTTTAAGCTTCTTACTTCCCAGCACAGCCCCCAAGCCCAGTCTGCCAAAGTGATGGTAGCGGTCTACCAGAGCCCCTGCGTAGTAGACGAGGTTTTCTCCCGCCCGGCCGATGGACACTACGCTTCTCATCCCCTCAGGGGAGCCTCTCAAAGTTTTTTCCACCTGAAAAGTGGAAACCCCCCAAAGGGATGAAGCCTGCTCCAGCTTCACCTCCTCATCCGAGATCCTGAGGACCGAGGGCTTCTCGGCGGCTCCCTTGACCACCACAGCCCCATAGCCGGCTAGGGTGAGAGCTGTGGCCAGATGGCCGCCGGCGTGGCTTTCGCCTAGGTTGCCTGTCAAGGGTGATTTGAAGAAGGCGAAGGCCTTGACCATGCAGGGGAAAACAGCCGTCAAAGCCCCGACGGTAAAGATTACAGGAGCCTCGGGGGAGAAGGGGTCAACGCGAGGTGGGCATTCTTCTAAAAGTAGTTTAGAACCTACACCCGGGCCTCCCAAGTATTTTTTGAACAGCTCCCCGCCTTCCACCACCTTGGTGCTTTGCTCCGTCAAGTCGATGTAGAGAATTCTTTCGCGCATTTTCCTCACAGGTCACTCTTTCATTTCTTCGTATTTGAAGACGTTGTGGGGGCAGAACTTGGCGCAGTCTCCGCATCGGTCGCAGACAATGGGGGAAGGTATCTTAGCCTTGAAGTCTATGGCCAAGGCCCCAAGCTTACAGGCGTGAACGCAGTCGTAGGTTTTACATCCCTCACATTTGGCAGGGGTCAGCGATATGCCTCCCTCGGGAAGAGCGCTGAGGGCCTCCTGCGGACAGGCTTTGACGCATTCAGGGTCTTTGCAAAACCGGCATGCTATCACATGGTAGGGGTTCTCTAGGCTTCCAGTTTCTCGAACGAAGACTGCTGTGCGGTTGACATCCACGGCATTGTAAAGATGCCTGGAGCAGGCGTAGACGCAGTTGTAGCAGCCGATGCACCTGTTGGGGTGGAGGACTTCTATGTGAAAACGCATCCCGATTACCATGTATCAGATTTTCAGGTTTTTCGACCCTCTGGAGGCCGGGCCTCAGGAACTTGCCAGCTTTTCGACAGGAAATCCTTGATCTGGGATGAATCCTGAGGGCCTACCATAACCTCCCAGTGAGTGTCATCTTCCACATCTCCCCTCAGCCTAGCCGCTTTTCCAGGGAGGATCAGCTTCCTATGCTCCACTTTCTTTTCGATACCTGAAGATTCAACCACCTGTTTTACACGGGCGGAAGTGAACTGGCCGCCGGCCACGGAAACCTCCACAGCCAAGCCTTCTGTGTCGATCACCAGCACGTAGCCTGAAATCCCCGCCGACTCCAAGTCGCCCAACACCGTGTAGGCAGTCAGGGCGAAGTTGGTGGTCACGAACACGGGGGACAGTCTATCAGGTTTACCCACCTCCCTTAAACCCGGCTCTATGGCCACAGGCTTCCGAGGGTCAGTGTAGATGTTCTGCCTCAGGGAGACGAGAGGGAGAAGGGTCCAAGGCTCCAAGGCGTGGAGGATGAGGATGTCTGAAAACCTGACGAGGAAGAGCGACGCCATGTAGGCTTCTTTAAAGGCAAGAGCCTGAGGATCCCCAGGGTTCTCCCCAGCCATCCAAACGGTGAGGGGCGCTGCCAAGAGGGGGTAGCCCAGCTCTTCGTCTTCCTGCTCGATGGCAGCCCGCCGGATCATGGTGAAGTTGTTGAAGGTCTCCCCGAGAAGATGCCCTTCGGTGTAGGTTCCGGGGTCTAAGACCAGCTCTCTCAGCCCCATGGCTTGGAGGGTTCGGCTTAGGGATTTGAGAAGCGGGAGATTGTTGGGGGCGAAAACAGCCAAAGGCAGCTTATATTGAAGAGCTAAGGTGGCGACTTCCCTCCAGTTATCCTTGGTAGCCGCGTAGAGAAGCGGCCTCCGGTCGAAGACTCCCTTCTGCTCCACCGCCAGCCTCAAAGCTTCAGGGTTGAAGGAGCATAGAATCATGGGGAGGCTGCAGTTTTTAGCCGCCAAAGCCACGGCCTGAGCGAACCTTTCAGGGTTGTCGGAAGCGCAGCGGATGGCCACCATATCCAACCTAAGAGGCATTCCCATCCGTGTGACTTGGTATTCCTCCACCTTTCTGCACCGTTCCACTATCTCAGAGTCTTCCAACTTATCGCTGACATCGACGGCTAAGGCGGTGGGGTTGTGGTAGGTTAACTCATGCCTATACATCACTTCCTTCCCGCCCACTTTGACAGCTCTGTCCCCGACGCCTATGACAACCTCCCGAACCGGCGGGGCGAGGAGCTTGACCAACTGCTGGTGTTGCTTCCCGTACTTGGAAGCCTCCTCGATGAGGGGTTTACACTCCTCCACCGCCGCCTTCCTGTCCAGTAGCTTGGCGGCGAAGGACATGCAGCTTACTTCACCGCACTTGCCGCAGTTGGTTTGGGGAAGCAGCTTATAGACCGTGAGCATGGTAACCTTTTCCGGCATGGCTCCATCACCCTAAGGCTGTGATCCAGTTTTCGATATTCTGCTCAGCCTTCCTTTCTCCCCAAAAACATTCCACCAGCTGCTTCATCACCAGAAGGGCAGCGGGGTGGCTCATCAAGAAGATGTCGCAGCCGGCTGAGAGAAGAGTGGTGGCTGTGACGACCTCCCACAGAGGTCCTCGAACCTCTCTAGGACCCCAGTCTTCGATTTTAAGCCAAGCTTCCCGGGCTCCCCAAGCGTTGGACACAGGGCCTACCAGCGGCATCTGAAGCTCTGGGTCGCCTTTGAGAGCCGCCTGCCTCATCCGCTCCATGAAGCTGAAGGTGTACTCCAGACCGTAGCCTAGGGCCGCCGTGGTAGGGTCCATGACGATCTGCTCGGGGGTGAGGCCTTCGTCCAGCAGAAGCCTGTTGAGCTTTTTCTGGTTGTTGATGTCCATGGAGGTAAAAGAGAGCACCACGTGGCCGTGTTTCTTCACAGCCTCCGCCACCCTTTTGTAGTCGATGTCCAGCATGGCTCCGTTGATGATGCAGCGTTCCCCATGGGCTGCTTCCGCAGCCGCCTCCAAGACCAAAGGGTCCTTCTGCTTGTTTCCCGACCCCCCAATCATGAGGGGGACGTCAACGGCCTGCAAGACTTCTTCGACCACCTTGGTTGCTTCTCGAGGGGAGGCATCCTTCAACCCCGGGTCTGTGCTGACCAAGTTCAAGTCCACCATATCAGCGCCGAACTCTTCCACGCATTTTTTAGCCCATTCCCCAGGGTCGTCCATTACATCTTCGTAATGTTGCCTAACCGGCTTGGCGAGGGTGAGAGGCATGTCGAAGATGTCGATAGCGAAAACAGGCCGGTGGGGGTTTAGCCCCTCGAAGCCGTAGAGAGGAGGATATTTTTCACCTCCTACTTTCAGCACTTTCCCTCGGCTGCCCCCCTCAGCTTTCGTGGCGCCCAGTTGAACCTCCACTACTTGGCCTTGATACTGGTGAATTGGGGGAGTGAAGGAAGCTTCCATAAGCTGCGTGACGGCTTCAGGTTTGGGAGCAGCAGCTTCGACGGGGGGACGTACAGCCGCTGTGAGGGTGGGCTGAAATATTAGGGTTAGCTCTTCAGCAGTTATTTCCACTCCTTCTATTTCAATTTCTCCCAGCTTCTCCAGTAGCTCATGAAGTTTCCGTCCGAGAATCTGAACCTCGGAGTCTTCGCCCATTTTACTTCTTTTCCTCCCGCTTGATTATCACTTTCTCAGCGATGATCTTGGCGTTTTTCAAGATAATCCTAAACCCTCCTCCTGTGGGGGAAACAGCGGTGAGGTAAGCCTCAGAGGGAAGAGGCACCGTTTCCATGGGCGCCGCTTCTAAGCCAGCCTCCACCTCCACCTCGGCAGCCGGCTTTTCCGGGGCCTTCCACCGTTGAACCACCGGATGGTCGACTTTTTGGAGGAAAACCTTTAACTCTTCTATGTTGCCGGCTTCCTTCTCTGTGGCTATTCGGCTCCGCAGGTCTTCGGGGATGGCGTCTAAAATTCTTTCCTTAATCTGCGAAGGCAGCCATACCACCCGCTCCCAGCCTCCGTCGGCCTTGAGAAACTTTTTAGACCTGAGGTACTCGATGGCGATTCCTAGGAAACCTTCGTTCTGAACCCCGCCGCTGGTATGCCCTGCCAGCGTGGAGAAGCTGAGGCCGTTGACCGCGGAGCCTTTGAACTCTCTGTGAACCACTCCGATACCGTCGACCTCCGGAATGTAGAAGGCGATGGCCTCGAAGCAGCCGCATGAAGTGTGGGGGTGATGGAAAAGGGTGTGAAGCCAAACGTCTTGGATGGCTCCCAAAGACCTTTCGTTCACCGTCTTAGTAACTCCCTCGTAGGCGCCTTTCACCGGGTCAAGGCATTGCCCCTTGGGAACTGGAAAGTTGGGGCCTTTCGGGTCTATTCGGTAGGCTGCTCGGGCGTCAAACCAGCTTATGGAGCCGCAGCCGCCCATCCTGTTGGGGGTTATGATGCAGACGTGGGAGGGAGCGAAGGACTGGCACATGAGGCAGCCGTAAAACTCGTCCACATCCTCCTCCATCATCCCCCGGGCTTTGGCGTCTCTGGCCGCGTAGGTGTCCAAGGCTTTTGGGTAGAATTCCTCCACCTTCTCCGGGTCTGTGAAGAAGGTGACCTGAATCTTTTCGATGATGGGGAAGGTTTTCTTGAAAAGCATAATAAGCGCCCGCCCGATCCAGTTGAGGGAGTTCAGTCCCTTGGCGTAGGCCTTCTTGCTGATGCGGATCCATATGTCCGACCTCTGGTTAAGGTGCATCACACCCTCAATGTAGTTGAGAAAATAGTGGGTTCGACGCTCGAGAACACCTTCCAGATCCTTTTCCACCTTCTCCCCCGCTACCTCTATGAGGATTCCCAGCCTGTAGCTTCGCCCCTCCTCTAATTGGGGAAGGTCTGGTCCTACGATGGTTATTTTTCCATCTTCCACTTGGCCGGGAGGCTGGACTAGGGCTACTTCAAATTTTTTATCCACATTTAAGCCCCCGAACTCCAGCCGCATTTCCGGTTTCCGAATTCTTTCCCCTTCATGGATCTCGCTTATTTCTACAGGGAACTCCATTCGGCTTCACCTCAAGTTTTTTCTTCCCACCCCTTCAATCGGCTTTCTTTATACCTCCTAATCTGACGCAGTAACTCGCTTTTCAAGTTTTGCAGGACTGTTCGACCTAAGGGGGTCAGAACGTAGACTTGGTGAATGTAGGATTTCACTATCAATTTCCCTTCCGCCAAGGTGTTCAAGTTGTCGCTGAGCACTTTGGGGTTGTCTTTCATTTTCTTCAAAAGTTCGGTGAAGGTAGCGGAGTTTTTTTGAAGATGAAACAGGATTCGCAGTCTTTTTGGGTTGGCTAAAGTTTTAAATAACCCAGCTAACTCCTCGCACTCTTTGGACTCCTCTTGGACGAGCTGTTCCAACATTTTCGCCTTTTATTAAAGGTAATTACCCCTCTGTAATAAGTGAAGGAGGGCTGAAAAGAAAACACATGTTTACTATTTAAGACTTTTGTAGGATGAAAGGAATACCTAAAATTAAGTATGTAAAGAAACAACCCTAAAAACGTACAGAAATGAAAAATTTAAATATGATTAGTAAAAAACTGCATTATATATCTGCATAAAACCGCGGTGGAAACTACGGTGGACACAGAAATGGACCCGGAGGAAGATTGTTTCCTTAGTCCATATACCAGAGAGCCGAACCTAAACGGCCAAATCCAAATCTGCGACACAACCCTAAGGGACGGCCATCAGACACCCGGGGTAGTCTTCACCGTCGAAGAAAAGGTGGAGATAGCCAAGCTTCTGGATGAAATAGGCATTCACCAAATAGAGGCAGGTGTACCGGTCAGCTCCCCCCGGGAAGAGGAAGCCCTCCGACGGATAGTCAAGGAGGTAAAACATGCCAGCGTCATGGGGTGGTGTCGAGCTGTCCCTAGGGATGTGGACTCCGTGGTCCGCTGCGGCGCTGACGCCGTAACTGTCTCCATGGCCACCTCAGACCTCCACCTGAAACATAAACTGAAAATCTCAAGGCAAGAGGCCATAGAACGGATGAAGCAAAGCGTCCTCAAAGCGAAATCCGCCGGCCTTTACGTTTCGGTGACGGCGGAAGACGGCACCCGTACGTCCTACGAGGCTCTGCTTCAATTCACCCAAGCCGCCAAGGAGGCGGGAGCCGACCGTCTGAGGCTGGCTGACACTGTGGGGGCCATGCATCCCACCGCTGTTTCATCCTTGGTCAGGAGGCTTTTGAAGGACGGAGGCCTGCCCATTGAGATCCACGCTCACAACGACTTAGGGCTGGCGGTGGCCAATTCCTTCGCAGCAGTCGAAGGGGGGGCCTCGTGGATTAGTACCACCGTCAACGGTTTAGGGGAAAGAGCCGGTAATGCCGCTTTAGAGCCTGTGGTGGTGGGGCTGAAGTTCCTCTATCGGAAGGATTTGGGATTAAACCTCAAACGGCTGCCGGAGCTTTCCAGCCTCGTGGAGAAGGCTTCAGGGATACCTGTGGGGCATTTCGCCCCCATCGTAGGAGCCAACATGTTCAACCACTCCAGCGGCATCCATGTTCACGGGCTGATAAGCCATCCTCGCACCTACCAGCTGGTGGTTCCGGAGGATGTGGGGCGGGAGATGAACATCACCATCGACAAATACAGCGGTAAGGCAGCTGTCCAAGCCAAACTGGAACGGCTGGGAATAAGCTTCCCTGAAAAACTGGTAGACCAGCTGCGGGAGAGGCTGGTGGAAAAATCCTATCAACTCAAAAGAGGTTTAACGGACAGGGAGTTTGAGGACACTCTTCAAGAATTCACCGGAGACATCCGCCTTCAGAGGTAGCAGGTCAGCTTCTGCCCCGAAGGCGGAAGCCTGCCTCTGAAACCCAGTAGGCGGTTCCGTTTTCCAGTATTTCCTTCTTGTAGATGGGTACCTCCGCCTTCATTCTGTCGACGGTTGCTTGAAGGGTTGGGAAGACATCCTCCCGAGAGCTCCCAGCCACCAGCACGTAGACGATGTCCTCCCCAAGGTTGAGGTCGTCCACCACGTGGTGAATCTGAACCTCGATGACGCTGGGCTTGGCGAGGGTTTCTTTTCGAATTTTCTCCATGGCCGCAGGGGCTTCATCCTCATAGGCTTCGTAGCTTAGGCTTCTGACAGGTTTGCCTTCGGAGGAAAACCCGCGGACGATGCCTATGAAAATTCCTATGGCTCCTACCTCGTGAAAACGAGGGTTCTCCCTCAGTTTCTCCAGCATTTTTTCCACTGAAATCTCCCCCTTCTTATGGATGCCGACCCAGCCCAAAGTTTCCACCTCGGTTAACAGCAAAAAAGCCGCTGGAGGTAGGTAAACTTTTCCTAAAGCAACCGTGCATATGTGGATTCTGCTTTTTCTCTTGTAAAAGCAATCTGGCTATGTCCGTCGGCTTCCCTATCGATGATGCCTTCATTCTCCTCCCTGATCCCGTGGAAGAGTGTTTCTCACGCAGGGTTCTAGAGCTATTTCTGCATGTAGCTTTTTATGGCTTCAACCTTGTCTTCCATGGTTCGAGGTTTATCTCTCCGGTCGTCGATTCTCAGCGTTGACTCCATCCTTTGGACTCCCATCTTGGAGACCGCCTCATGAGCCGCCTTAACCGCCTCCAATATGACTTCCAGCTTCTCCGCCTCAAGGATGGTGCCCATGGCAGTTACCTGACAGCGGACGCCTTCCACTTTGTTCATGGCGTTGACAGCCTCTCCGATGTACCTCCCCAAACTGGTCGTTCCCAGCCCGATGGGTGTGATGCTGAAATCGGCTATGACGGAAATTTTCTTGGAAACAGCCAAACCCGTTCACCGACCATCTAGGGTCAACGAAGGCTTAAATCCTTTTTGCAGGTTAACTCCCTTCACCAAAAACTCCGAGAGACAGGAAAACAGCAGGGACACCGACCTGTTTAAAACTCAGGGCACGGCTCTCCCAGCTTTCTGAAGCGGGCTATAAAATAGCCTGAGCCGTGAAGATGAGGGTGAAACCTCTGCATGAACGCTGCCTCTGGGAAAAGGGATACTTGGCCTCGGCAGCCCAGATGGCAGGGCTGAGGCTCAGGCCTCAAGCCGCAGTGGTCCATGGCATATCTGGCCACTTTCTCACATTCCAGCAGCGTCACGGTGCAGACGCTGTAGACAAGCACCCCGCCGGGTTTAAGCATCTTGGAGGCTGCTTTCAGAAACTGTTTCTGATATTCAGCCAAAGCTTGAAGGTCCTCCTCAGTTTTGCCGTCGTAAAGCTTGGGCGTAACTCCCAAGGCGCTGCAAGGAGGGTCGACGAGGCAGCGGTCAGCCTTGAGCTCGGGGAGTTCCAAATCCAAAAACCGAGAGTCCTTTACCATCAATTTCACCCCTCTGCATCCTAGCCTGTTCAAGTTTTCCTTGGTGGCGGAAATTTTCCTAGCGTTTCTGTCCACCCCTAGGATCTCTCCAAGACCTTCCATCAACTGGTAGATGTGAGAAAGCTTTCCCCCCGGCGCGCAGTTAAAGTCCACCACTGTCTCCCCGGGTTTTGGATCTAGAACTCTAACTGTAACCATGGCGGGCAGCGACTGAGGGTAGATGAGGCCCTCTTTAAACTCCTCCGTCTCCCTGAGGCTGGGAACAGTGTAAACCGGATGAGTAAGCTTAACAGCCAAACCTCTCCGGAGAGTCAGCACCTCTGTCTCCCCCATGGCGGCCACGCCTCCGCCTACCAAGTTGCCGTTGACGTCTACGATGGAAACCTCCTCCCCTTTCTTCAGCCCTCTGCAGCTCACGATGCCGGGTGCATACACGCTGGCTCCGGTTAAGACAGATTCCGCGGTGAACTTGTCCACAACCACCTTGAGAAGTCGAGGATCCACCGGGAAAGGTCCCTCCGCAGGAAGCCAAATCGCCTCCGCCACCGAAGGATGCTGGAAGGCTTGGATGCCTTTCCCCCTCAGCCTTTTCACAACGCCTTCAGGGGTCTCCTTTAAAGTGTTAACCCTGAGATAGTACCGTTCAGCCGGTCTAGCCATGGCTGAGAGAACTTGCTCAACTTGGCTTCCGTAAACCTCTTGAAGCTGTCTGAGGATGTCGGGGGAAAGAAAAGCCCTGAGAGGGTTTGAAAACGGCTTCATCATCGAAAAGAATGATCCCTTCGAGGAAAAAGGGTCTTCAGGAGCCCGGAGAAGGGCTGTTATTTTTTAAGGGGCGTCATGTTGAAGAGAGCCTTGACAGGCACCCCGGATATTTCGCCGCCCCCCCTCTTATCCACCACCGTTACCACGCCCACAGGCTCCGCGTTGATCTCCCGCAGGTAGTCTAAGACTTCCTTGACGATCAATCCTCGACTAATGACGTCGGAAACCACAAGGACTTTGCATCCTTCAACCGGGGAGAAGTTGAGGGACAGAATACCTCCCGCTGGCAGAGGTTCACCGCCCCCCTCAGGCCGGGAAAACCGCACCAATGAGAAGGGCTTTCCCAAGTCGTCGGCAACGACCAAGCCTAGGGGACCTCCCGGAAGATCCATGCCCACGACCACGTCGAAGTCGTCGAACTCCCTGTTTTCAAGAGCTTCCTTCACCATGTCGGCTAGAGCCCATCCTATCAGGCTCAGTCTTCGAGTACTTCGGCCGACGGCGGACCAGTCTACGCTGTAATCAAAGGGGACAGGAGTTTTTTTCCTCTCTTTTTCTCGGAGGGAAAGCCAAAGGACGGTGTCTATTTGAAGGTTTAATTCGTTGGCTATCTCGCTGATCGACAGTCCTTTGGCTTTGAGCTCCTTGGTTCTCTCTACGAGTTTCTCAAGCGCTGAGGTTTTGGTCAATCAATTCACCTCATCCAAGTTTGAGACTTCGTTCTCTCCTTTACGGTAAATAAGACCTCCTCCAAGACTTATAAGCTAAACTGGTAAGTCTCCCATAACCGACGGGCGAGATGGTAGGAGACTTCGGCCCTCTGTTAAGAGTTGACATACTTGTATTTGCCGTTTTCCTTAATCCTTTTTATGCCCAACTCGGGATGCCGCAGTATCGCCTTCTGGATCATGTCCTGCTTATGATACCAGCCTTTAACCCTTAGCAAGTCTTCTATCTCCCCCAAAGTTTTAGGTTCGTTAAAGACCCCCTCCTCCTTCAAAACCGGGAGCCTCGCCAGCAGTTCCTTGGTTTCCCCCGTTCTCTTTGCCATCCTTTCCCCCGCTCTTTTTTCGTCTTTGGCTGTTCTCTGTTTCTCCACTTGGCTGCTGACCGCTATCTTCGGGAAATCTTCCAGCAGGCTGGAAAGCTTGTATTGCTCCACCAGACCTTTCACAGCTTCTTCCGTTCCCTTGATCTCCAACTCGTTTTCCCCGATCTTTATCCTCAGGCTTGTTTCACTCATTTTGGAAACCTTTTCCAGACGGCTTTCCTTTAAGCCAAAGGTAAGAAGCGCAGTGATATAAAAAGCAGAGAGAACGATGAAAATATTGACTTTCCTCAAAAGTTAGAGCTATATCGGACGGAAACGTTTTCCTGTTGAAGTCTCTCATGGGGAGAGTCATCTTCCACGTCGACATGGATTCCTTCTTCGCATCCGTGGAGAAGCGGAAAAACCCTGCCTTAGAAGGCCTACCGGTCATCATCGGAGCTGACCCTAAAGGGGGAAAAGGAAGAGGCGTAGTCTCAACATGCTCCTACGAGGCGAGGAAGTTCGGAGTTCACTCAGCTCAGCCCATTTCCAAGGCATACAAGCTTTGCCCTCACGCGGTTTTTCTTCCCGTCAACATGGAACTCTACCAGAAAGTCTCCGAAAGGGTCATGGCCCTTCTGAGGAGTTTCTCCGATAGGTTCGAACAAGTCAGCATCGACGAAGCCTTTCTGGACGTTTCAGAGAAAGTAAAACAGTACACCAGCCCCCAGCAGCTGGCTGAGAGGATCAAAGACGAAATCCGTCGAAAGGAGGGGCTGAGCTGCTCCATAGGGGTGGCGCCCAACAAATCCGCGGCGAAAATAGCCTCCAGCCTCCGGAAGCCCGACGGCTTGACGGTGGTAAACCCTGAAAAGGTGAAAGAATTCCTCAACCCCCTCCCAGCATCAAAAATCAGCGGGGTTGGGAGAAAGATGCAGGAGCGTCTCGCTTCGCTGGGGATTAAAACCATCGGGCAGCTTGCCCGGCAACCCTTAGACAAGCTGACTGAGCATTTCGGCCGATGGGGGCTCCGCCTCTGGGAGGTGGCCAACGGGCTTGAAGAGGATGAGGTTGAAGACTCTTACCCCATAAAATCCCTCGGCACCGAACACACTTTCGAAGAGGATGTGGGTGACTGGGCGGTGGTGGAAGACTGTCTGAACTCCCTAGTCGAGAAAGTGCACCGCCGAGTTTTGGAGGAAGGCTTTCTCTTCAGGACTGTAGGCGTCAAAATCCGCTTCGAAGATTTCGAAACCTTCACCCGGTCTAAAAGCCGCCAGATACCCACCAACCAGAAGGAGGTCCTCCACGAATACGCGGAGTTGCTTCTTAAGGAATTTAAAGACGACTCGAGGAAGCTGCGCCTCATAGGCGTGAAGGTATCCAACCTCCAAAAGGTAGGTAAAACACGTAACCTCCTAGAGTGGTCACGTTGAAACGCTGAGGAACCGGAGCTAAAGGGGTTGCTCCAAAGGACTGAAGATTTTTCCTGTCAGTTTATGATAGGTTGACAATCACCTTAATCGGATTCTCTTTTCTATTTTTTTCAGGATTGCTGAATATTTCAAACGCCTCGTTTATGTTTTCGAGCGCAATTTCATGGGTTACGAAGTCTAGCAGATTCACGTTACGAGTTTTCACAAGTTCAAGAGCTCTTCTTATGTGGTTCGTCGACCCTGGGTTTAGAACTCCGATAATAGTTCTTTCTAAGGATGTTACGTAGCTGAGGTTTATTTCCACCGGTTTACTTACAATCGCTACTTGAACATATCTCCCAGAAGGTTTGATAGACTCGAGTGTTGATGTCACAGTGGCTGGAACTCCAGCAGTTTCTAATCCCACGTCCACGCCAGCTCCCTCGGTCAAATTCATAACCTCCTTTACCACGTTTACTTCTCCCTTGGCATTAATTACATGGTCTGCTCCGAATTTTCTAGCCAATTCCAAGGGTTTTTCCCTTATGTCCACACCTATCACTTTGGAAGCTCCGGCTAGTTTTGACGCGATAAGCGCTGATAATCCTATAGGGCCTAGGCCTGACACCAGCACGGTGAAACCTAAGCTTACTCCACCTCTTTCAGCAGCATAAAACCCTGTAAGAAACATGTCGGGGACCAATACCGCCTGCTTAGGATCCATGTTTTCAGGGATTTTCACCAGAACTCTCTCGGCATGGGGAACCCTCATGAATTGAGCAAAGGCCCCATCATAATTCAAGCCGAAGAGTATGCGACGCTCACATAGTTGCTGTTTTCCAGCTGTGCAGTATTTGCAGACGCCGCATGAAGCCACATAAGAGCCGATGACATTGTCCCCCACTTTAAACATCCTTACGCCCTGACCTACTTGGAAAACTTTGCCTGCGTACTCATGTCCAAGGATCAGAGGCGTCTTGGCCGGTATGTGGCCGAGGTAAGCATGCAGATCGGTTCCGCATACAGCGCAATGCTTGACTCTGACTATAACTTCTCCAAGAGATGGAGGGCCAGGAGTGGGAGTCTCCTCAACTCTGAGGTCATTTGGATTGTGAAGGACTGCTGCTTTCAAGGCACAGATTAATGGAATCTGAGATGTTTATATATTTTTTCTAAGCGCCTTCATGGACGGAGCTATGGTCTTCGGTTTTTTTACCATTTTCGAGTAGGTTTCCACCGTTTTGAGGCCGCTGCCGGTCAGCATGCAGAGGACTCTATCATTCTTATCTATTAATCCCTCATCCAACATTTTTTTGGTACCGGCAACTGACGCCGCGGAAGAAGGCTCCACGAAGAGGCCCTCTATTTTAGCTATCCACGACGCAGCTTCAACGATCTGCTGGTCTTTAATGGTTTCAGATAAACCGCCTGTTTCTCTCAGAGCTTTCAAAACAAGCTTCCCTTTTAGTGGATATCCGATCATCAAACCTTCAGCTATGGTTTTAGGCTTTCTAACATACCTTATTTCATTCCGACCTTTTTTGTAAGCTTTTGCAATGGGTGCGCATCCTTCAGGCTGAATGCATACGAGTCTAGGAATCTTTGAAATCCAACCTATCTGAGCAACTTCACTGAAGCCTTTTCTGCAGCCTAGCAACCCGCTGCCTGTCCCTACGGGGTGAACCACCCATTCAGGTGGGTCGTTGTTGAATTGCTCGCAGATTTCATGTCCGATGGTTTTCATTCCTTCTGTCACGTAGGGATTCGTTTGGAAACCGCAATAATACCATCCGAACTTCTGACAGGCTTCCCTAGCGATATCGTAAGAATCTTTCCTAGTCCCCTTTACTCGGAAGACGGATGCTCCATTCATCATGGCTTGGATAATTTTGCCGAGGCTGGCGTAGGAGGGTGTGAAAATGTAACATTCTAATCCCGCCTTCGCTGCATAGGCTGCGACGGATGTTGCAGCGTTACCTGAGGAATCTATCGCCAAGGTGGCGGCTCTAAGCTCGCTAGCCCTTGAAACCATCAGGGCTGAGCCGCGGTCCTTAAAAGAGCCGGTAGGAAACATGTAATCCAGTTTGAAAAAAAGGTTTTTGATGCCTATCTTTTCGCTTAATTTTTTCGCCTTATAAATAGGGGTCAGTGTCTCCCCCAAACTTACCTTGCGACTAACATCGATAGGGAGAAACTCGGCGTAACGCCACATAGTCTTCGGTCTTCTGAGTATGTCGGCGATCTTCACTCTGTTTTTTATGGACTCGTAGTCTAACATGACATCAAGCAGTCCACCGCACTTAGAGCAAAAATACGTGGTTTCTCTAAGGTCATGAACAGCGTCGCAATTCAAACACCTCAACGACACTGCATAATTCTGCCGGCATCCACCTGTCACTTTCAGAAATCCCTCAACATATTTTTTGTCCAGAGAATTTATACTCTTTCACGGAGACCTTAACTCTAAAATTTGACCTTTTACCGAATGGCTTTTGTTTGCTTTTGAAGCATCTTTATCTACCGAATCCGGAAAAGGCTTTTAAGAAAGCTGGTTCTCTCAGCTTAAAGCCTTCAGCGAATCGTCAAGTCTCTCCAATACGGTTTTTATCTGTTCCTCCGTTATGCAGAGGGGCGGCTGCAACCTTATGACGTTACCGTAGACTCCGCCTACGTTCACCAGTACGCCTTTTTTCGCCATGTTTACTCTGATATTATTCGCCTCCTCTTTTGCAGGCTCCTTGGTTTTCTGGTCTCTAACAAGCTCGACTCCGAGCATCAAACCTCTTCCTCGCACATCCCCGATCAACGGATATTTTTCTGCAAGTTCTCCGAGTCCTTCCATAAAGACTCTTCCTCGTTGAGCACTCTTCTCCACCAATTTTTCTTCGAGCAAAACGTTGATGTTTTCCAGCGCTCCGGCACATACGATAGCGTTGCCGCCGTATGTTCCACAGTGGTCAACAGAAACGAAGACTTCAGCTACTTCGTCAGTTACTATGGTTGCTGCGATGGGTAAGCCGCTTGCAATGCCCTTGGCAACAGCCATTATGTCCGGCTCTACGTTGAAGAGTTCCACAGCGAACATTTTACCCGTTCTACCGAAACCGGTTTGTATTTCGTCGGCGATATAAAGGGCGCCATGTTCCTTGAAAATCTTCACTACCACTGAAAGGTATTCATCGGGCGGAACGATGATTCCCCCCTCCCCGAATATTGGCTCAGAAATGAAGGCGGCGACATCGCCTGTGGTTTCGTACTTAATCAAGTTTTCCACGTAACTTGCGCATTGGAGACCACATTCAGGGTATGTCAGCCTGTAAAAGCAACGATAACAGTAGGGAGCTGGAGCGTGGATCACGCCCGGATGCACGTAGGTGCTGAGGCCTTGCTTGTACTTATTTTGGCCTGTCAGAGCCATGGCGTAGGATGTTCTCCCATGAAAAGACCCCGTTAACGCAACAATTTCAGCGCCGCCTCTTCCACGTTTTTTGAAGGCGTATTTTTTGGCGAGCTTCACAGCGTTCTCAACAGCCTCAGCTCCCGAGCTGACGAACATGGTTCTATTTAAGTTTCCCGGAGTTATCTGCGCCAGTTTCTCGGCCAGCAGAGATGTAGGTATCAAATAATAGTCCCAGGAGACATGCCATATTTTGGCTACCTGCTCCTGTATGCTCTTAACGATACGAGGATGACAGTATCCAACGTTTGTAACTGAATATCCGCCATGGCAGTCGATGTACTCTTTACCGTTGACGTCGGTCAGCACCGCGTTCTTTCCTTTCTCAAAAACTATAGGATGTCTTCCCGTCGTATCTCCAGGCAAAATATACCTTGTTTGTTTCTTAATAATCTCCTCACTAGACATGGTATCATCCTATTGAAATATGGTAGACTGATACGTTATTAAAATATTTTTATACAGATTTCGTACTAAAAAATGGCGGGTGGCTGGATGAGATGGAGGTCAAAAAAAAGATTCTTCAACATATTGATCAACATAAAAACGAAATCGTGGAGTTTCTGCGAAGTCTGATAAGAATACCCAGCGTAACCGGCTCGGAGAAAGAAATTTCAAATTTTATCGCAAAAAAACTTGATTCTCTCGGTCTTGAAGTTGATGTTTGGGAGCCGAACTTAAACGAGCTGAAGAAACATCCAGGATACGTATCGGTGGAGATGGACTATAAAGACCGGCCTAACGTGGTAGGCGTATGGAAGGGTGCCGGCGGAGGAAAATCTCTGCTTTTCAACGGGCATCTGGATGTGATTAACGCTGATCCCAGCGTATGGAAACATAACCCTTGGGGCGGAGAGATCGAAAATGGCCAACTGTATGGTAGAGGAGCGTCTGACATGAAAAGTGGATTAGCCGCCATGACAATGGCCTTAGCCTGCATAATCGAAGTAGGAATCAGACTCAAAGGCGATGTAATCTTGGAATATGTGGTAGACGAAGAGTTCACTGGCCACGGAACATTAGACTGTATCTTGAGAAACTATAAGGCGGATGCGGGAGTAAGCTGCGAGGCAAGCGACCTTGAAGTTCAGCCAGCAGCCACGGGCAGTATGTGGTTTGAAATAAAGGTCGACGGCAAATCAGCTTCCATGTCGAGGATATGGGAGGCGGTAAGCGCCATCGAAAAGGGTCATGTGGTCCACAAGGCAATTCAAGATTATCAAACTGTCAGATTCGAGAAACGTCATCCCTTATATCCGGATCCAAAGGGTGCTCTTGCCTGTTTTGCAGGCATTTTTCAAGCTGGGTCTTATCCTAGTTCTCCTCCTGATACTTGTACAATAAAAGGGAGGATGGGGGTTCTGCCTAACGAGGATCCCGCCGATGTTAAACGGGAATTCATAGAATACATTGAAAATGCCGCGAAAAAGGATCCTTGGCTCAGGGAACATTTACCTAGGGTGGAGTTTACAGGTTATTATGCTGAGCCAGCGGAAATTCCAGCAGATCATCCCATCTGTACCACTGTAATTAGCTCTTTCGAGGAAGCGACCATGAAAAAGCCTGTTGTACGCGGTCATGAAGGCGCAGCTGACACTCGATTCCTGATAAAGTATGGTGCAACGCCTACTGTCATTTTTGGTCCTGGAACCATAACGCAGATGCATGCCACAGACGAGTGGGTGAGAATAGAGGATTTGATAACCTCGGTAAAAGTTCTAGCTTTAACGATTCTCAACTGGTGTGGTTGGGAGTAAAGCGGTATACGCTCAATTAATCTTACATAGAGCTGAGTGCTGTAGCAATTTCTGAGACAATCATAAGCTGACTGATTTTTCATAAATTTTCTATCAACAGCCTTTTTGATTTTTTTTAGTTATCAAGGAGTTAGTGAACAATAAATTTAATTAATGGAATCCCTTAATTTTTATCATGAGTCGCGTAGCCATTTCGAAACTCGTTTCACCTGTCGATGAAAGCAAAATATTTGATGCCGTCAAGTCAGTACTCGACAAGCTTGGAGGCATAGAGAAGTTCGTCAGTCCAGGGGAAATGGTTTTAATAAAACCGAATTTTGTAAGTCCCAGACCACCACCGGTCACAACTGACATCCGCGTTATTAAAGCATTGGCCCTTCAGATAAAAGAAACTGGAGCTAAGCCCATAATCGGCGAGGGATCCTCAGCTATGACTCATTGGTGGCGCGAAGGAATGACTACAGAGGATGTCATGGACCTCTTGGGCGTTTCAGACATGGCCAAAGAGATAGGGGTTGAACTCATACCTTTCGATAGAAAAGGTGTATTCAAAAGCCGAATGACGCTGATACCCGACGCTGTTTTGATGAAAAAGGCGGAGATAGCTGAATTGGCGTTGGAAGCTGATAAAATAATACCTTTGCCGGTTTTAAAAACAAGCATGGAAGGCGGGGGTATAACCTGTTGCATAAAAGTTTTGCATGCACTTACCAATGCTCAGAGTGACAGGCTGCGTTGGCATCGTTCAGACCTATGGCAAAAGCTGATTGATCTCTTCAGACTTGTAAAGCCGAAAATACCTTTCTGCTTGGTCGACGGCCTTGTAGGCATGGAGGGCGATGGGCCGATCCACGGTACGCCCGTGAACATGAATTTGATTCTGGCAGGCGATGACCCTGTATCCACAGATGCCATAGCTGCTAAGATTATAGGTTTTGAATATCCCCATCGAGAGATAGGACCGATAGCGTTGGCGCATTCTCAAGGATTAGGAATGGGGGATCCTTCTCAAATCGAGGTGATGGGAGAGAAAGTCGATGAGGTTAAAAAGAGGTTTCTGATGGCTTCATGCGAAATAATCACTCCCCCCTTTGAAAACGTTCTAGTCTACGAAGGTGCAACTTGCAGGGGGTGTAAAGCTTGGATAAAATTCTTGTTATACATGTTGAGAGACACAGGGATCTTCGAAGACTTGAAGAGGCTGGATAAAAAACTCTTCTTCTTTACAGGGCTTGAACCGCCCTTCCCAACAGATTTGGAGGAACTTCGAGAACTTTCTAAAAAAGGAGTGATACTGGTGTACGGTGACTGTTCAACGAATACCACAAAACATTCTTACTGGGTTCTGAAGCAAGGAGAATTGAAAGGGAAAATTATCCTCATACCGGGTTGCCCGCCTTTTGATAGCGCCCAGCAAGCAACACAAATCAGGGACGCATTAGGTCTGGAAACCACGGAAAAGGAAGAGGAAGCCTTCAAATACGTTCCAACATGAAGTTTCCAAAATACGTCGAAAACAAAATCTTTATTAAAATTTAGAAAAATTCTCATTGGTGGGAAAAAGGGATTCGCATCGATGGCTAACAGCACCATGAGATGCGCCGGATGCGGCAGAGAAATAGCTAAGGGGCAGGAGTTTATCATACGCGGTAAAGCATACTGTTTAAACTGCCGATTTCCCATCGGAGGGTAAACCTCTGTATCGTCTTTACTTTTATACTAAGCTCACCATTAATTTTCTCTTTTAAGCTGAATATTACCTAACGATCTTGCGGCCATCCACCTTATTTGTGGATAACCGGGGAAGTTAACGTCGGAGTGGAATGGGGGATCCGAGGCCAGCTTGAAGACTTGTTTACGAACCGTAAAACTTAAATTCCCTGTGTAGTGATCGCATCCCTATGAGGAAGTTTTTTAGACCTAGAGAGTATTTTAAACCCGAAACCCTCGAGGAGGCTTTGAATTTACTTGCTAAATATGGGGAATCGGCGAGACCTATTGCAGGCGGCACCGATCTGCTGGTTAAGAAGCCGCCTGAAGTTGAGTATTTAATAGACATCGCTTCCTTGCCCTTGGATTACATCAAAAACGATGGGGAATACCTGAAGATCGGCTCTTTGTCCACCTTCCACAGCATAGAGACTTCCAGTCTGTTTAAGGAAGGCGCGTATCGGATATTGGCGGAATCGGCTCATGATTTTGGCCAAGCCACCGTTAAGAATATGGCGACCATCGGGGGTAACGTGTGCAGCGCTGTTCCTTCCGCGGATTTTCCCCCGGTTTTGATGGTCTTAGACGCTAAAGCTAAGATAGTCAGTCTGGCTGGGGAGAGGATTGTTTCCATGGAAGAATTTTTTGCGGGCGTAAGGAAAACCGTTCTGAGGAGCGACGAGTTGCTTGTAGAGTTTCAGATACCTAAACCTCCGCCCCATACAGGAGCGGCATTCTACAAGCTGGGAAGGACCAGCGTGGACATCGCCCTTGTGAACGCGGCCGCACGAATAACCTTAAGGTCGGACGGTGTCTGCGAAGATGCGAGGATAGCTCTAGGCGCAGTCGCTCCTACCCCTATCAGAGCCAAGGGGGCAGAAAAATTACTTCGGAAAAAGGAGATAGACGAGGCTCTTGTGGAAGAAGCAAGTCAAACAGCGTCCGAAGAGACGAAGCCTATAAGTGATGTTCGTTCCTCAGCCGAGTATAGAAAGGAGATGAGTAAGGTTTTGGTAAAGAGGGTATTACAAAAATCCCTGAAAAGGGCGAAGGGAGAGTGAAGAAAGATTGGGGGATTCTTTGATCAAATTAAATGTGAACGGGGAAATCCACGAGGTGAGGGTAAAGCCGTATTGGACGCTGCTCCGCGTTCTCAGAAACGAGCTGGGTCTAACTGGGGCAAAGCTGGGCTGTGGCAGAGGGGAATGTGGCGCTTGCACTGTCCTCATGGATGGGAAGCCGATTCTTTCCTGTTTGACACTGGCGGCTAGGGCTGAAGGTAAGAAAATAGTCACCATCGAAGGATTGGCGGAAGGACTCAAACTACATCCTTTACAGGAGGCTTTTATTAAAAACGGCGCAATCCAATGTGGTTTTTGCACATCTGGAATGATACTTTCCGCCAAAGCCTTGTTAGACCGGAATCTCAACCCAACCGAAGAAGAGGTAAGAGAAGCCCTTTCAGGTAACCTCTGCAGGTGTACCGGCTATGTTAAGCCGGTTAAAGCAGTACTGGAAGCCGCTGAAATAATGAGGAAAGGTGGAAGTAGGTGAGCGAGAAAGAGCTGTCAGTAGTCGGAAAACCTCTCCCAAAGATAGATGCCTATGAGAAAGCTGTTGGAAAAGCGAGATATACAGTAGACCTAAACCTACCAGGAATGCTTCACGCTAAAATCCTGAGAAGTCCCTACGCTCATGCGAGGATCTTAAAAATAGACACAAGTAAAGCTGAGAGACTGCCGGGCGTGAAAGCCGTTCTTTCTCACAAGGAGGCTCGCATAATTTTGGGGGATGAAGCTGTCTTAGACGATAAAGTACGGTATGTGGGTGATAAGGTAGCCGCTGTAGCGGCCACAAGCGAGGAGGCAGCGGAAGAGGCATTGGAGTTGATAGAGGTGAAATATGAAGTTTTACCAGCGGTCTTCGACCCTGAGGAAGCTATGAAGCCGGAGGCGCCCATAATTCACCCAGATGTGCCTTTGGTAAAGGGCAAAGGCAACCTGAGGGATCCTGTATTTGACTATGGTGTAGGTGACGTGGAAAAAGGGTTCAAAGAGGCTGATTACGTATTTGAGAACAGGTACACGACTCAGCGGCAAGCTCACTGTTGCCTTGAACCAGACGTGGGTATAGCCAGCTGGGATCCCAGCGGAAAGTTAACATACTGGACATCGGTGCAAGGCGCGTTCATTGTGCGCGGCATCCTAGCCAGAGGTCTAAACATGCCTGAGAACATGATCAGAGTTATTGTGCCTCCTGTCGGTGGAGGTTTTGGAGCTAAATACGGCCGTTTGGAGGATGTTCTTTGCGCTTTGCTAGCTAAGAAGACTGGCAGACCCGTGAAGCTGGAGTGCAGCAGAGAAGAAGAATTCGTCACCACCCGAGTACGTTCCTACAGTGTCTTCTGGACTAAAACAGGCGTAAAAAAAGACGGCACTTTCACCGCGAGATATGTGAGAGCCATCATAGACATGGGAGCTTACGCCTACGGCATCTACATGGCGCAGAGAGCCGGAGCTTGGCTGATAACTCCCTACAGCTGTCCTAACTGCAGATATGAAGGCTACGCTGTCTACACCAACACGCCCAGCTCTGGGGCGTTTCGAGGATTTAGCAGTGTGCCTATTCACTTCGCTTTGGAATCGGAAATAAACAGAATCGCTGAAGAGCTGGGGATAGATCCTCTTGAATTTCGGATGAAAAACCGTAGAAAAACAGGCGAGATAAACCCTTATAACAACGTCCCAATTGACGCAAAAGGTTTTGATGAATGTATGGTGAAGGGAGCTGAGCGCATAGGGTGGCGGAGAAAACGTGGGAGAAGGGAGAAGGTTGAAGGCGTAAAGAGGAGAGGCGTGGGGATGGCCATCTCGGTTCATTTCGCCCCTGCTCTCCACCCTGATATGCTAGTTCCCGGGGTCGCTGAGATAAACGTTAACGCTGATGGTACAATTCACTTGTTGATAGGAGTAACGGATATAGGTCAAGGAATAAACACAACCTGCGCTCAAATTGCAGCTGAAGAGCTGGGAGTCCGCTTAGAAGATGTAACTGTCTCAAACATAGACACAGATGTCAATCCTTGGGGCTGGCTGGTGGCTGCTAGCTCCACTCTGATGCAGACAGGAGGAGCGGTGAGGGCTGCTGCTGCGAAGGTCAAAAAACAATTGTTCGAGCATGCCGCTAAAATGTTGGAAGTACCCCCTGAAGAGCTTGAGGCCAAGGATCGGAGAATCTATGTCAAAAAGGAGTCTGAAAGGGGGATAGAAATCTCAGATGTGATCAGGCAGGCGGGTGCTCCCTCCATTTCTCCCTATTTCGTCGACGCCAAGGCAGCTTATACTTTTGGCGCAAAGGCCACCTATACCGTGCCTATGTACATTCCTCCTTGGGGCGCCCAGTTTGCCGAAATAGAGGTGGACACTGAAACCGGCCAAGTGAAGGTATTGAGGTTGGTGGCTGCTCATGACGTTGGCAAGGCAATAAACGTCAGCATCGTAGAAGGGCAGATCGAAGGCTCTCTGCAAAACAGCATAGGTTATGCCCTGACCGAAGAACTTATGCTGGATAAAACTACAGGACAGGTGTTAAATCCTGACTTCTTAGATTACAAGATCCTTCATACTACTGATATGCCTAAAATCGATGTAATCCTTGTTGAAACAAACAGTCCCGCCGGGGTCTTTGGAGCTAAGGGAGTCGGTGAGATGGGCCATATTCCCACAGCCGCTGCTATCGCCGACGCTGTATACGATGCAGTGGGCGTGCGGATCAAGGAGCTTCCGCTAACCCCTGAAAAAATCCTTAAGGCATTGAGAGAAAGATAGATCTGCCAACGTTTATCATCTATCATCTTTAGCAGCGAAGTTTCCCTCGCAGAGTTCAGCAAGAAGCTGATATACAGCGGTTATGATCGAATTTGCCGCGCCTTCCCTTTTCAAGAGCTGTTAACGAGTTCTTTTTTCGAGAAGCCCTATGAAGACGCTTAAACCGATGGTTTTGCTTATGATGAAAATCAGGATAGTGTAGATGAGAATCAAAAAGATCGAAGCAGCTGCGAAGGTTGGGTCAACTTGCTCTCTCATGAAGGTTAAAAGCACCACTGGCAGAATTAACGCATCGCTACGGGAGAGAAACACTGAAGCGGTTACCTCGTCTAGAGAGATCACAAAGGCAAAGACTGAAGCTGCTATGATGCCGGGCTTTATCATGGGGAGAGTAATTCTTCTGAACGCCCGTAGACCGCTCGAACCTAGGACTTTTGCCGATTCCTCTAAGGTTATGTCAAACCCGCTTAGAGTGGCTGCGATTGCGCGGATAGAAAAGGGTATTGTCAAAATCACGTGAGCTATGGTTAGGTTGAAGAAGCTTATGTAGATTCCCAGGATTCCTCTGAGAAGAAAAAGTAACGCCGACCCTGTGACAACAGCGGGAACTATTAATGGCATAAAGAATAACATATTCAAAAAATCTTTCCCTCTGAAATTATAACGAACCATACCGTAGGAGGTTAAAAGCCCTGTTACCACGGATATCGAAACTACCACAGCAGCCAAAATAAGGCTGACTCTGAAGGCGTTGATGAAAACCTCTTCCTGGATAAATTTATTGACCCATTTCAGGGAAAAGCCTGGAGGAGGAAATGTGGGCGTGGTCTCCGGGCTGAAAACGATTCCCACCGTCAAAGGCAGAGGAATGAGAAGGAAGACGACGCTGAATGCTAATACGATTTTAACTAAAATTTTGTGAAGTTCCATCTTTTCTTCTCACCTGCCGCCTACGGTCAATCTCGCTGGCATTTTTTTGCTTGTGAAATAGTTAACTCCGTACCATATTGCCAGAGTATAGGTGAGAAGAACGAAAGCCATGGCAGCGCCCAGTGGATAATTAAGAGTGAACATGAATCTCTCGTATATGAAATTGGCTATGAGTGTCACTACCCCGCCGCCTACTATCATGGGAGTGACAAAAGAAGCCACGTTCCACGCGAAAAGAGCTGAGAACACTCCGATGACTCCTGGAAGACTGAGAGGCAGAGTGACCCTGATAAAAGTTCTCACAGGGTCTGATCCCAAGGTTTTTGCAGCGTCTTCTAGCGTGGGGTCGATGTTTTGAAGGGGTCCTATCAGGAAAAGAACAGCGAATACAGCACCCCATTGGCCTAAAGCTATAGTCACAGCGGCTTCATTGTACAGCAGTATGACTCTCGACATTCCTAAAAGGCTGAAAAGGTTGTTGATGGTTCCATAATATCCGAGGAGGACTATCCAAGAATAAAGGCGAATGAGGAACGATATAAGAAATGAAATGGTCACCGCTACGATGACGAAGCTTCTAGTTTTGGAAGGTTTTGCTCTGACGATCCAAAAGCTTAAGGGATACCCTAAACCTAGGGCGATGAGTGTCGCTAGGAGAGCTACTCTCAACGTAACTATCATGACCCTTTGGTAAGCGGGTTCAGTGAATATCAGTATATAATTTTCTAGAGTAAACGCTTTCTCTATTTGTAAACCTACTAAATGCCTATAAAAACTGAGTTCTCCCATCATAGCTAAGGATACTATGAAAAAACCCATTATAATAAATACGGGGAAGAAAACCATGAATTTTAGTTTTTGAAAACTGAATATCGCCTTCAACCTTCCAGTATTAGAGAATCTTCGCATTGCCATTCAACGACCACCGTTTCACCTGGAGGAAAGAACTCTTCTTCAATGCTGACCGCTGAAATCGGAGTGTCCTTCACATCTATACAATAGGTTTTGAACATTCCCTTGAAAGATGCGCTCTGAACACTGCCTATGAAACTGTTCTTTTCTTTGACTTCCCCTTTACACCTGATCTTAATTCTTTCCGGCCTTACAACCACTGTGACCTTATCGTTTTCTTTAAGCTTTGAACCTGAATTTAACATGGAATGTAGAATGAGACCTTTCTCCGTTCGGACGCACACGTAGGGCGCTTGTATTTTTGTCACTCTCCCTTCAAAAAGATTCGCCTCACCGATGAAATCAGCTACAAAGCTGGATTTCGGCAACTTATAAATCTCATGCGGATTTCCAACCTGCACTATCTTGCCTTTTCTCATCACTGCGATGACGTCGGACATGGTAAGGGCTTCCCCTTGGTCGTGGGTGACATAAACAGCGGTTACGCCTATCTGGTTGATGATCCTTTTTATCTCCAACTGCATGGCTAAACGCAGCTTCAGATCGAGGTTGCTGAGGGGTTCATCAAGTAGTATTATTTTAGGTTCAACAACCAAAGCTCTTGCCAACGCTACCCGCTGCTGTTCTCCCCCGCTCAGTTGGTAGGGGTACCTCTGTTCATAGCCGGGAAGCTTTACTATTTCTAAAATTCGTGCAACTTTGTCTCTAATTTTGTCTTTGCTCAGCTTTCGTTCCTCTAATCCGTAAGCTATGTTCTTGAAGACGGTCATATGGGGGAAAAGCGCGTAATTCTGAAATACCATGCTGAGGTTTCTTTTGTAGGGAGGAAGGTTGTCGACCCGGCGGCCGTCCATGTAAATACTGCCACTATCCTGCTTGGTTAAGCCAGCTATTATCCTAAGCAACGTCGTCTTTCCACAGCCGCTAGGCCCCAAGAGGGTGAGAAACTGTTTTTCTTTCAAGCTGACGGAAACGTCGTCGAGCACTTTAACTCCATCATAATATTTGACGATACCTTGGACACGCATTGCCTCCAATTTCTGCTCTCCTTTTTATAAATTCTTGAAAGCAAATTAAAAAGCTTACTGCTATTTGACGGTGTGAAATGATCAAATTTGACACAAATACATCTACCTAAACGAATTACGATGAATTTTGTATGCTTTTTCTTAACGAAAATTCAAAAACCGGCTGCTCTTTTTCATTTAAAGCTTCTTTACGGAAAACCATTAAAAACTACAGAATGGAAAAAATGGGCAGGAATAAATATCATAAAAAAAGGGGGAGAGATTTAACCTTTCACTCCTAGAAGTGGACGGATTTCTTCGTCAAACCGTGCAGTCCACTCTTCCATTTTCTCCCGCGCCACCAGCGGATCGTATGCATACGCGTATTTTTCAATCTCTTCCTTGGTCAAGGCGTAGGGATACGCAGCGGCCTCTGCATTTATGTTTGTTGGGAACTGGCCTAGTCGTGCAGCTGATTCTTCGTTTATCTCTCGGTCCAAAGCTAGGTTCACGTATTTGAAGGCCCATTCTTTTCTGGGACTGTTTGTCACGTGCAGAGTCCATTCTCCTAAGTGAACTGGATGCTTCTCGGAGGCGGCGGCGAATGCCACGGCAACCCCTCTCTCCAGTAATGGTAGGAGGCTGTCGTTTGTTGAACCTAGGTGCACGTTGATTTCTCCCCTTTCGATAGAACTGATGATGTCCCCTACTGTTGGGGTGATGAGCGTGATGTTCGGCGCTATCTTTTTCAGCAATTCCCATCCGGGCTCTGGATTATATTCGTCTCCACCCATAGCATAAGCCAGCCGCAGCAAGGTTACTCCGCCATAATAGCCAATGGGAACTATTCCTATCCTGTATTGAGGGTCAGCAAGGTCTTCCATGGACACCGGCTCGTCAACTAGATCGGTACGATATAGTGTTCGTACGTGAGACATGAAATTGGCTACACCGTAGATTTTACCATTGTATACCGTCATGTATTCGTCGGGGATTTCTTCCAAATTCGGCATTTCCTCCACCGGGAAGGGGGCTATGATGTTGTCTATAGCGGCTTCCAAACCTGCGACATGGGTAGCACCCCAGACATCGTTGAAATAGTTAGGTAGGTCAGCTCTGATCTTGGCCAGCCCCTCTGTGGAATAAGCCTCTACCTCATACCTTACAGGAATACCGAATTCTGCTTCGAACATTTCGTTAATATATTCAAACGCTGCCCTGGATTTGGGGTCTCCCCAAGCTAAGAGTGTTATAAAGTCCGGCTTCGGTACTGGCGTAGGCGTGGGTGTAGGCGTCGGTGTTGGAGCCGGGGCTGGGGGCCTTGTGGCCTGCCAGGCGGCGTAGCCGCCCACACCAGCCACCACCACAGCCACAACCGCAGCAACACCGTATTTTAGGGCGCTTCTACGAGATTCGGAAGATGTCAAGAACTTTCACCGGTTTAGTCTATTACCAGATATCTTATATATAAAAGTTTCGAGAAAAAATAGATGGAAATATTAATCAGCATCCCCATTAGAAAATCTTATATAGATAATGAAATGAAAATTATATCCCCTCATAATTTGGGGGATTTCCTTTGTCCAAAGAAGAAGTTTTGGAAAAGCTACGCAGAAGTTTTCTCAGCTACGATGAGGAAGCCACTCGAAAGGCTGCGGCGGAGGCTCTCGCTGCGGGAGTAGACCCCTTGGAGGCTGTAAGCGTCCTTACAGAGACTATCAGAGAGCTAGGTGAGAAATTTTCTAAGATGGAAATCTTTCTCCCCGACTTGATGCTGGCGGCAGATGCCATGAGAGCTGGATTAACCGTGTTGAAGCCGGAGTTGATGAAAAGAAAGGCGGAGACCAGAACTCTAGGTAAGATTCTAATAGGTGTGGTGAAGGGGGACATCCACGACATCGGTAAAACCATTCTGGTCACGATGCTAGAGGCCGAGGGTTTCGAAGTGATCGACTTGGGAAAAGATGTTCCCATAAGAAAATTTGTGGAAGAAGCTCAAACTCACAACCCTGACATCATTGCCGCTTCCGCTTTGATGACGACGACGAGGCCTGAGCAAAGAGGACTTATTGAATATCTTAAACATCTGGGCTTCAGGGACAAATATAAGGTTATGGTGGGAGGCGGTGCGGTGACAAGTCAGTATGCCGAAGAGATAGGCGCTGATGGATACGGTGAAAACGCCCCTGAAGCTGTGGAAGTTGCAAAAAAACTGATTTCTAAGTGAAGGGGAGTTCAGTTTTGTCGAGGTCTAGGGTGTGGGAGCTTTGGCGGAGGGCTGAGACGGGTCCTCTCTGCCCGGAGCGGGAGTTTGACCTGAAGAGGTTTTATCCGGCTGTGAAGAGGCTGGTGAAGGAGTACGACATAACATACGACCCTGAAACCGTCATCCCCACCGACAACACCCTCATCGACGACGTTTTCAAGGCGGGGATCGATCTACTGACCGAAGTGGGGGTGCTTTGCCCGGATACCGAGAAGATTATTCAGTTGGAGGAGCGGGAGGTCAAAGAATCCTTAGCTACCCTCTCCGGTGAAATGACGGTAGGGGAAGGAAAGGACGCCTGCCTTCTGAAACATAGAAAGATGGAAGACCATGAGCCTGCACGCGTCTTCGCAGGGCCTTCAGGAAATCCCATATCCGAGGAGATGGCTATCCCCATATACCAGTCTTGCGCTCAAGAACCAACCGTCGACCTGCTTATGTACGGTACACCTACCACAATTGCGGGTATGGTGTCAAAGGACGGTTCGCCCATGGAGATGTACGCGGAGGTCGCCAATGTACGCTGGCTGAGGGAGGCTGCCAGAAGAGCAGGAAGACCGGGTATGTTCATTATCGGTTCTGGAGCAGTAGGTGTGGCACCCGCAATACTGGCCAGCTTGGTAGAGAACGGCTATAGGAAAACCGACGGAATACAGCTCGCAGGACTACCGCAGTTAAAAATACCTTACTTTGAACTTTGCAAGGCTGAATTCTGCATCGAGTACGGGTGCAGAGGCTGGGTTACCTCCCCAGCTTACATAGGGGGGTTACCGGGCGGACCTGAAGCGGCTGCCGTCACAGAGGTAGCTGAGTGCATAGCTGCCAATCTTGTGTTTCGCACACCTTGGGTCTGTGTGGACATTCACGACCTTCTGTATCCGCCCGGCACGTCGAGGAGGGATGTAATGAGCATGGTGAACTTGGTTACAGCTGCTCTTGCAAAGCATACCAAGTTGATTGTCTCCACCCTCTGCGACCGCGTTTATGCAGGATGTTGCACGGACATGGCTTTCTATGAATTTGCAGTGGCAGCCCTTGGAGCTGCTGTTGCTGGAGGAGACCCTATGAGTGGATGTTGCAGAGAAGGCAGGTACACCGACTACGTAACCGGTATGGAGGGAAGATGCACAGGTGAGATTGCTAAATCGGTTACAGGAATGAGGAGGGTGGATGCAAACGACATAGCGAAGGCCATCTTAGCCAAGTATGAAGACCGCCTTCCACCGAAAGGGAAACCACCCATTGGGAAGGAGTTTCGAGAATGTTACAATCCGAAAACGGTTACACCTAACAAAGAATATGTAGAACTTTATGGGAAAATTAAGAAAGAACTGGAAGATATGGGGATTAGCTACAAATTTTAGGTTTGTGACGCTGAGGGTAGGTGTGGAGTTGTCGAGGTCTAGGGTGTGGGAGCTTTGGCGGAGGGCTGAGACGGGTCCTCTCTGCCCGGAGCGGGAGTTTGACCTGAAGAGGTTTTATCCGGCTGTGAAGAGGCTGGTGAAGGAGTACGACATAACATACGACCCTGAAACCGTCATCCCCACCGACAACACCCTCATCGACGACGCCTTCAAAGCCGCCATCGACCTACTACTGGAAGTAGGTGTCCTTTGCACGGACACAGAAAAAATAATCAAGCTTGAAGAAGGAGAGATCAAGGAAGCTCTTGCCACTTTCCCAAAGGAGATCACCGTCGGCGAAGGCAAGGATGCTGTTACTCTAACTCATAGGAAGATCGAAGACGATAAGCCTCCTAGGATCATGGGAGGACCCAACGGTAGCCCTATATCCGAGGAGATGGCGATTCCCATCTATCAAAGCTACATCCAAGAACCTATGCTCGACATACTTTTTTATGGGACGCCGACGACGGTGGAGGGTATGGAGGTGAAAGCCGGCTCCCCCGTGGAGTTGTACGCTGAAATAGCCAATGTCTACTGGATGAAAGAAGCTGCGAGGAGAGCTGGAAGACCCGGCATATGCACTCTTGGAGCCGCGGGGGCGACTGCGGCTCCCCAGATACTGGCCAGCTTAGTGGAGGGTGGTTACAAAAAAACCGACGCTATGCAACTCAGTCCTCCTCCTCAATTGAAGGCTCCTTACTTCATGCTCTGTGAAGCAGCCCATTGCATTGAATATGGGTGCAGAGGCGTAGTCATCCCCAGTTCCATCATAGGCGGCCTAGCTGGAGGGCCTGAGGGCGCCGCCATAACCAACATTGCTGAATGCATAGCCTTCGCCATACTTTTCAACACTCCTTGGGTGCATCCCTTCATGCCTGAGGCACTCCATGCCCCTGGATGCTCCGCTTATCCTCCGGAAATGGCTATGGAACTTCTGTCAATAGCCGCTTTAGTCAAACATGCGAATCTCATAATTACCAGTGGTGCGAACTCTAGGACCTTCTCAGGACTTTGCACTGATACGACCTTCTATGAGATTGCAGCACCCGCTATAGGCAAAACAGTGATAGGCGCCAACCTCCATGCAGGTTCAGCGAGGAAAGGCTACTACACCGATTACATGGCAGGCATATCAGCTCGGTGCACCGGAGAAGTAGGGTGGGCCGCTGTGGGGCTGAAACGGGAGGATGCCAACGAGATGGTTAAAACAATTATGGCAAAATACGAAGATATACTGCCACCCAAAGGAACGCCGCCCGTTGGAAAGAAATTTCAAGAGTGCTACGACGTCCAAACTGTCACACCGACAAAGGAACATGAAGACTTATATAAGAAAGTGAAAAAAGAGCTTGAAAACATAGGGTTAGCCTTTAAATATTGATTTCTTAATCCTTAAACGGGGTCTGTTTAAAAGATAGACTGAAAAGCTGAAGCTTGATTTGTGGAAATAGCTTTTTCATTCTCATGAGTCTTGCAGGAGACGCTTTAATCTGTCCCTAAATATGCTATATCGCCCCAAAAAAATGACGGCTACTCCCTTTCCAGCATTAGTTTCTTTGAGTAGCCTATAACTGCTTTGGTTGAAATCAGCGTAATCTTGGTTTTTTAACGTTGTTCACCAGAAGTTTAATCAGTTCTTTTTCTTGGGATCTAGCTGAAAGGGCCTCTAGGTTTGTGAGTTCCAATGCTTCTTTGGGGCAAGCCTTAATGCAGGCAGGATCTCCACCGCAGAGGTCGCAGACAACTACAACTTTTCTATCAGGATGTAAGGTTAACGCTCCGATGTCGCAAGCGTCGATGCATAGGCCGCAGCCTGTGCACTTTTCATCGTCAACGATTATTATACCTGTCGAAGGATCTTTGGTTAAAGCTTCCAGGGGGCAGCTTTCGACGCAAGGCGGGTTTTCACATAGTTTACATGCTAAAGCCATATTGCCGACAGCTTCAGCTTCAACAATACGAACTGTCTTTATCCGACTCAGCAGAGGGTTGAACTTTCCCTCCTTCACAGCTGAGCATATCAGTTCGCAGATACGGCAGCCTGTACATTTCTCAGGACTCGCTACTACATAGCTACGTTCCATCTAGTTCCCTCCATACGTCACCATATCAAGCCCTAATTTGGCGAGTTTTTCCTTCGGAGGTATACCCTCCGCACTCCAGCCGCGAGCTTTAAAGTAGGCTTCCAAAAGGAGGCTTCGCTCCTCCTCGGTAAATCTGATCCCCTTCAACGGACCGTTACCTATGGGTTCTTTGAAGATTCGAGCGGGATAGGTTTCATCTTTCAGGGTCCACCCTTCTCTGATGTTGTAACTTTTTTCAAGTGTGTAGATTCTTTCCCCGGCTAAGCTCAGTTCTTCAACACTCAGAAATAACCCGGTTGCCAACCGGTAGAGTTCAGCTATCTGCTCATAGCCTGTAATCACTTTTCTCGTAAACTTGCAGAGGATCAAGGAATCGATGACAGCCCAAAGGTTTTCCCTGTCAGCCACTAACCTGCCATAGGCTGGATCCGCCTTAGTCCCTTCGACCTTACCTGCCAAGTCAAAGTCGTAGGCGCTGGCGGTCATATGGTGGCCGCCGCGAGTTGAGGTCATAAATGCAAGAGCACAAACCTTCAGACCTCTTACCTCGTAGTCTGGTAACTCCAATCCCTTACTGTGCATGGCGAAATGCTGGGAGTCCTTCCCAAGCTTTTCAGAGGCTCTTTTCACACCTTCAGCCAAGAGGTCTCCTATGCCCTTGCGGTAGGCTATCTTTCTGATAATTTCCAAAACGGCCTCCCCGTTTCCGAATTTGAGCTCAAGACCGCCTGTGTCTTCCCGGGTCAGCAAGCCTTTTTGGTAACATTCCATAGCCCAGCCTATGGTAACTCCGACGCTTATGGTATCAACACCGTATCGGTCAGAAAACTCTGTAGCCTTGACCATCAACTGATAGTTACCTACTCCTGTGGAGAGGCCTAACCCGTAGAGGCTTTCCTGCTCGACGCTGGCTGTAGTCCCTTTATAAGGTCCGTTCTTCAGAACGGTTACGGGATCGCAGGCTATGGGGCAACCTTGACATGCTATCATCTTCGGGTGATAACGTTCTTTCGTGGTTTCTCCGGTAAACTCTTCATGAAGCACATGGTCGCTGGACTGCTGCCAGTTTCTCGTCGGCGAGATGCCCATTTCGCTAAGGGAAATCATTCCTCCGGGAGTGCCGTATAGCCTGTAGTATTTCGTGGCATCACCTTGGCAATCCTTGTAGAGTCTATTGCAATACTCAACCAATTCATCTATTTTCGCCACCTCTAAAGACTTGGAGCCGCGAACTGCCAGGGCTTTGAGTTTTTTAGACCCCATCACAGCACCCATCCCTGTTCTGCCTGCTTGTCTACTCTTGTCGCTGGTTATACAGGCATATCTGACTAGGTTTTCCCCCGCGGGGCCTATTGCCGCAACGCTGATGTCCCTGTCGCCTATTGTCTCCTTTATCATGTCTTCCGTTTCCCATGAATCCCTCCCCCATAGGTCCTTCGCATCTTTAAACTGCACCGAGTCGTCGTCGATGAAGAGGTAGGTTGGCTGGGCGGCCTTTCCGGTTATCACCACAGCGTCATATCCAGCCCATTTGAGCGTCGGACCCCAAGAGCCTGAACATACGCTTTCCCCCATGAGAAAGGTGAGGGGAGACTTGGCGTGAACTATATACTTGCCTGCGGAAGGAATGCAGGTTCCAGCAAAGGGTCCTGTGGCAAAGATTAAAACATTGGCTGGGTCGAAGGGTTCCACCCTAGGCGGAGCGTTTTTGCACAGATAGTATATGCCGAAACCGTTTCCGCCTATGTATTTCCTGCAAAATTCTTCCTGCAGTGTTTCCGATTCGATTCTCTGACGGGTTAGGTCAACATGTAAGACCTTGTTTCTATAGCTGTACACAGCGACCCCTCCCTTATTAGAGATAATAACAAATTATAGTAGTGTTTAGATTTTTGCCATTTAAGGCTTTAGGGTTTCTGCTAGTGTCTCTGATAGGTTCAGCATCAACTCACGCCTACCCCACCGCTACCAACTTACCTTCACTTCAAGCTGAGAAGGCGATGGCTCGCTTAGTCTAGAATCCGCAGTCCCCTCCTTCCTGCGCACCCTAAACCGCCCTAGTTCTGAGGCTCAAACTGCCAAGCCAAGCCCCAAAAGCAGGACAATACCTCCCCAGCATAGAAAATAAAGAAATTTTTAGAATGAGGCTTCAGTGTCCCAAAACATCCTCGTTCGGAGGTAGGTTCTCTCCGCCTTCAGGATGGCTGCGTAGAATTTCTCCTCCGAGTCATGAGGCTTGCTTAGGATTCTCACCGCGGTAGCGGGGCCTATTCCCCGGGCTGAGAGAGCTATCACCGCCTCTTTACCGTAGGTTTGAACTAGGCTGGCGTTTTTCCAAGCGGTATGCCAAAGTTTTTCTTCCTCGCCGCTGAGCTTTTTCCCCTGCAGTTTCTTCTTCACGGTCTTCAAGGTTTCGCTGTCCTTGGGGTTGAGCACCGCGATGAGGGTTGAGTTGCAGCGGGGGCATCGAATGGTGGAAGGTAGGCTGGAGACCCGACGGTGGGCTTCCCAGTCTCCCTTGAAGACGCAGAGCAGTTTAACGGTCTTGGAGCCCAGCCGCTCTTTGAGCATTGGTATGATCTCCCCCTTCTCCACCGCCGGCCTCAGGAGGTCATGGGGGGCTATCTTGTCGAGGAGGGGAAGCGCCAAGGGGGAAGGTTCAGGGCGGTGGAGCGCTGTTTCCACTTCCACTTCTCCACTCCTGATCTTCGCCAAGACTCTCTGAACAGTTTCCAAGTCGATGTCTTCGAGGAAGATTTCCCGAAAGGTCTCCTTGTAAACTGGGGTCCCCCGCAGTGCTTTCCGAAGGGCTTGCGCCTGTCTTTGGCGGAACTCCGCTTTCTTGGAGATAACTCCGAACCTCTTGGCGTTGTTCCAAAGCCTCCACTGGAAGAGGGATGTCTGGTCTAGGATGGTCTCCAAGATTTCAGAGGCCTCCTCTGGACGGAGGCTTCTCAACTCCTCCTCCACCAAAGAAGGGTCCAAAGCATGGGGGGTGATGAAAGCCATCCGGTAAGGGTCTGACTGCACAGCGACGTCGATTCCCAGTTTAGCCGTGAGGAGGCCTGCCAGAACCCTGCTTAAACCCCGGTTAGCCCTATCACCGAAGCACCCGTGGATGAGAGTGTAATTTTCAAAAGCTTCCACCACCACCCTCCGGTCGTGGGGGAGGGGGAATTCCTCCTCCACGTGCCTCTGGATAGCCGTAGCCACCTTGACCTTGGAGGCCTCGTCTAGAGGGTACCCGGAAAGCGGCTCAAGGGGATCTCCGCCGTCAAGAACCTTGGCACCTATCTCTCTTCGCAGCCTTCCCACCTCCAAAGCTACGGTGTAAGGGACAGGGATGACTTCTCCTTCCCAGGCAGGGATGGCTGCTGGGCTGGCTTCTACAGCTTCCACCTCCACCACCCGCCTCTCCTCGTCGACGTGGAGAACCTGCCACGCGGAGCCGTGGAGAATGAACTGGTTTCCGGGTTTTCCATGTTTGGCTACGAAGTCTTGGTCTAAGCTTCCTATTTTCCTCCTCGCCGCGTAGTCTACCACCGTAAACCGGGATACCTCGGGGATCATGGAAAGGTTTTCAAAATAATACTGGTGGGAGGAAGGCGGCTTCACCCTGAGTCTGTCCCCGTGCACGCTCAGCTTCCTCTCCTCCTTCAGCTGGTTTACAGTTTCCATGAAGGCTTCCGGAGGTAGCTGCCTGTAAGGGTAAGCCTTCCGGACGGTGGAATAGGCTTCTTCTAGGGTTAGGGAGCCCTGATCTAGGGCGAGACCCACCAGCTGATGGGCTAGGACGTCTAGGGCCTCCCGGTGGAGCAGAGGCCTCTCCAACTCTTCAGCCAAAGCCTGTTTTAAGATGACGGCGGATTCGAGGATGTCGTCGGGCCAAGCGGCCAGAACACATCCCTTAGGCCTCCCGGCTACAGCGTGGCCGCTTCGCCCTATTCGTTGAACAAGCTTCACCACTTGCTTCGGAGACTGGTACTGGACCACCATGTCCACGGTTCCGATGTCTATCCCCAGCTCTAGGGAGGAGGTGCAGACAACCACCTTCAGCGCCCCCTGTTTCATCCGACGCTCCGTCTCCACCCTGACTTCCCGAGATAGTGAACCATGGTGGATGCCCAAGGGAAGCTTGGGGGCTAAAGCCTTCAGCTTGGACCCCAAAGACTCAGCATGCTCCCGGGTGTTGGTGAAGACCAAAAGGGAGCGATAAGCTTGGGCGAGTTGAAGGATCCTCCTAAGCCTGGCCACCGTGCCCGCGGAGATGAGCAGCTCAGCGGCAGCCGCCGAGTCCGCCTGGGTTAGGGACGGACTTTCCACCCAAGCCTCCACATCCCTGAAGGCCTCTGCCTTGAGGATTCGAACCTCTCGCCCCTCTCCTACGAGAAACCGGGCAACCGTTTCAGGCTCCCCGATGGTTGCGGAGAGGCCGATTCTTTGAAAGTCCCGCTGGGTTAGGCTTGAAAGACGTTCGAGGGCGAGGGAAAGCTGGACGCCTCGCTTGTCGTCGGCCATTTCGTGGATTTCGTCTACCACAACCCATCTCACCGCGGAGAGATGCCGTCTCATCTTCCGCCCGACTAGGATGGCTTGAAGGGTTTCCGGGGTGGTGATCAGCATGTGAGGAGGTTTCTCAGCCTGAAGCTTTCTAGCCGCCTCCGGGGTGTCTCCATGCCTCAGGCCGATTTTTATCCCCAAGACATCTCCCACTTCTGGGAGTCTTCGGAAAAGGTCCCGGTTGAGGGAGCGGAGTGGAGTCACGTAGAGGGCGGCGATGCCTCGAAGCTGCGTTTCCTGCCTTAGGCGGTGGAGGCTTTCGAAGATGGGCAGCACGGCCGCCTCGGTTTTACCCATCCCCGTGGGGGCGATGAGGAGGACGTTCTCACCTTGGAGGATAGGCTGGAAAGCCAGCTGCTGGATGAGGGTAGGTTTCTCTATTCCCAGCTTTTCCAAGGCCTTGAGGAGAGGCTGGGAAAGCTGCTGAAAGAAATTCACCCTAGACATCCGCCCCTAGGATGGCATGGAGCCAACGAGGTTTAACCAGCGGTTGCTTTCAACTCTAAGAACACTTCACCCTTCCATCTGCGAAGGCTTCTCAGGAAGTCGAATATGTGGTATTTCCTCCGGTAGGCGCTTTGAACCATCCGAATGGTCGCTTCGTCTTCAACCAATTCGGCTTGGGCTGAGAATTTTAAGCTGTCTACCTCCGCTTGGACTTGAGGGTGGACTCTCACGTTTTTGTACCATTGAGTTTCTCGGGTGGTACGGAGGAAAAGCCGGCTGTCTAGGCAGATAAACCATACTCTTACAGGTCTGGGCAGGCCTGTTTTTCTCCCTTTCGTTATCAAGCGGAGGGTGAATTTGGATCCAGCCCGCTTCAGTCTTTTCCAGATGTCTGAACTTGAAGGCTCCAATCTTAACATCCTACAGCCTCCCAGCCATATATAGGTAGCTGGGCTGCCTCTAATCTGGTTTAAGGATTCTCCCTCAAAAAACGTCGAAGATATTGGGAGTAAATTTTCAGGTCAGTTTGCTTCAACGTGTCTCTCTGACCTTTACACTCCCTTTCCAACGCCTCTATCAACTGGGTGAAAGTTTTTACCTTGGAAAGGAGGTCGTTCAAAAGCCCTCGAAGCCATTCCAAATTTTGAAGGTAGGGAGTTACCTCGCACAGGGCTTCTAAGGCCCTTTGGCTTAGGGAGGTTTTTTGGCCTGACATCATCGCCTTCATCCACTTCATCGAGCTACTTCGTAACTTCCGAAAAGTCTTAAGAAGATTAAAGCCAGAGCTATGAGGGAGAGAATGAAGACTACAGTTTTAACGATATCGTAGGTTTGGAAGGCTGACAAGCCCTCTTCTCCTCCAAAAAAGGGTGAAGCTTTTCGTTAAAAATTTTCTGATCCCCAGAAAACCAAGAGTAAACGGCAAATAGGCTTCTTCAGATGTAAAATTACCTTAACCTTTATCCGTTTCCACCCTATTTATGGATCGTAGAAAACCATGAATTGGCTCGGCATTCTTTGCGTGGTTCTGCTGGTAGGCGGGTTAGCTTCCACCGCCCCCTCTCCCTCAGCCTCCGATCTGAAATACTATGCCACCGGCACCATATCCCTGGATAAAGAAGTTTACAGTCCCGAGGACGGAGCAATCTTAACCGTCACAGTCGTGGACGCTGACAGAAACCTTGACTCAGGCGCCGTCGACGGCTTCACAGGCACCGAAGCCCCAGGGGTTATCATCCAAGTTACTAGGGACGACGTCCCCCTCGCCGCCTACGACCCGCCTGTAGCCATTACCATGGCTGAAACCGGGAAAAACACCAACACTTTCCAAGGGAGACATACTCTCTCCTCGGAGGTGGAGGATGGAGACGTCATCGTTGTGATGTACTTGGACTCGGAGGATGTTTCCGGAGACCCTCGAACCATAACCGCCTACGCCTCGGTGAGAGCCCACACCGGGGAGCTGGTTTTGGATAAAGCCGAATACCGGATGGGTGAAAGTGTGAAGGTAACGGTCACAGACATCGACTTGGACCTAGACCCGCAGGTCAAAGACACCATCGCTGCGGGGACCGTGGGAGCTGAAGGCGTGGTGGATGTTCGGACATCTACAGACCGCACCGGCATGACCATCAGCCTCACCGAGACCGCTGTGGACTCCGGGGTTTTTGAAGGAAGCTTCACGCTGGGAACGTTCACCGCCGGTTCCACCATCAAAGCGTCCAAGCATGACACCATAACCGTGAGGTATAACGACGCCCATGATGCTTCAGGCAGGTCGGTGGACATCATCGTTAACGCCCAAGTCTTCGCCTCCACAGGCGCCATTCAGCTTGACAAAGACCGCTATTCCGTCAACGCCCAAGTCACGGTTACGATAACCGACCCCGATGAGAACGAGAATGTCGATGCTGTGGACTGGATACCCAACACCGCCCTAAACATCAGGACCACCAGCATAAGCTGGCCTCTCAACCCAACCAACGACATCGACGAAACCGGGGTGGACACAGGCGTTTTCGAATACGTCTTCACCCTTAACCAACCTGTGGGAGGCGCCATCCTGACGGCAAGGGACGGAGACAGCTTGGTTGTCACCTACATCGACCCGGTTGATGCTGAAGGTCGGCAGGATGTGGCCGTTACGGCGGTAGCGGAGATAGGCCACACCACCGGGACAGTGACCTTTGACAAGTCCTCCTACGAGTTCACCGACGTGGCGAAGATCACGGTGGAAGACCCTGACATGAACACAAACGCCGGGCTCAGGGAATCCTTCGAAATCGCCGTGTTCTCTGACACAGATCTGGCTGGAATAGCTTTAACCGTCACAGAAACCGGGGTTAACACAGGCGTTTTCGAGGGGGCTTTCACTTTCACCACGAGAGCGTCTGAAAGCGGCCGGCTGAGTGTTACAGAAGGCGACATCATCACCGCCAAGTATGTGGATGAGACCCCCAAACCTGAGGATGTGGCGGGATATCAACCTGAAACCTATCCTATTCCACCCATTGTCATAAAGGCCACGGCAAGTCTGGGCGAACCAAGGCCAGCTCTCCCCATCCTGACTTCCTCTCCTGAGCTGCAAGACGCCCAAGGCAACCCCCTTGTAAAGGGGGCGGTGGGGGTTCAAGTTCTCTTGGTGACGGAGATTTCCAACCTAGCCTCCACCACCCAGTCGATGCTTTACATCGTTCAAATTAAGGATTCGGTTGGCGCTGTGGTGTACCTAAGCTTCATCAGCGGCAATGTGCCGGGGAAAGGAAGCTTAACCCTTGGAATTGCTTGGACTCCGGAGGAGGCGGGAAGCTACACCGTGGAAGTCTTCGCTTGGAAAAGTTGGAGCGACCCTACTCCCTTGGCGGAAACCAAAAGCGTTGAAATCACCGTGGAATAGCCCCCTCGGAGGCTAAATTCCTCCGTGTAATTTTTATATAATAAAAAACTTCTTTAATTGACTTTATTAGGCGATGAGAGTTCCTTTTATGGGGTTGAAAGTATGAGCCGCGGATATAAGATAGTTTTGACCTCGGGGAGAACTCTCATGAGCGAATACCATGGAAACATCTTCCTAGGCTTCGGAGCGTGTATGTCAAAGGGACTAATCCCCGACGAAGTCTACTTCACCTACCTTTGCCCGCCTGTGGAGTCCAATGAAGACGGCTCAGCCAAATACGCCCAGCTGGGAACCCGGAAAATAGAGGCAGCTCTCTACGATTACGGTTTTAAACCCGAGGAAGTCATCGTGGCTCATCCTGACCACTTGGAGAAAGCCATAGGGCCTGAAACCAGGGTAGTAGGCCTCACGGAGCATGACCCCCTAGGCTACGGGCCTCCCACCTCCACCTTCACCCAAATCCTAGGCGGAGAAGCCTACAACGTCCACAAGTTTAAGGAGATAGTCAATCACCCTCTCATCCAACAGCACCGGCCCAAGATAATCCTAGGCGGAGGAGGCGCATGGCAGCTTCTAGACGAAAAACTCCGCAAAGCCTATGGAATCGACTGCGTCGTGGTAGGAGAAGGAGAAAAAGTAGCAGGACCCCTTTTCGAAATGGCTGTCAAAGGCGAAGCTCTTCCCCCCGTCGTCCGAGGGGATGTGGCTTCGGTTGAGGAAATTCCCCTCATCAGCGGCCCCACCATCTGCGGCGTGGTGGAGGTTGCTCGAGGCTGTGGAAGAGGCTGCGACTTCTGCGTCCCCGACATGCTCAGATACCGGATTTTCCCCTTGGAGTACATTCTCAAAGAGGTGGAGGTCAACGTCAAGGCGGGAAGAAAGCCCATCCTCCACGCTGAGGATGTCCTCCGCTACGGAGCTAAACACCTAGAGGTTAACGAGGAAGCTGTCATTCAGCTTTTCAGCCGGGTGAGACAGCATCCGGGAGTCGGCGGCGTGGGCATCAGCCACTTCTGCCTCTCCTCAGCGGCCAGTGCTCCGGGGGTCATCGAGAAGGTGGCTGAAATCCTTCGGCTGGGGGAGGCGGACGGTCAGCTTTGGCTCAGCGGGCAGACTGGAATTGAAACAGGAAGCCCTGAGCTGGCTAAGAAGCATATGCGAGGTAAGGCTAAGCCCTTCAAGGCGGAGGAGTGGCCGGAGGTGGTGGTCAAAGCCTTCGAAGTGCTCTCCGATAACAACTGGGTTCCCTGCGCAACCCTGCTCATCGGGCTGCCGGGCTCCACGGAGAAGGACTCGGAGCTTACCCTGAAGCTGGTGGAGAGGCTGAGGGACTACAAAAGCATCATCGTCCCTATGTTCACTGTGTACAACGACACCACCCGCGGGTACTTCACCTACGACCAGATGACCAGAGTCGACGGGGAGCTTTTCCTAGCCTGCTGGGAGCACGACGCCCGTTGGGCGAACATGCTGACGGAGGAATACCTCCGCACCATCGACCCGGATCTGGCGGGGGGTGTTAAATCCGTGGTCTCCTACACGGTTTCAGCCATAAACAACCTCATTCGTAGATGCCGAGATGAGTATGACTGCAACATCGTCAAGATGGTTCAGGACTTGAAACCTAAGGGCGGGGAGGAACCCCCGCTTCCTCAAATAGATTTATGGATTTAGAGAAAACCGTCGCATCTAACCGTTCCCACAAACTTCGCTGGAACAGTAGCATCCATGAGGTTTTCCTGTCTGAAGGGCTTTTAGGTTTCCATTTGGACTATGGGTATTTGAAGTTTTTTCAACGGCCCTGAATAAGTCTTCACAGTAGACAGTCTTGCCTCCATCTCCATTTCTCGTTTTCCTTCTTCTTCGATTTTCCTAACTTTCTCTAGGACCTCTTCTTCTCCCGCCTCCATTCTTTTGAGAAATTCTGGGAACTCTTCTATCAGCATCTTAACCAGCTTATGAGCGGGTCCGATGTGGTCTCTGCACAGGTCCCAGCGATACCCTTCAAAAGAGAAAGAGATAGCTTGACCTAAGGGAAGCACCTTCTTGCATACGTCGCACCTTATTTCCTCCATCATTTCCACCTTATTTCCTCCATCATTTCCACCTTAATTTTAACCAGTTATTTGGTTGGCCTAAAGATTTAGGATGTCTATAATTCCGAAGCGAGGCTATAAAAATTTTTATATCCTAGCCGCCTACAAGAAAATGCTTCCTCATAATTCATCCGAGAGGCGTAAAGCTTGAACGGTGTGGGAAAAATCATCCGAATCTCAGGACCTGTAGTCATCGCCAAGGACATGCACGGCGCTCAGATGTATGAGCTGGTAAAGGTGGGGGAGGAGAAACTTTTCGGCGAGACCATCGGCATCGAAAGCGACAAGGCTACCATCCAAGTCTACGAGGAGACCAGCGGCATGAGACCCGGGGAAACGGTGGAAAGAACAGGTAAGCCCCTGTCGGTGGAGCTGGGACCCGGGATTGTGGGCCAGATCTACGACGGGATTCAGCGTCCCCTAACAAGCATCCAAGAGCTTGTAGGGCCCTTCTTCCAGAGAGGAGTCACCATACCCGCCATCGACAGGAAGAAAAAATGGGAATTCACCCCCGCAGATGTCAAGGTTGGAGACAGAGTGGCGGAGGGCGACGTCCTCGGAACAGTGCCTGAAACCCCCCTAGTAACCCATAAGGTCATGGTTCCTCCGGGCCTCCGTGGCCGGGTGAAAAGCCTTGCCAAGGAAGGCGCCTACACGGTGGAGGAGGACATCGCAACCTTGGAGACGGAGGAAGGCCTCGTGGGCCTTCAGATGGCCCAGTTTTGGCCTGTCCGGAGGGCTCGGCCCTATAAGACTAAGCTTCCTTCGACGACGCCTTTGCTCACAGGGCAGAGGATCATAGATACCTTTTTCCCCATGGCCAAGGGTGGTCAGGGGTCGATTCCCGGAGGCTTCGGCACGGGGAAGACGGTGATGCTCCACCAGCTGGCCCAGTGGGCTGACTCTAACATCATCGTCTACGTGGGCTGCGGGGAGAGGGGAAACGAGATGGCTGAGGTGTTGGAGAGATTTCCCAAGCTGGAAGACCCCCGCACAGGAAAGCCTCTCATGACGAGGACGATTCTCATCGCCAACACCTCCAACATGCCCATAGCCGCCCGAGAAGCCAGCATCTACACGGGGATCACCATCGGAGAATATTTCAGGGACATGGGCTACGATGTAGCCCTCATGGCTGACTCCACCTCCCGGTGGGCAGAGGCTTTAAGGGAAATCTCAGGGCGCTTGGAGGAAATGCCGGGTGAAGAAGGCTATCCCGCCTATTTGGCCTCAAGGCTTTCAGAATTTTATGAAAGAGCTGGAAGAGTCCAAGTGTTAGGCTCCACTCCTAGGATCGGCTCCATCAGCGTGGTGGGTGCGGTTTCGCCCCCCGGCGCCGACTTCTCCGAGCCTGTGACTCAGAACACCCTGAGGATCATCAAAGTCTTCTGGGGTTTGGACAAAGCTTTGGCGGAGCGGAGGCACTTTCCAGCCATCAACTGGCTTACCAGCTACTCCCTCTACTACGACAGCCTAGAAGAATGGTATTCCAAAAAATTAGGCCTCGACTGGTCTTCTCTGAGGGGAGAAGCTCTCAGCCTCCTCCAGCAAGAAGAGGAGCTTCAGGAAATCGTCCGCTTGGTGGGCCCTGACGCTCTGTCGGAAAGTCAGCGTGTGATCTTGGAGGGAGCTAAGATGATCAGGGAGGACTTTCTCATGCAGAGTGCCTACCACCCCATTGACAGTTACTGCTCCATTGAAAAATGCTACTACATGTTGAAGGTGATCCTTAAGTTTTATGAGAGGATGAAAGCCGCCGCGGAGCGGGGCGTTCTCATCAAGGAGATACTGGCTCTCCCCGTGGTGGAAGAGATAGCTCGGCTGAAACTGGTTCCAGTGGATCAGGCGGAGAAGGTCTGCAAGGAGACGGAGGCCAAAATGGTGGAGCAGTTTGAAAATCTCTACGCTTCAGGTGGGAGGGGGACAGCCTGATGAGCAAAGCTCTTCTCACCGGAAAAGAATACGCAACCTTGACGGAGATCAGCGGCCCTCTCCTCTTCATCGAAAGAACCAGCGGCATAGCCTTCGGTGAAGTGGTCAAAGTCAGAACCCCGGACGGAGAGGAGCGGTCCGGGCAAGTTTTGGAAGTAGGAGAAGACATGGCAGTGGTTCAGGTTTTCGAAGGAACCTCCGGGTTGGATGTCTCCAAAACCACGGTTAGGTTTACAGGGGAAACTCTCCGCTTCCCCGTCTCCGTTGACATCTTAGGCCGGATTTTCGACGGAAGCGGGAAGCCTGTGGATGGGGGTCCGGAAATAATCCCCGAAGACGAGCTGGACATTCACGGAGCTGCCATAAACCCCTACTCTAGGGCGTTTCCTTCCGAGTTTATTCAGACAGGGGTCTCCTCCATCGACGGCATGAACACTCTTGTCCGAGGGCAGAAGCTGCCTCTGTTCTCAGGGTCAGGGCTTCCCCACAACTTGGTCGCCGCTCAGATAGCCCGGCAGGCTAAGGTTTTGGGGAAAGAGGAAGAGTTCGCCGTGGTTTTCGCCGCCATGGGCATCACCTCCGACGAGGCTAGGTTTTTCAAGGAGGACTTTGAAAAGCGGGGAGCCATCGACAAGGTGGTCATGTTCTTCAACCTAGCCGACGACCCGGCTATCGAGCGGCTGATCACGCCTAGGCTGGCTCTGACAGCCTCCGAGTATCTGGCCTTCCAGAACGACATGCACATCTTGGTCATCCTCACCGACATGACCAACTACGCGGAGGCTTTGAGGGAGATCTCCGCAGCCCGGGAGGAAGTGCCGGGGAGAAGAGGCTACCCTGGCTACATGTACACGGACTTGGCTACTATCTACGAAAGGGCGGGAAGGATCCACGGCAAGAAAGGGACCATAACCCAAATGCCCATTCTCACCATGCCCCACGACGACATAACCCACCCCGTGCCGGACCTGACAGGCTACATCACCGAGGGCCAAATATACTTGGAAAGAGCCCTCTACATGAAGGGCATCTACCCGCCCATCAACGTTCTCCCCTCGCTGTCCCGGCTGATGAACGAGGGCATAGGGCGGGGAAAAACCCGGGAAGACCACCGGCAGGTGGCCGATCAGCTTTACTACGCCTACGCGGAAGGCCGTAGCCTCAGGGAGTTGGTGGCGGTGATAGGGGAGGAGGCGCTGACGGAAAGGGACCGACGCTACCTCCAGTTCGCCGACCGCTACGAGCGGGAGTTCGTCAACCAAGGTGTCTACGAGAATAGGGATATCGAGAAGACCTTGGACATAGGCTGGGATCTGCTGGCCGCCTTGCCTGAGGGAGAGCTCAAACGTATCGACCCTCAGAACATCAAGAAATACCATCCCAAGTATCGCGGAAAAGTTGAAGCTTAGCCTCCTCAAGCTTCAACCTGTTTTCCACAATTTTTTTACGACAAGACTGATATTCTTCTGCCTCCCTTTATGGTAAGGGGGAGGCTCTCTCAGCTTGGATCTGTTTGAGGCTTCAGATGAGAAGTTCGGCCAGAAACCTGTGAGAATGGTCGCCCTTAAACCTGTTCCCAGAATATCCGTGGCTCAGATGGAGCTGGGCCCCTGGGAGGCTGGGGAGAGGTTTGAGATTTCCCGCTGGGTGGCGGAGGAGCTGGTTGAAAGCGGGGTTGCCCAGCTTGAGTCGGAGGCGGAAAAACTGAGCCTCTTAGACCTCCAAAAAGCTCAGATAGTGGAAACCATGCAAGCCTCCCGGCGGCTTTCAACCCTGCCCGAAAACTTTTATCCCAAGCTTCGGAGATTTTTGAAAACGTTGAAGGAAGCAGGCTCCGGTAACCCGGAGAAGAGGGCGGAGTTCGAGCAGGCTCTACGGTTGGGGATGGACATCCTCACCAGCAGGCTGAATAAGATCCTCCTCCTAGCTTCAGCTCCAGAACAGTCTGAAGCCGCTGTGAGAAACCTCACCTGGGAGGAGAGGTTCCTCTACGAGAGGCTTTACCGCACGGTTGAGGAGTGGAAAGCCTCCGCGTTGAAAGTTTAAGGTCTGGTCCCTATGGCTAGAGTGCTAGTAGACCCTTTGGAAAAGTTTCAGGAACTCTTCAAGAAGCCTGAATACCGGAAAATGATGAAGAAAATGGCGGTGGAGGAAAAACGCTCCCTCTACCTAGACTTCGTAGATCTCTCCCTCTTCAGCAAAGAACTGGCCTCCATGCTCGTTGAAAAGCCTGAAGAATGCCTTAAACAGGCTTCCTTAGCCCTCCAAGCTCAGATGAGGATTGAGGATGCACAATATTCTGAAACAGCGGGAAAGCTCTATGTGAGGGTTAAAGGCCTACCCCACAAGGTTCCCCTCCGGTCCATAGGCGCCAAGCACATTGAAAAAATGGCGTCCTTCGACGGCATCGTCGTCAGGTCAACGCCCATCAAGCCCCTGCTCATGGAGGCTATCTTCAAATGTAAATGCGGGGAGGAGATGACCATCCCCCAGCATGGGCCCTTCCTCCGGCAGCCCTCACGGTGCATGAACCCTTCATGCCGGAGAGAAAGCGGCTTTGAGCTTATCCCTGAAAAGTCCAAGTTCATGGACTTCCAAGAGTTGAGGGTTCAGGAGAGGCCTGAGGAGCTCCCCCCAGGCCAGCTTCCCCGCCATCTAGACGTTGTTTTGGAAGACGACGTGGTTGACTGCGCGAGGCCGGGAGACAGGGTTGTGGTAACAGGCATCGTCAGAGCCCGGCCTGAGGTTGTTCCCGGTAAGGGTCGGCTGAGGGCTTTCAACATCTTCGTGGACGCCAATTCCGTGGAAACCCTCGGGAAGGAGCTGGAAACCTTAGACCTCTCCTTGGAGGATGAGAAGAAAATTCTGGAACTCTCCAAGGATGCTTTCATCCACAAGAAGATCGTCGACTCCATCGCCCCCTCCATCTTCGGCTACGAAGACATCAAAGAGGCCATTATGTACCTCCTTTTCGGAGGCGTCCCCAAAGTGACACCTGAGGGGGTCACAATCCGGGGGGACGTACACATCCTCCTAGTGGGTGATCCGGGCACAGCCAAGTCCCAAATGCTCCGCTACGTGAGCAGGGTGTCCCCCCGAGGCCTTTACACCAGCGGAAGAGGAACTACAGCCGCAGGGTTAACGGCGGCGGTCCTCAGGGAAAAGGCAGGAGGAATGGTTCTCGAAGCAGGAGCCTTGGTTCTGGCTGACAAGGGCGTGGCGGCGGTGGACGAGATCGACAAGATGAGGGACGAGGATCGGGTGGCCATGCATGAAATGATGGAGCAGCAGACCGTCAGCGTGGCCAAGGGAGGCATCGTAGCCACCCTCAACGCTAGGACTTCCATCATGGCCGCGGCCAACCCTAAGCTAGGAAGGTATGAGGACCGGCTTTCGGTGGCTGAAAACATCAACATACCCTTGGTCATTCTTTCAAGGTTCGACCTCATCTTCATCCAGCGAGACCTGCCGGACAAGGACTTGGACGACAGGCTGGCCGACCACATCCTCCGGTCTCACAGGGCTGGAGGCGCGGAGGCTTCCCCCATACCCCCCGAGCTTCTCAGGAAATACATAACCTACGCCAGGTCGAGGGTTACCCCCAAGCTGAGCCAGGAGGCCGCTGAGCATCTTAAGCAGTTTTACTTGAAGATGAGGGAACGCTCTGGAGGCGCGGAGGGCTCCCCCATAGCCATAACCCCCCGGCAGCTGGAGGCTTTGGTCAGAATTTCCGAGGCCAGAGCCAGAGCCGCGCTGAGGGAGGAGGTTACCGCTGTGGATGCTGAGGCGGCTATTCAGATAATGAAAAAATCCCTTCAGGCTGTGGGTGCCTTGGGTGCTGAGGCGGGGGACATTGACATCATCATGACCGGGCGGCCTGCCACGGTTCGGGAAGGCATCGCCAGCGTGCTGATGCTGGTGGGGGAGATGGAGAAGAAGTTTGAAGAAGTGGAGTTGGAGGAACTCTACCGGAGGCTGGAAGAGGAATACAACATAGAACGGAGGGCGGCTGAAGAGTACGTGAGAAAGATGATCAGCCAAGGCCTCCTCTATTCTCCCCGAACCGGCTACGTCAAAAAAGCTCGAGGCTGAAAAACCTCGGCTAAACTCGGTGTCAGGTGTTGCTGATCGACGACTTAGACATTCCTCCAGAGGTTAAGGAGGTTCTGGCGAAAAGCGGCTACAGGGAGCTTTACCCTCCCCAGGAAATGGCCGTGAAAAAAGGCGCCTTGGAAGGGAGACGGCTCGTGCTGGCAAGCCCTACGGCTTCAGGCAAGACCCTCGTATCCGAGCTCTGCGCCCTCAAGCACATCATGGAAAGAGGCGGCAAAGTCCTCTATCTGACTCCCCTCAGAGCCTTGGCTGCTGAAAAATACGCTGACTTCCAGAAATACCGGAAACTGGAGAAGCGGGGTGGGGGAAAAATTCGCGTAGCCCTCTCCACGGGGGACTACGACAGCAGCGACCCTCACCTCGCCCGCTACGACCTCATCGTCACCACCAACGAGAAGGCGGACAGCCTTCTGAGGCACAGGGCTGAGTGGATGGGAAGCGTCTCCCTGCTGGTGGCCGACGAAGTTCACCTACTCCACGAACCCGACAGAGGGCCGACCCTCGAAGTCACGCTGACGAGGCTTAAGCAGCTGAGTCCTCAGCTTCAAATCCTAGCCCTCAGCGCCACCATCGAAAACGCGGAGGAAATAGCCGAATGGCTTGAGGCTGACTGCGTAGCCTTGGACTGGAGGCCTGTGCCCCTCAGGGAGGGAGTCCACCTCTACGACGAAGTCCAGTTTAAAGACGGAGGCTCCCGGAAGGTTTCAAGGCTGCATCCCAACTCCGCGGTGAACCTCGCTCTTCAAACTGTGAAAGAAGGCGGACAGGCTCTCATCTTCGCCGAAGCCCGCAGGGTCGCGGTGAACCTCGCCCAGAAGGCTGTTCACCCTGTTAAGAAGCTGCTTTCCAAGAGCGAGCTACGGGTGTTGAAGAAAATCTCCGAGGAAATCCTAAGCGTGGGGGAGAGAACTCAGCTCAGCGAAACTCTGTCCAGCATGGTGGAGGGAGGCGTAGCGGTTCACCATGCTGGAATTCACGCTGCCCACCGGAAGATTGTGGAGGACAACTTCCGCCGGGGGCTGATAAAAATCGTAGCTGCCACCCCCACCTTGGCAGCAGGAGTCAACCTCCCAGCTCGGACGGTGGTCATCAACAGCTACATCCGCTACGAGCCCGGCCTAGGGCGGACGGACATCCCTGTGTTCGAGTACAAGCAGATGGCGGGGAGGGCGGGAAGACCTCTCTACGACAAGGAGGGGGAAGCCATCCTTCTGGCTTCCACTCCCGACGAGCATGAGTTTCTGATGGAGTACTACGTCTGCTCCAAGCCTGAGCGGATTTGGTCTAAGCTGGCGGTGGAGAGGGTTCTCCGCTCCCATGTTCTCGCAACCATCGCCTCAGGTTTCGCCAAGACTGAGCAGGGTCTCTCCGAGTTTTTCAACCAAACCTTCTACGCTCACCAGTATGGGGAGAAGATAGTTCAAAGGCCTGTGGGAGCCGCCTTAAACTATCTGGCGGAAAATGAACTGGTCTGCTATGAAGCCCGCCGCTTGGAGGCTACGCCTTTCGGGAAGAGAACCTCGGAACTCTACATCGACCCTGTGACCGCCGTGGTTATGAAGCAGGCTTTCCTGCAGGAGGTTAAGCTGCCGACGGAAGTGGGGCTCCTTCATCTCATAGCCCACACACCGGATATTCTCCCACGGCTTTACCCCTACCGCCGGGAGATGGAGAGTTTAGAAAACTTCCTCCGGGAGCATGAGAGAGAACTTTTCTTCGACCCTCCTTCCCCTCAGGAAGACTTTGTGGAGTACGAGGACTTCTTGGGGGAGCTTAAATGCGTCAAGGTTCTTCACTACTGGATACAGGAAGCCAGAGAAAACGATCTGCTGGAGTTTTTCAGGGTGGAGCCCGGGGACCTCTACAGGCTGGTGGAGCGGGCTGAATGGCTTCTCTACGCTGCGGAGGAACTGGCTAAACTCTTCAAGCGGAAAGAACTTCTCCCCACCCTGTCCCAGCTGAGGCTCAGGGTTAAACACGGCGTTAAACCGGAGCTTCTCCCCTTGGTCGCCATCCCTGGTGTGGGGAGAATCAGAGCCAGAGCCCTCTACAACTCCGGCTTCAAGACGGTGGAAGACTTGAAACAGGCGTCTCTCCCCCAACTCACCTCGGTGCCCGGCATCGGCTTGAAGCTGGCGGAGGGAATCAAAGCCCACGTGGGAGGGTTGATCAAGCGGAAGGAGCTGGAGGCAGCCAGAGAGGCGGGTGTCCAAGAATCCCTAGAGGCCTTTGCCTCAGATAAAAAAGGTGGGGAAAATTAGGCTGACTATTTCAGCCAAGGATAGAGTTCTTCCAGTTTTTTGATGCTCTGCTTTATCTTTTCCTCTGGGTAGGAGTAGTCCGGTAGCTTCCTTTCAAAGTAAGCGTCGTAGGCGGACATGTCGAAGTGGCCGTGGCCGCAGAGGTTGAAAGCTAAAACCTTCTCTTCACCCTTCCGCTTGCATTCTAAGGCCTCATCCACCACCGCCTTGATGGCGTAGGAGGGCTCGGGAGCTGGAATGATGCCCTCTGTCTTGGTGAACAAAACAGCCGCCTGGAAGACTTCGTTTTGAAGATAAGCCTTAGCCTCCATGACCCCCTTGTGGACGAGCAGCGACAAGATGGGCGCGTCGCCGTGATACCTCAGCCCTCCCGCATGAATGGGCTCGGGCACAAAGTCGTGGCCCAGAGTGTACATTTTGACGAGGGGTATCAGCCTAGCCGAATCACCGTGGTCGTAGCGGTAGGGGCCCTTCGTCAAGGTAGGGCAAGCAGCCGGCTCCACGGCCACAGCCCTCAGCTCTTTCTTTTCCCCATGCATCTTCTCGCGGAGGAAGGGGTAGGAGAAACCTGAGAAGCTGCTTCCCCCGCCCACGCAGCCGAACATGATGTCCGGGTACTCGTCTATCTGCTGAAACTGCTTCTGTAGCTCCAAGCCTATGACCGTCTGGTGGAGGAGCACATGGTTCACCACGCTGCCCAAAGTATATTTCGTATCCTCATGGGTTACAGCGTCGTTGACGGCTTCACTGATGGAAATGCCTAAACTTCCCGGGCATTTAGGGTCCCGTTCTAGGATTTTTCTCCCCGCCTCAGTGCGGGTGCTGGGACTCGGGATAACCTCCGCATTCCACACCTGCATCATCGTCTTCCGGTAAGGCTTCTGGTAGTAGCTGGCTTTAACCATGTAAACCGTGCACTTCAGATCGAACATGGCGCAGGCGAAGGCCAAGGCGCTGCCCCACTGGCCGGCTCCGGTTTCAGTAGTCAGCCTCCTGGTTCCCTCTTTCAAGTTGTAGTAGGCTTGAGCTATGGCGGTGTTGGGTTTATGGCTCCCCGGCGGGCTGACGCCTTCCCATTTGTAGTAGATTCTCGCAGGAGTGTTCAACGCTTTTTCCAGCCCGTAGGCGCGGTAGAGGGGTGTAGGCCTCCACATCCGGTATATTTCCCTAACCTCCTCGGGAATGGGAATCCAGCGTTCGGAGCTGACCTCCTGCCTGATGAGCTCCTTGGCAAACACCGCCTCTAAGTCCTCGGGGCGCACAGGTTCTTTGGTCTGAGGGTTTATCAGCGGAGGCAATGGCTCTGGAAGGTCGGGAAGGATGTTATACCATTCTTTGGGGATTTCTTCCTCATCCAGCTGAATCTTTTTACGCGACAAACAATCACCCTTAAATCTTTTAGGGATGAAATTCCTTTAAAACCCCTGAACTATTTAAGTTTTGGGAAGGAGAGGAAAAATCTTCAAGGTCATCTACATCACCGGCACCCCCGGGACGGGGAAAACCACGGTGGCGTCAGCGCTCGCAGCCTCAACCGGAAGCCGCCACGTGGACCTAGGTAAACTCTCCGTGGAAAAAGGACTAATCCTCCGCCGTGACCCCCTGAGGAAAACCGGCGTCGTAGACCTAGAAAAGCTAAGCCGCTTCCTCGGAAAACACTTCCAATCGGAAAAAAGGAACCTGATTCTTCAAGCTCATTTCTCTGCGAAGCTTCCCCCCAAGCTGAAGCCAAAAAGCGTCTTGGTTCTCCGATGCGAACCCGGTGAACTGGCCGAAAGGCTGAAGACCAAAGGCTTTCCAGCGGAGAAGATTTCAGAGAACATCTGGGCTGAAATTCTGGATTACTGCCTCCAAGAAGCTCTACACGTCTACGGCCCCTCCAGAATTCATGAAATCGACACCACTGGAAGAAAGGTGGAAGAGGTGGTGGCTGAAGCCTTGGCGGTTTTGGAAGAGCGGAAAAAGCCGCAAATCGGAGTCTGCCACTGGCTTCAGTCTCAAAAAATAGACCGAAAATTTGCCAGTTAAAAAAGGCTGACATCGGTGGGAAAGACGAGATATCTGATTTTCCCTTGCGTTGCTTGCGGAAGACCTGCCATATGCAGGGAAGGCCAGAAAATCAAGGTTTGCCCCTTTTGCGGAGCGAAAACCAAGCTGGCTGGAGTCAGGTGCTTGGGCAGAGCTTCCTCTCCGCGGGAAGCGAAGGAACTCATTTCAAGGCTTAAGCTTCAAGCATCCCCCCGTAAGGGTGAAAGGCGGCGGGTATAGTAAAACTCGGAAAAAAAGACAGCGTCGTCAATTGTAGGGGGAAGGCTCCGTTAAACATGTATATAGCACAGCTATTATTTAATTGAAAGCAACTCTGCGTTGAGGCGCAAACATCATGTCCTCTTTAGGGGCGAAGAAATTCTTCGAAGAAATGGCTTCCCTCCTCCAAAAGCCCATCACCATCGTAACGACCTCCGACAAACAGTACACAGGAAACCTAGTCGGCTTCGACCCCGCCAGCCTCAGCCTCTGCCTGTCCGATGTGAGGGATGAGGACGGGAAAGTCCTCCCCAAGCTCTTCATCTACGGGCAGACAGTGGCTCGGATGTTCATCACGGAAAAACCCTTCGACCTCAAACGGTTGGCTGAGAGGCTGGACAAGGTTTTCCCCAAACTGGTGAAACTCTACGAGGATGCGGGAACCATCGTCGTCATGGACAAAATCAGGCTAACCTCTGAAGGCGTGGTCGAAGGCTCAGGTCCCGCTGCGGAAAGAACCCGGAAAGTCTACGAAGAATTCATAAAAGGAGCCTGAATGGGCTGCGGGGAACCAACTCCAAGGAGCCTGAGCAGCTTGGAGGCTAAACACTCCTCTACAAGCGCCTTGGAAAAACTCGTCAAGGACTTTCTCCGGCAGAAAATCTTCGCCGTGGTAGGCGCCTCCAGAGAAGCTGAAAAATACGGCCATAAAATCTACAAAAACCTCAAAGCCAAAGGCTACAAGGTCTACCCAGTTAATCCGAAAACCCGAGAAATCTCAGGAGACCCATGCTATCCGAGCTTAGCGGAGTTGCCTGAAAAACCTGATGTGGTGGACATCGTAGTGCCTCCTCCCGTAGCCTTCACCGTGGTGAAGGACTGTAAAGCCTTGGGCCTAGAGCGGATTTGGCTTCAACCAAGCTCGGAGTCGCAGGATGTCCTTCGCTATTGTGCGCAGGAAGGTTTGAAGTGCATCCATGGAGTCTGCATAATGGAGGAAAGCGATAAACTGGCGTAGCATGCACGCTGAGAGCAGGATGTCGCTCAGCTGTTTTCTTTTTCTTTGTTAAGCCACTCAGCCATGAGGGTGTTCATTCCGCTGAGGACGGCTTCCACGCTGGCCATGACGATGTCGCCTCGGGCGCCGCTGGCCGTCACCGTCCTGTCCCCTCTCCTGAGCTTTACGATGACCTCCACGACAGCGTCTGTTCCGCCGGTGATGGATTTGACATGGTATTCCTCCAAGGTTATGTCCGCTATGGAGGCGCCCAGTTTCTTGATGGCGTTGATGGCTGCGTCCACAGGGCCTATGCCTATGCCCGCTTCCACAACCTCCCTCCCGTCCACCTCCAGCTTCACCGAGGCTGTGGGAGTAACCTTATCGCCGGTTACAACGGTAAGCTCCTTCAGGACGATGGTCCTCTTGGAGGGTAGTCCTAGCACAGCTTCGGCGATGGCTTGAAGGTCGCTGTCGGTGACGGTTTTACCTCTGTCCCCCAGCTTCTTGACTCTGAGAAAGATCTCGTTCAACTGCTCGGGGGTAGGCTTCAGCCCCAGCTCCCTCAAAAGAGCCTCGATGCCGGCTGAGCCCACATGCTTCCCTACGACCAGTCTTCTTTTCACCCCTACGACGTCGGGGGATAGAGGCTCGTAGGTGAGGGGGTGGGAAAGAATGGCGTGCACGTGGATGCCGGATTCGTGGGCGAAGGCATTATCCCCCACCACCGCCTTGTTGGGTTGGACGTTGACCCCTGTCAGCCTTGAAACCAGCCTCGAAACCTCGTAGAGCTTGTTAAACGTGATCGAGCTGTCTAGGTTGAGGAGATACCGCGCTCCCACCACCACTTCTTCTAGCGCCGCGTTGCCGGCTCTCTCCCCTAGGCCGTTGACGGTCACATGGGCTTGGTCAGCGCCAGCTCGGAGGCCCTCCAGCGTGTTGGCCACCGCCATGCCGAAGTCGTCGTGGCAGTGGATGCTGAGGGGAACTTGGAACTTTTCCCTAAGCTGGGATAGAAGGTCAAAAGCCTTAGGGGGAGTTAAGACTCCTACAGTGTCGCAGAGGCATATCCTATCGGCTCCCGCGGAAATTCCCTGCGAGAAAAACCTCTTCAGGAAATCCACGTCGGTTCTGGACCCGTCCTCCGCTGAGAGCTCCACCACCAAGCCGTGGTCTTTGGCGTACTCCACCACCTCTTGGGATAGGCTTAAAATTTCCTCAGGCTCCTTTTTCAGCTTATATTTGAGGTGCAGCTGAGAGGTGGGCACCACTAGGTGGATGCTTTGAACTTCAGCTTTGAGCGCAGCGTCCACATCCCCTTTGTTGGCGCGGACCATGCTGCAGAGTTCAGCCTTCAATCCCTCCTTGGCCATCAGCCTCAAAGCCTGAAGGTCGCCTTCTGAAACCCGGGCGAATCCGCCTTCGATAACATTCACGCCCAATTCGTCGAGCATATGGGCTATTCTGAGTTTCTTTTCCGGTGTGAGGGAAACCCCCGGCATCTGTTCGCCGTCTCGGAGGGTTGTGTCAAAAATTTTTATTCGCTTAGGCTTCTCGGATTTGGGTTTAAATAAAATTATCCCCCATTTTTTTCCCTCATGGTAGGCTTATAGCAGTGAAACCATCCTTTACTCTCCCAACTCGTATTTAAGCCTATTGCAAAAGGGATCCCGTCAGCCTACAGAAATACCGGCCTACGCGCTCTCCCCAGTGTTCGTTTCCTGCGCTATGCTTCCTCTTCGTAGTGGATGACGCCTTCCTCTTCCAGCTTGGCGCTGAGGATCTTCACAGCCTCATAGACCTCGTCTTCCTTCTTCGCTCCCGTGCAGACAAGTTTTCCGCTGGAGAAGAGGAGAATGACAACCTTGGGTTTGTCCATGCGGTAGATGAGGCCTGGGAACTGTTCAGGCTCATACATGGTCCTGCTCAGGGAATAAGTAGCCTTTTCCAAGTCGATTCTCCCGCCGAGGCTGGCGGAGGCTACGATGTTCTGAATCTGAGTTTTAGGCTTCCCCATGATAACGATGCCGTGGCTTTTCAGCTCCTTAACCACTTTCTCCACTGCCTTGATGGCGAGGCTTTCCGATTTAGCTCCGGTGCACACCATCTTCCCGGAGTTAAAAATCAGCGTGGCTGTCTTAGGCTTCTTCAGCCTGAAAACCAGCCCCGGAAACTGCTCCGGCCTGTACTCGGCGGTGGGGAAGAGTTTGGTGATGGCGTCCAAGTCCACGCTGTGGTCGAGGATGGCGGAAGCCACCACGTTTTCTATGTTGATCACAGGTTTTTTCGGCAAACCGGCTTTTCACCCAGCATTGTAACGTCTTTAAATATCCAAAACCTAATTAGATATAAAAAGGTTGATTAAGCTTCCCCCGCCTTTTTACTTCTCCCCTCCAGAATGGACCAGAATGCCAAGGCGATGAGGAGGGTGACGGTGAATACGATGCCGGGAGGAGAGCGGAGGAAGATCACAGCCAACCCCAAGGAGGGAATGTGGGCTATAACTTTCCCCACCACTGCTTCCGGGTCTACCACCCCCCTGTCAGGGACCGCGTTGTGGTCTCCCTTAGTCTTGAACCCTAGGAAGACGCCTTCCTCACTGTATTCCAGCCCGACGATCCTGTGGACGATGTACTTTCGGTCGTGGGAAGAGTAGTAGACGATGATGGGGGAATTGCCTCCCGCTTCAAACTCTTCCATCAACTCTGAGGGGGGAACCTCCTTCACGATGACTAGGTCTCCGTTTCTCAGCGTCGGAAGCATGCTTCTGCCTTCCACAACCATGACAGGGGTGGGGGTTCCCAAGGTTTGGATGAGGCCGAGCCATCCTCCTAGGAGCAACACAGCCGCCAATCCGACAATTAGGATGGGTTTGAAGTCGGCGGCTGGTTTTCTAGGCTTTGCGGAGGACTCTAAGGCCGTGTTCAATCCCACGCTTTCTTAAATTCTTAAGTCAGCCTTTTATTTAACCCTATTAGGCTTCTTCCGAATAGTGTTTTTATGGAGGGCCTACCATTTTTAGAGGGTCTCTGAAGATGGGTGGGTTGGAAGGTTCTTTTTCCACTCTCCTGAAGCCTCTCCAAAGGGTCATCAAGGAGCGAGGGTTCTCCTCGCCCACGGAGCCCCAGGAGAAGGCCATACCCCTGATTCTGAAGGGTGAAAACGTTCTTCTCATCGCCCCTACCGCCACGGGTAAAACCGAGGCAGCCATCCTGCCCATCCTCCACAATTTTCTTCTCATGCCTGAAAGGCCTCAGGGAGTTAAAATCCTATACATAACCCCTCTGAGGGCCTTAAACAGGGACCTCATGGAGAGATTGGAGTGGTGGTGTAAGAAGCTCGACTTGACGGTGGGCGTGAGGCATGGGGACACGGACACGGGGGAGCGAAGCCATCAGGCGCGAAGTCCCCCGGATATGCTTATAACAACCCCTGAGACTCTCCAAGCGATTCTCCCCGGAAAGGTCATGCGGAGGCATCTCAGCCGGGTTAGGTGGGTTATCGTCGACGAGGTGCATGAGCTGGCCTGCGACAAGCGGGGAAGCCAGCTTTCCCTCGGCTTGGAAAGGCTGAGAAGACTGGGCGCTGGGGACTTCCAGGTCATAGGGCTTTCTGCCACCATAGGCTCCCCGGAGAAGGTGGCCAAATTTCTGGTGGGAACCCGCCGGTCCTGCCAGATAGTCCGGGTTCCAGTGGCCAAGGACATTCGCCTTCAGATAGTCTCCGCCAAGCCCAGTCGGACGGATCATGTTACGGCGGCGAAGCTCTACACGCATCCCGAGGTGGCGGCGAGGCTGAGGGTTATCCGCGACCTCATCGAAAAGCACAGCTCGGTTTTACTGTTCACCAACACGAGGGCCGTGGCAGAGGTTCTGGCCAGCCGGTTTAAGGTTTGGGATGTTGACTACCCTGTGAGCATTCACCACGGCAGCCTAGCTAAGCCTTCCCGCATCTGGGCTGAGCAGGGATTGAAGGGGGGTAAACTCAAAGGCTTGGTCTGCACCTCCTCCCTCGAGCTGGGAATCGACATAGGCCTCATCGACCTTGTCATCCAGTATAACTCCCCTCGGCAGGTTACCCGGCTGGTTCAGCGGGTTGGGAGAAGCGGACACCGTCGGGGAGGCACGGCCAAGGGGGTCATCATAACCATCGACTCCGACGACACCTTGGAGGCTTTGGTCATCGCCCGCCGAGCCCTGTCGGAGGAGCTGGAGCCTGTGGCCATGCCTGAGAAGCCCTATGATACTCTCGTCCAGCAACTGGCCGGGCTTCTCATCGAAAGGAAACGTTGGCATTACGCAGAAGTTTTGGAGCTTTGCAGGGAAGCTTACCCCTATCGGAAGCTCACCAGCCAAGACTTGGACAAGGTTCTAGGCTACATGCACTCCCGTTATCCCCGGCTGGCTTGGGTTTCCTCGGAGGACCAAAGCTTCCTCCGCCCTCAGAAAACCAAGCACCTCTACGAGTACTATTTCGGAAACCTTTCCATGATCCCCGACGAGAAACACTACTTGGTCATCGACCAGTCCTCCGACACGCCGGTGGGGATTCTGGACGAAGCCTTTGTGGCTGAGTACGGAGACCCGGGAACAAAGTTCATCGTCCGAGGCAGCGCTTGGAAGATCGTGTCCGTCTACGGGGACAAGATCTACGCCAAACCCGTGCAGGACCCTACTGGGGCTATCCCCAGCTGGGTGGGGGAGGAGATTCCCGTTCCCCTGGAGGTCGCCTTGGAAGTGGGAGCCATTCGGAGGTTTGTGGAGGAAAGTCTGAAGGCTTCGAAAACCCCCACCGAGGTGGTTCAGGCCCTAAGGGAAAGATATCCCGCAGACGCGGAGACCTTGGGGGACGCTGTTCGAGAAGTGGTGGAGCAGGTGGAAGGCGGCTACCCGGTGCCCACCGACAGGAGGGTAGTGGTGGAAGAATGGGGCGACTACCTCATCCTCCAATGCTGCTTCGGCTCCTTGGTCAATAAGACGCTGGCCCGCATCCTGGGGCATGTCCTCTCAGAGGAAACAGGTGAGGCGGTGGGCATGCAGGAGGACCCCTACCGCCTGGTTTTGCAGGCCAAGGGCTCCGTGGATGGGCCGAGGCTGAAGGAGCTTCTCCTAAGCCTCACAGGACGGAACCCGGGTAAACTGGCCGTGGAGGCCGCTGTGAAGACCGGCCTCTTCAAAAGGAGGCTTATCCATGTGGCTAGGAAGTTCGGAGCCATTTCCAAGTGGGCTGACTTCACTGAGCTCAGCCTCCGGCAGCTGGTCAAAAGCTTCGAGGGCACCGCTATCTTCGAGGAAGCCTTGAAGGACACTACCTCCACGGACATGGACATCGACAATACTGTCCGGATCTTGGAAAAAATCCGGGAAGGCTCCATTGAAGTGGAGGTTGTTCGAGGGTTGAAGAAACCCACGCCCATCGCCCGCATCGGAGTTCAGAGGATAAGCCGCAAAACCGACCTCATCCCTCCGGAGAAAATGCGAGGCATCCTCATTGAGTCCACCCGGGCGAGGCTGCTCAACGAAGCCGCGGTGCTGGTGTGCACCCAATGCTGGAACTATGTGAAGCTGGTGAGGATTAAAAGCCTCCCCCGCTCCCTCGCATGCCCTCACTGCGGCTCCACCCGAATAGGCCTCCTCAAAGAGCCTGAAAAAGAAGTCTTCAAGATCGCGGAGAAAAAAGGGAAAAACCTCCGAGGAAGGGAAGAGGGAATCCTTGAGGCTGCGCTAGAATCCGCAGACCTGATCTCCAAATTCGGCTTCCCCGCGGCAGTGGCCTTAGTAGGCCACGGCCTCGAAGCGGAGGACGCGAGGACTGTCTTGGAGGATGAAAGCCGCCTCACCGACCGTTTCTACGAGCTGGTGGCGGAGGCGGAGAAGAAGGCTTTGAGGAGAAAATTCTGGTAGCCTAAAGGGCGTCGGAGGCTGGAAGGATGAGGGGCCGTGGGGTTGTGGTGCTGGCTGGAGGAGGCAGCGTGAGGATGGGAGGCGTAAACAAAGCCTTCCTAAGCCTTCAAGGAAAACCTCTCCTCCGATGGGTGGTGGAAGGAGCCCTAGGGGCCGCGGGCAAGGTGGTGGTGGTCTTGAGCAAAAGCAGCCCTGAAGGCCCTTACCGGCGGATTCTCCCCGCGACGGTGAGCCTAGGGCGGGATGCCGTGGAGGGCGGAGGCCCCATCGCCGGCTTAGCAGCTGGAATAAGAAGTCTAAAAGTTGAGTACGTGGCTGTGCTGCCCTGCGACGTGCCCTTCGTCAACCCCCAAGTTTTAGGGCTGCTCTTCCAAGAGGCGGAAGGGCGTGCCTCGGAGGCGGTGATCCCCCGGTGGCCCAACGGGTACAGGGAGCCCCTCCACGCTGTCTACCGTTCTCAGCCTACTCTCCCCGCGGCGGAGGAAGCCCTAGCGCAGGGGGAATACTCGATGCTGGATGTGGTGAAGAGACTGGAGCACGTCTACTATCTGCCTGTGGATCAGATCAGAAACTTTGACCCTCAGCTTCGAGGTTTCTTCAACATCAACACACCTCAGGACTTGGAGAAAGCCGCCTGCCTTTTAAAGAAAGGCTAAAAGTGCGACTGTTACAATATTCCAGGCTGCTGCCTGTCACGGTTTAGTTTCGGTGACTGCTTCCACTTCAACGGACAGGCCTTTCAGGGATTTGCTTATCTCCACGGCGGTTAAAACGGCGCTGATGAGGATCAGCAGGACGCTGAACCCGAATATGACTAGTATTACAACCTCCAGCCTTACGGACTCCAGCACGTTCACGAAGATCAGCAGAGAATCCACGATGGCTCCTATCAGCGAAAACTGCATCAGAAACAGCGACCACTTGGAGAGCTTCGCCCTCTCGAAGAGCATTTCTATCTGCCTCTTCGCGTTGGCGATTTTCTTCTCCCTCGTTTCTTCTTGAAGCTGAGCTGAGGATACGGCGTCGATGTCGTGGAGGAGATGTCTTATCCTGTCGTGGATGCGCCCATACCGGTTGTAGAGGGATATGTTGATCAAACCCACCGCGGTGATGAGCACAACAGGAGCCAAGGTGATCTGAATCAAGTCCAACCAGTTCAAGACCGCTTCCCCTCTCATTGGATGAGGATAACAGAAAGCCAGCCGTCTCTAAATACCTTTCCCAGACTAAAATCCTCCTACATCGCATCGGCTAGGCGGACTGTTCCTCTGTCTTCTCTCCCGCCGCATCAACGCCATGTCTTCTGAGGAGGGCTCTGGCTTTTTTCAGGTCGTCCACCGTGTCTACGTCCAAGAGCACTGTAGCTGTGTCTATCTCCACCTCTGCCACTTCTCCGCCATGTCTTTCCACCACTTCTCTGGCTCCCTTATCGCCGGTGACGGTTTGCACCTCGCCGAAAAGGCTTCGGGCTATGAGAACCGGGTTACCTCTCTTCCCCTGGTAGGTAGGGACAACAATAGGCGCTCCGGTCTGCCGGTAGGCTTCCATCAGCCTGTTGAGGACGGAAGCATCCACCAGAGGCTGGTCGGCTAGGATGAAGACCGCGGCCTCGCAAGCCCTGTCCACCGCTTTCAGCCCAGCTTTGAGAGAGCTACTCATCCCCCGGTCGAAGGCCTTGTTCACCACTACCTTCAACCTAGGGTCCGTGGGCAGCTTTTCAGCTACCTCCTCCGCTCGGAATCCCAAAACCACAACGACCTCCCCCACTTGGGAGGCTAGGACGTTTCCCACCGTCCACTCCACCATCGTCCGACCTCCCAGCTCAGCCAGCTGTTTGAAAGCTCCCATCCGAACCGAGCGGCCTGCCGCTAGGACGATTGCCGAAATCAATACGGCTCTCCTACGCTGCGGAGCGAACGCTTCTTCTTCCCGTTTTCAAAGAGAGGGAGGGAGAACTCCAGCGAGGTGGGTCAGGCTTTTGGGGGCTGTTGGGAGGCGGCTTCCAGCCTCTTCAGCTTCAACGGCCTGCCTGTTCCCCCTCTTTGCACGTGGACTATCTCAGCCATGATGCTGAGGGCTATCTCCTCCACCGTCTTGGCGCCTATGTCCAAGCCTATGGGCGCGTGCACCCGGGCTAGGGCTGCCTCGTCAGCGACGCCTTCCTCTCGAAGCATCTTGAAGATGGTGTTCACCCTGTTAAGACTTCCCACGAGACCGATGTAAGCGGCTTGGGAGGGGAGAACCGCCCTCAAAGCCGGCTCGTCGTACTGATGCCGGGTTACCACGACCACGTAGGTTTGGGGGCCGACGGCCACTTGGGCTAGGCCTTCGTCCACGGGGGCTGCTATCACCCTGTCAGCTTCAGGGAACCTCTCCTTTCGAGCGAAGGGATCCACCACCACGACTTGAAAGCCTAGCATGCGGCCCAGCCTGTGAAGGGGTTCTGCGATGTGGCCGCTGCCGATGATGAGGAGGGTCGGCGTAGGCTGGATGACCTCTACCATCACGTCCATGGTGCCTCCGCAGATCATACCTACGCCTCCGGCTTCTTCCTCGGTCAGTTTGAAGCTGGACAGCCGGCTTTTTCCATCCTTCAAGGCTTCTTGGGCTTCGGCTACCACGGCGTTTTCGATGCAGCCTCCTCCGATGGTGCCGAAGCGGCTTCCATCCTCCCGAATTATCATCTTGGCCCCGACCCCCTGAGGGGTGGAGCCCTCCGCCTTGACCACGGTGGCTACGGCTATTTTCTCCCCTCGGGAGGTGAGTTCAGCTATCTTCTGGTAGACTTCCACGGACATCGGGGAGACCCTTTAAAAATCATTCCGTCTTCAGGCTAAAAAAAGATTCCTTTTAGGCTGTCAAACTGCCTCCAAGCGGGCTAGGCCTGGGAGAAGATACACGTCCAACCATTCTCCTGCCTCCAAGGAGGTTTTGCTCCCTGAGACGAAGGCGTAGCCGTGGGAGGCCAGCACCGGGCTGATGAGAGAGGATTCCCCTCGAAGCGGCCGGGCGGCGAAGCCTGCCTCCTCCCTGGAAAGCTCCACGAAAAGCGCTCTCTTAAACTCGGTGGGCTTCCCCCAGTCAACCCGGCTGCTTAAACGAGCCTTGACAGTAGGCTTGTACTCGTCTATCTTGAGGCCCAGTTTGGCTAGGATGAGGGGGAGGAGCAGAAAGTGAAACCCGATGAGCGTCGACTGGATGAGCCCTGGCAGCAGGGCTACAGGTTTACCGTGGACCAGCCCCAAAGAGCTGACAGCGCCAGGTTTTACCTTCAAACCGTAGACGAGGATGCCCGGCTTCCCCAGCCGGTTGACAGTTTCGACCACCAAGTCCGCTTCCCCCACCGACGAGCCTCCGATGGTCGCTGCCATGTCGTGGGAGGCCAAGGCCTCCTCCAGTCTTCTCCCGATCTCCTCTCCGTCGTCGGGGCATACGCCCAAGTAGCTGGGCGCTCCCCCTGCAGCCTCCACGAGCTTCTGGACGAGGATACTATGGCTGGCTGGGGTCTTGGAAGGATCTTCCTCTTCCAAGTCTCCCATGAGCTCGCTGCCCACCGAGAGAATGGCCACCTTGGGTTTCCGGTAGACTTTCACGGTTTTCATCCTGAACATAAAAAGCAAATCCAAGTCTTGCGCCAGCAGAATTCTCCCCCTCCTCAGGACGGTGGCTCCTCGAACCATGTCCTTCCCCGCTGCTGTGAGGTACTGTCCTTCTTCCACCTTCCCCCTGACAGCGATTTCGCCTCCTTCTGCGAACTCCACGACTTCCAAGGGAATGATGGCGTCAGCTCCCTGGGGAAGAAGAGCCCCTGTGGGTACTCGGTAGGCTTCCTTCAAGCCTAGGGGCGGAGGGCTGAGGTTTTTCAGGTCTATCCTCCCCGCAACCTTCAACATCACAGGCTTCTCCTTGGAGGCTTCCTTCACATCGCTGCTTCTCACCGCGTAGCCGTCGAAGAAGGCCCTGTGCTTGGGGGGGATGTCCTCAGGGGAAACCACGTCCTCCGCCAGCACCCGCCCGTAGGCGTCGGCTAGGGCTACCTCTTCCACCTCAGGCTTCAGGCTGGGGATGGCGGCTATTTTCTCCAAGGCTTCCTCGGTGGTGGCGTGGTTGAAACGGCGCTTCATGTCCTTCTGCCCTTGAGTTAAGTCGGTGGTTAGTCAAATTAAATCTTCCCTCTCTGGGGGCCGCTGGGGCTCAGCCATATTTTTATCTCAGTAATGCGTCCCTTTTTCAGGTCTGGTTTGGAGGTTGTCAGGGCAACAGCTTTCCGAGAGCATCGAAGACTACTTGGAGGCCCTCTGGATCTCCGAGGAAGAGGGCGCCAGCTTGGCGAAGATCAGCTGGATCGCCAGGCATTTGGATGTTTCCTCGCCCAGCGTCGTGGAGATGCTGAAGAAGCTGGAGAAGCAGGGCCTCGTCGTCTACGAGCCTAGGGACGGTGTTAGGCTGACGGAGACGGGTAAAAAGAAGGCTGAGCAGATCATCCGAAGCCACAGGCTGGCTGAGCTTCTCCTCACAGACATCCTCAAGATGAAGCTGGATATGAAAACAGCCTGCGGGCTTGAGCATCATCTCTCCGAAGACGTGGCCGACGCCGTGTGCACCTACCTCAACCATCCCCGCCTCTGCCCTCATGGAAACAAAATCCCCAAAGGAAACTGCTGTCCCTAAGGTTTGGGAGCCCCGGTTTTTTGGCGTGGAGGAAGCAGCCTCTAAGGGAGCGAGCCGTTGGTTAGAGTTGCAGGTATAGACCCGGGAACTGGAAGCTACGACCTCTGCGGGCTGGCCGACGGAGAGCTCATCCTCGACGAAAGCATCCCCACCGAGGAAGTAGCCGGCAACCCGAGTCTGCTGCTGGAAGCCTTGAAGGCAGTGGAGCCGCTGGACTTGGTGGTAGGCCCCTCAGGCCACGGCCTCCCCCTCATCCCCCTTAACCAAGTGGGCCGCCGGGAATACGCCCTTCTAGCCCTCCTCAGGCGGGATGAATGGGGCCTCCGCCCTCACCTAGGGCTTCGGAAAGTTTTGCGGGAACTGCGGAAATCCCGGTTCAGGGTGATGCTCATCCCCGGGGTTAAACATCTTCCTACGGTTCCGGCTTTCAGAAAAGTTAACAGGATCGACCTGGGAACCGCTGACAAGCTCTGCTGCGTTGCCTTGGCCATCGTCGACCAAGCCCGCCGGCTGGGCTGTGGCTACGCGGAGACCTCCTTCATCCTCGTGGAGTTGGGCGGAGGTTTCAACGCCTACCTGGCTGTGGACGGGGGGAAAATTGTCGACGGCCTTGGGGGTACCTCCGGATGGCTGGGCTTTCTCTCCCCCGGCCACTTAGATGGGGAGCTGGCCTACCTCCTCGAGGGGTTTAGGAAAACCCTCCTAAGCCGGGGAGGCGCCGCGCACGTTGCCGGATTGAAGCAGCTCAGCCTCCAGGAATTCGCTGAGAAGCTGGCTTCGGGGGACGGTCGATGCCGCTTGGCTTGGGAAGCCTACTTGGAGGGTGTGGAGAAAGGAGTCTCGGTGATGAAGGTCTCCCTGCCAAGGCCGAGGGAAATTCTGCTCTCAGGCCGGGTGGTGAGGATGGACGCCCTGTGGAGGGATGTCCAACGCCGGCTGGCCTCGCGGGGAAAACTCAGAAAGCTTGGGGGGTTTGCCAAAAAAGCCAAGGAAGCCGCGCAGGGAGCCGCCCTCCTAGCCGACGGCTTGGCGGGAGGAACCCACAGGAGGCTGGTGGAGTGTTTGAAGCTCAGGGAGGCAGCGGGGACGGTTGTGGACCACATATACCTGGAAGGCTTCGACACGGTGAGGAGAAGCATCCTAGGTTAGCAGCTTAAAGGCTCGCTCCGTGTCCTCGAAGGACTTCTACAAGCTCCTCCATGAGCTTCTCTTTATCGGTCTTGGGAGCGGTTCTCCCCACCAGCTGCCGGTAGTGGGCGATGAGGGCCAGCAGCCTTCCCGCTTTCGTCTTCTTTCCCGTCTTCAGAAGGAAGGCCACCCTGGTGGCGTGGATGATGCTTTCGATGAGGGCGAAGGTCGCCCGGCAGTAGGCTTTAGGGCCTGAGGTCAGAGTTCGAACTTTCTCCACTCTGCAAAAGACAGAGGCTCTCTCCCGGTTTTCTCCCTGAATGTCGACGACGGAGGCCTCCAAGTAGGCGTCAGAGTCCCTCAGCCGCGGGGCGTTCACCTTCTCCGCTTTCTCAAACCACTCCGGGGGGATGCTGATGCTGGGTTTTTCTCCTTTGAAGGCGGTGTGGAAGAAGATGCGGGGGTCGGCTGTCAGGTTGACGACGCAGTGGCGGCGGCTTCGGAGGTTTCTGAAGGTCTGGGTGTCGGTGAACGGTCTGATGACCAGTTTCCCCCCCTCATCCAAGGTGACGCCCATGGGCGCGGCGGCGGGCTGCCGGTTGGGGTTGTAGGTGGAAACCACCGTCTCCACAATGAGGCCGGGGGCGAAGCCCAGCCTCAGAAGCCGTTTTTCCATCATGGATTTACATGGGGGCCTGTGGAATTTAAAGCCCCCTCCGCCTAGGAGCCGCCAAAACCTACCATCCCCCTGGGGGAATGCGTTTTCCGCTTTCCTGCGCTTCGGTTACAACGGTGAGATATGGTAGTATGTTTTCCCACCTTTTTTTTTTCAGCAGGTTTATTTCGGTTCGCAGGGATGTTCCCTTAAGGTTTCCTCCGGAGGCAGAAGCCCCGAAGCCTTGGGTGTCTCCGACACATGGACTACCGCCGCTGGTATCCTCGGTATCGCCGCATAGCCCAAGCCCTGGGTCTAAGTGAAACCCACGACCAGCAGGCAACCGGCCTCCTCGCCAGCCTCATCCGGGGGAGAGCTCTACGCCCCGAGGCTGTGCGCCGGAGGATGGCAGGCCGGAGGGTGGTGGTGCTGGGGGCGGGGCCTTCTCTGAAACTCGACTTGGAGAGGCTGCGGGAAGCCGGCCTTCACAGGAGTAGCTTCCTCGTTTCAGCGGACGGAGCGACCACGGCTCTGCTTGAAGCCGGCTTCACTCCTTCCTTGGTGGTCACCGACTTGGATGGGAGGCTGGAGGACATAGCGGAGGCTGGGAGGCACGGCGCCCTTTTGACGGTTCACGGCCACGGTGACAACATACCTGCTTTGAAGAGCTGGGTGCCTAGGATTGAAGGCCTCATCCTCGGAACCACCCAAGTTAAGCCGGAGGGGGAAGTCTACAACTTCGGAGGCTTCACCGACGGGGACCGAGGAGTCTTCCTAGCGGAGGAGATGGGCGCTAGGGAGATCATCCTAGCCGGCATGGACTTGGGAGAGCGGGTTGGAAGGTTTTCGAAGCCAAGCCTTGCCTCCGACGTGCCTGCCTCCCTGGTTAAAAGGTTGAAACTTCGAATAGCCAAGGAACTTCTGGAGTGGCTCTCCACCTGGGCTGAGGCTGAGCTTTGGAACTTCACCTCCGGGGGGGAGGACATCCGCGGGTTTCCTAGGCTGAAAAGCTAAAGCCCTCCCGGATGAGGCGGTGCTCCGGTGGCCCATAGTCTCAGCGGAATCCTCTTCTTCTAAGGTAACTGTTAAAGCTTGGGAGCCCCATAAAAATTAACGGTGAAACCATGGAAGGAGAATGGCGTGAAGTAGGCCGGGTGGTTCATTATTATCCGAAGATCGGAGTGGCCGTCGTCGAGCTGACGGGGGAACTCCGCGTGGGGGACAGGATCGCCTTCAAAGGCAGCACCACCAACTTCGAGCAGCCTGTGGAATCCATGCAGATAGAGCACAAGGACGTGCAGACGGCCCAAGCAGGCCAGTCCATAGGGCTTAAGGTGAAAGAAAGAGTCAGAGAACGCGACCTCGTCTACAAGCTGGCTTAACACCCTCCAGCCGGGGATTCCCAGCGCCTTTTCAGCCCTCGGGGAAGAGGGTTACCTGACCTTTCTTCTTCACCGCTCCAGCCTCTCCACCCTTCAACTGGTCTTCGGTGATGTTGAAAATTTGGAGAACCCTCAACGTAGCGGGAACTATCTGGTTGTCCACGTAGTAGTCCACGTCCAACCGGTCCGGTTCGGCTAGGAAGTAGGGAACCGCCCTCTGGTAGAGTTTCCCCTCCCCCCGGACGATGAGGTAGCCGACTTTGTCCCCGTAGGTCAACTTCCAACCCTTCTCCCTGAGCTTTTTCGCCGCTTCCACGTGAGGAGCCCTCACCTGGTATTCCTCCAAAGGCTTGGTGATGGTCTTCCAGATGATGAGGTCCTCCACGTTGAAGACTCCCCGCTTGAAGTCGAAGATGCGGCTGCGCACATATTCCACCGCCTTCTCCGGAAGCTCCTCCTTCAAGAGGATTTCCACCACTTTTTCCTGCACCTGCTTGGAGGCTTCACACCAGTCCCCCCGGGCTACCTCCAAACCCACGATGTCAACCCTCCCATCGGAGAGGAGCCCCGCGTACCTCTTCTTAGCCTCGGTGAACAGGACCCGCCGGTAGATGACGGAAGGCCTGATCTCCAAGCCGATTTCCCGGTTTACCCATTCCAGAAACTTCTTCACCTTGGCTTCCTCGTATTTCACGAAGACGCTGTCGGTGTCACCGTAGACGACCTCCAGCCCATGCTTCCTCGCCGCGGCGATGGTGTCTTGGATGGTCTTCCTCCCCAAGGCCGCTGTGGCTTCGGCTACTTGGCTCAGGAACCAGCGGGCGCCCCTCCAGCCGCAGTAGCCGTAGACAGCGTTGGTCACCACCTTGACGCTCTTCTGCCGGGCGTCCAGCAGCTTGTAGTTGAAGCTTCGGGGGTTCAACCCCTCCATCTTGCCGCGGATGTCCGCCCGGGCCTTCATCAGCTCCTCCAACACCTGCTTGTAGAACCCCGGGGGCTCCCTTCGAAACCGGTGGCCCACCTCAGGGGTGACGTAGGCTCCCCCGGGAGGCTCGGGCTCTTCGGGGTCTAGGTAGGTGTCTGGGGAGAGGTTGTACTTGATCATCAGATTGGGGTACATGGCTGAGAAGTCGAACACTGCTATGTCCCTGTGAAGCCCGGGCTCCGGCTCCAGCACGGCGCCTCCCTTGTAGGGGTAGTAGGGCTGCTCAACCCTCTTGGGAATCAGTTCTCCGAGGGTCAGGGCCTTCCGGGCCAGATACCAGTCTACTCTGAACCCCACCGCCGCGGAGCCCACGTGGTCCGCGGGAAGCCCTATGAGGTTGGAGAGCTGGAAGGCGAAGGGAAGCATCGCCTCCGAAAGACCCATCACCAGCCGGGTGTTCTGGACGCAGGCCTCCACCAGTCCCCTCCTTTTCTCCCGGTCTTTCCAGAGTTTACTGATCTCCGTCTCCGGGAGGTGGGGGGCCTTTTCAGAGCCCTCTACGCCCAGAAACCTAGCCACATTCGCGAGGGTTTTGACCTTCACTTCCGGTATGTCTTGGGCGAAGTCTTGGAGGTCCACGTTCGCCCGGCCGACGACGGACACGTGGCCGTAGAGGCTGGTGTGAGGTTCTCCTCCTGTCCTGTCCAAAGCCAGCTTGACTCCGTGTTTCCCGCATCGGTGGAGCAGATAAGGGAAGTCCAGCCTGTTGGAGCCGTAGCCCACCAGCACGTCGGGGTCGTAGGCTTGAACATGCTGGACGAAGGATTTCAGGAGGGCTCCGTCGTCGAATTCCTCCACCTGAAAGGTTTTCACCGCTCCCTCACCGGTGAGGGTGGAAAGCACCAGCACAGGGTCTCTTTCAGGGTTGGGGGACCCTATCTCCGAGTGGTACACTGCTGAAAAGGCCAAAACCCTAAGCTTCGGAATGTCCAGCCTCTCCAGCATCCGCGGCTGCGACTTGGCCGAGTAGGCGGCTTTCACCTTGACTCCAGGAGGAGGGGTGATCTTCTCCCCGTCCACGCTCAGCCAGCCGCAGGGCTTGAGGTCTCCGTGGAGAAGATACTGGGATGAAACCCTGAAGTCGTCGTGGAGAACGTCCTTCACCAAGGGGTTTTTGGCCAAGACCTTAGGGTATTTTTCTAACGCTTCCTGGCCTACGACCTCAACCCTCACAGCCTTAAGCTCTCTGCCGAAGTATTTTTTTCTCTCCACTTCCACGGCGACGAGGTCGGAGGCCTTGATGTTTTTCCTCGCCGCCTCGGCCACTTTCTCTGCGTCCTCCTCTCGATGGGGGAGAAGGTAGAAGGAGGGGTTGAAGCCTCTGTCCGCCACCAGAACCCGGTTTCCCGCTTCGTCCACCCCCCACATCCTCACTTCGGAGCCGCCGTCGACTGTCTCGTGGTTTACGTCCAGCAGCCAAAAAGAAACCTTCACGCCTCAGCCACCCGGAGGGAAGAATGAGGCCTCGAGAACTATAAGTTTTCTGTGGCGGAAGGTGGCTTGAGGCGCAGGGACATCACCAGGGCGTTTTCCCCGTCCTCGTAGTATTTTTGAAGGATTTTCCTAGGCTGGAAGCCTAGGGACTTGTAGAGGCGGATGGCAGCCTTGTTGCTTTCTCTAACCTCCAGCAAGACCTCGTCGACATCCTTGTTTTTGAGGGTTTTCACCAACTCCGCCATCAGCCTCCACGCTACCCCCCGCCGCCTGTAGTGGGGGTGAACGGCTACGGAGACCAGCCGGGCTGTGTGTCTTCTCTCGACGATGGACGACACGTAGCCTATTATCCTCCCTTCCCAAACAGCCACTAGGAAGCCTTCAGGGCTGAGGGTCATCAGGTTTTCTAGGAGACTCCTAGGGTAGGCGTCTTTAAAGGAGGCTTTCTCTATTTCCACAATCCGCCCTATGTCCTCCGCCCGCACCGGCCTAACTTCGACGCTCGGCATGGCTTCCACGGGCCTTGAAAGGCAACGTACATATATGAAGGTCTGAAGCTTTTATTTCCTCTACCCTGAGGCAGCCTCCATGAAGGTGCTCAGCTTCGACGCGAAGAAGGGAACAGCCGGCTTGGCCGTGGAGACGCTGGACGACCTTTGGCACCTCTACAACCTAATCTTCCAAGGGGACATCCTCTACGCCAAGACAAGCCGGGAGATCAAAGGAGCCAACGAAGGGGCGAGGCCCAGCTGCGGGCGGAGGGTATGGATGACCTTAGGCATCAGGGTGGCCGACGTAGCCTTTGACAGGAGCACTAACAGGCTGAGGGTGCGGGGTCAAATCTTGGAGGCGCCTGAGCGCTACCAAGGCCTCAAAGGAGCCTACCACACCATAACGCTTCTTCCCCACAGCCTCCTCAAACTCGTCAAAGAAAAATGGCCCCCCTACCAGCTTGACCGCCTCAGAAAAGCCTCTCGCGCCGAAGGGCGGCCCTTCATCGTGGTGGCAGCCGACGACGAGGAAGCCTGCGTCGCCGTGGTCAGGCGGTTCGATGTGGACGTGAAATTCGAGGTAGCCGCCCGGCTGCCGGGGAAGAGGGAGGCGGGCAGGAGAAGGGGTGCCCTTCAAAAATACTTCGAGGAAGTGTCCAGAGGCTTGGGTGAGGTTTGGAAGTCAATCCGGGGGCCCATAGCCGTCGTCGGCCCGGGTTTCATCAAGGAGGAGCTCGCTGCATATGTGAGGAAGCATCCAGCCCTCCGGCCTCCTCCTAGGATAAGCCTCTTCTTCGCCAGCACCGGCGGCTTGGCGGGGGTTAAGGAAGCCTTGAGAAGCGGGGTGCTCCTCAGGTTCTTCAAGGAAAGCCGCCTCCTCCAAGAGGCAAGCTTGGTGGAGAAGTTTCTAGCCCGCCTCTCCACCCAAGGGAAGACCGCTCTCTACGGGGTGGAAGACGTGGAGAACGCAGCGCGCCGCGGGGCTGTGGAAGACCTGATGGTCGTTGACACCTACCTGCGAGGAGGCTCCGACGAGGAGCGGCTTCGCTTAGAGGAGGTCATGAGGGAGGTGGAGAGGAAAGGCGGAAAAGTCACCATCCTCAGCTCGGAGCATGAAGGCGGCGAAAAAATCCTCTCCTTCGGCGGCGTAGCCGCCTTGCTCAGGTACCCGCTGTGGTAGATTTGAAGGTTGGAAGCTGGAAGGTAGCCCGCTGTGAAACGGCGTTAACCCTTTCTCAGTGTTATGCCATTATAACATGGAATTATTCAGAGCAGCTTCAACCGTGCTGTCGGTGAGGGTTGTTGCGCTTTTTCCGCGGAGAGGGAGAGTCCTTAAAAGTTAGGAAGACGCTGTGTTATGAAAATTTCAGGGGAAGACCTCCATGGAAGCCATCGTAGTCTACACCACCACCTCCAGCGTGAAGGAGGCTAGGAAGATCGCCCGCCACCTCCTCCGGAGAAAACTGGCAGCCTGCGTGTCTATCCTAGGCGGTGTGGAGTCGAATTTCTGGTGGAAGGGAAAACTGGACAGGGAAAAAGAATGCATCCTGATGGTTAAAACCCTGAAGAAACACTACCCCTCGGTGGAGAGGGAGATAAAAAAAATCCACTCCTACGAGCTCCCTGAAATCATCGCCTTCAAAGCATCAGCCGGGCTTCGGGATTACCTAACGTGGATGGCCGAAGCCGTGGAGGCTGGGCCTCCAGAGGAAAAAGGATGAGCATGAACGCTGGGCTGACGGGGCAGGGAAACCTGCTGATTCTGCTTTTCCTCCTAGCTTGGCTTCTAATATACTCCTTGGGAAGCCGGTTTAGGCTGAGGGAACGCGGCTTAGACATCAAGCCCTTCATCCTCATCCTCAGGACTAAAAAAGTCAACGGGCTTCTGGAACTCCTAGCCGGCAAGCTCAGACGCCCCCTGCCCGTGATGAGCAACATCTCCTTGGTCCTCGGGGTCGGCTTAACAGCCTTCGCCACCTACATTTTCGTGAAAAACCTTTACTCCTTCTTCTTCCGGGTGGAGGAAGCTTTCCCCATCTTCCCCGCGGTGCCGGTTCTGACCATCCGGGAAACCCTGCCCTACTTCCTCCTCTCCGCCGGCATCATCATCCTCGTCCACGAATTCGCCCACGGCGTGGTGGCGAGACATGAAAAAGTCGACGTCAAATCCGCGGGCATAGTCCTCCTAGGCTTGATTCCCGGCGGTTTCGTGGAGCCTGACGAGGAAAGCTTCAAAAAAGCGGAGAGGGAGAAAAAGCTCAGGATCCTAGCCGCAGGCTCCTCAGCCAACCTAGTCTTCGGCCTGCTCATGATTCTCCTCATCGTCGCTCTCTTCCCCCCAGCCGGGGTCATGGTCAACCAGGTGGTGGAGGAAAGCCCCGCGGCGGAGGCAGGGCTTCAAGCCGGAGACATCATCAAATCCGTCAACGGTGTTCCCACTTCTCACCTGGAAGCTTTCCGGAGGGAGATGGAGAAGGTTTCAGTGGGCTCCACCGTGGTGCTGAGGGTTGAATTCCACAACGGCACCCAAGCCGACTTGGCCGTGGCCACCATGGGGGCGGAGGACGATGAGACCCGGGCTATCGTAGGCATCTACCCCTCCAACTACGTGAGGTTCATGAACTACTACTGGGCTGTTTTCTGGGTCCAAGTCTGGTCCATCAACATCGCCATCTTCAACATGCTTCCCATCTACCCGCTGGACGGAGACGGCTTCTTCTACCATCTTGCGGAAAAATACGTCGGGCAGAGAGCCCGGCTTCTCCGCGTCGGCCTCACCGGCTTCTACCTTCTCCTCCTCGGACTGAACATCACGCTGACATTTATGAGGTTCGGCTTCATATCCATATAAAATCCTTTGCTTTGTTCACCCAAACCGGATGGCTGCCATCTTTCCCTCACCCACGAAGAATAAAGGACGTAGAATGATACTTGGAAGCTTCTGGCTGAAAGTAGGAAGTCAGATTCCGAGCGTTTTAAGCGTGGAAACGAATTTTTCGGGGTTTTTAACCGACATGACCACTTCTTTCCAGTAGCTTCCTCTTCTCCTGATCTCTACACTTCTCCCGTGGTGGATGGCGAAATATAGCTTCTTTCCAAAGGGATTCAGCCTGAGCCCCCAGCCCACATACCAAGGGATTCCCTCCAAGACCCTAACCTCTTCTATGTCTGAAAGGGGAATCACATGCCTGTAAGGCCAGAAATAGGCCTCTACACCGTCTTCATAGATTCTGAAAGAGCTTGGAAAGAGCAGTCGATAGGATTTCTCCTCGTAGATCAACTTCCCCGTCAAACCATCCCACTTCCACGAGGCTCAAGAATGGTCGAGGCTTCGTAACTTCCCGTCGACCACCCTGTGTTTACTGACCCACCATCCAATAGTTTTTCCTAAGACTGAACGGATAAAACTTTATTTCAGCGCCGGAGATGAGATATACGCGCCTTCAACATGAGTTTGCGAAGTTGAGTTCCCCCGGAGGAAGATGCTTCTGTTCTGCAACAAGTGCGGGAGAAGCCCCCCTGTCTTTTTCCGCCCTTACTCAGGGGAGCGGCTGTGCAGGGGATGTTTCCTCCGCTCCGTGGAGAAGCAGGTCCGCCAGACCGTTTCCAAATACCGCATGTTCAGGGAGCAGGACAAGATAGCCGTCGCCCTGTCCGGGGGGAAGGACAGCCTGGCCCTCCTTTACATTCTCCACCGGATTGAGAAAAACTTCCCCAAGGCCCGGCTCTTCGCCCTCACCGTCGACGAGGGCATCCCCCACTACCGGGAGGAAGCCGTGAAAAACGCCCGGAAGGCCTGCGAAGAATTGAACGTGGAACATGTGGTAGTGAGCTTCCGGGAGCTCTACGGCTTCACCCTCCAAACCCTAGCGGAAAAAATCAAAGACATCCGAGGGGAGATGACCCCCTGTTCCTACTGCGGAGTCCTCCGGCGGAGGGCTTTGAACAAGGTCGCCCGAGAAATGGGCGCCGACAAACTGGCCACAGCGCATACCTTGGACGATGAGGTTCAGACTATGCTGCTCAACCTAGTCCACGGCGACATCCGCCGGATTTCGAGGGTGGAAGCCGTCACCCCTGGGGCTGAGAAGCTGGTGCAGAGGGTGAAGCCTTTCAGCGAGGTTCCTGAGAACGAGGTCGCCCTCTACGCCTACCTGAAGGGCGTTGACTTCCAATCTTCCATCTGCCCCTATGCGCCCCAAGCCTTGAGGACGGAGGTCAGGGAGTTTGTAAACCGGCTGGAGGCTAGGCATCCTGGCTCCAAGTTTAAGCTCTACCGCTCCTTCGAGAAGCTTAAGCCCGCGGTGAAGGCGTCCTTCCCATCCCAGCTTTCTCAGTGCCAACTCTGCGGGGAGCCGGCTTCTCAGCCCCTCTGCGAACCCTGCCGCCTCCTAGAAAGCCTGAGGGCTAAGTTCCCGAAGCTTTAAAAATCCAAAAAACAATCTTCCATGCACACGGGAAAACGTTGAACACGGTTTGAAACATGCAAGGGGAAAAGCCTCAGGGCAACGTAGAATACAAACTCAGGCTGGTGGACGTTTCCCCGGAAAGGCTGGATGAAATAGCCACCCAGCTGAAGTACCGGCTTGAAGAAGGCCTGGGGGAAGCCATCTACGAACTCGGAGTCATGGACGACGGGGAAGTCGTGGGGCTAAACGGCCGAGACCTAGACGAAACCCTGCGAACACTGGAGAAGGCGGCTAGAAAAATCAACGCCAAACTCACCCTCATCCGCAAAGTCAGCGGGAAAATAGGTGAAGCCTGCGAGGTTCTGATTCGGAGGACCAAGGAAGCAGGCAGCTTCCCCATCTGGCTCTACATCCCCGTCCTGGGAAACGTGGACTCTGGGAAATCCAGCCTGGTAAGCGTTCTGACGACCGGGGAGCTGGACGACGGCAACGGAGGCGCCATGGTGAAGGTAGCCCGCTACCTCCACGAAATCAAGATGCGGAGAACCTCCTCGGTTTCCTCTCACCCCCTAGGCTTCGACGAGTCTGGGAACACGGTGAACTACTCTTCCGCCTCCCCCTTGGACGAGGCGGAGATTTTCCTCAACTCCAGCAAGATCGTGGACTTTGTGGACTTGGGCGGGCATGAACGATATTTTAAGACTACCCTCCGCGGCATCATGGGCCACCAGCCTGACTACTGCCTCATCACCGTGGCTGCGAACACGGGGATCAAGCCCATGACGGTGGAGCATCTGAAGGTAGTGGTGGGCCTAAGGCTTCCCATGATCTTCGTGATAACCAAGGCGGATTTGGCTCCGCATCTTCTGGAGAAGACCCTGAGGGACATCCAAAGCCTTGTGAAGCTTCCCAAGGTCAACGCTGTGCCCTTCCCCATCAGAAACTTCGACGACGCCGTGGTGGCCTCCAAGGTCATGCCCTGCGGCCGAGTGGCCCCTATCTTCACCATCTCCAACGTCACAGGCCGAGGAATAGACCTCCTCCGGGTTTTCCTCAACCTTCTCCCCCAGCGAACCCGGTGGGTGGAGCAGGCTAACAGGCAGTTTCTGATGTACGTGGACGAGGTTTTCAACGTGCGAGGCGTAGGCCCGGTGGTCTCCGGGTTGGTCATGCAGGGAGGCATCTCCGAAAACGACTACGCCCTCCTCGGACCCTTCAAGGACGGCAGCTTCAGAAACGTGAGGATAAAATCCATCCACCTCAACAGAACCTTTGTAGACTGCGCGGTTGCGGGGAACGACGCCTGCCTAGCCTTAGCCGGGATCAGAGTGGAGGAACTCCGGAAGGGTATGGTTCTCCTCAGCGTTGAAGCTAAGCCCAAGGCGGTGACTGAGTTTGAGGGGGAAGTCTTCATTCTCCACCACCCCACCACCATCCGCCCGGGCTACCAAGCGGTGGTGCACCTTCACACCGTCCGCCAGGCTGCGGAGTTCGCTGAGATCCACGGCAAGGGCGTGCTGAGAACCGGGGACTGCGGCAGGGTTAGGTTCAGCTTCCTCTACAACCCTGAATACGTGGTGGAGGGGCAGAACTTCGTGTTCAGGGAAGCCAACGCCAAAGGCATAGGCGTCGTAAAAAAGATACTTTAAACCGCCCGGATGCCGGCTGGCTTCTTCAGCCTCCGAAGCCCTGAGCTTCCCCCACGATGGGAATCTCCCACCCGCACCGGGGGCATCTCTTCTCCTTCGAAACCTTGTACTTGCAGACGGTGAAGCCGAATCTCTCGATGAGCAGCTCCCCGCAGCCGGGGCAGTAGGTGTTCTCCCCCGGATGGCCTGGCACGTTGCCTAGGTACACATACCGGACGCCCGCCTTCTTAGCCGTGCGATAGGCTTTTTCCAACGTCTCCACCGGGGTCCTCGGCCTATCCGTCATTTTGTAGTCAGGGTGAAAACGGGTGAAATGGAGAGGCGTGTCAGGCCCTGCCTCCTTCAGATGCTGTTCTATCAGCTCCTCCAAGCAGTCTTCACTGTCGTTTAATCCGGGGATCACTAGGTTGACTACTTCCACGTGCATTCCCAGCCTCTTGGCTTTCCCCACGTTTCTCCAAACAACCTCCACATCGGCGCCGCAGTAACGTCGAACCGCTTCCCCGCCGCCTTTCACGTCGAATTTGATGGCGTCCATTCCCGCGGCCTTCAGCATCTCCAAGGCCTCTCCGGTCATGTAGCCGTTGGAGACATAGGTGTTATAAAGGCCTCTCTCTCGCGCCAGGGGGAAGACGTCGAGGCTGTATTCGAAGAGCAGGGTGGGTTCGTTGAAGGAAATCGAAGTACCCCGGCATCCTTCGCGAAGGGTCATTTTCACAAGGGTTTCAGGGGCGACGTAGCTGGCTCTAGCCGGGTTTGGGGGGTATTTGCTGATGTCGCTGTTTTGACACCAAGGGCAGGCGAAGTTGCAGCTCCATGTGCCGATGGTTAAAGCCGAAGTTCCCGGCCAGAAGTGGAAGAAGGGCTTCTTCTCGATGGGGTTGGCTGACAGGGAGGATATGTCCCCGTACACCAGCGTGTAAAGCTTCCCCGCCTTGTTCCTCCTAGTTTGGCAGAAGCCGTCTTCGCCGGGGGTGACGATGCATCTTCTCTCGCAAGTTCGACAGCGGACTTTGTTGTTTCCCACCTTGTCGTAGAGAACTGCCTCCCGCACGGTGGGGTAGAGAGGAGCCTGCTTCTTCATGGGCTTCAATAGTTTAGGCGGGAAACTGGGCTTTAACTCCATCGTCTGCTCCGAAGTCCCCGCAGGCTTGTGAGAGGGGGGAAAAGTTTTAATTTTGCAAGTATATTGATTGAGAGAGAAGGATAGGAAAAGATGGGAATTGAAATTTTGAGAGGTGTGTAGTATGGGTTTTGTTCCTCCAAGTGCTTACGACCGAGCTATAACTGTCTTCTCCCCCGACGGCCGAATTTTCCAGGTGGAATACGCCTTTGAACCTGTTAGAAAGGGCACAACCGCCATTGGCATGGCTTGCAACGGCGGGGTTGTGCTGGCTGTGGAGGAGAGACCTTTCTCCGTGCTTCAAGACGTCAACGTGCCTCAGAAGCTGTTTCAAATAGATGAGCATGTGGGTGCAGCTGTGGCCGGGCTGATGGGTGATGCGCGGATAATGGTGGATCAGGCTCGCATCTACGCCCAGTCCAACAGGTTGATGTACGATGAGCCCATAGGCATCGAGGTCCTGGGGAAGCGGGCTGGAGATATAGCTCAACTCTACACGCAGCACGCTGGGGTCAGGCCTTTCGGGGCTTCCATCATCTTCGCCGGCATCGACAAAACCGGCAGCAGGGTTTTCCTCAGCGAGCCCAGCGGAGCCTACTGGGGCTTCAAAGCTGTGGCCATAGGCGCTGGGGCTGATGTGGTTAAGCCCATTCTGGAGAAGGAGTACCGGGAGGACATGAACTTGGATGAGGCGGCAGCCTTGGCTCTTTACTGTCTCTCCAAGGTGATGGAAGGTAAGCTTGAACCTTCCAAGATTAAGATGGCTTTTGTGGATAAAGAAACCAAGAAGTTCAGAATCCTCTCCTGGGAGGAGATTGAAAAATACGCCAAGAAGGCGAATTCTTTCAAGGCAGCGGATAGGGGATGAGCCAAAAGTACACCGTGGCAAGGCTGGTTTTGGGCGGAGACAGGTTTGAAATAATGGTACACCCTGACAAGGCCATGGACTACAAGCTGGGTAAGCCGGTGAGCCTCTCGCAGATTCTCATAAGTGAAACGATCTTCAAAGACGTAAGCAAAGGGGAGCGGGCTTCCGAGGAAAAACTGAAAAAGGCTTTCGGCACCCTTGACTCCCAAGCCGTCTCCAAGGTCATCCTGGATAAGGGAGAGCTTCAGTTCACCGCCCAGCAGAGAAGACAGCTTATTGAAGATAAGAAACGGCAGATAGTAGCCTTCATCTGCAAATACTGCGCCGATCCCAGAACAGGGCTGCCTCATCCCCCCCTCAGGGTGGAGCAGGCCATGGGTCAGGTCCGCGTGTCCATCGACCCCTTTCGAAGCACCGAGGAGCAGGCTAAGGAGCTCATCCAAGCCCTCCGCCCCGTGCTGCCGTTGAAGATGGAGATGGTCTCTGTGGAGGTTAAACTTCCGCCACGCTATGCCCCCGCAGCCTACGGGACTCTGAAATCCTTCGGCACCATCAAACAGGAACAGTGGACCTCCGACGGCTCGCTGGTGGCGGTGGTGGAGATGCCTGTAGGGCTTCACGGCCCCTTCTTGGAGAAGCTGGGAAACCTGACAAAGGGCTCCGTGGAGAGCAGGCTTTTGAAATAGTTTCGTTGAATGTTCGTGTTCCCTTTATGGTTTAAGAGAGGAGTTTGAAATGGCTGTTCTGGTGGAAAAAAGACAGCTGGTCACGCCGGGAGAGCCTCTGGCTGAAGGGGATTTCATCGCCGGGGAGAACAGCTACCAGTCTGAGGGGAAGATTTACTCCCAAAAGCTGGGGCTGGCGGAAATAGATGGGAAAAAAATCTCCGTTGTGCCGTTGAAAGGCCCCTACATGCCGGCGGTGGGAGACTTGGTGGTGGGACAGGTGGTCGATGTGAGCATGGGCGGCTGGCATGTGGACATCAACGCCCCCTATACGGCTATCCTCCCGATTTCCGAAGTTAAGGGTAAACCCTTCGGCCCCCGGTTGGAGGCTCTCACCCGCATCTTCGGAATAGGCGAAATTCTCGTCTCTAAGGTCATCGCCTTCGACAGAACCCGAGACCCGGTTATAACCATCCAAGGGCCCGGCTTGGGAAAAGTCCGCGACGGGGTGGTTGTGGGGCTGACTCCCACCAAGGTTCCTAGGCTTATTGGGAGAAAAGGTTCCATGATAAGCATGATAAAACGGGAAAGTGGCTGCGAAATCGTCGTCGGCCAGAATGGAAGAATCTACATCAGCGGCAGAAACCCGGAGAAGGTGGAACTTGTTATCAGAGCTGTCAGGATGGTGGAGGAGCAGGCTCACACCACGGGGCTGACAGACCGAATCAAAGCCTTCTTGGAAGCTGGAAAAGAGGTGAAGACGGATGAAAAGCAGCCGTAAGTTGATCGATGAGAACGGTTTAAGGGTGGATGGAAGACGGTGGGATGAGCTGAGGCCTGTCAAGATGGAAGTAGGCCTGCTGGCCAACGCCAATGGCTCCAGCTACATCCAGCAGGGGAAAAACAAGATCATGGTAGCCGTCTACGGGCCGAAGGAAGCTCACCCCAAGCATCTGGGAAACCCGGACAGGGCTATCATCAGATGCCGGTTTCACATGGCTCCCTTCTCCACCGAGGAAAGGAAATCCCCAGCTCCCTCCCGCCGGGAGGTTGAGCTTTCCAAGATCATAAGAGAAGCCTTGGAGCCCGCTGTGTTCTCCGAGTATTACCCCCGAAGCATGATAGACGTGTTCATCGAAGTCCTGGAGTCGGATGGGGGAAGCCGGTGCGCTGGGACCATGGCTGCATCTCTCGCCCTAGCCGACGCAGGCATCCCCCTCAGGGATTTGGTCGCTGCCTGCGCCGTGGGGAAAGTGGAGGGACAGATAGTCTTGGACTTGAACGATGTGGAGGATAAAGAGGGGGAAGCCGACATGCCTGTGGCTGTCATCCCAGCCCTAGGCAGAATTTCCCTCCTCCAGATGGATGGGCAGTTCACCGAGGAGGAGTTTGCGGAAGCCTTGGAGCTGGCTCAGAAAGGCTGCCGGAGTCTCTATGAAATCCAGAAGCAGGCTTTGAAGCAGAGGTACCTCCCGGAGAAGGAAGCCTTAGAGGCTGAGGAGAAAGGAGGGAAGTGAAGCATGTCCATAACCTCTCAAGCCGAACCTCTGGCTAAGATTCGAAGCAAACAGATGATGGAGCTTCTCGCCTCAGGGAAGAGGATCGACGGGCGAGACCTTCTCGCCCAGAGGGAAATCACACTGGAAAGGGGAATCATAGAGAAGGCGGAAGGCTCAGCCTCCGTCACCTTGGGAAACACCCGGGTGCTGGTGGGGGTTAAAATCGAGGCTGGGGAACCCTACCCTGACACGCCAAACCAAGGGGTCCTAACCGTCAACGCCGAGTTCGTCCCCTTGGCTCACGAGTTCTTCGAGCCCGGTCCTCCTAATGAGAACTCTATCGAGCTTGCTCGAATAGTGGACAGAGGCATCCGGGAGTCTAAGGCTGTGGACTTGGAGAAGCTGGTCCTCACCCCCGGCCGCCTTGTGTACGTGGTCTTCGTAGACATCTACATTCTCAACCACGACGGAAACTTGGTGGATGCCTCCGAGTACGCTGCTTTGGCTGCGCTTCAACAAGCCAAGCTGCCCAAGGTTGAAGTCGGGGAGGACGGTGAAGTCAAGAGGACGGGTGAATTCGAAAAACTGCCGGTGGTGGACACGCCTATATCCGTGACGGTGGCGGAGATAGACGGCAAACTTCTGGTCGACCCCAACTTGGAGGAGGAGAACATGGCGCAGGCTAAGGTAACCATGACGCTGACCAAAGATAACAAGCTTTGCGCTGTCCAGAAAAGCGGAGCCGGAACCTTCGCCTTCAACCAAATTCTTGAATGCTTCAAGATAGCCCGAGAAAAGTCTTCGGAGATTCGGAGAAAGTTTTTCGAGGAGTAGCTGAAACCATGGGGCGAACGAAAAAAGTAGGAATCGTCGGCAGGTTCGGAGCTCGAGGCGGCTCCAGCCTCAGGAAGGCTCGGGCTAAGATTGAAGAAGAAGCTAAAAGCATCTACGAGTGCCCCCAATGCCTCCGGAGGGCCGTGAAAAAGTTCAGCGTGGGAGTTTGGAAATGCTCTCGATGCGGCTTCACCTTTGCAGGCGGAGCCTATAAGCCCTCCACCAAGCTGGGGGAGACGGTGAAGAAAGAGAGAGACCGTCTTCTGAAACATTAGCTGCGTTCTCAAAACACTCAGTCCAGCTTCTCCACCTGCGAGAAGAAGAGTGCGGCAGCTCAGCGGTCGAGCTAAATAGCTTCCCTGCATCCTTATCTTTCAGGAACCGGAGGATTATCCATGCGTCCTGAGAGAAAACTTCCCGTCGCCCTCACCATAGCGGGAGTGGACAGCTGCGGAGGCGCAGGGGTAGCCGCTGACCTTAAAACCTTCTCCGCCCTAGGAGTCCACGGCGCCTGCGCAGTCACAGCCTTAACAGCCCAAAACACCCGAAGCGTCGCTGAAATTTCACCCGTGGAGCCTAGGTTTCTGGAAAAGCAGCTGGAAACCCTCCTGGCAGACCTGAAGGTCAACGCCTTCAAGACCGGCATGCTCCCCAGCCGGGAAACCGTGGAATGCGTCTCAGATTTCATGGAAGACGGCCGGCTGAAAAAGGCCGTGGTGGACCCTGTTTTCAAGGCGACCACCGGGAGACGGCTGTCGGCTGAGGACGCTGTGGAAGCCTACGCCCGAAGGCTTCTCCCCCAGGCAACGCTGGCCACTCCCAACCTCTGGGAGGCAGAAAAACTCTCAGGGGTCAGAATAAAAAGCCTCCGAGAGCTGAAGAAGGCGGCTAGAAAAATCTCCGACCTAGGGGTGAAAGGCGTCGTGATCAAGGGAGGCCACCTCCGAGGCGGCAAGGCCGTAGACCTCCTCTACTGGAAGGGAGAATTCGCAGTCTACCCCAAACCTCGGCTTCCCGTCTCCCTGCACGGGGGAGGCTGTGTTTTCTCAGCCGCCCTCACAGCCCTGCTGGCTAAGGGGCTGGAGCCCTGGAAGGCGGTAGAGGAGGTGGAGGCCTACATTCATCCCCTTTTCCAGTTCGGCCTCCAGGTGGGAAGCGGCTTGAAGGTGGTGAACCCTCTGATTCCCCTCTACAACGAAGCTGAAAAAGCCGCTGTGGCGGGGAACGTGGATGAAGCCCGGTGGAGGATTGTGAAGGATAAGAGGTTTCACCCCTTCATCGCCCAGGTAGGCAGCCAAGTGGCCATGGCGCTGCCCTATCCCACCTCCACAAACCATGTGGCCGCCGTGGAGGGAAGAATCCGGAGGGAGGGCGGTGAAATCAAAGCCTCAGGCCCCGTCAGATTCGGAGTCTCCACCCACATGGCCCGGCTCATCCTAGCCGCCACTCAGTTGGGGTCCTCCAAGAGGGCGGCTTTGAACCTCCACTACCACAGAAGACTGCTTCAAGCCTTGAAGAAGGCGGGAATGAAAACGAGAAGCTTCAACCGGCGGAAGGAACCCGGCCCTGTGAAAAAGGTGGAAGGAAGCACGCTGCCCTGGGGCCTCCGGACGGCTGCTCTCCGGGCGGGGGAAGTGCCCGACGTCCTCTACGACTTGGGGGAGAAAGGCAGGGAGCCGATGATAAGGGTGCTGGGGGAGACAGCGGTGGAAGCAGTGGAGAAAGCGTCTAGGGCCTTAGAGTTTTTATGACTTCTTCCGCCCGCTTTTTCGCCTCCCCGAGCCTCCGTCTTCTCAGCAGCTGTTTGACGGTTTTGTCTCTGATGATCCTGTAGAGCAAGCGGCGTTTGGAGTCCTCCCCTAAACTCATGCCTTTCAGCCGGGTTCTCACATGGTTTTGAAGTTTAACCTGCAAGAGGTCTTCCGGGGTTATAGTCTCTTCCACTCTTTTACGGAGAATCCTAGCCATGGCAGGGCTTTTCCCCCGAGTGGACACGGCTATCCTGAAGTCCCCCACCCTAGCCACCGCCGGGGTGATGAAATCGCTCACCGAAGGATTGTCCACCGCGCAGACGAGAACCCCGAGCTTTTTCGCCTCCCCCACCACAGCCTCGTTGAGGCAGCGGTCATCGCAGGCAGCGAACACAACGCTGGACTGAGCCATCACCCTGCGGAGTTTGGGGAGATTCTTTTCCACATCAAGCTCTACCAGTTTGACTCGCCCAGTTTCCCCCATTTTTTTAAGGCGGGGAGTGAAGTCTCTGCTGGCTATCACGACCTTCGCCCTTTCTTCCAGAGAATTTTCAGCCTTCCTTTCGCCGACTTTCCCGCCGCCTACTATGAGGACAGTTTTCCCGTCCAGCTTCAAGTCGATGAGCACTTTCCCTTCCTCCCGCAGTTCAAAGCCTAGGATTCACTCAGCCTTAGTGGACGCCATCGTAGAGGCAGGAGGGGTCTTCAGCCTGCAAGTCGCCGTATTTCACGTAGGCCCTCACCCGGCAGCCTCCTCCGCAAAGCTCTTTGTAGGGGCATAGCCCGCATTTCCCCTTCAGGTTTTTTGTTTTACTTCGGAAGGCTGAAAGAACAGGGCTGTCGCTCTCATTCCAAAGCTGGCTGAAGCTTTTTTCCTTTACGTTTCCGATCCTCAACTCTCTCAGCTGGGCGAATTGGCAGGGATAGACGTCTCCCACAGCGTCCACGTTGGCAACTCTGTCCCCCGCGCTGCACGCGTCTCCCATAAACTGGAGAAGCCTAACGGCGCCTTCGTACTCCGGCGAGTTCTCCTCCCTCATTCTATTCAGCAAGTAGACAGCGTCTTGAGGGGCGTCCACCGACAGGATTTCCATGCGGCTGGGGCCAAGTTCCTTCGCTTTCCTGTATAAGACATCTAAAACCCAAGCTGTTTGGCTGCGTTCCAGTTCTCTGCGGGTGAAGTTCACCTTACCTCTGCCGCTGGGAACAAGCCAGTAGAGGCAGAACCTAGGCACCTCCAACCGAGCGGAGAGGTCGATGAGGGAGGGGAGTTCATGAAAATTAAACTGGGTAACGGTAACTCTCACCCCACACTTCAATCCCACCCTGATGCAGTTTCTCAGGGCTTGCACAGCCTTCTGGAAGCTTCCCGGCTGCCCCCTCATGGCGTCGTGGGTCTTCTCGCTCGCGCCGTCCAAGGAAATTCCAACATACTCGATTCCTAGGCTCTTTATTCTCTCCGCCGCCTTCTCCGTTATGAGGGTGCCGTTGGTGCTCAGCGCTGTCTTCAAGCCCCTCCGCCGGGCGTAGCTGGCGATTTCCCAGAAGTCCTCCCTAACCAAGGGTTCCCCTCCGCTGAACATGAGGAGAGGGACTGGAATCTGGGAAAGGTCATCTATGAAAGCTTTAGCCTCATCCAGCGACAACTCCCCCTGCCTCCGCGCCGAGGGCCCTGCGCTGAGGTAGCAGTGGCTGCAGGAGAGGTTGCATTCATTCGTCATGTTCCAGAAAACGAGAGGTCGCCGGGTTTCGGTGAAGGCCAGAAACTTGCTCGGCTGCAGGTGAGGCGGCTGTGTGCGATGCTTGATAACCTCGCTTACCACACCCTTTCCGTGCAGAAGCTCGGTGAAACGAATCAAGGCCTTCTCCTTCTTTCCTTTTTTTTCAGATGTTCTCCGTTTAGGCCTCCTCTTGTAGGTTTCCATTCAGCCAGCCGATAGCTAATATAGGAGTCGTTTTTCCTCCTATTAAAGGAGAACCCTACGCATGGTCACCCTCGACAAGACCGACAGGAAACTGCTTCAACTGGTGCAAGACGATTTTCCCTTGGTGGAGAAGCCTTGGGCTGAGGTTGCAGCCAAACTCGGTGTGGGAGAAGAGGAAGCGATCCGCCGTGTAAAACGCCTCCTTAGAGAGGGGGTGATATCTAGGATCGGTCCTATCATCGACGCGAGGAAGGTGGGTTTGAAAGCTTCGACGCTAGTCGCTGTGAAGGTGGCTGAGGGTGAAGTTGAAAGAGTAGCTCGGATAATCAACGGCTTCAAGGAAGTTTCTCACAACTATGAAAGGGACAACGCCTACAACCTGTGGTTCACCGTGACAGCCCGTGATGAGGAGGAGCTGGAAAAGGTTCTTAAAAAGATAAAGAGGAAAACAGGGATTAGAGAAGATGATTTCCTAGAACTCCGCTCCCAACGTGTCTTCAAAATAGGTTTGAAGTTCAACTTCACGGAATAAGCCGATCTCGGGATGAAAATATGGACAGCATAGACCGGGAGATACTGTATCTGCTTCAAGAAGGTTTACCTCTATCCAGTGAACCCTTCGCCCTCATAGCCGAGAAACTGGGAATAACCCCCGGAGAAATCCTATCCCGGCTGAAGCTTCTGCGGGAAGAAGGTGTCATCCGAAGGTTCGGAGCTTCCCTCAGGCCGCCGAAGGTGGGAATATTGGCTAATGCCATGGTCGCTTGGAAGGTGCCCTCCGGCCGTGTGGAAGCCGTGGGAACGGCTCTCTCCCGCTTCCCAGAAGTAACCCACTGTTACGAACGCCGGACGGTGCCGGGAAAATGGGACTACAACCTCTACACAGTTGTCCACGGCCCCAACCAAGAGACGGTGCGAAGACTGGTAGCCCGCATGGCGAAGAAGACGGGGATAAAAGACTTCATCATCCTCTTCAGCACAAAAGAGTTCAAGAGGGCGAGTGCGGGGAGGATCACCTGAATTTTTTCGGCTGGTAGACGCACCAAGGCTCCTCGGCCAAGTAGTCTCCCTCCAGCCCTGTGGGCGCTCTCAAGCCTCCGCAGACGTCGGTGAAGTCGCGGGTTAACCCATAGGCGCGAGCCCGGCATCCCCCGCAGATGTCCCTGTAGTCGCAGACGCCGCATTTTCCCTTCAAATTGTCGAAGTTTCGAAGTTTCTTGAAGACCTCGGAGTGAAACCATATGTCCTTAAAGCTTTCTCTCCTCACGTTGCCGGCTTCCACAGGCAGGTAGGGGCAGGGAGTGACTTCCCCCGTGGGGTAGATTCGGCAGTACCAGAGCCCGGCGATGCAGCCGCGCCCCCACCTCTTCAGCTCCAAGCCTTCCTGTTTGGCTATGCGCATAAACTGCGGCGCGCAGGTGGGTTTCACCTCAAAACTGTAGCCGCCTTTCTTCCCCAGGAGCTTCCTTATCATTTTCTCATACTCAACCGGCGAAAGGTCTTCCAGCTCTCTTCCCCTGCCCGTGGGGACGAGGAAGAAAAGATGGAAGTCGCTGGCTCCCAGCTCTTGGGCCAGGTTTAAAATGTCTTCGATTTCCCCGTAGTTATCCTTGGTGACGGTGGTATTAACCTGCAGGTCGATTCCATGGCGGAGGCTGGCCTTTATCCCCCTGACAGCTGCCTCCCAAGAGCCTCGGAGGCCTCGGAACCTGTCATGCTTCTCAGGGTTTGCTGAGTCCAGGCTGACGGCTATCTTGGATATTCCTGCCTTCCTCAGCTTTTCCGCGATGATGTCGGTTATGAGAGTGCCGTTGGTGCCCATGACAACCTTTAGGCCCTTTTCCGTCCCCCAGCGGGCAAGCTGGAAGATGTCATCCCTCATCAAAGGCTCTCCGCCGCTGAGGATGAGGATGGGTTTGCCTACTTCAGCGATCTGCTCAATCAGCCTCCGTCCTTCCTCGGTGGTTAAGGCTCTGTCGTCCACCCGCTGCTGGGCGTCAATGTAGCAGTGGGCGCATCTCAGGTTGCATTTGAAGGTGGTGTTCCAAGATATGAGGCGGGGTGTGAAGTTGTAGACCATGGCTGAGAGCATCCTTGAAAGTTTTAAAGCCTCTGAAGGTATGCCTTCCTTTAGCTTGTTTTTTTGGGTAACATGTAAAAAAGTTTTTGAGTAATAAGGCTTTTTCTACAGCTGATTTTTTGGAGAAAACTTATTAGAGAAACCGCCCATCTAAGTATCGCCGCAGCATTAAGGAAATCTTCTGTTAAGGATGGGTTCGGGGTTTTGAGGATCCTCAACCTCAAGGCTACATACAAGAGAGCGTCCATACCTTTGCTTGAGAAACTCACTTTCCAAGATCCTCAAAAAGCCATAAAGAAAATACGGGATATCGAAAACGTGGCCGAAGCTGTAATCCTCCAAACCTGCAACCGGGTGGAGATCTTCACCGCAGCCCAAAACCCTGAAGCCGGAGAAGCCGTCGGCGAGTATTGGAGGAAAGAAGTCAACGTCGAGAAAGAGAAATTTTACAGCCTCATCGAAGCAGCTTATGACACTGAGGCTATAACCCACCTTTTCCGGCTGGCTTCAGGCCTTGAGTCCATGGTAATCGGGGAAGCTCAGATCCTCGGCCAGGTTAAAAAAGCCCTCCAAGAAGCGAAGAGAAACGACACCGTAGGCCCTCTGCTCGAAAAAGTTTTCACCAAGGCGATCAAGACGGGGGGTCGAGTTCGCCTTGAAACCAGCATAGGCCGAGGTGCTGTTTCCATAGGTTCGGTGGCCGTGAATTTAGCAGAAGAAGTTCTCAACGGCTTGGAAGGAAAGAGGTTTCTCATCCTAGGAGCTGGGGAAACCGGCACATTGGTGGGGAAAGCTCTCGCAGCCAGACGGCAGGCCGCGGTCATCGTGGCCAACCGAAGTTATCCCCGCGCCGTCAGATTGGCTCGGATGCTGGGCGGTCGAGCTGTGTCCTTCAGTCAGCTGGGGAAATTTCTGGCTGAAGCCGACGTGGTGGTGGTCGCCACCTCAGCGCCCCACCCAGTGTTAAGGCTGTCAGCAGTGGAGGAAGCTCTCAGGAGGAGAAGTAAGGCGGAGAACCCCCTGCTCATCATCGATCTTTCCCAGCCTAGGAACGTGGACGCCGAGATAGCCCGCCTTCCGGGGGTTCAACTCCACAACATCGATGACCTCCAAAAACTTGGGGAGGTAAATCTTAAAATGCGCGCCGCAGAGGTGGAAAAGGCTGAAAGGATTGTTGAGAGGGAGGTTAAAAATTTGGAGTCAGCTTTGAGGCGGGAAACCGTGGAGCCGGTGATCTCAGCCCTCTACAGCAAGGCTGAGGAAATTCGGAGAAAAGAAGTGGAAAGAGCTCTCAGGATGCTGGGTGGAGGAGATGGGCGCTGGCGGAGGTTTCTCGAGGACCTGTCCCGTGAACTTGTTGAGCGGATTTTTCACTATCCTGTTCAAGCCTTGAGGAAGGCTGCTGAAAAAGACCAAGCTGCCTTCATCTCGGCGGTTCAGGAGCTCTTCAACCTAAAAGCCGGAGGGGAAACCCGTGGTCTTCCCAACGCTTCGCATGAGAAGGTTGCGAAGGACATCGAAGCTTAGGCAGCTGGTAAGGGAGACGGTTCTGACTCCCAGCGACCTAGTTTATCCCCTCTTCGTGGAAGAAGGCCTTGAGAAGGCTAGGCCCATCGAAAGTATGCCCGGCCAGTTTCAACTCCCCCTCAACAGGGTGGCGGAGGAAGCGGAGGAAGTTGCCTCCCTCGGAATCCCCGCCCTCATCCTCTTCGGAATCCCCAAAACCAAGGACGACTGGGGCTCCTCAGCCTACAGCCCCCAAGGCATCGTCCAGCAGGCGATAGGCGAGATAAAGAGGGCGATGGGCGACAGGCTTGTGGTGGTGACGGATGTCTGCCTCTGCCAGTACACAAGCCACGGGCACTGCGGCATCCTCCAAGGGCAGGAGATGGTCAACGACGCCACCTTGGAGGTTTTGGAAAAAGTCGCCCTCAGCCACGCTCGCGCAGGAGCCGACGTGGTGGCTCCCTCAGCTATGGTGGACGGTCAAGTTCAAGCTATCCGAAAGGCCTTAGACCGGGAGGGCTTCGAAAACGTGGCCATCATGGCCTACTCCGCCAAGCAGGCGTCCAGCTTCTACGGCCCCTTTAGGGAAGCCGCCTACTCGGCTCCAGCTTTCGGTGACAGGAGAAGTTACCAGATGGACTACGCCAACTCCGACGAAGCCTTGAGGGAGGTGGAGCTGGACGTAAAGGAGGGAGCGGACATCGTCATGGTGAAGCCGGCTCTCCCTTGCTTAGATCTCATCCACCGGGTGAAGACCGCGTTCCGAATGCCCACCGCCGCCTACAGCGTCAGCGGAGAATACTCGATGATCAAGGCGGCGGCTGCGAGAGGCTGGGTGCATGAGAAGGCGGCGGTGCTTGAGGTTTTAACCGCCATCAAGAGAGCTGGAGCCGACATCATCCTCACCTACCACGCCAAGGAAGCGGCTGGGTGGCTGAAAGAATGAAGACGTCCAAAAGCTTCTACGAGAAAGCTAAGGGCCTCATGCCCGGAGGCGTCAACAGTCCTGTCAGGGCTTTTGAGCCCTACCCCTTCTTCACCGATCACGCTGAGGGGTCCAGGCTTTTCGATGTGGATGGGAACGCTTACATCGACTACTGCATGGCCTACGGACCCCTTCTGCTGGGACATGCTCCCTCGGAGATTGTGGAAGCCGTCCGCCGGCAGCTGGGGAAGGGGACGATGTACGGGACTCCCACTGAAGCCGAGGTGGAGCTGGCGGAGCTCCTAGTTGAGGTTGTTCCCTGCGTTGAAATGGTTAGGGTGGTGAACAGCGGAACCGAAGCCACCATGCACGCCCTCCGGGTTGCCCGAGGCTGCACTGGAAAGGATAAAATTGTGAAGTTTGAGGGCTGCTACCACGGCGCCCACGACTACGTCCTCGTCCAAGCCGGCTCCGGGGCTACTGCCTTCGGAGCGCCCACATCCCTAGGGGTTCCGAAGGACTCCGCCAAGAACACCTTGGTTGTGCCTTTCAATAACCTAGGCGCGTTGGAAGAGGTTGTGGAGAAAAACCAAGGGGAAATCGCCGCGGTCCTCATGGAGCCGGTGGTGGGGAACGCGGGGGTCATCCTTCCCAGAAACGGCTACCTTCAAGCGGTCAGAAGGCTGACGGAAAAGAACGGAATCATCCTCATCTTCGACGAGGTGATCACCGGGTTTAGGCTTGCCTTGGGAGGAGCTCAGGAATACTTCCAGATCACACCCGACATGGTGACCTTGGGGAAGATCATGGGGGGCGGTTTCCCCATGGCCGCCTTCGGAGGGAAAAAAGAGCTCATGCAGCTTGTCTCCCCGGTGGGGAAAGTCTACCAAGCCGGAACCCTCAGCGGCAACCCCATCTCCGTGGTGGCAGGGCTTACAATGTTGAATATTCTAAGAGAGAAGAAAACCCTCATCTACAGCCAACTGGAAAGGCAGGGCGACGCCCTCAGAAAAGGACTCTCCGACCTCGCCGAAGACCGAAAAGTGCCGGTGCAGGTGAACGGTTTGGCCTCCATGTTTCAGGTCTTCTTCACCCCCCAGCCTGTCTTCGACTACAAGGCGGCGCAGAGTTCGGATAAGGCTAAGTTTCAACGCTACCACAGAAAACTGATGGAGCGGGGAGTGTTCATTCCCCCCTCTCAGTTTGAAACATGTTTCCTCTCCACCGCGCACAGCGAGGAGGATGTGGCTGAAACCTTGGAGGCGGCAGACGCGGCTTTTCAATCACTCCGGTAGCGGGTTGCCATGAAACTGATCGTGGGAACTAGGGGAAGCAAGCTGTCCCTCATCCAAACAGACTCTGTAGTGCAGAAGCTCACCGAGGCTCTCCCAGACTTGAAGGTTGAAACCAAGGTCATCAAGACGACTGGGGACAAGTTTTCCCGCAGGCCTCTGCTAGCCATCAAGGAGAAGGGAATCTTCGAAAAAGAAATCGACATGGCCGTCCTCCGGGGTGAAGCTGACTTCGCCGTCCACAGCCTAAAGGACGTCCCCACCGAGCTGCCTCAAGGGCTGACCCTCGCCGCTGTTCCGGAGAGAGAGTCCCCCTACGATGTTCTTGTTTCCCGGGGAAACCTAGGCTTGGAAAACCTACCCCCAGGCGCCGTGGTGGGCACGGGAAGCCCTAGGAGGTCAGCTCAACTCCACGCCCTCAGACCAGACCTCCAGGTGAAGCCTATCCGAGGCAATGTAGACACAAGGGTTAGAAAGGTGAAACAGGGACTCTTCGATGCGGTCATACTGGCGGAAGCCGGGTTGAGGAGGTTGAGCATGGGCTCTCTCGCAACCAAACGTCTGCCCCCGGACCGTTTCACCCCAGCGCCAGGGCAGGGCGCCTTGGCAGTGGTTTCAAGAGAAGACGACGGGGAGGTCTTAAAAATTCTAAGCCGCGTGGACCATTCTCCCTCTAGGGCGGAGGTCCTAGCTGAAAGAGTCTTTGTCAGGGAAATGGGCGGGGGATGTAAGGTTCCCCTCGGAGCCCTCGCTTGTGTGCAGGGACGTCGACTGCTCCTCCATGCGGCTGTATTTTCGCCTGATGGAAAGATATGCCTTCAGACTTGGGAGGTGGGAAGCGTGAAGTCGCCTGAAGAAGCCGGGGTGAAACTGGCTCGAAGGATGAGGAGGCAGGGAGCCGGGGAACTCATCCAACATTGGAGGGCCCTCTATGAAAAAAGGTAAGGTCTTCCTCGTGGGAGCTGGACCCGGGGACCCGGAGCTCCTGACGCTTAAAGCTTTGAAGATCCTGAAAAAGGCAGACGTCGTCGTCTACGACCGGCTGATCGCCAGAGCGTCCCTTAAATTAGCCCCTAGAAAGGCTAAGAAGATCTACGTTGGCAAGGCTCACGGAAGCCACACCATACCCCAGGAAGCCATCCACAAAATCCTAGTGGAGGAAGCCTCTGAGGGGAAAACCGTGGTCAGGCTGAAGGGGGGAGACCCCTTCCTCTTCGGCCGTGGAGGGGAGGAGGCTCAGGAGCTCCGCAGAGCCAAGATTCCCTTCGAAGTTGTGCCGGGGGTAACCTCAGCCCTAGCCGTGCCGGCCTACGCTGGAATTCCCCTCACCCACCGAAACTACGCCTCCTCCGTGGCCATTGTCACCGGCCATGAGGACCCTAGGAAACGGGAAAGCTGGGTGAAATGGGATAAAATAGCCGCCTCCGTTGACACCATCGTGGTGCTCATGGGAGCCAAGAGGCTGGGTGAAATTGTCAAAAGCCTCCTAGAGGGAGGGCGAAGCCCGCAGACCCCTGTGGTCCTCATCGAGGAAGGCACCACAAAACGGCAGAGAAAAACCCTGGGGACACTGGGAGACATCGTGAAGAAGGCCTCCCGGAGAAAGGTTAAGCCCCCCGCCGTCATCGTCGTCGGGGACATAGTTCACCTGCACAAGGAGCTTTCTTGGTTTAAGCCGTGAACTCCCATGGCCCTTAGAGGTAAAACCATCGCCGTCACCAGGCCTGAGGAGCAGGCTCGCGGGATTTCCAAGCTAATCCGGAAGGAAGGGGGCTGCGTCTACCTAGCTCCCACGGTGGAGATAAAGCCGCCTAAGAGCCTAAGGCGGGCGGAGGCTCTCATCAAGGCTCTTGTCCAACGCAAGATCGACTACCTCATATTCATGAGCGTCAACGGCGTCCGAGGCCTCTTCGGCATCTCCAAAATTCTGGGGCTGGAAAGGGAGTTGCGGAAGGCTCTAGGCCGAACTCAGATTGCGGCCATAGGTCCTAAGACCCGGAGCGAGCTGGAAAAGAGAGGCGTCCGGGTGAAGCTTGTTCCCGCCCCCTATAGCTCTGAAGGGCTCATCCAAGCCTTCAGAAACCTGAGCCTAAAAGGCAAGACTGTGGCGATAGCTCGAACGGAGGACGCCGACTCCTACCTGCGGGAGGGGATGAAAGGCTTGGGAGCCAAGGTGGTGGAGGTTCCCGTCTACCGGTCGACGCTTCCCTCAGACAGGTCGAGGATGCTTCAGCTCGCCCGAGACCTCTCTGCGGCTAGGGTTGACGCTGTGACTTTCACCAGCTCCTCCACTGTCGAAAACCTCTTCAAGGTGGCTGCGAAAGCAGGTTTAGCTGGGAAGCTTAAAAAAGCCCTAGAGAGCTCGGTGACAGTCCTGGCCATTGGGTCGAAAACGCGGGAAACACTGCGGAAGCTTGGAGTTGCCTCGTCTCTGATGCCTGAGAAGTTCACCGCGGAAGCCATGTTGAAAGCTTACATCGACTTCTTGAAAGGGAGCTCACTTCCGCTCTTCCCTGCTTCAGGGAGGAGGCAGGTTTCCCCTTCCAGCAACCGTTTTAAAGGCTCTGTTCCTCCCCACCGTGAAAGGGAGGGGTAGCCTTGGCTGAGGTCTACTTTTTCGACTACGGGAAAGGAACCAGCATACTACCCGGCCTTGAAAAGCTTTTCTACTCCTCGGGAATGGCGGAGGTGGCCGCCCCCGGAGCTAGGGTTGCCGTAAAGGTTCACATGGGAGAGCGGGGAAACCTCACCTACCTCAGGCCCCCCATCGTCCGAAAGGTTGTGGAGCTGGTGAAGGCTGTGGGAGGCGTGCCCTTCGTCGCTGATACCACGGTGCTCTACCCCCAGAAGCGCTTCACAGCCCGAGACTGCTTGGAGACCGCTGCCTACAACGGCTTCACCCCTGAAACCGTTGGCGCCCCTATTGTCATAGCCGACGGGGAAGACGGCTACCAAGGGGTCTCCGTTGAAGTTGAAAGAACAGTGGACGGATGCAGGCTGAGGGAGGTAAAGGTTGCCTCCGCCTTCCTCGAAGCCGACGCCATGATAGTCTTATCCCATGCTAAAGGCCACCTTCTCTCCGGCTTCGGAGGAGCCTTGAAAAACCTAGCCATGGGATGCACCACGAAGCATGGGAAAGCCGCCCAGCATGCCTCCCACGGCCTAGGGTTCGACGGGTCCAAATGCGACGGTTGCGGGAAATGTGTTGAAGCCTGCGTTTATGCAGCCCTCAGGCTGGAGGGAGGCAAGGCTGTTCGAGACCTTGAAAAATGTATGCACTGCTGCAACTGCCTCTTTGTGTGTGAGAAGAACGCCTTCTACTGGCCTGAAGGTTGCAGGGATGTCTTCCAAGTGTACATAGCCCACGCTGCCTACGCGGTTGCGAAAGTCTTCAAGAAAGGCCGAATGGGCTTCCTCAACTTCGTGCAGGACGTTACTTCCCGCTGCGACTGCTGCACCACCGCGGAGAAGGCTGTCACCCAGGACGTAGGCATCCTTGCCTCCTCCGACCCTGTGGCCGTCGACAAAGCCTCCGTCGACCTGATAGACCAAGCGCCTAAGCTGGCTCAGCTTCCCCACGACCCGCCGGACATCCTAGGAAAGATAAACGGAACCAACTCCCTCATCCAGCTGCGCACAGCTCAGAAACTGGGACTGGGAAGCCTAAAATACGAGTTGACGACGATTTAAACAATCAAACCATACGCTGGGTGAGGGATGATGAAGGTGAACAAGGCGGTTATGGATTTTTTCAACTTCCCCTGCGCCAAGGGCCGGCCTCCGGTTTGGGTGGCAACCGTCTGCAAGGGGGCTCCGCACGTGGTCCCCGTGTGCTTTGTGAAGCCGCTAGGGGATGACAGGCTGCTGATAGCAAATGTCTTCATATCCAAAACCGTGAAAAACTTAAAGGAGAACCCTCATGTGGCTGTGGGCGCGTCCAAGAAGGACGAAGGCTTCGACGGCTACCTCCTAAAGGGCGCCGCGGAAATAATTGAAGAAGGCCCTGTGTTCGAAGAGTTCCGCAGAAACGTGGAGGAACTGAGCGGAGGAAAGAGAAAACCCCGCTCAGCCATACTGGTCCGCATAGAAGAGGTTTACTCCCTCCAACCTAGGCTGGGGAAAAAGAAACTTCACTGAAGGCTCCCTTCGTTTCAAAAGCCACGGAAGAGGAGTTTTAGCTCTTCAAAAATTCCACGACGTTCTCCTTTATTTCCCTAGAACTTAGGGGAACGTTTGGCAGCTCCACGTTGCCCGGCTTGGCCACGGCGTGGATGAAGTTAGGCCCCTCGCCCAACTCCTCTAAGACCCGGTGAAGCTGGTCTTTGGTGGCTACCTTATAGGTGTTTTTTATGCCGAACCCCCGGGCGACCAGCTCCAAGTCCGCGTAGCCGTTGGCCGCCGTGGGCTGGTTGCCTGTGGAGCCGTAGACTCCATTGTCGAAAACCAGTAGGGTGAGGTTTCGGGGGGCGGTCAGCGCGGTGGTGGCTAGGGTGCTGGGGTTCATCAGTATGCTGCCGTCTCCCTCCACCACGACGACTTCCTTCTGGGTGTTGAGGGCTATGCCTAACCCTACAGCCGAAGCCATCCCCATGCTGCCCAGCATGTAGAAGTTGGATTTCTGATGCTTCAGATGGTAGAGTTCCTTGCAAGGATAGCCCAAATTGCACACGACGGCTTTTCCCTCCAGATAGGGGACAGCTGCCTCCATGAGCTGAAACCTGGTGAAATGCGGGCGGATTCTCAGGACTTTGTGCTGTTGCTCTTCCAGTTCTTTTCTTTCCACGACGATGTTTTCCATTCCGCGCATGTTTTCACCCCAGAGTTTCGGGTTCAGCAAAAAGGCGTGGACGGTGTTTTCCTCGAAAACCTTTCCCAGAATGTCCTCCACCGCGGACAGCTCCCTAGGGTCCGCCAGCTCGGTGCGGCCTATCTCCAAGGCGTCCAGAAGTTTAGGGAGGTATTTTCCCATGGGAATCTGAGCCGCTATCCTTTCGTCGTAGACCCCCCTCCAGCTGACGAGGATGGGTAAGGGAAGCTGGTAAAACTTTGTCAGAGAACACAGAGCGTTGATGGTGTTTCCCACCCCGGAGCTTTGAATCAGCATCCCCGCCCTAGCGCCGGCTAGGGAGGCCCCTGCGCAGATGCCGACCCCCTCCTCCTCCCTGCTCAGGGGAACATGCCTGAAATGGCGGGGTATCTCGGCCAGAAGCCTCTGCACCCTTTCGCAGGGGAGGGAAACCATGAGGTTGACTCCTTTCCTCTTGAAAGAATCGACGATGACGCGTTCAGGCTTCATGATAGAACCTCCCTGAGTTCTTTTTCCGAGATGTCCTTGGAAACTTTTATTCCGTCCACGGGGTATATGTCCACGTCTTCTTTAACCCTTTTCTCCCCGCCTCCTGAAACATTCAGTAAAACGGTGTCCTCCGCATCCACCTTCCCCACCTCAACCGCCTTGAACAAAGACGCCACGGCGACGGCGGCTGCTGGGACAATGTCCACGCCTTCCACTTCCTCGAAGAGTTCCCCTGCCTTCCGAGCTTCAGCGTTGGTCACCGCGTACATTTCCCCCCCGGTAGCCGTCAAGGCATCGTAGAGGCCCCCCTTCACACCGTAGAGGGGAGAGCGTTTAGAGAGCACTTTAGCGTAGATCAGGTTCACCGCCTCCCCGGGAGGAAAGTCCTGGGGCAGAATTTCCCTCCGCCCAGCCTTCCAAGCCTCCACCATGGGGGCGAAGGGGCTGTTCTGAGACAGGTGCAGCCGCGGCAGCTCCCCGCCGAACCTTCCATCCTCCAGCAGCCTCAACGCTGCCTCCCAGGCGCCGATTCCCCCTGTGCCGCTGCTCACGGCTTGAAAATAATGCTCCGGCAGCCTACCTATCTCCCCCACAGCGTCCAGCAGCACCGTTCCCAGAGCGTCCCTCCGAGCGACGTTTCTGCCTCCCCCCTCGCAGGTGAAGCCTTCCATGGACCAAAGCTTCTTAGCCAAGGCATCCGCGTCGGAGTAGTCCCCCTCCACCACCAAGGTCTTAACCACAGGGGAAACCACCGGGCTCCAAACGTCGCCGACGCAGCTCCGCGGCACCACAGCGACCAAGGGGAAACCAGTCTGAGAGCCTATGTGCACGAACGCGCGGGCGGAATTGCCCGCGGAGGATACGACGATGTTTTTCACACCGCCCTCCAAGGCCCGCTGGATCACCACAGGAGCCTCCAACTCCTTGAAGGTGCACGTCTTAATCTCCGCTCCCAGCTCAGGGCAGTACCCGCTGAAGGAAACATACAGGTTCCGGAGGCCGAGCTCCCGGGCTAGGCCCCGGCTTTTGTAGGTCACCGGCTTCCCATGGTAGTCTGTGGTTTTCTCCACAGGAAGCCATCCGTAGAAACGCCACAAGCCTGGAAGGCTGCGGAGAATCAGCCTTTTTTCCGGATAGTTACTTCTTAGGATTCCATCATGCTTAGGGCATGTGAGGGTGAAGCCGCTGCTGTATTCTGCACCGCATTCCGGACACCTCAGAGTATACTTCATGGCTAGGCTGCCGGCTCCTCTCAAGCGGAATTGTTTCCCAAGATTTAAATCATCAGGAGAATTTAAGTCCTATTCAAGCGGAGGGCGGTGTTTTGAGAAGAGGACAACTGAGGATCGGCCACCTTTCCACCTTCTACCACACCTCGTTCATTCTCATGGGCACAGGGTGGATTGAAGCAGAGATGAACGTGGACGTGGACTGGGAGCTGTTCGCCGCCGGCCCCGAGATAGTTCAAGCCTTCGCCGACGGCCGCGTAGACATCGGATACATAGGACTGCCCCCCGCCGTCATCGGAATCGACCGAGGCATCCCCATCAAATGCATTGCCGGAGGCCATGTGGAAGGCACAGTCTTGGTGGCTGATAAAAAATTCAAGTCCTTGGAGGAGCTGGGAAGCGTGAAGGCTGTCCTTCAACAGTTCGGAGGCGGGACCATCGCCTCCCCCCAGCGAGGGTCAATCCACGACGTGATCATCCGCCACCTCATCAGGGAAGAGGGCCTCGAGGAAGCAGGCATAGCTGTGAAGAATTTCGAATGGGCTGACCTCATCCCCGACGCCCTCTTGGACGGAGAAGTGCAGGCAGCTGTGGGAACCCCTGCCTTAGCGGTGGCGGTTTTCCGGGTCTGCGACGGTAAGATGGTCATCCCCCCAAGCAGGATGTGGCCCTACAACCCCAGCTACGGAATCCTCGCCAGCAAGGAGATGGTGGAAAACACCCCCAGCCTGCTGGAGGATTTCCTAAGGCTTCACGAAAAAGCCTCAAACCTGATAAGAGAGGAGCCGGAAAAAGCAGCCCGCATAGTTTCCCGCGTGGTAGGGCTGGTGGACGAGGACTTTGTGCTCCAAGTCTACAGGGTCTCCCCGAGATATTGCGCCAGTCTCCCCAGAGAATACATCGACTCCACCCTAGCTTTTCTCCCCGTGCTGAAAAAGCTGGGCTATATCTCCCGGATGCTGAGGGAGGAGGACATATTCAACCTAAGCTTCATCAGAAAGATTCACCCCCAAACCCCCCACTACTAGCGGCATCCAACCCGCAGAGGGGTTCTTTTAAAGTCTTTAAGGACAACTATTCCTATGGGAATCATTAAGCAATTTAACCTTTCAGAAGGAGATAAACTTAATTGGGAAATTAGAGCTGAGGATGGGGAGCTTATAATAGTTGTAAAGCCATTAAGACGGTGAAAAAGATGGATGAGTTCGTATATACTGCCAAAATTAAAGAATAGCATGAACTTCGTATAATAAAAAAATTTAGGGTAGTTTAAAACTAAAAAGGAGGTGATCGAGATGCCGTTGATTCAAATGTATTTTGGAAAGGGCGCTCTCACAGATGAGCAGAAGGCCGACTTGTCCAGAAAAATCACCGACTTGATCGTCAAGGAGGCAAAACAACCACAACATTACACGTGGGTCATAATCCATGAGGTCCCCGTGGAGAACTGGATGGTCGATCGTCTCACCTTACCAGAGCTTAAGGCCAAGCTCATGGCCGAAAAGGAGTAACGAGTGCCCAAAAAGTAAGGTAATAGAAGGTGAGAAAAATGTCTGAAGAAAAACAACCTGATGTGAAGGAATTGCAAGAAAAAGTGATGCGATATTTCTGCGATAGACCCAGCAACTTCCCTACCGGGCGACCGTATAACTGCTGTGAAAGTGTTCTCTTAACTCTGCAAGAATATCTCGGTACAGATTCTGAGCTGATTCCGAAGATCGGTACGGCGATAGGTGCAGGGGTTAGCTTGAACGGGCTTCTTTGCGGTTCTATCTCAGGTGTGGCAATAGCTATTGGCATCAAATACGGGAGAAGTACTCCAGAGGAGAACCCGGAACCGGTATGGGCAATGATGAATGAATATGTGGCTGCCTTCAAAAAGAAGTTTGGCTATGTAAATTGCAGACAACTCACCGGTCTAAACTTAAAGACACCAGAGGGATTGAAAGAATACTTTACAAGGGTTCATGACTACGAATGCACTGAGAGATTAAAATTTGCAGTTGAGAAGGCTGTAGAGATCCTTAAAGGCAAGAGTAAAACATCGTCAGGGAACGTCGCCTAACAGAGCGTATCCGACTTCGGTGCTTCGCGCTTTCACCTAAATCCAGCAAAGCTGGACTTCAGATACGCTCGGAACGTTAAGTGAGACATTTTGTTCTATTTCAAGATCGATTTAGAGTTACCACTACGTCTGCAACACTACAAATGCAACACCCTAAGATTCAACAGAACCCGCGGAGGGAAAAGTTAATTATTTCTCCCCTGATAGTAACCATGGGCCTGCCAGAACTGGGCCCGTAGGCTGCCAGCCGCAGCCGGGAGGCTCAGCTAGGATAGAGCACCGGGCTTTTACGGGCCACCCGCCCAAAGCCACCCGGAAGAAGAAAGGCCAAGCCCGCCTCTTCTGGGGAAGGGTCTCGGGTTCGATTCCCGACGGGCCCGCCATTTCACTGGTTTAACGAATTCTTAAGCATTTGTTTATCAGCTGTATGAATTGTTTCTAAGGAAATAGCAGCGTCGTTGGTTGAAGGCTTTGGGAGCTGGCTTAGGATTAAACACTGTTCTGCTTTGATTTCCAGATTCAGTCTTAATTCTCCACTTCACCCATCCTAGAAAAGACCCCTCTTCTGTTTCTGTTGTTCCCTTGTCTGAAATGTGTTAAAGCCGGTAGGAAACATGCAAAACTATTTAATCTATAAGCTTCAATAAGATACTGAGGGTATTTTTATGTCGCAAAGCCTTATTTCTGATGCTCCGGGGATGAGAGACCTTGTTGGGACCTATGCGTGGGTTACGGGGAGGCACTCTGCGGCGCTCAGGAAGCTGGCTTCTAAGATTGTGAAATACTATGTTTCCTACGTGAAGGTTGAAGACGGAAAGGTGGTCAGCATCTCCCCTGAAAACGCTCACACACCCACCGTGGAGAACATGCTCTACCGTATACATGCAGGATGGTCCAAGGATCCTGAAGAAAAGGTTGGGCGGTTTGTGGACTCCAAGATTACCCTTGCAGAGCTACAAGAGATCAGGGAAGCGGCGGACGCAGCGTTACGCGTGATAGAGGAGAACAAGTGGCCAGCGGGAAACATGGCCCGCTGCCTCGAACCCTTCTTAGGTGTGATACGTGAACTCTTTGAGCTGATAAGAAAGAAAGACGTTACCTCGAATAAAGTCATCAAAAAGTATGAGGAGGCCGTGAGGAAGTTCCATAAGGAACTTGTCGAGACACCGTGGGACAAGCTCCCAAAAGCCGATCCCCCTACGATAAAAGAAACATTAGCAGATTTCGCCAAGATACTGGGGGAGGTGCAAAAAGGAGTAGAATTTTGGACCTTTTATTTGCCGGGTCTCCCCACAGACTTCGACAGGATCGCATCAACCTTCTATGTTTCAGTCAGGGAAATAGACGATGCCTTCCGCGGATACGAGGAGCTGGTCAGAAGTTGTAAAGAAAAGTCAGGCTTCATGAAAGGACCCCCACCTGACCTCACGCAAAGCGCAATGCAAGCCATGCGCAGATTATGGGATCTACTATGTGGACTGGGAATCCCAACCGTTCTGTCTTCCAACTATCTAAAAAAACCTATTTTCAAGAAAGAAGCGTTGAGAGAGATCGACAAAGCCATAGAGAAAGCTTCCAAGCAAGGCTACGTAGACGGCAAAGACGCGAGTAGAGTGCTCCATTTCCTAGGATTCGGCTCCCGTATGTCCATAGTCCGCTGGATGAACAGGTAAGATAACAAGGCTGGGGAGGGTAGCTACCGCAGTCTACTTCCACCGCCACATGGGACTAGGGATCAAAGGTGACACTCGCTACCCAGTCAAACAGTTTAGGAAACCTTGAAAAGTAGGCAGAACTGGTCTGCTTGATCCTTATAACGTAGCTGAAATCTTATCGCTTAAGAAGCAATTAAGGTCACTTTATAAGACTGCTAGCTAACATATACTCATGGCCCAGAAGATCTATCCTCTGATGAGACTGAGGGACATGGCCCTCATTTCTGTCATGTTTTTGTTCTTGTTCGCTGCTCTCAACGGGTTCCTGTTGCCTCTTTTAACTCGCTTCATTCCTGAAGCGGCATTGTTTTGGCTGGCTTGGGGTTGGATAATCTTTCTGTTATTGATACTTAGCGTCATCAGCATGATCCTTAATGGGTTGGGCATCAGGAAGAGTGAGATAGTCCTTGGCGAAGAAGGCATGCTCATCAAACACACCTTATGGAGGACGACTAGCATTCAAAAGGTAACAGATGTGAAGATATCCAAGTCTGGGAAAGTGACGGTCGAAGGCTTGAGTGCTGATGGAAAGAGAATCCGTAGAACGTTCTCAAGGACGTTTGGCTTAGCAAAGAAATGGGAGGATTTCAAGAAGGAATTGCAAAATTTCGTCACCCCCTCCAAGGAGCAACAAAGCCAAGGATAAAAAGGAGGAGTATTCACTAAACACCCTCATAAGCTCTGTCAGTTTCTAAACTGGAACTTCACCCCTCATTTATTCAAAGTTCCGACAGATCGGTTTATCCAAGAGTGATGGAGAAATCTGTTTTATCCCCTTTTCGAACGTGAACAGACTTTTCGTCTTATCCACTATCACGCCAAGTTTATTCAACTCAGCCTCCAATGGGCGGACTTCCCCTTCCCTTCCTACTATCGTTTCAGCTCTGAGTCCGAACTCTCCCAAAACCCCGAATGTGTTCTGCCCGTATTCTGTCCTGTCAAGGTATTCCTTTATAGCCTTCGCCATTTCCGCGTTCAGGTTTCCCTTCTTCCAGCTTTGATTCTTTCTAAGCGTTCTAGCCAGTCGTACAGCGGTTTCCTCGCCTTCTCCCAATCATAATTCTCCGGAGCCCCGAATGGCTGTTCTCTCAGATAATATTCCTGATCACGGTTTATCTGTTCGATGCCATGTTTGACAGCAGCGATCATTTCCTCTACAGAGATGTATTTCTCTAGGAAAGAGGCGTATCCATGTGTTTTGATCAAGCTTAGAATGAGTTCCTTATCCCTGCGGACATCGGGGTCCATCTCTTCGAGAAGCTTTTCGAATGCTACCACTGGAGGAACGTAAATCGTCGCTAAGAACTTCAGTATCACTTCTTTATCTTTTCTCCACCTTGAATCCTTGATGACAACTTCTGCTGCGGAACGGGAGTTCGGGGAGCCGGATGAGAGCATTATATCTCTGCATGTTCCATAATCTTCAAGCTTGACTAACGCCCGTTCGACGTGGGTAAGCCACGGACGATTTTTGTGATAACGATCTCTGTAGTATAATTCTCTGAGGGCTTGGACGGCATCCTCACCGCCTATGTTGGCCAACGCCTCCACGCTCACCGGAGTATGTGAGAATTTTGCATATTCTAGGAGAGGTTTAACGGCACGCTTGTCACCAAGTTCTCCCAGCCTCCTAGCAGTCTTCTCCCCTTCCTTCCCATAACGTCCCCGCTCGGAAAGCGCTTTTTCTAATTTGTCAATGTACTTGGGGACTTGGTCGCCGCGGAATCTGTCTAAGAAGCCCATCCGAATCCAGCAGACGATTGTTTTGCGGTAGATTTAAATGTTTCTAGCCCTGGAGTAAGCTTTGAGATTTGGGCGTAATGTCTTTCACGACTTCGATTCTACTTATAGATTGAAGATAATCCCTCTTGCTTCGGAGAATGCCTTGCAACCTAGGTTCATGTACGTTCTCGGGTAATTGCGGTATCTATACGTAGACAATTTAAGTCCTCTTTGAATTCCTCCCACCTTTCCTGCAGCTCCCCTTTCCTCGCAACCCGTTTCCTGATTTTCTTGCCGTCAGGAGCTTCGCCTACTATCGTTAAGCTTACCTCTTTCTTTCGAGCTCTCAAAGCCCTTCCTCTACTTATCTTTACCTCACCTATCTTCCTGATTACAATTTCTCCCAATGGTCGATGAAGAATTACACCTTCTTCAGCGATGGTGATCCTCGTTATCGTAAAGAGCAACAGAGCTGCTGCCATAATGGCCAGCAGAAGAAAGTAGGCAGCAAGAGGTCCGGAGCTTGGAAGAACTTTGTATCTGTAACTTATTCCAGCAAACATAAGAAGTAGTAGTACTGCACCGGCGTCTTTTCCCAGCCCACCAAGCTTATAGACCTTCTCCTCCGTACCCATAAAGACTTCAGCTCCTTCGTCTTCTTCTTACACCAAGATAGAGAGCTCCTGCTACCAAGGCTGTTAGCACGACAGCAAGCACGACCGGCATGGTTCCTGCCCAGAATGTGGTGGGTGTAGGTGTGGGCTTCAGAGTGGGCGTAGGTCGGGGTGAAGGCTTCTCTTCTACTATTTCCCACCACCTATCGATCTGTCCGGGATCGATCGAAGTTGGGTCTGAGGGTTTGCCGCCAGCTCTCACAACCGAGGTTTCATGCTGTTCTACAAGGACTGTCTTTGTGCGGGTTAGGTCGGAGAATTCAGCTGAACCCTCGAGGACGATTATGGTTGTAGTTCCATCTTCAGCGACCTCCAAGGAGAGTTCAGTCCCCCTAGTCCAAATCGTACTGAACGGAGTTGTTATGAGAAACCTTGCTCCGTCGATCCCAATCCACATCTTACCCCAGGAGAATTCCAGTTCTCTATCCCTTTCCCCACGGCCCAGCTGCTTGATGCTTACACGTGAGCTCTCTCCAACAACAAGAGAGGCGTTTTCCTCAGGGATGACTATCTTCACCTGCGTTTCCGACGCCGTGATCACGGTGTCTCCGACTTGAAGCATGGCGTAGTTTTCGTAACGGTACTCACCTGAATACTCATCATACTCTCCGATTCGGTGAGCGTCTATCGTCATCGCTCGTTCTTCATCGTCTCTAAGAACCTTGAAGTTGCCGTAGTAGGTGTCGGCGACCACGGAGAGACCCCATGTAGGATAGAGAACCTTCACGACCTCTCCCCCGGCCTTCACCGAGTATGGATCTGACTGGTAGCTTGTAAAGAGCACCAGCTTTGGCTTAGGTGTTATAGGAGGCTCGCCCACAGTCTCCTCCACGTACGTGAGCTTTGCAAACAGCCAGAGCACACCTATCTGCCACGTTCCCCTCCATGTACTCGGTTCACCTTCCCTTGGAAAAAAGACTAAGGACGCCGTTATAGCAGGCTCCTCGTCGGGGTAAATTGACAGCTGAGGGGGATCTAGGGAAATGGTGCCGGTGATCCCGACCACATATTCGGTGGGGCTTATCTCAGCCGCTACATGGGTGATATTTGGGTGATGATGGACGTAGTGTGGCTGCTGAAGTATGACCTTGGCCTTTCCGGCTAGGGGCGCAGATTTCCCCTCACTGCCTACATCCTGCACGGTGAACGCCAGCTTAACCGTACACTTCCAGGTTGATGCCTCCTGTCCATGAGCCTCCGTCCATGTAGCTTCTAATTCCCCGCTCCAACTACCCGCATACTTGAACCCGGAATCCTCCGCATGTACGCTTGGCACTTGGGTTGAAGCTGTGATCGAGGTTGATAGAGCAACAATCACTATGAGAAATACGGTTGCCAGCGCATGTTGAGGCATTTATACACTATCCGCCAAACCTCTTTTAGCAAGGAGAATTTATAAACTTTATATCCACGGCATACAAAGTTTCCAAAACTTGGAGACGTTTATAGGCCTGTACAGCATGGAGTCGGGATTCCAACCTTCGCCCTAAGGAGGTTTTGACTTAACTTTCTTGAGGGCTAGCGTCGTCTTGTCACCTATGCTGTTTCGCCTTTCGTCTCATGTCTCAACACATGAAGTAGCAGACCTTCTCGTAGCCTCTCTGCGTCCGGCTCAAGTTTCTCCGTATAGCTGAATACGTGGCTACTGCACTTCCTACATTTCCACACCCATAAAGTCAGGGAATCACTCGTTTCCACCTTATACTCAAACCATTCCTTAATAGGCTTAGAAGACGGTCTCATTCTAGTTCGGATCTTTTCAAGCGCTTCCGCTGCTTTTCGGCGAACCAATGTACTATCTTTTGCAGTGTAATACGTATTCTCTACGTAGGTCCCATACCATTCGACCGTGTCAATTAATGGTTCAACGGCCCTTTCATCCCCAACTTCACCCAAGGCCTCGGCGGCCCATGGTTTAATGTCAACGTCAACTCTGCTCCTTCTCCAACGGTCATCTGTCAGTACTTTGATGAGTGCTTCAACATCCCTTTCCTTTGTCATTTTATCTATCATCCTCTGAGAAATATATCGAACGGCGCTACGCGCAGCGTCGCTCACCGGATATTCATACTCGATCCTTGATTCTGAATAGTAGCCAGCTTCGTCTACGTTCTGATCGCTTACATGCCTTTCTTCCTTATACGGATCTGAGATTGCCACTTGGAGAAGAAGTTCGATCGCTTGTTCGTTTCCAATTCGGCCCAGTGCTTCAGCCGCGTCTTTGCGTACTCCCCACCAACTGTCTTTAAGAGCTTCGATCAGAGGAGGCACCGCCCAAGCGCCACCTATTCTTTTCACCATTTCGACAACGGTATCCTTCCCGGGGACTTCCCTAGAGTCTTTACCAAGGGTCTTGGCCAATTGCCTGAAGGCAGGTTCACCGAGTTCTGCCAGCACATCGGCGGCAATGTCGGTGGGCACTTTACCGCAATATTTGATAAGGGTTGCGATGGCTTTCTCATCACCCTCCTTTCCTAGGTTAGCAAGGTCTTTAAATGCCCTAACACACTCTTCCTCTCCGAAATCCCCAAGCTCCCAGGCCAGTGCCTCTACGGTCGAGCTGTTCATCGCTCTCAACGCTTCAGCAGCACATCGGCATATCTGAACATATGCATCTTGATATGCACGCCAGTCCTTAGATGGTATGCGGTGGGGGTCGTGCTGTTGAAGCGTTTTGCACAACGGTTCCACGGCGCGTCTATCACCAATTCGACCTAACGCTCGGGCAGCTCCGGCGCGAACATCTAGGTCCCTATGGTTGAGCGCCTTTACCAATCCCTCAACATTCCGTTTCCGCTCCATCTTCTCGATATCGGGCTTGCCGAATATTCCCATTTTTGTCACTCACTTTTCATTAAGCTTTATTCCCATTTTGGCCGAAACATCTTCCCCTTATGGAAGCCAGCCACCTATGTTTATCCAAGCGTGCTCCAAGTCGATTTCATCAGCGGGGGATTTCTTCACGATGTGCCAAGCCAGTTTCATCAAATCTTTTCCGCCCATCTCATACAGTTCTTCCCCTATCTTCCTAGCTCGGATGTTCTTCCTCCTCTCCATTCCGCGCCCTTCTGGATAGAAACTGGGACCCTTTCCAAAGTATCCTTGAGTTACTCCTATTGAGATCAACTCCGTGACCAGTCTTTCAAACTCCTCAAGTCTGTCGCCAGGAGTCACAACAGTCGTTATGATTTTCGCCTTCTTCTTGTAGATGATCTCGACGACGGCCCGCTGAAACACCTGGACCTTGTATATGCTTAGCTTTCTCCCAATTCCAAACACCCCCTTCCTACCTGGGGACGCCAATTCAACGCTTCTCAGCGACGCAGTATCGTCAATCCTTTTTTTCGCTCTCTTCTTGGCGTCCTCTTCATCGAGCGCTTCGATTGTAAACTCCTTCTTTCCAGAAGACAGGTAAACTTTCTTGTCTAGGACTTCTCCATCAGCGGGTACATCTTTTCTTGCCTTCTCGAAGGCTTCCTCGACCGTTTGCGCAACAGACCTTATCGTTTTGGGCTTTCCATCGGAAATGATCTTCGAGTCTAATTTCAAGAGAGGACCCATGATCGATAGTATCTCGCGCTTAACTTGTTTCCTGGCCTCTGCCAGAGATTCACCTTCGCCCACTATCTTTAGCGTAGTCATCTTATCGCCCCTCTGGTATTAAATATACCACATTCGGAACATCTTTCAGGTACCCTTTTTTCCGCATGCGTGTCTTCTCCCAAAAACAGCTTATCAAATATTCCCAACCTTTGTTCACCTAGAGCTCATAATATGAAAGCCTACTAACATTTATTAAATGAGTAGTACTTCACCTAATGGGGCATCTCATGACTAAGGGCCATATGAAGGATTCAGGTATAAGGCGTTGGCTTCACGAAGTGAACGGCATCAAGCCATGGGAGTAAGCATTATGAGCGCTTCGCCAACAGTAAAAAATAACATCTACAAAACAGGAGTCCTCTACGGGATTAACGTAAAGGAAAACATATACCAAGACTCAGCTCACGGTACTGCTTACACCTTGCTTGATAAGTATACCCCTAGTATCCGTGGGAGAAATTAGCATGCCAACCCTCCTATTAACGGCTGCTACAGGAGCCTTCGTGTTTTTCACGATTATCTTAACAGCGGGACAACCACCATAAAAAATCTGAAATGAAAGGAGATAAAAATGAGTGAGCCACCAACCTTAGTAAAATTAGAGGAAACATTACAACTCATCGAAAAAACCAGAACAGCAGAATCACCGAGCCAAAAAGTTGAATTTTTAAAGAAAACTGCTGACCAAATTTTACCTTACATTAAACAATGGAAGCCCATTTATTTACGATTAGAATCTGGATTTGAAGAAGAAACCATAACCGGGCCGCCACCCTATAGAAGACCCATAGAAACAATTATAAAAGAATACGTAAAAGAAAGTGGCAAACATGCAGATAAAGGTATTCTTCTCTACGAGCAGCCGATAGCAAATCGTAAAATTGGAGAGATATGCGAGATTTGGCTTCTTCGCTCTGGGCGTTTACTCCTAATAGAAACATTAAGCTGCGAATATAACGCTGGATATTGGGGTGGATATAAAGACGAAACTCATTATCCGAATACCTACAAATGGTCAGGGAAAGCTACGAAAACAGTTGACCCCGATGAGTTAGTTTCAAGATCAGATGAAATTGTGAAAGGTTTCGTTCAAATAATAAAGGATATCTTATTTACTATCAAAGAGGTTGAGGAAGGCCAACAAAAAACCCTATTTTATATTTTAGAAACTTTATTATCAGAGAATATAACCATCGATAGATTTCTTGAACAGCTGTCATCTAAATCTACATCCACCATTGGCAAATATCTCTTTGAAGGAAATGTTTTTAACACGCTCTCTAGAAGTCTGCTTTTATCTTTAATATCTGCCGGTGTTCTTGCAAAAGTTGGAAAAAATGTGATCACGCCTTTGATTAAAAAGTTTAACGAGGCAGGTGAAAAAGACTCTGAACTTTGTTTGGAGATAATCAATGTTCTTTTAAAGATCGACGATGGTGATGATACCACTGAGTTTCTCATAAAAGCAGTTGAAGAAGGTATTGGTTATAGATGGGGCAACTCCGTCATAGCCAGAAATGTTGCGGCTAAATTAGGGGAAATAGGTGATGAGAGAGCATACTTACCCCTCCTCAAATCTCTCAAAGGCCTTTCTCTCATAAAGGATGATGACCTGAGATTCAAAGCAATTCGGTCAACTGAAGAAGCACTGCTCAAAGTCGCGAGCAAGTTAACCGCAAAGTCTATCGAACCCCTAATTCAAGCTCTCAATGATACTGATTATAAAACACGCTTGTGGGCGGTGGTAGGATTAGGTGAAATTGGGGATGAGAAAGCAACGGAACATCTTATCAAAATCTTAGACGATGAAACTTGGGGAATAAGAGACAACGCAGTTGTGGCGCTAATGAAAATCGGGGGCGAAAAAGTGCTCAATGTTGTTATCCAAACCCTGATCGAAACGCTCGATGAGCCTTTTGATTTTAGGTGTAAGCAGGCGATAATTAAATTAGGAGAAATTGGAGATGAAAGAGCAGCAGAGCCTCTTATCAAAATCTTAAACGAAAACACAAAGGTAGAACTTAGAATAGAAGCGGCAAAGGCTCTTGGCAGGATTGGTAGTGAAAAAGCTATAGGTGCTCTTGTCCAAGTTTACAAGAAAGATAGAGACAAACAGTTACAGTCTGTTGCAAAGGAAATCCTAGATAGGCTGGGCAAACGACCTAAATCTCGATTTGAGAAAATGTTTGGAAGATAACGGTCAAATTAAATAGCGCTACACTTGCAAGCTAGCTGATTTAAGGAAAATGCTATCAAATTAGGAGTAGGTAAACTATTCTGATTAAGACCCTTTATCCCAATGTTCTTCATATGTTGTCAACTGCCTCACCGTTTACACTCCATGCTTCTACGACCTACACTGCAGCTGAACAGCAGGGACAGCCGCTTTAGGGGCGGTGGGCGTCTCAAAAATTAAGCCAGCTGTTTAGTGAACTATGCAATAAACCTGCTATCTCCGCCACTATCCAATAAATTTAACCCGTTCCTTTTTTCTTCCTAGACCTTAAGAAAAATAGTGAGTTGAATAGAGGCATGTTCGTCCAAGCCTTTTCAGGGGCGCCTCACCCCAGGGGTGGGGTTTCGAGACACCGTGAGTCTGACGTTCTAATGCTTTTTTGACGGCTTCAAGTTCACCACGGACCATTTTGAGTCTAAGGCCTTGTCTTAGAACGAAGTGTTTCCGATGCCTAGCAACGGCATCCTTGCTCACCGGCACGCCTAAGGCGCAAACTTTGGCGGCTATCTGGCGTAGAGATATTCCTCGCTCTGTCTGACCCTTCACGGCTACCTGAAGCTTCGGAGGCGGGCTGCAAATCTTACAGGGACGCCCACCTTTACCCTGTCTTGAACTAACTCCCCTCAGCGATAAGTTATCTTACTGTTGAATATCTCCAGCAGCAAAGTAGCCCTAGGAGATTATGAGAAATAAGAAAATTGTTCCTTAGTTCTTATGAAGATTCAAGATCGGATGTAAATCCGCCTGCGTGCTGGCTAGGTTTGCCGGGTACTCCGACATAGGAGGGGTCTGAACAAGCTGTTCGAAGCGGCAAAACTCCTAACAAAATCACAGGAACAGTAAAGGTTTGAATGACTGTCGGGATTATGTCAACATCTTGCCCAACTCTGATGCTTGGATTTGGATTTTTCTGCCTTCCCTCCTAAGAGTGACGAACCCATCGGATGCCAACCTCCGTAGGACCCTTGAAAGAGTTGAGGAGCTTACGTCGAGGGCCTTCAGAAGCTCGCCTGTTTCCATCATGCCTTCGCTGTTGCCCAGCGTTCTTAAGACCATGCGTTCTGTTTCGCTAAGTTTCCTGAGAAGACCTAGAGGTGTTAGCCTAACCGTTCCGGCTGCCCCTTCAAGTTCTAGGTCGGTGAACGAGAGCCTTACCCCATTGATGGCGGAGAGTAAAGCGGCGGTGTAGGCTTCGAGGACGAGGGCCCGCATCCCCCCGCTGAGGTTGAGGTAGACCTCCCCTCTAGAGGCTTCCCGCTCGATCAGCCCCTTAACCAAGCTTACGGCCTGGACAAAGTCTTCCACCGGTATGTTTAGGCGTTCGAGGCCTATGGTTCCGCCGGAAATGGCGTTCAGCATTTCCCTCAACTTCTCCATGGCGTTAGAAACTCTGGCCTCGTCCCCGATGCCCTTAGGAACGAGGACTACCAGCTTATCGTCCCGGCTAAGCCCCAGCCTAACCACCGGAGCCAAAACCGCAGACTCGGTAAAGCCGAAAGTGTTAATGAAAGTCTTAGACAAGCTTCAGCCTCCCAATTTCACTTATTAGGAAAACATTTCATAAAATTGAAATATAGGCTTTTCTATTTCAAAATACCGAAAAATTTAAAAAGCATATAAGACCCAAAAATATTTTTACGGGGGCCCTAATTATGTCGTTAAAAGAAAGTTTTAGGGAAGAATTCCAAGAGGTGGTTGACGTCTTAGGCGTGTTTGCCAGAATGGGGGCTTACGGTTTAATAGACCGTATAGCCGGAGCCCTAACACCTGAAGCAGTTGAACATGCACTCTACGACGCTATGAGAAGCCTTAACGCATTAATAAGGCAAGCCTCAATCGTAAAGATTGAGAACAAAGATGAGCCCATGAAAATAGTTGACTGGACCGAAAAACTTGACGACCCTCGCTATCAACTAGCAGAGGAAGGAAAAGTTGTTGAAGTTATAAGCGGCTCAACCGAGTTACGTGGTAAACGTGTACGCTACGTTAAGGTACCAGATTATCTTCCAAGTCAAGAAAAGCTCGACAGCTTTGTAAGCCAAGTTAAAGAAAAAGGTTTTGAGGGTTTAAGCTTAGCCCGCAGAGTTGCACTTCTTTCACTGACACCTTACAGGAGAGGATAAGCATGTTTTTAAGCGTTTCAGCCCGTTTTCTTGTAAACGTTGAAGCATTAAATATGGTCGAAAGCGTTGGTAACGTTGTCAGACATAGGAGAGCTCCTATAATAGTCCCAAGTAGCAATAAAAATGAATACGTGTTGGTTTATACACCAGTTATAAGTGGGGAGAGCATAGCAAATGCCTACCAACGCTGGATGGCTGAACTTGCAAAACAAGAAAATCTACCGGTGTGTACTAACTGTGAAAGAGCTTTCTTCGTTAAACATGGAGATCGCGAAATATTTGGTGATAAGAATTGGGAAATTAAACTTAAAGAGATTATCGAAAGATTTGCTGAACGCAGAAGAATGGAAAACTGGAATGAGTTAAAACAACGTATTATGGATATGAAAAATCTGGTAAACAAAGTTTCAAGCCACTGGGCAAACAGCTTCGATGAATGGATTAAAAACAAAGAACAAAATCCTCCTAAGCGCCGTGAAGAACTGGATAGCGCTTGGAATGAATTACGTTCATTATCTATCCATTACATGGAAGAATCCCTTATAAACAACTGCGTAGTTGAAGATATAGGTGGCTTCCTTTTACCAGAAGAATTTCCAGTTAAGCGTACTTCTAAGTTTCAAGTCGGTTTTATGGTTCCAGCCTATGATCAGATAAGAACCTCTGCTTTAGAAGCTCAATTCCACGTGAGATACGCTCCGGATCCCGCTAGACATAGCATATACTATGTGGAGTTAGGCTCGGCACTTTATGCATTTCATTTTAATATAGACTTAGGTGCGATTGGTTACACTAGTATGATGAAAAAAGAGATGGTAGTAAATGAAGATGAAAGACTAAAACGGATAGAACTCGCAGTTAAAGCTTTAACCCACATGTTAGAGAATAAACTATTCGGTGCACATCTTTCACGTCATAATCCTGTAGGTGAACTTAGAAGTCTCGTAGCAGTCGTTAGTGAACCTTTACCATTTACAACCTCCATAGCTCATGGAATCGATTACGTCGAAGATACAAGCAAGAGGGCCAAGCGATTTTCAGAAATTATTACAAATGAATCATCATATGGGCAGTTTATTAATAAAGAAGGTCTAGGAACAAAGGAAGTTTCTGAAGAACGAGTTAATCTAAAACGAACTGAAACCGTCTCGGAGGTCTTTAAAAATATAATTAAACATGTAACCGAGGAGCTTAAGACTAAGTGACTATGATTGGTAGATTGGTATCTGCTAAAACTTAATGCGGATCTTGCATGGGGTTTCTCCATTAAAACACCTACAACTTCGGCTGCGGAAATGGCATTATTATGTCCTCCCCCTTCAACCTTATTTGGTGCCTTAGCTCGAGGGCTTGCATATCAATTTGAGGATTGGTCTGAATGTATAGTTAACCCAAAGATTAATAGGCCTGAAAGCTCCACTACAAAAATATTAGACTTTATAATTTCAGCCCATTTTGGATTTTCAAAGGATACAATAGCAATAACGCCTTGGAGCGACCTTACACATTCCTCTGCTATACCGTACCAACAAGTTCAACATAGAGTTGAATCTAAACGTGCAATGTGGTTTGGGGTACATGCAAGCGGTAAAATATATGCTGCCAATTCCCATGTTAACATCATTTATGTTATTAGAAGTGACAATGCTGAAAAAAAGCTTGGAAGCGACTGGAAAGACAAGCTGAAGAGAGCAGGTTTTTGTATATTAACATTAGGTAGTAAAGAAGGAATAATAGTCATTAAGCATGTGGAAGTTATTGACGCAAAAGTTATAGATAAAACCACCTTAAAAACTAGTTATTATTTACCAGCTGAAGCCGTTAAAGACTATAAGCCTCAAGAACTTTGTGAAGGCGAATTCTGGGAACATAGGTATATCTCTCCGCATTGGAGAGGGACTTTCCGTAGAAAGGATAAAGCCGAACGAGAAGAAGTGACAAGAACTCGATACATTCTACCTTTAGACAAATTAAATTTCGGTCAAAGGAATGTTACTGTCCATCTATCCGAGCAGGGCATAGGATTAACGGCAGCAGACGGATCACCAGAATATACAGTGATACTTTTAAAAGATTGGATGGCTTAGTTATGTGCGCTACTCGTTTATCAGTTATTGTGAAACTACCCTCAGAAGGATTCTTAATTAGAGATTTTATGCTAACTACACTTGCATACATGTGTGTAAAGGTAGGCATGCCTGATGTAAAGACAATGGAAGCATCTATCAAAGTAAGCTCTACCATTAATTTAGCAAAAGCATATGTAGAAGTTTTAAGAAATAGTGCAAGAAAAAAGAATCTAAGGTTTTATCCCCCTGATAGGAGTGCTAAAAATAAACTTTTTTCTGGAATCAAAAAACTCTCAAAAAAACTCCCTCAGGATTTATCTGGAGTTTTTAACAGTTACGCTGATTGGCTCGAAAGCAACCCAAAACATGTAGAAGAAATATTAAAAAGTTTAGGCGTTTTAAGATGGTCTGGGCCCATAGATAACGACATCTTCTATTTTGGGCGTAATCCAACAATTCCCGCTGCTCAACTCTTTAAACTTAACTATTATGCGGGTAGGAGGGTTTTTCTTCCGCAACGCTACCAAGATGCTAGATTATACTTTGACATTCATACCTTCATATTTACATTAGCCGGCGCTTCTTTGTCTCTAGTTGGAACTATAAGAAATGGACCAACTGTTTATGTCGCAGTACTCGATCCTGGTGCGATAGGTTTATGTGAAGCTTTACAGGGTTTCATCAATGAAGTGAAGTGTAGATTAGTTCCTGAGGTAATTTTTAGAGTTGCCTCAACCTTAAAAATAGCTAAACTTGGTGTTCACCCTATCAAGATAGTGATGATAAACGAGGTTGGGAATAGGCCCTCCTTATTATCGTCTCAGAATGTTTTCGTCGATGAAGGTCTGTTACGTTTCACAAACTACTTAAAAACCGACATTCGTGAAAAGTTATTAAGACTTTTAACTTTCGCTCTCAGCGATTGGGAAACAGAGGATATAAATCAACGGATGATCGTAAGGATCGGATATGAGATTGCACAGGCCATCTATCTGTCAACTACAGGAGCCTTAAAGTCTGCCGATGTAATTTACCACGTAGCTAGGTCAACTTACGCTACAACAGGCGACAGGTTTGGTAGAGCTTTAAAAGAAGCTAAATATTCACCGATAAGAAATTTAGATGAATTTAAATATCTAGTTTTAGGCATCAAGGATGCATTGGAAAGATGTGTTCAAGCACCCTAAAATCTTTTGAGCAAATATATGGATATACACCTAGACCTGCTGTACGTGTATTACTTGAATTTATTGATAAAAAACTTGAGGGTGAAGATTCCAAATTTTTGGTGCTATTCTCAGCGCCAACTAGTTATGGTAAGTCCTCGTGTACCATAGCTATAGCTAATACACTAGCACACAGTAGTAACTATCTAGGTGAACGTTTAATACATGTGCTTCCTCTCCGCTCAATTATTGAAGATTTATACATGAAAGCTAAAGAAAAGAAAAGAGAGATGAAACTGAATAGTGAGTTAACAATTGGAGCGCAAGCTATGCACATATTAGATGCTGAAAAATCACCTTACATGATGCCTAAGGTTGTTTATACCACTATAGATTCATTTATTCACAACTTATTTAAAAGGCCAGTAGCTGAAATGTACAGAGAGCACAGTCATTTTGACATTCCGAGATATGCTATATACTCGTCTCTTATCATATTTGATGAAGCTCATCTTTTTTCAAGTGAGATTAAAATTAGTGAAAATGAGCTGCAACAGAAGCATAATAGAATGTTTACAGCGTTCTGCGCCTCTATTCGAGCGCTCACTGAATCTTCAGTGCCAGTAATAGTTATGACAGCAACTATGCCAAATATTTACACACATAGCCTACTTCAACATGTTGCCAATCATACTGACATTTTTATGATCGGAGTTGATCCTGCGCTAAGTACAGAGGAAATAAGGGAAAGCTCTCCTACTGGTTTTAGAAATATTAGATGCTTTAGTACTGGTGTTGATAAAGATTTTTACCGTATTATTCAGGAAAACAATCCGGAACTGAAAAATATAGTGGATGAAACTGACATCAAGAATATCGTTCTGAAGTATTGCACATTAGGAAATGTAAAAATTTTAGTGGTCAGAAATGTTGTGAAAAAAGCCTTAAAAACCTACAAAGACCTAAAGGAAGAACTGAAAAAAAGGAATCTACAATGTTTCGTACTACATGGTAGGATGAGTGTTGAGGATCGGGAAAATACATTACAGCTTATCAAGAAAACTGAACAAGATAATAGTGGGATAGTTCTAGTTTGTACGCAAGTTATAGAAGCTGGAGTAGATATAGATTTTGATATATTAATCAGCGATGCTGCACCGTTTACCTCTCTTATCCAACGAGTTGGGCGGATTGGTAGGAGTTTAAAAGAAAGGAAAATTCATCCAAGTGTTTACATAGTTACGGGAAACGGAGATGGCATCTACGATAAAGAGCTTGTTAAATCCACGCTTAATCATACGAGAAAAGCGCATAATCAAGGGAAACAGATAGGATGGAGAATTTCAACAAGATATGAAACTTACAACGGACTCATAAGTTACAAATGGTTGCTGGAAAAAATATATACTAGCCTCAAATATTCTGTCGATGAAAAATTGATAAACGTTTTACGTGAAATAGACCACTATTTTATTGGCTCTGAGAGTTTAGAGCTTCAACGTAAACTTTGCAGTTTCGTTAGGGATGAAGGATTTATAGCTACCTCAACATGGAAAGGTGAAAGTCAAAAATTTAAAAATAGACGCGAAGCTTTAGAGATAGCATATAAAAGCATGCTTCCACTAACTTTCAGCTTCTTGAAAGATAAATGGAGGAAAATATTAAAGGTTAACGAACAAAAGATTGCTATACTAATTCATGAAGGCAATAATTTAAGATCAGAACTTTCAGAGGACATATATGAAATACTGGAGAATGTTGAAAGAGGCAAGGAATGCTTCCTTTTATATAAACTAGATAAGGCTATGCGAAAACTTAGAAAAGGTGATCAGATACCCTTAGCAATTATCTTACATAAAGACAGTTATAAACTAAAAGAGGGCTTAATCATTGAATAGCGAGCTAGCATATTCTTGGTGCGGTGAAAGGCTTGAGGAGCACTCACATAAGACTTCTGAGATTTTTAAATTAACCTTTGAAGACAGAATAATAAAAACGTTAAGCGGAAGATTAAACTATAAGTTTAATGATGTGGGAAAGTTTATCATCAGACTTATACCTTTACTACATGACATCGGAAAATCTCATGTACAGTATCAAAATACCATAAAATTTAAAGAGAGATGTCCTAAAACTGCCATCATATGTCGTGAATGTAAAGATAAACCAAACTTCTCATGGCATGAAGTATTATCAGCTCAGTTATGTTGGAGAGTGATAGAAGATTTACTCTTTAATTTAAGTTTATATGATAGGTTTAAGAATCTACAAGAGATCGCAACTGCATCTATACTATTTCATCATCAGGGAATCAGAGCTATAGAATCAGAGACACCTCTTAAAGAAATCAATTTAAAAGAGTATCTTAATGAAACGCTATACACATTATTGCCTAAATTAATAGATATTGCTCACTACGGATTAAAACTAGATGGGCATCTGATTAGAGAAATAGTGTCTTCAGCACTACAAGAGCTAGAAAGTGACCTTAAAAGTACAAGGAGTCTTAAAGGCTTATCTACTAGGATACTGAATGAACTTAGAACTGCACCAAAAAATTACCTAAAACTTTATTCTATTACTGCTGGTCCCCTCGTAATATGTGACTGGATTGCTGCTAGAGTATTACGTATCCAAAATCATTATCATTATTCTCCTATGTTAAATGAAGCAGTATATTCTTTTCCAGAATTAGAAACTTATTTAAAATAGAACTTCTTTCCGGTTTCCGAAGGTAGCTTTAAACGTATTTGGCTGGGTGGTTGTATTTTAGGTTGGCTATGTTTGTGTATGTTCTGTCGTAGCTTACCAGTCCGGCTTCTTCGACAATGCTGGCCGCTGCGTGGAGGCTGTCGAAATACGTTAACTGCTTGTACCTGCGCCTGAGCTCGTAGGCCTTTGCGTGGTAGAGTGGTTTGGATGGCAAGAGGTCTACGGCCCTGTATTCTAGGAGGTTTCCGAGGGCGGTGTAGAAGGCTCCAACTTCCCTGACGGCGACCTCACCCGACCTTATCAGCAGGTTTAGCTCTACTAGGGCATAGGGGGAGAGCAGCGTTTCCCCCTCAAACATGTCGAGAAGCCTGACGGCCTCACCGTGGTGTTTATCCCCCTTGGACACGAGGGCTAGGAGGACGTCGGTTTCGACCAAGATCACGGAGCCTAAGCCTCCAAAAGCTTACACTCAGCAGCCCTCCGCAGCCTTCTGATGTCCCTCTCCACGTTGCTCGTACCCTTGACGACGATTTTCTCCAAGGATTTTAACGGGTCTTCTATGGGCTCTAGCACAACCCTACCCTTTTCGACCTTAACCCTAACCCGCTTCGAGAGGCCCACCTCCCTGCGAACCTCTGCAGGTATGACGATTCTACCCTTCCTATCGACCTTAGCCGTCAACGGATCCAAATTCCCACCTCAAATGAGATTCCTATCCCACCATATAAACATTCCCACTTAAACCAGTGTGGGAAACTCCGTCCTAACCAAGGCTATGTTCGGCATATCCATCTGTAGCCGCAGCATCTCCTTCAGCTCCCCGTGGAGCCTGAGGTTTTCCTCCTGCTGAAGCCGAGCCTAGGAGCTGCATGGAGCACCCGCTCGAAGAAGACAATCCGGGGACAGTAGAGGAAATGCTTCGCGTCGGTCACCGAGAAAAGGGCCTCGGTCACGTCGGAGGTAGGCTGCCTACCTAGGTCTCTTCGGGGGCCTACCTGAGACTTTCGACGGCCCATAAAGTATTTCTAGTCTATGGCTCTGAGCCATCAGTTTTGAGAGCGGGCGGCAGGCGGGTTTTCTATTTTTCGGAGATTATCTCTCGAGCAAAGGTTTTAGCAAATTTTTCTTTGATATTTTTTGAAGTTTAAATCTATACGCGTGCTGATAAAGAATGAGGGACAATGCATGATATTCGTATCAAAGATAGTATTACATCTCAATTTTGTTTCTCCTGCTAGGTTTCCTTACTGGATGGGTTCTATGTTTCGGGGAGGTTTCGGCCAAAACCTAAGAAAAGCTGTGTGCCCATCTCCTAATGCTGAGTGTTCTTCATGTGATCAACGTCTTCAATGCCTTTTCTATCATACTCACATGAGAAGCGAGGCGAAAAGAGGCTATGCGCCTCCGTCTAAACCTGTCATCTTGATTCCCCCATTTTTCGGTAAGGCCATGGATATTGAAAAGGACGCCTGCCTCACCGTAGAAGCCCTCCTCTTAGGAGATTTCCGACGCTACCTTCCCCACCTCCTTTTGGGCATGAATTTTCTCGGGCAAGTCGGCCTCGGCTCAACCCGCCACTACGGCCTAAGCAGGTTTGAAGTGGAAAAAGGCATCTGCGCCTTTTCAGGGAAAACCGTGTACGAGAGGGGAGTCATAATGCCGGCAAACATGAAATCTGTCGACGTAAGGGACATACCCCCTTACCCTGACAACCGTGTAAAAGTCGGCTTCAAAACTCCCTTCACAGGCAGCTGCTTTCCTCCCACGCCTGAGAGGCTTTTGTGGATGATTCGTAGGAGGCTGATAGGCTTCGTAAACGAATACGGCGACGGCTCAGAGGTAGCCGACTTCAAATGCAGCGGGCAAATAGTAAATCATTCCGTGCATGTTCACCACCTCCAGAGACGTTCTAAGCGCAGTGAGAAAAAATATTTTAAAGGATACACCGGCGTTGTGGACTACGAGTTCAGCGAGTTGGATGACGTGGGAAGATGGCTTCTGAACCTAGGCTTCATCATCGGCTGCGGCCCTGACTCCTCCTTTGGCTGCGGTTTCCTCCAAGATTTAACCAATCCTCCGTTTGAAACGCCAAGTTAACCCCCCTCAGAGGGGCTTGTGGGTCACCCTAACACTGAGGCCAGAGAGCCTGCAACGCGGTACTACGCCAGCATGCTTTCCCCGCTTCCAGCTTTTTTCTCAGCCCTCGCAGCCTGCTCCGCGGCGTTATGACTGCAATAAGTTTGGCGGCCAAGTCTCTACAGGCTTTGTTCTACGGCGATTTTCCTGTTTTAAGAAGAAAATAATACTAAGGGAGAGCAATAATACTGGGTTAGCTCTGTAGTTTTAAAATGTCCAAAAAATTGGATGACCCCCGGAGGGAGGTTCTCCAAAAAATTGGAGACTTTGGAGGCATCAGCCATCTTCAATCTTCGGTGTCTTTGCGCAGACCTCCGTCAAACCTATTGCTGGAGTTAGTTTCTTCTCCTTGCCCTCCCTGGATTTCTTTCACTTTCACCCCAGCCTAGACCCCACAAAATATTCTATTTACGCGGAGTCTATTGCATAGGAAGTCATTAAATGGTCCCTGTGGTCGCGGAGGTCCTTAACGGAGGTTTTCTTCATGTTCCATAATACTTTCGCTGGCGGCTAAATGCTCAGCCAAAATTTCGTTAATTGTCTTGGAGGTCCCCTTTAGCCCCTTTTTCGGCCTTTAACATCTAAGTTATCCCTTAATATTACGGTAGTCTTTCAGCCATAAACATAAACCGTTTATCTGCTTAAAACATTTACAATATGGCTTCTCCGGAAGTTTGTCCACATTTATCCAACCGACACCGGTAAGGCTTAAGGGTCGTAGAAGGTTCTTTAATCCATTTGGTGATCTCAGATCACCATCGAAAAAGGTGAGCTTGTTTATGATGACCCTAGTCATCTATGATATCTCCAACGATGACAGTCGAACTAAGCTTGCTAATTTACTTCAAGATTTCGGCCTTGAGAGGATCCAGTACAGTGGTTTTAAAGGAGACCTAAACACCCACGACCGCCACATCCTCGCCCAGCAAGTAAAAAAGTTCGTAACGGGAGAACGCGACAGCGTATACATAATACGGCTCTGCAACGAATGCGCCAGCCTCTGCCACATCGTCTCCAGCAAAGAAGCAATTTTTATCGATAAATCCCATGTAAAAATCGTTTAGAGGTAAAGGATGATGTATTTCCTCTCCGAGCTAGAGCACAAACTGCTCCTCCATAAACTTCTACCAACTGCCAGAGAGGTGGGTGTGAACCCTGACCTACGGGGATGGAACTGGCATCAATCCCCCCTCAAACCCTATTACAACGAAAAGATTCCCATGTACGCTGTATGCTCAAAATACTGTCCAACCAACCGAGACATTTTCTTGAACCAAGTGAAAAAAGTCGCCCCCACCCTCAACTTCAACGTATCTTTAGGGAAACTTCTCCACGGCGTCGTCAGCGACGCTCTCCAAGCCATCATAGCTAGGGACAGCTTGAATTTTGAAGACTGGTGGAAGAAAATACGCTGGGAAGGAATGGTAGGTGACAGAGACCTGTTTAAGAAACGTGCCAGGCAAGTTTGGGACCATGTGCAAAAAACCTGCCATGCCAAATACGCCCACGTCTCTACTGAGCAGCCCTTCGCATCCAACTACGACCTAATGGCCTCAGCTTTACCCTTCCTAGTAGAGCATAAGATTTCAGGTGAACTCCTAGGCTTAAGCGGGTTGCTCAGCCTTGACTGCTACGACTATCTTCGCTGTATCATGTTCGACTTGAAGGTGGAGAGCAAACAAGAAGATTGGCATAGGCTATCCCCTGTGGGTTATGCTCTGGTTTTTGAAAGCGTGCACGAAGTACCAGTGGACATATGTTGCGTGCTATACTTGAACTTCCTTGACGATAAAATCGTGGTCAAGAAAGATCTCTTCTTCGCCAACAACGACCTGCGCAGCTGGTGGATAGAAGAGAGAGACCGTAAACTGGAGATTGTGGCCCAGAGGAAAGACCCTGGCACGCCAAATGTCTGCGATGAGAGTTGCATCTACTACATGAGTTGCAGGGGTGGGTGAGTTATGGAGCGTCTGGTGGTCGACGGCTTTGGAAAATATGTAGGTAGGAAAGGTAACAGAATAATTGTGAAAGACGGCGGAAGCATAGTCCACCAAGCATTACCCGAAGAATTGAGACAGATCTTGGTGACCGGTAAGGGGTCCATCGGCTTCGACGCCATAAACTTCCTGTCCTCCAACGGTGTAGACATAATCTTCCTGAATTCTAGAGGTCAACTCACCGCACGTCTTGCACCTTTGGAAATGAGAACCGTTGAAACGAGGAAAGAACAATACTACGCCTACAAGGATGCTAGAAGTATGGTTCTCGGAAAAGCGTTCGCCCTAGCAAAGATAAAGAACCAATATGCAACCCTCGGCACCTTAGCCAAAAGGAGAAAAGACACTAACCCAAGCTCAGCTGAAGAAATATACAACAAAAGAGAAGAACTACGGTCGAAAATATCGGAGATGGAGCATGTTGAGGGAAAGAACATCGAATCAGTCAGGGACACCGTCATGGGCATCGAAGGCTCCGCCTCAGCCCTATACTGGCTTGGCGTCGCTCAAGTCATCCCAGAGGAATTCGGGTTTAAGGGGAGATCGGGAAGATACGCCCCTGACCCTGTTAACGCCATGCTGAACTATGGCTATGGAATCTTAGAAGGCGAAGTATGGCGTGCTGTGCACTTTGCCGGCTTAGACCCTTACGGCGGCTTTCTTCACGCCGACCGTCCTGGAAAGCCTAGTTTGGTCTTGGATTTAATGGAAGAATTCAGGCAGCAGCTCATCGATAAGAGTGTCATCAAGCTTATATCGAGGAAGGAGGTTGCTCCTGAAAATTTCACAGTAAAGGAGAATGTTTGCTCTTTAGGCGATGAAGCTCGAAGGACATTGTTGACAGAGGTATTGGAAAGATTTGAAGAATACGTGGCTGTTGGCGATGAGAAGGTCAGATGGTGTGACCTAATAGTAAACCAGGCTAGAAAGATTGGAAAATACTTGAGGGGAGAGATACCGCTGTATGAAGGCTTCTTCCTCCGGTGGTAAACTTCCAATAGACGTATGGGAGATAGTCCAGTATTACTACTGTCCTAGGAAAATTTACTTTCTAAGAACTTTAGGGGTTCCTGTGGTGCAGAAAAGAAAAATGGCTATGGGTCAAGATGAGCACTTGAAAGAGATAAAAAGACTGAAGGAGAGACAATCGGTCTTCGGCTTCAGGAAAAGCGATGTGGAAGAAATATACCAAAAACTGGCGTTAGAGGATGCGGAGCTGGGTTTAGCAGGACAGATAGATACTGTCATCAAACTTAAGAACGGTAAAATTATGCCGGTGGAGCTGAAATATTCCGACTATGTGGCCGCGTTCAGAAGCAGGAAAAAACAGCTCACAGCCTACGCCATTCTCTTGGAGAGAAAATTTAATCAGATTATAGATACGGGTATTCTCTATTTTCCCATACAGAATAAGCAAGTGACGGTTTCAATAACATACGAGGATAAGAAAAACTTACTCGCTGACTTGGAAAAGATAAGGCAGTTGATTCTCAGCGAGAAAATACCGCGTAAATCTCAGAGCGAGAAATGCCGTTACTGTGAAGCCACCAGATACTGTGGTTAATGTGAACGCCTTCATATATCCCACATCGATTTTTTAATGTTCACAGGGGAGGTCTTGAACCAAAAAGGATAAATGCCTATCAACAAAAAATAACCGTAGGTAAGGGACGGTTTCAATAGGAAGACTCATAAAATGAGGATTGAAAGGCTCCACCGCCACCTCAGGGTGGAGGCGCTCATACCGTTTCAATAGGAAGACTCATAAAATGAGGATTGAAAGAGGGAGAATTACGATTTTATGCTTGGTGGGCCGACAAGTTTCAATAGGAAGACTCATAAAATGAGGATTGAAAGCTTCCGATGGCCCACTGGGGAAATGCCCAAAATGCCGGTTTCAATAGGAAGACTCATAAAATGAGGATTGAAAGCACATTACTGGGACACGGAAGTGGGCGGCGGGTGGGGGTTTCAATAGGAAGACTCATAAAATGAGGATTGAAAGGTTAAGTTTTCTGCTGAACCGAGGAATTTCATTTTCGGGTTTCAATAGGAAGACTCATAAAATGAGGATTGAAAGAGGACTTCGGCTTGGCTGAGGTTGTGGTTTTCAGCCAAGTTTCAATAGGAAGACTCATAAAATGAGGATTGAAAGACCGACTGGAAAACATCCTAAAAAAAGTTGAACAAGTTTCAATAGGAAGACTCATAAAATGAGGATTGAAAGGTCATATTATTTACCTAAAGTCCCTTTTGGTCATCCAGGTTTCAATAGGAAGACTCATAAAATGAGGATTGAAAGTGTAGTAGATGCGGCCGGCTGTCTCCAGCTCCACCTGCAGTTTCAATAGGAAGACTCATAAAATGAGGATTGAAAGTCAAGTTTCCCGATGGCAGTGAAGTGGAAACTTCTTAGTTTCAATAGGAAGACTCATAAAATGAGGATTGAAAGTTGAAGCGGTTAAAATAGGCAAATTCGAGGGAGAAGTTTCAATAGGAAGACTCATAAAATGAGGATTGAAAGTCGAAATAACTGAGCGAAAATGGAAATGCCTCAGATGGTTTCAATAGGAAGACTCATAAAATGAGGATTGAAAGTAATTCTGAAATCGTTTTTTATTTTTTCAGGCACGTTTCAATAGGAAGACTCATAAAATGAGGATTGAAAGAATTCTCCCGAAGCTCCTTGACCACCTTAGCCCTCATGTTTCAATAGGAAGACTCATAAAATGAGGATTGAAAGGGCGTAGGTGTCGGTGCAGGTAAAGGCGTAGGAGCAGGTTTCAATAGGAAGACTCATAAAATGAGGATTGAAAGTTAAAATCAGTCTCCTTGTAAAACATCATTTTTTATGTTTCAATAGGAAGACTCATAAAATGAGGATTGAAAGTGTATTGCGGTGGATAAGGCTTTTTCTGGATCATCGAGTTTCAATAGGAAGACTCATAAAATGAGGATTGAAAGGTTATTTGTATGAACATCATCCTTCAACCTTCTTTAAGTTTCAATAGGAAGACTCATAAAATGAGGATTGAAAGCGACATACTGCGCTCCCAAGAAAATCAGGAGAATCAGTTTCAATAGGAAGACTCATAAAATGAGGATTGAAAGTATAGCATTAGTCATCCTACCAGTCGCCTGTTGTTTGTTTCAATAGGAAGACTCATAAAATGAGGATTGAAAGTCTTTATAACCTCCATCCTCCTCTCTGAGTCTTTTTGTTTCAATAGGAAGACTCATAAAATGAGGATTGAAAGTGAAAGGCGCCGAAGCGCTCCGCAATCTCAGGTGTGAAAGTTTCAATAGGAAGACTCATAAAATGAGGATTGAAAGAGTTTGAGAGCGTAATTACCCTTACGTAAGCACCGAGGTTTCAATAGGAAGACTCATAAAATGAGGATTGAAAGTGAAATTTTATTTTACTTTGATTTATCAGTCTAGCCATGTTTCAATAGGAAGACTCATAAAATGAGGATTGAAAGGGCTCACCGTCAACCGCCTCAAGCAGGCCTGCGAGGAGTTTCAATAGGAAGACTCATAAAATGAGGATTGAAAGAGACGACATCCTTCCAGAGCCCGGCGTCACCCCTGGTTTCAATAGGAAGACTCATAAAATGAGGATTGAAAGGAGTTTACGTTGTGGATGCGGAAGCAGGGGTTTGGGCCGTTTCAATAGGAAGACTCATAAAATGAGGATTGAAAGAATTCCCCTTGGCAAGTTTATAGAAATGGAAGTGATGTTTCAATAGGAAGACTCATAAAATGAGGATTGAAAGGATGGCTGGTGCGCCCTTCCTCTACGGGCACAATCTGCCGTTTCAATAGGAAGACTCATAAAATGAGGATTGAAAGGAGGGGACAGGTTGAGGGGGAGCTTCTCCTTCAGTTGTTTCAATAGGAAGACTCATAAAATGAGGATTGAAAGATGTCGTTAAGCCGCCTCTGATACCACTTGGCGACTTGTTTCAATAGGAAGACTCATAAAATGAGGATTGAAAGTCTATTCCAAAATCATAATAAAGCCACTCCACTTCTGTTTCAATAGGAAGACTCATAAAATGAGGATTGAAAGAGTAGCCATCCTTTACGGTGTAGGCTGTGGTAGAAGTTTCAATAGGAAGACTCATAAAATGAGGATTGAAAGGAAGGCTCAGGACTTGCCCGCCGACGTGACTTCGGTGTTTCAATAGGAAGACTCATAAAATGAGGATTGAAAGTAGGCGGATGTAGGGTCGCATCCAGCAGCCTAGTTTGTTTCAATAGGAAGACTCATAAAATGAGGATTGAAAGTTAGATGAGGAGTAAAACTCTATTTTTTATTCCCTAGTTTCAATAGGAAGACTCATAAAATGAGGATTGAAAGCTTTAATTCATCCCCCTTTTGAAAAGATAGGAAAGGTTTCAATAGGAAGACTCATAAAATGAGGATTGAAAGTTGAAGCGGTTAAAATAGGCAAATTCGAGGGAGAATTAGTTTCAATAGGAAGACTCATAAAATGAGGATTGAAAGTTTTATTCTCCTTTTAAAATTGAATTTATAGCTTCATGTTTCAATAGGAAGACTCATAAAATGAGGATTGAAAGCGCTCAACAAAGATTGAGTTTAAGACTTATTAAAAGTTTCAATAGGAAGACTCATAAAATGAGGATTGAAAGCGTAATCCGCGTTTTTCGGGCCGTTTAGGGCAAGTTTGTTTCAATAGGAAGACTCATAAAATGAGGATTGAAAGTTGCTTTCGGTTAAAACTGCTAATGTCGTTATTACAGTTTCAATAGGAAGACTCATAAAATGAGGATTGAAAGACCATTTTTCTATATCTTCCGCGGCTTTCGGTCTTGGTTTCAATAGGAAGACTCATAAAATGAGGATTGAAAGATCAGGCTAGCTAAAAGCTAGTCTAACGTTAGAATGGGTTTCAATAGGAAGACTCATAAAATGAGGATTGAAAGCCTCTTCTCTGAGGTGAGGGTAGGCTTTCAGGTAGCGTTTCAATAGGAAGACTCATAAAATGAGGATTGAAAGCTTTTTTTGTAAAATTCAAGAAATAAATTTTTTCCTTTGTTTCAATAGGAAGACTCATAAAATGAGGATTGAAAGACGAGATCGCAGGCAAACCCCCAACTCCACCAACGGCACCGTTTCAATAGGAAGACTCATAAAATGAGGATTGAAAGAAAAAAGTCAGCCCCCCCTCTCAGTTTCCTCTTTAAGTTTCAATAGGAAGACTCATAAAATGAGGATTGAAAGTTATCATAACCACGGAAGACAATGTAAACGCAAACGCGTTTCAATAGGAAGACTCATAAAATGAGGATTGAAAGTCCCATTTTCCCTCTATGGCTCTTTCAAGTATTTTGGTTTCAATAGGAAGACTCATAAAATGAGGATTGAAAGGAGATTAAAAAAAACGAAGAATAAGCGTTCCCTTTAGTTTCAATAGGAAGACTCATAAAATGAGGATTGAAAGGGGCTCGGCATCGAAGCCTTAACCGTCACGTCTCCAAGTTTCAATAGGAAGACTCATAAAATGAGGATTGAAAGTCGGTTGTCTCTTTAGGACAACATTGCCTTATCTAAGAGTTTCAATAGGAAGACTCATAAAATGAGGATTGAAAGTAAATAAATTGTCAGCCCAAGACCACCGCCCACCAAGTTTCAATAGGAAGACTCATAAAATGAGGATTGAAAGCCTTACTTCTATTCCTCTATAGTAGTAATCATTCTCGTTTCAATAGGAAGACTCATAAAATGAGGATTGAAAGATCTTAGTGATCCTCTTAGTAGTAGAAGCTTCAACGTTTCAATAGGAAGACTCATAAAATGAGGATTGAAAGGCGGACTTGGAGCAGCGGGAGTCGGATGTGTTCTTCGGTTTCAATAGGAAGACTCATAAAATGAGGATTGAAAGACCGGCATACTGTCATTTCAGGCATAACACAATCAGGGTTTCAATAGGAAGACTCATAAAATGAGGATTGAAAGACGCGTGGAAACCCCACGGAGACCAACCTTGAACATAGTTTCAATAGGAAGACTCATAAAATGAGGATTGAAAGCCTGATTTCACCACCAAGCCAACTGGTGGTGATGGACAGTTTCAATATGTCAGTTTAAGAACGATTTGAACGCTCAAGGAGGCAAAAGCCGAGGAAATCCTATAAGGGCTCCACTTAGCTCCTTATCCTAATCCCAAACAGCCCTAACGCCATGTTTAAAGGACCTCTGCGTGGTTCCTATGCGAAGATGGGGGTTTAGGTGAAGTTAACCCGCCGCAAACTTGTAGCAGTCACCGCCTTAGGGGGGATAGGCGTTCTGTTGAGCGGTTATTTTCTCGCCATCTCTACTCGGAAGATGATGGAGGTGGAGAGCGGTGGTGAAAACGTGGAAGTTTATCTGATAAAGACGTCGGACAGAAGCGTTGGAATAAGAAGTATCCTCCGCCGATTCGGCTTGGAGAGTTATCGTGGAAAAACCGTTGCCTTGAAGGCTAACTTTAATAGCGCCGACCCCTTCCCAGCCTCAACACATGTGGAAACCCTCCGAAGCTTGGTGGAAGAGCTGAAGAAAGCCGGAGTAGGCTCGCTGACCTTGGCCGAGCGGAGCGGCATGGGCGACACCCGGAAAGTCTTAGAGCAGATGGGCGTCTTCAATCTTTCAGAGAAACTGGGCTTTAAAACAGTGGTGCTGGACGAGGAGGGCAGGGATGGGTGGGTCAAGATCCAGCCGAAGGGAACCCACTGGCTGAAAGGATTCCCCATCGCAAGAGTTTTCCTCGACGCCGACAGGGTGGTTCAAACTTGCTGCCTGAAAACCCACCGTTTCGGAGGGCATTTCACCATGTCCCTGAAGAACTCGGTAGGCCTTGTGGCTAAGCACTTTCCCGGTGAACCGTATAACTACATGTGGGAGCTACATTCCTCCCCTTATCAGAGGCTTATGATTGCCGAGATCAACCGGTTCTACAAGGTCGACTTGGTGCTCATGGACGCTTTGGAAGCCTTTGTGAGCGGAGGGCCTGAGCGCGGCGAACTGGTGAAACCTAGCCTCCTGCTGGCCAGCCGAGACAGAGTTGCCATCGATGCGGTGGGAGTAGCCATCCTCCGAAGCCACGGTTCGACGAAGGAGGTCATGAAAGGAAGAATCTTCGACCTAGACCAGATCCGCAGGGCAGCTGAACTCGGCCTAGGCGTCAGCTCACCCTCAAAAATAAAGCTCATCCCTCTAGACGGGGAAAGCGTCGGGGAAGTGAAAAAGCTTGAGGAAATCCTCCGTTCTCAAGGATAAAACCGTCTCCTATTTCAGTATCGCCCCGCAGAAAGGGCAGAGGTTGTATCCTTTCAAAAGCGGTTTACCGCAGCTGAGGCATCTGGGCTGGGAGGCTGAGTTGACCAAAGACGAGACCTGTTTTCTGATGTAGGTCCACAGTTTTTCCTCGAAATATTTGTAGGCTGCAGCGCTCGCACCCGCGGCTATTAGGCCGGCTCCCAGCGTGATCGCCCCCACTATGGCTGAGGCGGCGATGTTCTTCCCCCAGTCGCCGGTTCCCACGGTGACCTCGAAGTCGTTGGGGTTGCCCTTAACCACGATGTCGAGGCATCTCCTCGCTCCGAGGAGGGTTCTCACAGCGTCTGCTTTTATGGCTTGAACATGGTAGAAGCCGGCTTTTCTGGTGAGTTTGGCTTCAAAATCATGGGTGTTGCAATAGTCCACGATCGACGTTGCAAGCCGTCCTAAATCCACGTTTAAAGCAGTCCACCGCTCCTTTCTAACCAAGGAACATACCAGCCTGGGGAAGCTGTGACATCAACAGTACACCGGGCCTCCTTTAATCTTTCCGGCCAGAAGATGTTTTTAGTCTTTTCTGGAAAGAAATAATCAGCATCCACAGGAATGTTTAATGGAGAGGCTGACAAAAGTTCTATGGCCGGTGAACTGAATGGCTGCGCGCAACTCCGTCGAAAGCTGGGAAGAAAGGAGCCGGTTGAAAATCGCCTCCGCCTTCTCTCTTGTAGGCGGAATTCTAATGCTTTCAGGTAGCTTAGTCAGGTGGTTTTGGTGGAGCCGGGGATGGATGAGCGGAAGCCTCATGGGTATGCACATGATGCGCATGGGGCCGATGATGGGCGGCTGGCCGGGAGGGCCGCTCCCCATATGGAGCATAATAGGCCTTGGAGGCGGACTCGCTGTGGTCCTCTGTGCTCTTCTTCTCCATGCTAGACCTGACCGACGTCTCCTAGGAGCTCTTATCATAGTTTTCTCCTCCCTGAGCATTCCAGCCTCACTAGGAGGATTCGTGGCAGGCTTCTTCTTAGCGGTTTTGGGCGGAATATTAGCTCTCACTTGGAAAGTAGCCCCGCCTAGCACCGGTAGGTGGGTCTACGCTCCTCCGCAGCCTACCCTAAAGGAAGGCGAGACACCTACAGACGCCCTCTCCGCTGCTTTAACTTTGATGCGCCCGATTCTTTCCGAGGATGAGCAAAGGGTTTTGGAGGAGATAGTTAAGGCTCGGGGGGAAATCCTCCAAAGAGACCTACCCAAGAAACTGGGTTTCTCCAAGGCTGCCGTCAGTAAGGTCATTTCAACCCTAGAAAGGAGAGGCGTGGTGGCTAGGGAAAAATACAAATGGACCTACCGGGTTAGACTCTCGGAAAGGCTTATTTCAGAGGCTAAAAACAGTTATGAATAATTAGAAACGTTTAAAAACAAAAATAAACTATTTCTAGGCTTAACTAATTGTAAAAAGGTTTAACAGAGGCTTTCTGCTATTCTCAGCCAACAAAAAAGGAGGTGTGAATGGAAAATGGGAGACGACAAAAAAATCTTGACCGTTACCCTAGTGGCGATTTTAACATTGGCCGCAGCCTTCTCTCTAATATGGATAAGTGCGCAGGCTTCCCCGCTGCCGACAGTGAGGATGCGCCCCTCCGATAACTTGACTTTTCAAGGGAGATGGAGCGGTATGGGCGGCTATGGAAGCGGGGTTATGGCCCCCCAAGCCGGTAGGCCTACTCCCTACGGGTGTGGAATGGGCCACGGAATGATGGACGGCTGGCACGGTCCCAGCGGAGGAATGGGCTGGGGTATGGGGTGCCCGATGATGGGGGTTTCCGCCTACTCTTATCCCCCCCGCCTCCTCCAGCCTCTATCCATCGAAGAAGCAGTGAAAATTGCGGAAGGCTATCTGGCGTCCTTAGGTAACCCTGACCTCGCGGTGGAGGAAATCGAAGAGTACACGCTGAATTTCTATGTGCTCTACTACGAAAGAAGCACAGGCATGGGCGCTTTCGAGATGCTCATCGACAAGTACACGGGAAACATCTACCCGGAGCCCGGGCCTAACATGATGTGGAACACCAAATACGGGGCAATGGGCAGGTACTGGGCGGCTTCCTCAGCGGACATGCCCATAACCCGGGACCAAGCCGTCAAGATTGCTCAAAACTACCTAGACCTCTATCTCCCCGGAGCCACGGTGGAAGATGTCCACGCCCTTTACGGCTACTACACAGTTATGATCGCCCTCAACGGCCAGACCTACGGCATGCTCAGCGTCAACGGTTACAGCGGTCAGATCTGGTACCATACATGGCACGGTCTATTTGTTCAAGAAATTGAAGTAGAATAAACTCCGGCTTTTATCAAGCCGGGGCTCCCGATTTTTTATGATCCTTAAACCTCGGTTGTTGTGATCCAACCCCGTTTTCTAGTCAAATGCTTTTTTGATGCAGAAAATCGATTTCGTCGGTGGTGACATGAAATTTTCAATCCGTCGGCTTAAAAATTTAAATACAGAAATCCGGCTTCACCTTTTACGTGATGATAAATGAAATTGAGGGCAGTTGATCTAACTCAGCCGCTGGGAATAAAAACTCCGCCGTTTCCCGGCGGTAGACCCATGACCATTAAATATACGAATAGGATTTCCGGTGACGGATATGGTCAGCAGGAATACACTTTCACAACTCACACGGGGACGCATCTTGACGGCCCCTTGCACTTTGACCCGAAAGGCGAGGACCTTGCAAGTTTACCCATGGATAAGCTCTTCGGGGAAGGGGTTATCGTCGACGTCAGTGAAGTCGGGGAATACGGAATTTACACGCCTAAGCACGTTACGGAAAAGGTTGAAGTTAAGAAGGGGGATATTCTCATAATTCACACAGGCTTCCACAAGTATTATGTCGGAGACAGAGACCCGGATGAGGTGGCCTACTTCTACAAGCACCCTGGACCTGACTGGGAGTTCAGAAACTGGTGCGCTGAAATGAAGTTTAAATGGCTAGGGGTGGACGCTGCCTCTCAAGACCATCCTATGAACATAGCTGACCTCAGAAAGTTGAGGCCCAAGTTCGTCGAAGAATTCGAGAAGAAACACGGCAAAAAGAGGGAGGAGATTTTCCCCGACGAAATGGAGCATCTGATGCACTGGTCGCTTTTCGCCAAGCCGCATCAGATCATTCACGTCGAAAACGTAGGCGGAGACATCGACAGCGTGCTAAACCGCCGGGCGTTGATCGGCTGCTTCCCCCTCAAGGTGGTGGACGGAGAGTCCAGCCCCTGCAGGGTCGTAGCCTTTATCGAAGACTGATAATTTCAACGAGTCCAAACTGCTTGGGAAACTTGGAAGCCGCGGGATGTCGCCTTACCGGTTACAGGGCCAAGTATCCGGTAGGCCCCATCGTCTCCTAGCCTCGGCTACTGCTTTTTCAAAGCATTCAAGGGGCGGGTATACGATGCCCGCTCCCACCTGTCCTATGCCTGGAGACCTGTGGGCTAAGCCGGTGTTGATTACCGGAGTGATGCCTGTTCGCAGCACTTTTCTGATGTCTATTCCCAAAGGTGTGCCTTCATAATCCAAGTACGGTATCCGGTAGTCTCTATGTTTGGCAACGGTTATCCTGTACATCTGCTTGGTGGATTGAACTCCGAAGCTCGGCGACCCGCCTACGAACTCTGCTATGGCTGGAGAAGCCGCCATGGCGAATCCCCCGATACCCGCCGGCTCTGAGATGTAGGAGTCCCCCACCACGGGGTTGGCGTCCTCTAAGCGGAAGCCTTGGAAGATCTTTCCGCTTGACTGCACGGGGGCAGGTGCGGTGAACCACCGGTTTCCCAGACCGCTTACTCTGATTCCCAGCTCGACGCCGTTGGTCGTTATCGCTGTGACCACCGTGCTGTAGTTGATTCCTTGAGCTGGATCCATCGTCGCCTTACTGGACGCCATGGACAGGTTCAGGAAGAAATGGTCGTTTCCCCCGATAAAGTCGAGAACTCTGGCTAAAGTTTCTCTTTCTATGTTCGACCTAACTAGGGGTGGGGTGATGGTTTTGAAAAAAATCGCCGTCGCCGACTTGTTTCTGTTATGGCATTCGTCTCCTCTTCTCAGAGCTTCAGCTATCATTCTTTTCAAATTGATTTCCCCTAAGGCTTTTATCGCCGCCTTTAGCGCAGGCATCAAGGCTTTTTCCATCCATCTCAGCCTTTCCACCACCTCCGTGTTGTTAGCTCCGAACCTCAAGGTCTTAACCTGCCCTACGCCCTCGTTCAGATTGGAGAAGGCCGTGTTTCCGAAGGTTTTGTTCTTCACGACGAACACGGGCATGGAAGGTGAAATGATTCCCGCCATCGGCGCAACGGCATCATGTTCATGGGTTGTCGAAAACCTGATCCGGCCTTGTTCCACAAGTCTGGCGGCTTCCTCAACATCTCTGGCTAAACCTTCGTATACAAGGGCTCCTAGGGCCGCGCCTTTCATGGGTCCGCACATTCTCTTCCATTCTATCGGGGGCCCTGCGTGCAGAAGCATGTCTTCCTTCATTCCAGGTATGACTTTCACAGCTTTGTTGATGTCCACCAACACGGTTTCCGCGTTTACTATTTTCTCGATCACTCTCGCGTTGGCTTCGTCTATCATTTCATCCACAGTTTTACTCATGCTTTCCCTGTTCCCCTGTTACTATGACTGTCTTCGGTGAATTAGATGAAAACCTGCGTGCTCCGGAAATGTTCTATTAGTCCAAAACAGCGTCCGCGTCTACCTCAACCAGAAGCTCTTCTGATGCTAGGCTTTTGACGACGAGAAGGGTGCTGGCTGGGAGAACGCCCCCTTTAAAGTATCGTTTACGCACTTCATGGAACTTAGGGCGGTTTTTGAGGTCGGTGAGGTAGATTCGCATCCTCACTATGTTATCCAAAGTTCCCCCGCTGGCTTCCAAGATGGATTTCAAACACTCGAACACGTGAACTGTCTGCGCTTCCATGTCTCCCTTACCGACGATTTCCCCTTTTTCGTCGAAGGCCGCTTGGCCGGAGATGAACAAAAACTTGCCAACCTTGACGGCGGGAGAAAGCATCCCGTTTCCCGGCCACACCCGGGACGTGGTTATGCATGTTTTCTCAACCATGGAGATCCCTTCTCTGTTGACTCACCTTTTTACAATTAAATTATTAAGTATAACGGTTAAAAGCTAGGCCTACAAAAATGTTCTAGAGGCGGCTGAATTACCCGCCGGCAACCGGGGGCGCCAAGGTTATCTCGTCGGCCTCCGGGTCAAATTCGGTGGTGACTTTTCGCAGATGCTTTTTCCGTTTGTAGGCAAGCCACCCTTGCTTCAGCTTTTCCTGGAAAATCTTCTTCGCTTCTTCGACGGAAGAGGGGTCGCTTTCGCTCCATTTCACCTTCTTGTTTTCGAGGAAAACCTTAAGCTCCCCCATCCTCATCACACTGGCAGACTTGTGGCTGAATGTATAACTGGAACGCAGATGAATTAAACCCGTCGATTAATTTCGTTTAAATTTTCGCGTATTTAAAGGTTGAGAAAAAGGTTCTCTTGTTGAAAGTCAAACTTTTCGGAGGGCTTTGAGGATTTTCTCCGCCGTAAGGGGGAGATCCCTTATCCTCACACCTGTGGCGTTGTACACGGCGTTGGCTATGGCTGCGGCCGTGGGCACCAAACCCGGCTCTCCCACGCCCTTCGCCCCGTAGGGGCCGTCGGGGTCGATGGACTCCACGATGACGGTCTCGGCTTCCGGCATATCCGCGGAGGTCAGCAGTTTGTAGTCTCGAAAATTCGGGTTAAGCATGATGCCCTTTTCGTCTAAGAGGATCTCCTCGGTCAGAGCGTAGCCTATGCCTTGGTGTAGGGCGCCTTCAATCTGGCCCTCCACCGTTTGGGGGTTTATAGCCCGGCCGACGTCATAGGCGGACACCATCTTGAGCACTTTCACATCCCCTGTTTCCGTATTCACCTCCACCTCAGCGAACTGCGCGCCGAAGGGGTGAGTCGGCGCTATGCGGCCGTAGAACGACCTAACATCCGGGCTTTCCGTGTTGGGAGTGTCGTAGTCCGCCTTGCCCATGATGGTCCTCCCCTCGGAAAACTGTGCAAAACGGATCACATCCGAGATGGGCGCAGACCTACTGGGGTTTCTTTTAACGTAAATTCTCTGACCCCCCGCTTCTAAGTCTTCAACTTTGGCGTCCAGCATCCGAGCGGCGACTTCCAAAAGTTGGCGTTTAACCTCCGCGGCAGTTGCCTTCACCGCGTTGCCTACTATGAAGGTTGTTTTACTGGCATAGACCCCGTAATCGTAGGGGCAGATGTCCGTGTCGGCTGTAATTAGATAGACATCCCTCACCCTGATCCCCAACTCTTCCGCAACCATCTGTGCCAGCACCGTGTCGGAGCCCTGCCCGATATCAGGCGCTCCGGTAATTAGGGTCACTGTGCCGTCTTCGTTGAGCTTTATCATGGCGGAGGCGGTGTCGCTGCCGAGACAGTAGCCGGTGGAGTGTATCATAGACGCCATGCCCACCCCCCTCGCCTTGCCGCCGGCTCCTTTCGGTGTTTTCCGCTTTTTATCCCAGCCTATTCTTTCCGCTCCTTTCCGAACGCATTCTTCTATGCCGCAGCTGGTTATCTGCCATCCGATGGCGGTTACATCGCCGCTTCGAACGTGGTTTTTCAGCCTAAACTCCTTAGGGTCTATTCCCAACTCTTCCGCCATTAAGTCTATCTGAGACTCCACGGCAAAATTTATCTGAGGATTTCCATACCCGCGGAAGGCGCCCGCCACAGGCGTGTTGGTGTATACGCAGTACCCTACATACTTCACGTTGGGGCATCTGTACAGCGAGACGCCGGCTCCTAAGCCGTAGGGTACCACACACGGCCCGTGGGAGGCGTAGGCCCCAGTGTCAAAGACAGCCTTGATCACACGGGCTGTAAACAGGCCGTCTCGGGTTACTCCCGTCTTCAGCTCAACAATGCAAGGGTGCCTAGTTCGGGTGGCGGAGAAAACCTCCTCCCTGCTGTACTCCATCTTGACGGGCCGGCCTGTCTTCTTAGCCAGAAGCGCTGCGAAAGGTTCTACGATGAGCTCGGACTTCGCTCCAAAACCTCCTCCTATGGAGGGAACCATGCACCTGACCATGCTCAAAGGCATGCCTAAAATCTTAGCCAACGCGCTCCGCATGGAGAAGGGGTTCTGAGTAGGCGACCAAACTGTCAGTTTCCCCGCGCGGTCGAAGCTGCAGACGCATACATGCCTCTCCAAACAGCAGTGGGCAACCCGCGAAGTTGCATACCTGTCTTCAAAGACGGAGTAAGCCTCCTTCAAGCCTTTTTCCACGTTTCCCTGCCCCCCCTCCACCGTTTTTGCAACGTTATTCTTCACTCCCGGTATCTCCGGGTGAAGCTGGGGGGCGTCGGGCTTCATGGCCTCCTCCGGGTCGTAAACAGCCGGCAGCACCTCGTAGTCTACGTTTATCAGCTCCAAAGCTTCCTCAGCAACGTCCTCGTCCACAGCGGCAACTGCTGCCACAGGCTCCCCAACAAACCGAACCCTACTGTCGAAAACATATTGGTCGTAGACACAGTAGGGAGGGACATGGGTGCCCCACAAGATTCGGGGAGCATCTCGGTGGGTGACTACAGCCTTCACGCCCTTAAGCTTCTCCGCCCCAGCCGTGTCGACTCTGAGAATCTTGGCGTGGGGGTGAGGGCTTTTTAAAACTCTGCCGTAAAGCATCCCCGGCAGCTTTATGTCTCCTGTGTATACTGTTTCCCCTAAGGCCTTCTTCAGCACGTCAACCTTCGGCAGGCTTCTGCCAACGCATGAAAACTCGCTCATCACCGGCCCTCATTTCTCAAAACCTTAGCGGCTGCTAAGATAGCTTTGACAGGTTTAACGTAGCCCGTGCACCGGCATAGGTTCCCGGAGATAGCTTCCCTTACCTCCTGCTCTGTGGGGTCCGGGTTCTCGTCAAGCAAAGCCTTGGCGGCGAGAATCATCCCAGGCGTGCAGTAGCCGCATTGAATGGCGCCCTCTTCGATGAAGGCCTTTTGAAGCGGATGGAGGTCAGGCCCCTTGGCAAGACCTTCGATGGTGATTATCCTCCTACCCTCCGCCTGCGCGGCGAGCAACACGCAGGACTTAACGGCTTTCCCGTCCATGAGAACAGTGCAGGCGCCGCATTCGCCCGTGCCGCAGCCGTACTTAGTTCCGGTGAGGTTGAGTTCGTTTCTCAGGACGTGAAGCAACGTCCAATGAGGCTTCACCGCCACCTCATAGTCTTCCCCATTTACATTTAACTTGATGAGCATTCGCCCCACCTGCATCATCCTCCCCTTAACGCTTTATCCGCCGCCTGGGTTAACGCATGTTTAACGAAAACCCTGCTCAGCTCCCGGCGATATTCGGCGGAGGCTCTGACATCGCTGATGGGCCTAGTTTCCTCCGAGGCTGTTTCAGCCGCCTCCTCAACAAGGGAAGCCTCCAGTTTTCTCCCTTTAACCAAAGCCTCAGCCTTCCCAGCCCTCAGGGGCGTGGGCGCCACCGCCCCCAGCACTATTCTAGCATCTTCGCAGGCGCCGTTCAAGCCTAAGGTAACCCGGACCGCAGCGTTCACCAGAGCGATATCCCTTCGCGTCCGACCCTTTTTGAGGAATACCGCCGCCGTGCGAGCTGGCTGCGGTGGAACTTGGATTTCGGCGAGGAGTTCCCCCTTCTGCAGAACGGTTTTCCTAGGGCCTAGGAAAAACTCCTCTAAGGTGACGGTTCTCTCCCCGGTGGGGTTGAGTATTTTCGCCTTGGCTTCCAAGGCAATCAGCCCTGGAGGGAAATCTGCGGAGGGCACAGCGCTGCAGATGTTTCCCCCAACTGTAGCGGTGTTTCGAATGGAAGGGTCGCCCATCCGGGAGGCTTCCTCCCAGAGGACGCTGTAGGGTTCCCTCTTCAACAGTTTGGAGTCTAAGACTTCGGAAAGCGTGGTGGCGGCGCCGATCTTTAAGTGGTCTCCCTCGCTTTTAACGTAGTTCAAGCCTAAGCGGGTAATGTCCACGAGGCATTCAACCTCCGGCTTCTCAACCAGTAAGTCTGTGCCCCCTGCAATGGGCCTCGCCCGCTCTCCGTACTTGGCCAGCAGAGAAACAGCCTCCTCCACGGTCATAGGCCTGTAGTACTCTGTAGGCCTGAAAAGTTTCTTCACCTGCGAGCCTCCTCTTATGTATAAGTTTAGTTGACGGTGTATCTGTGTAACCTCTTTAGCCTTATTTATTTTTTCCGCCGGACTTGTGAAAGAAATCTGATTCTCTCTTAGCTTTGCATGCTAAGCCTTGGAACCTATTTGACGCCTATTCTTTTGTACAGGTTCAGGCATTCTTCGGATAACACGCCTTCGACGATTTCGATGCTGGCTGAAGCCTTTTCTATCAAAAATCTGCATCTGACAGGGATTCTTTTTTTACCTAGTTTAGCTGTTTCCTCCATGGATGCGCCGTAAACTATCCTAGTTAAGCCTGCCCATATGCATGCGGCTGAGCACATGGGGCAAGGTTCATGGGTGGCGATGATGGTGCTCCCCTCGAAGCCTAGTCCGCTGAGTTTTTTCGCAGCCTTTCTGATGGCGTTGATTTCAGCGTGGGCAGTAGGATCACTGTCTGTGACCTCGGTGTTATGGGCCTTGGCAACGATTTTTCCTCTTGACACAATGACGGCTCCGTATCCCTTGTTTCCCTCCTTCAAGGCCAACTCAGCTTCTTTGAGGGATATTTTCATGAATTTTTCCCATCCCATTGGGGAAGCCTCACTTTCCTAACTCGATAATCTCTTCGCAAAATTGCGCATACGGCCTGATTTTATCGTAGTTTCTTTTGAATTTTAGGTTCGGATTGACTTGGCGGATGAAGTCTTCCGTCGACTTCTCGTAAGCCTCTCTGCAAACTTCTCTGGTGTCGAAGCCTAGAAGCCTACATGCCTCTAAAATCGGGCAGAAATTGTACGACCTGAAAACGATCCGGTGTTGAGATTTTTTCACTATCTTAACTTCATCCCGGTTGATCCCTATCTTGAGAAGGAGAAGCTCAAAGGCTTTCTCCACATCTGTCCCTTCCAATTTCAACATGCTTTTATTTTTTCTAAACCAAGTTAGTCTTTTGTTTAAAACTTGGCTTTCCAGAATTTTCCAGTTTCTGTTTTTCCATTCCGCTATTTCTTTCAGTTTTTTAACGGCGTCTTTCACCATCCTTTGCTGGCTGTCGGTTATTTTTCCGTTCCGCAACTTGGTAAACGTGAGTTTCACCGAAGATCACTGGGAGCTAGGGCTTAAATGATTAATCCCGTCAAAGTTTTATAGAAGTTCCCGAATAACTGTTTTCCGTGGTTTATTTTGACTGAGACAACCATCATCAAAAACGGTATCGTCGTAACTGTTGACGAGGAGAACAGAATATACAAAGATGGCGCGCTCGCCATTCAAGACGGCCGCATCGTGGATTTGGGCGAAACTGAAAAAATCGAAAAGGAGTATAAAGGGGACATCATCATCGACGCTCGCAAGAAAGCGGTTCTCCCCGGGTTCATAAACCTCCATGCCCATTCAGGTTTGATTCGCGGCACAGCTGAGGACTTACCTCTCTGGGAATGGCTGGCTAAATGGATTGACCCTAAGCATAAGGTTCTGACCAACGAAGACGCCTATATTGCTGCCTCCCTCTGCTACGCTGAGATGGTCAAAGCCGGGATCACCTGCGTTTTAGACATGTACCGTTTCATGCATCGGTGTGCAGACGCAGCTGAGGAGGTCGGTATCCGAGCTGTGCTGGCCCCCTACGTAGCTGACCGTCCTGAGTACGATTATTTCGAGAAGCTCAGCGACAACATCAAATTGGTTGAGGCAAGACATGGAAGCGCCAACGGCCGTATACATGTGTGGTTCGGGTTAGAGCACTTGCTCTACTGCACCGAAGAAGCCTACTACAAGGTGAGTGAACTTTCAAAGAAATACGGTGTAGGCATCCACACCCACGGAGAAGAGTCCCTGGAGGTCGCTTTAAGGTTAACCAAGGAGTATGGGCGTTATCCCATCCAAATATTCCACGACAGAGGCATCTTAGGCCCTAAGACTGTGCTCGCTCACTGCGTTTGGCTCAATCCGACGGAAATCAAACTCCTCGCAGCCACTAAGACAAGCGTAGCACACTGCCCTGTCTGCAACATGAAGATAGCCTCAGGGGTGGCTCCAATCCCCGACTATCTTAACCAAGGCGTCAACGTGGGGTTAGGAAGCGATGGAATAAAAGAGAACAACCGATGCGACCTAATCCAAGAGATGAAAGTAGCCGCCATCCTGCAAAAAGTCCACCGGCTGAACGCTTCGCTTCTGCCCGTGGAGCAAGTGTTACGCATGGCCACCATCAACGGGGCGAAAGCCTTGGGCTTGGAGAAGGAAATAGGCTCCTTGGAAAAAGGTAAGAAAGCAGATGTTATTCTCATCGACTTTAAGAAACTTCACCTAACTCCCTTCCTAGTGGGGAAATACTTCAACATCCTCGCCAACATAGTCTATGCAGCCCAAGCCAGCGATGTGGACACAGTTCTGGTAGACGGAAGAATAGTCATGGAAAACCGTCGGCTGCTAACCGTGAACGAAGAAGAACTGATGGAAAAACATACAAAAGCCACTGAGGAGCTTCTGGAGAGAAGAGAACCTTTCGTCCCCAAAGAAGTTCCAACAGCATGGGATGTGAAAATAAAATAATCATCTTGTCTGATTTTCAACAATATCGGCGAGGGCGGCTAAAAAAAAGAAGGGGAAGTCATTCGCGCACCCATTTTAGCTCCCAAACTTCAGGCTTCTTAAGCCATGGTGCTGTGGGGACTATCTCCTCGCCGCATTTTTGAACATAGTCGATTACTTTATCTTCGTCAACCGTCTTGACCACGCCTTTCTCCATCACTATCTTGCCGTCGATGATCACGGTGTCCGCTGAGTGGCCTGTTCCGTTGTACACGAAATTGTTGATGACAGTGTACTTTGTGACGGGAACCCAGTACACTTTTCGAAGGTTCCACATGACGATGTCCGCCTTTTTCCCCACTTCCAAGGAGCCGATGTCCTTATCCCACAAGAGGGCTTTAGCGCCGTTCAACGTCGCCATCTCCAAGACTTTAGGATTCGGGTCGGCGGTTTTGAGCATAAACAAGTCTGGGTCTGGGAAGATGTAGGGATGCCACGCTTCAGCATGACCTACGGCCACCGTCCAGATGTCTCGGACAAGGTCGTGCGCCGTTCCAGTGCTTGATTCGTCGTTTCCGATGCAGACGTTTATCCCCATGTTCACCATCTGCGGAATCTTCCCCCGCATGGAGACCGCTGAATATACGCCGTGCATGCTTGAACCGGGGACATGAACCACGTTGGAATTGGTTTCTTTAAGCATCAAAAGCTCCCGCCCGTTCACCCAAGCCATGTGGGCTGCCATGAAGTCCGGCCCTAGGACCCCATGCTCGTAAAGATATTCTATATCCCTCTTACCGAAACGTTTGCGGGTCATTTCAACCATGTCATGGGACACACCGGCGTGGGTTAGGATCCCTATCTTATACTTATCAGCCAATTCCCTCACTCCCCTGCACAGCTCAGGGGTGACGTTACAGACTTGCTGCAGGTCAAGCCAAGCTTTGATGCGGCCATTGGCTGCGCCTTCGTATTTTTTGATAAATTCTTCGCTTCGCTTTAGGCATACGTCTGTGGACTCTCTAAGCCTGTCACACAGTTCAGTGAAAGCATCATAGGAGGCGTAGTCTGATTTCGTAGCTTCATGAATGTCCATCAAGTCTCTTCCCAGCACAGCTCTCATGCCTATTTCGGTGACAGCCTTAGCCGGGGCTTCTTCCATCGTTTGGATGGTGCCGCAGTCGCATACTGTGGTTGTTCCGGTTTTCACAGCCTCCAAAAGGTTCTTCAACGCAGCATAATAGTAGTTCTCTTCAGTCAGCTTCATGTAGGTCCAAGAGAAGTATCTCTCACACCAAGGGACAACAGGCACATCGTCCATCATACTTTTATCGTAAGCGGATTCCAGATGTATGTGTCCGTTGATCAAGCCTGGTGTGACGAAGAAGTTTTTTCCGTCAATTACCACGTCGGCTTTATGTTTCTTCTTCACGTCGGAGGGGTCTCCGATGTCAACTATTCTATTTCCCTCTATTGCTATGGAGGCGTTTTCTAGAAGTCGCCTTTGGCTGTCCATGGTGAGGACGAAGCGGGCGTTTTCGATCAAAATATCAGCCATACTTAACACCTGAAGTAAGGTACCGCTTAAAATTATATAAATCTTAGTTAAAAGAAATGAAAAATTTTTCTAACTTCGCGCGTAACTTAATAATGTTCAGCCACAGTTAAATATGCGTGAGAAAGATGGGTAAGGTCGTCATCACAAACATAGGTAAAATAATTTCAGGAAATCTGAAACAGCCCGTTTTGAAAGCAGACACTATAGTGGTTCAGGAAGGTAAAATCTCCCAAATCGGTTTCAGCGGGGAGGTGGATGTGGAAAACGCTCAACATATCGTGGACGCCAACGGAATGGTTGTAACTCCCGGCTTCATCGACTCTCACACCCATCAGCTGATCGGAGACTGGAATCCCATACACAATTCGCTGAGGTGGATGGAAAGCTATCTGCTAGCCGGGGTCACCACTCTCATCTCGCAGGGGGAAGCTGTAACCCCTGGATACCCCGGAGACCCAGCTGGGATGAAAGCTATGTCCATAGCCGCTGCCAAATGCTACAAAAATTTCAGACCTGGAGGTGCTTTGAAGGTTCACGGAGGCGCCGTCAGCCTTGTCGAAGGATTCACGGAGGATGATTTCAGGGAGATGGCTGAAGCAGGCGTTTGGCTGGTGGCTGAAATAGGCTGCTTTGGCATAGCCCAGCCTGATAAGGTTAAACCCATGGTGGGGTGGGCTCGGAAATACGGGATGAAAGTCACCATGCATCTGGCGCCCCCCTCCGTGCCTACTTCCACTGGGCTGGGCGCTCATGAGATCATGGAAGTAAACCCGGACATAGTGGCTCATGTCAACGGCGGCTCCACCGCGGCACCCCTGCGGGATGTGGAAATGCTGGTTAAGGAAACAGACCTTCCCTTAGAGTTCGTTTTCAACGGTAATCCTAAGGTGGGCGTTGAAATGATCAGGATGATGGTGGAGAGAAAAGTGTTCCATCGGCTGATCATAGGGTCTGATTCCCCCACCGGCAACGGGCTTATTCCCACGGCTGTCCTTCGGACAGTGGTTCAAATTTCTTCCCTGAATGAGGTTCCCGCGGAAACCGTCATCGCAGCGGCCACAGGCACCACTGCAGATGTATTCGGATTGAAGGATGTGGGTAAAATAGAAGTAGGCCGCGCCGCTGACTTGTTGGTGATAGATAAACCCGCCGGCTCGGTGGGAGCGGACGCTTTAGAAGCCATCGAGGCAGGGGACATTCCTGGAACAGCCATGATAATGGTGGACGGGCGAATAGTCGCCTACCGAGGGCGAGACACCCGGCAGACGGCGAGATACGTAAAAGTGGACGGCGTGGAAAAAAGAATCATGACCCCGGAAGACTACCTCTACGGGCCTTACAGGTTCAGCGGCGAAGTCTTATCTTGACAGCTAAAAATTCCACCCCACAAACCCCGGGTTACGCCAGAAACTCGGCGACCAATTCGGCGATGTCATATACGGCCATCTTCGCGCATCTCTCAGCGGCTACGTCGGTCATGTGAAGCTTGCAGGCTACGCATGCTGTGGCAATATTGGCAGCACCTATTTCCTCCGCCTCCTTAAGTCTTTTTTCAGCAATGTTGAAAGACAAGTTTCGATTAGTAGCTTTAAGGAGACCTCCCCCACCGCAGCAGTTACTCCTCTCGCGGTTGTAGGGCATTTCCAGCAATTTGACTCCCGGGAGATTCTCTAAAATCTGCCTGGGCTCCTCGTAGATGCCGCCCAACCTTCCGATTTCGCAAGGATCGTGGTATGTTACAACCGTTGTCCGCGGCTTAAACTTTAATCTGCCTCCGTTCACCTGGGAGCTTAGAAATTGTGAAAAATGCTCAATCTCGATTTCAGGGTCTATGCCGAGTAAGGTGGGGTATTCATGTTTAAACGCAAGGTAGCATCCAGCGCAGTTCGTGACGAGTTTCTCCACTCCCAATTCTTTGAGTTTTCTCAGGTTGTGCTCCGCTAACCTGTTTGCCGAAAAAGTTTTCCCTGCAAGAATCAAAGGGTGACCGCAGCACCATTCATCGGAACCGAGTATGGTGTAGTTTACTCCCGCTGAGTCAAGGATTCGGACGGTGGATTCAGGTATGGAGGCTATTCTGCCTGTGAAGGCGGAGACGCAGCCTATAAAGTAGGCGATTTTAGCCGGCTTGTTGATTCTAGGTAAAACCTGCTCTTCGATCATCATCGACCAAATGGTTCGCTCGGAGTTGGGCATTGAAAAAATGTTGTTCTCCTTCAGGACGGCTTTATCGATCTCCTTAGCCGGCGGAGGAAGCAGTCCTCTGTTTCCAAGCTCTGCCCGGGTTGCCGTCCACAACTTTGTGAGGTCGATTTTAGATTGACATACCTCTTTACAGTGGCCACAGAGTGTACACTGAAAAACTCTCTCTGCAAACTTATCGCTGAACGGACGCTGTTCAAGCGAATGTTTCCCTCCGAGAAGTAGCTTCATGTAGTATATTTTTCCCCGGGGGGCTGTTGACTCCCATGCGAGCTGATCGAACACTGGGCAGATAACCCGGCAGTAACCGCACTGGGAGCAGACCCACGGCTCCGACGCCATATTAAAGTGCTCCAACATGGAAAGCTTCAAGGGACATAATCCTCCCTAAATAAGCCGGTTAACAAGGGCTCCAACGGCCATGGACAGGCGGTAGAATCTCGGAGGGATGGGAAACCCGAATCTTGTACTCGCCTCGAAGAATTTACCCGGGTTCATTATCCCTCTGGGGTCCAGCTTCTTTTTCACACGCTTAAGCTCCTCAAAATATTCCGTCCCGTATTTCTCGGCGGCATAGAAAGAATTCCAGAGGCCGATTCCGTAAGGGGAGCCCCCCTGCCTTAATCCTATGTCGGTTATATCTTTTATCAAGGCGAACTGGGTGGTGTACTTCAGCGTCTTTCTCTCATCCGTCAAAAACACCGCCATGACTAGGGCGGAATCTCTTGAAACCACGTAGCCTTCAACTCCGAGTTTAATGCCGTATTTTTTTTGAAGCAACTTGATTCCGCCGACGGTAGCACTCAGGCGGTTTAGGGGGACAACGACCTCCCCCGCCAGCAAGGTTGGGCCAAGCCGGCTTATCCGCATGGGGTTGAATCTTTCCTCCCACTCGTGAGTGCACACGTTTTCCTCAGCCAGTTTAGCTTTAGCCTTTCGGAATTCTTCTCCGAAGTAGTTGACCCCGCGGGTAACTTCGGACGCTGGCCCCTCATAGGCTGCTAGAAGAAAGTTTTCTTCCCGAATTTTCACCCGGCTTACTTGGTTCTTTAACTCCACGAGTTCCCTGTCCATGAACTTCAAAAGATAGGGAACAACTTCCGCTTTGGCTAGACTACTGAGGAGGTTTGCCACCGTTTCAAATTCAGAAGAATACAGTGCGCATACGGCTGTTTTTTCAGGTTTTCTACGGATTTTAAACTTTAAGCTTGTGATCACTCCGAGGACTCCCTCGGTGCCGAAAAACCACTTCATCTCAGGCTCCTCTGAGCCTGAGGTAAGCCGCTGTATCCGACCTTGGGGGGAAACCACCTCCAACTCTGCGATTTGCTCACCGAAATATCCGAACTTCAGAGAGCCTATCCCGTAGCCTCCCGTGCTGATCCAGCCGCCGACGGTGCTGGACGGTGCGCTGGTCGGATAGGATAGCACGGTGTAACCTTCGCCTGACAGCTGGTCCATCAGTCTTTTCCATACTATCCCCGCCTCAACCTCCACGGAAGGCTCATCGGAATACAGCTTTTTGATCCTGTTCAATTTAACAAGGTCAAGCACGAGGCCGCCTTTAACCGGCACTGACCCCCCTAACGCCCACGTTCCAGCCCCTCGAGGCACTATGGGAATGCGGCGGTGAAAGGCGAACTCTACTACCTTCGCCACTTCCTGAACGTTTTCAGGCCTGACGATGGCGGCGGGTTGCATGTTGAAGAGTTTGGACAGAAAGCTCGGTATGGGCGCTGTGTCGTGACTGTAGAGGCTTTTCTCCAGCGGATCCTCGGAGATGTCTTCTTCCCCGACGATGTTGCTGAGGTGGGCGAATAATTCATCCATGGTAATGTAGGTGTTACTCATCCCACCCTATTTATCCCTATTCCTGAATTCTCCCCAAAAGTTCCGGCTTTGCAGAGCTACGTTCCCAGTTGTCGCTGGCAGGAAATAATTCCACACGTGTGGAAAAAGGCTGCGTGAAGAATAGACGCGGATCACAGCGGCAAGCTACGTTTGAGCTCCGACTTTACAAATTCCCCCGCCGCCTCATCGGTTAAGTTTGAGGTGGATTCCTGCGTCTTTCGGATAAACATGTTCAAATCTTCTACACGTCGGCTATAGACTGAGGAAAGTCTTTCCCCGGAGTGTTCAGCTATATCTATGGATTCAGCCGCCGTGATCCCGCTTTCCATCGCCAGCCTCACGCCTTCTCCGGAAAATTGGTTGCAAAAACCGGCTGCATCGCCAATCAAAACCACACGGTCTTCTCCGTTCACCGGCCTATCATGAGGAAGGACGGCGGCTTCCTCTTTAACCAATCGAATGGGGTGAAAGGAGAATTCTCGGCGCAGCCATTCTTTAAACTTCTCCATACGGGTAGACATCTGCTTAAAGGAGCCTGTAGGCAGCGCTGTTCCCAGCACAAAAAACCCGTCTTTCGGAACCACATAGGCGTAAAGGGGAGCGATCTCCTGTTTGAAAAACACATAGAAACAGTCGCTGAAATCTCCCTCAGCTTCCCACCATTCCTGTAAAGCTGTAAACATTTTCATACGCCTACACGGATACAGTTTTCTTCTCACCTGGGAAAGCGCCCCATCTGCACCTACAAAATATAAGGCGGAAAACCTCGCCTTCTCACCGTCAACCTCCGCCGCAACCTCCACCCTCCCGCCGGCGAAGCGAAGGCCTTTAAATTCAGCCTTGAACCTCACATCCACCCCGAAGTTCTGCGATGCTTTCTGCAGCCAACGGTCGAAGAGGTCTCGATTTACGTTGAGGAGCCTGTAGCCTCGGACAGCTCCGCCTTTCCTCCTACCTTCAGGCGGAACGTAGAAAAGGCTGAGGGTTGGAGGTGTGCACATTACCTCTTGGGGTAGCTTCAATCCTAGGTCGCTTAAAACCTCAGTGCAGATGGAAGGAAACACTCCCCCGCAGGGCTTATGTCTAGGCGGTGCTCCCTTCTCCAGGAGAAGGGTTCTATATCCGAGTTGAGCGCATTTTATGGCTGAGGCAGCCCCAGCCGGGCCTCCTCCCACAACTATTACGTCAAAACTTTTACCTGTCATACTACCGTCTTCTTCCAACTTGTGGAAGTAGCTTTTCAAGCAAGTCTGTTTTCAATTTTGTCTGGGCGTTAAACTCCCCCTTGTATGCTTCTCCCTCTTTTCCGAGGTCGTAGCAGGTCTGGTCTTCGATGCCGATGATAAGCCCTGGAACCCCCGCCTGCTCTAAGTCGTCCCTATGCTTGCAGTAAAAAGCTTCGCAGCAGCATCCAACATACCCTCTTGCCTTTTCTCTCCTCAACTTCTCTAAAACCTCCATCAGATGTTCGAAGCTTAGGATGGTGATGACCTTCATTCCCACACGCTCAGCCAGCTCGTAGGCTTCTCCAACTGAGCAAACTCCGCACTTTTCGCAGCTGTCTAGGAAGCGGTGTTTGCACGAGAGGTCTTTGGCGCAGTAAGGCAGAAGAAGGTATTCACCTTCAAAACCGTTCTCCGAAAGGCTATGCCGCAAAACAGGGTACAAGCAGTTTACCTCTTCCTCCGAGAGACCTATCTTCTCAAAAGACAACTTATCCGCAGCCTCCAGAATAAGTTCAACGATATGTCCTGGAGTCACCCCAACTATCTGAACGGATTTTTCCGCAAAGAAGCTTTCAACAATATTCTGCGCTTCTTCAAGCTGAGTTGCCTTTAAGGCTGCTTCTAGGTCGAGGATCGCCCGGGATGGGAAGGTGAAGAAATCCCCTGTGATGAATACTTGCTTGATGATTTCTGATTCTCTGTCTAATGCCAGCGAAACCCTCACCAGTCCTCCCGGCGTTTTATCCACTGCATGCACCATTCCCAGCCCATGGGACAAGCGCCTATCCGAATAGATCCACTGGTCAGACTGGAAATAGGGAAGTTTCTCCTTGAACATGTTCTCTTCCGCTTCTGTTAGACTCCCTTCGATCAACCTAACCTTCAAGGCTTTCTCGAATCCTTTCACCAGAGCCTCCTTAATTTTCTGGTAGCTGGGAGTGCTGCCTAGTTCCCAGCTTAGGCATGTTACCCTCTGTTTTACGGACTTAAGCTCCTTATCCTTCAGCTTCACAATGGGTATCCGTAAGGCGCGGATCATAGAGTCTACGTCGAAGTCGGTGAGAAGCGTGCCTTGGAATAGAAACACCTCACCCCGCTCCACACCCCCGGTGCCGGAGATTTTTCTACCGTTCACTTCCACATCGTTTTTCGGCCGGAAGGCTCCTTCGACGCCCAAGGTTTTAAGGGCGTAGATTACTCCTTGGCACATCCACTTGAACAGCTCCTCTCTGGCATGGTAGTTGGGGACAGCGGATTTGGAGGCGACTATTTCCCACCCTATCGACGACTGGTCAAAGTAGATGGCTCCCCCGCCTGTGAGCCTTCTGTTGACGTCGATTCCTTTTTCTTCAACGTAGGATAAGCGGACTTCCTGCTCTACATCTTGATGGTAGCCCACCAAAACCGCTGGGGGGTTGAACCTGAGAAATCGTAGAGTATCCGGAGTGAGATGGGAAGACCGACACTCCAGTAGGGCGTCGTCTAACGCCATGTTCTCCGCAGCAGTACGTACACCTGTATCCAGCAGCCGCCACTCCACAGTCTCCTCACCGGAACACTCCGTTAGCCTAAACAAGTTCTCTCCAAAGGAGCGAGCAACATTCACTGTGGAACTCAACGCTGAGCTTCAGCTTCTCAGCCAGCCGGTATGCCTCCTCACAGGGGTAGGCAAGCCCATTTACGCCAGCCTTCAAAGCCAAGATGTCGGTTTCGATCCTCTGCTCTCCCCTAGGCCGGGCGCACCCTAAAATTATCGGCGTCCTAGGCATGCTCAGTCTTGAAGCAAGGATCACTCTGGCGATGTCCATAGGGCTGGGGGGCGCTGCATGCCCCATGGGCGTTCCTGCCAGAGGCATGAGGGCGACGACGACTACGGCCGCCGGTCGATGTCTGGCAAGCATCTCCACAGCTTTCCCTTCACCCAGCAACCGCCCGTAGTGGATGCCTACCACGATGTGGGGGACGGTTGGTATGCAATTTTTCTCCAGAACGGATAACGTTGAGCTAAAATCTTCCACGCTTCGGTCTAGATGGTAGACTTTCCTAACAGTTTCATCCGCTCCGAGGATGTCGACCATGGCAGCGTCTACACCCACGTCCACTAATTCTTCCGCCAAGGACTGGTCGATAAGCCCTACATGCACCGCCAATTTTAATCCAATCTCCCGCTTTATGCGCTTCATCACGGGGACGAATTTTTTCAGGGGAACACTACCGTCGTGTATGCCGCCGCCAGTGATTAGGCATCCAACTCCCCCGGCTTTTTTGACCAGTTCACATGTTTTGAAAAGTTTTTCAGGGGTTGGCGCTGGGATCATGTTCTCCAGCATTTTTCCTCTGCAGTGTTCGCAGTTAAGCTGACATGTCCTCCCAGTAATGGAGATCCCGGGAAACCTGTAAGGGTCACCGGCTTGGTAGAAAGATGTTGCGTAACGCACCATGCCAGGGGCGTAGAAATGAATCACGTCTCGGAAGTTTCTTCTAGAGAGACGGTAGGCCTTCTCGAAGATAGAGAAAAGCCTGCGGCTGGAGGCGTTGAAACAGTCTTCTATCAAGTTCATGTCCAAGTAAACTCCTAGCATCGATAACGCTGGTTTAACAGCTCCCCAGCCACCTCACCCATCCAGACCCTAACCGGCTCCTCAGAATAGTCCCACAGCTGCCTTCTGATGAGTTCTACATCATCCCGGTTAGGTTGGAAAGGATAGTTCCGCAGCTCCCCCAAATATGCTTGGTAAGGAGTGCAGTTTGAAAACGGCCTATTGCAGGCGCTGTCCATACTTTTGCCAGCGCACCCCGAGGTCATAAACGGCCAGCCGCTTTCCACTGTCTCATTCAATAAGTCTTCTGCGATGCCGAAGTCTGTTAGTCTGCCTACCCTGTCAAACGTCATATCTTCCACCCTAGCTAGGCCTTTGTTTATCAAAAACCTAGCAAGCTGAACTCTCCGGTATTTTCCTATAGGCGGCTGCAGGCTGTCTTGCAACTGCGAGTTTTCTTCCGGGAAGAAGGAGAAAAGATGGGTGAGGGCGCCTGCGTCATAGGCCTTCTGAATAGTCTTCACTGCCTCTTCCTCTGTTTCACCTAAACCTACGATGAGGTGTATGCCCACGTTGAATCTGCCGAAGACTTCCACAGACTCCTCCACAACCCTCCAGTATTTGTTCCACTTATGAGGTCCTCCAACGCCTTTGCCTCTCAGCCTTTCAAACAGTTCCGGCGTCGCAGCGTCAACTGCCACACCCACCTTGTCAGCGCCAGCGTGCTTCAACTTACCTAGCCATTTCTTGTCGACGATGGTAGGTGCGATGAGGGCGGAGACGGCTTCGATCTTCTCGCTGAGCACCCCTACAATTTTCAACGTGTCGTTTTTCGCTTTACCGTTGGTGACCATGGAGACGCATACTCTCTCCACATGACTGCAGAATCCGCTTTCTATCCTTCGGGCAACGTCTTCAAGGAGGACCACAGGCCACTCTACCCGTATGAAACTGTATTCGTCCCAAGGTTTAGCTATGGTTCGAGTGTGGGAGAGCCCGCAGTAGGCGCATCTCCCGGCGCACCCCTCCCTGTAGGTCAGAAGAAGGTTAAGGCAGTATAGTTTGGCATTCCGATAGAATCTCCCAGGCATTAAGCCCAACGTTATGGCAGCGGCGAGGCTTGTCCTCACATATTCAGGGGATTCACGCGGAGGCGAAGGACCTGTCGAAGGTTCCACGACACGGTTCACCGCCAGTCTCGAGGCTGTATCTTCAATGGAAACATCCCTTTGAAACATTTTTTCTCCAGCAACATCTCAAGTTTGAGCAATCGGTTTTTCGGCGCAATAAAATTTATATTTTTTCCAATTGTATTTATGACTATTGGAATTATGTGAGGTTTCTTCATGAAAAAAATAGTAAAATCCATCTGCACCCAATGCCACTGCGAATGCGGAGTACTGGTTCACGTGGAAGACGGTGTGGTCAAGAAAATCGAAGGAGACCCGGAGTTCCCTCAAAACGAGGGTACCATGTGCCCGAAAGGTTTAGCGTTTGTTCAACTGCTCTACCACCCGGATCGTTTGAAGTATCCCATGAAGCGAGTTGGCGAAAAAGGGGAAGGCAAATGGGAGAGAATATCGTGGGAGGAAGCCTTAGATTTGATGGCAGCTAAATTCACGGAATACAGAGAAAAATACGGCCCCCAATCCATCGCCTTCGGCTTTTGCGACGGAGACAGAGACGAAGTCGGCCCATGGATGGCTTGGCTTATTGCCGTAGGCAGCCCCTATATTTTCGGCACCGACGCGCACTACTGCCTCCGACCTGCTTTCGTGGCTGATTCGCTTACCTTCGGCCAGTCTCACACATGGGAGGTGGGGCCTGACTACGACAATAGCAACTGCATCCTCATCTGGGGGGCTAATCCCGTCGAAAGCCACCCTTGCTCCACTGCACGGAGAATCCTCAAAGCCAGAGCTAGAGGCGCGAAGCTGATAGTCGTTGACCCCAGGTTCACGCCTCTTGCTTCCAAGGCGGATGTTTGGCTGCAGCCGCGACCGGCCACCGATGCGGCTGTGGCCTTGGGGATGCTGAACGTCATCATCAACGAGAAGCTTTACGATGAAGATTTTGTGAAAAACTGGTGCACCGGCTTCGAGGAGTTAAAAGAGCGCGTGCAGCAGTATCCTCCAAGCAAAGTAGCGGAAATCAGCTGGGTGCCTGAGGAAGACCTAGTTAAAGCTGCCAGATTGTATGCAAAAAATAAGCCCTGTGCCTTCCATACGCGGATGGGGTTGCTTATGAACACCAACAACCTTCAAACAGTTCGAGCGGTGGACTTGCTGTCCGCTGTTACAGGTAACGTTGACATAAAAGGAAGCAATATTCTGCCCTATCCTTCACCTCCTCGCTCCCGGTCCTACGTCGACTTCTTCCGACTTCATAAGGAGTCCATACCCTTGGAGCTCTTTGAGACGAGGCCTGGGTACAAAGAATGGCCTCTTATCTATGGCTACGACTCGCCTTGGAATGATGCTCACCCCCCCTCGGCCATCGAGGCCATAGCGAGAGGTCAAGTTAAGGCGATGATATGGGTCAACGACCCGGTGATGGGACTTCAAAACAGCAAGAAGATTCAGGAGTCCCTTAAAAAGCTGGAATTCATGGTGGGCATAGACTTCTTCCTGTCGCCCACCGCCAATCTGGCGGACATAGTTCTCCCTTCGGCTACATGGCTGGAGAGAGACATGATCCACGATCTGCACTATTTCTATCTTCCGCCCAAAGGAAAACGCGACTATCACGAGTCTTTCGTGAGCATCGGGGAAAAAGTGATAGAGCCGCTTTACGAGTGCTGGGAAGAGAGAAAAATGGCTGCGGAGTTAATTAAAAGAATGGGGCTGAAATCACCTATTCCCATAGATAGCTCAGACGCCTATAACAACTGGCGGCTGGAGCCTTTGGGCATCACCGTCGACGAGTTGAAGAAAAAACGCATCGTAAGCATACCGATCAAGTACAAGAAATACGAGGAAATAGGCTTTCAAACGCCTTCGTTCAACGTTGAACTCTGCTCCAACGTGCTGAAGGAGCAGGGCTTCGACCCATTGCCCTACTACGAGGAACCCCCGGAGAGCCCCTACAGCACCCCGGAGCTTGCAAAGGAATACCCTTTCATCCTGATTTCTGGGGGAAGGCATATCTGCTTCTACCATGGAGCTCTGCGGCAGCTTCCTTGGCTGAGGGAGCTGAACCCTGAGCCTAAAGTGGAGATCAACCCTGAAACCGCGGAGGAGCTAGGCATTCGAAACGGAGACTGGGTTTGGATTGAGACTCCCAGAAGAAAGGGTGAGCGGGTTAAACTGAAAGCTGAACTTACGGAAACAGTGCACCCCAAGGTGATTCACGCCTATTCCCACTGGTGGTTCCCTGAAAGGAAAGACGACCCTGACCGGGGATGTTTCGAGTCAAACATCAACATCATAACCTACGATGATCCTCCCTACGACAAGCATTCGGGAACCCCCCTGATAAGAGGTTGCTTATGTAAAATAGGCAAGGTGGAGGCTTGAGACAATGGTTAAGTATGCGCTGATGTTCCATCCCGATCGCTGCGTCGGATGCCCCACTTGCGTGGTAGCCTGCAAGCAGGAAAACGAGATTCCTGTAGGGCCTTCCTGGCTGAGGATAACCAAGCGCGTATACAAGGTCGACGGGAAACTTAAGATGAGTTTCAACCTCCTGCGATGCATGCACTGCGGCAGACCTCCCTGCATTGAAGCCTGCCCGGTGAACGCTATAACCAAACGCTCAGACGGGATTGTCTTGATAAACAAGGAGCTGTGTACCGGCTGTAAAGCCTGCATCGAAGCCTGCCCCTTCAAAGCTCCGCAATACAACCCGGAAAAGGACGTAGTGGAGATGTGCACCCTCTGCGTTCACAGGATTGAGAAGGGACTGCTACCCTCCTGCGTTCAACACTGCCCAGCAGGGGCCTTATATTTTGGGGACGTGAACGCCGTCACAGCTGCGCTTCAGGAAAACAAATGGCCCACTGAAGTCTAAGGGCTGACGGCCCCGGATTTTTTCATTTTTTAACCGATAAGTTTCCCTAGGTCCTAAAATTATATAGGGACCCTCGGCAAAACAATGCAAGGTGTCAACATGGTTAAGGTTGAGAACTATAATCTGCCGGATGAACTTTATTACTGGGCTAAAGGCTACACTTGGGCTAAGATAGAATCCGGCGACAGAGTGAGAGTAGGCATCACGGACTTCGGCCAAGACCAGGCGGGAAAAGACCTGCACATCCGCATACGGCCTAAAGGCAGCTCGGTGGTTCAGGGGAAATTCTTCGGAACCTTGGAGTCAGCGAAATGGGTCGGACCTCTGGAGTCCCCGGTGAGCGGAGTCATCGTAGATGTTAACGAAGAAATCAAAAAGCCTGAAAACAGAAACCTCGTCAAAGAAGATCCCTATGGGAGAGGGTGGTTGGCGGTAATTCAGCCTTCCAATCTGGAGAGAGAACTTAAAAATCTTCTCCAAGGCGAAGCCGCTGTGAAATGGTTAACCGAAGAGATCGCTAAAGCTAAAAAGTAGCTAAACTGAAAAGTAGAATCGAAAATTTTTATAATTCTTGCTCCATAAAAAAGTTATGCCTGTTTTCTCTTTTGTGGGTAAGAGTGTTGCTCGGTTTGATGGTTTGGAGAAGGCTACGGGTCGGGCTGTTTTTGTGGGGGATTTGTCGCTGCCTGGGATGTTGTGGGGGAAGATTCTTCGCAGTCCTCTGGCTCACGCTCGGATTGTGGGCATCGACACGGGGGAGGCGGAGAGGGTTCCCGGGGTGAAGGCTGTCCTAACCCACCGCGACGTACCCAAACACCCGTCCCACATGGGCCATCATCACCCTCCTCTATCCCCTGACGACCGGTATATTCTGGACGATCGGGTGCGTTATGTGGGCCATGAGGTGGCGGCGGTGGCGGCGGACAGCCTGGAGGCGGCGGAGGAGGCTGTGGAGAAGATCAGGGTGGAATACGAGCCTCTGCCCGCGGTTTTCAACCCCCAGGAGGCCATGCGGCCTGGGGCCCCCAGGCTGCATGTGGGCGGGGAGCGGGGCATCTACGACCGGGAGCGGAACATCGCCAACCACCTGGAGATCGCCGTGGGCGACGTGGAAGCCGCCTTCCGGGACTCCGCCCACGTCTTCGGCCCCGAAACCTTCCGCACCAGCGCCCCCCACCACGCGCAGCTGGAACCCCACGCCGTCCTAGCCTCCGCCGACCCCCAAACCGGCCGAGTCACCATCTGGGCCACAACTCAGACTGTTTTTCACTACCGTAAAGCTTTGGCTGCGGCTTTAGGTATGCGGGAAGGCGACATCAGAGTCATCGCTCTTCACCTAGGTGGCGGGTTCGGAGGTAAAGTTCTCACAGCCTCCTACGATGCTCTCGCTGTGCTTTTGTCGCGGAAAACCGGCCGGCCGGTGAAGATCGTCCTCACCCGGGAGGAGGTGCTCGGCGGAGGCACCGGCAACCGAAGCCCCGCCATCCTCCAACTCAAACTCGGCACAGACCCCAACGGCCACTTCACAGCCTTCGACGCAAAAATAACCATGAGCACAGGAGGCTACGCCATTGAGGGAGGAGCTGTGATAGGAGTCTGCTGCACGATGCTCACCTGCCTTTACAAGTTTCCAGCCTTCCGGGTTACAGGAGACTCTGTTTACACCAACTGCCCCCCAAGCCTTGGCTTCCGGGGCTTTGGCAACCCTCAAGGCCAGTGGGCTTTGGAGCAGCTTGTGGACATGGCTGCGGAGGAACTGGGCCTAGACCCCCTGGAGATACGGAGGAGAAACCAGGTGAGAGTAGGAGACACGGTCCCTTCAAGCAAGAATCCTCTTAAAACCTGCGGCTTGGAGGAGTGTATGGACCGGGGGGCTGAGCTCATCGGCTGGAAGCGGAGAGAGGACCCCGCCTACCGGGGAAAAGGCGCCAAAAGAAAAGGCATAGGCATGGCCGCTGTAACTCAAGTGTCAGGGTTGGGGGGAACCTTCACACCCTATCCGGAAGTTTCGAATGCTGTAATTAAGATGAACGATGACGGCACATTCAATTTGATGATGGCTCTCCACGAGATGGGTGAGGGAATAAAGACCGTTATCCTTCAAATAGCAGCTGAAGAACTAGGAGTGCGAATAGACGACATTAAACTGAGTTCGGAAATAGACACGGACGTATGCCCCTTCGACCACGGCTCTTTCGCAACCAGAACCACTTACGTATGCGGCTCCGCTGCTAAGCTCGCAGCGGCTGACGCGCGCAAGCAAATCTTGAAGAAAGTAGCGGAAAAACTGGACACCAAGGTTGAAAACCTTGAAATGGTTGAAGGGAAAATCTACGTTCGCGGAGACCCTGAAACAGCAATTTCTCTCCGAGAACTCGCGGAGCACATCCGCTTCCATGACATGGAAGACGCTGGGACCATCGTCGGCCGCGGGTCCTTCACAGCTCAAGCCAACTCCCCACCCTTCGGAGCTCAGTTTGCCGAGGTGGAGGTGGACATGGAAACGGGGGAGGTGCAACTCCTCCGCTTCGCAGCAGTTCACGACGTAGGCACAGCCATCAACCCCCAAGCGGTGGAGGGTCAGATTGAAGGCGGCGTAGCTCAAGGCATAGGCTACGCCCTCACCGAAGACACCGTGATTGACCCTCGGACAGGGGAAATTCTCACCGCCAGTTTCCTCGACTACAAAATCCCCTCCTCTCTGGATATGCCTCCCCTCTACGTCGCCCTCGTTGAGCCTTCCGATCCCTATGGACCCTACGGAGCCAAGGGCGCCGGCGAACCTCCCATCGTCCCCACGGCTCCGGCCATCGCTAACGCCATTGCTAACGCCATAGGTGTTCGCATCAAAAGCTTGCCTATGACCCCTGAGAAGATACTGAAGGCGTTGAAAAAACTCTGAAAAACCAAGATTAAACTACAGCTGTCTCTGGAGTGCTCCCGGACAGCCGGGCTAGAAGTTTACATGCAGCCTCCTATGTTTTTTCGCCTCTCACATACGGAGTTAAGAGCGCGGTGGGTGCGCCTATCTTTTTCGCCAAAGCCGTCGTAGAAATGGAGCTTAAAGCGAGAATGGTGAGAACGTAGGGCATCATCATGAGCAGGTTGTAGGGGATACCTATTCCTACAGCCTGAAGCCTCAGCTGAAAGGAGTCAATGACTCCGAAAAACAGCGAGCCGGCGAAGCTCCATACAGGATTCCACATTCCAAAGATCACCAAGGCTATGGCTATCCACCCACGCCCGGCGGTCATGAGTTCCACCCACTGGCGGGTGTAGGCCAGTGACAGGTAGGCTCCTGCGATGCCGGCCATGATGCCTCCGAAGAACACGCAGAGATACCTCGTCAAATAGACGTTCACGCCTAGAATGTCCGCGGCTTCAGGGTTTTCACCCACCGCCCTGATTATCAGGCCGATCCGTGTTTTGAAGAGAATCCATGAAGACACAGCGACGATGAAGAAGGCGAGATAAACTAAAACGTTTTGGCTGAACAGAATAGGCCCTACTATCGGAAGGTCGCTCAAGCCGCGGATGTAGATGGGATAGAAACCCGCCTCCGCCGCCATGCCGATCCACTTTTTCCCAATGTAGCTGGTTACCCCTATGCCGAAAATGGATAGAGCAAACCCTGAAATCACTTGGTCTGATCTGGTTGTGATGGACAGGAAGGCATGAATAAGACTCATGGCTCCGCCGCATAAGGCTGCCAAAAGGATCCCCATCCAAGGATTTCCTGTGATGTTCACCCCGATGAAGCCGACTAAAGCCCCTACGATCATCATTCCCTCTACGCCCAGATTTAGCACCCCTGAGCGTTGAGCGTAGATTTCCCCAACCGTAGCCAAAATGAGAGGAGTACCCAGCCTCAACGCCGAAGCCACCAGTGCTGTTGAGAAAATTTCTGTCAGAATTTCCTGCACGGCTTCATCCACCTCTTTCAAAGCTGACCCTATAACGGATTAGAAACTCTCCTGCAACAATTAGAAGAAGCACCAGCGATTCGATGATGTTCACCAAAGCCACAGGTATGCCGACTGCCCGCTGCATCATGTCAGCTCCCACCAGTAAGCCTCCGAAGAAAATGGATGAAGCAATTACGCCGATGGGGTGTAATTTCCCCAATAACGCCACCACCACGGCTGTGTATCCGTATCCGGGGGATAAGCCAGGCATGATTCTGTAATGAATGGCGGACACCTGAACCATGCCGGCGATACCCGCGAGGCCTCCGCTTATTATCACAGCTGGGATGATGGTTTTGAAGATGCTGATGCCTGCATAGCGGGCGGCTTTTATGTTGGCGCCAACGACTCGGATTTCATACCCTAACCTAGTTTTCATCAGCATCAAGTAGATGAGAACGGCGGCTATCAAGGCGAAGAAAATGCCCACATGCAGCCGAGAACCAGCTAGGTTGGGCAGTCTGGCGGCTTCGGTGATGATGGGGGACCACGGAAAGCCTTCGTACATCCACGGCCCTACTAACATGTGGGTTACCCACAATATCGCTATGTAGTTCATCATCAGAGTGGTGATTATTTCATTTACTCTCAGCTTTACCTTCAAAACTCCCGGTATCATCCCCCAAAATCCTCCGCCCAAAAACCCTAGAAGCAACATGAAAGGAAGAAGAAAGGCAGCGTCAAGTTCGGAAAAAGCATAAGCAGCCCATGTGGCTGCGAAGGCTCCCATGTACAGCTGTCCTTCCGCTCCGATGTTGAAAAAGCTGCATCTAAAAGCCAAAGCGACACCCAAACCAGCCAGCATGAGAGGCGTTGCCTTGACAACTGTTTCGATTAAACCGAACCTGCTGCCGAAGGCTCCTAAAAATAGTTTCCCATAAGCCATCAGAGGGTTAACTCCGGAGGTGACCAAGAAAACGGCTCCTAACAGCAAAGCTAACAGGACACTGGACGCTGAAATAAGCAACTTCAAATAAAGGGAGGGAGAAGGCCGTTCAACTAACCTCAGCCGCAGTCGCTGCATGGAAGATTCACTTTCCCCCAGCCATCATTAAGCCAACCTCTTCTCTCTGCGCAGCCTTAGCCTCCACCGTGCCCACGATTTTCCCTTGATACATCACCGCTATTCGGTCGCTTAGAGCCATGATTTCGTCAAGGTCTTCTGAGATGAGCAGTATGGCGACACCTCTCCGCCTCTGCTCCAGCAGCATCCTTTGAATATATTCTGTGGCGCCCACATCTAGGCCTGAAGTAGGGTGAACGGCCACCAAAACCTCCGGGCTGGCGGAGATTTCCCGCGCCAATAGAAGTCTCTGCTGATTCCCCCCCGAAAGCAATTTAACTGGGGTGTCTCTGGCTGGGGTCATAATGTTAAAACTTGAAATCAGACGGTCGCAGAAATGCTCCACAGCCTGACGGTCGATGAATAATCCTCGGTTGAAATCGCTACTTCTGTAATTCTTAAGAATCAGGTTCTCTAAAACACTCATGCTTGTGACAAGTCCTATGTTCACACGGTCTTCAGGTATGTGAGCTAACCCTAAGTCAATTCTCTCCCTCGGTGAACAGCCGGTGATGTCTTGGCCTTTAAGGAAAACTTTTCCTCCCGAAGCCTTCCTGAGGCCTGTGATAACCTCCGCTAATTCGCTCTGGCCGTTGCCCGCTACTCCGGCAATCCCAAGGATCTCTCCCTGTCTTACATACAGTGAAACTCCGCGAAGAGCTTCCAGCCCTTTGTCGTTGAGTGCGTGAAGATCTTTCACTTCTAAAATAACCTTGCCTTTCCCAAGTTCTTCTCTTTCAGGTCTGAAAATGACCTCCCGGCCTACCATCATGCGAGCCAGTTCAGCCTTGTTTGTTTCGTCCTTATTGCAGGTGAAGACAACTTTTCCTGCGCGCAGCACCGTGATCCTGTCTGCAACGGACATAACTTCCTCCAGTTTATGGGTGATGAACACGATGGAGAAACCTTGCTTCACCATCAGCCTAAGGGTCTCGAAAAGTTTCACGGTTTCCTGAGGTGTAAGCACTGAGGTGGGTTCGTCTAAAATTAACGCCCGAGTTCCCATGCACAAGGCTTTGATGATCTCCACCCGCTGCTGCTCACCTACTGAAAGTTGCCAGATCTTTGTCTGAGAATCAACTTTCAACCCGTATTTTTCAGAAAGCTCAGCTATCTTGGATCTGACCTCTTCCACATTCTGAGAAAATAAACCTGCAGACTTCAGCCCTATCATCACGTTTTCCACAGCGTCGAAGGAGGGCACCAGCGAGAAATGCTGCTGCACAAACCCTATCCCGTTTCTTATGGCCTCCTTGGGTGAGTTAGACGTGAAACGTTTCCCGCGAAGCAGTATATACCCCTCATCCGGCTGGTAGAGTCCGTACAGTATCTTCATCAAAGTAGTCTTCCCAGCGCCGTTTTCCCCCAGCAGCCCGTGGATTTCACCTTCTCTGAGGTCGAAGTCTACGTGGTCATTAGCCACCAAACTACCGAACCTTTTAGTTATACCCCGCATTGAAACAACATTCGCCTTTTCCAAAGCTACCGTCACTGATAATTAGGGTGAAGAAAAAATAAAGGAGAGGTTAAAGGCTACTCCCAAGTATACTCGCTGATGGTGGGAACTACAAACTCGCCTGCAACTATCTGGCTTCGTCTTTCAGCTATCTTTTCCTTCACGTCGTCAGGAACCATAGGCCCGAAGAGAGTTAGGTCCGTGGCACCTTCTGCTATGCCTCGATAATAGAACTGGTTCAAATCCTCCCTCGTCAAAGTTCCCGCTCTCCAGCCTTCTATGATCTCCCCGAAGAACGGCGCCCAATTCCATATGATGATCGCCACCACAGCTTCTGGGGCGATGAAGCGGCTGTCGGTGTACATTCCGAAGGCATAAACACCTCGCTCCGCGGCTGCCTCCAGAACCGCAGCGGAGTCTTGGTAGTGGCTGAGAAAGTCTGCTCCAGCGTCAATAAGAGCGAAGGCTGTCTCTTTCTCTTTCGGCGGGTCATACCATGTACCTGTAAAGGCCACTCGAACCTCGATGTCGGGGTTAATCTCTTTGGCTCCCAAGATGTAGGCGTTGATACCGTACACCAGCGTTTCGATGGGGTAAGCCCCGACGAAGCCTATTACTCCCGTCTTGGTCATCATTCCGGAAAGCATCCCTGCCAAATACTGGCTTTCGTAGTCGCGAGCGTAGTACGTGGCTACTCCCGGGGCAGTGGGTCCGCCACCAGGGTACAGGAAAGCAACCTCCGGGTGTTCCTCCGCTAGCTTGAAGCAGGCGTCTTGGTAACCCCAACTATGAGCGAAGATCACCTTATGGCCTAATCTAATCCAATCGCGCAAGTACGGCTCAGCATCAGCCTCGGGGATGTTGTCGGCGTAAGACATTTCCACAGCAGGTAATGTCTCAGATACCTCCTTCATCGCCGTGTAAGCAGCATAGTTCCACCCGAAATCCCCTATGGGGGACGGTAGCAGCAAAGCTACCTTAATGGGCTCAACTTCAACTGGTGCGGGTGTAGGCGTTGGGGTTGGGGCGGGTCTTGTGGCTTGCCAGGCGGCGTAGCCGCCCACACCAGCCACCACCGCCGCAGCAATGGCGGCAATGCCGTATTTCATCGCACTTCTACGAGATTTATCTGCCAAAACAGTTACCTCCACTTCCCGTTTTTATCCCCTATTGGAAATATAAGCTTTTGGGTTCAGAGTATAAAAAATTGTTTTTCCAAGGAAGGACGCCGAAAGAATTAAAATTACGTCCATATCTAATTGATGATCCTAACTAGCTAGAAGGTGAAGGTGTTGTCAGAAGATCAGGAATCGATTCTCAGGGTAGATTGGGATATCCCGAGGAAGATCTATCCGCCGAAGGTGGTAACTTTGGCCAGCGGTGAGAAACTGGTAATTCGGGAGATAGAGAGAGGAGAGGTGCCTCCTATTCTTGAGGCCATTAGACCGCTACTGACGGTTGAGAAGGATTACTATGACATTGTAAGTGCCAGAGTATATGCAGAGCTCTTGGGATGGTACAGATATAGAGTGAAAAACGAGTACTGCCTCATTGGAGTGGTAAATGGTGAATTGGCAGGACTGGTCAACAATAGGCTGGTTAATGAAAAGGTTTGCATGAGCCTTCATACCCTTGCTTTGAAAAGAGGTGGACGGATAGGGGCCCATCTGTTTGCAGCCAAACAGGAGCATGCTATTGAGAACTACAGCGTGGACGAGGTTTGGGTTACCGCGGAAAGTCCTATAGGGTTTAGGCGGTGGATGGTGGAATGGAGCTTGCAGCCTAGGCCTGACCTGCAACATGAATTGGGAGGTGTAACGGTTTACGTCTTGACGAAGGAAAACTACTACAAACTGAAGCCGCAGAAAGTCTTTGGAGAAAGACCGGTTCCTGAAGAATTATATAAGGAGTCGCTTAATCCCAAGATAATAATACCAGACATAATACGCCAACAAGAGTAAGATGAACTATGCTCAGACAAGTTGCAGTCATAGGCTGCGGAATGACAAAATTCGGCCGACATGACGGGAAAACCTTATTGGAAATCATGGTCGAAGCATCGCTTCGCGCCATCGATGACGCGAAAATTGGAGAACGTGATGTTGATGCTGTCTACGTCTCCACCATGCTATCTGGGGAATTATCCAATCAGACTGCTCTTGGCAGCGCCCTTGTCGACCAACTTGGGCTAATGCCCGCTGCAGCTCATCGCTTGGAGAACGGTCCAGCGTCCGGGGGTTCAGCGGTTAAAAATGCATGTATGGCGGTGGCTTCTGGATTTTGCGACTTGGTCTTGGTGACTGGAGGTGAGAAGATGCGGCATATATCCGGCGACAGAATAACAGACCTCATCAGTACGATGGTTCACCCCACTGCCGAATACGTGCATGGCGTCACTCTCCCCGCTCTTGCCGCCATGTTCACTAGGCTTTATATGCACCGTTATGGGCTGAAGCGTGAACATTTAGCAAAAGTAGCCATAAAAAACCATGCCAACGCCTTGAAGAATCCCTACGCTCACATCCACCAGCCCATAACCATCGAGGGTATTCTTTATGCCAAAGAGGCTGAAGTCAACAATCCTTTGGTTGCGGATCCTCTTCGGCTGTTTGACTGCTGCCCGGTTACGGATGGCGCCGCGTCGGTTGTTTTATGTGCGGCTGAAATCGCTAAGGAGTTCTGCGATACACCTGTCATCGTAGCTGGGCTAGGTCAAGCTACAGACACCTTAGCGGTTCATGAAAGAGAGGACCCAACTCTGTTGAAGGCAGTACAGGTAGCCTCTCAGAAGGCCTTTAAGATGGCTAAACTAACCCCTGCCGACATGGATTTGGCGGAACTGCATGATGCCTTCACCATCTTGGAGATCGCTGAGAGTGAAGACTCCGGATTCTTCGCTAAAGGAACCGGGCATAAGGCCTTGGAGGAGGATGTTACCTCTCTAGGCGGCAAATTGCCCATCAACCCCTCCGGCGGTCTGAAAGCTCGAGGGCATCCTGTAGGCGCCACGGGGGTGGCCCAGATTGTCGAGTTAACATGGCAGTTACGCGGTGAAGCAGGGGGAAGGCAGGTTCAAGGAGCAGAGAAAGCTTACTGCTGCAATTTCGGGGGGTTTGGTAACAACGTTATCTCATTCGTATTAACGAGGAGGAATTGATTGTGCAAAAAATGACCGGGTTCAAGTGTGAAAAATGTGGAAAGATGTTTTATCCAAAACATGCTCGCTGCCCAAGGTGTGGAAGCTTGGAGTTGAAGGAGATAGATCTGGGAAACGAGTGCACGTTGATGACTTATACGAAGCTCTTCGCTGTACCGGAAGGTGTGGAGCAAATTCCCCTCTTACTGGGCATAGTGGAATTCAAAAACGGAGTTAGGGCGCTGGGTCAGATAGTGGCTGAAGAGGTAGAAATAGGCGCCACTTTACAGCCGGTATGGGGTCCCCTAAGAAAGGTCCACGGCAAAACGGTCAGCGGCTTCAAGTTCGAGCCAGTCAAGCGAAAACTTAGTTGAAGAAAATCTATCTTCGCCCCATAAGCTCTTGGGCGAACTTTTCTCCTATAGGCCGGGCTTTTTCCATTATCTTCTTCTCGTTCAGCACTTCGATTTTCCGGTCCCGCATCAATATTTTTCCGTCGACTATCACCGTCCTCACATGGCCGGCGTGGGCGAAGTAGACAATGTGGGAGAGAATGTTATCCTTGGTGAGGGGGAAGAACCGCGGATCGGCTAGGTCCAGCAGAACCACGTCAGCCTTCTTTCCTTTCTCCAAGCTGCCTACTTCTTTTTCTAGCCCCAGAGCTTTAGCCCCGTCCCTCGTCGCCATCCTGAAAATATCCCTAGCAGGCAGTAGGGAGGGGTCCAAATGGTTAACTTTGTGCACGCAGCCTGTGAATTTCATCACTTCGAACATATCTAAGGGAACAACCTGAGGGCCGTCTGTGCCTAAGCCTACGGTGATCCCTTCCTTCACCATTTCAGGGACTCTGGCGATTCCGAAGGCATATTTCATGTTGCTCATGGGATTGTGGGCGACTTTTGTGTCGGTTAGCTTGAAGAGTTTTATCTCTTCGTTGCTGAGCCAAATGCAGTGGAAGCCTATGGTCTTCGGCCCCAGCAGCCCTATGTCGTACATGAACTCGACGGGTCTCCGCCCGAACTTCTTCTTGATCACCTCCACCTCGTCCAACGCCTCCGCCATGTGGATGCCTATGCCGACTCCGTATTTGTCAGCGATCTCTAAGCACTTTTTGAAGTAGTCTATTTCACAGGAGTAGGTGGCATGAGGGTGAACCCGCACGTTAATTCTGCCGTTTTCAACCCTATGCCATCTTCGTATGGTTCTCTCCGTCATTTTCAAATATTCTTCAGGACTGTCCGCGTCTGGAAGTTTTCGACTGTCTAGGACTTGGGGGCATAAGACTGTCCGTAGGCCTGAGTCTCTGGCAGCCTTAGCCATGGACTCCGGGAAAATATGGCAGTCAAGGTGGGTTGTTGTACCGTTTTTGATCATCTCTAGAAGCCCTACTGTTTCGGTGATGCGCACGGTTTCTGCGGTGTGGTATTCGTAGCCGAACCAGATCAACTTGGCCAGCGTGTCGATGATGCCTTTCGCCGGCAGGTCTTCGATTAACCCTCGAACATAGGTCTGCCCCACGTGGGCATGAGTGTCCACCAATCCGGGGATAACTGCCATTCTCGCCGCGTCGATGACAACCTCTGGCTTATACTGCTTTTTCTTTAGCTCCCCGCTTCCCCCTAGGTCGACAATTTTGCCATCTTCAATGTAGACATCGCCATACTCGATGATCCGTCTCTCATTGCAGACGAGAAATCGAGCGTTTCTTATCATGATGGATTTAGCTCTTTTCAAACCGGGCATGGTCTAACTAATAAAAATACCCAATAAAAAATTTGCCCTAATTCTAAAAAACAGTGGAAAACGCTGGAAACATCCCGCCAACCCAGCGTAGGCGAGACGCCTCACTCGAAAAAACCAGTGCTCATATATGCCACTTTTTCACACTCACTCCTCAGCTGGGATTATAGGCATACTTACTGCTGCGTCTATTTCCATGGTTTTTGGAGGCCTAGGTTTTCGAGTTCTTTCCACACCTTCTCGTAGATGGCCTGCCACTCCGGGGTGGGTTGGAGGGTTTTGAGGTCGGTGCACTGGGGGAAGCTGAGCCCTTTTGGGGGGCGGCGGAGGCGGTCCTCGTAGCGGGGCAGCAGCGCCTTCACCAGCTCGCAGGCCTCCCCCCGCCTGAGGCCCGCCGAGGCCTTGACCACCTCCGCGCAGAACCTGTTCTCCAACCCGCTGGCATAATCAGGAAACCTACAACCCGTAGGACGAGTGCCCATCACCATGCATATGCCCGAAGACACTTCGGCGACGGAGATGCAGGCTGTTTCGTAGAGAAGCATGTCCGTGCAGGGGCCGCTTACCTGGCTGGTGACTCCGAAAGGCAGCGTGTTCGTTTTCATGCTTCTAGCCTGCACGGTGATGCTATTCGCCCAGATGGCTTCCCTTCCGCAGTTTCCGAAATACCTCACGTCAAGAATGTCGCTCTGGATAACCGTAGGCTGCATGACGGCGCACTGCAATACGTGAGCGGCTAGGGCTCCTACAGCTGCCCCTTCCGGGGGGCCTTCGTAGCCTCCGATCATCGTCCAATGCCCTGACTCGATGGGGGCGCCCCAGTTGATGGCGTGGGCAACCTTGTGCAGCAGCGAGTAATCTGTTTTCAAAGGTGAGGGAAGAAGGGCGATGGCTATCGCCCACGAGGGGTCAAAACTACCCGGAGCCCCGTAGCCGCCTAGGTACCCATATTCGGTGGGGCTGCTTTCCACGCCCCAAGCAGGCATTCCAGGTCTTCCCGCCCTCCTGGTGGCTTCTCTCACCAGAAGCCCTTCGTATTTTCCCCAAAGTGTCTCGTAGGGGGTTCCTCCCCTGCAGATTCTGCCGTGGAACGTCAGAAGGCAAGGGGATATCACTATGTCCACCACCCGGTATTGCGCAATAGCTTGGCAGACAGGGATGATGAGGTCTTCCGAAAACGTTATCCCTAGGGGAGTCATGGTGGTGATCGGGGGCTTTTTATCCTCCGGCTTCCTCGGCTCGATGACAACCCTGTCTGAACCCGATCCTAGGGTTAATCTGCTCGGCCTGTTCCTGAGAGCCTCTTTGAGCTCTTCTTCGGTAAACTTTATTATTCTTTCCGTAGCTAGGCACAGCATTCCCGTGCTGAGGGCAAGCTCGAAGCCGGCTTCCCAGAAATCGTCCACCAACCCGTCGTCTGTGTTCACAGGATTTTCAGGAGCGCACACACCGGTGAGTCCGTGTTCTTTCAGGATTCTCTTTATTTCTAAGGGTACGATCCTCGCTTCCCAGTCTTTCACCTTACAAACAGGGCCTGTGTGAGCTTTATCCAAAACCTCCAAAAATTTAGTCTCACTCACCGGGTGCACCTCTGGCGACGAGTCCGCTTACTTCCCTGCTGCCTTCCATCAGTATTTTAGCGACTTCAACAGCGTCTTCCGCGTATTTCCCCCAACCGTCCGCAGAGATTCTCTCAGCCCACTGTGGTGTGACAGGGGCTCCTCCCACCATGATTCTATACCTGCTTCTGACTCCCATGTCTTGAAGCTGGTCTATTACATCCTTCTGGTAGATCATGCTGGGGGTTATCAGAGAAGACATGGCGATAATGTCGGCTTTAACTTTCTCCGCTTCATCCACAAATCTACCAGACGGAACGTCGGCGCCTAGGTCGACGACCTCAAACCCAGCCACTTGGAGCATGGTGGCTACGAGATTCTTCCCTATGTCGTGAATATCTCCGAAGACGGTTCCGATGACAACTTTTCCTCTCCGTATCTCCCGCTTCTTTTCTTCAGGGATTTTAGCTGTTAAAACTGCTAACGCCTCTTTCACAGCGTCGGCTGCAAGGATTACCTCGGGTAGAAATATTTCAAATCTACTAAACTTATCTCCTATTTCCTGCATGAGCACTGTTACTTCCGAGATCGCGGCTAGCGGGTCTCCTCCTTGCTCTACGAATTTCTCCGCCATTTCCCTAGCGTCTTTTTCAGAGCCTATCCGAATGGCTTCTTTCAGCTTCTCAGTTACACTGCTCAAACAATGCAGCCTCCTATCCTGCTAACTCGCAATACCAATTAATCACGTGAACTTAAAAGTTTACTCCTGACTCTCTCAGCTAAATTTACCAAAAGTCTTATATACAGTTCCAAGAAAAACTAGGTACTAGGTGTATTCTATGTCTTCGGAAAATGTTAGTCAGCCTCGTAGAAGTGCGTTGAAATATGGTGTTGCTGCGGTTGTGGCTGTGGTGGTGGCCGGTGTGGGCGGCTACGCCGCCTGGCAGGCCACAAGACCCGCCCCAACCCCAACGCCTACACCCGCGCCGACGCCTACGCCCACTCCCACCCCAACACCAGCACCTACGCCAACCCCAACACCAACACCCACGCCAACACCCGCGCCTGCTCCTAAGAAGTTGAGGCTAGGTATTATAACTCCGACTCCCATAGAGGAACCGTGGAACTTGGCTCTGTTCCAAGCTTTAACACGGACGAAAGACGAATTGAACATAGAGTTTGACATATCAGAGTCTGTTAGTGTCGCTGACGCCTACACGGTGTTAAGCGGCTACGCGGAGGAAGGCTACGACATTCTACTCGCCCACAGCTGGTATCCCGACGCCATCAAAGACATAGCGGAGCAGTATCCGGATGTCTACATTCTGGGCGCTGGAGGGGGAACAGAGCTTAAAGTTCTCTATCCGCCTCCGGAGGAAGTCCCTCCGAATGTGGGCCATTATGACACGTGGATGCATGAAACCGGATACTTGGCGGGCATGATCGCTGGCTACATGACCAAAACCAATAAACTGGGCATTGTAGCCGGCTACCCGGTAGAAAACGCCAACAGGTACATGAACGGTTTCATCATGGGGGCCAAAGATGTCAACGCTGAAGTCCGCGTTCTCCTCACATGGATAGAATCATGGTTCGACCCGGCGAAGGCGAAAGAAGCCGCCATCGCCCAGATTGAAGCAGGAGCAGACATCATATACAGTGAAAGGCCCGGAGGCGAAGTAGCAGCGGAAGAGAGAGGCCTTTTCTGCATCGGCCAAGATGTTGACAACTGGGAGCTAGCACCCGAGGCCACGTTGACAAGTATCATGTGGATCATCGACCCGATATTGAGAGACGTCGTCAATGGTGTGAGAGCAGGGAAATTTGAGAACAGAGAATATGCCTACGGTCTAGCTGAAGGTGGAACTGATATTGCACCATACCATGGAACAGCCGACGTGGTGCCTGAGTGGGTTAAGGAAAGCGTCGCGGCAATGAAGCAGGACATCATCGAAGGGCGGGTAGTCATACCCCACATCGAAACAAAGCCGGAGGAATACTGGGGAGAAGCGCTTTAAACTCCCCTTCTCTTCTTTATTTTTTGCTCAGTGGAAATCCCTTGACATATTTTAGTAGCCAGCTTTTATAAGGCAAAACGGGAATTGAGGAGCATGGTCCATCTCCTCAAAATTGAAATAAAAAAGCGGGAAACCCCCTCAAAAGTCGCGGAGTTCATAACAGTAATCATAGCGGCCGTAGTGGCCCTTCTCATCGGGGCGGTTTTAATCTATTTAGAAGGAGCAGACCCTATCCTCGGCTATAAAGCTCTTCTCATAGGTTCTTTGGGGAATCGCGCCGTCTTTCTCGAAACCTTAGTGAAGATGGCACCTCTCCTTCTTGCAGGTTTAGGCATGGTAGTCGCCTACCAGTGTAAATTTTGGAACATAGGTGGAGAAGGCCAGATTTTCGCAGGAGCCTTGGTTACTACTTGGGTTGGGATAACTTTCACAAAGGAAAATCCCGGCATTTTACCCTTGGTTATACTGTTGAGTTTTCTAGGCGGCATGGCTTGGGCTTTGATCCCCGCCGTGCTAAAAGTGAAGCTTCAGATAAACGAGATCATAACCACTCTGCTGATGAACTTCATCATCATCTATTACATAGATTACTTGGTGCTGGGTCCGTGGATGGACCCCATATCGGTGATGCCTCAATCCGTGAGAATAAACCCTTCAGCTAGGTTGATGGAAATAGTTCCGGGAAGCCGGCTTCACGCAGGCTTCCTCATCGCCATGGTCTGCGCACCGTTGGTATACATACTTCTCCAAAAAACAGTTTTAGGATACCGGATAATGGCGGTGGGCAACAACCCTGAAGCAGCGCGCGCCGGAGGCATAGACATCGCCAAAACCATCCTCATCGCCGCTGCAATAAGCGGAGGCCTCGCCGGCCTCGCGGGTATGGGGGAAGTCAGCGGGCTTCATTACCGTCTCCGAACAGACATAAGTCCAGGCTACGGTTACACCGCCATCCTAGTAGCTTTACTGGCTAGGTTGCACCCCTTCCTTGTGGTGGTGACATCCTTCTTCTTCGCTGTTCTGTTTAAAGGAGGAGATGCCCTAAAGAGGGTGACGGGGGTGCCGACGGCTCTCATCCCCGTAATCCAAAGCATCGTTTTCATCAGCATTCTAGCCAGCGAAGTTATCACGCGGTATGAGATACGAATAAAGAGGCGGTAACACTGGTCTTCGAGGAAGTTGTGGTAGCAGGGCTTCTGGTCGCCACCCTGAGAATGACCACCCCTATTCTGTTTGCGGCTGTAGGTGAAACTATCACCGAACGCTCCGGTGTGCTAAACCTTGGAATGGAAGGCATAATGTTGATGGGCGCCATCGCAGGCTTCATCGCCACATTCACCACCGGGAACCCTTGGATGGGTGTTTTGGCGGCGATGCTCGTAGGCGGCTTAATCGGTTTAATTCACGCAATTTTATCCATAAGTTTGGGAGTAAACCAAGTGGTTTCAGGTGTTTCCCTAACCATTTTCGGAATGGGTATGTCAACCTACATCTACCGGGCGTACTTCGGAGCGCTTCCGGTTCCCCCATCTATAGAGCCTTTCAAGGTTCTGACCGTTCCCGTGCTGAGCGGGATACCGTTCATCGGGCCTTTTCTATTCCAAGCTTACCTTCTCACCTACATTTCCCTGTTTCTCGTGGTGTTTTTCCAATTTTTCCTCTTCAAAACCCGCTGGGGGTTGAGGATCAGGGCTGTGGGAGAAAACCCTGAGGCAAGCGACACAGCCGGAATAAAGGTGTTGCTTCTACGCTATGTGTGCGTGATTTTAGGGTCGATGCTGGCGGGGATAGGTGGCGCATTTCTGCCGTTGGCTATTGTTAAATTTTTCATGCCCATGATGACCGCGGGCCGCGGCTGGATTGCTGTGGCTGTAGTCATATTCGGCAGATGGATTCCCGTCAGGGTTTTGGGAGGCGCCTTACTCTACGGCTTCGTCGACGCTCTTCAACTTCGCCTTCAAGCTGTAGGGATAGGGATCCCCTACCAGTTTTTCCTCATGGCCCCCTATCTTGTGGTCGTCTTGGCTTTAACCGTAGTAGGAAGAAAAATGAAGCCTCCCAAGGGCTTGGCCATACCGTATAAGAGAGGCGAATAAGCAGATTTTTCTCCTTCAATTAATAATGGCTTACGGAGTATCCGTTACTCTGCAGATTTAGGTTTCACCCCAGCCATCATCAACCCAAGTTCTTCGATGTTAACTTTCTCCGTGGGGATTATGCCCATGATCTCCCCCTCATATATGACTGCGATCCTGTCGCTGAGGGAGAGAATTTCGTCGAGGTCCTCTGAAATGAGCAAAATGGCAGTGCCATTCTTCTTTTGCTGAACAAGCATATTTCGTATATACTCCGTAGCACCCACGTCAAGACCCCTAGTCGGCTGGGAAGCTATCAGAAGCTTGGGAGTCCCGTCCATCTCACGGGCGAGGATGAGTTTTTGAATGTTCCCTCCGGAGAGGTACCTCACATATGTTTTTATGCTCGGAGTCATGACATCGTATTTTGAAACCAGCTTCTGCGAATGCTGGTCAATTTCCTTATCGTTCAAAAACCCTTTTCGAGAAAAGGGTTCACCATCATGCGTCTTCAAGATGACGTTTTTTGTGATGGGGAAGTCGACTATCACCCCCTTCCCCAAACGGTCCTCTGGAATGTAGGCTACCCCTTGTTCGATCACTTCCTTCGTCGACCGGTTGCTTATTTCACGTCCGCAGAGAAGAACCTTTCCAGCCTTAGCTCTGCGCAGATTGACTAAAACTTCCTCCAACTCACTCTGACCGTTACCGCTGACTCCGGCTAATCCTAAAATCTCCCCGCGGCGTATGTTGAAGGACACTCCTTTAAGGGCCAACATTCCTCTATCATCTAGAGCTTGGAGATCTTTAACTTCAAGAATCACTTCGTCACTTTTCACCGGAACTCTCTCTATTTGGAAGATCACCTCCCGCCCCACCATCATCCTCGCCAACTCCCTCATGCTGGTTTTAGAAGTTTCAACGGTGGCGATAACTTTGCCTTTTCGGAGTACGGTCACCCGGTTGCTGATGTCCATGACTTCCTTCAGCTTATGGGTTATGAATATGATGGCGTATCCTTCCTCAGCCATCCCGCGAAGCGCCTTGAAGAGTTCCCTTACCTCCGTGGGAGAAAGAACAGCGGTAGGCTCGTCGAGGATCAATATGTTCACATCCCGGTAGAGGGCTTTCAGGATTTCAACCCTTTGCTGCTCTCCCACCGACAGCTCCCATATCTTAGCTTTCAAATCGACTTTGAATTCATGTCGCTTCATGATTTCAGATATTTTATTTTCTGCGCTTTTAAAGTCCAGTAAACCTCTCTTCTCAGGTTCCAGCCCGAGAACGATGTTTTCAATAACGGTCAATTCAGACACAAGCATAAAGTGCTGGTGGACCATGCCTATCCCAAGGCTGATGGCTTCTCGAGGTGATCTTATGTCTACTTTTTGACCGTGAACAAATATTTCCCCTGAATCCTTACGGTACAGCCCGTACAGTATCTTCATCAAAGTAGTCTTCCCAGCGCCGTTTTCCCCCAGCAGCGCATGAATCTCCCCCGCCTTCACGTCAAAATTAATATTGTCATTGGCGAGCACTCCGGGGAACCTTTTAGTGATCCCTCGCATCTCCACAACAGTTGACCCGATTTCCACTTTTTCGGCGAACGCCGGTTGAGAGGGTAGTTTTTCTTTAGGAGGGGGGTTGGCGGTTAGGCTGATTTTTCTGAGTCTTGATGCCACATATCTCACCAAATATTTTTTGTGGATGTCTATTTATGATGCTTCAAGTAAATTTAAGGGTTATGTGGATGAGCGTTTTAAAGTTGCATTCCTCCATAACTGATAAAAGCCTGTGGAAACAAGAATTTTAAATTCTCAAAAGGATAGATGATAGCAAAGGAGAGTGAAAGGTTGAGTTTAGCGATAGAAGGTGGAACGATAATAACTTTAGATAAAAACCGCCCCATCATCAAAAACGGGCTTCTTGTCGTTCAAGATGGAGAGATCACCTTCGTGGGGGAGAAGTCTGAATTTAAGGAAAGCCTAGACGTCGAAAGACGGATCGACGCTTCGGGAAAGTTCGTCTTCCCAGGTTTCATCAACGCTCACAACCACATGTTCCAGGTTTTTATCAGAAGCGTCGCGGTGGACATGGAGCTTCTGGACTGGCTGAAATTGGCCATATGGCCGTTTACCCAGAGCCTCACCGAGAGCGATATATATGTGGCGGCGAGGCTTGCCATCATTGAAAACATAAAGTCGGGAATAACCTGCATCGTGGACAATCAATACCCCCGATTCTACGAGCCGGTAGCTAAGGCGATGGATGAAACCGGTATCCGCGGAGTTCTCGCCTGCGGATATTACGAACTGAACGTCTTGGATGAGATGAAGACTGAACCCTCGGAAGCGCTTAAAAAATGTGAAGAGACCCTCAGGAAATGGGATAAAGCTGGAGGTGGACGTATCAGGGTATGCCCCGCCCCCATGCATCCCTGCTTCGCTTCCGATGAGCTCATCTTAAAATCCAAGGAACTCGCAGACAAGTATGATACCTATCTCCACATTCACACGGCGGAAAGCGAGAGAGACGTCAGAATGCTCATGGAGAGGACTGGAAAACGAGACGTCGAGTATCTCCACGACTTAGGGGTGCTGGACAGCCGGTTTCTAGCCGTCCATTCCGTATGTGTGACGAAACGGGAGATAGACCTTCTCGTGGCATCCGGTGCCCAGATAGTTCACAACCCCATCAGCAACATGTATGTCTGCGACGGTGTAGCCCCCATTCCTGAATATATTAGAAGAGGCCTCAACGTAGCCCTAGGGACCGACGGCTCCGCGAGCAATGGGAATCAGGATTTCTTATCATCCATGAAGTTCGCTGCTTTACTCCACAAAGTCTACCACATGGACCCGTCGATAATTAAGGCTCAGGATTCCTTGGAGATGGCCACCATCAACGGAGCGAAAGCTCTCTCCATGGGAGACCGGCTGGGCTCCCTTCAAGTGGGTAAGAGGGCTGATATCACCATAGTGGACATGTTCAAACCTCACACGGTGCATGTGCACGATCCCGTGGGTTCGCTGGTTTACTCTTGCACCCCAGAAAACGTGGACACAGTCATCGTGGATGGGAAGATTCTGATGGAGAACAGGCGGATAACCTTCACCGACGAAGAGGAGGAACTGAGAAAAGCCGATGAAGTGGCTCAGGCCGTTAAAGAAAGAGCTCGAATATAGAGTGGAGAAGCCGAAGTTATTCCGTCGAGAGTGACCCATGAACTCCCAATCGAAATGGGGCGCGGATTTTTGAAATGGTGAAACGGTATTTTTTATTAATCGAGTAAACAGTAAAATGTCGCGAGGTGAGCAGGAACGGATCTTTCCGTAGAATTAGCCGGTGTTAGGTTGCCTTTCCCCACCGCTCTTTCATCCGGCCCTCTGAGCCGGGACGGCGCCACCATCAGGAAAGCCGCTCAGCAGCATGGTGTGGGGGCTGTTTTCACCAAAACGATCATGGAAAAATATGAAGATACACCCCGGCCCAGCATGGCTACGGTTAAAGGCGGTTTACTGAATTATGACTGGCAAGCTCCAGGGATAAGCGAATTCTCTGAAAGAGAGCTTAGAATCGCCAAGGAAGGGGGGAAGCCAGTTATAGCGAATGCTCTGGGTTTGACGGTGGATGCAAGCGTAAAATTGGCTGCCGCCTTAGAAAAGGCGGGAGCAGACATGTTTGAGCTTCCCGTCCCAGCCGCCCCTCTGAAAGAGCTTACGGAGACGGTGAAGGCTGTCCGGGAGGCCATCAGCATACCTTTCATCGTAAAGCTGGGCCCTGACATTCCTGACATACCCAAATACGCTCGAGCCATAGAAAGCGTTGGTGTTGATGCCATATCAGGAATAAACACCTTCGGCCCCTGTCTCTCCATCGACGTGTACACCGGGAAGCCTCTGCTGGGGGCGAAATCCGGCTACGGCTACCTCTCAGGTTCGGCGATAAAGCCGCTGGCAGTTCGCTGCGTCGCCGAGATGGCCATGGCTGTCAGGATTCCTGTGCTGGGCGGCGGGGGAATAAGCAATGGCGAGGACTCTATAGAGATGTTCATGGCCGGTGCCACCTGCGTTCACCTTCACACGGCAGCTCTGCTACGGGGCTTGGGGGTATTCTCAAAGATCGTCAACGAACTAGAAGAGTTCATGAAGAAAATGGGCTACAGAAGCTTGGACGACATCAGAGGCATATCGCTAAAGTACCTGCGTAAAGAAGCCACCTATACTCTATTTCCAGCTAAAGTGGAAGCTGAGCTCTGCAACGGCTGCGGGGCTTGTGAAAGAGTATGCGCTTACGACGCTGTCAAGGTCGTAGAAGGTATAGCCCAAATAGATGAAGAGGCCTGTTTCGGCTGCGGACTCTGTAAAAGCATATGTCCCACCCGGGCGATCACCTTGCATAAAAGGTGAGATAACTTGGCTGACTATATCTTCGAAAACGGAACTGTTGTGACCATGGATGGGAAAGGGAAAATCATAGAAGACGGCGCTGTGGCTGTGGAAGGAAACAGAATTCTAGCTGTCGGAAAAACCTCCGACGTCAAGAGGAGACACAGCGCGGAAGAACGGATTGACGCCAGAGGTAAGGTTATCTTGCCTGGTTTTGTAACCTCCCACAATCACATGTACAACTCGTTGACACGCTACATGAAATTGTCCATCTCCCCGGAAATAGGCTTAGATTTCGGACCTATTCTAACTAGGTGGTGGTGGCCGAAGATCGAAGACACCTGCAGAAAGGACGATGTCTACGCTGGAGTTTTGCTGGCGAGCACCGAAATGGTTAAAAGAGGAATCACCTGCACCGCTGACCTTCAAGAAGGCCAAAACCTCATCCCCGGGGTTCTGGACTATGCTGCGAAAGCCGTGGAAAAGGTTGGAATCAGAGCCTGCCTTTCCTTTGAAGCGACGGATAGAGAAAGCGTCAAGAAAGGACGGCTGGGCCTCAAGGAAAACGAAGCCTTCATCAAGAAATGGAATTATAAAAAAGATTCACGCATCCGAGGGATGATGGGAGTGCACACATGCTTTTCATGCCATCCTGAGACATTAAGGAAAGCCAGAGAAATCGCTGACAAACACCGGTGCGGCATTCAAATCCACATCGCTCAAAGTGTATACGAAGTCAAAATGATCCGGGAAAAATATGGAGTGGGGGGTTCTGTTGAATTTCTAGACAAGCTAGGTTTCCTAGGGCCGGATGTGAATGCCGCCCACGGAATCTACATCTCAAAAAAAGAGCTGGAGATATGGCAAAGAAACGATGTGGGATTGTCTTTTAACATAAAAAGCAACGCCTTCTGGGCTAACGGCCTCGCCCCCGTGGTTGATCTGCTCCGAAGAGGCTGCAAGGTTGGTCTCGGCGTCGACGGTGAGAACATCTACGACATGTTTGAGCTGATGGCTTATTCTGCGGCGATACTTCGCCTTTACCATTTGGATTTATCTCTGATACCTCCCAAGCAGGCGCTTGAAATGGCCACCATGGGCGGAGCCAGATGTTTAGGGTTGGAAAAGGAAATAGGTTCTCTTGAAGCTGGGAAGAAGGCTGATGTTTTAGTTGCAGATTTTTCCGGCCACGCTCATTTAACGCCTATTTTTGATAAGCTCGCCGCCTTGGCATTCTATGTCAGAGGCACGGATGTGGACACGGTCATGGTGAACGGGGAGATTGTGGTTCGGGGGAAGAGGATTTTGACGGTGGATGAAGAAAAGATATCAGAGCTAGCTGCCAAAAGGGCTGCAAAGTACCAAGAGCGCGCCGCGTCCGCTCCGTTAAACCCTCCGTGGAACTTGCCGAAAAAGTGAAAGTCAACGCTTCTTATGCCTATGTAGCTCATCTGGGCAAGATTATTTTTTCAAAATATGGTGCCTTTGACATGGTACGAACCTACCTTTCCCAAGCTTACCCCACACTTCACCGTCCACCATCATAAGCTCTCCTTTAGACACAGTCATCACAGGTATTCCTTTCATGCGCCATCCTTCGAAAGGTGTCCAATCGGCTTTATGGTGAAGGCGGTCTGCTGATATTTTAAATTCCTTTTTCCTGTCGATGACCACGATGTCCGCGTCGGACCGCGGTTGGATGACGCCCTTCCTAGGGTAAAAGCCAAATATCCTCGCCGGCTTGGTGCAGCAAGCATCAACGAATCTTTCTAAGGAGATTCTCCCTTTGTTTACACCTTCGCTCATCATGAGCATAAGCCTTGTTTCAACACCAGGCACCCCGCCTTCAACCTCCCATATGTTTTCCCATCCCTTGTCCTTCTCCCTCTTTAGAGGAGCGTAGTGGTCCGTTGTGATGATGTCTAGGGAGCCGTCTGCCACTGCCCTCCACAGCGAGTCCCTATCTTCTCTGGACTTCAAGCAAGGGTTCGTCTGAAGATACGGCCCGAACTTCCTGAGGTCTTCTTGAGTGAAAAATAGAAAGTGTGGGCAGGTCTCACCGGTTAAAGGGAAACCCTCCTGCTTACATCTTCTAAGGAAATCTGCAACGTTGCCCGAGCCGACGTGAAAAATATGCAGAGGCACCCCGGCTTCCTCGGCAAACAGGATCGCTCTCATGGCAGCTTCATCCTCACATATTCTAGGCCGTGACTCTGCATGAGCAGTAGCATCGATTCTCCCAGCTTTTTTAAGCTCCTCTTGAAGGTGTCTTCTTATCTCTTCGCTCTCCGCATGAACTGAAACTATCCCCTTCGCCTTTCCCACTTTTCTAAACGACTCCAATAGGATTCCGTCGTTCATGACTTGTTCAAGCCCGTTGCAGTTAGCTAGGACATGTTTGAAGGATGCAACACCTTTCTCGGCCAAGCTGTGAATACAGTCCATGGATTTTTCATCCAATATGTAAACGTGCAGAGAAAAATCTATTAAGGACTCCCTCTCACCTACCATTTTCACCCTTTCAAAACTTTTTTCCACATCTTCCCCCCAGCCTGCAAAATCAATAACCATCGTGGTCCCACCTGCTAAGGCGGCCTTTGTGCCGCTTTCAAAATCTTCTCGGTAGCGAAATTTTTCCCCATTATAAATATGGACGTGGGCGTCGATGCCCCCGGGTATAATTAGGTTTCCTTTCACGTCAATAACCCTGTCTGCTCCAGGGAGATGTGCATCCTTTGCCACTGCTACGATTTTTCCGTCATCCACAACCAAACCCGCGTCCAGTAGTCCGTAGGATGTGAAAATTTTCCCGTTTTTCAAGACTAGATCGACTTTACTCACTTTCATGTGAACACCGGACTCGTTAACTTTAGATAAGATGTAAAGAAATAAACATTACCGAGATAGAGGGGTAAATGGTGAAATTCAAGCATAGGAAGCCGATGGACCCTCTAGAAAAACTGTTAACACCTACGATCTACGGCAACACGCCAACCTTCTTGGCTGTCCCTCGCGCGAGGGACAAGCGAGACCTTAAAGGAGCTGACGTGGCAATTATAGGCGGCGGCTATCAGAGTTTCGGGGAAAACCCTTGGAGGACAGATTTAGGTTTAACTTTTTACAGCCAAGGAGAAAGAACTTTTGAAATCCTCGACCCCATGCTGCTGAGAAAAGCTTCGGTGAAATACAGCGGATTTCTGCCAGAACTGAACATCGACGTGTTTGAGCATATAAGGCTTGTCGACTACGGAGATGTAACCGGCATCTCTCCGATAATAACCCGGGAAGACTGGGTTAGAGCTGTTCAGCGAACTGTTGAAAAAATAAGCGAAGTGTTGGAGGCGGGCTGCATACCTATCACCATTGAGAGCAGCATGTACGCTGTTGCGAAGGCCATGGCTGAACGGTCTAAGGGAAGCATAGGCATCATAACTTTGGATGCGCATGGAGATAACGCCTGTCCACCCCCGTACGTTGGCTGGGTTGATCCCGTTTCCACATTGGAAAAGGTAGACATGGAAAAATTCGTTCTGATCGGCATGCGGGGACCGCGAAACTTCAAAGAACAATTGGACTGGTATCAGAAACGAGGAAGCCATGTCTACACCTACAAGGACATCAAAGAAAGGGGCATTAACGCCGTCATCCAGGAGGCTGTCAAGATAGCCTACAAAGGAACTGAGAACGTCTTGCTGAACATAGATTTCGACGTATTAGACCTGAGTGTTGCCCCGGGATTAGATGAACCCTTGGGAATTATGATGGAGGACCTCTTAACTGTCACTCTCCGAATCGGTGAAAAAGGCTTCGCAGCCTTCAATATAGAGTGGATACCGAAGCCCACAGCGGCCTTATACCACATAGTAACTTGGACTACCTTATACTTGCTAGCCGGTTTAGCTATGGGCAGAAGAAAACTAAGATGAAAGGTCGCTACGGGTGCATTTAAATAAAACAGCATGCGTGAAGATGTAGATGGTTCTAGGTGAAATTGGTGGTCAAAAAAATTCTCTACGCAGACCCTTTGGAATGCTGCGGATGTAGAAACTGCGAAATAGCCTGCTCCGTGGCAAAGGAAGGCATTATGAACCCACATAAATCTAGAATAAGGGTTGTCCGAGAAGGGCCTGTAATCGACATGCCGATAGCCTGCCGCCAGTGCGCAGACCCTCCCTGTGCCAAACCCTGTCCCACCAATGCCTTGGTGAAAGAGAACGACTTAGTTGTACTTTATGAAGAAAACTGCATAGGTTGTGGTTTATGCGTGGAAGAATGCCCTTTCGGAGCCATTTTCATCCACCCAGATAAAGGAACAGCCATCAAATGCGACCAATGTGGCGAATGCCTCGATTTCTGCCCCACCGGAGCGTTAAAGCTCGTATCCACCGAAGCGGTGGCGCATGAAAAACGCATAGACCTTGCGCAAACTCGAGTTAAGGTGATTGAGGAATGGCTTTTAAATTCAAAGGATATGGCGGAAAAATAATCCGAGTGGATCTGGGCCGGGAAAAAACCGTTTCCCAACCGCTATCCAGCGACATGGCAAAGAAGTTTCTAGGCGGAAACGGCTTCGTCACAAAAATCTTATGGGATGAAGTTAAACCCGGATTAGACCCATTTGACCCAGAAAACCGGCTCATCTTCGCCATCGGCCCTCTTTCTGGTACAGGATGGCCTCAAGCCGGTAGGTTTGAAGTGGGAGCGAAGTCTCCTCTCACAGGCATTTATGGTGATGCCAGTTGCTGCGGCCATTGGGCGTCAGAGTTGAAGTTCGCAGGCTACGATGCCATAGTCTTCCAAGGGAGAGCCAGTAAACCTGTTTACCTTTGGGTGGATGATGACAAAGTTGAACTCAAAGACGCAAAAGATGTTTGGGGAAAAACAACCTCTGAAACCGAGAAAATACTGAGAGAGCAGCATGGCAAGGATGTTCAAGTTGCCAGCTGCGGCCCTGCTGGAGAAAATCTGGTGAGATTCGCCGGAATACTGCACCAGCGAAGGGCCGCTGCGCGAAGCGGGATAGGCGCCGTGATGGGATCTAAAAAACTGAAGGCCGTAGCCGTTCACGGTTCAAAAGATGTGGCGCTGGCTGATCCTGAGGGATTCTACAAGTTTTCAAGGGAAATCATTGAGCTGTATAAACGGGATAAATTCATCGAGTCTAGGGCTAAATATGGAACTCCGATTTTGGTAGAGCTGATGAACGAAATCGCCCGATGGCCTGTGAAAAATTTTCAAACAGGATATACTCCCCATGCTAAGGAAATAGGCGGCGAACGGATTAGGGAAGAGTATAGGATTAAGGACAGAGCCTCCTTCGGATGCTGGGCTAGATGTGAAAAACCTTTGATGGTAAAGCAGGGACCCTACAGGAGGATCTATGCAAAACAGCCTGAGTATGAAAGTTTATCAGCGTTAGGAGCTAGAAACTGGATTCACAATCTTGACGTCATCATCTACGCCAACGAGCTCTGCGACGAATACGGCATGGACACCATATCTACTGGAGGAACAATTTCCTGGGCTATAGAGTGTTATGAGAAAGGAATCATCACCAAAGAAGACACAGGCGGCTTAATTCTATCTTGGGGCAACACTGAAACCCTCATCGAGCTTATCAACAAAATCGCAAAAAGGGAAGGATTTGGAAACCTCTTGGCTGAAGGAAGCTTAAGAGCCTCTAAAAAAATCGGAAAAGGCTCCGAGAAGTATGTGATGCACGTTAAAGGGATGGAGATTGCTGCTCAAGACGGCAGAGCACAAAAGTCTATGGGATTAGCTCACGCCACCTCCAGTAGAGGCGCAGACCACCTGAAGGCTTTCCCCCTCCTCGACGAGGTTGTAATGAATGAATATATCGTAGCCCGCTATGGCCGAGAGTATCTTCCCGAAATGGCCAATAGGCTTGATATCAAACATAAACCCTTTGAGGTTAAAGACGGGGAGGAACTATGCGCCCTATGCGACAGTCTACTGCTGTGTAAAAGCGCAGGAACCAGTCTACCTCTCTTCACAGGGGCAGTTTATTATCCGGAAATGGCCAAAGCCGTTAAACTGGCGACAGGCATGAACATTGATGCATCAGGGATGCGGACGATAGGAGAAAGAATCGTCAACCTACAAAGGGCCTTCAACATCAGAGAGGGAATCTCGCGGAAAGACGATACACTGCCTTCAAGGTTCACCGAGGAACCAGCTCCCGAAGGGCCGCCGAAGGGGCATGTCGTCGAGTTGGAGCAACTGCTAGACGAATATTATAAGCTCCGGGGTTGGGATAAAGAAACAGGGCTCATCCCCCGAAAGAAACTAGAAGCATTAGACCTAAAAGATGTAGCCGACAGCTTAGAGGCCATGGGAAAACTTCCAAGATAAAGTCTTTTATTTTTTCCATTCTCAGCTTAATATGGGGAACTCTGTATCTATGAAAGTCAACGTAGTCTATCTTACAACATTCAGAGAAATCGTCGGTAGGCGAAGCGAAACTGTGGAATTGCCGGATGGTTCAACGCTCATGGATTTACTTGAAACTTTAGCTGAAAGAAGCCAAAAATTCCGGAAGGAACTGTTCAACCCAGAGGGGGGAGAGATTAGAAGCTACAACAAGGTGGCGTTAAACGGCATCTACGCAGAGTATCTGAACGAAAAATTCGCTACAAAGCTTAGAGAAGGAGACAAAATACTCATCGCTCAGGGAGTTTCCGGAGGTTAAAACGAACAATCCCACACCTTTAACGGGGAATAGGCTCGTTTTCCCGCCTAGACTCTCCAAAAAACTGGAGAGTTTAACATATCCAAACTCCCTTCGATTAATTTTAAGTTTGGCTGGACTTGGAGAAAAAGTACGCTGAGCAAATGGGAAACCATATTAATGTGAGCCGGTCATTACTTTGGAATGAAAAATGAGGCCTTCTAAGGAAGAATATTATCTGGCCATAGCTTCCCAGGTGGCTACGAGAAGCACATGCCTCCGGAGACACTACGGAGCCATCATCGTGAGAGACGACCAGATAGTCAGCACAGGCTACAATGGGGCGCCCCGTGGGCTACCTAACTGCATCGACCTAGGCTACTGCATTCGAAAGGTGCGTAACATCCCCCCAGGGGAGAGATATGAGTTCTGTCGAGGTGTCCACGCTGAACAAAACGCCATCATCAACGCCGCCCGGGCGGGAGTCAGCGTCCTCAAGGGAACCATCTACATTGCAGGGCGAGATGCGGACACTGGAAGAGCGCTGACGGAAAACTATCTGGTACCATGCCGTCTCTGCGCGAGGATGATCATCAACGCTGGCCTCCAAGCAGCGATAACACCCTACAGGGTCTTTTCGGTAGACCACTTGGCGGAGATAGGCGAATTGGAGAAGGTTGATTAAAACATCCGCAGCCTAGAAGGTGTCAGGTTTGGATCCCTTTGGAAGAAAAATTTCCATCATCGGTGGAACGGGTAGAATGGGCAGGTGGTTTGCCAAATTTTTCAAAGACAAAGGCTTCCAAGTTTTGATAGCCGGTCGAAGCCTTTCAAAAGCAAGGCGGGTGGCTGCTCAACTGGGTGTGGAGTTCGCCGAAAAGGGGAAACCTGCCGTGGAAGACGCCGATATGGTGATGGTGGCCACAACGCTGAATTCCACAGCGGCTGTTCTCTTGGAGAACGCTCCTTTGATGAAGAGGGGAGCCGTCCTCATGGATGTTGCTTCCCTGAAAAGCGATGTCATCCCAGCTTTGCAGAAAGCCGAAGCCTACGGAGTTCACTGCCTAAGCCTCCACCCCATGTTCGGTCCAGCCGCTCAAACCATGGCTGGAAAAAACATGCTAGTCATTCCGGTGAGTAGTTTGAAAGGAGAATTGAGGAGGCTTCTGAGGATTTTCAGCGAAGCAGGAGCTCGCGTAGTAATTCTCCCCAACGCTCAAGTCCATGACAGGATGATGGCCCTCACTCTCGCTCTACCCCATTTTGTCAACATAGTATTCGGGCGGACACTCTCCGCGGCGGGTGAAAAAATAGGAGAGCTTCAAAAATTCGCGGGAACAACTTTTTCCATGCAGACTCTTCTGGCTGGAAGCGTCCTTCAAGAAGACCCTCAAACCTATGGGTCCATTCAAATCGACAATAAAGCTTTTCTTAAAATCCTATCATTACACATTGAAAAGGTCAACGAATTGAAGCGGATCATTCAGGGAAAAGACAAAGCTAGTTTCATAAAATTTTTTGATGCAGCAAGGGATTACTTGGCTGAAAGCGCTGAGTTCAAGGCCTCGCCTAAAAAAGTTTACAGTGCTCTTGAATTTTTGAAGTCATCAGGGTAAAAATTTTACGACGCCCGCCTGTAGGAGCCTAAGACCTTAAGAAATTCACATAGGCTTCGCAGGTCTCCTATGGCTTCTGCGCACTTTTCATCTTTTCTATGCCCTTCAAATTCCATGAAGAAAACATACTCCCAAGGTTTTTCCTTAGAAGGTCTGGACTCGATCTTTGTCAGGTTAATGCTTCGGGAGGCAAAAGGCTCCAACGCTTTATGAAGGGCGCCGGGGACGTCTTTGGTGGAAAAGATGAGAGAGGTCTTATCCTTTCCTGTAGGCTTAGAATCACTTTGGGAGAGGACAATAAAACGGGTTAAATTTTGAGGCCAATCGCAGAGGTTTTTTTCCAGAATTTTCATACCGTAGATCTTCGCAGCCAACTCTGTTCCTATCGCTGCGGCATTTTTCATTCTTTTGAGTTTTCTGACAGCTGAAGCCGTGCTTTCCACCTCTTTTCTCTTTGCTTTGGGGAAATTCTCGTCCAGATAGGTTCTGCACTGGGACAGAGCTTGAGGGTGAGATAGAATGACTTTGATTTTCGACTTATCCGTTCCCCTATTCACTATGAGGCTGTGTTTTATCTCCTCCAGGATTTCGCCACATATTTTCAAATTAGACTTGTAAAGGAGGTCCAGAGTTAAGTTAACGGAACCTTCAACAGAATTTTCTACCGGCACAACCCCGTAGGTAGCCTTACCCTCAGCTACGGCTTCAAAAACTTCTTGAAGAGACTCCAATTCAAGGAACTTCGCTTTCCTTTTGGAGAAGAATTTTATCGCCGCCTGCTGGGTGAAAGTACCTTTAGGTCCTAGGAAGGCTACAGTAGGATGTTTTTCCTTTGTTTTCAAAGTCGACAACGTCCCCATGGATCCGGGTTTACTTTTATTTTTCATCTTCGCTGACTTCCGATTCTTTAGTGGCAGACTTTAGTTTGGCCAGAAGCTGGCTGGAAACCTTTGTAGGAAGCCCCCAGATTTCGATGAAGCCTTCAGAAGCAGACTGGTCGAAGGTTGACTTCACGTCGTAAGTGGCTAACCTGAGGTCGTAGAGGGAGAAGGGAGAGCTTCTGGCCACCGTCTTCACGCTTCCTTTGAAAAGTTTAAGCTTAACTGATCCACTTACTCGCTGCTGGCTGGTTTTGATGAAGGCGTCTAAGTCCTTTTTGAGAGGGTCTTCCCAAAGGCCGCTGTAAACCAGCCAACTCCATTGCGAGTCTACATACTGCTTGAACATCAACTCATGGCGGGTTAAAACCAGCTTTTCCAAGTCTCTATGAGCTTCCAGCAAACATGCTGCAGCAGGGCACTCGTAGACTTCTCTTGACTTCAACCCCACGACTCTGTCTTCCACGTGGTCTATTCTTCCTATCCCGTGAGCCCCCGCGATTCGATTCAGGTTTTCGATCAGGGTCACCCCGTCAAGTTCTTCGCCGTTTAATGCGATTGGGACTCCTTCTTCAAATTTCACTGTCAAGTAAGCGGGTTTATCAGGAGCTTTCTCCGGGGATGTTGTCCAGCTAAAGGCATCTTCAGGGGGTTCAGTGTCTAAATGTTCCAGCGGACCTGACTCTATGGAGCGCCCCCACAGATTTTGGTCTATGCTGTATGAGGCTTCTTTCAAGATTACAGGTATTCCATGCTTCTGCGCGTACTCGATTTCCTTATCCCGCGTTAACCCCCATTTTCGAACCGGAGCCAACACAGTGAGTTCAGGGGCTAGGGCGCGGATGCTGACCTCAAACCTAACCTGATCGTTTCCCTTTCCAGTGCAGCCGTGAGCTACTGCTGAGGCTTTTTCCTTTCTAGCTACTTCCACCAGTTTAGCAGCTATCAAAGGTCTTGCTAGCGCGGTGCTGAGAGGGTATTTCTCTTGGTAAAGCGCATTGGCTTGGATGGCTGGGAAGACATAGTCTTCCACAAACTCCTTTGTGGCGTCTATGTTGTAATGCCTCGAGACTCCTAGCTTCAGGGCTTTATCCTCAACGGCTTTAAGGTCTTCCTGCTGGCCTACATTTACAGTTACGGTCACTATCTCTGCGTTGTATTTCTCCGCAAGCCACTTTATCATGACTGTGGTGTCAAGGCCGCCGGAGTAGGCTAGGACTATTTTCTCCAAGGACATCCTCACCAAAAAAATCATGTTAAAAGGCTTAAAGCTTTTTAGCTTCAGAGGACATAGGTACCCTTCTTCTTAAGATACTCAACCAGTCCGCCGCTTTGAAGAATATCCAAAAGAACGGAGGGTAGAGGTCTGAAGTTGTAGGATCTCTCAGCCTCCCTGTTCTTTATCACGCCAGCCTCCAAGTCTATCTCTAGGATATCTCCCTCCCTAGTTTCTTTGGATGCCTCCTTTGACTCAAGTACAGGTAAACCCACATTGATGGCGTTTCTAAAAAATATTCTGGCGAAAGACTCCGCCACCACAGCGCCTATGCCCAGTTCCTTCAACACCCGTGGAGCATGCTCCCGGGAGGAGCCGCATCCGAAATTTTTCCCAGCTACAATGACATCCCCCGGCTTGGCTTTTTTTGAGAAGTTCGGGTCTAAGCCTTCCATAGCATGTTCCGCCAGCTCTTTCATGTTGAGGGTTTTAAATTTGTATTTACCTGGGATGATGACATCAGTGTTTACGTCGTCGCCGAACTTCCAAACTCGACCTTTAATGGGCTTGAAAACCATAGGTCAACCTCTCCAACCTTGAGGGTCAGTTATTTTCCCCGTTAAAGCGGACACAGCGGCTGTCTTAGGCGAGACGAGGTAAATGTCTGCCTCCGCGCACCCCATCCTCCCTACAAAATTTCTGTTGGAAGTGCTTAGGACGACTTCCCCGGGAGCAGGGATCCCTTGATGAGCTCCTACACAAGGCCCGCATCCGGGATTACACAGCGTGCATCCTGCCTCGAGAAAAGTTTTGATGAATCCTGCCTCCAAAGCTTCTAGGTACACGTTGACGGAAGCAGGGACGACGATCATCCTAACATGAGGGCTGATTCTTTTCCCAGCTAAGATTTCAGCGGCCTCCTTCAAGTCTTCTACGCGACCATCGGTGCATGAACCTAGGAAAACTTGGTGAATGTCAAGGCCTTCCACTTCTTTGACAGGCTTCACATTATCCACTGTGGGCGGGCATGCTATTTGAGGTTCAATCTTTGATACGTCGTATTCACGTGTCTCCACGAACTCTGCGTCAGGGTCGTTCTTCAAAGCTTTAGAGAAGTTCCTTCTCTTCTCGAGGATATATTTCTCAGTCGTTTCATCAGGTTCTACCAAACCGTTTTTAGCTCCCATTTCCACAACCATATTGCAAAGAGTAAGCCGCCCGTCCACGCTCATATGCTTCACAGCCTCTCCAGAAAATTCCACAGCCTTGTAGGTAGCTCCGTCTGCTCCTATCTGACCGATGAGGTAGAGGATAACGTCTTTAGGAGTAACATGAGGAGGCATTTCGCCATCTAGGTTTATCTTTAAGGTTTCAGGAACTTTAAACCAGAGTTTTCCCGTCTTGAAAACTGCCGCTACCTCTGTGGAGCCTATGCCCGTGGAAAAGGCTCCCAAGGCTCCGTAGGTGCATGTGTGAGAGTCTGCGCCTACTACAACCATGCCAGGTTCCACGTGTTTCTCCACCATCAGCTGATGGCATACTCCCACACCCACATCGTAGAAGTTTTCAATTTTCTGCTCCGCGGAAAACTGCCTCATCAGCTTGTGAAGACTGGAGGTCCCTTCTGTGGCGCTGGGAGCTACGTGATCTATGACGAGGATGACTTTTTTCGCGTTCCATAGGAGTTCGCCGCCCATTTCCCTGAACATTTTAATGGCTAAGGGAGCGGTCCCGTCATGAGCCATGGCCAAGTCTACCTCAGCCACCACCAGCTCGCCTTGCTCTACGTTCTTCCCCGATGCCCTCGAAAGAATCTTCTCCGTTATGGTCTTTCCCATAAGTGTCTTGAACTCCTCTTATGGTGTTGGAATTAAAGGAAAAATGCTGAGAAAAGATATATACCTTACTAGAAAGCCCTTTTAGATAGGCTTTAAAGCCCACGGACAAATTAAACAAGCTGGGAAAATCTCCAATTTGACCCTCGCAAAATTGAACAAAGAATTTTTACTGGAGATTTTGAAGTACACAAAGGAAAGCGATGTCCTACTTGAGGACGTGTTATTATCCAACACTTTTCTACCTTCCCACACAGCCAGAGACCAGTTGAACCAACTCGCTGTTCAGAGGCTTATTTCCAGAGAGGGAAACCGCCTAAAAATTTCGCCAATCCAGAAAGTAGATCTGGCGGTTCAAGCCTTAAGGCTGGGTTTAACCCTCGGCTCTGTCTGCCGATATCTGACTTGGCAAGAGTTTGAAAAGGTAACAGCCTACGCTTTGGAGAAAAACAACTACCATGTTTTAGCCCACTTGAGGGTGAAAATGAACGGAGAATGGAGTGAAATAGATCTTCTCGCCGTTCAAAATTGGCTTGCGTTAATGATAGACTGTAAACATTGGAAAACCCACCTAAACAGGTCGAAGGTTCAGAGAATAGTGGACATGCAACTGAAGAGACTGGAGGCTCTGTCATCTCCTAAGAACTTGAAGAAAATCGAGGTTGAATTAAAAATGAAGCTTCCACCTTGTTTGAAGGCAGTTCCGGTGGTTGTAACTCTGCTGGAGGTTAACTACCTTGTCTACAGAGGAGTTCCCATTGTTCCTATATCCAAGTTCGGCGGCTTCCTCAATGAGGTGCTGGGCTGCTGGGAGCTTTTTTCATTCAAATCCCTGACCTGAAGCACCCTCGCTTATGCGGCTTCGTAAGTTTAATATGGAAAAGGATGTTTACTGGTTCAGATGGCCGTGGGTTGAAGCTTGGCTGACCTAAGTTTCATCATCTCTTCAGCCATCATCATGGTGCCGGCCTATCTAGCCAACGGCATGCCTGTCCTTTTTGGGGGTGGGAGGCCCATCGACGGAGGAAAGAATTTCTTCGACGGTCGGAGGCTTCTAGGAGACGGTAAAACGGTGAGAGGAGCTGTTGCAGGGGTGATGTTTGGGGTGGTAGGCTGCCTTTTGACAGCGAGTTTCCTGAATTTGGTAACCACTCAGTCTTTCCCTCTGCCTCTTTACGCTCTTTTAGGGTTGGTCGTAGGCTCAGGTACAGTTTCAGGAGACCTTATAGGGGCTTTTATCAAAAGGAGAGCCAATCTTCCCCGAGGAGCCCCAGCGCCCGTGCTAGACCAGCTGGGATTCATTTTAGTGGCTCTGCTTTTCATCTACCTCTTTAACCTAGCTGTTCCCTTACTAACTCTGACCGTAGAGGTCTTTTTCGCCGTTTTGGTGGTAACGCCCTTTATTCACATAACTGCTAACGTGATCCTTTTTCTTTTAGGGAAAAAAAAAGAACCTTGGTAGTTTTCTGGTTTTTTAGAAAACTTTATTTGAAAGCCATCAACCTAGAAACTTTTGGGGCTTTGAAAGAGAAATTCTTTAAATTTTTAAGGTTTGGGTCTAAATTTTTTAAACTGAAATGTATAATAATGAAGCTTCCTGAAAATATTCCTAATTTCGGCTTTATATTTTAAATTAATCGTGTCTAAAGGATTTATTCTGAGGAAAAACTTTAATAAGAAAAATTAAAAACATCTAAAAACGTAAAAACCTTGCATGTTAAGGAAAGGGAGGCAAATCATAGAAAGTTGGCGTATCCGATACATGGACTGTTTCTGCCTAAAAAATTCTTTCTGACCAGCGGATGCGCAACCAGTTCTACGTCTCCTCTAAACGCCTTTGACGCCGCCCTCATCAAGGCGGGAATAGGACAATGCAACCTTGTGAGCGTGTCTTCCATACTTCCCCCAGACGCGGAGAAAATGGAGAGCTTTGAAATCACACCTGGCACCATCACGTTTTGCGTTTTAGCTCGAATGGACGGAGATCCCGGGGAGACCATCGGCGCAGGTATAGGATGGGCCTGGGGCATCACAGCAGATGAAAGAAAATATGGAATCGTCGCTGAGGCTCACGGGTATAAAGATCGGGAAGCCATCGATAGGGAGTTAAAATGGAAACTTCAGGAGATGGCTAAACTCAGGCAGATGCGCTTAATTCATGTTGAAACAAAACCTGAATGTTTAGAGGTCCCTAAGGGGAAATATGGCAGTGCAACCGTCGCCCTTGTCTACGTACCATGGGAGTTGGAAGAAACTCAGCGAACCATTGCTAGGGAATCCTATATGGTCCCTGAGGAATTGTTAAAGATGGAAGCAGTTACAGCGAAGGTAAACAATAATTCGGGGTCTCTTAAACTTCAAAACAATTCCCGCCTTAAGACATAAGAAAAACTTTAATCACTGAAGACTATATTTCCTAAACTGCCGTGGTTCAATTTAAAGAACTCTGCGAATTATGTGAGCGTTTAAGTCAAGTCTCCAGTAGAATTTCCAAGATAAACCTAGTAGTAGAATTTCTCAAAAGGGCAGACTTGGAGGAGATTTCTGCAGCCATTTCCCTTATCATGGGGAACCTCCCCAAAGCTTACGGGCAGCCTTTGAACCTCAGCCATTTGACTCTTTACCGCACTGTATTGAGGATGACCAAGGTGGAGGAGGAGAAATTTTTCGGCGAATTTAGCCAAACAGGGGATGTAGGAGAAACTGTTAAGAGAATTCTCGAAAAATATCCATCTAAAACGCAAAAACTCCTCAAAGATGAGCCCATAACTTGCCGAGAAGTTGCTGAAGCCCTTCAGCAGATAGCGGAATTTACAGGAGCGGGCGCTCGGGTTAAGAAAGAAAGGCTGCTGGAAAGCCTCTTAGGCAGGGTAAGCCCGTTGGAAGCGAAATATTTGGTGAAGAATCTGCTGGGGGAAATGAGGCATGGATTCGGCGAAGGCCTCATGGAGGAAGCTTTAGCCAGAGCCTTCAATATCGGAGTTGAAAAGATCCGCATAGCCCACATGTCTATAGGGGACTTGGGGCGGCTGGGGAGACTGTTGAAATCCAAAGGACAGGCTGGTTTAGAGGCGGCGGTCATAGTTCCCTTTCATCCTGTAAAGCCTATGTTGGCCGAACATGCTGAAAGCTTAGAAGAAGTGCTTAGGCAGCACGGGGGAAAAACATGTTTAGAAGACAAGTTAGATGGGGTTAGAGTGCAGATTCATAAGGTAAACTCTGAAGTTCGCATTTACAGTCGAAGATTGACGGAGGTTACAGATTCTTTCCCAGAGGTCTCCAAGACGATAAAGGAGAAGGTGCAGGCAAAAGAAGCCATAATAGACGGGGAAATAGTAGCCGTGGATCATAGAGGCCGCTTTCAACCATTTCAAGAAATTATGAAAAGATACGGGCGAATTAAAGAGACCTATGACTTCGCTAAGCATGTCCCTGTCGCCCTCTTCTTATTCGATATTCTCCACCTAAACGGGATGCCTCTTATCGATAAACCCCTGATGGAAAGAAAAGCCATATTGGAGAAGATTGTTCCTTCGCGGATGCTTGTCCGCAGCCTAACCGCTGTAAGCCTCGACGAAGCTAGGAGATTTTTTGAAGAAGCCATAGGTAGAAGATGCGAAGGCGTTGTAGCCAAGCGTCCAGATTCTACTTATACCCCGGGCATCCGCGGGAAAAAATGGCTGAAAATAAAGCGGCCTCCCTACACTTTAGATCTTGTAATTGTGGCGGCGGAGTACGGCTATGGATATAGGCATAAGTGGCTTAGTGATTATTACCTGGCAGCAAGCGTTCAAGATGGTGAAAAGAAAGACTCACCCACAACCTTTCCAGAATACGTGGAAGCCTTCCATGGCGGCAAGTTTGAAATAGTTGGGAAAACTTTCAAGGGTTTGACTAACGAAGAAATCAAAACTCTCACCCAAAGGCTTCAAAACATAGCCCTCAAAACTGAAGGAAGGGCGGTCATAGTTAAGCCTGAAATAGTGGCGGAGATAGCCTTTTCGGAGATTCAGCGGAGTCCCCAGTACAGCAGCGGCTACGCCCTCAGATTCGCCAGAATCATCCGTATCAGAGACGATAAAACCGTAAGCGAGATCAGCAACCTGAAAGATGTTGAGCGAGTTTTCCTCACTCAGCATAGGGTCCAAGATTTTGGACGGGTATAGTGCTCTCCAAAAAATCGAAAACTGTGAAGTAGGAAGTTTTCCATAAATTTTCCGGATCTTTTCTTGTTGGAGGTTAGGGGGTAAAATGGAAAAGTTTTTGGAAATGAAAGGGCTCTTAAAATTTTTCCGTATATATGCAGAGTGCAATACGGAAAAATCCTTATATAACAAATGAAATCACCCATAATTATTCCGGTGGAAAACATGCAAGACCTCCTAGCCTACGAGTCTGTTCGATCTTGGATGAGCAATTTCCCAGACAGACCTAACACCAAAAAAGTCTATCTATTTAGGCTGTCTAAGTTCTGTCAGTGGATAGGGAAAGACCCTGACACCTTAATTCGAGAGGCTGAAAAAAATCTTTCCGCTGCACATAATCAGCTGAAAGAATTCTACAATAAGCTGCTGGGAGAAGGTAAAAGTCTAAAGACAGCGAGCACATCTTATCAATGCTTAAGGTCTTTCTATCGCTGGAATGACGTGATCCTGCCTCGGGCACCGCGAAGTTTCAAAGGCCGGGTAGAATTCGCCTCCCGACGAGTTCTAAGCCAGCAGGAAATCAGCATTATGGTAGGTGCATGCTCCACCATAAGAGACAAAGCTCTGATAACCTTCCTAGCTCAATCTGGCCAGCGAAGCGGGGTTTTAACGGCTTTAAAATATAAACATGTAAGAAGAGGACTTGAAAATAATGAGAACCCGCTGCTGGTGGAAGTTCCAGCTGTGCTTAGAAATGACAAAGGAATTAACATCAACAAGCTGGGTGAAGCCTACAGGTTTGCGGTAGGGAGAGACTCGATCATGTTTTTGAAGATGATGATAGAAGAACGTCGAAGGGACGGTGAACCTATCGACGGGGAAAGCTGGCTTTTTAGGAGCTACTCTAAAGGCGGTGAAAACGGAAAGTCGACGCCTACAAAAATTTCTAAAAGTGAAAGGGGTCCCCCTTTAACATCTGTTTCCATCAGAGAAATAGTTCACGAGGTCGCCCTAAGAGCTGGAATTCAAGGGAAGGCCTCGGATAAACGCTACGAGATATATCCTCATGTCTTCAGGAGATACTGGAACATGAGAATGCAGGAAGCAGGCCTCAGCGAAGATTTAAGGGAGTATATGATCGGGCATAGAGTCCCCTACGAGGGCGCCTACAGTAGATGGTATCCCGACGCCATAAGGCGGGAATGGAAAGCTAAAAATGTCGAAAAATATCTCAGCCTTCTCTTATAAACGCCTCTCCAGTTATTAGGGCGAAGAGGAGATGTCCCTAAATTTATTATACTTTAGTAGGGTTTTTTTGGATGCTCGCTGAATTATCAGTTTCCTATTTTTAATTTTAACACTAACCCATACTAGGTCTTCTTTGAAGGGGAAACTTGAGTCGTCAACCAACTTTGTTGGCAGATAGATTCTCGGCGAAGAATAGCTTCGTCCATTTTTCAGCAGTTTTTTTGCTACGGTAAATTTTGCCAGACACTCTTTCAAGGCTTATCACGTTTTACTTCGTAAATACTGTTTCAATATCATTAGAAAAGTTTATAAAATTTTCCTTCGCAAAAATCTCAGAAAATCTAGCTTACTTAAAACTCCTTTCTGCTGAAAGTTTTCAGGTGGAACGGATTTTTTGAGCGGCCTTACTGAGTCAATGACGGAATTATGTATAAATCGTAATATTTCTTCTTCAAGCTGATTAAAATTTGGAATAAAAACGTAAATGTTGGAAGGAATATATACCATAAAAGGTAATCTGAGTGTATTAGAGTAAAGGCCCTCGGAGGTTTTTGTGTATATCTTCAAGCTGATTTCCTCCCGATCACGCGGTGACTGGTCTGGGTTATACTCTATTTCAAACGTCCATTCTTGGGGAAGCCTGCGTTGCAAATATTTCTTCAGAAGAGTGACTAGAGTTTCCCCGTATTTTAAGGCAAACTCCTTCCTTTCTCGTAGGGGTATGGGAAACTTGGGCACCTTTCGCCATCTCCACCTTGAACTAGGCTCACCAGTGGTAAAGTCTACGGAAGCACATAAGTTTATTTAAGCTTGAATAAGCGACTTGGAACTGCTAAGTTGCAACTTATATTAAATAGTGTTGAAAGTTGAAGGAACAGAACCTGAGTAACGTAGGTTTGTGCCCCTTTGCAGAAGTTTTCCGTAATCTTGTTTTTTGCGCGTCTCCGCCGTTTTCGATTTTTTGGACGGTTATTAAACCCTCCAAAATTTTGGAGGGTAGAAGCGTGATGCGTCCCAGCTTTGCAGATTGACCTCATGATTCCAGTTCTTTCAAAATAGCATCAACAACCCGAAGACCGGCTTCCCGAACTTTCGCCGTTATCCGCTTCGTGAAGACGGAGAAATCTTTTATTTCTATGGCGTAGACCACTATTTCTTTCGGCATTCTATTGGGAGCATAGTTTTCACCAAGTCTTAAAGCGGTGGCGAAATTCAAGTCATGGGAGGAAGAAAGGTGACGGGTGCTGTCAAACTCCGAGGGGGAAAGCCTAAATATTCGGCCTACCTCAGTCTTTCCAGTTGCTATGGCGTCTACAACTATCACTTTATCGTAGTCCAGCATTTCCTCTATGAGCCTTAATCCTCCCGCACTGGCCTCCTTGACATCGATGTCTGTGCGGCGGCGCAACCGTTTTTTTAAATCTCGAGCAACCTGTATGCCTATCCCATCGTCTCCTAAGATTTCATTGCCTACGCCCAGTATCAAAGTTTTCAACTTGATCTTCAACAGATCAGTAAGCGATGGGCAGATAAAGATTACGAAGTAAACTTCCAGCGCCTAAATATAAAATAGAGGAATAGTTAAACTTCAAAATAAAAAATTAGAAGCGCGTCAACCTCTTCTTGAGCTTTCCGCGACTATCGTAAATGTCAACTTCAAGAGGCATCTGACCGGGCAGCGTGTGGGTGGCGCAAGCGAAACAGGGATCGTAGGCTCGGAAAGCCATTTCCACCATGTTTAGTATTCCCGGCGACACTTCACCGTTCTTGATTAACCCCTCTGCCGCTTTTTTAATGGACATGCATATAGCGGCATGGTTATTGGTAGTACCCACTATAAGGTTAACTTTCTGCACGATCCCCCTTTCATCAGTCTGATAATGGTGGTAAAGAGTGCCACGGGGAGCTTCAACAACGCCTACTCCCTCGCTAGGGGTCTCAGTTATTGGTCTTCTAACGTTCGGATCTGTTATTTCAGAATCTTGGCTGAGTTCCAAGAGTCTTTCCGCAGCGTAAAGCAATTCCACCAAACGGGCCCAGTGAAAGGCTAGGGTAGCATGCACGGGCTTTCCGCCTAAGGTTTCGTATAGTTTTTCATACTGCTCCTGAGCAAGAGGCGTCGCCATTCCGTCCGCGGCGTTAAGCCGTGCGAGAGTGTTGGCGCGGTAGACTCCGCTGTTTTTACCGTCTACAAAACCCTTCCATCCCACTTTTTTTAGGTACGGGAATTTCAGGTAAGACCAAGGTTCCACTCGTTCTTCAAGATGATTTAAATAGTCGGAGGCTGGGAATTTCACGAACTCATTGCCGTCCGGGTCTACAACCCTGATTTTTCCGTCGTAAAAGTTCACTCGGTTTTTGTCGTCCACCAGACCCATGTAGTAGGTTTTGTGCGTGTAAGTGTCTCCGGTGATGAGGTCCACGTAGGTCTTGTTTTTGAGGACTATGTCTTCAAAAAGTTTCAAGGAGAACTGCGCAAATTTGACTTCCTCTTTTGCCATTTCCTCTATTCTAGCTCTTTCCGTTTCTTTCAAGGGCTTACTTATTCCGCCGGGAACACCGAAAGTTGGATGAACTTTCCTCCCGCCGATCATGGACACGATCTCCAAGGCGTCCATTCGCTGTTTTATCACGTACTTTCCGGCTTCCACACCTACTTTACGTATCACGCCGAAGATGTTTCGCTCCTCCGGAGGCGCCTCGGGGCCGACGACGAAGTCGGGGCCGCCTAGAATGTAAAAATGAGTGGTATGATCGTATACGTAGAAAGCACTGTAGAGGAGTTCCCTGAGTTTTTTAGCCGCGGAACTAGGCTCCACGTTGAAAACAGCATCTAATGTTTTGGTGGAGGCCATATGGTGGGCTTCAGGACAGACACCGCAAATGCGCGCGGTTATGTCCGGCATTTCCTCTACAAATCGGCCTTCGCAGAATTTTTCGAAACCCCTTAGCTCGGGGACTTGGAAGTAGGCATTGGCCACATTGCCTCTGTCGTCTAGAAAGATACTTATTTTCCCATGACCTTCAAGCCGGGTTATAGGGTCTATGGTTACTGTTTTCATTTTCTTACCCTCCCAAGAATGGATTTGGTTAGAGTAAACTTGTAGAACTTACCTAGGGGGTCTATTACTTTGCCTAGGGCTTCCTTTATCTCCTCTTCATCTGTGGAATCCAAGTTTGAGGCTAAGGCCGAAAGCATCTTGGCGCCTTGGTCTTCAATGTTAGGCGAAGGCCCATAGCATCCCCAACAAGGCATGTTAGCCTTGGGGCACAATGCCCCACAGCCCCCTCTCGTGGCAGGCCCCATGCAGATGACACCTTGCTCTAGAAGGCACTGCTCTTGGTCGGGGACGATTTCGTAAGGTCGGTAGATGGTCTTGAATTTGTTCCCCAATCTTTTCCTTTCACATTCATGGCAAAGCGCCCTGTCTGAGGCTCCCACAACTGAGCCTTTCGGCGGCAGTTTCCCGCTGACGATGGCTTGGATGGCATTCCAAACTTGCTCTCCAACAGGCGGGCATCCGGGAACATAATAGTCCACATCGACAACTTCGTCGAGGGTGGAAACATTTTCCCTCAACTCAGGTAACTCCAACTCCCCTTCAGGAATTGAGTATTTCGGCTGAGGCTCCACCTTTTCCGGATTGATTGTGCTTGGAGTTTCATGGTAGGCTCTGGTGAAGATGTCTTTGACGGTGGTGGCGTTTCCTAAGCCGGGGATACACCCATCTACGGCGCAGGAGCCGAAAGCTATCATCACCTTAGACTTAGCCCTCAGAAGCTTAGCTACATGCTCATCTTCGCGATTACGAATGGCCCCGTTGAAAAAGCAAACGTCTATGCTTTTGTCTTCCATTTTCTCCACATCGGAAAATTTGAAGTCCACAGCCGCAGGCCAGAAGACTATGTCAGCAACAGCCATGACATCCAATACTTTTTCCCCTATTTCGAGAACTGATATTTCGCAGCCTCCGCAGGAAGCAGCCCAGTAGAAGCCCAGTTTCAACTTTCCCATTTTTACCGTCCCTCCTTCTTGCCAGTGTTCCAGTTTAACGGCCCTAGTTGTCTGATTTTCTCTGTCATCTCATGAACTGTTTTGGCGAATTTTTCTCCCTCGGAGGCTGAGATCCATTCTAGCCTCACTCTCTCTTTCTCTATGCCGAACTGCTCCAGAAGCCTTGAAAGGAGAGTGTACCTTTTTAACATCATATAGTTCCCTTCCATGTAGTGGCAGTCTCCCGGGTGGCATCCTGCAATGAGAACTCCGTCAGCCCCTTGGGCTAGAGATTTAATTACGAATGTTGGGTCTATTCTGCCTGTGCAGTTAACTCGGATCGTGTACACGTTAGGTGGGTATTCCATCCTGCTTGTACCAGCCAAGTCGGCTCCCGCGTAGGCACACCACCGACACAGGAAACCGATTATTTTAGGTTCAAACTTCTCTCCCAATCAAAACACCCCTTTTTAAGTGGCCAAAATTCCCTCCACTTCCGCGTAAATCTGTTTATCTGTGAAACCTTGCTGTTTAATGGCGCTTGAAGGACATGCGGCAACGCAGACCCCGCAAGCTTTACAGAGGGTTTCTTGCACCACCGCCACTTCTTTTTCCTCGTCAAATTCTATTGCATTAAAGGGACAGGCTCGAATGCAAACCCGGCAGGCGGAGCAAAGGTTCTCATCAACTACCGCTATATCTGGCTCAACTTCCACTTTACCACGGTCGATAAGCGAGAGCGCCTCAGCTGCAGCTGCTCCTCCTTGAGCCACCGAGTCAGGTATGTCTTTAGGCCCTTGGCAGGCTCCTGCTATGTAGATGCCGTCGTTGGCCGTGGAGACTGGGGCTAACTTCGGATGTCTTTCTAGGAAGAAGCCGTCTCTGCTTCGGCTGAGAAGGAATGTTTTAGCGATCTTGTCGCTGTCTTTCCTCGGCTCCAAGGCTACGCTGAGAATGACCATGTCCACCGGAATCCGCCGCACTACTCCGAGGAGGGTGTCCTCGCATACTACGATGAGTTTTCCCTCTTCTTCTGGGGTTTCAGCGAAATCTGTAACCTCAGCGCCCTTACCTCTTATGAAAATCACTTCCTCGTTCATCACTCTCTTATAGAATTCTTCATACCCTTTGCCGAAGGCTCTGATGTCGATGTAGAGTTCGTAAACTTTAGCATCGGGTAGTTTCTCCCTAACTAGGTGAGCGAATTTCATGGACTGCATACAACATATCCGGGAACAATATTCGTGGTAGTTTTCATCCCGGCTTCCGACGCAGTGGAGGATGGCTATGCTTTTAGGTGCCTCTCCGTTTTTGAGGGTTATCTTACCGCCAGTAGGCCCTGAAGCATTGCACATCCTCTCAAATTCGAGTGAGGTTACAACATTATCATAGACTCTATAACCGTACTGCCGAGCGATAGAGGGATCGAAAACGTCGAATCCTGTGGCTACAATGACGGCTCCAACATCTATCTCCATCACTTCATCTTTCATCTCATGGTTAATTGCCTCCAGATCGCAGGCTTTAACGCATTCCAAGCATTCGGAACATATTCCGCAATCCATGCAGCGGTCAGCTTCACTTTTAGCTCGCTCGATGTCATAGCCTCGGACTACTTCGCTGAAATCTTTTATCCGCGCGCTAGGCTCTGCAACTTGAGGCTCAATCCGCTCCTGAACAGGGAAACGTTCTCTGAATTCCGCGATCTGCTCTTCGCTAGGTTCACGGGGAGCCTTCACTTCTTCCGGGGTGGGAGCTAAAGGCTCTCCTTTCAGGTATCTGTCAATGGACTGGGCGGCCTTTCTACCAGCAGCCATGGCATCGATGACGGTGGCAGGACCAGTTACCACGTCTCCTCCTGCGAATACACCTTCCAGATTGGTGGCTAGAGTGGCCTCGTCGACCTTCAGCGTCCCCGCGGGGGAAAGCTCTAAGCCTATCTCTTTGACGAATTCTAGGTCGGGTGTTTGGCCTATAGCAGCGATGAGGTTGTCTACTTCGATGGTGAATTCTGAACCTTCAATGGGAATAGGCCGCCGGCGCCCGCTGGCGTCAGGAGGGCCTAACTCCATCCGGATACATTCCACTTTTGATATTCGGCCTTTCTCCGCAATGATTCTTTTCGGAGCCACGAGGAACGTTAATTTAACGCCTTCCATTTCAGCAGCGTGAACTTCCTCCTTGCTGGCAGGCATCTCTTCGCGGGAACGCCTATAGAGAATAGTTGTAGAACTCCCCAGCCTAACTGCCACTCTAGCAGCGTCGATAGCAGTGTTTCCTCCGCCGACGACCACCACCCTGCGTCCCAGCTGAACTTTTTCACCCATGTTCACTCTGCGGAGAAAATCTAGGCCGGGGATAACGCCTTCCGAGTCTTCCCCAGGAATTCTGAGGCTCACACTCCGCTGAGCCCCTGCAGCCAAGAAGATGGCCTGGTATTTTTTCTTCAATTCCTTAAATCGAATCTGTTTTCCTACTTTAACGTTTGTCTTAATTTGCACTCCAAGCTTTTCAATGTAGCCAATGTCCTTGCTGAGGATGTCTCTGGGAAGACGGTAGGCGGGTATCCCCATCCGCAGCATTCCACCCGGTTCGCTAGCAGCTTCGAATATGGTGACATCATATCCCATGAGGGCTAGGTCATGAGCTGTGGTAAGACCTGCTGGACCTGAGCCTATGATGGCGACTTTCTTACCGTTTTTAGTTATGGACGGTATCTCTATTTCTTCAACATCAACCTGGTCAGCTGCAAATCTTTTGAGGGCGGCTATAGACAGAGGCTCGTCGACATATCTGCGGTTGCAGACGTTTTCACAGGGATGATAGCACACCCGGCCGCAGACGGCAGGGAGGGGATTAGTTTTCCTGATGAGCTGGTAAGCTTCTTTGAATTTACCTTCAGCGATGAGGGCTAGATACCCCTGAACATCTTGATGGATGGGACAAGCTAACTTACAGGGTGGAGTCTCCTTTTTGGAGATGAGGAAAGTATGAGGAACTGCCTGGGGAAACGGCATGTAAATGGCCTTGCGAAGGCCGAGGCCTAAGTCGAATTCGCTGGGTACTTCAACTGGGCAGACGTTGAGACATTCTCCACAAGCAGTGCATTTTTCAGGGTCTACGTATCTGGCTTTCTTTCTGATTTTGACCTTAAAGTTGCCTGCGAAACCTGAAAAGCCTTCAATCTCACTGTAAGCCAGTAGCTCAATGTTGGGGTTACTTCCAACCAAAGACATCTTGGGAGTGAGTATGCATGCAGCACAGTCTAGAGTTGGGAAAGTTTTATCAAACTGCGCCATGTGGCCGCCTATGGTGGGCTCTTTTTCTACTAGGTAGACTTTTTTACCGGAATCAGCAACTCTAAGAGCCGCCTCGATCCCGGCTATGCCTCCGCCCACAACCAATGTGTTCGGGTTCACACTGAAAGTTTTGATCTCCAAGGGCTCATGATGGGAAACTCTTCTCACGGCAGCTGCTACCAGTCTTTTAGCTTTCTCCGTTGCAGCTTTACTATCCTCCGTAACCCATGAATCCTGCTCCCTGATGTTTGCCATCTGGAACAGGTACGGGTTCAAGCCTGTTTCATTCAAAACGCGCCTGAAAGTCTGCTCGTGCATCAGCGGTGAACATGAGGAAACAACGATGCGGTTTAAACCGCATTCCCTGATGTCTTTTTTGATCAAGTCTTGGCCTGGATCAGAGCACATGTATTTGTATTCTCTTGCCACCACAACTCCTTTTAGTTTAGAAGCAAACTCTGTTACTTCTTGAACGTTCACTGTCCCTGCAATGTTCGTCCCACAATGGCATATGTAGACTCCAATTCGCTCTTCCACCAAATTCACCTCTCCCTTTTAATCACACTCACTTTGTAAGGCTCGATGATTTTATCCACCGCCACCAACTCCTGTCCCAAGGCTACTTCACTCTCTATGGGACGACCGAAAGCTAACCCCAAAAGCTGGGTGAAATATAGTGTAGGCATAGAATAATGGGTTCCGAAAATCGAATTGACCCTATCTTGGGAAGCTTCCAAGTTCATCTGACACAACGGACAAGCAGTAGCAATACAGTCCGCCCCTGATCTGGATGCAGCTTTTAACAGTCTTTCGATCAGCTTTAAGGCAGCCTCCTCATTGGTAACCCTCTGCATGCCGCCGCAACACTTCGCTTTTAAAGGAAACTTGACTGGTTCAGCGCCGATCCATCTGAGAAGCTGTTCCATGGTTTGAGGGTTTTCTTTGTCGTCAAAGGCTCCGAAAGGGCGAACAGTTTGGCAACCGTAGTAGGGCGCCACTTTCAAACCTTTGAGCGGGGCTGTAACCTTCGATTTCACTGCTTCTTCTCCTACATCGTTAACTATGATGTCAAGCAGATGACGTACTTTTAATGAGCCATAGTATTTGAGGTTGATTTCCCCTAAAGCCGCGTTCACATTTTCTCTCAGCTCTTTGTTTTCACATATATACCGATTGGTTTTATCTAGAACAACGTAGCATGCTGGACAGATTGTCGCTATATCCCGATTATACTTTTCAGCTAGAGCTAAGTTCCGGGCGGCAAGAATGTGAGCCCGCAGTTCGTAGATCGACATGTAGGCAGTAGCTCCGCAGCAGTTCCAATCATTCAATTCTAGAAGGTTCACTCCCAAAACTTTTGAAGCAGATAATGCAGAAATTTCATAGCTTTTATTCAGCCCTTTAACCGAACATCCCGGAAAATACGTATAATCCAATTACTTTTCTCCCCCTTTTGAACGTTCAACTAGATTTGGCTCCATTTTTTTACTCACTAACCATCTGTCTATTTTATGGAGGTCTTCTACACCTTTGATCGTTTCCACGCCCAGCGGCAGACGTCCACGTCTGAAGAGCTTTAGACCTAACATTGCTTGTGACAGAAGTTTTCCAGGTTTAGTTTTAGAGGTTTTCATGCCGTAGGTGGCCATTAGTTTCATTTCAGGGATGCGGCCATACTTGTTAACCAGTTCGACGAAAGTTTTAGCTAGAATCGCCGCGCCTTGATGTTCTCCTAGTCCATATTCGATAGCTAGCCTTTTCAACTCATACATGAAGTCGGTGATTTTAATGCCCGCTGGACATCGGACGGTGCAAAGGTAGCATGAAGTACAAAGCCACATAGTGTTGCTTTTCAAAACTCTATCTACCATTTCCGCTCTCAAAGATGCTATGATCTCTCGAGGGGTATAGTCCATAGCCCAGCTTGTCGGACAGGATGCTCCACAACTGCCACATTGAAGACATTTTTTAATGGTACTGCCTTCAGGGGTTGCGTACAAAGAATCTAGGAAACTTTTTGACTGGATGGAAGAAACGACCTCGGACAGTACATTTCACCTTGGCTATAGTATTTTCGATGGTATATATAAAAATTTTCTATATATAAACAATAAAAATAAATTTTTTACAAATAATAAAAAATAAAAAAGTATATATAAATTTTAACCCCTCATCAACCCCCTCAAAAAGGTTAATTAACCAAGAAAAGGCTGAAAGCACGTAAATGTCTTCCTCAACCAAGAGGTTACACCTATGGACTATGTAACCCTAGCCCATGGAGCCGGTGGAACCGTCATGCAAAGTTTGATCAAAAAGTACTTTTTAGACTTTTTAGGAGGTAGCAAAGCCGAAGTTCCTCTGGAGGCCTTGGATGACGCAGCTGTGGTGGATGATGTCGTTCTTAAGTCCGACTCTCATACGGTTAAGCCTCTCTTTTTCCCAGGGGGGGATATCGGACGGTTGGCTGTGGCGGGGACGGTTAACGATATAGCGGTTATGGGCGCGGAGCCCAAGGCCTTAGCCGCTGGCTTCATCATAGAGGAAGGGTTTCCCATAGCGAATTTAGATAAGGTTTTAAGGGGAATGAGAGACGCTTGCCGGGAAGCTGGAGTCTACGTGGTAACCGGTGACACCAAAGTTGTTGAAAAAGACGCTTTAGACCAGCTTGTGATAAACACCTCGGGAATAGGCAAAAGAAGTGAAGCTTTGGATGAAAACTTAGCTGTTGTAAAGAAATATCGGCCTATAGATTCCCGTTGGCTTTTAGATTCAAATCTCCGAAAAGGAGATAAGATAATAGTCTCAGGGACCGTAGGCGACCATGGACTAGCCCTGCTAGCTTTCAGGGAAGGCTACAACTTCGGAGGAAACATCGTCTCCGATGTAGCTCCACTGAACAAACTAGTTCAGAAACTCCTAAAAGTGGGGGGTATAGTGAGTATGAAAGACCCGACTAGAGGCGGCTTGGCCAACACCCTCAACGAATGGAGCGAAAAATCGATGGTCGGAATCACCGTTAAAGAAAGTCGAATACCCATCTCCGAGGGTGTGAAAGCTGCCTGCGAAATGCTGGGCATAGACCCTCTGGAAGTGGGAAACGAAGGTAAATTGGTCATCGCAGTGGTTCCTCAGAAAGCCGAGGAAGTTCTCGCTGCTTTGAGGGATACAAAAGAAGGAAGGGAAGCCCAAATTGTCGGAGAGGCCACCGACAAATTCGGTGAAGTGGTTCTAGAGACAAGCGTAGGTGGACGAAGACTGCTCCCTCCGCCCGCAGGAGATCCCATCCCTAGGATCTGCTAGGGAGGGCGCCGCCTAACTTTTACCTCGGTCCTCCACCGTATTTATATTCGATCTGGCATGCACCTTCTATCGACACCATGCAAGGCCCTAGAGGGTGCGATGGTGTACAAGCTCGAGCGAAAAGCTGGCAGTCTTGAGGGTTCACCAATCCTCTGAGAATTTCGTTGCACCGGCATCCTTTCGGCTCAGGGAAATCCATGTTTTCCAGTTCTTTAAGTTGGTCTTCAAACCTCTTTCTGGCGTCATAATTCTGAAACTTGTTTTTCAGCTTCATTCCTGAAGCCTTGACAACGGGGAAACCTCTCCAAGCTAGATCGACAGGCTCAAAAACTTTCTCCAACACTGCTAAAGCTTTAACATTTCCCTCCGGCTTCACCGATCTTCTATATTCATTTTCAACCTTGGCTTCGCCTTTCTTAATTTGCTGCGCTAACATGTAAATGCCCATGAGAACATCTAAGGGTTCGAATCCCGCGATTACTTGGGGTATGTGGTATTTTTCCGAGAGCATCTGGTAAGGTCTTAGGCCGATGATGGTGCTTACGTGGCCGGGTTCTAAAAGTCCCTGGATAGCTAGGTCGCCCATCTCAAGCAGAGCGTGGAGGACCGGGGGAACGTAGCGGTGGCAGTTGAGGACTGTGAAGTTTTCCGGAGGATCCCTAAGCAGAGTGACTGCTGTACTGGGAGCGGTGGTTTCGAAGCCTACTGCCAGAAAAATCACGTTTTTCCCGGTTTTCTTGGCCAAATTGACAGCGTCTTCGATGCTGTAGACTATTCTCACATCGCAGCCTTCAGCTCTGAGGTCTAAAAGCGAGCTTGCTCTCCCTGGAACTCGGACGGCGTCCCCGAAGGTTGCCAGCACATTCCCTTTTTTAGCCATGGTTATAGCCTCCTCGTATTCTCTAGTTGTAGTCACGCATACAGGGCATCCAGGGCCTTGTCTTACTTCGATTCCACTTTGCTTGAAGAGGCTGTCTAGACCGAAGCGAACAATGGTATCTTGATGAGTTCCGCAGACGTGCATGATTCTAATTTTAAGATCTATCCCTTTCAGTTTTTCAACGATCTTTTTAGCGACTTCGCTGTCCCTGTATCTGAACAAGCTTTTACACCTCCATTTTCACAGATTTTATAATGCACTCTTTCCCTTCTACTACTTGAATGTCATTTCCGCATTTCGGACACCGGAAAACCGGCAGCCTGAAATGGTAGGCTGGATTCTCCTCGTATGAGATAGGCCCTCGGTAGCCGCAGAGTTCACATTTCACCACTCCTTCCTTTTCTTGAACGTGGAGAGTCGAGCCTTCTAAGGGCGTCCCCTTCACCAAGGCTTGATAGCAGAACTTAACCTGTTCCACGCTTAGGAAAGTAAGTTTCCCTATGGTAAGGCGGACTGCAAGAATTTTCTTTGCCCTCCGCTTGGATGCTTCGTCGAGAATTTTCTCCACGATCTGGGCGGTAAAAGAATATTCATGCATTTACAAGGACACCGGACTACGCTCAGAGTTCTAATGCTTCTAGAACGCTGTCTATTCCCTCACCACTTTTGCAGCTTACTCTAGCTATTCGAGCTCTCGGATTAACTTTACTTATGTCCTCCTCCAGTTTATCCACATTTACATCCACGATTTCAGCTAGGTCGATCTTGTTGATGGCTACCACATCGCTGCCGAGAAAAGACAGAGGATGTTTTACCACAATATAGGGGCCTTCGGTAACACTTACAACAGTGAGCCTCTTCTCCGACCCTAAGGGGAACTCCACAGGGCAGATGATGTTTCCCACGTTCTCGATGAAAATGAGGCTTAGTTTTTCAAGGTCAAATTTTTTCAAGGCTTTTTGAACTAAATTCGCATCGAGATGACATTCTCTGCCTGTGTTTATCTGAACTACAGGAACTCTGTGCACTTTCAAGCGATCCGAGTCTATGGTTGTAGTTAGGTCCCCGTTGAGAACAGCGATACTGTATTTTTTCCCCAATTTTTGGATGAACCTGTCGATGAGAGAAGTTTTCCCCGAGCCCACGGAACCCATGATGTCTATAGCCTTTACACCATGTTTTCTCAGCAGTTCCCTGTTTTCTTCCGCAAGCCGCCTGTTGGCTTGAAGAAGGTCTTCTTCAAGCTCGATGTCGTAGGTTTCGCCTTCAGCAGTTACAACTTCTCGCATCCGGCCTCCACCTCGAAAGAAAAAATCAATATTTTCCTGATGGCGAAGTTTCAGCTGTGCTGAGCAGTTCCTCCCACAGCTTCAGGGTTTTTTCAGCTTCCTCCTTGTCTAGCACTTGGATGGCAAAACCGGCATGCACTATTACATATTCGCCTTCAGCCACATCAACTAGGGATATGTTTACGTCCCTTGTTACTCCGTCGCCGAAATCAACCTTGGCGATGTCGCCTTTTATCTCCTTTACTTTCGCTGGAACTGCTAGACACAATTTCTTTTATGCCACCATTGCATACTCAATTAGTGTTATCTTATATTAACAATTCTCCTTTTTCAGTTCAGCCAACTGGCTACCACCGACTGTCCGAATGATATCCCCCCGTCTCCGGGGGGAATTTGAATGTGGGTGAAAAAGTTGAATCCTTCTCCCTCCACAATGTTTCTGATGACCCTGCTGATGTGCTCGTTGTAGGCTACACCTCCAGAGAAGCCAACAGCTTGAACTCCTAGCCTATCGCATTCTTTCACAGCTAATTCAGCTAGCCCCCTAGCTAGGTAGGACTCTGCAGAGTAAGCTAGGTCCGCGGGTGAATGTTCATCTCGTCGAATGAACACTTCCTTAAGGAGATATGACGTGTCGAGAACTCCTCCGGAAATCTTAGGCGTTAAGCACAGGATGTCTCTACCTTTTATGGCGGCAGATTCAAGCTTCACGGCAGGTTCTCCTTCATAGGTCCGTTCATAGCATAAGCCCAGCAACGCTGAGACGGCATCTAAAACTCTTCCACAGCTTGTGGTCTTGGGGGCGTGCCCGCTTTCCAACTGCCTTAAGACTACGCCTAACTCCATTTCCCCACGGGGGAAACATCTAACATTTGAATATAGCCATTCTTCGACATCCACCAACCCGTGAAGAATGCCAGCTACCATCCTCAACGGGTAACGGGTGGCAGCGTCTCCACCGACCATAGGCTGCTCTTGAAGATGGGCAAGCCGTCTGAAGCCGTCTCGGTCGCAGTATAGAATTTCTCCACCCCATGCGGATCCGTCGGAGCCGTAGCCGAAGCCGTCGCAGCAGATGCCGATCATATGGGTGAGGTTATGCTCGGCCATGAGAGCTGCTATGTGGGCGTGGTGGTGTTGAACCTGCACCACGGGACATCCGAGCTTCTCCGCCAGCTCGTAGGCGAATTTGGTTGTGCTAAATTTAGGGTGCAGATCGCAGGCGATTACCTCAACTTTGAGGTTTGTCAGCTTTAGCAGATGGTCTGTGGCACTTTTAAGATAGTTAAGGGTTTCAAGATTTTCCACGTCTCCAATATATTGCGAGATAAAAGCCCGCTTTCCGGAAAGCACGCAAGAAGCCACATTTTCTTCAGCCCCCAAACCTAAAGCGCAACGTTTCACTTCGGATCCCAAGTGAATCGGTGCGGGGGCGTAGCCTCTGGATCGACGGATGAGGGTGGGGGTTCCTCTATTCACGCGAAGGACTGAGTCATCGCATCTTTGGGCTATGTCTCTATCATGCATGAGAAAGAAGTCGACAACAGGCCTCAGCCTCCTCACGGCTTCCTGATTTTCCACAATAATGGGCTCGCTGGGAGGGTTAGCGCTGGTCATCACTAGAGCTGGTTCATTTATGCTATCAAAGAGCATGTAGTGGAGGCCTGTGTAAGGCAGCATGACGCCTACGTTGTGAAGACCCGGGGAGATCAGGTCTGAAAGATAAAAATTTTCACTCTTCTTCAGCAGAACTATGGGCTTTATGTACGATGTCAGAAGAGCAGCTTCCTCCTTTCCCACCTCCGCAAAGGATTTCACCGCCTCAAGGTCTCGGGCCATCACGGCGAAAGGCTTCTGCGCCCGGTGCTTGGCCTTCCTCAGCCTGATTATCGGCTCAGGCTTCATCGTCGATGTAGCCACATGGAAGCCGCCGTTTCCTTTAACAGCCACTATGTAGCCTTCTTCAAGCAGCCGGCCTGCTTCTCTGATAGGATCCTGATGGTCGAGGATCTGTCCGTCTTTTGAGGTTAAAAAAACTCTGGGGCCGCACCGAGGACAGGCCACAGTTTGGGCGTGAAACCGCCGATTTAAGGGGTCCGTGTACTCTCGACTGCAATCTTCGCACATGGGGAAGCGGTTCATCACTGTGTTGGGTCTGTCGTAGGGTAGTTTCTCTATTATAGTATACCGAGGGCCGCAGTCGGTGCAGGTGATGAAGAAATAGCCGTATCGCCTGTCCTTTAGGTCACGAAGCTCACGAAGACAGTTGTCGCAGATGGAAATGTCCGGTGGGATTATGGACCCTGAAAGGTCGCTCTTTTCACTGCTCTTAAGGATGATGAACCTTGAAAATTCTCCCTTATCCTCTGCATAGTTCACGCTTAACTCGTAGATCCGGGCCAAAGGCGGCTTCTTCCTCTCAAGGTCATCAATGAACCTTTTGACATTTTCCTCCGACCCTTCAACAACTATCTCCACACCTGCATCTCCACGGTTTCGAACAGTACCTTTCAGCTGGTTCTCTGCCGCAATACGGTAAATGAAGGGACGGAAGCCTACGCCTTGAACAATCCCCGTGACTAAGATTTCAGCGCGCAGAGGCCCGCACACCAAGTCCGCTTGAATTGCATTTTAAGGAAAGATCGCGGTACATTTATTCCTATTGCGGGCTACGTGAGCTTATTTTGTAAACTTTGCAGAGAGTGCCTCTAACCCGAACAGACCCGCATATTTTTTCCCTTGGCGGAGCATCAGATGTTATGACATTGATGTTTGATTCGAAACAGCCATGCTGTGGGGATGGCTTCTCCGGGAACCACCATCCATGTCTTGCGTGGGCGACCATGGGATGAATGCCGGCTGTAAGTTTAGCTTTAAACTTAACTCTCTCACCCTTAACCTGCGGGGTCTCAACCCAAACCCAGTCGCCGTCTTTAATGCCCATCTTAGTTGCCGTTTCCGGATGAATTTCAATCTCAGGGTCGGGTGCCAGCCTACGCAAGCTTGGAATCTGGCGGCCCTCAGAATGGAAATAGTTAATATGCCTTGAACCTGTAATCAAAATGAGGGGATATTCTTCTAAAAATTCCGGTGAGCCTACAGGGCTCTCCGGTGGTTCCACGTAAGTTAGCAGCGGGTCGTATCTGTATTTTTCCAGAATTGTTGAATAAAGCTCCACCTTTCCTGTGGGTGTTTTAAAACCCTCACTTTCATATTTTTTATATTTCAGAGGCGTCATGATGTGTCCTTTTTTCTTAAACGATTCAAACGTTATTCCTAGTCCTTTAACTCTCCAGTCATTGAATTCCCCAACACTGTTCCAAGGAAGAAACCTTCTGTTCGCCCAAGGGATTCTTTTAACCAGTTCTATAACTATTTTCATATCATGCCAACACTCAGAAGGCGGCTCTATTACTTTCTGTCTAGCGGCAATGTAATTTACGTATGAAAGATTACAGCCGTCGTCTCTTTCAAGCCACATGGCAGCTGGGAGGACATAGTCGGCTAATTCGGCAGTAGGGGTCATGAAAAAGTCAACGACAACCAAAAGTTCAAGCTTTTTCAATGTTTCCCAGACTTTCTTACTGTTCTGAATGTTAATAACAGGATTTCCTCCCCCACAGAACAACGCCTTTACAGGATAGGGTTTACTGGTTAAAATAGCATCGATCAGAAGCAGAGAATTAACAAAGGGAAGCAACGCTTCTTCTCCTGATGTAAGAGGATAAACGTTGCTCCCTATGCGCCTCTTCTCCAAGGATGGATCTGGCCGAAGCGCCCTTGCCTCTTTTCCCACTCCCAGTAGCAGCTCATCACCTACATATCCTTCCAAGTTTACAGAAAAAAGGTTTCCTCCTTTTACGTCAAGATTTCCCGTAAGTGCTATGAGTACAGCTAAAGCCCGATTCGTCTGAGTGGAATTGAGGTTATGCTCCACCGCTACACGGTGGTGGAGAACCGCCGGCTTTGTCGTCGCATAAATTCTGGCAGCTTCCTTTATCTTTTCAGCTGAAATCCAAGTTATGTCGGCTACTCTTTCAGGAGGATACTGCTTTAAGTGTTCTTTTAGCGCATCAAATCCGTGGCACCATTTTTCAACAAACTCCTTATCGTATAGTTCCTCCTCTAGGATCACATATATCATCCCCAAAGCTAAGGCAACATCTGTTCCAGGTCTGACCTGTAACCACAAGTCTGCTTGAGAAGCGAGAACTGTCTTCCGTGGATCGATGACGATGAGCTTAACATTTCTTTTCTGCTTAGCCTCAATGATCTCCATTCCTCGCGGTGGATGGGAAACCACCGGGTTTCCACCCCAAACCACAATGCAGTTTGCGTTTTCGTAATCAGGTCCCACCTCCATCATAACAGACTTGCCGAAAGTGCAGTTTTCCGCTATTAAGGAAGGAGCAAAGCATATGTGCAAATCAACACTTCCAACATTCGGACTGTTCAGCGCGTAAACAAGTAGACAGGTAGAATAAAGAGTAGGTCGAGGGCCAGTGCCGTGAATTGAAGCAATTGACTCGGAGCCGTATTTTTCTTTAATTTCCGTAAGCTTTTCAGCAATCTCATTTAAGGCTTGATCCCATGATATCCTCCGCCATTTCCCTCCACCTCGTTCTCCAACCCTCTTCAGTGGATGCTTTAAACGGTCAAGATGTTCCACAAATTCTGAATATTTTTCACCTTTAACGCAGATAAACCCGCGGTTCAATGGAAAAGCCGGGTCGCCTTCGATCTTCACTACTCTTTCATTCTCAACGTGAACGAGAACTCCGCATTCGCAATGACAAGCTTGGCATATAGTCTTGACTGTTCTTTTCAAACTTACCCCTGCCTAGAAATTGAATATCTCCCCGACAAACTATTTATCGTTTCAGGAGCATGGCGGGCCCGGGGGGATTTGAACCCCCGACCTACAACTTAGGAGGCTGCCGCGCTGTCCTGACTGCGCCACGGGCCCAACTTTAGGTGAAAATAAAAGATTTTAAACCTTTTCACGGAAGGGCGGTTAAACTAATTAAGACTGGGAGTCTCCCCTTATAGGGGAAGCTATGCGGGGGTTCCCGAGCCGGGTCAAAGGGGCAGGGCCGCTCACCGCGGGGCCTAACTTAAGATCCCTCACCTCGGGTTAGCCTATGAGAAATCCTGTGGCGAAGGCTTTCGTGGGTTCAAATCCCACCCCCCGCACCAGATAAGTTCGATTCCCAAGCCCGTTTTATTGGGCGGACAAGCTAGGTAGAGATACCAGCAAAATCGGATTTTAGAGAAGAGGCGAAAGGGAATTGGGAAGGAGGAGAAAAACTCAGCTTCCCAAGGAATGTCGTCCTGACCAGCCTGTACATCCATGCGGCTCCACCGAGTTTTGTCCAGAAGACCCTGAAAAATGCATTTTCTTCAGAGGAGGGCTGAGATAACCCTTTTCCAAAACAGCTTGAAAAGTGGCTTCGGAAACCTGGGTTCACGGAGTCTCTTTGCGGATCTTTCTCAGGTTTGCATGTAATTTATTTTTTTATTATTCTTCTTAGTTTCTTAAAAAACCTAGGCAACGAGCGGTGTTTTCTCGCCTTCTTTAATTCAAGTATATCCCCACGCCAAACGCTGTCTTCTTCAAGCTTGTGGAAGACCAAATACTTCACCGCTCCGTCTCCAGTGTCATATACTTCAATTCCCTCGGCATCATAACCGACAACTACAAGGGCGTGCGCTTCAACTCGCTCAGGGTCGTAGAGGGTGATGATTGGAGGGATGTCTCTGTCTACGAGTCCTTTGACTTTCTTCTTCCAAATCTGAAAATTGCCATAACTTTCATCCCAGCGTTTAATGTCAATTCCATCTTTTTTGAAGACTTCTCTCAGACAAGCAACTACTTCCCGAAAGTCGGATCCTTGAAACATCCCTCTCCGTCCCTCCGCTAACCGCCGTACTATGCCATCTTGGTCCCAGTTTTTTGAGAGGTTGGTGAAGCGGAGAACGACCTCCATGGACGCGGGGATACATTGATTTTGCCCTGTTTGGACTACTTTGCAAGTGGAGATTGTTTGAAAATCTTTTATCCTTCTCAAAGATGCAGCCTTCTCGTTTCAAGTATTTTTCATGACAAGCGTGGCTATATGCCTTGTTCTATCCGACTGTAGATGATAGTGGTTTGCACCTTAACATAGTTTCTTTAGACTGCTTTACATACCGCGGCAATGGACATGCAACCGCAGTCGACTTTAAGGCAGAAATGCCCCCGCCCAATACCTGCAAGGTATGTCATGCGAAAATGTAGATCAAGCGGCTTTAAACCGGTCTAATCTAATTTAGGACGGCCCCTTTTGGAGGGTGATTGTTTGGCAGTTGAATATTGTTATTTTAGGGAGAGATTTTCGACATGTTTAAATGTGTATGTTTAACCGAGTATTCCAGAAATGGGCAGGCTGAGAGGACCATTTGTAAGGTTTCTGCTTTTGATGCTCATTTTTTCTACGTTAGCAAGCGCACAGTTTACCCTTCGGACGGTTTCTTCCACCCCGCCGCACTTAGAGGTGGATAAGTCTGTAAATCCTTCAAAAATATGGATCAAAAGTCTAGGCTTCACCCCAGAAAAGGCTAGAATAACCCTAACCCTCAGAGGGGTCGGTGACCCTGCGGTTCAAAGTTTCCCCATCGACGTGGTGCTGATCGTGGACAGGTCTGCGAGTATGGCTGAAGGAGAAAAGTTGGAAGGCGCTAGGTACGCTGTGAGTAGTTTTCTGAAGCTTCTAAACCCGGAGATAGACCGTTCAAGTCTAGTGTCTTTTTCTTCTTCAGCAAGAATAGATAGAAAGTTGACATTTAACCACATGCAAGTTCAGGAAGCCATCATGGGCCTGAGTCCAGAAGGCGCAACTGCCCTAGGCGACGCTATTCACCTAGCCAACTTGGAACTGTCTTCCCATGGAAGACCGCAAGCCGTTTTGGTGGAGATCCTACTGTCAGATGGGGCTGCAAACATAGGCTCGGACCCTGTGAGGCGGGCTGAGGAGGCGGCGGATATGGGCATCGTCATCTACAGCATAGGATTAGGAGTGCCCACGGAAGAAAGTCTATCCTTGCTGGAACATGTGGCTAAGTTGACTGGTGGTAAATATTATTCTGCACCGGATCCCGCCAACCTTGAAGGCATCTACCGCGAGGTGGCGCAGCAATTAAGCAGCTTGGCTGGGAAGAACATAGTTGTAAAAGAGGTTCTGCCAGATTACCTCAACCTAGAAGGCGATTACACCCTAGAGCCTGTCGAGGTTATCCTTAACCCCGATGGGACTACAACCATCTTCTGGGATGCAGGTTTCCTTCCCATAGGTGATACGTGGACTGTGTCTTTCAACGTAAGCTCATCCCAAGGCGGCTTTCTCCCCGCGGATGTTTATGGAGAAACAAAGGTTGCCTATACAGATTATAAGGGAGAGTTCGCGAGCGTCATCTTCCCGGAAGTAAAGATATTGGTGAGAACAGTCAATCATCCACCAGTGGCAGATGCTGGAGCCGACATGTTTGTTGAACAAACCACGTATCAGGGTGCGATGGTGACCCTCAACGGGTCCAGTTCCTTCGACCCAGACGGGGACTCGCTAACCTACATTTGGACATGGGACGGTAACATTGTTTCAGGTGAAAGCCCAACTGTGCTGTTACCGTTAGGGGAGACGGTGGTGATGCTAACCGTAGATGATGGAGTTTTTTCGGATACCGATACGGTGAAGGTCACTGTCCACGAAACCACACAGTTCACTGCCCCCTTAGTTTACGAACAACCTTCAACCTCTATTAGGGAGGAGGTGAGAGGGATTGACGTAGAAAGCCTGTTTAGAGTAACGTTCGTACCTTTTTACGCTCTCTTTTTCAGGGAGATTATCCTCCTATCCGTGTTGTTGCTTCTGGTGGTCTTGCTGGTTATGATGACAAGAAGTCAGAGAATCTACGACCGATATGGTGAGGAGTATATGAAGCTTCTTAAGCAGTTCATGGTGCATAGGATTCTGGTAAAAATTCTGTACTTGTTGTTGGTCATCCTTGCCATAACCCTGTTTATACTCCCCATTCTCTTGGCTATCTTCTGATTCTGAAGAGAAAAATAACTTAAAAGAGACAACCTGTTTTCGAAATAGAAGTGGAGGCTCTTAACATAGAAAGCTGAGCGAAAGACCGTATAAATAAAATATATATCGGAAGCTTTTCATGAAAAGCTGATTTGTTGAGGATACTCTCATAGGCGGCGGAGGTTCAGACCGTCCAGAGGAGAGAAGGCGTTACCATTCTTCTTCCTCAGCCCACTCTTCCTCTTCGCCCCATTCCTCCTCTTCCCCGGCCAGCTCTTCTTCTTCTCCAGGGTCTATTTCTCCACCGTTCCAATTTTCATCTTCCACGTTTAAGGCGGCAGGCATCATTCTTCTACCTCAGCGCATCCTTGGTTTTCTTGAACAGGGTAGTTATACTTAAATTTTATTCCCCTTCTCCGGGAACAGCTTCCGGAGGTTCTTATTTTTCCATTCAAGTTTAAATACCACTCCCTAAATTTAGCGGATTTTAAACCTTAGAAACGAAGTTTTTATTAGCAAAGTAAAATAATGAAAATAAAAAATAAAAGCCGCTTCTAAGGCGCTGACATTCAGCAGGATGTGGAAATCAATTGAATGATATAGTTTCAGCAAAAGAGTTGGCTCCCAATATCAAGCAGTTTGAAATCTTGGCCCCTCCCGTGGCTACTAAGGTTAGGCCGGGCCATTTCGTGGTTTTGCAGACGGAGGAGGAAGGAGAGCGGATACCTTTAACCGTTGTTGACTCCAACCCTGAGAAAGGCACTGTTACCCTCGTGTTTTTGGAAATCGGAGCCTCCACCAAGAAGTTGGGAAAACTGAAGCAGGGGAACCGCATCCTCCACTTCGTCGGACCCTTGGGGAACCCCTCTGAAATAGAGAAATTCGGGCAAGTTGTCTGCGTAGGGGGAGGAATAGGCGCAGCGGCCATCTACCCCATCGTCAAGGCTTTAAAGGCTGCGGGCAATCGAGTGATATCCATCATCGGGGCGAGAAACAAGGACCTATTAATATATGAAGAAGAGCTGCGAAAGGTAAGCGACGAGCTTTATGTAACCACAGACGACGGCTCGAAAGGCCGCCACGGTTTCGTCAGCGACGTTCTGAAGGAGCTACTGGAAAAGGGCATTCCCATCGACAGGGTCATAGCCGTGGGTCCAGCTGTTATGATGAAGGTGATAAGCAACCTAACCAAGCCCTTCAGAGTTAAAACCATCGTAAGCTTAAACCCCATCATGGTGGACGCCACGGGCATGTGCGGCTGCTGCAGGGTTTACGTGAGCGGTGAAACCAAATTCGCCTGCGTCGACGGACCTGAATTTGATGGGCATCAAGTTGACTTTGACAATCTCCTAGCCCGGCTTCGAACCTACGTGGAGGAGGAAAAGCTTTCTCACCAGATGTTGGAAAAGGGAGAGGGGTGAAGAAAGTGGCGAAGCCAGATAAGCTCATTCCCAAACAAGCCATGCCCAAGTTGTCCATGGAGGAGCGGAGGAAAACACTCAAAGAAGTGGCTCTAGGCTTTTCCGAAGACCTAGCCTTGGTTGAGGCCTCTCGATGCCTTCAATGCGCCAAACCTAAATGTGTTGAGGGTTGCCCTGTGAACATCGACATCCCCGCCTTCATCAAACTCATTCAAGAGCGAAAGTTTGAGGAAGCCATCGAAAAAATAAAGGAACGAAACGCCCTCCCCGCCATGTGCGGCAGGGTTTGCCCTCAGGAAAACCTATGCCAAAAAAGCTGTGTGCTGGGGATAAAAGGTGAACCTGTAGCCATAGGCGCCTTGGAGAGGTTTGCAGCTGACTACGAGTTGAAAAAGGAACCCATAACCCCCACCGGAAGCAAATGCAACCCTACAGGCGTAAAGGTGGCTGTGGTGGGCTCCGGGCCTTTCGGATTGACAGCGGCCGCCGACTTGGCTAAGCAAGGCTTCGATGTTACCATCTTCGAAGCTTTACATGAGCCGGGCGGTGTTCTCATCTACGGGATCCCGGAGTTTCGGCTTCCTAAGCGTGTGGTGAAGGCGGAGGTGGAGTATGTTAAATCGCTGGGAGTTAAAATTCAAACCGACGTCATCATCGGTAAGACCTATACCTTAGACGAACTTTTCCAGATGGGCTACAAGGCGGTGTTCATCGGAACCGGAGCTGGGGCTCCGATTTTCTTAGGCATACCTGGAGAAAATCTCAGCGGCATATACTCAGCCAACGAGTTTCTGACAAGGGTTAACCTCATGAAAGCCTACCTCTTCCCCAAGTACGCTACCCCGGTGAAAGTCGGGAGAAAAGTGGCGGTCATAGGCGGTGGAAACGTAGCCTTCGACTCCGCTAGGACAGCGTTGAGGCTGGGAGCTGAGAAGGTTGCTCTTGTCTACAGGCGGACGGAAGCGGAAATGCCCGCTAGGAGAGAGGAAGTTGAAAACGCTAAGGAAGAGGGTGTCGAATTCATGTGCTTGGTGAACCCCGTCCGATTCATCGGCGACGAAGCCGGGTGGGTTAAGGAGATGGAATGCCTCAGGATGGAGCTTGGAGAACCCGACGAGTCAGGGAGAAGGCGGCCCATACCCATCAAGGGCTCCGAGTTTCGAATTCCTGTGGACACGGTGATCGTGGCCATAGGCACTAGGGTGAATCCTCTCATCCAAAAGACAGCTCCTCTTCTCAAAACAGATAAACATGGACACTTGGTCGTTGACGACTACGGTAGGACCTCCATGAAGTTCGTGTATGCTGGAGGAGACATAACCTCAGGGACAGCGACGGTCATCGAGGCCATGAAAGCCGGGAAAAGAACGGTTCAAGCCTTCTGCGAAGATCTTCAAAAATCTGAATAAAAACAGCGAAACAGTCTCTTCCATCGTCTATATCCGCCGGCAACCGTTAGATTTCCTGTCCTAAAATCTTCGCTGCTATGGCTTCAGCCATTTCGCTGGTAGTGGCGTTGCCTCCCAGATCGTAGGTTCGCGTCTTACCCTCCGTGAGGACGGCGAGGACGGCTTTTTCCACCCTCTCAGCGGCTTCCCCCTCTCCAAGATGATCCAGCATCATTTTGGCAGCTAGGATGGTGGCAAGAGGGTTAACCTTGTTCTTTCCCGCGTATTTTGGGGCTGAGCCGTGGACAGGCTCGAACATTCCGTAGGTGTCCCCCACATTGGCTCCGGCGGCGAAGCCCAAGCCCCCTACCAGCTGAGCTGCTTCGTCGGAGAGGATGTCTCCAAACATGTTGGTAGTGACCACCACGTCGAATGTTTCCGGCCTTTTGATGAGCTGCATGGCCATGGCGTCGATACGTTGCTCCTCCACCGCTACTTCCGGATACTCCTTAGCCACGTCTAGTACAGCTTGTTTGAAAATTCCGTCGGTGAGCTTTAGGATGTTTCCTTTATGGACGTAGGTTACCAGTTTCTTTCTTTTGGAGGCTAGGTTGAAAGCGCAGCGGGCTATTCTTTCACAGGCTTTTCTTGTTATAAGCCTTAAAGCTACAGCGACTCCGGGGACTATTTCGACTTCTTTGGCGAAGTAAAAGCCTTCAGTGTTCTCCCTTAGGATGATCAAGTCGATGTCGGGTTTAAGGGCGGCCACTCCCGGCAAGGTTTTACACGGCCGAATGTTGGCGTAGAGGTCGTAAAGTTTCCTGATGGTCACGGCTACACTCACCGGGGAACCGGGTTCTTCAGGGGTGGTCATGGGGCCTTTGAGGCAGACGCTGGTTTCTTTCAACATTTCCAAAGTTTCCGCGGGGAGGTTGGTTCCGTATTTAGCGATACAATGGTATCCCGCTTCCCCGCGGAGGTATTCGAGCCTTAACCCCTTCACCGCGTCTTGCACCGCATCCAGAACGGTGAGGGCGGCCTCTACAACTTCAGGGCCTATGCCGTCGCCGGGAAGCACCGCTATTTTATAGACATTGGTCATGGTGGATCCCCAAGTCGGAAAGACCGTTCAAAGCCTGTTCTATGATGGGTGGTGTTCCTTAAAAAGTTGGCTTACCAAGAAGCTAAACTTTAAGGCATGGGCTGCCAAAGTAGAAGATGAACTCAATGTCTTTAAAAATACGCTTCCTCGCCGACGGAATGCTGGGAAAGCTAACCCGATGGCTGAGGATGCTGGGCTACGACGTAGAATACATCCGAGACTCCCCAGACGAGAAACTAGTGGAGAGGGCTGAGAAAGAGAGAAGAGTTCTGCTGACCAGCGACCTCCACCTTTACAGGAGAGCCCTAAGACGAGGTATCCGAGCTCATCTAGTGGAGGGAAGAAAAGAGGCTGAAAAAATAGCCGGAATGGCTGGAAGGTTCAAACTGAAGTTGAAAATCAACCCCGAGAGCTCCCTGTGTCCCCGCTGCAATTCACCTCTTAGAGAGGCGGAAGCCTCCGTCTTGAGAAGCCTAATACCTGCCTCCGTCTTGAGGAAGCACCAGAAGTTCTGGGTCTGCACCAACTCTGAATGTGGGAAGGTTTACTGGAAAGGAAGCCACTGGAATGAAATAGATAAAATACTGGAAGAAGCTAGATCGTATCTGAGGAAGAATCTGAGGGTTAAACCTTGACCTTCCAGCTTACAGACGAAGAAGGAAGCTTCCTAGTTCACCTTGCAAGGGAAGCCATAATCCTCCATCTCCGCTCAGGAGAAAAGATGAAGCCTCCCCTAGGCACACCGCCAGCCCTGAAAACCAGATGCGGCGTGTTTGTAACTCTCAACAAAGTTAAAGGCGGGGAAAAAGAGTTGAGAGGTTGCATAGGCTACCCTGAACCCACAGCACCCTTGGTAGAGGCAACCATCGACTCAGCCCTCAACGCAGCGTTTTCAGACCCCCGATTCCCACCTCTCAGAGAAAAAGAGCTGGCGGAAGTCGTGGTGGAGGTAAGCGTCCTAACGCCTCTCCAGCCCGTTCGAGTAAAAGACCCACGCGAACACCTAAACCACATTAAGGTGGGCGTAGACGGATTGGTGGTGGAGAGAGGTTGGAACAGAGGCTTGCTTCTCCCTCAGGTTCCCGTGGAGTGGGGCTGGGATGTGGAAGAGTTCCTGGCCCACGGCTGCCTAAAGGCTGGGCTTCCCCCGGATGCGTGGCTTCTATCCGGAACGAAAATCTACAAGTTTCAAGCCATCATCTTTGAAGAGGAGGAGCCGGGGGGAAAGGTTAGAAGGCGAACTCAGCCTAGCGATGGGTGAAGGAAGTTCTCCGGAGACTATCTGCGGGCGGCTTCGATGAGCCTGACGGCTTCCCTGACACCGTTGAACTTGCTTGCGTATTTTCTCAGCTTCATGATGTTCTTTTTATAGTAACTGTAATTGTTCACTATTTTTTCCACAGCAGCCTTCAATTTAGTTGAGGTAACTTTCCCCTTGATGCGGATGGAGCAGCCCATCTCCTGCATTTTCTTCGCATTCGCATCCTGCTCTACCTGGGTAGGTATGCATATGCTGGGTTTTCCGTACTTTATCACCTCAAAACATGTGTCATGGCCTCCGCTGAACAAGACCAGAAGCGCCCTCTCCATCCACTTCCCTCTTTCTTCCACCCAGCCTTTCACCAAGCAGTTTCCGACTTTCCTTTCAAAACTGCTTCCCGGCTCCCCTAGGCTTACCCTACTTTCGCAACTCATTCCGGAGAGAATGGGTATGATGGAGTCGGCTAGTTTGACCCTTGTACCCATGGGTCCGCTTATCGACGCGTAGATGAATTCTCCAGAATCGGCCAAGGGCTCCAAGCTCATGTCGGAGAAACTGCCCACGTAGTGCACGTTATCAAACCGTTTTAGATTGCCTAGATTATACTGGCAGACAGTATAAGGCGGTGGGAGGTCTGGAATGACAATGCTGCTACTATTCGACATGTAGTTATCCGCAAGCCTTTGAACGGGAAACGCCAAAAAATTGGCTAGGAAATGGTTCGGCTGGGTTATGTTTGTAATGAACACACATGGCATGCCTCTCCTCAAAGCCGCCCTTATAGTCGCCAAGTCCCCGTCTGACACGTAGAGGTCAGGCTTAACTTTGGGAATCTCATCCCTCAAAATATAATAATGACGTAAAAATTCTCCAAGCGCGCTAGGCTTCTTCCGGACTCCCCCCCCACTAGAGTCGAAATAAGGCAAAGGCAGAAAAACGTTTAAAAAAGAGGGCAGAACCTTCACGCCGCCAGCATCCTCATACCAAGAAACCCCGGGAGCAAAGTAAACCTCTTCGAAATTTTTCCTCAGTAATTCGTAAGCGTAACCGCCGGCGAGAAAATACACTTCATGGCCTCTCTTCTCCAGTTCTTTTCCAATTTTAACTGTCCTAAACGCATGCCCTGTGCCGATGTTGCAGGAAGTGTAAAGTATCCTCATGGGTTTCCCGGTTTCTTGGCTGCTAATACGATTAGTGATTGATCCGTATAACATTCAAAACCTTTTAATACTTTTAAGCCTGAGCCTCCGCTTCACCCCTTCTAATTCCTTCGAAGGTAAGCGGGCATCGTGGAAAGACGGATTGGCTATTTTTTATCTTCGCTGCAAACACCGTTGCTGCTCCTCCTGTGACGAGTGCTAGGAATAGGAAGGCCGCCTCAAAGCTGGCTACGTCCAGCAGATACCCCATGATTGTGGTGAGCAAAATTCGCCCTAAAAACCCGAGGAATAAAACTATTCCTAAAGTTGTGCCGCTGTGGATGGAAACGTCTATGGTTAGCTTGTTGGCTGAGGCGAAGGTGAAAGCGCTGAACCAAGCTATTAAAATCGAAAGGGTGAGCATTAGGTAAAATTGGTGGGATAAAGATAAGCCCCCCAAAGAAAGAGTGCAAACCATGAGGGACAACAGGATCAAAAGTCTGCAGCTTAAACGCTGAGCTGCGTAACCCCCTGATATTCTTGAAAAGGCATTCACCAACACAACTATCGATCCGAACATGATGCTGGAGATTAGGGTCTTCTCCAAAATGAAATAGCTGGTTATCCATGTTCCTATGGCTAGTTCTAGCCCCAGCGAAGAAAATTGAACTGTTCCCAGCGATAAAATCCTAGGGTCTCCGGCTATCTTTAGATCCTTCATCGACAAAGCGGGACATCCGACAGTCTGAGGCGTTTCCCTCTGTGCGATTAAAAAACCTAAAGCTGGAGACAATGAGAGTAAGGGAAAAAGATTGACTATCTTCCAGTCCACGGCTAAGGTTATCGGAGACACGACGAAGGCGGCGACGGTGCCGAAGCCGAAGAAGCCGCCGTACAGCCCTTGATTCTTGGCTTTTTCACCCTTTTCAGACCACACGGCGATGTAGTTGGCGGCGGCTACGAAATTAGAGCCAAGCACGGCTCCTAAAACAATTCTCAGCAGGAGGATATGCAAAAATTCCGTTGCGAAAAAAAGAGCGACTAAGATGGGGATGCTCAAAGTTAAAGTAAGCTTCAGAGTCTTATTTGCACCCAGTTTATCCGACATGAAGCCGCTGGGAATTAAGGCTACTAGGCCGCCTAACATCAGCAGGGACATCAACAGGCTGATTTCGGTGAAAGAGACGTTGAAAACTCTGACAAGCTCAGGCAAAATCGGAGCTATGCTAAAGATAGCCAGCCCGGCGGAGAAGTTGGATAAGCATGCGACGAGTAAATGCTTATTCATCGGAGTTCTCAGCCTCTCTCCTTCCGATAAATTCGCAGGATCGACAAACCGTCAAGTAACTCATGGTTATTCACATTTTCCCAAACATATTTAATTCCTCTCATTTTCCTCCTTGCCTGTTAGGTTGGCATCGCCCTCCACTGCCGAGGGTTAATATTAGGTTTATATAGACGTTCGCAAAACCCCCTCTCAAAGCGAAAAAGGTTGACGGTTTGGCTGAAAGGTATTTAAAGGCAGTTCAGAAAGTCCTCAACAAAGGCTCCGTTTACCTCAGACTCCACGGCTCCATATACAAGATAAGAAGCCTTGAAATCAAAGGCTCCGACGCCAAATTCGACTGCCGAAGCCTGCATAATGGGGAAAATTACGAGATCAGCTTTAAAATTGAAAAGAAACTCATGACCGACCTCATCGGCTTCGGCCTCAGAGACAAGCCCAACAGTGTGTTCGTGATTTCCGAGGATGCTGATAAGCCTATATGGTTTGAGACTTCGCTTCAAGAACTGATTGAGGAAGTGGAAAAACGAGCTCTGCGAAAAGACCTTCTAAAAGAATTAAGCACATACGCGGACATAGAAGAAACCTAACAGCCAATTTCCCGGGAGCCTGACACAGGCTTATCTTCCGGCAAATATCTCTTCGGGAAATCGTCCTCCCCGATTATTACTCAAACCACCTAGGCAATCTGCCAAGCCAAAGGAAGACAGCTACTAAGACCAGCATGAGAAAGACTGCCATAACGGCGATGATTGAAAATTGGGCGCTTTGGACATCGCCCCCAGAGCCGAAGCCGAAAATGAGGGGAAAAGGCCAGATGAAAAAGAAACCTGAGCCCTCCGAGGGAACACCGCCTAGGACAACGGCCAAGAAGACTAAGGTCATGCCTGCAAAGATCGCCATAAAACCCAAAGTTAAGAGATAGGGCAAAAGCCCTAAGCTAGGAGGACTTCCTGAGCTGTAGGTTTCCGCCGTCTCCTCCCTTTCTGAGGAGGTAGGTCTGCATCCAAGGCAAGTCCAGTTCCAAGGGTTCACACACCGCTCGCAAACTTTTCGGCCGCATTCTTGGCAGACATAGCGGGCTCGACGGCGGAAGCAGACCTCGCAGTTTAGGGAGGTCATCCAGCCGCTCAGCCTCCTCTGAGCAGAACTGGCATCACCGTGAAAACCAGCGCAACCAGCATGAGGATTAGGGTGAGGTATATCAGCGTTTTCACCGTCTTAGTGTCGGAGCCGAAGACTATGGGGAAAGGTCCCAGCAGCACAACGCCCCCCGTGGTTTTAGGTCGAGTCTTACCTAAGCCCAAGCCGGAGAGCAAAACGGCTAGAAAGACTAGGAGAAAGCCGACTGTGATCAGCAGAAAACCCAAGAACGCTAGGTCCGTCATAGGCTTGTCGAATAGGAGGCACTCGGATTCGACTTATAACTCTTGCTGGATAGGCAGCTTCACGAGGTCTGCTTGGGGCTTTAACGTTTCTCCTAGGCGTAGATGGGTGCTTCCATAGGTAGCCTGGATTGGGGGGATGGTGCTGCCTTGGAAGGTTTAACCTTGGCTGCGGCTTGCTCGAAGTGACGGAGGTAGACTTTTTCCGCTTTCATGTCTTCCCTCAGCGCTATCATGCCTGCTTCACGGCAGAGGGCCTCCAGTTCAGCGCCTACATAGCCTTCGGTCATGTCCGCCAGCTTTTCTAGGTTTACATCCGAAGCCAAAGGCATGTTCCTTGTGTGCACTTGCAGTATCTTCAGCCTTGAATCCCTGTCAGGCACAGGCACGTTCATGATCCGGTCGAACCTTCCCGGTCTTAGAAGGGCTGGGTCGATGAGGTCGGGCCTATTGGAGGCGGCTATTACGACTACTCCCCTCAGGTTTTCCAACCCGTCCATTTCGGTGAGCAGCTGGCTTATGACTCTCTCCGTCACATGAGAGTCTCCGAAGCCGGAGTCTTTCCGCGGAGCTATGGCGTCGATTTCGTCGAAGAAAATTATCGCGGGAGCAACCGTCCTAGCCCTCCGGAACACTTCCCGGATGGCTTTCTCGGATTCTCCAACCCATTTGCTTAAGACCTCGGGGCCCTTGATGGAGATGAAGTTGGCTTCGCTTTCGTTGGCCACAGCCTTAGCCAGCAGCGTCTTCCCCGTGCCCGGTGGGCCGGCTAAGAGAATGCCTCGAGGCGGCCTGATGCCCATGCGTTTGAAGCTTTCAGGGTTGTGAAGAGGCCATTCTACAGCCTCCTTCAGCGCTTGTTTGACGTCTTCAAGCCCTCCGATGTCCGTCCATCGGACGTTGGGCTTTTCTATGAGGACTTCCCGCATGGCAGAGGGTTGAACTTCCTTGAGAGCTTCGAAGAAGTCTTCTTTTGTCACTTCGATTTTCTGCAAAACCTCCGGTGGAATGGTGTCCTTCTCCAAGTCTAGGTTGGGCAAAACTCTGCTCAACGTTTTCATGGCTGCTTCCCTGCAAAGGGCTGCCAGGTCAGCGCCTACGAACCCGTGGGTGATGTCGGCTAACTCCTCCAAGTTGACATCTTTGCTCAGCGGCATATTCCGAGAATGCACCTGCAGGATTTCCAGTCTTCCCTGCCGGTCTGGAACTCCTATTTCAATCTCTCTGTCAAATCGCCCCGGCCTCCGCAAGGCTTCATCGATGGCATTAGGCCTGTTGGTAGCTGCCATGACGATGACTTGCCCCCTAGCCTCCAGACCATCCATCAAGGCTAGAAGCTGGGAGACTATTCTGCGCTCTACTTCCCCTGTTGCCTCTGAACGTTTCGGAGCTATGGCGTCGATTTCGTCGATGAAGATGATGCTAGGAGCGTTCTCCGCTGCCTCCTTGAAGATCTGCCTCAACTGCTCCTCGGATTGGCCGTAGAATTTGCTCATGATCTCAGGCCCGTTGATGAGGATGAAGTTAGCGTTGGTTTCGTTGGCCACAGCCTTAGCCAGCAGCGTCTTACCGCATCCCGGAGGCCCGTGAAGGAGGACGCCTTTGGGTGGGTCGATGCCTAGGCGGTTGAAGAGCTCCGGGTGCTTTAGGGGTAGCTCCACCATTTCCCTGATTTTCTTTACAGCATCCTTCAAGCCGCCTATGTCCTCATAGGTCACTCGGGGAACGGTTCCCACGCCTTTGACGGGAGTTTCGCGAATGGTGAGCGTAGTGTTTTCCTCTATCTGAACCAATCCTTTTGGGACGGTGTTGACGACGGTGAGTTCTAGGGCCCGGCCGAGGACTCCAACCGCCACGATGTCCCCCGCCGTCACAGGCCTGTTTAAAAGGTACTGTTTAACGTAATCTTCAAACCCTTCCCCAAACTTTATCGGTTGGGTTGGGGCAAGGATGATTTTTTCAGCGTTCTGAACTTCAGCTTTTTTGATGGTGACGGTGTCCCCTATGGAGACTTGGGCGTTGCTGCGGGTTAAGCCGTCCATTCGCACTATTCCAAGACCCACGTCTTCCGCATAAGCAGGCCAGACGATGGCGGCGGTGGTCTTTTTCCCTTGTATTTCGACGATGTCCCCAGATGTGACGCCTAGTTTTTCCATGGTTTTTGGGTCGATGCGGAGGATTCCTCGCCCTGCATCTCTTTGTGTGGCTTCTGCCACTTTCAGTTGAATGCCGGTCATGTTCCATCACCTCCTTTACATAAGGGTTAGTAACTTTCTATTTTGGAAAGCTATATAGTTAATAGTTCGGGAGGTATATAAACTTTACTCTTAATATAGCTTCTTACCAAAAAGGTAAGTAAAAATTTACCCGAATTCCAGCGTAAAATCCTTCATCCTGTCAATCTTCTTCAGAATAGCCGCCATTTCCCTCAGCTGGGCCAAAATTATCTTCCCTAAGGGCGATAGTTGGTAGCCTTCCGGCTCCCGGGCAATAGCCTCCGCCTTCAGCAAGTCATCTAAACACTGAGCTATGGTCTTCTGGCTGTAGCCTAGAGCCTGATGAAGCTCGGTGAAGGTTAAAGACGGTTTCTCAGCTAGAAGCCGCATAACCCGGTAGCGGCTCTCGTTGGAGATGACCCTGAAAAGCTCGATCACGGGGTCGAGGTCTTTAGTAGCCACTAGTTTTACGTCGATTTCCTCGTCTATGATAACTTGCCCGTCTTTGGTGCTGAGTTTAAGCCGGCGGACTTTTATCCCCATTGCTTGTCATCTCTGTTATTAATAAATAGAGTGAGGCATATAAACTTTACTTAAAAGAAAGTAGCTTACCTTAAAAGTAAGTAAACAACCCTCGGCATGGAGTTAAAACTCACGCCGAACCAAAAGACCGGTCAAGGCGGCTAAATCCGCCCTAGCCTTAGTAGGCGGGAATCCCTCCAGCTCATCTAACGCCTCTCGGACGAGTTCTTCCGCTTTCCGTTGCGCATAGCTTGTAGAACCCAAGGACACGATTAACTCCCGAGCCTTAAGCAAGTCGGCTTCCGCCGGAGTCCCTTGCATCACTTGGAGGAAGAGAGCCCTCTGCTCCAGTTGAGCATGGTGAAGAGCGTGGATAATGGGCAGAGTCTTCTTCCCTTCCCTGAGATCGCTGCCCACAGGTTTACCCAGCTTCTCCTCTGAAGCCGTCAAGCCGAGGACGTCATCAACAATCTGGAAGGCTAAGCCTGCCAGCCGCGCGAAGCTTCCCAGCCTTTCGACTTGACTCTGAGAACCTCCGCCCACGATGGCTCCAGCTTGGGCGGCTGTCTTGAAGAGGTAGGCAGTTTTCTTTTCCACCATCATAAAATACTGTTCCTCCGTGACTTCCTCCACCTTAGGGTAGGTCATGTCTAGCATCTGACCCTCACACAGCTGGATGGCAGCTTCAGTGAGAAGGGCGAAAACCTTAAGGGCCCGGCTTTCGGGAATTCCCCCCTTCCCAGCTTTTTCCAAGACCGCCTCGTAGACTTTGGCGAAAAGGAGGTCGCCGGCAATGATCCCCACCGGTTCCCCCCACCGTGCATGGACGGAAGCGACTCCCCGCCTTACAGGGTCTCTGTCAATGATGTCGTCGTGGATGAGGGTGAAAGTGTGCAGAAGCTCCACAGCCGCAGCGACGGGAAGTGCATTCTCCGCGTTTCCCCCAACTAGTTCACAGGTTTTAACCGCCAAGTAGGGTCGGAGCATTTTCCCTCCCGCGGATGGAAGATGTCGGGCTGCTTGGTAAAGGAGTTGGAGTTCCGGTTTTTCAACTGTCAACATTTCAGCTATGATCTTTCCTACCTTTCGGGAGACTTCTCCCAGGTCATCCGGCCAAGGGAGGCTTGAATTTGAAGCCAAACTGCATCCGGCCTCTTATTGCCTTGAAAACTAAATTCTTAGATAACTCCAGTATTTTTAGCTAATCTATGAGCAGCGTCTTTACTTAAACCCTTTTCTCCTAGGATGGTGTACCTTTGGGGTCTTATTTTATGAGCCATAGCCAATGCCTCCACCACATCCTGAGGGGAAACATGAAGCTCCTCCGCTGTGGTAGGCGCTCCTACTTTTCGGAGGACATCCCTAACCATCTTCCACTTCAACTTGTGAAGATACGCCATCATGATGGTTCCCACCCCGCAGCGTTCACCGTGAAGAGCCCGGTCGGGAGCTATCATGTTTAAGGCGTGACTGAAGAGATGCTCGGAACCGCTGCAAGGCCTAGAGCTGCCTGCAATGCTCATGGCTACTCCGCAGCTGATGAGAGCCTCCACCACGATGCGCACTCCCTGTTGCGAGTTTTCGTGAATCAGGTCAGCGTTCTTGGACACCAAGCGGGCACTCATCAAAGCTAGGTTGGCAGCGTAGTCCCCATAATACTCGTTTTGAAGCTGGTGGGAAAGCCACCAGTCCTTGACCGCTGTATATTTCGCCATGATGTCCCCACATCCGCTGGCTGTGAGCCGGTAGGGAGAGCCGGCGATCACGGAGATGTCGGCTATGATGGCCATGGGCGCTTGGGCGCCGACGGAAAGAGGCTTCTCCAGTCCTTTAAGGGAGGCTTGGGGGCTGGCTATGCCGTCGTGGGAGGCAGCGGTAGGTATGCTGATGAACTGCACCTGGCTTTTCGCGGAGCTGAGCTTGGTGACGTCGATGATTTTTCCTCCCCCCACACCTAAAACCACTTGGGGTTTAGACTCTTTGATCTTCCTCTCAGCGGCTTCAACCCAGTGAACGGTAGGCTCAGGGACAATGAGTTCTTCCACATCGAAACCCGCATCGGACAAGGAGTCAAGCACAGCCTCCGCCGCGGTGCTACGGGTTCGAGGCCCAGATATTACTAATCCCTTTTCGGAGAAGCCTAAGCTTCTGCAGGCTTCCCCCACCAAGCGGAGTAGGTTGTTTCCGACGATGACTCTCCTCGGCAGCTCCATGGAGTGAACAGGTTGCACGGTGTTTTATCCCCTGAACCTTTGATTCAAATCTTTATCCGCTCAGTAAGGCTTCTCCAAGGCGGGCTGCGAACTCGGGATGGCTCTGCAGTTTCTTTCCAACCTTTTCGATGTTGAAGCCGCTGGCTAAGTTCACAATATCTTCTCCAGTCAAGATTTCAGCCAGCTGGTTTAACTCCGAGTCCCCCAGCTTCTCTATCAGTTTGAGGGAAAGGAGGCTGTTGGCTATGCGCCTACTCCAGTAGGCGTATCGGCGGGGGTATTCTTCCAGGTCCACGTCTCCCTGAACAGCCGCCCGCCCGGCTACCTCCCCCGCTATTTTTCCAGCCACGATGGAGGTGTGAATTCCCCCGCCAGTCAGGGGGATAACTTGCCCTGCAGCATCCCCGCAGAGGAGCACACCTTCCCCGTGGACCACCCGGCCGATCTGTCCTCCCACTGGAACAGGGGCTGCTTGAATTTCCACAACTCTCGCCTTCTCAAACTTGGCGGGATGAGCTGCTATAAATTTGTCTAGGTAAGGTTTTGCAGGGGCTCCCCGGACTCCGATGCCCACGTTGGCCGAGCTCTCGCTTTTTGGAAAAATCCAAGCATAACCCAAGGGAGCGACTTCATGGCCTACGTAGGTCTCCAAGACATGGGGGTCGTCTAAGCGGCAGTTAACCATCTTATATTGGACGCAGGGAATAACCTCGTATCCTTCTCTGCTGAAAAATTTCTTCGCCACCAAAGAAGTGACGCCGTCACATCCGACCAGCATCTTACACTTTATCTCTCCGGTTTCGCCGAGCCGCTTCACCTTCAAGCGGAAAAGCCCCTGATTTTTTTCGACGTCTAAAACCGTCGCCCCCACTAGGATTTCAGCTCCCTGCTGAACTGCTTGGCATGCCAGTTCTTGGAGGAAGAGCTTCTTCTCCAAAAGGAAGCCTTCGCTGAAGCCCAGCTCCTCGGAGTAAATTTCAACCTTTTTCTCTTCGTTGGGAGCGTAGACCATGATGCCTTTCACTCTGTTGCAGATGAAACGGGGTGAGGGGTCTATCTCGGCGTCTGCTAACGTAGAGCCTGAAACAGCTTCCCCGCAGACCTTTGCCCCTAGGCTCCGCTCCTTCTCTAGGAGGAGAACTTCAGCTCCTGTTTGAGCTGCTTTCCGCGCAGCCATCAGCCCAGCCGGACCTGCGCCTACCACCGCCACGTCGAAGGTTTCTTGGCTCAAAGAGACACCTGCTCAATAAAGTTATTTTTTAAGCAAAGCCAGATAAATACCTACTGTATGCCGGTTGGAATAGCCTACCTTGGCCGCTTTTTAAGTAAAGGTTTATTATAGGTTGGTTTGCATATAATGTTTTAACATCGCATTTGGTGGTGCCTATCTCGACCGAGCTGACGGTTGAAGAAAGGGTGAAAGTGGATACAGGGCGGGAGGTCGGCGCTGAGGAGCTCCTTCGGAAAACCCAGAGCCTCTGCCCTGAGTGCCTCAAACTCATCCCCGCGGAAATCTACGCCAAAGAAGATAAGGTCTGGATAAGAAAGCAGTGCCCCGACCACGGGGAAGTCGTAGACCTCTACTGGGGCTCCTACTCCATGTACCAAAGAGCCCAGAAATACGAAAGAAGGGGCAAAGGTATCGAGAACCCCAAGATCTCCAAGGCTCACCCCGTTTGCCCGGTGGACTGCGGTCTTTGCAATATCCACCTCACCCACACTGCTTTGGCCAACATCGTGGTTACCAACCGATGCGACCTCACATGTTGGTATTGTTTCTTCTTCGCTGAGAAGGCTGGCTACGTCTACGAGCCCACCCTCGACCAGATAAGAGAGATGGCTAGGGCGTTAAGAAACGAGCGGCCGGTCCCCGCCAACGCTGTTCAGCTTACCGGAGGAGAACCCTGCCTTAGAGAAGATTTGGTGGACATTATCAGAATATGTAAGGAGGAAGGTATCGATCATGTTCAGCTTAACACCGACGGAATAAGACTGGCCACCGACCCCCACCTCGCTTCCAAGGTGAGGAAGGCAGGCGTCAACACGGTCTATTTGAGCTTCGACGGAGTTACCCCTAAGACTAATCCGAAGAACCACTGGGAAATTCCCGCGATCCTAGATAACTGCAGAAAAGCGGGGCTGGGCATTGTCTTCGTGCCTACCGTGCTGAAAACGGTGAACGACCACGAAGTAGGAGCCATCATCCGGCATGCGGTGAAAAACATCGATGTCGTCCGGGGAGTTAACTTCCAGCCTGTCTCTTTGGTTGGCAGGATGACGGAGCGGGAGAGGGCTCAGTACAGGATTACAATACCCGATGTGATTCAGAGGATCGAGGAGCAGATGGACGGGGAGATAGGCTCGGAGGACTTTTACACCGTGCCCTGCGTCACGGCTGTCAGCGACTTCGTGGAAGCCATAACCAAGAAGCCCAAATATGAGCTTGCCATCCACTTCGCCTGCGGCGCCGCCACCTACGTGTTCAAGGAAGGAGATCGGCTTATTCCTTTGCCGAGATTCGTCGATGTGGAAGGGCTCTTCGAGTATTTGAGGGAGAAAGCTGAGGAGATGAGGGCTGGGAAGAGTAAGTATCTGGTTTTGCCTAAGATGCTTTTCAAGCTGGGAAGCTTCATCGACAAGGAAAAACAGCCCAAAGGCCTCAACCTCGCCAAGATTCTCTTCCAGATTTTCCTGAAGCATGACTATCGGGCGCTGGGGGTCTTCCACCACCGTTCCCTGTTCATCGGCCTGATGCATTTCCAAGACCTCTACAACTGGGACATTGAACGTGTTATGAAATGCGACATCCACTACGCTGTGCCCGACGGGAGGATCATACCCTTCTGCACCTTCAACGTTATACCCCAGTGGTACAGGGATAAAATCCAGAGAGAGTACGGAATTCCCGTCGAAGAATGGGAGAAAAAGACAGGTAGACGGCTGAGAGACGACCTCTACAAAAGGAAGATGCCCTCCGCGCCCATGGAAAGCTAGGCCGGCGGCAATGCGACGGCTGTCTTTATAAGGATGTCAAAGATATTGGAAATTGAAGCCTGTTTCCGTTAACCTGCGGTCTGTGCCAGAGATGCCTGACCTGAGAAATTTTTTGAGGGAATCTGAAAAGATAGGAGACGTTTTCAAGGTCTCCCGGGAGGTCTCCGTTAAGTTCGAGGCCTCCGCCCTCATAAAGAGGCTGGAAGCTGAGGCCATCGTCTATCTGGAAAAGATCAGGGAGTCAGATTTCCCGGTGGTGGCCGGAGTCTGCGGGAGAAGAGAGCGGGTCCTCAGAGCATTGGGCGCGGGGGAAGCGGAGTTTTACAGCCGTCTGCTGGGGGCGCTTCAATCCCCTGTAAAAGCTGAAAGGGGAGAAGACGGCCCCGTGAAGGAGGTGAAGGAGGCTCCTGACCTTCGAAGGCTTCCCATCCTCACCCACTACGAGGGAGACGGGGGCCCCTATATTACCTCCGCGTTGGTTTCAGCCCGAAGCCTCGACGGCCGGGTGGAGAACGTCTCCATCCATAGGCTTCAAGTTTTGGATAACCGTCGCCTCGCCATAAGACTGGTGCCCCGGCATCTCTACCAGCTTCACCAGTCGGCTAAGGAGGCGCACAGGGCTTTGGATGTGGTCATCTCTATAGGGGTTCATCCCGCTCTCTCCCTAGCGGCCTCGTCCCCCGCTCCTTTTGGGGTGAGCGAATACGATGTGGCAAACGCCTTGCTGGGCGGAGGGCTTAAGCTGGTCAGGGGTGAGTCGGTGGAGGCCTACGCTCCAGCGGAGGCTGAGATAGTCTTGGAGGGTAGGCTGCTGCCTGGGGAGGAAGTGGAGGAAGGCCCTTTCGTGGACTTGACGGAAACCTATGATGCTGTCCGCCGGCAGCCGGTGGTGGAGGTTGTGAAGGTTTTCAGAAGGGAGAAACCCCTCTACCAAGCTCTCCAGCCCGGAGGCTGCGAGCATAGGCTTCTGATGGGCATGGCTCGGGAGGCTAAGATCTGGGAGGCGGTGAGAAACGTGGTTCCTGTGGTTAAGGCCGTCAACCTGACGGTGGGAGGATGCGGATGGCTTCACGCTGTCATAGCCGCGGAGAAACAGACAGACGGGGATGCCAAAAACATCATCCTCGCCGCCTTCGCCGCCCATCCCAGCCTGAAACATGTAACCGTAGTCGACCCTGACATCGACGTTCACAACCCTAGGGAGGTGGAGTGGGCTCTGGCTACCAGGTTTCAGGCCGATAAAGACTTAGTGGTGATTCCTCGGGCTCGAGGGTCAACTTTAGACCCTTCAGGAGACCAGAAGGAGGGCTTAACCGCCAAGATGGGGTTTGACGCTACAGTCCCCCGAACCTTGCCCAAAGAAAAATTCTCCAAGGCAAAGATTCCGGGGGAAGAGGAAACTTGCCGCCGTTTTCTAGGGGAAGCTGGAAGGTGACTTATCCCTGTTCTTAACCAGAGAAGAAGAGCGTATTTTGAACGGGGAGAAAGGTGAGGCCGCGGCGACTTGCATGCGGCTTCTCGTCACCTTGGGGGAGCTTTTCGAGGCGGATAGGATGATCCCCATAACCAGCGCCCACGTTTCAGGAGTTTCCTATAAAAACATCGGCACCGCCGGCTTGGAGCTTCTGGAGGAACTGGCCGGAAAAGGGGCGAAGGTTCAGGTGAAGACCACCCTCAACCCGACGGGGATGGATTTTTTTAAATGGAGAGAAGTGGGTGTAAAAGAGGAATTCGCCCGCGAACAGCTGCGGATCGTTGAGGCCTTCCGAAAGATGGGCTTACTGGAGGAGTTAACCTGCATACCCTACGAGGCGGGTAACCGGCCTTCGGCTGGGGAGCATGTTGCCTGGGCTGAATCCTCCGCCCTAGCCTACGCTAACTCCGTCCTAGGCGCTCGGACTAACCGGGAAAGCGGCATCTCCGCTCTTGCCAGCGCTGCGGTAGGCCGGACGCCCTACTACGGCCTCCACCTAGACGAAAACAGGGCGCCCACTCTCCTTGTGCAAGCTCCCCCGGAGCTGGAAGATCCTTTGGAATTCAGCGCCCTGGGATATTTCATCGGACAGAACTTCGGGAGAGCCGTCCCTCTTATTCGAGGGCTGAAAACCGTAAGGCCTGAAGGGTTGAAGGCCCTTGGAGCCGGGATGGCTGCCTCGGGGGCTGTGGCCCTCTACCACGTGGAAGGCCTGACTCCCGAAGCCCACCGTTTCTCGGAGAAGCCTCTGGGAGGCTGGGAGAGGCTGAGGGTGGATAGAAAAGACTTGGAGGAGACCCTTCGGAAGCTTTCCTGCGGGGCTGAGGGCGGTTATGACTGCGTTTTTCTCGGCTGTCCTCATTACAGCCTCCGCCAGCTTGAAAGGCTTACCTCCAAAGTGAGGGGAAGAAGGCTGCGTCGAAGGCTTTGGGTTTGCACCTCCAGAAAAGTCTATGAGGAAGCTGAAAGGAGAGGCTATGTGGCTGCCATAGAGGAGGCGGGAGGAGTGGTGCTCAGGGACACCTGCATGATAGTTTCCCCCACTGAGGAGTTAGGCATAGACACCGTGCTCACCGACTCCTGCAAGGCAGCGCATTATTTTCCCAGCCTCTGCAGGGTTAAAGCCAGCCTTGGAACCTTGGACGCCTGCGTGGAGGCCGCTGTAAGGCGTTGAGAACCCTGACCCTTAGGGGGAGAAAGCTGGTAGGCGGCTTGGCTGAGGGAGTCGCCCTTGTGACCAAGCAGCCCATATCCTTCTTCGGAGGCGTAAAACCGGAAACAGGCTTGGTGGTGGAAAGAGGCCACGAGCTTCAAGGCAAAAGTATCAGGGGAAAAGTTTTAGTTTTTCCTCACGGTAAGGGTAGCACTGTGGGCTCCTACACGCTTTATGCCTTAGCCAAACAGGGCGCGGCCCCTAGGGCTATCGTCAACCTTGAAACCGAGCCCATCATAGCCGTGGGCTGCGCTTTGACGGGGATACCGTTAGTGGACAGGCTGAACAAGGACCCTTTGGAAGTCATTGACACGGGGGATTATGTGAAGATCCTCGAAGATGGCACCGTGGAGGTAAGAAAAAGCCTAGCGTAAGCCCCCGGGGTGAAAGGCTATTCAACGTAACAAGTTAACCATTCTCAAGCTGGGCGGCTCGGTTATAACGGTGAAGGAGGAGAGATACACCCCCAACCAGGCTGCTATCTCTCGGCTTGTTGGAGAAATTAAGCAGGCTGAGGTTAAGCCGCTGATCCTAATCCACGGAGGAGGCAGCTACGGCCACCCCATCGCCAAGGACCACCAGATAAAGGGAGGCTACCGGGAGCCTTCTCAGCTTCAAGGTTTTGCCAAAACCCATCAAGCCATGGTCACCCTCAACGGAATGGTTTTAGAGGCTCTTCTTCAGGAGGACATACCCTCCATGAGTCTTCCCCCCTCTGCTTTCCTGACCACGGACAGGGGGCGTATCCGCTTCTTGGAGCTGAGGCCCATCCTCAAACTTTTGGAGCTAGGCGTCCTCCCCGTGCTCTACGGCGATGCCGTCTTGGATTCAACCCTAGGCTTCACCATTCTATCCGGAGACCAGCTGGCCGCCCACCTCGCCATAAAGCTTAACGCAGGCCGAATCATCATGGGCATAGACGTGGACGGCATTTACTCGAGAAACCCGAAAACAGACCCCTCAGCGCAGCTTATCCCCCATCTCACCCTCCATGAGCTGAGGGAAGTTCTCAAGCACCTTCAGGAAGAGACAGTGGAGGAAGCCGATGTCACAGGAAGCATGGCGGGGAAGATTCAGGAACTCATACCCGCCCTCAAACGGGGAGCCCAAGCCCTGATAGTAAATGCGGAAAAACCGGGCAACATCTACAAGGCTCTAAAACGGGAGCAAGTCCTAGGGACGACGCTTCAGGCAGTGTAGTGAAAAACCATGCCATATTTGTGCATATTTGTGCATGGCTTCCAGAAGCAAGCTTAGCCGACGCAGCCTTTTCCAACCCACGACCTCAGACCTCTCTCATCAGTCTCCACCAAATAGGTTTCTCCGTGGAGCCTCTGCAAAGCCTTAGCCACGTTTTCAAGGTCTTCTCCTCGAGCTAAGGCGATCATGCAGCCGCCGCCTCCCCCACCTGTCAGCTTAGCTCCGAGGGCTCCGGCGTTTCTAGCCGCCTCGATGAAGAGCTCCAGCCTCTTGTGGGAGACTCCCACAGCTGAAAGCAGCTTCTGGTTTTCATCCATACACCTGCCCAGTTGAGGGAGGTCTCCTCTCCTGATGGCTTCAGCAGCCTGCAACGTCAGCCGCCTAGCAGCCTTCAAGTTTTTCCTCATCAAGGCTTCTCTTTCCTCCGCCAAACTGCTTACCTTTTTAACCAAGACCCCCGTAGACCGGCGGATGCCTGTGTTCCCAACGACCAAGCGAAGCGGCCTAGCTGCTTTCAAAAACTTAACCGGAGCGCCTTGCTGGAAAAAAATGATGCCTCCGTGGATGCAGGTAGCTTGGTCTATTCCTGAAGGCCGGTAGTGGAGGAGGCGCTCGGAGAAATAGCTCAGCCTCAAGACTTCCTCCCTAGACAGTTTTAACCCCACAAACCGGGCTACAGCTGCCACGGTGGACACAGCCATGGCGGCGGAGGAGCCCAGACCCACCTGTATGGGGATTCCCGATTCAACCTCCACATCCAAGTCTAACGGGGGACTGCCTGCGTAGTCTAAGACGGCTTCCGCAGCTATCTTTATGGGCCTCAGCAGTCTGCCGCCGGCTTTACCTCCCACCTCCGCCTTGTACCTGCCACCGTGGAAGAGGCCGGCTGCTTTAAGGCCTCTGGAAGATACGTGAATCCCAGCCTCAACCCCTTTCCTCACCCGGGCTTCCGCATAGAGGTTGACGGCCATGCTTATGGCGGGGGCTCCGTGAACGCAGAAATGCTCCCCCAAAAGGATGGTTTTAGCCGGGGCCCTAGCGGCTGAAAACATGGAATAAAATCAGGAATAAAAGATTTAAAGGCGTTGCTGAACTCACATTCCGAGAACCTTTTTCACCACGTTGACTTCCTTGAGGCTGATGTTCCTCCACTTAATCTTCCCCGTAAGGAGGTCGATGACGTTAACCCTCTTCTGGTCGATCATCTTCTGGAGAATTTCCTTACTGGTTTCCAAGTACATGTCCTCCGGGCAGTTTTCAGGGGAAACCGTCATCCGCAAACCGTCGACGGAAAGATGAAAAACGTAGACAGCGTCGTCCGTAACCTTCAGCACAATAGTCCTCCCTTCATATTCCTTTAAAAGATCACGAAGCTGAGGCTCACTCTGCAGCCGCTTGTTAAACTTGATGATCCCGTTGTCAAAGCGTTCCTTAAACGACATGGGACTCATTAATTATGAAAAGACATTTAAAATTTACCCCAAAGTGTGATCCTTTGCTTCCATAAGCAGTTTTAAATACTATAAAAAGGGGAAATAATAGGTTAAAAGGAGTTTATGAATCATGACAGAAGGATTCTGTATGAAATGCCGGAGAAAAGTGGAGATGGCGGACGCAAGAGAAGAAACATTGAAAAATAAGCGAAGAGCCTTGGTGGGCAGATGCCCCGCCTGCGGCACAAAAGTCGTAAAAATACTTAAAAAAGCCTAACCCATCTGAAAGCCCTAAACCAACTTAAACCCGGCCGGATTCCAGCCACACGGCCTTTTTCTCAAAAAGGCTTAAAACCGTTAGAACTCCCTCCAAAGCATCCGGTGCTCTTCCCGCCAGTTTATCCGAAATTTGAAGCTTAAAGCGGGAAGGTTGCACTTTAAATTTTGAAGAAAGCAGTCTTGTATAGGCTGGTTTCTTTTTCCTCTAAAAACGTTTTAATCAGTTTAGGCTGAAACTTTTAATCGCATCTCGTTGAATACTATTCTCGAAGAAAAAAAAGCTGAGAGACTGGAGGAGCATTTCTTCGGCTGAGCGACATGGTGAAGCTGGCGGTTAAAAAATTTGGCGAAGTGCGCGAGGGAGAATTGAAATTCGCATTGGAGGTGCTTGATGAATGTTACAGGCGCCTGAAGCCTCATGCCCTCAGCCTCGTAGACCTTTACGTTTTCGAAAAGTCCTCGGCCATGACCGCTTTCCTAGCTTGGGAAAGAGAACAGTTGAGAATAAAAACTTCCGATGTGAGCGAGCAGTTTTTCGCCGTCCATGATGCTTGGAGGGGGATACCGAGAATCGCCTTCAGCCTAGAAAAAATGCGGGTTATTCCGCAGCCTGTGGTTGTAGGCGGATTGAGACATGAAGCCGCTCACACTGTTCTTCACGGCTCCCCTGAGTATTACATCATACCCATCCCTGAACCTTTAAGGAAGATGGAAGTAAAATACGGACTCCATCCGCAGATGACCGAGGAGCTACTTTACCTTATCTCCATGGCTGTCAAAGACTGCGAGGTCACAGAACTCCTCTACAGCCGAGGCTATCTGGAAGACCAAGTAGCCTACAACAAGTTTTTTCTTTCCACCACCGGCGAAGATGAGCAAACATGGGAGCTTGCCAGAGCGGAACCCTCGACCGCAATCCTTTTCCTCACCTCCCTCCTTAAAACCGCTTGTTGCACTGCCCCCCTCCTAGGAAACAAGCGGCATGGGAAAGAACTTCAGCATGCTCTGCGCGAAAGCCTAGCTTTCCTACCCTTAGAATTTAGCTCCAAAATCCCTACTCTCGCCGCCCGCGCGGCTGAGGGAAGAGAGGGGGACACTCACCGGAAGATACTGCTGTTCACTCAAGATGTCGTCAGTGAACTGATACGGCCTCTGTTCCACACCCAAGGCCATTAAACCGGGGTGAGGCTCATCTTCTTTTAAGACCCTTCCATCCTCTCTGAACATCCTTCAACATGGCAGTGTAGTGGAAGATGACTTGCATCTCGGTTTCCAGCTGAGACTTATACCCATAGGGGCCGATGAAACCCAGCTTCTGCCCAGCCACAGCGTTCCCGAACATGGCTGCCACAACGGGGTTACCGTACTTCATCAACCCGTAGATATAGCCGGCGGCGAAGGAGTCCCCTGCCCCCGTAGTGTCCACCACCCTCTCTACAGGAACCGGGGGAATATGAGCGTGGTAGACGGCCTCTGTTTCGCTATAAACGACCAAAGCCCCTTGGCTTCCCAACGTTATGACCACCTGTTTGATTCCCTTTTCAATCCACCGCTCCGCCGCCTCCACCATTTCCTCTTCTCCGGCTAAGTTGACTCCCGCGGAATACGCAGCCTCTGTCTCGTTCATTTTGAGGATGTCGATGTGAGGAAGCCATTCTTCAATATCCGACCAAGCTTGGAGGACCCGGTTGTTTTCCGGGTCGATGGAGTTTGTGGGACCGTGGGCGTCGAAAAGAATCAGGCCTGAAGACGCCTTCCTCAGTCTCTCCACAGTGTCTAAGGGAACCTCAAAATCGGTGACTGGAACGAAGATGAAGGCGTCGGATTCGATGAAAGGTTGAAGGTCTTCAAAGGATATAGGCTTCATCCTGTTAGTCTGCTTCTCTAACCTTTCGCTTTCTGAAATGTACTTCAGAAAGATTCTGTTCGTTCCTTCAGGCGTAGCCCTGAGCCCTGTTAGGTCAATGTGGCGGTGCAACCCCAGCAAGCGTCGGAGCAGAGGCATATCCTCTTCGCCTACGTTGGCGACAGGGTGGATGGTGGAAGGAGGCTGGAGCAGGGAGGCTAAAGCTAGGGTAGGGTAAAGAACGCAGCCATACTGTTCTTTCACAACCCCTAGATGGGTTTCAATATGGTCGTAGGGTATGGGTCCCGCTACAACTACCTTAACTACCTTTAAGGCCTCCTCAAGGACGTTAGGTGGCTTTAATAACCAATATTTCTTTTCTTGGATATTAAAGGTAACGCGTTTCGGTGGAGAAACATTGTCCCTTGTAGGTTTCGCCTCAAACAGGGGATTCGGCCACTGGAGAAGGTTGAGAAACTACCTCACCCTACCTCCCCTTAAGGATAGAGCGGTGCTGATAGCGCCCATGACGCTGGCCAACCTTTCTTGGGAGGTAGTGAACTCCGTGGGCTACGTGGACGGAGGAGCAAGGATGGTGCTGGAAGAAGATGGAAGCCTTCAGACCACGGTGAAATACGACTCTCACCTGCCCTATAAGCCGAGTGTGGAAGGCTATTACCTCATCCCTTGGGCGCATGCCTACTTGCACAGGGCTCGGATGCTGGTGGTGGACGCTCACAACGAACCTGAGATTGTCTACTGCGATGAGCTTTTCCCTCAGTCCGCCGACATCGTCCGCCTCTGCCGGGAGCAAGGCCTGCGAAAGGTGGTCTTCACCCTAGAAACGCAGGTCTTTCGGAAATTACCTCTCCGATACCGGAGAGCTTTTGAAAAGGTAGACATCCTCCTCGTCCCCTACGAGAAAGAATTTTTCGCCGAATGTGTCTCCCTAGAGCCCTTTGAAGAGTTTGAAGATAAAATGTTCTATGCGGGAAGCGTGATCAATCCTTCAATCGTCAAAATACTCCGCACTCCCAAGACGAAGGCGAGGGAGATGTTGAAACTGCCAGCCGATAAAACCGTCATCTTTTGCACCTACGGAAAAGGGGAAGGCGCCCAGCGGATTGTAGAAGCTCTTGTGCAGATTGGAGACGACTTCGCAGCGAAGCATCCCGGCACCCATTTCATAGTGAGCGACCCCACAGGCAGATTCCGGCAGTCAATGCCCTCCCGGCCTTGGCTGGAATTCATAGGACTAGACTATCAAAAGGCTATGATGACCATGGCTGCCTGCGATTGCACCATCCAAGGGCTGGGAACAAGCACTCTGCTGGAGGGGTTGGTAGCAGGGAAGCCCATGGTAGCCATCAGCCTTGAAAGACCCTACGAAGAACAGGAAGCGAAAGGCAGAGGCGTGGAAAAATTCGGACTAGGAGAGTATCTCCCCATCAGCCAAGTATCACCCCGCAGCATCTCCAACGCCCTCCAAAGAGTTTTAGAGGAGGGCTACGGAAAAAAATTGAGACAAGCACTCCCAAGAACCCTCGGCAACTTGAAGGGTGCAGAAAAAATAGCTGACCTTTTAGCCTCAATCTTGTCGTAGCTGAAGCTTTTTGAAATGGAACTTGGAAAGGGCTTCAATGGTAATATGACCCGAACCTGATTATATATAATATTGGTGGCAGAGATGCCAAGGATGAAAATCTCCTACCTCACCAAGGGATATGAAGGGGAAAAGAAATCTCTCGAAATCTCAGCTGAACCGTACGAATTTATATTGACAACCCGAGGATGCTGGGAAAACGTCATCGCCGATGAGGATGTCTTCGTTCAGAAGGGGGAAATCAAGTCCATTAGAATTAAGCCCCTCCAGTTGAAACCTGAGGAAATCGTGATCTCATGCCCCATCATGCGAAACGCCCTAGGCTGCATCCTCTCCGTGGGAGGCGAAGGCCCGCCCAGAAGGGTGGAGAAACCGCGTAGGTTCACCTTCGCCCTCTTCGCCGCTTACAGGGAAGGAGAAATTCAGAAAAACGAACTGCTGGGAGTAGTCAACATTCTCTCCACCGCCGTCAGCATCAGCGCCCTAGCTAGAACGCTTCTGAACATAAGATACTTCGTCACACACTTTACGAAGCCGCCGCAAAAGCCGCGCGGCTCAACGTAACAGAAAAGAAACAGCCAAAACCTATCCACCGCCATCGGGCATGATGAAGATTTAATCAAAAGCCCCCATGAAGCAAAAGAATTCAGAAGCATCAGTGTAGCGACTTATGTTGGAGTTGGATGGAAAGTTTACTAAAATTGCGTATTAACATAATTTTCAAAACTGATAAACTTATGGCGGGCCCGGAGGGATTTGAACCCTCGACCACTCCCCGAGGCGTCCGAGAAACAGGCCTCTACGGGTTTCACCCAGCGGCTAAGAGCTGCAGCCTGCCTAGGCAGTCCGCCGCTCCACCTTTTCAGGGCATTTCCTAGGAAGCCTGACTGAGCCACGGGCCCTTCTAAAGTTAGAATGGCAACCCGTAAACTTTTAAGGTTTTTTCCCCAAGCTGCTGAAAACATTGCATACTCAAACAGCAGTTTGGCGGTCCTAGAACAGCCGTGTTATCCTCCGCCGGCAAAAGGCCTTATGGTTATCTGCTTCTCCTCGTTTCCTTTTAACTCTTCTTTAGGATTAACTATTCGATCGTTTACGACGACAAAATACGGAAATACTCCTTCAGACGAAGAGTCTGGAAGGTTTAAGACTAAGCCTTTTTCCTTCGTGGCTTTCAGTATAGCCTCGATTATCTTCGTTCCCTCCGGCACTTCAAGGGTTACGTATTGCTGGCTTCGTGCACTCAATCCGTAGGCTTTGATCGCAACTTTCATAAACAGGGACTACCCCCTTTGTTTTTTTCATGGTGCTTCTCTTAAATTTTATGCTTTGACAATAAACATCACACTCATGTCTTTGTCAGAAAAGGCAGAGCCTTTACCTTTCTACTGCTCTCTCAACTTCCTTTTACGTTAAGCCGTCTGAAAAATTTAAATAATGAAAAAATGGAAACAAATAATAGGTTGGTGATACTATTGGCGACCATTACAAAGAAAACCGTGAAATTAACGGTAAACGGCGTAGAATGCGAAGTAGAAGTTGACGTCAACGAGGTGTTAGCAAAAGTTCTGCGAGAAAAACTGGGATTAACCGGTACAAAAATTGGCTGCGAAAGCGGAGAATGCGGAGCCTGCACAGTTCTAATAGATGGACAACCCAAGCTTTCATGCCTGATTCTCGCCATCGAATGCGAAGGGAAAAAAATATTGACCGTAGAAGGTCTTTCAGACCCTGAAACTGGAAAGCTGCATCCCATCCAAGAAGCCTTCATAGAAAATTTTGGGTTTCAATGCGGCTTCTGTACACCGGGATTTCTTATGGTGACTAAAGCTCTGCTGGATAAAAAAACTGGAGAAAAACTCACGGATGAGGAAATACGACTTGCCATTGCAGGAAATATCTGCAGGTGCGGTGATTACTACCATATTATCGAGTCGATCAAAGCGGCTGCAGAAAAAATGAAAAGATTTTCTTGAGGAGGTGGCGGTAATTGATTGAATGGAAAGTTTATCCGGCGAAAGGCGCGCAGGAATTTAAATGGATTGGAAAATCTATCCCTCGAAAAGAATCTTATGAGAAAGTTACAGGGGCTGCTAAATTTGTCGCTGACATGAAAGCTGACCTTTGCGCGAAAATCTTGAGGAGCCCCCATCCCCATGCGATAATAAAAAACATAGATACCAGTGAAGCTGAAAAGCTTCCCGGTGTAGCCGCCATAATCACCCACAAAGATGTACCAAAAAGGCTACTCCCTCGAAGCAGCGCTAGAGCTTGCTACATTTTGGAGGATCATGTGCGTTACGTAGGCGATGAAGTGGCGGCGGTAGCGGCTGTAAGCGAGGAAGTGGCGGATGAAGCATTAGACCTGATAAAAGTTGAATACGAGGTCTTGCCCGCCGTGTTCGACCCGGAAGAAGCAGCTCGGGAAGACGCGCCGAAGTTGTATCCTGAAGGCAACGTCTACGGCCCTCTAGGCGGGACTATCGTGGAGAAGGGTATACGTGAACCTACAGTGCTTGAATGGGGAGACCTTGACAAAGGCTTTAAGGAAGCTGACGTAATAGTGGAAGATAAATTTGTGGTAAAACCGCAGATACACGCACCTTTAGAGCCTCATGTTTGTTTGGCTCAATGGGAAGGAGACCGGCTGACGCTCTGGGTCGCTACGCAGACGAAACATGAGATCATTGATAGCCTCTCCTACGTGTTCGAGATGCCGTCAAGCAAGATCAGAGTCATATCGAGGTATGTAGGAGGAGGGTTTGGGTCAAAATACATCGAAAGATACATTCCCATTGCAGCCTTGCTGTCCAAAAAAGCAAAAGGTAAATCGGTAAAGCTGGTGTACACAAGGGAAGAGGAACAATGTCATACAAAGCGAGCAGGCCAGAAAATATACGTTAAGATCGGCGCCAAAAAGGACGGAACTTTCACTGCCATTCACTTCAAAACCTACTGCGATATCGGAGGCTACGGAAATTCTGTCAGTGGAAGTTGCCAATTTTGGGAAGAAGCGCCAGCTATTTCTTATAAAGCGGAAAATGCTCGATTTGAAGCTTGGGATGTGCATGTGAACTATTTCAGCACCCAGCCGTTCCGTTCGGTGCAGGTGCCAAGTACAAATTTCGCTTTAGAGCAAGTCATCGATCAGGTTGCTGAAAAACTTGGAAAAGACCCCGCGGAGATCAGGCTGAAAAACATGCCTGAAACGGGGGACGTTGTGCCTCCTAAACCCTACAAGAATCCCTTCTACCCCAGAGCCGCCTTGGATACCTATCCCTCCAAAAAAATGCTACAAGAAGTCTTGAAAGAGATAGGATGGAAAGAGAAGTGGAAAGGTTGGGGGAAACCTGTAGCCGTAGAAGGATCGAAAAGGAGAGGAATAGGCCTAGCCTACTCGGCTGCTTGGGGAGGGTTTAACTACGATGGATTAATGACCATGACCGTCACCATGTATCCGGACGGTTCGCTTACGATCCTTTCAGGCACCCAGGATCTAGGCACAGGTTCCAATACAACTTTGTGCATGATAGCCGCGGAACATCTTGGAATATCCTTGGAGGAGGTCAGCATAATCGCCGACGATACGGCTGTAGGGCAGTTTGACTACTATGAAGCCAGGTCAAGCCGGACGTTGACTATCGGGGGACACATGCTCCTACTCGCCATCGAAGACGCGAAACGGAAGATTTGCGAGACAGTAGCCCCGAAACTTGAGGTGCCTCCGGAAAACTTAGAAGTCAAAGAGAAAAAAGTCTACGTTAAAAATGATCCTAAAAGAATGATTCCTCTCACAGAAGCCATCACTTCAACAGTGGTTGGCACTGCATCAGGTCCTCCGGGAAGCGAATTCCCTGAAATCGAGCCCGGGTTCAAATGGCGTAACCCTCTAGTTTCAGCGGCGGAAGTTGAAGTTGACGTTGAAACAGGAGAAGTTAAAATAGTAAAACTGGTTCCCAGCTACTGCCCAGGGAGAATGGTAAATCCCAAGATTGTGATAGGGCAATATTTGGGAGGAGCATTATGTCAAGGGGTAGGTATGGCTCTCTACGAGAATTTCAACTTCGACGAAAAGAACAACGTCTATGTCAGCAGAAACTTCTTAGACTATAAAATCCCGCGAGCGACAGAAATGTACGAAGTAAAACCTGTCATAATAGAGGAAGTCAAAGACCGGCCTCCACACGTAGGACCCCCCTACGGGGTGAGAGGTGTCGGAGAATGGGGAATAGGCGTCATTGTCCCTGTTATTGCCAATGCCATTTACAATGCTCTAGGCGTTAGGGTTAAACGCTGCCCGATGACAAGCGAGGTCGTTTTAGAGGCGCTGAGAGGGGGGAAAGAGTAGATGCCATTTATAATGAAAAGGCCCTTGAAGAAATTCGAATACGTGGCTCCTTCGAAGCTTGAGGACGCATTAGCTATCCTTGGAAAACTCGGCGAGAAAGCCGCGATATTGGCAGGAGGAACAGACCTTCTGGTATTCATGAAAGACAGGGCGATTATGCCCCAATGCATTATAAACATCAAAAACATAGCCGGGATGGATTATATAAAGGAGACAGAAGAAGGGGGATTGGCGATAGGCGCCCTCACCCCCATCATCAAAATAAACGAGTCCAAGCTGATCAAGCAGAAATATCCCTCGCTTCACGAATGTACCACAAAAGCATTTCACAGTTGGCAGATCAGAAACATGGCTACAATAGGGGGAAACATTTGTCGAAGCTCCCCTGCTGCGGATGCTGTACCTCCCTTAATGACCTATGATGCGGAAGTGAAACTGGTCGGGCAAAAAAGTGAGCGGAGAGTATTGTTAGAAAAATTCTTCCTCGGCCCTAACAAAAACGTGCTAGATCGGGAAATTTTGACAGAGATAATAATACCCCCGCAGAAAGGAAACTGCGGAATGGCTTTCGAAAGCATGAAACGAGTCTCCGTGGACTTGTGCAAATTGAACTGCGCTGTGAAAATTGTGCTTGAGGGCAATACATGCAAAGACATCAGAATAGCCCTCGGCGCCGTAGCTCCCACACCCATCAGAGCAAAAAAAGTTGAAGAAACCGTGAGAGATAAAGAAGTTACCGACGAGCTCATCGAGAAAGCTTCTCAAAAAGTCGTCGAAGACATCTCCCCAATAACCGATGCTAGGTCAACCGCTGAATACCGGAAACAGGTTAGCGTGGTAATGGTCAGAAGATTGATAAAGCAAGCAGTTCAACGTGCAAAATAATATCTCTAACCCAAAGTTAGGAAAAATTTAAATCGTGGATCACGCCTATCACTTCCGATGCAAAATGGGTAAAAGAATAGCCATAAATCCAAAAGGTGTTTGGGATCCTTCCCAAGGTCCAGATGCGAAAGTAAGCAAGTTTCCAGTTGGCTGGTCACAGGTTGCCATAAAGGGAAACTTTATTTTCATATCAGGTCAAGTTGGAGCCAACGAGAAAGGCGAAATGCCCCTCGACCTTAAAAGCCAGATGGAGTTGACCTACGAGAACATTGACAAATGCTTAAAGGCTGCAGGCGCCACATGGGATGACGTTGTTTTCATGACCATCTACGGAACGTCTCTTGACGTAGAGTTCTACAACATCTGGCGTGAAGTCCAAGCGAAGTACATTTCCGGGCCGCCATTCCCAGCTTTAACAGGTGTAGGTTGCGCTCGCCTCACTTGGCCAAACCAGAAAGTTGAATTGGATGTAATAGCCATTAAGGATTAAAGCTTCACCTTTTTTTTTTTTAAAAAAAAAAGGGAAAAATTAACTGTTTTAATACGAAAGAATTCGCTTCGGGTTATCTATCATCATAGTGCGAATTTGCTTTTTAGATACCCCCATGTATCTCAGCCTAGGAACGATGTGTTTCAGTATATGCGCGTAGCCCCAGCCTCCATATTTCACCCTTTGAAGTTTTGTGAAAACATCTTGGGACATCATGAGCTGTTTTTCATAGCCTTGGTCGCATAGTTCTGCAATGGCCAGTAACCGCTCATTATCGCTGACGAATAAAGCTCCAGGCCACAGGCTGTTCCACCAGCTTTCATTGCCAATGGTGTCATATTCCAAGATTATTGGATATTTATCCATGAGTTTTTTATGAAATTCAACGTTAACTTTGGATCTGTCATCACTACAAGTCAAGTCCATGTGACTCATATAGAACTTTTCTAGATTCGCTCCTTCCTTTTCTATCATCTTTATTATATTCTCCTGGTCAAAGACTTTCTTTTTCTTCTCCACGTCTAGAAGCGTTGGATGTATGGTGAAGGGCGCTCCCGTTTCTTTCTGAGCCCGAGCTGCCCCTCTGAATACTTTTTCCTCTTCTTCCGATATGGGGTAAAGAGTAGCGCATTTTATGACGCCTGCTTTTATTTCGGTTTCAACCGGATAGCTTATGCCCTCCGTTAACTCCTTCACGATGAAGTCGCGCACTCCGTCAATGTCCATTTTCTTTACCAAAGGCGGGTGAGATAAACCGATGTAGAAGCCTGAAGGACAAATTATGTTGATGCCTGTAGCTTGGGAGATTTTCCTCAGGGCTAACGGATCCCTTCCTACTCCCGGGCAAGTCAACTCCACTAAGCTGTTGCCACCCCAGTGTTTGAATTCCATCAATTCCTCAATAGCTTCATCCACGTCAAGCATTGTCAAATTGTTGCAAGATACACCGGCATCCCGCAGAAGATCCCCCCGATTCGCCAAGGTTATCGGCGCGTCGACCAGCGCTCTTTTCCTTCCTTCATCAGGAGCCGTATGCCAAACTGTAAATGTGCAGATGAGATGCTCATGGGGTAGTGTTAACTTCAACTCTTCCGGCGAAATAGGACCGTTAACAGTTTCCACCCTAGCCATGTGTCCACACCTCCAGATTTCCATGAGTAGCGAGGTTTCCATCCCTCAACTTCAGGGAGCACAATTGAGTAATACCCTCCATTCAATTAATCAGCTTAGTTTGCATGTCGCTTAAAAATATTTTGCACACTCCAATGAGAAGCCTTCCTGAGCCAACTTCGATGAAGATTTTTTAAAGGTTCTTTGGTGAATGTGAACTTCTCCCGTAACCTATTTAAAGTAGAACGGTGAATTTTTCAATCGCGTATTTCGTGACATCATCGGATGAAGCCCTATGGCAACTGTCAAAGTATCGTTAGAGAACGTGACAAAAAAATTTGGAGATATTACCGCTGTTAACAGGATCAGTTTAGATGTGAAAGAAGGGGAATTTCTATGCTTACTCGGGCCTTCAGGTGCCGGTAAGACTACCACACTCAGACTCATAGCTGGTACTGAAACGCATGACGAGGGAAATATATACATTGATGGAGTGCTTGTGAACGATCTTCCCCCTAAAGACCGAGACGTAGCCATGGTTTTTCAAACCTATGCTCTCTACCCGAATAAAACAGTCTTTGAAAACATAGCCTTCCCGTTGAAGGTAAGAGGGACGCCTAGGGACGAAGTTGAGAAGAAAGTTTTAGAAGTTGCAAAAACCTTGGGAATAGAAAAATTGCTCGATAGGCTTCCGGCATTGCTCAGTGGAGGTGAACGGCAGAGAGTTGCCATTGCTAGGGCGATAGTGAGAAGACCTAAAGTGTACTTGATGGATGAGCCCTTAACGAACTTAGATGCAAAACTTAGAGTTCTTATGAGGTCTGAGATTAAAAGAATGCAGCAGCAACTTCAGATAACGGGGATTTATGCCACTCCAGATCTATTTGAAGCTATGAGCATAGGTGATAGGATCGCTGTTATGAGCAAGGGCTCTGTTCTCCAATGCGATAATGCGGAGAGTTTGTACAATAAACCCAAGCATATAATTGTTGCTGAAACCATGTGCAGTCCGCGAATTAACCTGATAAACTGCACTTTAAACGAGAAGAATGGAAAAATCATGCTCGACGCGGGAGATTTTGTCTACGATATGACAGAACTGAAAGATGTAGTCAGCAAATTTTTAGATAAGGATGTTGTCTTAGGGGTGCGACCTGAACACGTAAATATTTTGGATAAGAAAGTCAAAGAGGCCATCCCGGCTGAGGTGATCGGCATAGATCATATCAGGCCGGAAAATGTTGTTTATTTGAAGGTGGGGGGAACCGAGCTGATAAGTTTAGCCGACGAGGTTACGGCAAGTCGAATTAAAGATAAAGTATACTTTACCTTTGCCAATAAGCATATAATACTTTTCGACAGGAAAACTGGAAACTGCATCCTCTAAGGAAGCGAGAAAAATGGTTTCTGTCCGTTTGGAAAAACTCACAAAAACCTTTGGGAAAACGATAGCGGTCAATGAGCTAGATTTGACTATAAAGGATGGGGAATTTTTATGTTTACTCGGGCCCTCAGGCTGCGGTAAAACAACGACGCTTAGAATGATCGCAGGTTTAGAAACACCGACGAAGGGAGAAATCTACATAGGAGACGTGCTTGTGAACGATCTTCCTTCTAAAGATCGAGATGTAGCTATGGTTTTCCAGTTTTACGCCATCTATCCTGAAATGAAAGTTTTTGACCAGATTGCCTTCCCCTTGAAAATGTTGAAGAAACCAAAAGAAGAGATCGATAAAGCCGTTAAAGAGGTTGCTGAACTTTTAGGAATAACTGATGTGCTTAACTTTCCTGTGGAACGCTTAACGATGGAGCAAAAGCAAAAAATTGAGCTGGGCAGGGCCATTGTAACCCAGCCTAAAGTTTACCTTTTCGACGAACCTCTCACAAACCTAGACACGAAAGTTAGAGCTCGTACAAGGATCGAATTGAAGAAACTTCAGCAAAGGTTGAAAACGACGACTATATATGTCACCCATGACCAGCTCGAAGCTTTAACTTTAGCTGACAGAATCGCTGTGATGCACTTGGGCAGACTTCAACAATGCGATACTCCGGATATGCTTTATAGGTATCCGAAAAACTTTTTCGTAGCAGGATTCATCGGCAGTCCGCCCATGGATTTCATAGACTGCACTCTAGTGGAGAAAGACGGTAGATTCGTACTTGATGCGGGAATTTTCAGCTATGATGTAACCGAGTTCAAAGAAGACATCGAGAAGCTTACGAATAGCCGTGAATTCGTAATCGGAGTGAGGCCTGAGTTTTTGACGTTAAGTCTGACTAAAACCGCTAACAGCCTTGCAGAGGCCTACGTGGACATCATTGAACCTTTGGGGGCTAGAATGATAGTAAATCTGAAAGTTGGAAACTATACTCTAAAAGCAAATGTGCGTAAGATGCCTTTGACAAGCGGGGAGAAAGTATGGTTTGGATTCGATAAAGATAAGCTTAGATTATTCGATAAAAAGACAGAACACTGCATCATCTAAATTTCTGCCGGCGCAGCACTATATTTTATTATTTTATCTTAGAGAAAAATTTTTCATTTACTTGATAGCGCCGCTCATGATTCCTTTAATGATGTATTTTTGAAGTATAACGGCCAGGGCTATAACTGGGAGGCTTGAAAACACACCGGCAGCCATAACCCGGGGGATAACCTGCTTCATCGGGCCCATGAACTCTAAAATAACCGGCTGAAGCATTTTGAAATCTCTCACACCGATGACGCTGGAGTACATAAGCTCATTCCATGAAATGATGAAACAGAAAACCGTAACGATCATGACGCCTGTGATGGACAGAGGCAGAACAACCCGAAACATGGTTCCAAACCTACTCAAACCATCAACCTGTCCAGCTTCCTCCAAGTCCATGTGAACTCCTCGAAATATTGAAGCAAGCATCCATGTCATCAGAGGAAGAATGAAGACGCTGTGAGCGAACACGACCCCCGGCAAGGTGTCTATCAAACCTAAAGCTCTCTCCACTGTTGCCACAGGTATCAGCAATGCAACTCCTGGTAGCATATAGAAGATCACGATGGCTTGGAGGAGGACCCTGTTCACTTTAAACCTGGTCCTGACAAGGGCGTAAGCTCCCAGTGAACCTGCTGTCATTACGAAACCCGCCGTTATCAAGGCTACTAAAGCGCTGTTCACAAGCCCTTCGGTGAAAGGCGGGTAGCTTAAGAGTTCACCGTAATGGAAGACTGTAAATTTAACGGGTTTAAACGGGAAGGGGGGAGGCCTGTAAAGGTCTATTTCCCGCTGTAAACTTGAAGTAACCATCCAGAAATATGGAAAAAGTATGGTGAAAACTAAGATGGCGAAGGCTGTGTATATTCCGATTTTCCCTGCGATTTTTCTTGCTTTGTTCGGTTTTGGTATTTGAACGTTCATTTATGTTTCACCTCAAACAACCTTGTACCATCTGAGTGCGGTAAAAGCGAAAACTAGGCCTATCAAGGTTACTACATAGGCAAGTGTAGCTCCGTAGCCTGCATTCAAATACCAGAAGGTTGTGAGGTAAGAATAGAAAGTTAGCACATAACTTTCAGTCCCCGGGCCGCCTTTGGTGATGGAGATCACAATATCGAAACTGTAAAGTAAGGATAGAATGGCGTTTAAAATACAATTTATGACGAATATTCCCTTGATATGCGGCCATATGACATATTTGAACCTGGAAAGAACACCAGCCTTGTAGATTTTCACAGATTCAACAATTTCTTTTGGAACATTTTGAAGAGCTGAAAGAAATAAAAGCCCGTAGAGTGTAAAAACTTTCCAGCAGAAGAATAAAGCTAAAATATTTAATACCAGAAACGGAGTGCTGAAGAACGAAATTGCTGCGGGAATTAAGCCTAAGGTTTTCAACAGCCAATTGACAATACCGTAAGCTGAATTGAAGATCCACCAAAATATTAAGGATACAACTATCGGGGGGGTAGCCCAAGGTAGAAGAAGAAGGACTCTTCCGAAGGTGTTTCCCTTGAATTCTTGACTTAAAAGCAGGGCTGTACCTAAACCAGCTGGAACGGCTATTATGGTGGTTAAGCCGAAGAAATACAGAGTATGCCAAAGGGAGGTTATGAACACAGGGTCCGAAATCATATAAGCCCAATTACGCAAGCCTACAAAGGAATATTCTAGCGTCCTCAAACTTAAGTCCGTAAATGTGTAATAAAATGAAGCCCCAAGGGGATATAAAATAAAAATCGAAAGGAAAATAAAGAAGGGGGACAAGCAGAGAAGGGCGAATTTACTTTCTCTGCTTATCTTCAGAGCCACAGTTCGATTCTTCTCCTAGTGAGGCTTTTAGCCTCCCCTAAGCCAGTACAGCCAAGATAGCGACTCCTCAGGGGAGTTTTCCTCAATCCACTTGAGGATGTCGTCGATCTTAGCTATCACTTCCCCGGTTATCAGTCCGTCGGTCCAGGCTTCAGGATATCCGCCACCGTACTTCTCATACTCCTCGTCGACTATTTCGTCGCATTTCTCAGCAGCATCACTCATAGCTTGCTCCGCTGTCTTTATGCCTTTGAGGGCGTTAGTTATTTCAATCTCCACAGTGTCAGTTATAGCCTGATACGCCGGTCTAATGTAGCGGCTGCATCTATACTTCGACTGCTCCAGCTGCTCCATGATGAACATGTTCCATGGGAAAACAGCGAACCTCTCGTCATAGAAGTATGACCATCTTGTCGGACATGGCTCCTCAAGATCCGGTGTCGGCCCATTATGCAATGTCATCTGCACTTGCGTCTCTTTGCTGTGAAGGAACTTTATAAAGTCCCACGCTGCCTCCTTGTGTTTAGCCATCACCGGAATTCCGTAACCTTCAGGAGCGTTCTCGGAGGCTGAACGCACAACTCCACTATGTCCTGGAACAAGCCAAGTTATGACTTCCTTCTTTGACAGCGGGTATCCCAGTTCATGGTACTTCGGCATTACAATAGTGGTCACATGGGGATAGTACATCATGTAGGTGGCGTTTTCCAAGTACCACTCTTTTCCAGCTTGAATGCTGAATATCCATTCGATAGCAGCAGGGTTCATGTAGTTCCTATACAGCTCGATCATATCCTCTACAGCTCTAATAGATTCCTTGCTGTCCACATTGATCGTCCTACGGGAGTCATACTTCCAGAAGTCGCCCCCGTTGCAATGCAACCACACAAGGTAGTGGGTTAGAAGATATCCTTGCCTGAATCCTGCCGCATAGGGGTAATAGCCTTCCTTGCCTTTAAAGTGGTTCTTCAGCAATTCAAGCTGCTCCAACCATTCTTCAAACGTCGTAGGCCAGCTTAGCCCTACTTCCTTCAAATGGGTTAGGTTAGCGTTGAGGGTGAAAACCTCGTACATTCTTGGCAGAGCGTAGTATCTGTCTTTATAGGTTACAGTTTCCCGGGCGTAGGGCACTATGTCCTTGTCTACTTCTGGAGGGATCTCTATTCCCAGCTCGTCCAGAGGGGTGAAGAATTCCAGAAACTCTTGAAGCCAAGCTCCCCATTCATAGGTTACGTCGTAGGCATAGGTTCCAGCTGCGAAGGTTGTGGCTAGCTTATCATGCATGGTCACGAAGTCGTCCGTGAAAATGTTGATCTTTGTTCCAGTAACCTCTTCGTATCTGGATATGTTTTCCTCGTAATTGTAGTACCATCCACTGTGAGCAGACGTATAGAAGTTTAGCTCCGGAACCGATACAAGACCCCACTGATCAATAGGCGCCTTAAACGTATCCGCAACAACCGGAGTTGGAGTTGGTGTAGGGGTAGGGGTTGGTGTAGGCGTGGGTGTAGGCGCAGGCGCAGGCCTCATGGCTTGCCATGCAGCGTAGCCGCCCACGCCAGCGACAACAGCAGCGGCGATGGCGGCGATGCCGTATTTCATCGCACTTCTACGAGACTGACTTGTCATTTCATTTTCACCTTCCATCCTTTTTATTTTAAAGAAAATTAATATAAAACTTTCGGTATAAAATCACACTCAATAACAAACCATGTTTAACAAGAACTTTATACTTCCCAGCAACAATTTCTGGTATTCTCAAGTAAAGATTTAAACATAAAACTAATATCTATGCTAAGATTTCTCTCCCCTACAGTCAAATTTAATCAGCAGTCAACTGGAAGGTTTCGCGCTGAAAACTAAAAGCCAATGTTTAGCGGTCAGGAAAAAAGACTGCGAGTTTGCCCTACGCTTGCTTAAGGAGCATGCTTTCCTGAAACGTGAGATGAAAATCTCCGTCGAAGGAGAACTGGCTTTTATTCCTATAAAAGAAGCTCCTCCTCGAAATCTTCTGAATAATGCTGGGCTAGGCTACGTGAATGTGGTGGAGAAAATCGTAGAAGCTGGGAAGACGATTCAGAATTTTACTAGTGCCTTAGAAAAAGTTATTCCTTCCAAATTAAAACCGTTGATTCCGCGATCCCTAGACATCATCGGCCATGTGGCCATCGTAGAGCTGCCGCCAGAGCTGGAACCCTACGCGGAAGCTTTGGGCAAGACAGTTATGGAGACCCACAGAAACGTCAAAACGGTCCTAGCTAAAACATCCCAAGTAGACAGTCCTTTTCGGCTGAGAAAGTTCAAGCTCATTTCCGGCATAGATCAAACGGAAACCGTTCACCGAGAGTTTGGATGCCGTTTCGTCGTGGATGTAAGGAAAGTCTACTTCAGCCCTAGACTGAGCTTCGAACATGACAGAGTTTCAGCTCAGATAGGTGAAGGGGAAACCGTGGTTGATATGTTCGCAGGAGTAGGCCCTTTCTCAATTCTCACAGCTAAAAGAAGGAAGAAGGTCAAAGTCTACGCCATAGACGCCAATCCCGAAGCTTACAGTTATCTGCTGAGAAACATCGCCATTAACAAAGTTGATAGCAAGGTCACCGCTCTGCTTGGCGACATCCAAAGACTCTTGGAGAAAAACCTAAGGGGGGTGAAGGCTGACAGAGTCATAATGAACCTTCCCTCTGAAGCCTTTCGCTTTCTCCCTCAAGCTTTAACCTTGCTCAAGGCCGAGGGCATCGTCCACTATTATTGCTTTGCAAAGGAGCCGAACCCATTGGAGAAAGCGGAGGAAGAAGTGAAGAAAACTGTCGCCTTCTCCGGGTGGAAAGCGGATGTCCTTTATGCCCGGCGTGTCAAGCCTTCGGCTCCAAGAACATGGATGGTAGCCTTAGACCTCAGATTCACCCTCTAACTTCGACTGTCAGCTCGATGACGACGGAGACGTCAGCTCTCGACAGTTTGGCGACTAATTCTCTGGACAAATCCGCCGCCGCCTTATCCGCTCTAACCATGACCGTTCGTGGACAAATATAGTTGCTTTTTCTAACCACCAAATCGGTAGGATGCGAAAAAGACAGACGGGGATCTCCCCAGCCTCGGACGAGTTCCCTCTCCCCTTCAACCTTGACTGTTAAGGTGAGTTTGGCTTCGCTCTTCCGGGCTAGTTGTTTAAACTTTGAGCTGAGTTCAGCTGCTCCCTTGTTGGCACCCACGGCTATGATGCAGTCCCCTCGAAGGGAGAGACATTCTTCCTTGGTGACCTCTAGGGTTGTTCTGTGAGTTGCTCGGACAGCCTTATGGCCTCGCGCTGTGAAGACTTCCACTACTTTCATGAGAAACAACCATTAACCTAGGCTTCTCTCTAACCTTTCCAACTTTATCCTCGCATCGAAAGGTTTTATTTTTTCATCTCGGAAGGTTTAGACGTTCACGAGCTAAAACTCTATATGTATCCTTCCCGAATATTAATTCCATGGTGCTCATAAGCATTCGTGAAGTTTTCATCATTATCGCCGTAATTTTCGTACTCATCGTATTCCTGCCATGGCTTGCAAAGAAGAGAAAGGAAATGTAAGTGCGAAAAATATTTAACAGATTTTTCCGTTTAACGGCTGAAACTGCAGCGTCCCGTAGCTTGAATAAATCAACTTGCAGTAAAAACCTTGAGTACGGATGCTTTACATACCCAAATAAGATTTTCTCACAAAATCCGAGTCTAGAAGGTTAGTGCCCTCCGCAACTATACTTCCGTTCTCAAGGACGTAGGCTCTATCTGCCGAGGAAAGAGCCAACCGTACGTTTTGCTCAACCAGCAGTATCGTTAATCCTCGTTTCTTAAGCTCTTTTATCACATTATGAATTTTCTGCACCAATAGTGGTGCAAGACCTTGCGAGAATTCGTCGATAAGGAGGATGTTCGGATCAGCCATGAGACTTCTTGCAATGGCTAACATTTGCTGCTCGCCTCCGCTAAGTGTTCCTGCAAGTTGCATACTACGCTCTTTTAGCACAGGAAACAACTCGTAGACCATTTTCAAATTTTCATCCTTCTTTAACTTAGCACGTTTCAGGTAGCAACCCATTTCCAAATTCTCCTTGACCGTCATAGCTGGGAAAAGCCGCCGCCCCTCAGGTATATGTCCAATACCAAGCGCTGCGATGGAGTGAGGCGGAAGTTCATCTATTCTTTTACCCATAAACGTTATCTTTCCCGTCTTCGGATGAAGTAAACCGGAGATAGTTCTCATCAGAGTTGTTTTTCCGGCTCCGTTTGAACCCACGACAGCTACGTATTCTCCTTCATCAATTTTTATGGAAACATCTCTCAGCGCTTGCGCGTCTCCATAATAAACACTGATCCTGTCTACTTCAAGCATACTCGCCCACCCCCAGATAGGCTTCTATAACCTTCTTGTCTTGAGATACTTCTTTAGGGGTGCCATCGGCTATAACTTCCCCTTGGTGTAACACTACAACCCTCTCTGAAACGGACATCACGGCTTTCATCACATGTTCCACCATGAGAACGGTGACACCTCTCTGCGCAATCTCACGGATGATCTTAAGACCTTCTTCAATTTCTGCAGGAGTCAACCCAGCTAATACCTCGTCGAGAAGCAGAAGTTTAGGATTGACAGCTAAGGCTCTGGCGAGCTCAAGGCGCTTCCTGTTCTGAAGGGTTAAACTGGCAGCGGGAACATGGGACAGCTTATAGAGACCAGTTAGCTTCAAGATATTTTGGCAGTAGGCTTCCAAGTCCTGATCCCCCAGCCGGCGGCTGAATATTGCAGGAGTCATAACGTTATCCATCACTGTTAGGCTGTGGAATGGCTTCACTATCTGAAATGTCCGCCCGATTCCCATTCGACAGATTTTAGTTGGCGTAAAGCTAGTGATGCGTTTTCCGTCAAATAATATCTCACCCGCATCGGGTTTATAAAAGCCGCAAATAACATTGAACAAGGTTGTCTTCCCAGAGCCGTTAGGCCCGATGAGGCCTATGATACCTCCTTTCTCGATGTTGAGGGTTACGCCTCTCAGGGCTGTTAATCCTCCAAACCTCTTGGACACGTTCCTCAGTTCAAGAAGACTCACGTTTTAACAACCTCTGAATTTTCTTAAAGAAGATTGGAGCAGATGAACGTCCAGAGAGGGCCCCCACAATGCCTTCAGGCATAAATCTGAAGACTACAACGAGCATGATGGCCATGAGAAGTAGGGAGCCTCTCATGAAGAAAGTTTTACCTATCTCTTCGAAGATCAGGACGAGTACAGCACCCACTATCGGTCCGGCGAAAGTGGAAGCCCCTCCTATAACTGCCATAACGATCACTTTGAATATCCAAGAGAATTCAAAGGCACTGTAAGGATCAACAAAGACCTTATATTGAGCAAAAAAACCTCCAGCCAGCCCAGCTAGAAAGGCGTGGATCATGAAGGCTATGGTCCTGTAGAGGGTCGTGTTTATTCCCATCATTCTCGCTGCATCGTAATTATCGCGAACGGAAACAAAGGCTAAACCCAGCCTAGAATTGATAATTTTGTAAAATACAATAATCGCGCTGAAGCCCAAGATTAGGGCTCCAAAATAGTCAAAAGCTGGAGGGTAAGGATGCTCTACAAATATACCTGCTCCAGCATTTGTAACAGCGGGAAAACCGAGGATAAGTGTTCTGGCAATTTCCGCAACCGCCCATGTGCCCAAGGCGAAATACCAACCTCTTATATGCAGAAGAGGATAAGCTACGATCAACGCAAACAAAGCGGCCATGCAGCCCCCTAACAGAATGTTGAAAGGTATAACGATATCTATGTTATGAAAACTAAGCAGAGCCACCGTATAGCCACCCACGCCGAAGAAGCCGATGTGGCCGAAGGTGAATTCTCCAGCATATCCGCTGAGTATACTCCAGCTGATAGCCAGGACGATGTAAACCATGAGGAAAATGATGAGGCTTGAGATGTATGCGCCTATTAGTCCGACCATGAACATGGCTGTGAGGATTGCGAAGCATATTATGGTCAAAACGTAAACGTTACCGAATCTACCTAGAGGGATGCTTCTGAACTTAGGCATAGACTTCCACTTTCCCTAGAATGCCTCTGGGTCTGAGAAGTAAAACTAGGAATAGAATTACGTAGACAACAGTATCCCGGAAAACTCCGCCGAACACGTAAATTCCTATATTCTCAAGTAAACCGACAATTATTCCCGCTATAAAGGGGCCGGCGATGCTTCCCATACCTCCGAGAATGAGCACTATAAAACCTCTGACTGTGAAAGCTATCCCCAACCCGGGGTTAAGGACATGGGTGAGAATCCAAAGCAACCCTGCCACGGATGCAAGGGCTGTGGAGAGGCCGAAAGTCAAGTAGGCCGTTTTCTCAAAGTTAACCCCCAGCATCATAGCCGCTTCTCTGTCTTGAGTGCAGGCTCTGATGGCTCTTCCAAGGCCTGTTCGGCTGAGGGTGAGATGGAGTAGAACAGCTACGGCAACCGCCATCAGCAAAGCCAGAACACGCATGAGATTGACCAGAACGCCCCCTACCATGAAATTTAGTGCAGTATAACTGGTTTCTATCGACCTGAGGTTAGGAGACCAGACGATGAATTCGGATTGCATGATTACAAGGGCTAGGCCGAAGGTGATGACCATGGAGGCGGAACTTTGAAGCTCAACTTTTCTGATAGACGGGCCCACAATGAACTTTTGAATAAACATTCCTGCCCCAAGGGTTAGAGGTACGATTATGACGAGAGATAAAAGAGGGTCTAGGCCGAAAAGAGTGAACAGCCAAAAACTGATCATCGCTCCGAAAATCATGAGATCCCCATGGGTATAGTTGATGATCCTCATCACACCGATTATCTGGCTTAGTCCTATGGCTATCAGCGAATAAATACTACCCTCAAGAATACCACTTATCAAAACTTCAGGAGGTATCATCCTCAGGACACCAAAAAATAAAAAAAATGGATGGACCGGCTATTTCAGCCTTTAGGAGTATACCGCGGTTTAGCATCGGCTATTTCCAGCGGCCAAACGATTTTCGGCCATCCATCTTGGTATTGAGCCCACGAGAATCTCATCTTCGTATTAGTACCGTCTTCGGCCAACAGCACATCTCCTACAACCGTGGTGATGGTATGCTTCCTCACGAAAGATGCAAGTTCATCATCATCCAACGTTCCAGCTGCATTGATGTATCTCGCCGCTGCTTCTAGTTGGACGAAGGTTGTAGTGGCTCCGAAGGCTGAAGGAAGCGCGCCGAATTCGGCTTTATATCGCTCCCTAAACTTGTCGGCATATCCGCCATGGTATTCCTCAGACCACACAGCATATCCGTAGGTCATGACTCCTTCGGCTATTTCTGGGGTTACACCGCCCAGCTCAGGGTTTACGAACCATTCAGCATAAGTCCCTGCCTCGTTGGCGTAGAACAGGAGGTCCTTGGTCAGGTTCATCTCGACTATCAGCTTCTGAACGTCTACACCTGGACCGAACCAGGCTGAATGGTACCAAAGGTCTGGTTTGGCTGCCTTCACTTTTTCCAATAAAGGCGTGAACTCAGCGATGAACGGGTCGTAGAGCTCAACCAGCACAGGTTCTATTCCTAACCCTCTCCATACGTCAGGCCATTTAGTTGTGTACTCAACTCCATAGGGGTTGTTTGCAAAGGTTATCGCTATGGTTTCGGGGTAGGCAGAGCCTTGGTACTCCCATTTATCCCAGTCCGCTATGAATCGGTGGAATCCATCATTCCATCCACCGGCTATACCTCCTGTTTCGACTCCCGGATTGAAAAAGTACGTGGGGTCTTCGTCTGGAGGCAACGGTGCGACCACTGTCCAAAGGGCTTTACCATGTTTTCTGGCTACAGCATAGGCTGGATGAGCCATGTAGGTGGCGTAGGGTCCTAGGAGAATGTCAACCTTGTCGCTTACTATAAGTCTCTCATACAGAGATGTGGCTTTGGGAACCTCCCCCGCATCATCGTAGATCACCAGTTCTACAGGTCTGCCTAAAATTCCCCCATCCTCATTTATGAAGTCCCGTGCCGCCTCAACGCCTCGGAGGCACAACTCACCGTCCGGTGCAAGAAAACCCGTCAAAGGTAACGTAATACCTGCCTTCACAGGCTCAGGAGTAGGGGTAGGGGTCGGAGTGGGTGTAGGAGTTGGCGTGGGCGTAGGCGTAGGGGTCGGAGTCGGTGTCGGAGTGGGTGTAGGAGTTGGCGTGGGCGTAGGCGTAGGGGCTGGAGGTCTTGTGGTTTGCCAGGCGGCGTAGCCGCCCACACCAGCCACCACCACGGCCACAACAGCGGCAATACCGTATTTCAGAGCTTTCCTACGGGGTTCGGAAGCTGCCATGTTTAAACACCAACTTATCTTTATGTAAGTAACTATTTATAAAACTTTCCAAATAGAAAGATTTTTAATTAATTTTTCAAAAAATAAAATTATATACGTGGCTGAGTTTTTTACATTCACGTTAATAAACCCTATTTTTCGAAATACAGTTTCCTATCTGGGTTTTTATTTAATTATTCAAATTTCCCAATCTAGTAAAGGAGTAGCTATGCCGAAGATGATGCGAGACAGTCAAGTAAGTTGATGTTACGCTACCACCAGCCTTGTTTCTTGTACCATTCCTCTGCTTCTCGAAGTATTCTGTTAATCTCTTCATCTTGGTCTTTGGGCAGGGGGGTCGGCGTGTGAGTGGAGAGGATTTCTTTAACTCTAGTCTTCGCGTTCTCTAAGGCTGTCTTTTTTCCTCCCTGAACCCACTCTGGATATGATGTTCTATCTGCCACCTTTGGTATGAACAACTCCTTTTTCCACCATCTCCGCGTATGCTCCCTGTTAAGATAATGCCCGGGAATCGGTCCGACTTCCTCTATCAAGTTCACGGCTAACGTTTCTTCACTTACGTCCATACCTTCCAAAACACGCTTAACCATGCCCATGACATCGTCGTCTAGCACCGCTATCACAGGATGCGCCGTAAGCTCCATGCTACCTCCGCCTAAAGCACATATCACATTAGCCCCGGAGAGGGCTGCTAAAAAAGTGGAGACAGCTCGCTCATACCCGCACTGGTAGTCTACAGCCTTTCCAGACCAGAAAAAGGCGTTTCCACACGGTATCCTATAGTGACGCCAGATCTGGTTGAAAGCCATACTGTGAAGGCAGATTTCCACGGCTCCGAAAAAAGGATGACCTCTCTGCATGTCGATGGGAAACGTGAAATCGTAAGGAATTACCCCTATCCCCGGCCTGATGAGCTGCGCCAACACCAAAGCCGCCAACAACTCCGCATTGGTCATCACCGTCGCTCCGGCTAACGTCACCGGGCCGGATCCCCCGTAGACAGCACCACTCCACAGTTCAACGGGAAACCCAACCTCGACGTAATCAAAAGCAGCCTCGACGGCATCGCTGTAATATGTTAAAGGCGGGGACACGGTAACGATGCCGAGAAGCTGCTGGCCGGTGGCTTTCGCCATTTTTATGTTCCAAACCTGACATTTTTTGATTCCCCCCGCATCCATCGCCTTCGTAGAGTTTCTTATGCGGCTTGCGCACCCCATGGGCAGAGTCATGAGGGGGTGGACTCCCTGAAAGTTGTGGTGGGGGCCATAGCCCAGTATATGCACGTGTTCCAAGGCGTCGAGAACTTTAACGAAATCATCTTGATCCTGCAGGGTAGGCGTTTTAGGCTCCAAGGTGTCCAAGTCAAGGGTGTTCATTCCGCAGTTGGACATCATGTATACGGTTGTGCCACCTATTCTCACCGTGTTCTTCGGGTCTCTCGCCTTGACAGCGAAGCTGCTGGGAGCTTTACGCAGGCATTCTTCAACCAAGTAGTCGGGGATTTTCACCAGACGTTTTTGAAAGTCAACATGGCAGCCGCTGTCGGCGAACAGTTTCAAAGCTTTATCGTGCTCAAATCTGACCCCTGTTTCTTGGAGAATGTCTAAAGTTCCCCTGTGGATTGCCTCCACCTGCTCGTCGCTTAAAATTTCCAGCGGTTTTATGTTGAGGGGAAAACCGTTTAAAACCATGCTTCCCTGACCCCTATTCTATTCCAGCCAGTTTTTTGGCCAGTTCCGCTGCACCAGGCGCTGTGGGGGCATATCCGTCCGCGCCTATGCCCTCAGCGAACTCTTGGGTCACAGCACCCCCGCCTACCATGACCTTCACCTTATCCCTGAGTCCTTCTCTTCGCAGAGCCTCTAGGACTTTTCCCTGCTCAGGGGTTGTTATCGTCATAAGACTTGACATAGCCAGAATGTCTGGGTTATACTTTCGAACAGCCTCTAAAAATTTCTCAGCTGGAATGTCGACGCCTAGGTCGATGACCTCGAAGCCTGCGGCTGTGATCAGGGTGGACACCATTGTTTTCCCTATGTCGTGAATATCCCCGGCCACAGTTCCGATGACCACGGTGCCTTGAGTTTTCTGTTTTTTCCCTGCCTTCTTAATTTCCTCCTCGATGATGGGCACAGCGTTTTTCATAGCCTCCGCAGCCATCGACAGATCGATTATGAACAGCTCACCTCGACCGAAACCTTCACCTACTTTTCTGATGGCTTCGGTTAGCACATCTGCCACTGTGAGGGGGTCTATTTTCTTTTCCATGGCTTTCAAAGTTAAACTTCTTGCGTCTCCTGCGTTTCCCTCGAAAATCGCTTTCTTTAAGTTTTCTAGGATCTCGGTTTCTGCACTCAACTATTAGGTCACCTTTGCGTTTGACTTCATTAAGTGCTAATAAGCTAATTAAAATATAATATTATTTTCCGTCACCGCCTGCAAGAAAAAAAGACTTCTACATTACAGATAAGCCTCCAATGACCGACGAGAAATAGGACGAATACGAAACAGAAAACATTGAAGGGTGCTTTCCATAAATTTTTAAAAAGTACCGCTTCCCTTGCCTATATTTATCTCTGAGATGGATTTTGACGGAAGCCTTTCAGCTGAAGACTTAAGTCATCTGAGGAAAAATCTAACCAAGCTGAGGGCTTTTTTGTGGGAGTTGGCTACTATTTCTCCTAGACGTTTAAATTTCGTTCCGTCGACGATGGACCCGGATACCTCGTACCTGTGAAAAGTGTAGGCTTCTTGCGGGTCCATTTCTCCCAGCAGTATTTTTGTAAAATACTCTGGGTCGGACTTTATGGTTACATCAGGGTTTTCACTCTTCCCGTCGAAGAAGGCGATCTTCCCATCCTTGACCTGAACGAAAAAGCGTTCCCTGTCCCCTATTTCAAATTGGATGGTGGCGTCCCAAGATTCCATGAAATCTTTTGCTTCCTTGGTTCGATTAGCAAGCCATGTAAGCGCCTTGACCATCAGCTTGCTTTTAGCCAGTTTCTTTCCCTCGGGTTTCTTTAAAAATAAGTGGTGGGCGTGATATTTACTTTGCTGAAATGCTCCCTTGAACCCTGTGGGTTAGGCTTAAAATCCTATAAATCCTATAAAGGATTTCATAATCTAAACATGGGCGAGTTAATCTAGGCGAGAGGGAAAGAATAGGAGGAGGCTAGGGTTGGAGATTTGAAATGCGTCGGGGTGGATGTGGGGGGAACCTTTACAGACCTTATTCTCATGGACGACGAGAAAGGTACCGTCTTCACCCACAAAGTCCCTTCTACCCCCCGCGACCCTTCCGTGGGAACGCTCAACGGCTTGCTGGAGCTGTGTAAAACGGCTGATGTTCAGCCTTCCGAGATCAGCCTATTCTTCCACGGGACAACCGAAGCCACAAACATTGTGATAGAGCACCGCGGCGCCAAAACCGGGATGATAACCACCAAGGGCTTCAGGGACATCGTTTACATAGGAAGACAGAAGAGATATCTCACCTACTCCGTCCAGATAGACCCGCCTTGGCAGAAGCACCCCTTAGTTCTGAGGAGATACCGACTTCCTGTGACCGAGAGGATAGGCGCTGACGGGAAAGTGCTTGTTCCCTTGGATGAAGAAGAAGTAGCAGAAGCCATTAGAAAGCTGAAGAAAGAAAAAGTCGTCTCCATAGCGGTGTGCTTTCTGAACTCTTACATCAACCCTGTTCACGAGGATAGAGTTCAACGGTTGATAGCGGAAATCTACCCAGAAGCCTACGTTTCACTAAGCCACGGCATCATCAACCAGTACAGGGAGTATGAGCGGTTTAACACCACCTGCCTCAACGCTTACATCGGCCCTGTTGTTGCCAAGTACATAAAAAACCTCAAACAGGCTCTGCGTTCTAGAGGTGTGGAGGCGGAACTGCTCCTAATGCAGTCTAGCGGAGGAACCGCTTCCACTGCGTGGGCGGTTGAGAAGCCTGTTACCCTTCTGACCTCCGGACCTGCAGCCGGGCTCATTGCCGGCACGAAATTCGGCCAGCTAGCCGGCTTCGAAAACATCATCACCTTGGATGTGGGAGGAACATCGGCGGACATCGGCGTTTCACCCCGTGGAGTAATGAGGTACAAGTATCTGCTGGACACCAAGATCAGAGGCTACCATGCTATGCTGCCCACTTTGGACGTGGATACCATAGGCGCTGGAGGCGGCTCCGTCGCCCACGTGGAGCAGGGAGTCTACAAAGTCGGTCCCAGAAGCGCTGGAGCGAAGCCGGGTCCCGCATGTTATGGCCTAGGAGGCGTGGAGCCCACCGTCACCGACGCTCACATAGTGGCTGGGAGGCTTAACCCCGACTACATGCTTGGAGGAAGAGTGAAGGTCTATCCTCAACGGTCTAAAAAGGTCTTTGAAGAAAAAGTCTGCCATGTTCTCGGCTTGAAGTTAGAGGAGGCGGTTCTCGGGGCCATCAGGATAGTCAACCACAACATGACCTTAGCCATGGAGATGAACAGTATAGGCCGAGGCTACGACCCCCGGGATTTCGCCCTTGTAGCCTTCGGGGGGGCAGGGCCTCTTCATGCCTGTGAAATTGCGCGGGAGCTGGCGATTCCCCACATTGTCGTGCCTCCTCTGCCGGGAATAACCTCCGCCATAGGCTTGCTTTTGGCTGACGTTTCCTACGATTATTCCATGACCATAATGCAGGCTTCCAAAGGCTTAGACCCTGAAAAATTGGAAGAACATTTCACCGAGTTGGAGGAGAAAGCCTATCAGAGGCTGAGGGGCGACGGCTTTGCCGACGATAAAATCTCCATTCATAGAATTGCGGAATGCCGGTACAGAGGCCAGAGCTACGAGCTTCGAGTCCCCCTCCACACAGCCGGGGCGGCTGAAGAGACGTTGAAAAACTTGGTTCAGGAATTCCACCGAACTCACCATAGGGAGTACGGCGTAAGCTTCCCTGAAAGAGAAATTGAAATCGTTCACATTCATGTCCTTGGAGTTGGAAAGACATCTCCCTTCGTTTGGAAAAGGATAGAAAGAGGGACAGAGAAACCGGACAGCGCCCTGAAAGCAGAGAGGAAAGTCCTGTTCGAGGTTGACGGTGAACCTCAATGGGTGCAAACGCCTTGCTATGAAAGAGGAGACCTTAGGGCTGGAAATGTGGTTAAGGGCCCTGCGATAGTGGAGCAGCCGGACTCCACTACGCTGATAGACTTCGGCTACAAGGCGGAGGTGGACGATTACGGAAACCTTATCATTAAGGCGGAGAGTGAAGAACACTGACGGTGAAAAATCATAGTAAAATAGACCCTGTTACCCTCAGAGTTTTAGGCGGAGCCTTTGACACCATAGCCAAGGAGATGGCACTCCACCAGTATCGGATGGCCCACTGCACGCTGGTCACGGAGTCGGAAGACTTGGGCTGCGGCCTCTTCATGCCTGATGGTAGACAGATAGCGGAGAGCGGAAACTCTCCTCTCCACTGTGGCTCCATCGGAGGCTACATTCGAGGGGTCTTGAAGAAGCTGGAGGGAGATATCCAAGAAGGCGATGTGATAGCCCACAACAACCCCTACATGGGGGCATCCCACACCCCGGACGTGGGCATCATCATCCCCATCTTCCACGAAGACCGCCTGATAGGTTTTGCCGGCAGCACCTCCCACTGGGTGGACATAGGCGGCTCCCAGCCAGGCATCAACTTGGACGCCTTGGACATGTGGGCGGAGGGTATCATCTTCAGCGGAGCCAAACTCTACGAGGCGGGAAAAAGAAACGAGCAGCTGTGGGAGTTCATATGGAACAATGTCCGCACACCCCACGAGAACCGAGGGGACTGCCTCGCCCAGATAGCCGCTTGCCAGTTCGGGAAACGCCGATTTCTAGAGCTTGTCCGACGCTACGGCTACGAGACTGTGATGGCTGCAGCGGAACGGTGGATGGACTACGCGGAGGAAGCCCTCCGCCTCAGAGTCAAAGCGGTTCCTCCGGGGGCTTACTTCGCCGAAGGATGGTTGGATGATGATGGAAAGAACAGGGGCAAACGCCTCAGGGTAGCGACTAAAGTCATCGTGAGCGAGGACGGAGGTCTCACCGTGGACCTCACAGGCTCAGCATCCGAGACGGAGACAGGTTTCAACTGCCCCTTCTACGGGGCTACCTGCGTGGGGGTCTACGCTGCTGTCAGGTCCATCTTCTTGGACGAGTACACGTTGGAGGAGCCCGTTCCCCAGAACGAGGGAATCTTCCGGGCGGTTCGGGTGGTGGCTCCTTTGGGCTCTATGTTCAATCCCCGCTTCCCTAAGGGTACCTTCGCCCGGCTGACTCAGATCCAGAGGGTGGCGGACAACATTCTCAAGGCCTTAGCTCCCGTCCTCCCTGAACCTATGAGGAGCGCAGGCACCTCCGCCCATATTCACTGGCTTTCCTACTCAGGCTTCCGGCCTGACACGGGGGACTACTGGGTGCACCTGGAGCCGGAGGCAGGCGGCTCTTTCGGAGGCAGGCATGGGAGGGATGGAAGCGACGCCACGGCTGTTCTTTGCACCAACACCCGAAATGTGCCCATAGAGCACATGGAGAAGATGTTCCCTCTCCGGTGTGAGCGATACGAACTCCGAGACGAGCCTCCCGCAGCCGGCAGATGGCGGTCGGGGCTGGGGATTGTTAGGGTCAACAGGGTTCTCGCCCCCACCATCGTGTCCTGCGAGGGAGATAGGCATTTTGATCCCCCTTGGGGCGTCTTAGGCGGAAAGCAAGGCCGCCCGGGCAGTTTAACGAAGATTGGACGTGGAGGGAAGCGGGAACCTTGGCCTTCCAAGTTCACCGGGTGGAGGCTGGAGGCTGGGGAAGCCTTGGAGATAAAGACTCCCGTTGGGGGAGGCTATGGGGACCCCTACCAGCGAGACCCTCAAAAAGTGCTGGACGACGTGTTAGACGGCTACATAAGCTTAGAAACAGCCAAATCCGACTACGGAGTGGTTATCAATCCCCAAACTATGCAGGTGGATACCAAAGCTTCTGAGAAGCTTCGGAAATCTTTCAAATTTAGCAAACAGTAAACATGACCTCCAATCAAAAAGATAAACTACCGCCGATATATCACCTGAGTTTATTGGTGGGTTCAGGGTCAAAAAGACAAGAACCCTTATCCAAAAAAAGTAATGTTGAGATGTTCTCATCTACGCGGCTTGATTCCCGTTGCCGATAGGTCTTTTTCAAATGCGGAGTCAGTCACGGCTACCTTTTTACCTGTGCTTTTTGAGTATATTGCTTGGGCGATGATCCCCCAAGGACATGTTACGTCTTTAGGCTTCAACAGTTCATGCACTTTTCCGTCACGGTTAAGGGCACATCCTTCAATCTTTAACATATACTCTTCTTCAGACTGTTTCTCTATAACGGATTTTTTGACAAGCCCCCGCATCATAAGCCGCTTCGCATAGTTTTCCATGACCTCGTCCACGTTTCGGCCTTCACTCAAAGAGACACCTATTTTTCTGTGGAGTTTATTTATAGTATCGATCACGGGATCAACAAAGATAGCGTCGCCTGTACGCAGAATGTCTCGAACTGATTTCTGGTAAGCGAAAAGTATAGAATGTAAAAGCACAACCGCTTCTTCTAATGCAATTTTTTTGTGCTTTTTTATCCCCAAATCTTAAACCTCTATACTTAGATAAAAAGTGGCATATATATGTTTTCTAAAAAAATGATCATACGACGTAAAAAAGGCGGCTGAACATCCAGCCTATAAAGAAAAAGAAAGGCTGTTTTTCGCTCAGACGATGGTTATTTCTTCCACAGGCCACTTGGAGAGAACTTCAACTCCGGAGGATGTGACAGCTACCATCTCCTCGATTCTCACACCTCCGTCTTTCCATGTTCCCTGCTGAGTTTCTAGGGCGAAGGTCATACCCTCCTTCAAGGTTACGGGAAACTCCCTAGACCATATTCTCGTTATGGTAGGCGGCTCATAGAGAGCTAACCCCAAGCCGTGACCCCACTCATTGGCAATAGCCTCCCATTCCGAGTCGTAGCCCCATTCTTTGGTGGCGTCAGGCCAGTCGCTCACTAAGTCGGCGGTAGTCGCTCCCGGCTTAATTTTCCTGATGGCGGAGTATATCCATTCGTAGGCCTCCCGGTAGAACTCTTTTATCTTAGGCGACGGCTGCCCCAAGGAGAAAGTCCGATAATAGCATGTCTTGTATCCGTTGTAGCTGGCGCCTCCGATGTCGAAGGTCACCGTGTCCCCGGGGCGGATGATTCTGTCTGTGTAAAATTTGAAGTTAGGCCAAGCATTGGGACCGGAGCATACGGTGAAGCCTATGATATCATCCATCCCCATCTCATAGCCTACCTTATACCCTAAAGCCGTGAGGTGAAGCTCCGTTATCCCCGGCTTCAAAGCCCTCCGAACCTCCTCCAAAATGGCTTCGCAGATGGCAGCTGCTATCTTCAGACAATTCAATTCATCCTTGGTCTTTATGATGCGAGCGTCCAACATAGCTTGTTGGCAGTCGGTGACCTCGATTCCTTCATTCTGCAGAGCCCTCACCGAAACGGCTTCAGGAACATCCAAACCGACTTTTTTCACACCTCGAGCAACCAATTCTTTCTTGATGTCAGCCGCCCATGTTCTGGCAATATGCTCAGTTAACGGTCCAGGCTGACCTCTCATCCAAGTGTAGGCATATTTCACCTCCGACAGCCACGAGCATTCAGCCTTTGTAATATGTCTGATGTCTCCATGCTCCCAAAGAACCGGGTCTTCATCCCGAACGAGAAGACAGTAACGCCAACCCGGCACCCTTATCATCCATGGCGGCGTAATCGTGCTGGTAATATATCGCACGTTGGTTGAATCCATGCAAAGCATAGCCTCCAGCCCATGAGCCTTCATGGAGGCTCTCGCCCTTTCCAAGCGTTCTCTCCTCATCCGCTCCACGTTAATGCCGTCTCTCCAATCGTAGGCAAATCTGCCGAACCTAATGTCAGACATATTTCACACCTCAAATTTACAGATGAATAAAAGTAGCTTCCCAGCATATATGAAAGTTTCGACGAGACTACGCTTAGGTTCACCATTCGATCCACCAGACTATTCTGGCATGCGAGACCTCGCGGAACGCCGCAACTCCATCGGAATATTTAAAGTATCGGCAGTTCATCATAATGTATTGAGGTGAGACATTGGAGCCAGCGAAACCAACGCCGCTAGTAAAGGAGCTAGTAGACCTAATCCGCAGCAGAACCGATGTCTCTTCCCTTCGGGTGGAAAGGGTGGTTGTCGGAGTTTTTTACACAGGCGTTAAACTGAACACAGGCCACGGAGGTGTCGCCTTTACTCCTATCCATGAAATTCCCGACGCTGTCTGCTGCCCAAAATCCTTCGGTAAGATGCCTTCCTCAGGTCGGTTGACAGAGTTAAGCTTGGAGGAGGTTTTCGAGTACCCTTACAGCCGTAGTCCTTTGGTGAGCGCTGTAGGTGTCGCCGCCTTAAACGCTGTGTCCCAGAAGATAATCTCTGAAAAATCTGCAAAATACGATATCGTTTACGATAAAGACGCCTTAGACTTGGCAGGGATAGGGCCTGAGGACACTGTGGCCATGATAGGGGCTTTTACTCCCTACATCAAACGTCTGAAAGGCAACGTCAAAAACCTTTACGTGATCGAAAGAAATCCTAGGGCTTTATCAGGATTCGACTTGCATGTACATCCCGAGGAAGCGTCAAAGGACTTGCTGCTCAAAGCCGACGTGGTGATAGTCTCCGGGGCTTCCATTGTAAACCAGACCATAGACGGCATTCTAGGCTTGGCAAGTCAAGCAAGAGAGATAATATTATCCGGGCCCACTGCCAGCATGATGCCTGAACCCTTCTTCAAGCGAGGAGTCTCCGTTATGGGCGGAGTTAAAATCGACAACGCCGACCGAATGCTGGAGATAGTATCCCAAGCCGGCTCTGCTTATACGCTCTTCAAGGAATGCGCTGTTAAGATGGCGGTTAGAAAACCGTTGTCCTGAAGATCAGAGGGTCTTCGTATTCGCATATACCTCGGAAGCCGTGTTCAAGCGGAATCCAAGACTTGGATGCAGAAAATATGTTGACAGCACGGTTAACCTTATCTTTTCTTCTAGGGGTTCTCGCAGTGGGCAACCCCTGCGCGCTCCCTCTCTACCCCGGTTTTCTGGCGTATCTAGCCAACAAGAGTAAACATTTAGGAGAAAAGCGTTACGAGGTCTTCTTGGGAGTAATAGTCCTCTTCGGAGTTCTCTCCGCCATGCTCTTGATAGGAATGCTGGTCGCGGTTCTCGCAACCACTCTGAGCAACATACTGAGAGTTGCTGTGCCTCTTGTAAACATTATGCTTCTAATCCTCGGCATGACTCTCTTGCTAAACATGAACATCGGACAGATGTTTCCCTCAGTTTCCGCTCCTATCTTCACCAACCCGTTTTCCACAGCTTATTTCTACGGTTTCCTCTTCGGCCCCATCGTCCTCCCCTGTAGCGCTCCATTGGTTCTTTCAGTGTTTCTTCTCTCTGCTACTCTTCATGATTTTGCAGCTAGGTTCCTCCTTTTCATAGCCTTCGGGCTCGGGATCGGCTTTCCTCTTTTCCTAATCTCCCTCATCAGCCAGAAGGCAGGAGGCGGCTGGCTTATCCGGCAGTTTACATTTCATTATCAATCGATAAACAAAATCGCAGGGTTCATTCTCATCGGGCTGGCTGTCTATAACATGTTGTATTCAGCGCAGTTTATTCAAATATTTTCAACTAAAGCCCTCAAAATCACCATAGGATGGTTATAATTGAGAAGATTTCAAAGCGATTAACATTTCCAATCTACTTTAGGTTCGCCACGCCTTATTGTAACATTGATTAAGCTGACAATTACTATCAAAAGCCAAAGAGGCGAAAGGACAAAATAAAACAGTAGAAAACCTCCAAGATTAAACGTGTATTTTAACTTCCGCGCGAAAAGGTAGTAGATGATAGAAACCGCTACGAAACTGACAAGGATAGCTAAGCTACTTCTTATGAAAAGCGCAGAAATGAAAATAAAGAATAGAGGATGAATGAGGAAGCCGAATTTCGATGCCAGAAGTAACAGAAATAGAGTTACGGACTTATGGTATAATAAGCTGGGGATCATAAAATTCATCACTAATAAGATCAGCGAAGGGAACACAACAATTATCGCCGGTATCAAAACCTTAGGGTACCTGAGAATGATCCCCGCCAGATCCTTGTAGTATTGCCTGATCCAGAGGGCGGCGCCTAATCCCCACCGTTTTCTCTGATTATACCATTTCTTCCAAGTTGATGGCACTTTCGTGAACGCTTCCACCTTATCGGAGAATTTGTACTTACACCCTTGGAGAAACGCTCTTAAGGCTATGTCCAGATCCTCTGAGATAACTCTGCGAAACCCTCCTAATTCTTCGAATGTTTTTCTTTTAATGGCGAAGGCAGAACCGTTTATTCCAACAGATTTACCCAAGCTTCTGGAGAAAAACCAGTTAGCGGTATTGGTGGCTAAAAATTCATAATCCACAATCTTCGCTAGAAAAGAGTCTCTAAGGGCTTTTTTCTTAATATCCAGTAAATCAGCATTTTTCATTTCATCTACTATGGTTTTGAGAAAATTAGAGCTAGTATGCCCCAGCTTCATGTCACCGTCGAGGAAAAGGAGAATATCTCCCGATGACCGCTTGACGGCTTCATTCAACGCGTTAACTTTACCCATCCGCTCGTTGGAGAGGATAAAATTAGTGGTCTTCGACCATTTTTCGGCAAGCATTAAACTTTTTTCTGTTGGCTCATCTATCACCACAAAAACCTCTTTGGAGTTGTAGGAGTCAGCGGTGATCCTTTCCAGCAAAGGTTCAAGCAGTTCCGACTCTTGGTAGACAGGTATGAAGACATCGACCTTCGGATTCATCGGGGAACACTCATTGAAGGAAGAGGTAGTGAAAGCGAAATAGCCTATTCACTCCCTCTCCCAAGCTATTCTGGAATAATAGAAAATTCAGGGAATACTTAAGCTATCCGCCAAAATTGGGCCTTAACCCAGGCTGTCCTAGTTTAAAAGCGCCTAAAAACAAAATAGATAAGCGCTACGTGGGTAAAAGCGTTGGTCCTAGAAAAAGTCCAAGAAATACTGGATAAAGGGCTATGCCATTTATATTATGGCTTATCCTTTCTCGCCGTATTAGCTCAAGAACTCTACAACTTGAAAGATCATAGGCAAATGAAAAGAGACTCTGCTTATAAAGAAGAGTACAAAGCAGTGAGATTAGGGTTTAAACATAAACCCCAATTGGGCTTTTGCTCCTACCTACCGGATGTGCTCCATTACGGTGAAAAAATCATAAAACTCATCAGCAGCCTCAATGCAAGATGGCTTAGAACAGATTTCCCCTACTCTATGTTAGGCCGTGGAGAAAGCGGGGTTCTCCCCGTCGACGAGATCGTCGAGAAAGCTTATCGAGAAGGAATCCAGCTTCTACCTATCCTAGGAACATGGACTGTAGGCAGACCGAAGCCGCCAAAAGATTCCAAGAATTTTCTGCAATATGTTGAAAAAATTGTCAGCAGATATAACGGCCGAATAGACAGCTACGAATTTTGGAACGAACCCAACTGCGTATGGTTTTGGAGAGACTCCGTGAACGGATTCTGTGAACTGATGGATTCAGCGGCTCGAAAGGTTAAGGAAGTTGATCCTAAAATTAAATTCGGGGTCAACATAGCTTGGCATTGGAGCCTCGGATGTTCTTGGGCGCTTAAATTCATTCGCGCTGTATCGAAAATAACCGGGTTAAGCCATGTTGACTTCATAGGGCTTCACGGATATCCCGGAACATGGGAAACGGGCAACGCGAATACATGGCGGAACAGAATCCGGGAAACAAAAGAAACATTAAAAGCTCTAGGCCACGAGGATAAAGAAATATGGGTGACCGAATTTGGCTTTTACGCTTTCAAAAATAGATTGTTTTATCCCCATATTCCACGAAACCAAACTGAATATTTTCGAGAAGCTTTTAAAGCAATGGCGGAAGCGGAAGTTCCTGTTGCCATATGGTACTGTCTCCATGACCCTCTAACGTTTTCTAACTTTAACCTTCAAAGATTCACTTACCAAGAATTTGGATTTGGACTTTACACAAAAAATCTTAAACCAAAAGACCCTATGGTAGTCGAGGTTATTCGAGAACTCGCGTCCTAGCTGGCGGACTGAGCATATATAAAACCTGCGTTTCCACCTCCAAGTTCTACGTCGTATTTCAGAGGCTCCCTCTTCAGTTCATTCCAACGTATTTTAGAGCGACTTACCCAGCTGAACTTTCTGAGCAGACTCTTTGTGTAAATCCTCGTCCAGTCCAGTTGAACATGGTCAGACCAGGCTTTGAAAATCCTTGGATCAATGTAGTTTTTCAGAGAAGTATTCAAATTATATTCTTTTGTAGCTTCCGCCATCTTCATGGCCAGCCGAAGCTTGGTAACCTTTTCCCTCCACCTTTCCAGCTGCTTCTCCGTTTTGGGATGCTGGGCTTCAGCCTTCGCCAACATCTCCCGCTTTTTTTCCATCGATTTCTCCCATGTTGAGGGAGGAGTTCTTTTATGGTTTAAGGTTATAGCAGCCAAGAGGTTAGCGAGTCTAGCGTAGTAGATCCGGGTGGCTTCGTAGCCATCGTTTAACTTGACGTTTCTGCTGAGATAGCCTCTGACTACGTCGGAGGCAATGAAAGTTCTGAAAACCTTAGCCGTTAAACCGGGCATAGCCTTGTTCAGAAAGCGATTCACTTGGGATGAACGTACCCCATCGAACACCTGATCACCCGGGCGCTTATCTTTCATCAATGATTTGAGGTTGTCGAGAAATTTCGGGTTTATCTTATTGACAGGGAGAGATTTATGCCATCGGACACTGTCTTTTCCGAGAAAATCAAACTCTACACTGCCACGGTTCAGGCGAATGTGCTCAACTCTGAGGGTTGACGCTCCGACGGTGTCCGCTTCATCCTCATCTTTCTCATCGCCAACCCTCATAGCTAAGGTGTCGATGAGGTAAGTCACCGTTGCTAATCTTCGCTCCTTCTCGTCGTGGGAAGATAGTTTTCTTTCTATGAAACGTCTGACCGAGTCTATCTTTGAAGAGAGACGTCGGGCTTTTTCGTACTTTTCTCTTTCCCTCTTCTGCTTCAGTGAAGACGTGTCAGAGAGCCAAACGTATTTCTCTTTACCCGAGAGTTTATCCACCCACTTAGCCAGCCACATGGAGTTGTGATCGTGCACAATGTCTTTCCATTCACCTTTCGGTATAGGGGCATCTTCTCCCAAGTTTAGGATGACATCTTGAGGGTAAATTCTAGGCTTCCACCTGCCTCGGAGGGGATGGTTGCCCCTTCCCATGAAGATGCCGGGGGGTTCCACCATCCAGTTGGCTACCTCTGTTTTCTTGCCGTTAACTTCAGCATAGCCGAACTTGGCTTTCAGCTCTTCTCTGCGCTTCTTTCTCTCAGCTGAGATTGCTTTTTTCTCCTCTTTACTCATGGTCAGCTTTCTGTTTTTCTCCTCGTCTACGTATCGGTAGAGCTCTGAAAAGTCAATGTCCTCAATGGTTATGCCGCGAAATTCGCGGCCGAGTTTTTCTGCGAAGTCGTGGACAAAATTCGCCGCGAATATTTCATCTTTGACGTAGGGTGTATCTTTCTTTTTAGCCCAAGCGTAGGCCATTTCCTCCTGCTCAGGTGTGAGGGTGATTTTTTTGCCCTTGACGGTGATGGAGAACGATTTCGGAATGTAGGGCTCGGGAAAAGCTACCCCGTTATGTTTTAAAGTCACCCACTTTCTCGCCGTTTTCCCCAGTCCACCTTCGCTTCCTTGCGCAGTAATATAGGCTCAAATGTTATCAACCTCTTTATTAGATTTAGCTCGAGCATGTCCTAAAGCAAATTCATGCCCACTAAGCCATGCATACAGCAGATGGAAACTTTACATACAGAAAAGTACGGGTGGATAAGAAGGCTGAATACTTTTTTTTACAGTAACACAAATTCGCTTCTGGAGTGGCGGGCCCGAGGGGATTTGAACCCCTGATCTTCGGCTCCGGAGGCTTTCGCCCTCTTTACAGGAGAGAGGTCAACGTCCTATCCAAGCTGGACCACGGGCCCTCCAAAATAAAAATGGCGCGGAGATAACTATAAGAAGATTCCTGAAACCTCCCCGAATTTTCCGGATTTAAACTTTGAGGATGAGGATTTTCGGTGAAGCTGATTTTTCATTGATCCATTTAGGCTTTTCTTGTACGTAGAAAGCTGGTTATTACCTTAGCGGCTTCCTCCGGCTTTTCGAAGAAAATGGCATGTCCGCAGTTCTTTATCACCTTTAGTCGTGCTTGACGTATTTTTTCGCTGATGACTTTGCCTCCTCCACCTTTAGGTCCTTGCTCTAAGGGGATTATGAGATCGGCTTCGCCGGCTAGCACAAGCGTCGGCGCGTCTATACGGTGAAGTTGATCTATGATATTGAAGTTTGCCATGGCCTTGCAGGAGGATTTAAAGATTTCTGGAGTATTGTTCTCAGCAAAGATCTTCTTTACTAGCTTTAACGCCTGAGGAGCCTCGTTGCTGTCGAGAAATCTTCAGGACAAAGCTTGAAGGGATGTAAGTTCAGATAGAGTTTCCAAGTTTACTCCCATTTTCTCCGCTACATCTCCCCAAACTTTGAATAACAGTTTTGTAGCTTCATCCATTTTGCATGCAGAGCAACTTATGATCAGCTTCTCAAGTTTTTCAGGGTACTTTAAGGCAAATTGCATAGCGACCATTCCTCCCATAGAAGCCCTGTGAACGTGGGTTCTAGGAATATTCAGAGCCTCCAGTAGGCCCTTAAGATCGTCGGCCCAAAGTTCTATGGAATATTCTTGCAAAGGTCTATCTGAAAGGCCGAACCCTCTCATGTCGTAATTCAATAATCTTAAACTTTTTTCGCAGCAAAGGAGTAATGGCTGCGAAGTGTTCATGGCCTAAGCCTAATCCATGAACTTGAACGAGGGTTTCTCCTTTTCCTTCGAACTCATACCATAAGTTAACCTCGTGCACTTTAATTTTCGGCATACGAATCACCTTCAGCCATCTGAAACTTTATGCAACTTAATTTCTATTATCCAAGAGAAAAACCTTTATTCTAAAAACTGTTATGAAGCGTGAAGTAGGTGGGGTTTCATGGCCTCAATCTTAGAAGCAGATGTCACTGTTCTTGGTGGAGGCCCGGGAGGTTATGTGGCAGCTATCCGTGCGGCTCAACTGGGCGGAAAAATTGTTCTAGTAGAAAGGGACAGAGTAGGAGGCACGTGTCTAAATAGAGGATGCATCCCAACTAAGGTTCTGATGACCTCCGCCGAAATAATATACATGTTGAAGAAAGCAAAAGATTTCGGAATAACTGTTCCTCAGCCTTCCATAAATCTTCTCGCCTTACAAAAACAGAAAGAACACGTGGTGGGGACGTTGGTGAGAGGTGTGGAGGCTCTTCTCAGACATAACGGCGTCACGCTTCTTCGAGGTTTTGGAAAACTTCTCAGCTGCGAAGAGCTTGAGGTCGTGGGATCCAACGGCTCCGCCATTAGAGTGAAATCCAAAAAATTCATCTTAGCTCCCGGTTCCCGTGCTCCAGATCCTAGAAGTCTAGGTTTTGAGGGAGAGGGCGTTCTCAACACTGATGAGGCATTGGAGTTGGAGGACGTGCCTCGAAGCTTGTTGGTGGTGGGAGCCGGGCCTTCCGGCTTGGAGTTTGCTTGTATTTTCAGGCACCTAGGCTCGGAAGTCACCGTGGTGGAAATGATGCCTCAAATCTTACCAGGGGAGGATGGCGAAGCTGCATCCCTGCACAGGCAAACGTTGGAGAGGGAGGGAACTAAAATTTACACCGAAACCAAACTTAAGGAAATCCGCGAAACAGGGAACGGGCTCTCTATGAAAGCCGTGTTGATGACAGGCGATGGTGAGAAAGAGGTAGAAGCAGAGATAGTCATAGTAGCTTTCGGAAGAGTTGCCAACTTGGAAGGCATAGGCTTGGAGAAAGCTGGAGTAAAAGTTGAAAAAGGCAAAATCACCGTGGTAAACGACAAGATGGAGACCACGTCTCCCGGGATCTACGCTGTGGGAGACGCCATCGGCAGCCTCTACGCCCATCAAGCCTACGCCGAGGGAATTGTCGCTGCCGAGAATGCCATGGGCAAGGAGTCTCACATGGACGGCAAGACTGTTCCCCGCTGCGTCTTCACAATTCCGGAATTGGCAGCTGTAGGCATGACTGAAGAGCAGGCAAGGAACTCAGGTGTGAAAATCAAGGTGGGAAGGTTTCCATTCGCCTATAATGGCAGAGCCCTCACCTTGGGGAAGCCAGAGGGGCAGGTGAAGGTTATAACAGAGGAAGATACTGGAAAAATCTTAGGCGTTCACATTATTGGCCCTCATGCTACAGAACTGATAGCTGAGGCAGCTTTAGCTGTGAAATTAAACTGCACCATGGACGGATTAGCTGAGACCATTCACGCCCATCCGACACTGTCCGAGGCTTTTAAGGAGGCAGTACTGGACGCGGGAGGGAAGGTTCTTCACAAAATTTGAACCGGCTTTCGAATAGGCCTAGGTGGGAAAGCTTAATTGTTCTTCCCCGCTTTAAATAGGGCGTGCTGGAAGGAGAGAGCTTATGCCTGCTAGGGTTCTCATGCCGAAGCTAGGTTTGACGATGAAAGAAGGCACTGTCGTTAAATGGCTTAAAAAAGAAGGGGACACCGTTGAAAAAGATGAACCTCTTGTTGAGATCGAAACAGAAAAGATATCCCACACTATCCAAGCTCCAGCATCAGGAGTGTTGCTAAAAATCCTAGCCCCCTCTAGGACTATTGTTCCCATCGGCCGAACGATTGGGTTTGTAGGCGAAATTGGAGAGCCGTTGCCCCCTGTGGAGGAGGCTCCCCCTGCACCTGAGAAGCCTACTGTTGAAGCCAAGCCATTGGCGCCGTCGACTCCACCGTCTCATCCGACGGGCGCTCCCCCTAAGGCTTCGCCTAGGGCTAAGCTGTTGGCTAAGGAGAAAGGAGTAAATCTAGCTGAAGTGGTGGGCTCCGGTCCGGGAGGAGTAATCTTAGAGAAAGATGTGCTCAAGCATCTTGAAGAGGTTAGGTATAGAACCCAAGCCGGGTTAAAGGTAAAGCAGATAATTCCCATGTCGGAGAAGAGGAGGGTTATCGCAAAAAGGATGACTTCCAGTCTCCAAACCATGGCCCAGCTTACCATCACCATGGAGGCTGACGCTACGGCTCTTCAGACTTTCAGAAAGAAAATGGTGGAAGAAGCTGAAAAAACAGGAGTCCGCATAACCTACACGGACATATTGGTCAAAGTCGCTGCAAAGACTTTGGAGGAATTTCCCCTCTTCAACGCAGTGTTGGAAGACTGGGAGATAAAACTCATTGAAGAAATAAACGTCAACGTAGCTGTGGCAACGGAAGCAGGGCTTACAGTTCCTGTCATTAAAGATGCGGACAAGAAATCTTTGACAGAGGTCTCCCTGAACTTGAGAAGTCTTGTGGAGAGGGCTAAACAGGGAACTCTAACTGTGGAAGATGTGAGCGGGGGGACCTTCACCATCACAAATTTGGGCATGTTTGAAGTCGACGTCTTCACTCCCATCATCAACCCGCCGCAGACAGCTATCCTAGCCGTGGGGAGGATTGTGGAAAAACCTGTGGTGTCCGGAGGAGCTATCGTAGCCAAGCCTATGACGACTTTGAGCCTTACCTTTGATCATAGAGTGATCGATGGAGACGTAGCCGCGCGGTTTCTCCAGAGAATAAAAGAAATACTTCAGAATGAAAACATGTTGACCGAGATTTGTAGATAAATGGCAGACAGCTTTTTTCCCTGCTTGTATACTAAAAACCGAATTCAAGCGCCTATCTCCTGTAATTGCAGCGGATCATTTTCGCTTATGCCTATTACTTTCCCACGACTTCCCTTACAGTTCGGATTAGGCTTTGGGTACTCGGTATAATGGTGCTCTCAAGGATGGGGCTGAAAGGTATGGGTATGTTGGGTGTTGCAATCCGCTTGATAGGAGCCTCCAGCTCAAAAAAGGCTTCATCGGCCACGAGGGCAGCCACCTCCGAGGCGAAGCCGCATCTTTCTCGGTCTTCGTCCATGATTATCAGACGACGAGTTTTCCTTACAGATTTGAGAATGGCCTCCTTGTCTAGAGGGACCAAAGTTCTGGGGTCGATAACCTCCAAGCTGATTCCTTCCTGAACCAGTTTTTCAGCTGCCTCCAGAGCTTTGTGAACCATCAAGCTCACGGCTACAACCGTGACATCTTTTCCTTCCCTTTTAATGTCCGCTACCCCAAGAGGTATAGTATAAGCTTCTTCCGGAACAGGCTGCCTCCCAGCTGTGGGAAGCCTATAGGTTTCTGATACGCCTAAGGATTTATGCTCCAAAAATATCACCGGGTTGTCATCCCGTATGGCTGAGATAAGTAAACCTTTAGCATCGTAGGGTGTAGACGGGACCACGACCTTCAACCCTGGAGTGTGCGCAAACATAGAGTAAAGGCATTGAGAGTGATGAGCGGCTGCCGAGACCCCTGCGCCTATGGACGCTCTGATCGTTAAGGGAACTTTAACTTGCCCACCGAAGATATAACGAGTTTGAGCTATCTGGTTGAGGATCTGGTCCATAGCTAACCCGATGAAGTCAGCAAACATTAAATCCACTACAGGTCTCAGCCCCGTGATCGCAGCGCCGAAGGCGATGCCGGTGAAGGCTGCCTCCGAAATGGGGGTATCCCTCACTCTCTCGGGGCCGAACTTTTCCAGTAGGCCATGAGTGGCGAAGAAAGCGCCTCCATAGAGGGCTATATCTTCACCCATAATGAAGACGGTTGGATCTCGTTCCATTTCAAGCTTTAAGCCGTCGTTTACAGCCTCATGAAGGGATAACTGTCTCACCATCTACCAGTCACCTCAATAGAAATCCTCCACAAAAATATCCTTGAAAGCGTCTTTAGGCAGTGGGTCCGGGCTTTCCTCAGCGAATTGCACAGCCTCTTCAACAATTTTCTTAGCTTTCGAACTGATGTCCTCGGCTTCTTTTTCAGTTAAGACGCCTGCCTCCATTAGCTTTTTCTTAAAGTTTAGTATCGGATCCTTTACAAGCCAACGTTCCAACTCTTCTTTGCTTCTGTACATGAGAGGGTCTCCCTCAAAATGCCCTCTGTACCTATATGTCTTACATTCTATCAGTGTTGGGCCTAGTTTCTCTCGAGCCCTCTGGACTGCTTCTTCTGCAGCCTTGTAGACGGCTAAGACATCCATGCCGTCAACTGTAAGGCCGGGGATATCGTAGCCTAGAGCTCTCTTGGACAGGTCTTCGATGGAACAACTGTACTGCGACTGTATCTTCGTAGGTCTTGTGGGAAGGGAGGTAGCGTACAAATTGTTTTCCACAACAAATATTACCGGAAGCTTCCAAACAGCAGCTATGTTAAAGCACTCCTGAACCACCCCCTGATTTATGGCTCCGTCTCCAAAAAAAGCTACAGCCACCTGGTCCGTGTTTCTGATCCTAGCGGAGAGAGCGGCTCCCACAGCCCAAGGGACGCTGGCTCCGACCACAGCACTTGCCCCCAGAACGCCCACCTCCAATTCAGCGAGATGCATAGAACCTCCCTTACCTTTGCAGCAACCTGTAGCTTTACCATAAAGCTCAGCCGTCATCTTTTTCATATCGCAGTCTTTGGCAATACAGTGCCCATGCGCTCTATGAGTGCTCGATATATAGTCACTTTTCTTAAGGTTCGCGCATACACCCACGGCTATTGCCTCCTCTCCAATGTAGAGGTGGACAAAGCCCGGAAGCTTGCCGGCAGCGAATATTTCGCCTATTTTTTCCTCATAAACTCTTATCAGGACCATTTTCTCATAGAGGCCGATGAGTTTCTCTTCAGGCAGAGAAAATGAGGACAAATTCTAATCTTCCCTCCAAAATTCAAAAACCATCCTTTAGAACTTATTGAATATTATTTATTAATATTTTTAATTTCTAACCATTTATCTGCTGAGTTAAATTTTCATCAAAAACGGATCTCTCACACTTTTATTTGGTACTTTTTTTGTAGTTCCGCTATTTTTTGTTCCACTTCTCTCGGAAGGGGTTCAGGTTTATGGGTGCTTAAAATTTCTTCTACTTTCTCATGGGCTCTCTGAGTAAAAGATTTTGATCCCAGTTCCATCCATTTTTCTCGTCGATGTTTTTCGAAAATGCCGTCTTTTCTAGGTCGATGTTCTTTCGCGTACCAGTTTAAGGTATGCCGCTGATCGAGGAAATGTCCTACCCGTCTTTTTCCGTCAATCTTCCTGCAGACTTTTTCGATCACTTCTACGGCTAAAGTGTCTGAATTTACTTCAATTCCGTCCAGTATGCGCTGAGTAGCTGTCACCATGTCATCTAAGAGAAGCAATAATTCGTTGTTGAAAGCGCGGGAGGAGTCTAGCCCATGGGTTACAACCAGTCTGCTTCCGCCCAACATCTGAGTTAGAAGCAGAAAGCCAAGCTCATAGCTTTCCTGTAAGTCCAGCAGTTTGGAGTCAGGTATGACAGGTGTCACGATGGGTATTCCTAGGTACTCTTCTATCTGACCGATGGCGCATGCGTAAAGAAAGTTTCCATGAGACGCGAAATTGACGGCGCCTGTTTTCTGGTCGAAGGTTTCATGCACATCAACCCATATGATGGGCATTCCCCTGTTCAACAACTGCAGAACGACAGCCCCGCTCAGAAACTCAGCCATCTTCTGGGCGATGTCTCCGGCGACCGTCACCGGACCTGTGTCTCCCATGGGAGCCTCAGTGGATATGGCGGGAATAATTCCCCACCTAGCGGTCGCCTTGAGCATAGCGCATCCTTCTTTATTCCAGATGAGAGGTGAGATGCAACAGTAGTTGACCGTCAGCAGTGGCCTCCTTTTCAGCTCATCCTCACCGCCAGCCATCTCCACGGCCAGCTGGTAGGTCGGCTCGACGGATTTGGGTTCAAAATTGATGACGCATACGGGTTTTGTGGTGTTGCGGATGCCTAATATGAAATCGCCGAACATGTACATGTCTTCGAATTCAGGTATCATGGAAAGCATCCAAACGCCGTTTACTGTGCTGAGGTGGTCGCAGAGTCTGACAAATCGCGCCACATCATCTTTCGTCGGAGTTCTGTAAGTGTTGGATACGCAGTCAAAATAATTGTAAGAAACTAAAGGGATAATGTATGGGTATTTCTGCCTTCCAACTTGCATGTCACAAGACGGATTCCTGCCACATAAGGTGACTTCTTTCGGTGTGGAATTTAAACAGTCTCTAACCAGCCACTCCGGAAAATACACTATCCTGTTGGAGTCTACATCGCAGCCGTTATTCGCGAGAAGCTTTATGATTCCCTCATCTTCTATGTTAACCCCCACCTTTTTAAGCAGATATAAGGCGGTGGTGTAGATGGTGTCTAATTCTTCTTTTCCAAGAACCTTAAGTCTCGGCTTCACCTTCTACCGTCTCCCAGCCTCGCAGATTTCTCTTATTATTCTTACTCCCTCAGAGGCGTCCACAGCGTAGAAGTCGCACCCAATTTCCTCTGCCCACTCTCTGTCCGTTGCTCCGCCTCCTATGATGGTTTTGACCTTCTCTCTAATTCCTGTCTCCTTCAATTTTTCTTCGATTATTTTTTGCTGAGGTCTTGAAGTTGTCAGAAGAGCTGAAGAAGCAACTATGTCGGCGTTAACTTCAGCAGCCTTTCTGGCGAAATTTTCAGCCGGCTGATCTATTCCGATGTCGTGGACTTCAAACCCTGAAGCCTCCAGTAGAGCTTTGACAATGTCTTTTCCTATGTTGTGAATGTCTCCTTTCACGGTTCCTATAACTATCACTCCTTTAGGTTTACCTGCCTCCGTTTTTGATTCCAGTATTTTCCGCTTAACTATTTCAACTCCTGCGATGCAGGCATTAGCCGCCAACATCAGCTCTGTCAAGAATATTTTTTCTTCACCGAAGAGGTTGCCGACCTCTGTGATGGCTTTAGCCAGCCCTTTGTTCATGACTTCTAGGGGGCTAAGTCCGCTTTCCAAAGCTTCCTTGACGAGTTTGGCCACGGCTTCTTCATCGTAGTCTAGAATGGCTTTTCGTATGGATTCAAAAAAATTAACAGCCATATTTCATTTACCTGTCCAAGATTATTGCGTGAAGATCAGCCGGTTTCGCCGCCTGCGAAGGGCCCATAACCCAGCGTGATACCTCCGTCGATAACCAGTATCGCTCCTGTCATGTAGGTGGAGTCGTCTGAGGCGAGATAGACGGCGAGTTTGGCTATTTCCTCAGGTTTTCCGAATCTTCTCATGGGATTGGCTTTTATGAGTTTCTGGAGAAGTTCCTCCGGTACGGATTCCATGAGCATAGGGGTTTCAACTTGCCCGGGACAGATGCAATTAACCCGGATATTATACTTAGCATAGTCTATGGCCATGCATTGAGAGAGATCGATCACACCCGCCTTGGAGGCACAGTAGGCGGAGTATTGAGCCCCACCTCTTAAGCCTGCTATGGAGCCTATGTTGATTATCACTCCACCCCCATGTTTTACCATATCTGGAAGTGCTTGTTTAGAGCATAGGAAGACTCCCTTCAAGTTTACGTCTAAGCATTTATCCCAAGCTTCTTCGGAAGTGTCCAGTACACTTCCAGCGATGCCTACACCCGCATTGTTCACGAGAATGTCAACTCTTCCATACTTTTCTATGCAGGTATCTACAAGCTTCTTTACGTCAGAAGACTTGGATACGTCGGCTTCGACGAAAGTTGCCTCCCCTTCCGCTTTTGAGATCAGCTGAACGGTTTCTTCTCCGCCTTTCCGGTTGATATCGGAAACCACAACCTTTGCTCCTTCCTGAGCGAATGTGAGAGCTATGGCTCTGCCTATCCCGGAGCTTGCTCCAGTTACTATGGCTACTTTACCTTTCAATTTCATGAAACTTTCCTCACCTTTTTCTTAAAGCTTCCATTATTTTTTCCGGCGTTATGGGCAGTTCTTTTATTCTCACCTTTACAGCATTGTAGACGGCGTTGGCTATGGCTGGGGCGCTGGTGACCATGCCGCTTTCGCCGACACCCTTTTGCCCTAGAAGAGTCACCGGGTCGATGGTTTCCACTATCAGGGATTGGATGTCTGGGAGGTCCGCTGCGGTGGGAATCTTGTAATCTGTGAAGTTTGGGTTAAACGGGTGGCCTGATTCAGCATTATAAACAAGGCCTTCAAAGAGGCCGTAGCCTATTCCTTGGGCTGTTCCTCCTTGAAGCTGCTGTTCAACGATTTCAGGATTCAAAGCCCGGCCCACATCGTCTGCGGTCACATATTTAACAAGTTTCACATGGCCGGTTTCAGGCGAAACCTCCACAAGCACAGCGTGGGCTGCGAAGCCGTAAGTGGCGCAGCAGTTCCCGCAGCCGTTCTCGTCAAAGGGCACAGAGGGGGGGTCGTAGACGCCTCTTCCTATGATAGGGCCTACTATTCCCCTTTTCTTGGAGAAGTAGGCGGTGGAGGCAACCTCCCCTACCGTCACGGCTCTATCTGGGTCGTCTTTGACGAAGATTTTTCCTCCTCCCACCTCCAAGCTCTCGGAGGGTGTCTCCAGAATTTCAGCCGCCACCTCCAGCATCCTTTTTTTAGCGTCTGCCGCAGCGAGTTTGACGGCGCTGCCAGCCATAGTAGCAGACCTGCTTCCCCAAGCACCTAGGCATGGTGGAGTGGCGTCAGTGTCCGCGGCTACAACGGAGATATTTTCCATCGGTATTCCTAACTCCTCAGCGACTATCTGTGCTAGAACGGTGTAGAGGCCTGTTCCAAGGTCACAGGAACCTGTGAACAGCATCGCCGTGCCGTCTTCGTTAACCTGCACGATGGCTGAAGAGTAGTCGGCGTCGAATCCCGGAAGCCACTTTCCACCGGTCCAAGTCATGGCGCAGGATACACCTATTCCTTGGTTGGGCTTCAGTTTCTCCCTTCCCACAGCCTCCAAGGCTTTTGTCAGGCATTCCTCTATGCCGCAGCTGTTTATTATCAAGCCGTTGGCGGTGGTGTAAGGGAGGTCCTCGGGCTTTATCAGATTAATCCTTCTGAATTCCACAGGGTCCATTCCCATTTCGTGAGCGGCGATGTCCAGCAGAGACTCTCTGGCAAAGGTAACCTGCGGGTTGCCGAATCCCCGAAATGCCCCGGAGGGGGCCTTGTTGGTATACACTATGTAGCTGTCGATCCAGAGATTGGGTATCTTGTAAGGCCCCACGGTGAAAGCCTGTGCCATGTAGGCGACGCCAAGCCCAAAACTAGCGTAGGCACCCGTGTCCAAGATCGCTCTATTTCTCAGCGCTGTGATTTTCCCGTCTTTCCCCACGCCTATTTCCATTTCCATGATCATGGGGTGACGTGTTCTGGTGAGCATCTCCTCCTCTCTGCTGAGCACCATCTTCACAGGTTTCCCCGTCTTCATGGACAGTAAAGCAGCGCAGGCATCTAACGGGTAGTCGGACTTTATGCCGAAGCCTCCCCCCATCCCTTCAGGCTTGGTGACTCTGACCTTACTCTCCGGTAGGCCTAGGGTGCCGGCGAGGTCTAGTCGAAGGATGTGGGGAGTATGGGTGCTGGACCAATGGGTCAGTTTACCGCTGACAGGATCGTAGTGAGATAGGGCGCAGTGAGGTTCTATAGGTGTGGGAGACTGTTTTGAGGTGACAAATCTTTCCTTGAACACGCGGTCAGACTCTTTGAATCCCTTTTCCACATCTCCAGCTCGAAGCTTTGCGTGATGGGTGTTATTCTTCACTCCATCATGTATTTGCGGTGCACCGGGTTTCATGGCTTCCTCCGCATCGTAGACAGCCGGTAAGACCTCATACTTTACATCTATCAGCTCTACAGCTTCTTCAGCTACATCCTCGCTTACAGCTGCCACAGCAACTATTTCGTCCCCCACATGGCGAGCTTTGTCCTTTAAAACGTATTCGTCCTTTATCGTCGTCGGCCCGCTGGGTTTGGTTTTGGCGATAACTTCTTGGGGGGTTAAAATCGCTTTAACTCCAGGGAGCCTTTCCGCTTTACTGGCATCTACGCTGAGCACCTTGGCGTGAGGGTAGGGGCTTCTGAGAATTTTACCCCACAACATGCCGGGAACAAAAAGGTCTTCCACATACTTGCAGGCGCCGGTAACCTTCGAAACAGCGTCTATTCGCTGCACTCGTTTACCTATAAACCTAAATTCTTTCATGGAGAATTAACCCTTCCTCATCCTCTCCGCTGCTGCGGAAATAGCGTCGATGATTTTCGTGTAGCCCGTGCATCTGCAGAGGTTTCCTTTAACGTACTCTCTTATCACTTCCCTTGTAGGGTTCGGGTTCTCTTCCAGTAAAGCCTTCGCCACGAGCACAAAGCCGGGTGTACAGTAGCCGCACTGGATTGCGCCTCGCCTTACGAACTCTTCCTGCAAGGGATGCAGTTTTCCGCCTTTACCTAGCCCTTCTATGGTTAAGATATTTCTACCATCTACCGCCACTGCCAGAGTCAAACAAGATAGCACAGGTTCCCCGTCAACCAGCACGGTGCAAGCGCCGCACTCGCCGCTTCCACAGCCGTATTTCGCTCCTGTTAATCCTAGGTCATTCCTCAAAACTTCCAGCAAAGTTTTATGAGGATCTACCGAGACTTCGCAAACCTCGCCGTTGACGTTCAGCTTTATAAGACTTTTCGCCAATAGCTCTTTTACCCCAGAAGCTTCTACGGTTAGAAGCGAATTTAAGCTTTTCGAGAAATTGATTTTACCTCCGGGTCCGTCGATTTAGAAATCCGTCTGACAAACTAAACAGCCCATTAGAAATTAGTGCGTCAATAAGACCCGCAGAAATGTTTCTCCGATTAAACACTGTTCCACTTTTCTGACCCTGCAGTGCAAGTGCTGGGCTTGAAGGGGGGGTCTTAATCTTTAAATACCAAGCTTCACGAAACCTCTAATAATCGGTGCAATTCACTTGACCACCAGAACTTTAAGCAGGTTTGAGTATTTGGAACCGAGGTCGGTGCAGGAGGCTGTTCGACTGCTTGCCGAGCATAATGGGGAAATTAAAGTTTTAGCCGGAGGCACTGATTTGCTGGTTTCTATGAAACTGAGGAGGCTGAAGCCCAGATACTTGGTTAGCATTATGAAAATTCCAGGGCTTCAGGGGATGAGTTTCAACCCTGAATCAGGTTTACGCATCGGGGCGGCGACGACCATACGCAGTTTAGAGCGATCAGCTCTGATAGCTCAGCATTATCCTCTGCTCAGCGACGCCGCCAAGTCTTTTGCCTCGGTTCAGGTTAGGAACATGGCTACCTTAGGAGGAAACATTTGCAGCGCTTCCCCCGGAGCCGACTTTGCCACTTCCCTCTTAGCTTTGAACACTCAGGTGAAAATCGTTGGACCTGATGGTGAACGCACCGCATCCCTAGAAGGGTTCTTCACCGGACCGGACCGATGCGCTTTCAGGCCTGATGAGATTCTGACAGAGTTCCTCATTCCTTCACCTAAGCCTAAAACTGGAAGCGCTTTCATGAAGTTGGGCCGGGTGAGCATGGATCTTGCAAAAGTGAACGCGGCGGTCGTCCTCACGGTGGACGGAGATTTCTGCAAGGATGTGAGCATCGCCTTGGGAGCAGCGGCTCCGACTCCTATGAAAGCTAGGAAAGCTGAGGCGGTGTTAAGAGGCCGGAAGCTTACAAATGAGGCTATAGAGAAAGCTGCTCAAGCAGCCTCAGCTGAAGCCCAACCTCGAACCAGCTTCAGATCCACCGCCCAATACAAGCGAGAGGCGATAAAAGTCTTGGTGCGACATTGCTTGATGCTGGCTTTTGAGCGAAAACCGTCTAAGTAATGCGAATTTACACTTCACAACTGTTCGGTGGGAACAAATTGAGGATTCGCCTTGTCGACTCGTCGACCAACACCAGTAGAATCGTAACCTCCCGAAAAGAGTTGGAGGAAACCATTGGGCGGAGGGTCTGCTGGCTGGCTTTAAAAGAGCCTAGCGGCTACCGGAAGGTTTACTTGCATGAAGTAACGAGATTGGAAAACGAAGAAGAAGTCTACCTCATGTTTCCGGTGAGAGGGGGAACAACTGAGATTTAACTAGCTCGGCATAGAAGTGTTAAAAGCACTCTATCAAAAGACTTTTATATCCATATTGTAGGAATATAAGACAAGGTGTCTGTTTTGTCTTCGGAAAAAAATGTGAGTCAATCGCGTAGATCTGCCATGAAATACGGTGCAGCCGCCGTGGTTGCGGCGGTGGTGGCTGGTGTGGGCGGTTACGCCGCCTGGCAGGCTACAAGGCCGGCTCCAGCCCCCACACCGACGCCTGCACCGACGCCTACGCCGACGCCCACACCCACGCCAACACCGGCGCCCACACCGACTCCCACCCCAACACCGACGCCTACACCCACTCCCGCGCCTGTCCGTAAGATTGATTTCGACATCCCCCCCGACGCCATAGTGGAGCCTATCTATCTCAACACATGGCCGTTTAGGCCTGACATCGTCCGCGAAAACACGGAGCGGTTCAACGAGCAATATGGAGAAAAGGCGGAGATGGTGGAGATCACCGGTGACTATCACGCCATAATGACATCTAAGCTTCAAGCAAAAGCACCACTGGACATATTCTACGGGTCCCTGTACCATCTCGCCCGGTATGCGTCTGCAGGATGGCTTGAATACATCGACGACCTTCCAACTCTGGAAGACTACAAACGGGACGTCTACCCCAAGTACCGGGAAGCCCACTACGACCCGATGACAGGCCATTATTATGGCTTAGTCTACTACGATGGCTGGAGAACCCTCCTGACCAATCAGGCTATCTTGGAAGAGGCGGGGATGGCCGACGACTACCCGAGAAACTGGGACGAAGTCTACGAAAATGCTAGGGAATTAAAGCGGCGGGGATACACCGATACTCCTCTCGGGCTATGGTGGCAAGCTGATTGGTGGATTGGCGCCGAGCAGTTTGCGGCTGAACATCTGAACGAAGGCTTCACCCTCATCGACGAAAATTTTGAACCTGCCTTCGAGGGAACGGACTACATCTTGCAACGGTGGAAGGACGCTTACGATGAAGGCCTCGTCCCCAAGGAGCTGCCCGCCATGAGCTGGGGTGACTACTTCACCTTCCTGTTGAGCGGAAAAGCCGCCTACTTCTACACGGAATCCTACAACATAGCCGTCTTCAACGACCCGGCTAGGTCTCCCTATGCGGGAAAGTGCAGCCTAGTGCCCAGTACACCTAAGTACATCTTCGGCCACACCAAAGGAGGCGACGCTTACCTTGTGGCAAAGAGACCTCGCGACGATGTACAGCTCTCCCGGGTCTTCAGATTCCTGTCCTACCTAGGCTACAGGGATAAATTTGGGGAACTCTATGTTTCGAAAAGGTGGAACCTAGAGTCCTACTTGTCATCGGTGTTCCCTGAAGTAAACGAAGACCCTGAAGTTGTAGCAAAGTTTGTAAATAAAGCCACAACCTACAGAGGCGAAGTAGACTACGAACGCTACACTTACGGATTTGCAAACGCCCCTTACATCCACTGGTGGAAAGCTTTCTGGGCTATCGACTTCATCATCAAAATCGTGGAAAGAGTACCCCGAGCGATATTGGGCGAAGTATCCATCCCTGAAACAGTGGAAGCGCTCAGAAACGACGTTATTAGCCTCAAAAAGATGTACGGCATGTAACTGTCAAATGAGGAAGCTAGTACAGGGATGAGGAAGCCGCAGCGATCGAAGCCCAGAGTTACAAGCGACCAAACCTTTGCGATATACCTACTCCTCCCCCTAATTTTTTTCACTATGGCACTGGTCATCTATCCACTGTCTTACTCGTTATGGTTATCGTTTCAAGAGCAAATTTGGATTGGAGGCTTACGCTATGTCTTCGGCGGATTAACCCAGTATGCTAAGGCTTTGAAAGACCCCCTATTTATCAACTCGATCCCCATAACTTTTCGGTTTGTCGGCGAATCAGTCACATTAGCTGTGCTGATAGGGTTAGGCATAGCCTTAGCGTTAAATCAGCCTCTCCAAGGGAGAAAGGTAATAAGAGCTTTAATCCTCCTCCCTTGGGCCATCTCAGAATTTGCAACAGGAATAATATGGTCTTTCGTCTACAAGAGGGATGTAGGTCTTCTAAACGCCATGCTGAAAGCTTTAGGGATCATCGAAAGCGACATCGTGTGGATAACCCCCAAGTTTGCCATCGAAACCGTCTCCATAGCCTTCGCGTGGCATATGGCCCCCTTGGCAGCGTTCTTTTTCCTAGCAGGACTGCAGTTCATTCCCACGGACCTCTACCGTCAGGCTCGAATCGACGGAGCCGGTGTTGTCCGCCGCTTCTTAAGCGTAACACTTCCTCATTTGAAGTATTCTATGCTGGTGATAACTATTCTCATCACGGTGATGACAGCTAGAAGCTTGGACACTATTTTGACCTTGACGGGCGGCGGGCCTGGGTTCGCATCCAGCACCTTCACCAACATCGTGTATGTGAGAACCTTTAAGGAGTTGCAGTTTGCATACGGGGCTGCTTTATCGTGGTATGTCATTCTCATCGTCGTTATCTTGGTGATTGTGATGTTCATGTTAATGACCAAGGGATTTGCTCGTGGGGGGAGACGGTAAATGGCAAAAGGGAACCGTGCGCTGCTTTACTTTGCCGTCATCATAATTGTACTCTGGAGTTTCATGCCCATCTACTGGATACTGAATTTGTCCCTTCAATTTGAAAGCACCATATATGCTACACCTACAAACCTAGCCCCCCTAAAGCCGACTGACTACTGGTACCGCCGCATACTCCAACTTCCTGTGGAAGAAATTGAGATGGCAGGAGCTAGCGTAGGGGCTATGACAGCGGAGCATATTGGGCGAGGTTTGAAGAACAGCATACTTGTGGCTCTCCCTGTTTCTGTCATCGCAACAGCGGTAGGTTCCCTCTCAGGGTACGCTTTTGGTAGATTGAAGTTTAAATTTAAGAACGGCTGGCTAGTCATGTTACTAGCGTCCCAAGTACTACCTCCCGTCGCCGTGGTGCTACCGTTTTTCATCTTCTTCCTAACCCTAGGGCTTCTAGGAACTCTCCACGGTCTCATGATCATCTACCTCGGCATGTTGATACCTCTTGTAACTTGGGTTTTGCTAGGTTTTTTCGCAGGTCTTCCTCTAGAGATCGAAAGAGCCGCCAGAATCGACGGCTGTGGAAGACTGGAAGCCTTAAGAAAAATTGTTCTCCCCATGGCCGCGCCCGGCATAGTTGCAGGGTGGGTGCTAGCTTTCATCACAGCCTATAATGAATTTATGTACGCGTGGATACTGACCACCGGCAGCTTCGCTCAGACTCTTCCCCCAGCCATAACCGGGCTGTTTTTCCAAGATACAGGGGTGCCAGAGATGAGCGCCGCTGTCATGCTATCACTGTTACCCGTGCTCGCTCTAGGCCTCGTCCTGCAAAAGTATATTATGCAGTTGAGAATAGTGGACCCCGTAACCGTCGTTGCCTAAAATACTGTTTTTTCCGCTTCAAAGCCAAGTCCCCTGTAATAAAAAATCTAAAAAGAAACATAGGCTATGCTCTAAAGTCTTAAGCTGAAACGCTCATCTCGAGAACACTAGTATCTCCAATACTCTCAAAAATTCAAAACTAATTGTAATCGTTAAATGGCTTAAAAAACTTTGACGGTAGATGAAAAATGTTTTCTACGATTTTAGACGATAAGTTTCTCCGTCTTTCGGTCGTAGACGTGTATCTTGGCGATATCGATCTTAGCCCATACCTTTTCTCCAAGAGAGGCTTTAAAGGTCGGAGGACATACACTTTTCACTATTTGTCCGCCAACCGTAAGGTCGACGATGGTTTCGGTTCCTAAGGGTTCCACAGCATAAACCTCCGTTTCAAAGGAATCATCGCCGAGCCGTTGCTTAGACACGGAAATGTTTTGCGGTCTCACGGCTAGGATGAGGTCAGAGGTATTCCCGTGTTCTTTCACAAGGGCCGCTACATCACTGGGTAGACTTAGGGAAAACTCGGAGGTCTTCAACTTCGTCTTTTCTTTCTCTTCCATCAAGCTACAGTGGAAGAAGTTCATAGGCGGGCTGCCGATAAACCCCGCGACAAAGGTATCCGCTGGCTTGTCGAAAATTCGAATAGGCTCATCCAGCTGCGCCACTTTTCCCTTGTTCATGATGGCTATTCTATCCGCCATGGTCATGGCCTCCACTTGGTCGTGAGTTACGTAGATAGTGGTAGTCTTCAAAGTCTTCTGTAACCTGATGAGCTCCGCCCTCATAGCAACCCTAAGCTTTGCATCGATGTTAGAAAGAGGCTCGTCTAGGAGGAAGGCCTTAGGATTTCTTACGATGGCCCTAGCCAATGCAACCCGTTGTCTTTCACCGCCGCTCAGCTCGTAGGGCTTTCTGTCGAGCAAGGATTCTATGCCGAGCATTTGCGCTGCTTCCATAACTTGCTTCCTGATTTTGTCGCTGGGAACCTTTCGCACCATAAGAGGGAAGGCAATGTTACGGTAGGCAGTCATGTGGGGGTAGAGGGCGTAGCTTTGGAAAACCATGGCTACATCTCTTTTCTCCGGAGGGACCTCATCGACTTTCTCATCGTCAAAATAGACGCTCCCTTGGTCTTGCCTTTCTAAACCTGCAATGATGTTGAGTGTTGTGCTTTTTCCACAGCCTGACGGCCCTAAAAGGACAAAGAATTCTTTATCCTTAATCTCTAAACTTATATTGTTAACAGCTATAACGTTTCCGAATCTTTTAACGACATTTTCTATTGTAATTTTGACCATATGAACTCACTCGGTTTTAGCGCTCCAAGGGCCTTCTAGCAATAAGTTCTATCGGTCTGAAATATTAGTCTTTCTTCTTCTATATAACTTAAAATGCAGAGTAGGCCGAGGGATTTCTTTCCATGTACCTTTTTATATTCATCAGCCATTCTTCCGTTTTCTTTTTTATTTTCTTATTCACCCACAACCAGTCTGCTACAGTACCTAAAATCCAGCCCGGCAGGTCATATTCCAAGGTTCTGGTAAGTCTAGTTCCAACAGATATGGGTTCCAACGTCCATTTGCTTACCTTAAAATTGAAGCCTGATGTAGACTTGGTATGATAAAGTCGATTTTCCACGAGGCCTACAACTTCCGCTGTCCATAACACCCTCCTCAGTTTTCCCCTTCTAGCTGAGACGCGATATTTCGTCCCAACTCGTACCGGGCCATCGGTTAACTTTTCCACGTGGAACTCCCACTTCAACGGTAACGGAACAAGGCTTAACATTTTCTTCTCATCCTTAACCAGCGAAAACACATCCTCCGCCAAGGCGGCAATCTCAATCGACAGTTTGACGAAGCCCATAGCTTCCTCTCTACCAAGAAGAGAGAGCCTACCATTGAAAAAAGTTCGCAGTGTACATCCCAGTGCCTTTATACAGGTGTTTGCATGCGGCTAACTCGAGACATCCATTAGCTGAGGGGCGAGTAGTTCCGCTATGTCTTTTAGAGGAAGCTGAAAACGGTGAAGCTTATAGTACAAAGTATGGTTGAATGGAGGAAGCCGTTCTTGATGGAGCCGGTGCTCATTTTTCCTCCAGCCAGCCCTGAGAAGACACCTTCCACCATCGTCATGTAAAAGAAGATGGGGGTTATGATTTCCTTTGAAGCTATGGGTGCGCCGAATCCGCCGAAGGACTCCATGCCAGCTAAGCCGGGGATTCCCAAGGAGACATTGAAGAATTGTGTTGAGAGGAAGTAGGCAGTTATGAGGAAAACGAAGAATGAGATGTATATTACCCCTATATATGGCTTCATCTGCATCATCCTTTTCCTCTCTTGTTTTTGAATCTCCCTGATGTGGCGGGCGATGGTTTCGATGCTTTCTTGAATGTCTCCTCCAGTTCGGCTGGCAGCCTGTATCATGAAGGCGGTGCGTCTAGCTAGAGGTGTGTCGCATCGTTCAGCAAACATTTGAAGCGCCTTGTCGAAAGGAACCCTCCAAGAAAGTTGAGCCACCAATTTTTTCAGCTCTCTAGTCAAAGGACCGTAGTTATGTTCTGTGGAGACTTCTATGGCTCTTATGAGGGTCATGCCCACGGAGCCTGCTTCCGCTATCTCCTGCAACAGGGTGGGTAGGTTGTTATCTATGGCGTTTTTACGTTTGCTTTCGCGATGAAAGTAGATGGACGGAGGGATGAAAGCTGAGATCACTCCAAGGGCGATGAAGCGGTCTAGGGTTAGGGAAGCCGTATGCCCAAAAAGGGTTAGCGAAGGAGGATTGTGAGCTGTGAGAATCCCCATCAGAAAGTTTAGTGTAAACCAGGAACTAGAGAGGCTTAACATCATCCATATTGCTCTGCGCTTCGGTTTTCTCCCAGAAAACTTAGCAGGCTTATCTGCTGATTTTCTCGCCTTCAGTTTCCAGAAAGGGTTTAGGTTTATTCTCATTAGCAGTTCACCCCTTCGGCTGAATGATGTCTATGAGAAGAATGTAGAAAGCCGCCAGCACGGGAATGATCAAAAAAGTTAGGAGGTACATAAGTTGGACGAGGTCGAATCCGGCCAGCGACCCTCCTATGGAAGCCATGATGGAGAGCATTATTATTGCAAGAAGAGGAAAAGCCGTAAACAGGAGCACATAGGTCTCGGCTAGCATCCCCAAAACATTGAGAAACTGCTGTATTCCCATGTTTCTCCAAGCCAGAAGCTGCTTGGTCACCGTCAGGAAAAACTTCTTGACGTCGCCCCCGGTTCGAATGGTGGAGGCAAGCCCCTTCAACAGATTCATATACAAGGGGGAGGGCGCCCTTTCCGCTTCATGCTCCAAAGCCGAAAGGATATTGTAGCCCAATAGATCCATCTTTCCGATGATGGACCTCATTTCCTCGGATAAAAGTATGTCAGGGTCAGCGTTCGCAGCGGAACGTATGATCTTCTCAGGAGGGACACCGGCGCAGGACAACACAGACATGTAGCTTGCAGTGATGGGGAGAAACTGTTCCACCCGTCTTTTACGCGCATTGGCATTGAGAGACGGCAACTCATACAGAAGTAGAAAGACGCAAACGCCGATGACGAAAGGCCCTAAGAAGACAACTGCAAAGGAGGCACCTTGAAAGGGGAGCAGAACCTGCAAGAGGGAAGGCGCTAGAAGGTTGAGGGTGAAGAAAACTCCGAAGCTTCCTACCACCGACAAGAAGGTGAGGAAGAATATCTGGCAGAGATATGCCTTAAAGCTTACTTTCATATCAGCTCGGGCTAGATCCAGTTTAAGTTTGTTGAACAAAGGGTAGATTGGGCTAAGTTTCTTTCCCAGAAGCTTGTAGCTGAAGTATGGAAGAGATCGGCTGATTCTTCCATGGGCTTTCACTGAGCCTTCTCCCCCCTTTCTATCTTTTTCATCAGCATAGAAGGATTCAAGTAGTAGGATCGGATGATCTCCACCACGTCCTTGTAGTTGTTAACGCGGTTTTTCACCATCCATTCGAGGACTTTCCGCCTGTTCTCTAACTCGCGTTCTATCTGCTCGTAGCTCATCCCCCTTTCATTCACAAGCCTGTCGAGAAAGTCGCTTCGCCCGGAGTAAACATGAGAGTCGGTTCTAGGATTCCATGTGAAAATGTCGCGGGTTATGATCTCCTTGGACACAGGGTCTAAGCCTAGGATCTCTGTAACCTTGATTATTCTTCTGACGGATTTGCCCCCTAAGTTAACTCTTGCCTGAACGACGATGAACCCCAGCGTCGCTATCAGCGACCTCGGTATGTTCATTGGCTCACTCTCCAGCCGGTGCACCGCCGCCTCAACAGAGTCCGCATGTAAGGTTGAAAGACCGCCGTGGCCTGTTGCCACCGCTTGGGCTAAAGTGTAAGCCTCCGAGCCTCTGACCTCCCCTACGATGAGGTAGTCGGGCCTCTGCCTCATGGCGTTTTTCAACAAGTCGAAGAGAGTTATCTCCGACTGTCTGCCGCTTACACCAAATCCTGTTCTCACAACGGAGGGAAGCCAGTTTTCATGGGGCAGCTGCAGTTCCGCTGTGTCCTCTATGGAGATGATTTTTAAGGTCGGCTTTATGAACATGGATAACATGTTGATGGTAGTAGTTTTACCTGAGGCTGTTCCTCCAGCTACTAGGATCGACGCCCTGTTCTCTATGACGTACCAGAACCAAGCAGCAAGCTCAGCTGATAAGGTGTTGCTGAGGATGAGGTCTGTTACGGTCAGAGGATTTTCGCGGAATTTTCTTATGGTGAAGGAGGAGCCTCTACGGGTGACTTCCTTCTCGTAGGTTACCTGCAGTCTACTCCCATCTGGCAGGGTGGCATCCACCACGGGTTGAGCTATAGATACAGCTCTCTTGGTTATGTCCGTCAGCTTCACTACGAATCTGTCCAGCTCTTCCGGTGTTGAGAACACTACGTTTGTGGGTATGGACTCGTATTTTCTATGCCAGATGTAGACGGGTAATCCGTGGCCGTTGCAAGATATGTCCTCAATGTAAGGGTCTTGCATGAGAGGGTCGATCTTGTCGTATCGGATGAAATCTCGGAGAATGTAGTACTTTACTTTATCCAAGGTCTCCGGGCTGAGTTTCATGCGATACTTTTCAACTAGCTTCTCAACCTGATCTATCAAATACTGTTCAGCTTTCTCAACCGATCCTATCTTTCTTACGTCCACATCTAGTTCGTCGATCAAAAGTTCCTTTATCTCCTCAAGCTGCCACCTTTCCGTTTCCATGAGAGAAGGTTCGATTACCCTGTATTTTATCTGGCCTGAGCTCTCTTTGACTATCTGAACCCGCGCCAGCCCTCCCTTTAGTTCATACTGCTCTATCAGGGAAACGTTAGGCTCGTTTGGTTCTGGTAGCTCAAGGGGTTCCGTTTTCTTTTTCTGTCTTCTTACTACCTCCTTGTATAGCTTTTCGATGGAGCTTTTCCATAAATGATCCGGCATGATGATAACGGCTTCAGATAACTCCTCGGAAGCCAGTACAGCTTTCAGATCCTTTTTCAGCATCGCCTTTCCATCTTTACCGAATCTCTTTTTGTAGATGGATTCAAGTTCACGGTATAGACTGTCAGCCTTCTTCCCACCCCTCAGAATATTCCACTTTCCGAGACTCATCTTCATAACCATCTGCCCTATTCCTCCTGCAGATGAAGATGGAGGGTGATGTTTTCAAGTGGTTCTAATGGCGACAAAAGGTATGGTCACCCCCATCTGCTCCCCGTTAACCTCGTAGTAGAGTCCTATGAAAACGATGTAACGGGTGCTGCTGGAGAGATCACGGGGAGTATCTCCTCCCATCTCCGTGGCGCTGAACTTAACTATCAGCGGCGGACCACCTGCTTGATAGTCTCCCTGCGCATTGGGCAGCAAAATGTAAGGGTCATTATCTTCATCGTAGGACACAACACCGGGAGTTCCCCCGGGATAGTCGGTAAGGGGGCTGACGATGAAGAAGGCTTCTGGAACAGGGTTACCGGACTCCTTAAACTCCATGGCATAGAACACGCTCTGTTTGAGAAGTTTCAACTCATACGGGCCTATGTTGGTGAGTTTCACATACCACACCAAAGGCGTGGCACCCGGGACTACCCACCCCGGAGCAGGGGTAGTCTGGCTTGGCGAAGTATAATTAACCGAGGTATAGGTTAGGTCGAGCCTGATGGGGCCCAGGTTAACTTGACTTGCCCAAACTGCACTTGTCGATCGCTGGTATTCCGCTGTGAAAATTCTTCCTCTTTCGGTGACGAGTTTAACAGTGTAGAGGGCTCCGTCGTTGAGGTTTCGGTCGGTTTTCACATGAATTCTTTTCTCCAATTCACCGCTGTCCAGAAAGTTGTTGGTGATGCCGGGGACGGTCGGGGATTCCTGTTCGTCGAGAACTGTCAAAAGGTCGCTGCTGTTGCTGTAGATGTAGATCCGCGCCACTTTAACTCCGACGCCTCCAACGTTACTGACTACCACATCGAATTCGTAGCCTGCCTCTGAACTGGTGAAGTTGACGAGGGCCGGGTTTCCAAACTCTAGGTTTTCACTGAACCTTTCAGTGTCCAAGCGGTTCATCTGCTCTGTCACTTCTCTTAATGTCTCTTGCTGAACTAACATCCAGAAGATGGCGTTGAGAGATGAAACGGTAATTAACACCACAAAGATGCCGCCGATGACGGTGCTCAAACCTTGCCTGCTCTTGAAGAGCCTCACATCGGCAGCCTCCTCTACCTCGCTTCCCAGTAGACGGTGTAGGTGTTTCCTCTACTTGAGAGAATCTCTATTTCCTTAAGGGCGCTTGGAGAGACTTTTTCCGTTAACGTGACCTCCAACTTTCCCACCTGGTTCATTCCTAGTTCCAGCGGTAGTTCAGGGGTCGTAACATCTTCCTTCACGCCGTCGACGTAGACTTCCTCGATGATGAGGTGGATCGTTCCGATGTTGCGTATGTACAATTCCACTTGGTCGTAGAGGCCGTCATCGTCGCCGTCCACAAACCAGACATGTTCGATGATGAAACGTTCTTTGGCTGAGCTACTTCTGTCTGACAGGTAAAAGCTCACTTGGCTTTGGTAGGCTCCGTAGCCTGTTACAGTCCATGCGAAGAGGGTTGTGCCTACGGCGGCGACCATGGCCATGATCAAAAGGTTTGCCACGATAGTTGAAACAGCTTTGCGGCTTCTGTGGAGCGGTGGATTCATTTTTAGCCTCCCCGCACCCTCAACATGTATGTCTATGAGCATATTAATATGCTTTTTTATTTTTAGAAAAATATTCTCAAACAGTTAAAAAGCAAACCTTAGGCTTCGCCCTTAACCTCAAATATCAGAGGAGAAGTTAAGGTTCTCGCTTCAAGCTGACAGCCCAAGAGCTCCTCTAAAAACCCCAGCAAAAGGGTTGAATCAAAAAAAGGATTCTTCACCACAATAAACTTCTCCCGAAGGCTGAAATCGCCGAAGCCTAAGACACGGAGGCGTTTGAACAAGTTGGGCCAATTCTCCCTTTTTGTCGTGTCCATGCCTTGGTCGACTTGGGTGGTGTGGCGGAAGGAAGAACCTATCCTTCTTCCAGCTTCCCGCCATTTTTCCTTGGGAATGAACTCTGCGAGGATGTTGACGGTGTCCCGGCTTACGAAGGCTACGCGGCTGCTTCCGTGATAATACTCTCCTGGGTATTTCCAGTCGTAGATGGCCATACTGCGGTAGATGTCAAACATCTTGGAGATGAACGGCTTTATTCCGGGCTCCTTTCCTTCCGCTATCAGTTTTTCTAGAAATTCCCGGTCGCCTTTTTCAAGAATGATAGTGGTTCTTTTGCTTCGCTCTTCTCTCATGGTGGACCACTGGATAGCCGGAGGTCATAGGTAAGCATACATAGGCATAATATCAAATGCCTTCCACCTAAATATCCTTTTCTTCCTTCAGAAACTTCCCTGCCGACTAAGCTCTCAAGGTAGCTCTGTTCAGCTTAACAGAAAACATTAGAAAGAAGACTGATAATAATAAGAGCTAGAATTTTAAGCCATGTCCAAGGCGCCTCAAAATGGCTGAAGAATGGAGACTGGTCGACGCGGAGTTTCCAGATCCTCGCAAGAATCTAGCCCTTGAAGAAACCCTTCTGCGAGCGCTCCAAGAAAACCCAGAAGCCTCTAATACCCTTAGGCTTTGGCGGAATCCGAAGGCAGTGGTTGTGGGGCGCTTCCAGAAAGTCCCATGGGAAGTGAACGTTAAACTGTGCAGGAGGCTCAGCGTCCCTATCCTCCGGAGGTGCAGCGGAGGCGGGGCTGTATACCATGACCCAAATAACCTTAATTGGTCTCTTTTCATGAGGCTTAAAAAAGACCCTTTGGCAGCTGAGCCGGTGACAAGTTTCTTCAAACTTGCCGGCGAATGTGTTATCCGAGGGTTGAAGCGCCTTCACCTTGAGGCCTTCTTCAAGCCGCCCAACACCATCGCCGTGGCTGATGGGAAAATATCCGGCATGGCCATGTGCATCAGAAAAAATACGCTTCTTTGCCATGGAACTCTCCTAGTCGCCACAGACCTTCAAACCTTGCAAGACATATTACAGCCCAAGAAAAATGTTTCTGAGGGGGAAAAGCCGTTTACGAGAAGCAGAAGGGAAAAAGTGACTTCCCTCGAAAAAATTCTAGGGAAACCTCCCTCCATGGTAGAGGTTAGAGAAGCGTTGAGGAAAGGCGTTGAGGAAACCTTAGGCGTCAGGGTGAAGAAAGGCGATCTGACCGCTTGGGAGAGAGAAGCTTTGGAGAAAATCTGGAGGGAAAAATATTCCACGGACTCTTGGAACCTTTCCACGCCGGGTTGACGGGGTCCTTTAAAGCATGAGCAAGTAGGGGTTCTCCAGCAGTTGTTTGACCTTCTGGAGAAACAGGGCTGCAGGCACCCCGTCGGTTATCCTGTGATCGAAGACCAGCGAGAGGACTGCCGTAGATTTGATGTGAAGAGAGCCGTTCTCTACCACGGGCTTTTTCACAGCCTTGCCCATCCCTAGGATGGCGCAGTGAGGAGGATTGATAACTGGAATGAAAACTTCCACACCATATCCGCCCAAGTTGGTGACGGTGAAAGTCCCCCCGGTTAGATCTTCCAACGTCAGCCGGCTGCTTCTGGCCTTCTCCGCCAAATGGCTGATAGCCTGGGATATTTCCACCAGCGTTTTCCTGTCGGCGTTGGGGATCACCGGCGCGGTTAGGCCTTCAGACGTGTGGATGGCTACGGCGATGTTTATGTCCCTGAAAACCTTGACCTCGCCTCCCTCCAGAGACGAGTTGAGTATGGGATGGTCCTCCAAGGCCTTAGCGGCTGCCTTGACCAGTAGGGCGGTGACGGAGACTTCCTTGGAGGTTCCCACCAGCTTCAGCGCATGCTCCATGTCCACCTCCATCGTTAACGTCGCGGGAACCGTTGTGCGGAAACTGTAGGAGAGCCGCTCCGCCACCGTCTTCCTCACCCCTGAGAAAGGTATGCTCTCAGCTACCTCCGGGGCTCTGACTTCAAACCCCGTGGGCTCCAGCTGGGCTGCGGGCTTGACTTCAGGAGCCGCCTTCCCCATTTTCTTTTCCACAGCCCGAAGCACGTCTTCCCTGACTATTCTCCCACCGGGGCCTGTGCCCCTGAGGGTAGTCAGGTCTATTCCATGCTTTTCCGCAAGCTTCCGGGCGAGCGGAGAAGCCTTAACCCGCCGCTCCTCCCTCTCCAAGGTCGCTGCCGGCTTCTCACCAATGGCCGGAGCCGCAGCCTCAACCGGTGGGGGTTCGGCTGCTCCCACTTCTGGAAGCGGTTCCCCCGGCTCTCCGAGAAGGGCCATGACAGCGGCCACAGGGACGTCGGAGCCATCGCCGTAGATTATCTTTCGGAGGACGCCCGACTGGGGAGCTGCCATTTCTAGGGTGGTTTTTTCGCCTTCCACCAACACTAAGGGTTCGCCTTTCCTGACGGGTTCTCCCTCCTTCTTGAGCCATCGGATGACCTTTCCGCTCTGCATGCCGGGGTCAAACCGGGGCATCATGATCTCGTGCAAGGATGATTCCTCATTTCAGCAGCTTGCGAGCGGCTTGAACTATCTTGTCACTGTTGGGCATGTATTCCCGCTCTAAGGAGGGGGAGAAGGGCACAGGCATGTCAGGGGAAGCCACCCGCAGGATGGGGGCGTCCAAGTAGTCGAAGGCTTCTTCCATCACCGAAGCGGCGATCTCGGCTCCTATGCCCCCTGTCTTAACGTCGTCCTCAGCTATGATAAGCACACCTGTTCTCCTGACCGAGTCTAGGATGGCTGCGAGATCCAAAGGCCGGAGGGACCTAGGGTCGATGACTTCGGCTTCGATGCCTTCCTCCTCCAGTTTCTGCGCGGCTGCTAGGGCTTCATGGACGGCCCTGGAAAAGGCGACGACGGTTAGGCTGTTTCCCCTCCTCTTGACCTCCGCCTTCCCCAAGGGGACAAAGTGTTCTCCTTCAGGGACAGGGCCTTTCATCCGGTAGAGAAGGCCTGTTTCCACGAACAGGACGGGGTCCTCATCTCTGATGGCCGCCTTCAGCAGGCCTTTGGCATCCGAGGGCGTGGATGGCAGGACAACTTTCAAACCTGGGACGTTAAGAAACCACACGGGGAAAAACTGGGAGTGCTGGGAGCCGTGAACCCTACCTAAGCTGTACTGGGTTCTCACCACCATGGGGACACTCAGCTTCCCCCCGCTCATGAAGCGCATCTTCGCCGCTTGGGTCACCAGCTGGTCGGAGCAAATGGTCATGAAATCCATATACATGATCTCAGCCACAGGCCTCAGCCCCATGAGGGCGGCGCCAATGGCTGAGCCGACGATGGCGCTTTCGGAAATGGGAGTATCCCTAACTCTCTCAGGGCCGAACTCCTCCAAAAGGCCCTGAGTTACCTTGTAGGCTCCTCCGTAGACTCCGATGTCCTCTCCCATGAGAATAACCCGGGAGTCGCGTAGCATTTCCTCCCTCAATGCTTCACGTAGAGCTTCGCTGTAGGTCAGCTCCCTCATTTTACTCCCCTACAAAGTAGACGTACTTCTCCAACTCGGAGAAGGAGAGAACGTTGCTGCTCTGGGCGAACTTCACAGAATCCTCCACTTCCCTCTTTACCTCATTCTCCAAACTATCCATCTCAGCAGCCGTCAAAAGGCCGGCTTCAAGGACTACTCGACGGAAGCGGGTGAGAGGGTCCTTTTTCAACCCTTCCTCCACCTCGCCCGGAGGCCTGTACTCAGCCTTGTCGTAGACTCCGTGGCCCTTCCGCCTGTAGGTTTTGCATTCGAGGAAAGTAGGCCCTTCTCCCCTCCGGGCTCTTTCCGCCGCCTGCGCTGTCGCCGCGTAGACGGCTGCCACATCGTTTCCGTTCACCGCCATGCAGTTCACGCCGTAGGCTAAACCCCTAGCGGCTATGCTTTCCACAGCCATGGTTCGCTCCACCTTGGTGGACATGGCATACATGTTATTTTCGCAAATGAAGAGCACTGGCACCCTCCAGAGAGCGGCCAAGTTCATTCCTTCATGGAAAGCCCCCGTGTTGACGGCTCCGTCTCCAAAGAAAACAGCTGCCACACGGCCGGCTTTCTCCCGCTGCAAAGCCAAGCCAACTCCCACGGCAATGGGTATGCCGCTTCCCACGATGGCGGAGGAATAAAGCGCCCCTTTTTCAGGGTAGATGGCCACATGCATGGAGCCCCCGAGGCCTTTACAGGTTCCTGCAGCCTTCCCGAAGAGCTCCGCCATCACCAGCCTTGGGGGAATGTCCTTAGCTAAGGCGTGGCCGTGGCCTCGATGGTTAGAGATTATCGGGTCATCGCTGCGTAGGGCTGCAACGGCTCCGACGGCTATGGCCTCCTGCCCATAGCACAGGTGCGCCGGGCCGATGAGCAAACCTTTGACGAGAAAGAGCTCCTCCACCTTCTCCTCGAACAGCCGTATCTCCACCATCTTCCTCCACATCCACAGCAACTTTTCTCTTGTGAGTCCATGTTTGGAGTAATCTGCGGGAGGAACGTCTTCAACGACGGAAACCGAAGCCACCATCCACCGCCTCTACTTAAGGTGAATCTGATAATTTTAAAAGTTTTTACACAGAACCCTATGCGCAGCATTTCCGCGGAAAAAATTTTCCGTTCTTGAGGGCTCTCTTAACTCTTGGAAAAGATTAAAAACATAGGGAGGCAACATAAATTTGCGGTGAAACCCATGGTCTTGCTTTGCTACACTTGCAAAAGCGGGCTCATCTACTTCTCCAGCGACTTCGCCTCCACCCGCTACTACTGCCCCACCTGTAAAAAATTCTACACCATAGCCCGAACCTCGCCTCCGGAAAAGAAGACCGTTAAGAGGCCGCCTCCAAGGAAGGCGCTGCGGACTGTTAAAAAAGTCGGTGCCAAAAAGATTCTCAAGAAAACCAAGAAGAAAGGCGCGCCTAAAAGGGTGAAAAGGAAAAAGGCTGGGAAAAGCTAACTCTTCCCCCTTTAGGAAACTATCCTCCGCTACATGGTTTTGCGGCGCTAAGCTATACCTTCACTTCTAACGATGATAGGCACTTGAAGGGGGATAGCATTCGCAGTCAAACTCGTGGCAAATAGACCGGTAGGATACGCAGGATAGTTCCAACTTCGTTTTACGAGTTCTTTCTCTGTTGCGAAAAGTCTGAGGGGTAAGTAGGTTGGGAAATATTTTATTTCAGGATTATCGTTGAATAGCTTGTTTTATTAATTCATTGTATTCTCCCCAGACCTCAGCTGCTGGTTTAGAGCGAAATCCAGGACCCGGGTCGCTTGGTAGGTGAATGTAACTATAGTCTCTTCCGAGAACTAGTTCAATATAACCCCGCTCTGCAACCGATTGCATAAAAGCATTTGCAAGACGTTCATGCTCGCTGAGATCAACAGTATAATCTTCCGATTTCTTTACAACAAGATATGGTTCGGTAACGCTTTTACCGCTTGCAGCTCCCTCTATTGTGTTGTAAGTAAACCACATAGCAATTGGAACATTATAGTGATCATAAATTTGTTTGACCTGGGTATCAAATAGGCTGTCAAAGGCTGCTTTCATCTCCTCAACACTTGCATTTGACGGAACACCCAAGTCTACTTGACTGAAACCTGGATCAAGCAGATCTAAATTAGAAAAGTACGTCATCCTTGTCCCCCAATGTACCGGTGAATACAATTTTCCAGAATAGACTTTTCTAGTTTCCGTGATAAGTTGATTCATCCTCTCATCAATCAAATCAATGTACTGATCAGTTACACACGGAGGAGGGGACGGAATCTGTATCACCTCAATACCTGCCTCTTCTGCAACCTTTGCAAACCCTATGAAGAAAAGCTCCATCTGGTCAAACCAAGCATTATACCACTCAGCACTAATTCCAGTGTTCACATGCTCATCAAAGAACTGTTGGTATTCGTAACTGAAACCAATTACTTGGAAAACAATTACTTTAAGACCTTTACCATGCGCAATCTCTACAGCCTCTTTCAAGTCTTCCATCGGTGTAAACCAGAATTGGAACCTCGGTTCAGGTTCTACTCTGAGGTAGTCAGTTATCATGGATATGCCGACATAATCATGCCTCTCTCTAACCAAATCATCTGTAAGCCCATCAAAATTTGTTAGAAAGTTAGGCGCCCACCAATCAAATGTGTTGTGCCCTACAGCAAACTCTGAACGTGGCGCAATGCTCACATTCGTGTTTATAGCTGTTGTTCTTTCACCATAATCACTGAAGGGCCATTTCTCAACAACGTCATTAACCACCTGATCAACTGTTCCCACGACAATGCGGCGGCGCTCTTGCGGTGTCGGATCGATTATTTCGCAACCTTCTCCCGGGATTCCATGTGCATAATTGTATTCAATAACATAGCCTGGCTTAACAAATATTTCTAATTGATATTGATTTTCACCAACTTTATGCATCGGAATATTTTCAAAAAGAATATTCTCTTTCGGATGCGTTTCAGGCGGTGTTCGCAGATTAAACGTTATCTTACTGTATTCCCTAAAACTATTAAGATGATCGTTAATTTGGGTTGTCGTAGGAGTTACAATAAATCTCCTAACCTGTATGCCGGAACCGTCGCTTGCCGGCTCTGCGCTAAGATGAACCCCGCCAAACGTATAAACATATTCGAGATACTGGCCGCCATAGAATTCAAGAGTTGTAGTAAACGTTTTATCATCCCGTGTAGTTAGTATCGGCGCACGTTCCATATATGAAATTGGACCCTGCGACATGAAGGTTCCAAGCTTATACGTGTTCCCAACGATTCTTAGTTTGTCCGGAAGCTCCTCAGCTGTCTCTACAGTGAATACTACTGTTACCTTTTCTGCTTTTTCTAATTGCACATCCAAGTTTAACGATTGATCCGTTGACAGATCAGCTTGTTTCGACTGCGATTTGAAATCATGCAACTCTGTGAAGAATGTGACAAGGTGTTTTCCTGGGGGTAGATAGAGTGAGTAAGTTCCATCATACCCAGTATACGTTTTTACCCCGCCGGCGACAACTAGAACGTTAAAGATCGGGGTGCCATCGTTATCTGTCACTCTTCCTTGCAGCAAGTTAACTGGACCGTCGTAGAGTTTGAGTTGCTTCCATCCGGAAACAGTGTCTTCTATTTTGGTAAGGTCAGGGTGAACTTTTACTACACGAAACGGATCAAATGATTCCGGGCCTATTGATTCCGATCTCACCCCTTCTTCACCACCGAGTACAAGTGTATAAGTATAGTAAAGAAAGGTATTAGTTGGCAATTGGACTGCCCCAGTCGCCCTGTCACCGTCTCTTTCCAAGGTTACTTGCACCCACGGTTCATTAGTAAAAGATAGAGCTGCAAAGATTATGTCTGCATTGTCTGGTGTCGTTTTCGGAATCTTGAGAGAAATCTCTACTGTCTGTGTTAGAAACGGCTGTAACGTTAGATTTGTTTGCCTCGGAGGCTGCTGCAATGTGTCTGGACCACTAGGCGGCGTTTGAACGTAGCCGCCAATAAAAATTACCCCAACTATCACCAATATTAAGACACTATAAATCATAAATCTTTTCAGGCTTCTTTTCATCAGCGACATCTCATCCGAATTATGAAAGAGCCAAAAGGGTTATTATTGCCTTATACCTATAACCTTACTATACCAATGTCGATAAAAAGATTGTTCTATGGTCTCGACCCACAAAAACACTAATTAACGAAATGGGTATTTACAAATAAATCCGACACCAAAACTATCTCACTATGCCTTTATACAACATGACTGTTTCCCTATTTTCCAGTCCATTACACCTTTCTTCTAATGCTGAGGGCCTCCCTTTATCTCATAAGAGAAAAAACGAGCAGAGTACGCTTCTCGAAAAACTTGGAAACGCTGTAATGAAAGGGAAACCGCGAGACATTCACAGGACCTCCTCACTTTTTAGGTATCGCACAGCGACCGTTACAACAATAGAGTTCATCCGATAGTTTAAACGATGTCTAAGGCTAGGCCATAGCATCATTGAACTAGTCAGGCCAGTGTTTAAACTCTTGGCTTCACACCAAAGATAAGCAAACTGACAGTAAAAGAGATCATGGCTGAAACTCTGAAAATAGCGGGCCCGAGGGGATTTGAACCCCTGATCTTCGGCTCCGAAGGCCGATGCGTTGGTCCTGACTGCGCTACGGGCCCTCTTCTTCTCCGTGAGGAGGGTTCTTAAAGATTTATCTAGGGCTTCTTTCTATAAGTTTTTCTAGCTTGATGGGGTTCCTCCCCTCGTTTTCGGAAAGTAGGGTTGATGTGGGTTGAAGACTGAAACTCATACCCGAGACTTGGAGTTCAGGCTGATGACTATCAAGATGTTGAACACCATCAAAAAGAAGCATACTTATAGGGAGATTTCCCAGTGGACAGGGCTGCCGGTGACTGTGCTGAGCCGTTATGTGAAGGGACATGTCCTCCCTGCCTCCAAGAGGTCTAGGGAGATATGGAATTCTCTTCAAAAAGTCGCTGACTTGGAAAATACGCTCCTGTCAAGGATTAAATTTGATGACATGGGCTATTTTGACAACACTCAGATTGTGTGGGATACGTCCCTCCTCCGCCTTGCAACCCAGTATGTGGTCGCTAAGTTTGCTGGAAGGAGGATAACGAAAATTCTAACAGCCGCCGTGGACGGAATTCCCCCTGCTACCCTCGTAGCTAGCTCTCTGGATGTGGATTTGGTGGTGGCTAAAAAAACTAGGGAGGTAGGGGTTAAAGATTACGTAGAAGAAAGCTACGTGCCCCAAGACTCTGGGGTGGTGGTCACCTTCTACGTGCCCAAGGACTCCATCAAGAAGGGGGACAGCGTCCTCATAGTAGACGACATCGCTAGGACGGGGGAGACCCAGGAGGCCCTCATCCACCTCATCCACAAGATGAGAGGAGAAGTAGCCGGGATATTCGTCTTGGTTGGAGTAGGCGAAGAATGGAAAACCAAGCTCAGCATACCCCCAAATTGCCCAGTAGAGGCATTGGCTGAAATACAGAAGAAATAACCAGATAAGCCCTCGCAGCCTGTTTAAAAGGGACAGACTATCTTCCGTCAGACGCGTCTAGCAGAGCTCTAATTTTTGGGGGTTTAACTTCTATTACCCCCTTTTCGGTGATCAGGGCGGAAACCAGATGAGGGGGGGTTATATCAAAGGCGGGGTTGAATGTTTTAATTCCCTTGGGAGCTATTCTCAACCCGCCCAATTCCAATACCTCTTTTGGGTTTCTTTCTTCGATGACCACTTCCTCCACAGAGTTTTCGGAATCTATGGTGGTGGTAGGCGCTGCCACGTAGAAAGGGATACCGTGCTCCTTAGCTAGAACGGCGATGGTGTAGGTTCCAATTTTGTTGATAACATGACCTGACATCAGAATGCGATCCGCTCCAACGAGCACCTTGTCTATGATCCCCTGAGCCATCAGATAGCCAACCATGTTGTCGGTAATGAGAGCGAAAGGAATTCTCTTTCGCTTCAGTTCATAAGCTGTAAGGCGGGCGCCTTGAAGGAGAGGCCTAGTCTCAGTTGCTATCACCCTTATGTTTTTACCTCTCCGATGAGCCGCGGCTATTACTCCTAAAGCAGTACCATATTCTACGGTAGCCAGTTCACCGGCATTGCAATGGGTGAGGACAGTATCCCCAGTGTCGATCAATTCTGCCCCGTGGAGGCTTAAGGCACGGTTAACTTTTGCATCCTCAGCAATCAGTTCTAAACATTTTTTGATCAGATATCTCCGCAACTCTTTGAGACTACACGGATGTTCTTCTGCCATTTTCAAAACAGCGTCGACAGAGTTAAACAGATTCACAGCCGTGGGGCGTGTGGTCTTTATCAACACCGCTGTTTTTTGAAGCTCCTTCAGAAGACTGGCTCTGCTTTTAGCTTTTGACTTGTAAACAGTTTGAGCCAAAGCTAAAGCAGCAGCGGCGCCCAGAAGGGGGGCTCCTCGAATTTTCATGTTTTTTATCGCCTTCGCTATTTGGTTTGGTGTTCTCAGCTTAAGGTGAACCAGCCTATGGGGAAGGAGAGTCTGGTCTACGGTAATGACCACGCCGTCTTTCCATCGAATAGTCTTCAAACCTTCAACTCCCAGACAAGTAATCTTATACTAACATTTCTGCCCGTAATAAAAAAGATACGCCAAGTCAGAGTAGCGGGCCCGGCATACCCTCGCTAACTTTATGGAAGGGAGATGAAGAGTTAAGGCTTAAATATTAGTATTACTTTTATTTATAAAAATAATATTGATGAAAAATGAATGGTATGCTACATCGTTCCTCTGGCTATGGCTGTACTGCTGTCCGCTCTCTGGGGCTTCTCGAAAAGAGGTATTCAAGGATTCTGGCTTAACTTGATGCTTTACGGAGCCGCCTTCTTCGTAGTCGACCATCTCTGGCACGGAGAACTCTTTCTCACCTCAGCAAACTGGGTTGCCGATCTAGCCTTGGGGGGAATCATTACTAGTGTAATATTTGGGGCATAGGGTCTGACGCTGGGCGTTGTCAAAGTAAAACCTGCCCTCGCCTACCGCACTGGCATTCTAAAACACCGAGAACTACACTGAATTCTAACCAAAACCAGCTAACTTTATATCAGAGTATCTGCCATTCTGCAAAGGAGAGATAATAGGCTAAACCAAAAAACGACACGTACTTTATTCGGGATAATTCCTTGTCATCCGAGAAGATGCCGCGGAAACTTGAAAAGCCATTAACTGTCAAGGCATCCGACCGCGTATTCTTAAGGCTTTATCCCGACTGTAAGCCTCACAAGTTAGAGATCGCGGATTTGCAGAAAGGTTTAGTGCTTATGCTGGGAGCCAGCGAGCTTGTGGGGGAAGGCATAGGCTTCGGCGCTCCGGTGATAAGATATGCTGACAAAACTTTTTTCTCGAAATCAGCGGAGGTCTCTGTTCAAGGGCAGGATGAGGGAGGCGTAGTTGTATCAAAATCCTTTCTTATGGATGCTGTGTCAAGGAAGCGAATTTGTAGGGGGCCCTTTATCAGCGATAACCTTTACTCATTTTTTCACAGAGCCTTCATGAGAGGTTATGAAGGCTGCAAAGACTTTAGACCTTTCTTCGACAAGATTATGGAACTGCGAAAGATTTTAGGGATAAAATCCCAGTTTGTCGAAGTTAATCCTAGAGGCAGAGTCAACATTGTTTATAAGTGTTTTTCAGACACTGTTCAAATCGAGGTTGATCTCAGAGCCTTGGACAAATCTGGATGCGAAGAAATTTTGATCTTGAATGAGCAAGATTCCTCCTTCTTCAGGAGATACTTCGATACAAGCGGTCTCGAACTTTTTGGAAGGCAGATAGGAGCATGGGAAAAGGTTGAAGCTGATGAAGCCTCTTTTTCGGACATAAATGGACACCTAACCTTCAGCTTGAAGAGGTTAGACCAGGCGACGTTGTTTCGAGGATGGGAGGAGGTTAAAGGGAGGTTCTCTTGGGCGGGCTTGGGGTATTCCTTGAAACCGAACATATCCACCTTTACCTACCTAGTTAAGATCAGTATGCATGTTTAACTTAAATTCGAATCCCTTAGGCTCTCGGGGATCATCAGACTACTAAATGTAGTAGAAAAGGTAGAATCCTATCCCCAGTAGCAATGCCAGAATCCACGTGGTGAAAACTATCCTCATCCATAGCCTTACATTTCCAAATTTTTTGAAGACTAAGATGAGACCTAGAATCCATGCGAAACCGCCTATCACCGCGTGAATGATTGTTATTATTCGCCCCACAACCGGACCAACCATTAAGGCGCCGAAATTTGTAATCAGGGATACTCCCATAACTGCGAAGATGAGAGCTCCGTTAAGAGCCACGGCGAAAGTCATCAGATAGCCATGGCCTTTAAAATGTCCTTTCTTAACAGCGAAAACTCCTGCTAGGAGAATTATCAATATTACAAACTGAAGAAGAAGGTTTACATCGTAGATTAAGGCGGCTTTAGTTCCGAAAAGACCGACCATAATAATATTCAACCAGTCTTTCAATAAAAGTGTTTCCGCAGAGGTTGAAAGCTAAGTAAAGAGAAGCTTCTCGATCCCTTTGAAAACACTCTGCCGGATCGACAGAAGGCCCACTGTCATATAGGCTACGGCGTAGAGAGTGAGGATAGGCGTTATTCCTATGTTTGCATTGGACAGTGCATAGGCTAGGCTTGCAACGGCCAGCATCCCAGCTGCCAGCTCTAAGATGGCAGTCTTCTGAATGTGGATTTGATACTTTTTGTTTCTCCATAGATCATGCGGGCTTTCGATTTTGTATTTCGGAGTTCTCTGGAAAACACCCGACCGAGCGCTGAAAAGCCCTTTGAATACTGCTATGGTATTGCTAATGCTGATCCCATAGCCTACGAAAGTTAAGGCTACGATGTTCTTTAAATAATCCACAAATTTCATTCTCACCTCTTTAGAGGCTATGTAGCACATGATCCAGACGGCGAAAGTGCTGAAAGCAATAGCCAGATAAAGGGCTACCAGAAACGCTGACCATAAGGGGGGAGAACTTCCAATTACCCCGACCTTCAACGGTAACTGGATTACATGAGCTCGGAAAAAAACAGATGCAAGAGCTAGAAGGTAGGATGTGAACATCAAAAAGTGAACAAAATAGTAGGTGAGATGAAGAAGAGCCTCAATTTTCTGTTTCAGCGTTAACTGCGGCTTCTTAAAAAGAGAGAAAACAAGCCTCCTTGCAGTTCGAATGGAACCCTGCGCCCACCTAGACTGCTGTCTTTTGAAGGCTACGATGGTAGGCGGGATCTCCGCTGGGCAAGCTAGGTCTCGGAGATAAGCGTATTTCCAGCCTTTAATCTGCATTCGGTAGCTGAGGTCTAGGTCTTCGGAGAGAGTATCCGCGCACCATCCGCCTGCATCGATCACGGCCTCTTTTCTTAGCACGCCAGCTGAGCCGTTGAAGTTGATGAAGCAATCGGCTTTTTGCCTGCCGGTTTGTTCTACTAGAAAGAAGGCATCGATGGCCAGAGCTGCTGCCTTCGTTATCGCGTTGTACTTCGGATTCGCGTGGCCCCACCGGCATTGGAGGAAGCCTAGGGAAGGATCAGCCACCATATGGGGGATTGTTCTCTCTAAGAAGTCTTTTTGTGGAATGAAATCGGCGTCGAAGATGGCGATAAATTCGCCTTGGGTATAGTGTAAGGCGTTGGCTAAGGCTCCTCCCTTGAAGCCGTCCCTGTGATTTCGGTGGATGAGGTCTATGTTGTATCCTTGAAGATGAAACTCTTCTACCTCTTTGCCGAGAATCTGTGTGGTGTCGTCGGTTGAGTCGTCAAGAACTAGGATTTGAACCTTATCTTTCCCGTAATGCTCAGCCATCTTTACCACCGCTTTGAGAAGACGGGGGGCGACGTAGCGCTCGTTATAAATGGGAAGCTGCACCGAGACTTTCGGCTTCGTGCAGTTGAAAGTTTTCGAGCTGAGATTTGACTCCTTTCTAGACTGCCAGGTCAGATAGTATATGTTGAAACCATAGACAAAAAAGCAAAGGAAAAGCAGCAACGATGCTACAAGTAGAACCGTTGAAACCAATAAGGCCAAGCCGGTTTTCCTCAGGTGTGGTATACTGCTATAAAATCGTTGTGATGTTTAAATAGAATTCGCCGCAGATACAAATGCGTTTAAACGCTTATGCATAAATCGGAGAAATTAGGGATGAATAGATGCATGACTCGGCATTTTTATATTAGCTGTTAGAAATCGGTGGATGAGGCGGAAGAGTGTTTAGCACTTCAACCAGCCGGTTGAGGAGGAATTCTTCCGGCAGCATGTATTTTGAGGCAGCCTTAAGCTTGACCTTTCAGTTGGCATTGGGCGCCTACCTCGGCCACTATTATGATATAAGGGTGTTCATGGTCTCAGGCTACGCTGTGGCTGAGGGTCTATCTCCCTATGAAACTCGGGAGCTGGAAAGTGTTTTTGACCATCCTCACTTTGATGGCGGAGTGCCGGGTATAGGGTATCCCCCTCCCTGGGGGTTGCTTCTCGGCTTGATTTATCAGGTCTCCTACAACATTTTCCCAAATATTTTCTTCTACAACGTTGTGATAAAACTTCCAGTCATCCTAGGGAATCTTCTTTTAGCCGTGCTCGTCAGGAACCTCCTCCAAAAGGAAAATGTTGAAGCGAAGATGGTGAAGGCTGCGTGGAGGTTTTTTCTTTTTAACCCTTTCGTGGTCTACACAACGGCGGTGTGGGGTCAATTTGACCCTCTGGTCGCTTTTTTAACAGTTCTATCCGTCCTCCTTCTCTTCCAAGGGAAAAATAAGGCCTCCGCCATCCTTCTGGGTTTGGCGGCTGCCTTCAAACTTATCCCCGTAGCTTTCGTTTTCGCCAGTCTCCTATTCTTAAAGAAGAAGAATGAAAAAATAAGGGGGTTAGAATATATTCTGTTCTTTACAGGGGCGTTTGTAGCCGCAACTTATCTTCCTTTCCCTCTTCTCAACTGGGGTATTGCCCCTATCTTCAGCTCTTGGAATATTCATTTTTCAGTTTTGGGAGGCTTGTCTCTTTTCAACATCGCCGAGCTTTTCGGTCGAGATAGTTTTCCGGCAGGCTTAGAATTGCTGGGTTATCTCTGGGCGCCGGCTTTGATTATCACCTTTTATATCTTATGGAGAAGGACGGTATCTCCCTCCTTCGAAGAGCTTGTGAAAAGTTGTCTTGTTTTCATCTTTGTTTTACTGCTTACGCGTAGCTGGGTTTCGGAGCAGAATTTGAATCTGCTTTTTCCTTTCCTAATTTTAAACGCCTCCCTGGGAGGTATTAGCCAGCGTGCGGTGACCCTAGCGTGGGTTATACCTTTCATATTCACCTTTTTTAACGCATCTTTCCTTCAGCAACTTTTCCTAATTTATCCTGAAGCAATAGCGCTGAATGACACTGTTTTCTCCGCGGAGTCTTTCCTGCACTATCGCCTTATACTGAGATTTCTCGTCGTGATTCCGTGGCACATCATGGGATGGTGGATTGTAGTTCGAAACTTGCGCAGTTAGGGGCGATAAGCCCCCCCTGTGAAAAAAAGTTGACCGGGGATTAGAGCATCTGCAACAGCATTAGCCGCGGCGGAGAATTATTGTAGCTCCGGAAGGCGCCCTTTTTCTTTAGAAAGGCAACAAGTTTCACGCGGGCGCTTAGACGATGTATCTTACTAGGGTCATCCGTTTAGCGTATTGAGAAGCGTCTTCCAAGATCTGCCTAGCCTCTGGGGATAGGAATTCCGGTGAATTTTCCATATTCCTCAACACTGCGAGAAGGGCGGCTAGTTTAAGCAGTAAAGTTAGGCTTCCTTTTCCTCCAGCGTCCATGTCTTCCAACTCTTCGCGCATAGGCCGCGAACCTTCTTGTAATTTTTCTCGCATAGATAAAAAGTTTTCAGATAAACGGTGAAAGGCCGGCTGACTTGGTTTAAAGGGTCCTACCTCTTATATGTCTATTTTAATATACGATGGCCCTGAATACTCTATTTTGGAGGTTGCTTCGTTTGAAGTTTATTGGGAGGATAGCCGACGGCTCTACGGAGGCCTCCGCCCGGGTTATTCTGCTGAAGAATTTGGAAGGGAAAGTGGCCGCGGAAGAGCTTGTCCTTGTCCACAATGGAGGTCGAGAAGATTATCCCAACCAACTATTGGGAGTGCTTCGCGGAGGGCTGGGTAAAAACGAGTTTCTCACCCATACATCCTATCGTCCGGATGTGGCGTATATGAAGTATGGAGGTGAGCCCTCGGGAGCTAGGGAAGTTTACTCTTTTTCCATCAAACCCATAGGCGTGGTTGCGGAGGGAGGAATAGAGCCGAATTTAGCCATCATTCAGCCTAGGTCTCCCGTATATTTGCTGGAGGAAGAGGATAACCCTCTCCACCTGATAGTAAGAGGGAAGACCCTGTGGATGGACGCCTACATGGAGGGGCACGAGTCTTGGAGAATTCCGGTGAAGCATGAATTCATACCCTACCATGTGGGGGTATACGGGAGCACAGGCAGCGGTAAGTCTTGGTTTACCCGCTACGTTCTCATACCTTTATATCTTAAAGCCGGCTACCGGGTTTTCATTCTCGACTGGAGTGGAACAGATTACGCTCCCTATTATCGAGGCTTAAAAAACGCTCAGGTGATGAAGGTAGCTGACATAGCCTTGGATGAGGAGTCGGTGTTAAGCTACTTAGAGGCTAAGACCTTCGGCTTTGGGAGAAACGACAACATCCGCGACGCCTTCGACACCTACGTGGAAGGCTGGGTGAAGAAGGTGGAGCACACCTTAAACGCAGCCGCTGAGGAGGGAAAAGATCCCGCGGAATTTCTCTACGGGCAGCTTAGAGACCATGTGGAAGCGGTTGTAAACAACATAGACAAAAGGTGGAAGGGTTTCTCGGAAAGGGCAGCTCGGAGGGTTTTCAGGAGGTTGAAGCCCGAGGACTTGAAGCCGGTGATGGGAACCCTGCCCGTCGAGAGCCTATTCGAGAAACTTGAGGGCAGAAACCTGCTGGTGGTCGACATGGGCGGAGCCTTAACCCATGCGAAGCTGGGGTTCTTTCTCGCTTTAGCCAGACATCTCTACGGTTTGATGGAGGCGGGAGAGAATCTGAAGGCATCCCTAGTCGTCGACGAAGCTCCGCAGTATGCTCCTTGGGAGCCGAGGGGAATTCAAGCTGAGACAACCGAAACCATAAAGAATCTAACGGCCTTGGGAAGAAAGCGGATGCTCAACCTGACCCTCATAGCTCAGGGAATAAAAGGAGAGATAGGGATCAACGCCTCCGTGAGGAGAAACCTGAACACTCATTTCTTCGGCAGAATACATCCTTTGGACGCGGGAGGCGAAGGAGGCGCATCGGAGTGGCTTTCCCCCTACGGGATAACCTCAGACCAGATGCTGCAGTTGAAGCCGGGAAGATTCTACTTCTCAGGGGTGATGAATCCTTCCCCGGTGCCTTTGCTCATCACCTACCAGCCTCCGGAGGGAGCCCAAGCTGTTTGAAGAAATGCTAGAGTGGGTTAAGCTTCCCCAAGACCTTCAGCATCATTTTTTTAAGTTAGCTGAAGAGGAAGCTGAAAAGCTGTCAGAAAGCGTCCGCCGGTTAAGCCGCCAGCTGGGAGAGCTGAAAGCAAGGCTTCAACCTTACATTCACAGCCTACCCGGCAACGACATGGCGTTGACCGTGGCCGCTGTGGACAGTTCTAGGTCTCCGAGGCTCAGTGAAAGGCTGGGGGTGAGATACGGTGTTTTCGCAACAGGCGCCGTGTACCTTAAAGGTGTGGAGAGTAGGGAGGAAACCTTCAGGGCGGGAGTTTTTAAGAGGAAACAGGCGCTGTCTCAGGATAAAAGTAAGTACCTTTTCGACCTCCTCACAACCTATACGGAAAGGAAGCTGGCTTTGGAGGCCTTGGACAGGTGCGACCTGTTGATTCTGGACGGAAGCTTCTACGGTTTCATCTACGGAGCCAGTTTGATGAAGAAAACAGAGCTCTATGGGGATCAGGAGGAGGAAATCGTTAAAAAAATCTTCGAAATGACTGAGGAGCTGAGAAGAAGCGGAAAAACCGTCGGCGTGATCAAGCGAAGCCACACCAGAAGCATCGGAGGTTACCTTGCCTTCAAACATGGGGACAGCGCCTTCACATCCATCATCGACAAGCTGATTCTCTCCATGCTGATGCCGGAAAACTCCTACTTCCGCTACCAGGAGCTGATAGGAGAGGAGCCTGTGCAGATATACTCCGGCTACGCCCGCTTGGTTTCCATAGGGTGGTCAGAGGGCGACCTGATGGAGGAGGCGGAGAAAAGAGCTTACAGGCCTCTTGAAAACCTGAAGCTGGACAAGGAGGGGCTTAAAAAAATGAGGAGGATGCAGGTTCGATTCCACAGGGATACAGCTCCCTGCGAAATAGAGTTCCCAGCGTCCATTGGAAAAAAGAAGCTCCTAGAATGGTTCGGCCAGAAAAACTTCTTCAACGAAGCGACAAACCTGCCCATGGCTTTGGACCTCGTCGACAACATGGTAGGCCTATCGGCTAAATTCACCGAAGAATTCGTCTCAGAGGTGGAGGGGAGAATGCTGGAGACTGTGGCTGAAAACCTACGCGACCAAGAAGCCGTGAAAACATTCTTCACCCTCCTAAACCCGCAAAAACCATACTGAAATTCCCCCTTATCTGTCGAAGTAGAGGTAGAATTCGTAGGGGTGGGGTCTCAGGCTGACTTCCATGTCCTCCAACGTCTCCAGCTCGATTATTTTCTCTATCACATCCGGTGGGAAGATGGGCTTCAAATACTCGCTGTCGCTTTTCAGGCATTCCACCGCCTCTTTAAGGGTGGCGGGTAGAACCTGGATGCCCAGTTGCCGCCGTCTTTCAGGGCTCAGCTTGTAGATGTCCTCCTCCACAGGGTCCCCGATGTCTATTTTCTTCTTAATTCCGTCCAAGCCAGCGGCTACCAGGGCTGCGAAGCAAAGGTAGGGGTTGCAAGCCGGGTCGGGGGGCCTGAACTCAATCCGCTTAGCATCAGCCATCTTCGGCCCCTTATGGTAGACGGGTACCCTCACGGCGGCAGACCTGTTACTCCGACTCCAAGCCAAGTAGACGGGCGCCTCATAGCCGGGGACAAGACGTCGATAAGAATTAGTGGTCGGAGCCACGATGGCCGCCAGAGACCGGCCATGGTCGAGGAGGCCTCCCCCAAAATACCGGCCCAGTTGGCTCAGCTCGGTTCGAGGGTCTTCAGGGTCATAGAAAAGGTTTCGCCCTTCCTTCCAGAGGCTTACGTGGACATGCATGCCTGAGGCGTTGTCCATGAAGACAGGTTTAGGCATCATGGTCGCTGTTAGGCCTTTCTGTTTGGCGATATTCTTCACCACAAACTTGTAGGTCATGACGCTGTCTCCCATGCTGGTCAAGGTATCCCGGTACATGTCGATCTCTCCCTGCCCGGCAGTGGCCACCTCATGGTGGTGAGCATCGCAGGGAATTCCGAAGAATTCCTCCAAGACCTTAGCGCACTCGCTCCGAAACTCCGTGAAAGTGTCCTGAGGAGAAGCGGGAAAATAGCCTTCCTTAAACCTTATGGGATACCCTGACTCGCAGCCGCTGTTCCAAGCTGCCTCCCGGGACTCCACCCGGTAGCTTTGGCCCCGGTAGGCGGAGAGGACATCCCATTCCACCTTGTCGAAGACGAAAAATTCCACCTCAGGCCCCCAGAGGGAAAAGTCGTAGCCCGTCTTCGTGACCGCTTGTTCAGCCTTCTGCGCTATGCTTCGAGGGTCCCGGGAAAGCCTCCCCAAACCAAACCCCCAGTAAACATCGCATATCATCCTAGCCATCTTGATATCTTCAGGGACCCATGGAATAACCCCGTAGGTGGAGGGGTCGGGCTTGAGAACCAAGTCTGACTCATGGATCTCGGTGAAGCCCTTGATGGAGGAGCCGTCCAGCTTCGGCACTCCTTCCTCGAAAGTCTGTAGTTCAAGAGAATCGGCCCTGATGGTGGTGTGCTGAAGCCTCCCCAGCAGATCCGTGAAGTGGAGGTCGATGAATTTTATTCCATCCTCTTTCAAAAGCTTCAACACTTCTTCAGACGTCCTTTTCAAGGGCATGAGTTTTCCTTCAGGGGTCTTTGAGTAGGGCACTTTTCCAATCCCCGCCATATGCTAACTTTATAGACATTATGGAAAATGAATATATACTTTTTCCTCTAAAAAATGGACAATCGTCAAGTTTATAAGCCAATATAACACAAATGTTCGGAAGGGGTAAGCCGTGAACCTCGACGAGCTAGACTACAGAATACTCAAGGAGTGCCTGAAAGACTCCCGAGCCTCCAGCCGGGAAGTAGCCAGAAAGGTAGGCGTATCGGTAGGCACAGCCTTAGCCAGAATCAAGAAAATGGAAAAGGAAGGCCTTATAAAAGGCTACACGGTGGTTCTCGACTACGAAAAACTCGGCTACCAGTTAACGGCGATAACGGAAGTAATAGTCTCCAAGGGTAAACTGCTGGAGGTGGAAAAAGAAATCGCTAAGATGCCCATGGTCTGCGCCGTCTACGACGTCACAGGAGAAATCGACGCCATTCTCATCGCTAAATTTAGAAGCCGAGAAGAACTCAGCAACTACACCAAAAAACTTCTAACCGTCCCCTACGTGGAAAGAACCAACACTCACGTAGTCCTTACCACCGTAAAGGAGGACTTCCGGCTGCTAAGCCAGTGAAGCCGCCACCCTCAGCTCAAAGCTTCGCATCTTCTGAGCGTTAGCGTTAATATTTCTCATCCACCTACAGAGGTATAGGTGCGAGTAATTTGACAAGAATCAAAATCCTCGGAATAAGCGGAAGCCCTAAAAAGGGAGGAAACTGCGAGCAATGCCTCTCCGAATCTTTGAAAGCAAGCCAAACCGTCGGCGACGTGGAAACAGAGCTGATAAGCCTAGCTGGGCTTCAGGTCAACCCTTGCAACGGATGCCTCCGATGCCATTTTAAAGCCTCCCGGGAGAGGCCTTGCCCGGAATTCGACGACGGGATGACGACTCTATACCCTAAGCTGATCAACTCTGACGGCTTTATTTTCGCAAGCCCTGTGTATTTCGGCTCAGTTTCCGCCCTGATGAAGGCTTTCATGGACAGACTTCTCCCTTTCACAACAGCATACTACTACCCGGAAAGCGAGTTTAAGGAAACTTTGCGCTTTAAGCCAGCGGGAGCGATTGCCGTGGGAGGTGCCCGCAGCGACGGAGTTGAGGGAACCCTTTATTCCTTCCACCGCTTTTTCCTCTACCATGACATGATCACCGTCGGAGCCCAGACCGTCGGCAACATCTACGGGGTCTCAGCGTTGGGAGGAGCCGTGGTCACCGAAGATAAGCCAAACGCGGTGGACAGAGACCGCTCCGGCATGGCCACTGTTAAGGTGATAGGGGAGAAAGTTGCGATGCTGGCGAAGGCGTTTAAACCTGTCAGGCCTACGCTTGAATAAAAGACAGCTCAGCCTTTAAACGGGTCAGCGTTTCCGAGTGAATAGATACCTTTATATGGGTTTCATTGCGATGTATAAGCGGAGTTAATCTTCAGGAAGAGACGGAGTAATTACGTAGCTCGTTTTTACTCGCGTTTTTCTTGCAAGAATAGCTCCAAAAAATCTAGAGAGTGGTGAGAGATATTGAGTTTTGGTGAACGCAGAGAGAGGAAGATGTATCCGGTTACCTGCTCGGACTGCGGAGTAGAGACGGAAGTTCCCTTCAAACCCACCGAAGGCAGACCGGTATACTGCAGAGAATGCTACCAGAAGCATAGGAGATACTAAGTTTCCTGGAAAACGGAAAGTGGATGCGAATGTCAATAGGGGAAGAAGCAGACTCAGCAGCTGTGGAGAAAAAAGTAAGCGAACTAGGTCCTCACGTGAAAGGAGTTGACATAACCGTCAAGGTTATGTCGAAAACAGCTGCCCGTGAAGTACCTTCAAGGATCGACGGGTCTGTGCATAGGCTTGCAGAAGCATTGGTAGGCGACCCTACAGGGTGTATCATATTGACCCTGTGGGACGACGCCATCGACAAGGTGAACGAAAACGAGACCATCTCCATAAAAAACGGCTACGTTTCAATGTTCAAAGGCTTTATGAGGTTGAACACGGGGAAAAGCGGCACCATAGAACCTGCGGAAAAACCAGTCACCGAAGTAAACGAAGCAAACAACCTGTCAGACCGCCGATTCGAACAAGAGCAACGCTACCCAAAGTTCCGCCCTTTGTACGGAGATATGGACCGTTCTAGACGAGGCAACCGAGGTAAATTTAGAAGAAGACGATAAGCCTACTCAGTCAACAAGAACAGAAAAACCTCAAAAGGGGGGGCGTTGGAAACAGCCTCCTTCCGTATATGGGTCGACAAAATATTTTCTTTTTCATTTTTTAAATTTTGCTTTCAACTTTCCAAGATTTTATTTATAAATTTTAGGAAGAAAATTCCCGTGTCATAAGGTGTATTCGGTGGACTGGAGAAGATTCGCATGGTTTGGCTTGGTGGGACCTTTGGTAGGTTTTGCTTTTGTCGGGGCTTCTATAATGTTGGCACCGTGGTTCAGCTGGCAGAGCAACGCTCTAAGCGACCTCGGACACTCCGTTAAGAGCAGTGTAGCACCCCTTTTCAACTTCGGATTATTTTTAACCGGATTCCTCCTCATTGTATACTCAATTAAGGCTTTGCAGAAGCACTCAAAGTACGCAGGCTATTGTCTGCTTACCTCGGCTCTTGCACTTCAGCTGGTAGCCGTGTTCGATGAAGTTTACGGGCTTCTGCATTTTGCAGTATCGGTGTTGTTCTTCGCTTCCCTGGGGGTTTCCTCTATAGTGTATGCTGTGGAGAGAAAATCGATCCTTGCTTTCGCTGCCTTCATCATAGGTTTAGGAGCGTGGGTTTTATTTTGGATTGGAGGATATAGCGGAGGCGTTGCCATCCCTGAAACTGTATCCTCTGGAGTGATGGCTTTGTGGATAATGTCGTCCGCCTTTTACGTTTATTCCGCAAAGTGAGGTGTTATTATTTTACAATCCCTATTATTGTTTGAGGCTTGCTGAAAAGATTCTCCACTTCTTGAAAACTGCTCTTTGGCAAAGTATAGAGTAAAACGGTAGCAGGACCTGCTGATTTATTCAAATCAAGTTCCAAGGGTATTCTACGGGAAAATTTTACCTCTCGACCGACCCAAGAAACAAGCGCTGTAGCCTCGGCGACGATTCCCCGAGACCCTACGGGGACAATTTCATGAACGAATTTTTTCTGCAAGAGGAACATCACATCTAACAGGTCTGCAGTTTCTCCTCTCGCTTCATGGGTTAGTACTTCGTTTCCAGCACACGGCCGACCGAGCGCTACCACCAGATCTCCTTTACAGCTTTTCCCTATTCTCAGTTCTTTTTCGCGGGCGATGCCGATAACCGTCACGCCGAGGCCTGTTTGCGAAGTTTTGATGCTTTCCTCCGTGTCAAGGAGGACCATTTCATCGACATCCAAACCTAGGAGTTTAGTTTCGCTTTCCACCCCCTTTAGAATCTCTTCACCTGCAGGGCTCCTTTCAGCGCTTAAAGCTACAGAAACAAGGGTTGGATGGGCGCCGGTTGACAGAACTTTTATCAGTCCAACCCTAGCCATGAATTTACCTAAAACTTCATTCTTCACTTGAATGACGTCGTCTGGTTTACAGCCAATGCCTCCAGAGGAAGATACACTCATGATCAATGCGAAATTGGGTGGAAACCTAGCAATGATCACATCTCTTACCTTTGTGAAGCTGATCTTCGCTGGCACTAGGCTGAAGGCAGCTGGGTAGATGAGTTCGCCGATGTTTTCAGCTGCATTCAAGTAGAAGAGTAGCGCCTGCCGTGCAATTTCAGATCTGCTCAGCGAGTATTTTTTAGAGAGTTTATCAATCTCGTGGAAAAGTCTTGCAGGGAGTCTGAGATTTAATATTTTCAATGTATGACAAATGTAATACATAATGTAACTATTAAATATTATTTTCCCACTCTAGGGATAGCAGGCTAAAAATTATGATTATGGAGAGAGCTCTCATGAGTAAGCGTTACTCCAAGTCCAAAACTTTGCATGTAGCCCGGTGGGGTATTTTTTCAGCTTTGAGTGTGGTGGGTTCCCTTATACCGTTTCCAAGCCCTGTGGGAACCATAGCCTTTGACTCTTTTCCCGGCTATTTTGCAGCCCTCTATTTTGGGGTTATGGACGGGGCGGTGATATTTGCCATCGGACACTTAGCCACGTCCATTGTCCATGGTTTCCCCCTTGGTTTTTGGCATTTCTTGATAGCTTTAGGCATGGCAGTTGTAGGGGTTGTTGTAGGAATCGTGCATAAGGTCATTTCCAGAGTTTGGGGGTTCATTCCGGCAACGATTGCGGGGATAACCGCGAATACTGCCATGTTCCCCTTGGCAGTGCCTGTGATGGGTTGGGCTGGTTCGCTGCTGCTGGTGCCCTTTCTGGCAGTTGCTTCAACTTTAAACGGCATTCTAGCCATGTTCATATTCATAGCGATAAGGAGGAGAAAAATCCTCGTTGAGGGCTAGAAGACAGCCCAGAGAAGTGTTTGTAGAAACTCTGAGGGATTTAATTGTTCTCAGAATCAATAAAACATATCTGACCGTTAGCTGCGACTCCTGCGGAGGAGTAGGTTTTAACCCTCTAGACACTTTGAAGGTTAAAGGTGTGGTTCTGGGGAGATTTCTGGCACGAGTGGCTCTTATGGAAACGCTCTCAGTTAACGCTCAACCTTTAGCGTGTTCGCTTACATTGTCAATAAATCCGAGTCCTGCATGGAAGGGGTTTTTAGCCGGCGTCCACGGGGAGTTCAAAGCTGCTGGTTTAAAAGCCTACGATGTGAAGTTTATTCTCAGCTCTGAAAAAAATTTCCCCGTCAGACAGACAGGAGTCGGCATCACCATCTTGGGGGCTACGAGAAGCCTTAAGATTGGAAGAGTGGAAAGGGGAGATTTACTTGTAGCCGTGGGTAAACCGCATGTGGGACGCGAAGTCTTGAAAGCTGAAACAGGCCGTGAAATCGCAGACCTCAGAGATTTAAACAAACTGTTAAAGACAAGTTTCGTTCATGAAATTATCCCCGTTGGCTCCCAAGGTATTCTTCATGAGGCCAAAGTTTTAGCCAAAAGTTCAGGGCTGAATTTTAAACCCTTCAAGTCAACAATAAACCTCAAGAAGCCAGCCGGCCCTTCAACGGTCATCTTGGCGGCTGTGGAGGAAAATAAAATGAGAGACCTCGCCGAACACGCCAATAAGCCCCTAACTCGGATTGGCTTTTTCACGTAGAGCCAAGATTGGTTTCTGGGGTTAAACGTTTTCAGTTGCTCTCAAACCGTTTATAGTTGCATTCCAGCTCAGTGACAGATAAGTTTTAAGAGAAAGAAATTATCGAACTCAGAGAGGCAGCAGGAAATTTTAAAAAATGGGAGTTTTATTTCTTCCTAACTATTTTTACGGAGTCCGACCCTTCTATCGGGATGCTGTCTCTTGTTTGGCCTGTCAGTGTAGCGTCCGTGTCACCATCTGCTATTCCTGTATCCTTTGTTTTGAAGTGATATACGGCATCTAGGGTCTCCCATTTTTGGTATTTGTTGACCGTCTCTCTTAACTATCTGAATTTATTTAAAAATTATAAAATAATATTTATTGGGGTTTGATCTTCCTCGGAAAGTGCTGGCGTTGTCTTCTATATTCTTTGGATGTACAAAGAAAGGCTTGGTGCTCCGGCCGGGATTTGAACCCGGGTCGAAGGCTCGAGAGGCCTTCATCCTTAACCGGACTAGACTACCGGAGCGTCCCTGAACTAGACTTCTTGGGACAGATTGAAGGGGCGGCCTTGTTTCAGGATTTTTTCAGGCACCTTCTCCTTCCATTTTCGGAGGAAGGCTAAGTCTTCCCTTTCCTCCCTCAGCTCCGGGGGGAGGCAGTGGGGTATCTCCTCGATGATGGGATACCACATGCGGCATTCAGGGTTAGGGCAGGCTAGGATGCCTTCCACAATTTCCTCCTTTTCGTCGAACACGTGGAGCTCTAGGGGATGAGCCTTACACATGGCGCAGGCTAAGAATTCCATGAGCCGCCTTTTCAATCCTTTTCACCTACACTTTAAAGCCCATCAGTCAGATAATAGTTTTTCCAGAGGGAGGCGTAAAACCATTTTTACCAAGGCCAACCAACCTTAGAAGAGGGGAAGGGTAGAGGTTTGGGAAGACCGGAAACTTTAGGGGAACTCGGCCGTCACGTTTCTCAGAGGCTTTTGATAAAAGGCTTTAGAAAAGTGAAACTGAGCGCCTTGGAGAGCTTCCTCCCCCGGTTAAGGGAGACCGTGGGGGGTGCGAAGGTTCAGCTGTTTGACGCCGACAGGATTGGGGGGCGGAGGCATTTAGAGGCGGCTGTTTTGAACGCTGTGAGGGCTTTTCAAGACGGCTACAACATTTCCCGAAGCTTTCCTGTTGAGGTCATGGTGTATGCGTCAGCCCAGAGGCAGATTGGAAAAGCCTTCCAACTGGTGGGGTTGAGGCCTGAAACCGAAAACGTGGCCGTCCTCATCTTCGAGGCGAAAAAATCGGAGGCTGAAAACCTTCTCAAAAGGCTTCATGAATTGATGGGCGGCAAAATGGATGACAGAGTGGTGAGCACTCCCAAGGGAAAACATCTCAAGGTTTTCAAAAGAATCTTCAACATATCTGATCGAGAGATCGAAGCGGTGAAGACGAGGGGAGAGAGCGAAGGGGAGGCTGCGGTGAAGATTGCCTTGGAGAAAGTGTCCCTCCTATCCGCTGGGAGGTAGAGGGCGCTGGGTTAGATTTTCTCCTTTGCCACCGACAGGATGTCTGAGGGCTTGAGGAGGGAAACGCCTGCCTTACTGCCCAGAACTTCGATGAGAAGAACCTTGTCTGGATGTTTCAAGTCCACTTTCCTGTTCACCTCCCTCGCAACGGCCTCGATGATTTCTGCACGGTGAAGGCTGGTGTATCTTTTTTCAACTTCAACCTTAAATTTTTCTTCTGCACCAATTTTGGAGGCCAGCTTCCGAGATGCGGCTGCGATTTCCTCCAAGTTTGCAGGAACAACTTCATGGATGGGGATCACCTTCAAAACATATCGGAACTCTTCAGGTCTTTCAGCCAAGAGAGCCTTCAACTTTTCCACTGTTTCCACAGCGTCCAGCCTCGTCCTAGCCACCACCAAACCTCGGATGGAAGTCCGGTCTACCTGAGCTTCGGGGTCTCCCACCTCTTTGAGGAGATACCAAGTTTCTGAGCATGCTAAGCTTTCTTTCCCCCTCCAAGTGGAAATGAGAAGGTTGAAGTTTTCCAAACCTTTCACCCGCCTATCAAAGCTTCCCCAACACTTGGGAAAGCTCCTCCACATCCACCGCTCCCCTCCTCAGAACTTTAGGCTTCTCAGCTGAAAAATCCACTACGGTGGAGCCTACCCCGAGGGGGGTTCTTCCTCCGTTCAGGATCATGTCCACCCTCCCTCCCAACTGGGCTGCGGCTTCTTCCGCCGTTTTAGGCGGGGTCTCCCCCGTCAGGTTGGCGCTGGTTCCCACTAAAGCTCCTCCGCAGAGTTCGATCAAGCTTAAAGCTATGGGGTGGCGGGGCACCCTCAAACCTATGAGGGAGGGGTCTCCGCCCAAACAGCTGGGCGCCTCCGGCTTCCGCCTCAACACCAAGGTCAGGGCGCCGGGCCAGAACTTTTTCGCCGCCTTCAACGCGGCTGGGGGAAAGTAGCCTAATCGACGGGCTTTTTCCAAGCTGGATACCAGCAGAGGAAAGGGTTTCCCGGTTCTGCCTTTGACTCTGAAAGCTTTTAACACCGCCTCTTGGTTGTAGGGGTCGCAGCCTAACCCGTAGAGGGTGTCGGTTGGATAGACTACAAGGCCTCCTTTTTTCACGATTTCCGCCGCGGCCTTGAGGTTCTTTTTTGAAGTTGAACGCAAAAGTATTTTCAAAGGTATTCCTCGACGGGGTCCTGTTAAATTTAACCTATCGCTACCTGTTAAGGTTTCAGTCTTCTCTTGATTCTTCAAGGATATTAGCTAGTTGTTTGGTGCCGGGGGCGAGCTTCGAACTCGCGACCTTTCTCCGGCGGCTGCCTCTGGATTATGAGTTTCGCTCCCCTGCGCTGAACGTTGGGGTCCAGCGCTTTAGTCCAGCCCATTTTAAGGGGCTCTAACCAGCTGAGCCACCCCGGCACTTCCTTTCAAGACAGGTGGGACAGGTGTTATAGAGTGAAACTAACGGTTATAAAAGTTTGGAAGAATAATTATTTCATCAAACTTGGGGAGAGGGAGCTGTCGAGATGGAGTATTTGACTCTCAACGATGTGGACACGGAGGATAAAACGGTTTTTTTGAGGCTTGACATAAACGTGCCCATCAACCCGGAAACAGGCCAGATTTTGAACGACGCGAGGATCAGGGCGGCTGTGCCTACGCTGAAAAACCTGAAAAACGCCCGCGTGGTTGTCGGCTCACATCAAAGCAGGCCGGGAAAAGACGATTTCATCTCTCTCCAAGCCCACGCTTTAGCCTTGAGGAAATATTTCGGGTGGAGAGTTAAATTCATCGACGATGTCATCGGACCTAAGGCTAGGGAGGAGATCAGAAAAGTGGAGAAAGGGGAGGTTCTCGTCCTAGACAACCTCAGATTATGCTCTGAGGAAAACATTGAGGCTCCACCCGAGAAGCTGGTGAAAACAATCTTCATCCGAAGGCTGGCGCCCCTGTTTGACTTGTTCGTCAACGACGCCTTCGCCGCAGCCCACCGGAGCCAAGCTTCCATCGTCGGCTTCGCCGAGCTCATGCCTGCTGTGGCAGGTAAAACCATGGAAAGAGAGCTGAAGGCCTTGGAGGCCACCTTGGAAAAGCCCAAGAGGCCTTGTGTCTACGTCTTAGGCGGAATCAAGGTGGCGGACAGAATACCTGTCTTAGAAAACGTTCTTGGAAGCGGGGAGGCTGACAAGATTCTCCTCGGAGGCTTGCTGGCTGAGTTCTTCCTCTACGCTGCCGGCCATAGGCTCGGCCAGAAAAACGAGGAGAAGCTGAAGGGGTTTCTCCCCCTCCTAGATAGGGCGAAAAAGCTTCTCGAAGCCTACAAAGACAGACTCATCTTACCCTCCGACCTAGCTGTTCTGGAGAACGGGGAGAGAGTTGAGAAACGTGTGAAAGAGTTTCCCCTGAACTCCGTGGCCCAAGACATAGGGGTGGATACGCTGGTTTCCTACAGGGGAATCATCAAAAAGGCGGGAACCGTCATCGCCGACGGCCCTGTGGGCGTCTTTGAAAAGGAACCCTTCAGCTTGGGCACTAGAGAGATCCTAGAGGCCATGGCGGAGAGCAACGCTTTCACCGTGGTGGGAGGCGGACATGTGGGCGGAGCCGCTGAGCTCATGGGGTTGAAGGAGAAAATCGGCCACATCAGCACAGGTGGGGGGGCCATGCTGGCCTACCTGTCCGGCCAAAAGCTCCCAGCTTTGGAGGCCCTAAAAAAGGCAGCCAGAAGGTTTAAAGGAAAAACATAAAACCTTGAAAGCCCTCCACAGTGGAAGAGCCCCGGTAGCTAAGCCAGGTTATAGCGATGGCCTTGTATCCTCACCGTGCATTTTGAAAAGAAAGCCATCGGTCGAGGGTTCGAATCCCTCCCGGGGCTCATTTCCCTACAAGGGTGAGAGTGCGCTCGTCTCCCGTGGTTGAAAAGGTTTTTTAAGGTTACCTTCCAGTTTATAGCTTAGGAAGAAAAAGGGAATGCCAAGAATACAGATCAACTTGGAATTGTGCGACGGATGCGGAACCTGCGTTTACGTCTGCCCTGCATCCGTTTTAGAACCCCACGGCAGAAAAGTGAAGGTTGCAAACCCTGAAGCCTGCTTGGGAATACGGGCGAAAAATATCTGCGCTGAGTGCATGGAGAAAGAAGAGTCATGCTTAGGGTGTCTTGCCTGCGTTAAAACATGCCCTACAGCCGCCATTGAAATATTCGAAGCCTAAACAGGCATCCTCAGTTCCACCTTAATTAATCTCCTTATCCGCCAGCTTCTTGAAAAGCGGCCATATATGGCATGATTTTTATCGGATGGGAAATCACGAGGTCTGCCGCGTGGTTAGCATATAGCTTCTGTTTCCTCTGTTCCTTAGAGGGCTTTGACCTAGAATAACGCCTATAAGGCGGTTAAGAGGACAGTAGGCAGGCTGGTTTTTTGCCCAGAAGCTCGGCGGCTGTGGTGACTTTTTTCCCCTCCTTTTTCGCCGTCTCCCAGATGGGGCGGGTTCTTTCCATAAACTTCGACTCCCGGGGTAAGTGGTGGTCGTAGATGAGGAGACGGCAGGAGGGGGTTTCTCTCACGATCTTTAACGCGTTCTGGAGGGTTCGGTTGAAGTTGATGAGGTTGAGGGTGTAGCCGAGCATGTAGGTCATGGGGCCGTCTAGAAAAAGCACATGAGGGTCTTCCTCCGCTATCCACTGGGCATAGTCTTCGATGACGGGGCCGTTGAGGTCTGAAGAGTGAATGAGCTTTTCGCCGCCATGCTCCACCACGATGGAGAAAATCCAGCCTACCCTCGAATATTCGATGCCGTGAAAGAGAGGCCCCTTAAACCTCAGCCTCGTCCCTCCGAATCTGAATTCTCTGCCCTCCGGGAAGACCACCTGGGTTTTTCCGAATTTAAGCTCTGGGATGACCCTGTATTTTCTCCACTTGTTCACCCTTGCTTTGAACCATTTTTCTCCCGCCTTCAACAAGGCCTTCCGCCTTTCACCGTAGTCCCCGAAATCTTTCTCTCTGGAGAGAACTAGGCTGTCCCGCGGGTCGACGTATTCTTGGGGCTGCGGTTCTTCCAGGGTTTCCTCCAATCTGACTCCTCCCAGCTCTGCGCAGAAATGTTGAAAAAACTGCTCAGCCCTGCTTCTCTGGGAGTCGTTGATGTAGCAGTTGGGGTTTTTGGCGAAGAGAAGCTTGTTTCTGTAAAGGCCTCCCTCAAAGTCGATGAAATGGTCGTAGTGATAATGGGAAAGGGTCACCAGGTCTGCTTTTCTCGCGGCGGAGCGGATGGCCTTCCCAGCTGCTTCATACCAGCGGAGTTTCTGCTCTTCTGAGGCTGGGAAGCCGGGGTGCATAACCGCCACTCCGGGGTCGATGATGAGCTTTACATCCGGTGTTTTAACCAAGACGCAGGAGGACTTGGCTCCCAGAGAATCAAACCATACAATCTCGAAGCGAATATATTTCATATCCACATAGAGGAGGAGGCAGCTGATAAGTTAAGGCCTTTTCGCCAATTTTAATTCAGAAACCTGAAAGCCGAATCCGCGCCCTCTACACGAAGCTGACCGGTTTCTGGACCGGGTTTAGGGGAAGCCTAGGGAGTAGGGCTGGTTTATAGCGATACCGCCCACACCCACCTGTAAGTCGACATCCAGCCGGGTAGGAGCTTCTTCGTAGCCGGGGGTTCTTATCTCGCTTTCCAAGGCTGTGCTCTTGACCACCTGGAAGCCTCGGCTGTTTAGGGCTATCCCCCCTGTGTCTACGAGAGCGGTAAGCCGTCCTCCAGCGGGAGGAGTGAGGGTGAAACTTTCCAGCTGGATACCGCCTACTTCAACCCTAGCGGAGACCAGGGCGTTTTCTTGAAGATTCGGCCTTTCAACTTTCAGCCTTATTCCCCCCGTGTTCGCCCTCAGCTCTAGGCGGTTGAAGGATGCACCTTCTAAAGCTTCCAAGGATGTGCCTCCAAGATAGGCGACGTGAAGCTTAAGGCTGTCCACGGTGGAATCCTCCGTTAGCCTGACGGAAACACCGCCCACACCTACCTCCACAGCGAGGCTGTAGACTTGTCCGCTGCCGAGGATCACCTCGAACTCACCCTCCTCGGCGAAAACCTTCACTGCCAGCACGCCATCCATCTGGGTATAGGAGATGCTAGGTTCAGGAATGTTGTTGCCTTTAACTATGATTTTGTAGAGGAGACCCGCGTCTTCGACGAAGGACATGTTAACTCCACCCCTCTTCACCGTCATGTCAAACTGAACATGAACCACCTCCCCAACCAGCCGAGGCTTGGTGAGGGCGTATTCCCTGAAAGCTTCAGGTTTCCTCTCAACTCCCATGGCAGTGTAGACTGAAGCTGCAGTATAAGCTAGGGAAAGGAGGAGAAGCCCTATGATCACGGACCCTAGGATGGGGGAGCCTTTCACCCCCAGAAACCTCCCCACATCAGAGGAGCCGCCCAAGTTAACCCAGTGAAGAGGACGAGGTAAACCAAGAGAGGCGCCACGAAGGCGGAGACAAAGGCTCTTCCAAAGCTGATGCGGTGGCTTCTCTCTACGGCTATCACCAAAAGAAGCACCGTCCAGAAGACGGCTGTCAGCCCTAAGAATGCAGCGTAGGGCAAGAGGAAAAGATTCAACCACCCCAGCGCCAAGCCTACTGCGACGAGGAAAAACGGTGTAGCCGCGTAGCCTTGGAGAGTGAAAACCTGAGCAAAGGAGCCTTCCCCGCCGAAGACCACCCGGGCGCAGAAATGGGAAATGGCCGAGGATATCAGCCAGAATAGGAGAACACAGACGAAGCTGAGCACACCCAAGGCGATGGGGAAAATGAAGAAAAGCTGAACTGCCGCCTGCGGGAAGACGGCGCCTCCCAACCATGGACCCGTGGAGGCGAAAAAGGCCGCTGCCAGTTTGGCTATGCCCATGCCCGCCATTCCCCCTAGGATGCCGAAGATGAGGGCAACCGCTGCCAGCGCCCCCAAGAAGCTTGCACCTTCGTCAAGCATTCGGTCGAAGGTGTGAATGGGTTCGATGAGGGTTCCGCCTAACTTTGACAGAAAACCCATCCGCAGATCAGCCGAAAGTGGCTGTTGAGGGTTTCCCGAAGACATTTCAACCATACTTGTTAAGGGGCTGTAAAGTATAAAAAATTCTTCCCCCTCCATTCCCGCTAAACAGAACGGGAGTCTTGGGGAGAAGCTAAGCCTCCAACCTACTCCTAAGCCGGTTCGAAGGGGGAGAGACGCTGGTTTTAAAAATTCTCCGCCCAAACAAATCATATGGTGACCGGATTGAGCCCTCCCCAAGGTTTCGAAGCTAACTTTATCGAAAAAGCTTTGGAGGGTATTAAAGACAGACTGCTGAGAGATAAGGCCCTTACAGGGAGAACCTTCGTGTTCAGGGACAGAATCCACGCTGGCATGCTTTTAGCTGAAAAGCTTAAAGAAAGCGGCATTGAGGACTCTTTTATATTAGCGGTGCCCAGCGGCGGAGTTCCCGTAGGCCGCATGGTAGCGGAAAAATTGAGAGCCCCTCTCGACTTGGCTATCTGCCGAAAACTTCCAGTTCCCTCCAATCCTGAAGCAGGCTTCGGAGCCGTGGCTCCTGACGGAACCTTGGCGTTGAATCAGCCTTTGGTCAGGGGACTCGGCTTAACCGAAGAAGAAATCAGTAGAACGGTTTCCCGAGTCTTGGAGGAGATTAGGAGGAGGGATCAGGTCTTTAGGCAGGGGAAGCCCTTCCCTGACATGGCCGGTAAGTCTGTGGTCTTGGTCGACGATGGGCTGGCTTCTGGCTATACCATGCTGGTGGCTGCCATGTTCTTGAGGAAAAGGAACGCTGGCAGAATAACCGTGGCCGTCCCCACGGGCTCGGTGGATGCTTTAATGCTGGTCGCCCCGCAGGCAGATTTGATATGCTGCCTCAACATACGAAGCAGCCTCTTCGGCTTCGCCGTAGCTGACGCCTACGAGCACTGGTACGACCTAGATGACGGAGAAGTCCTGAGACATCTTCAAGAAGCTCGAAAAATTCATCAGCTTAACCCTACTTGAAGTAAACTTTCTACTTTTCTCCTTTTCTAGCTTGGATGGCTAGGAGGAGTTCTTCCGGCTGGGGTATACGTCCTGATAGGAGGAGCTTCCCGTCGACCACGAAGGCTGGGCTTACCTTAACTCCGTAGCGAGATGCTTCTTGGGCTAGGCCTCGGTGGACTTCGATTTCAACTTCCGAACCGTACTTCCTCTTCACTTCTTCGATGAGGGTGAGAATTTTACCCCAATAGCAGAGAGGTTGGCAGGTGAAGACTTCAAACTTGGTGACCATTGAAAACTTCAGACCCCTTTCTCTTCCCCGGCGGCCTGTTTGTTTCATAAACTAGGGGCTCTGTTCTGGTGTCACTCTTCACAGGTCCGCAATACCAGCTTTCATCATTGCCTAAGCTCTATGGGCGCGGGGTTCCCCAAATAGTTTTCGCGCATTCCAGCCTAGCCTATGGAGATGATTCTGTCGGATTCTTCCACCAGTTTCAGCAAGTCGGCCATGGTGGACACAGGGCAAAGCTCCACGGTGTCTTTCCCTCTCAACTTCAGACAGGTTCCGCAGGCTAGAATTTCCCCCTTTTCCTTGAGAAACTGGGTGAGCTTGTTTTTTACGTCGAATTTTTCGTCGCCGATTTCCTCCAGTTCAACCCCTTTTCCCAGCAGGAAAATCCTTGTTTCATGCCCCTTCGCCAAGGAGGTGATGCCGAGCCTGAGGGCGTTCCACACCTTCTCAGCGTCGTTGGTTTCGATGATGATGCCTATCTTCATGGTCATCAATCTTTTATAGATTGTATATTTATTATTTTTATTTACATATAAATTGACCGCGCATTAACTGAAAAACCCATTAAAATCCTTTCAGATGTCATTTAGCAATAAACCTAAATTTCTTTTCGCCCCTGATAGTTAGAATTTGATGGGCTTAAGCCTCTAACCGTTAAAAAGGCAGGGGAAAAACATGCAAAGAAAAGGGTTAAAGATTTCTGCCAGCTGCAGAGTGGAAGCAGGGAGTAAACTGTATGGAAAGATCCGCCTTGGAGAACGGGTCAAGGTGGATTTTAACGTTCAAATCTACGGTCCAGCCCGCATAGGCGACGGCTCCTACTTGGGGGCTCACAGCATCGTAGGCTATCCTCCCCGAAAGGACTTGAAATCTATCCTGGTAGACGAAGGATGGAAGGAGGAGACTGAAAACAGAAGACCTGTGAAGCTGGGTAAAAACGTCATCGTAAGGCCCAGCTGCACTATCTACTCTGACGTGGAGCTGGGAGATGGAGTGGAGCTGGGCCACAGCGTCCTTTTAAGAGAGGGCGTAGTGGTGGGAGAAGACACCCTCATTGGCAGCGGGGTGGTGGTCGACGGCCACTGCCATATCGGCGCCCATGTGTCCATTCAGACAGGCGCCTACCTGTCCGCCTACAGCAGAATAGAGTCCCGCGCCTTCCTAGGGCCCCGCTGCGTCCTCCTCAACGACAAATACATGAAGTGGAAGACTACCCCTCTGCGAGGGCCCGTGGTGGGGGAGGCTGCGAGCATTGGGGGAAACGCCGTGCTCATGCCTGCGGTAAGGGTGGGAAAGAAGGCAGTGGTGGCCGCGGGGGCTGTGGTCACGGAGAACGTGGCGGCTAAAACCATCGTAGCCGGGGTTCCTGCCAGAAAAATAGGCACCACCTCCGACAAATAGTCTGGATTGAAGCTCACCAGTTTAGCCTGAACCGGTCGGAGGCCTGTGTTTCCTAGGTGGGCGTGTCAAAGCGATGGATAGGAGGGCTGAGAAGGTTATCAGACCCCCGGCTAGGAAAGCCTCCCGATAGCCTCCGGTTACGTCGATCAAGTATCCGCCAAGCACCGGGCCTATTCCTATGCCGATCCCGTAGGCTAACCCCTCAAAAACCCCGTAGACGACTCCGATGGATTTTGAGCCGAAAAAGTCCCCGATGATCGCTGGCATTTGAGGTATGAAGCCTCCGAAGGCGTAGCCGAAGACGGCGGCTGAAAGATAGAGCGCAAAAGCGTTCTTCACCCCCACCAGCGAAATGATGCTTCCGGTGAGCAGAGCGAGGCAGATCACCAACGCTCGAACCCTCCCAATCCTGTCAGAAAGAGGCCCTATAGTGAGTCTCCCAAAAATGCTTGAAACACCGAAAACACTCAAGGCCCCCGCTGCCGTGAGAGGCTGAATACCAGAGGCGATGGCGAAGGGAACCACGTGAACCAGAGGGATGAAAGTGCTGGTGAAGAAGAGGAGGTAGGTGGAAAGGATAAGCCAGAAGGCCTTGGTCCTAAGCGCTGCACCTAGGCTTAGGCTTTCTGGGGGAGAAGCCTCACGGATGTTCCCAGCCTCTTCGGAGAGTTCACCGTGGGCTTCCAAGGCTTCCCGGCTGGGATTTTTAATCAGCACTATGCCCACCAGCATAAGACTCCACACCAGCACACCGCAGACCACGAAGGCTTCCCGCCAGCCGTAAAGGGCTATCAGCCGCTCGACGGCGGGAGGGATCAGAATAGCACCCAACCCAGCACCCACAGTGACCACGCTGAGGGCTGCGCCTCTTCTTTTGACAAACCATCTGACGACGGTGGAGTGGGTTGGAATGAACACTGCTCCGACCCCAAGCGAAGTCACCAAACCGTAGAAAAAGTAAAACTGTAGCAGATTCGCCGTTAGACTGGACAGCACTAGGCCTAGCCCCATTAGGAGGCCTCCAACTCCCAAGGGCAGCTTTGGACCGTAGGCATCCGTCAGCTTCCCCATCAACATGGCGGAGGCTACATAGGCTCCGGCGTGAACGGAGAAGGCTGCGGAGGTCTCCGCGTTGCTCCAGCCGAATTCGCTGCGCAGAGGAGTGAAGAAGACGCCGAAGGCGAAGAAGACACCGTACACCAAGGTTACGGCTAGCGAGCCCCCGACCACCAGCCAACCGTAGTAAAAACGCATAAGCCTCAGTTCCCTGCCTTTGATTTCAGCCGGTTAATAAGGTGTAAGCATCAATCTTATCAATGTTAACCTTTAACCCTGAAAATTTGCAGACACCCTTTCATCCGAGGTTCGAGATAAAAATCCCGGCTGAAAGCCTGCTCAGCGTTTCTCGGAAGATAGGCAGGATGTATCCTACGTGTCTCATCTAATTTTTTCAAGAGAATTTTTCTCCCTTCAGCTTAAACCGGCATCTCCTAGCCGGGGGCAAGCTGGCTGACCTATTTCACGCCCACATGAAGAGCAACTACGCCGAAAGCTAGGAGTTTAAAAGAAGCCTCCTGGAATCCAGCGTTCAAAAGCATCTCTGCAACTTGCTCCGCCGGGGGAAAGTTGACTGCAGAGGCTCCAAGGTAACGGTAAGCAGCTTTACGTCCAGATACTAGGCCGCCGAGCCATGGTACAATTTTTCTTAGGTATAGGTGGTAGAGAATTTTTAAAGGGCGTTGCTTCGGCTGGCTGGTTTCAACGCAGACAAACCTTCCTCCGCAGCGCAGCGTTCTCAGCACTTCTTTGAGGTATTCTTCAGCCTTAGGATTTCTGTAGGTGAGATTGCGGAAGGAGAAGGAGATGGCTATTCGGTCAACGCACCCCTCTTTAAAAGGCATGTGCGCCGCGTCCGCGAGGACTAGATCTATTTTGCTTCTCCTTCCAAGTTTTTTGCCCGCCGCCTTCAACATCGCCTTGCTGAAATCAAGCCCGACTATGCAGGCCTCGGGAGCAGCCTGCTTCAGGATGTGTAACGCCAAGTCACCGGTTCCGCAGCAGAGGTCGACCACAACTCCGCTTGAATTGCACTCGCGGGCGCAAAGCTTCCGCCAAACCCCGTCCAGCCCCCAAGTCAACAGGCGGTTGAGCAGATCGTATGTTCCCACCACGCCGTCAAACATCGGTTTAAGCGACATTCCACCCACGAGATGGAGATTAGTTGACGGGGACCGTTAGAATTTTAATCCCGCCGGTTGCCACGGAAGCCGGGGGCTTCGGGCTACAGAAGCTTTTTCAGCCGGGATAGGGCATCTTCCATAGACCCTACTTCAGGGGTTTCCGGTATGCCGATGAGGGGTATGTTCAAGTTTTTCTTTTTCATCTCATCCTCTAGAACCTCCATGTAGACGCCTTTTTCCGCCACTTGCTTCTGGCTTGGCAGCTTCTCCGGTATGAGTCCGCTCCAAGTTGGGTTTCTAGGCGTTTTGTTGACGCCGCAGCTGGGGCTTCCGTCTGCGCCTAGGATTGCCACTATCTTGTAGCCGCTTTTCTGATAGTCTTCTATCTGGTTTAAGATGAAATCAGCTAGCTTCTTGCAGTGTTCTCTGAAAGCCGGAGTGTCATATTGCTCCTTGACATACTGCCATCGACGTATTCCTAGGTAGGTGGTTTCAGGGCATGGCATTTGAAGGATACCCAGCCCGCTTTTGACCAAGAAGTCCACGACAGGCGTTATGACTCCGGGAAACTTAGCTATGCCTTGTATCTTCGCGTTCTGATTCAGAATGCAGTGCGTTGCAACAACGATTTTTTTGCTTCTCTTATCCTCCACCACGGTCACCCTATCCAAATTGACATGTGTTTCGCATTCGACCGTATTTTAGTATTTACACAGTGAAAAATCTCAGGCTGCGAAGGGCAGCTCCGGTGAAAGTGAGTTGCAAAAAGCTTGTTGGCGATTCTTTTTTATTCTAGCGGGATCCCGTGGTCTACGAGTTCCTTCTTCACCTTTCGATATATAGCAAGCCATTCGGGAATAGGCTTCAAGGTCTTCAAGTCGACGCACTCCTCGAACTTTTTCCCGGCGGGAGGTTCCTTTAATTTATCTTCATATCTGGCAACTAAGGTTTTCACGATCTCGTTTGCGTCTGAGCGTTTAACCCCAGCCGAGGCTTTACCTACTTCCCCTGCAAAGCCCGCTTCAAGGCCGCTGAAATAGTGCGGATACCTCCCCATGCGAGGGCGGATGCCCATTATGCACGCAGTGCCGGAGGACGCATGCCCGATGCACTGGGCTGCCGCTTCGTAGAGAAGCATGTCGGTGCACGGCCCTGCCACCGGGTTGATGTTGAAGAGAGTGATGTTATGAGTGTTCCTACTCTGGGATTGGCATGTGAGGCTGTTGGCCCAGATGGACTCCCGGCTGCTGCCTCCGAAAAGATGCCGAAGGTCGAAGACGGCTGCGGAAGGTATCGTCGCCTGATGCACCACGAGGATCAGAACGGCCGCAGCGTTGGCTGTTACCACGCATCCCTCCGGTGAACCGGAGTAGCCGCCGATCATAGAGTAATGGGCCGCCCCGACCGGACCGTTAAAATTGAGAGCCTGAGCTGTCTTGTTCAGCAGGGGATAGTTCGTCTTCAGGCATGAGGGGGGAAGACTCCACATGAGGTTCACCTGCGGGTCGGCAGCGTCCACAGTTCCATACGCGCCGATGGCGCCCCATCCGCTCACATCGGAGACGAGGAAAGGATAGGACATGCCGGGTCTTCCAGCCCTTCTCACCCCTTCCTTGGTCAACACGGCTTCCAGCTTCCCATAGACGGTCTCATAAGGGGTGGAGCCCTTAAGCGGCCTTCCATAGGCGGTGACGAGAGTAGGCTGGTGGATGATGTCCACCGACCTATATTGGGCTGCAGCTTGAACGGCTAAAACGAAGAGCTCCTCGGAGCACTCGGTGTCGAAGGGACCTAGAAACGTCGTCGGAGCCTGTCCGTCTTCCGGCTTCCTCGCTTTGCATACAACCTTGTCTAAGCCGGTTCCAAGTGCTACTTGGCTTCGCGCTTCTCTCAAAGCGCTTTTGAGTTCTTCCTCGGTGAATCTAATGTTCCTTTCAGTGTCAGTGCAGAGCATGCCTACTTCGACGGCGAACTCGAAGCCGGCTTCCCAGAACTTATCTGCCAGACTGTCGTCGGCGGGCACAGGGTTCTTGGGGTCGCAGACGCCCTCCAGCCCGTGTTCTTTAAGCTTCTCCGTCACTTTCGTCGGAATAACTTTGGTGTCCCAGTCCTTGACCTTGCAGACGGGGCCTGTGTGAATTCTATCCAAGACTTCTAAAAAAGAAACACTCATCAACCAACTCTCCTTGCTCATTCTTTTATCATCGGCTCAGGGAGAGGCGGCTTCACCCTTTTTCCCAGAAGCTGTTTGCACACCTCCACCCCATCGTCGGCCAGTCTTCCGTATCCGTCGGCGCCGATCTCCCTCGCCCATGCGGGGGTTATGGCGCCTCCTCCAATTATAATGTAATATCTATTCCGGAGACCCATGTCTTTCAGGTAGTCTGCGACCTCCTGCTGGTAAAGCCGGGTGGTGGTCATTAGGGAGGACATGGCTATGATGTCTGCTTTGACTTTTTCAGCTTCCTCCACGAACTTCATAGACGGCACATCTGAGCCGAGGTCGTGGACTTCGAATCCGGCTGCCGAAAGCATCACAGCCACGATGTTTTTGCCGATATCGTGAATGTCCCCCTTCACCGTTCCTATGACAACTTTTCCCGCTATGGCTTCACTTCTCCTTTCAGCCGTCAACTTGAAAAGAAGCACTTCCACACCAGCCTTGGTGGCGTCTGCCGCCAGCATCACTTGAGGCAGAAATATTTCACAGTCATGAAACTTCTGGCCGACCACAGCCATACCTTTTCCAAGCCCTTCTTTGATGGCTTTCAGAGGGTCTATACCCGTCTTCACAGCTTCTTCAGCCGTGCTCTTCGCTGCCTCCTCATCCATTTCAATAACGGACCTAGCCAGCCTCTCCAAAATGTCAACTTCAGACAATTCAGACGTAACCTCTGTCTACGACTAGAGTCATCCGAAGACCAGCGAATTTAAGCGTTTCGGTTACTCGCGTTGGAAAAGCCTGAAGAGATGAGAAGGTTCTGCTGTGGCGAACGCAGAGCAGTTCATCGGATGACAGTCTCTAGCCGAGCCCTAATAATTTGTGAATGTCTAAGATATATTCGGAAAATTTTTTCTCTTCCCTATGCTCCAATCTTCTCGGCCGGGGTAGATCAATGACTATCTCTTTAGCTATTTTGCCTGGGCGGGGAGTCATAACCAGCACCCTGTCCGCCAGAAATACAGCTTCTTCAACATTATGGGTTATGAACAGTATTGTCTTTTTTGTTTCATGCCATATCCTCAAAAGTTCAAAGTTCATCTCATACCTTGTCAGCGCGTCCAGCGCACCAAAAGGCTCATCCATGAGCAACAGTAAGGGGTCATGTATCAGCGCCATACAGATGGAAACTCTCTGCTGCATTCCACCGGATAGTTCATGAGGGTATTTGTTCTCAAACCCTGATAGGCCGACCAGTTTGACCAGTTCAGGGATCTTTTCGTAATACTTCTTCCCCAGCTTGAGTACTTCGAGCGGTAGCATTATATTTTTGATAACAGTTCTCCAAGGGAAGAGGACGGGAAACTGGAAAACGATGCCTATGTTCGGCTGAGGTCCTTTCAGCAGTTTACCGGCTATACGGATTTCCCCGCTGGTTTCCGGTATTAAACCTGAGATAACATTGAGAAGCGTGGATTTTCCACATCCGCTCCTCCCGACGATGCAGATGAATTCTCCCTTCTTAACACTGAATGAAACGTCTTCTAAGGCCAGAACGTCCCCTCTTGGAGATTGGTAGACTTTTGTTAGATTTTTTACTTCAATCAGTTCTTCGGCTGAATTACCGGTTTTCATCACTCACGAATTCTCCATGGAATCAGCAATTTTTCCAGCAACACTATAGACCCGTAGAGTGTAAGCGCCAAAATGCATAACACCAATAAAGACGCAAAGGCGAAGGGGACGTTTAATGAGAAGTTGGAAACAAGCACGAGATAGCCAACTCCGGAGCTGGACGCTATGAATTCTCCTACCACAACTCCTACAACTGATAAAGTGATAGATACTTTAAATCCGTCAAACAGGTAAGGGAGGGCGTTCTTGAATCTTAATTTTCTGAGTATCTGCCATTCGGAAGCACGGAAAGAGCGCATCAGCTTCAACATGTTGGGGTCGATCTTTGTTAAGCCACTTATGGAGGCGATGACTATAGGGAAAAAGGCGAGGAAGAAGGAAACTAGCAATATGGACGGACTCCCATACCCAACCCAGATGACAAAAAAGGGAGCGATAGCCACCACAGGCAGCGACCGTATGGCGACCATCAACGGATACAGGGTAACCCTCAGAATCCATGAATAGGCAATTCCCACCCCAAGGACAAAGCCGAAGACTACAGCTAAAAGGAAGCCTTCCACAATTAAAAGAAACGTAAAGTACGTATTTCTCAAGAGCGTATCAAGATTATTCACAAGCTCGCTTGCTATGGCTGAAGGGGGTGGAAGAAAAAAACTAGGTATATTGAATATTTCTACCGCCATCTGCCACACTATAACCAGCATAAACATGAAAACTGTGAAGATTACTGGCTCTCTTATTCTCATCTTCGCACCCGATCCTGCCGGCATATCATATGTTTTTCGCTTCTTATCTAGCTCCCGCTACCCCGTAGGCTGTCAAACGGCTCATATTTGATGAGAGTGTAGCCGGCTGTTACATTACCTCCGCTATTATCGCATTGATGTTTTCTTCGGCATTTTCCGGTGGGAGTATTTTCGTCAAGTATTCGTTCGTGTAAATCCTTTCTAGGGGAACTTCTTCGAAGCCAAAAGCCTCCGACGCTATTTTTTGCGTAAAAGCCATTTTCTCTTCGGTTACCCAGCCCAGCCCCAATTTCGCAGTCTCTTCCGGGTTTCCTAAATACCCTTGCAGCCCAAACGCCAACTGAATTCTGATGTCTTCCCGTTTAAGCTCCGGGCGGTATTTGTGCATAGCGTCAACTGCTTCTTCAGGGTTGGCCATGGCGTCTCTGATGCCCATGAATGTGGCCTTTAAAAATCTCCGGATCAGCTCCGGGTTTTCCGCCATAAGATCCAAGTGTGCTACGATGGCATTATTGTACACGTCTAAACCCCAATCCGCGAAGTTGATGTGGTTGACTTTTTCCCATAGAGCTGCACTAGGAGACTCGCTGTAGAAGCCGCATATGTCGGTTTCTCCTGCAAGCAACGCTGAGACCGCTACCCCTGGATCAAGGTTTCGCATCTCTACGGTCGCGGGGTCAACACCGTTGATCTCTAAGAAGTAGGGCAGAAGTAGCGAGGTTTCGCTTGCAAAAGTCTGCCCATATATCTTCCCCACCATGTCCTGCGGCCCTTTTATTCCGCTGTCCTTTCTGACGATGACACCGTTTACGCTTCTGAGGTGCAGCATCGCCACTATCTTCAGCTGCGCACCTTCGGCTATGGCTTTTATGGTTCCGCTGGTGCCCGGCATGCCGAAATCAAATTTCTTGGCTTCCATGTTTTTTAAAACGTCGGAGGTTCCATATCCCCTAAATATCCTCAGGGACAGCCCTTCTTCTTCATAGTATCCCTTTTCCATGGCTAAGAAGAAGGGGGCATCCCTTCCGACGAAGGCCCATCCCGTTTGAAAAGTGACAATGGCGATTTCGGGTGCTGGTGTAGGTGGTGGAGCTCTTGCAGTTCCGGCGAGATATCCCCCAACCATGCCTACCGCAAAGCCTACTACGGTGCCTACGGCGGTTTTAAGCCATCCTCTTCGAGTAACTTTCTCATCTACCAAAATTCTTACCTCTCTCCTACCTTAGCATCTAAGCCCTATTTAAACCTACTGAGCTTGTTGAAAATCCCTTCTTCGCCCCGCTTACAAGCTTGAGCAAGTTTCGCAACTAAAGCCCAACGGATCCTTGGCTTCTTGTGTCTTAAGACTGCGAAAGATTTATCTGTAGATCGACAAGAGTAAACGTCTAACAATTGTCGGTGGTTTCGTGTGGTAAGTTTTCTTGAAGTCTTAGACAGAGCTCACAGCGGCCCCGTGTGCGAAGTAGGTGAATGGGATAAGAGAGTGATACCAGGGAAGATCATGGAGAAGCTTAAGGAACACGGGCTATCGCGAACATGCAGCCCTGAAAACCCTGTCAACACGGATGATGGTTTGGCAGATAAGTTCTGGGAAGCCGGCTTCGAGTTCGCCGTGGAGACGGGAATGCTCTGCATCAACACAGAGAGAGTCATAAAGTTCAGTGAAGAAGAAGTCAAAGAAGCCCTGCGGCTGGCTCCCAAAGAAATCACGGTAGGGGAGAGCAGCGACAAGGTGGTGATAAGAGCCCGAAGGCCAGAGGACCCTAGGCCGCCGGTTTTCAGGTCGGGGTTTGGAATAGTCTCCGAGGAGCTTTTCATGCCCATAATGCAGGGCATCGCTGAAAACAGGGTTATAGACATGTTGTCCGCGCTTTCCACATCCACAACCCACGGTCGACCTGTCATAGCAGGCTCACCCTACGAGTCCCTCGCAGGCCTCAACGAGGGAGCTGCTGTGAAGGAAGTGGCGAGGCGGGTAGGCCGGCCGGGCATCCCTTTCATAGGCCCAGCCCTCAGCCCCACAGAATACGGTCTGCTGGGCGGATATGGAGCACCTCACAGCTACACGCGGAACGACATGGGGCTGGTCCTCGCCATCACGGAGTTGAAAACCTCCTACGGCTTACTGCATAAGGTTGTCAAGGTTCAAAGCTATGGAGGCTATGTTTACGGAAACCACTGGTCCATGATAGGCGGCTACGTAGGCCCGCCTGAGGGAGCGGCTGTGGCGGCTGTGGCCGCTACGCTGCTTCAAGTCCTAGTGCACAGGTGCGCTGTTCCCTGCGGGGTGATTTACGATTTCAGGTATGACGGCAACGTAGGCCGGGAAGCCGTGTGGGCTGCCAGCGTGGTGGAGCAGGGGGAAAGCCGAAACACCCAGCTCTTGATAGGGGGAATAACCAGCCAGGTTTCAGGCCCGTGCACGGAGGAAATCCTCTACGAAATGGCCGTGGGAGCCATCGAACAGGCTGTGTCCGGGTGCGCAGCCAACATAGGAAACCGCTCCGCGGGAGGAAAACACAAAGACCACGTAAGCCCGCTGGAGCAGAAGTTCGGCGCAGAGGTTGTCAAGGCATGTGCGGGGATGAAACGCTCAGACGCCAATGAGGCTGTGAAGGCCCTTCTGCCGAAATATGAAAGCAAGCTGAGAAATCCTCCGCTGGGTAAAACCTTCCCGGAATGCTACGATGTGAAAACCCTCAAACCCAAGGACGATTGGCTCAGCATCTACAAAAAAGTGAAAAGAGAACTGGTGGACCTAGGCGTACCTTTAGACGTTTAAACATCCTGAAACCGGATCTCCGACAAATCCGGTGAAAATTTAAATACCAGAATCCCTAAACAGAATGCGTTTAAAGGAGGATTTTGATCTCATGGCAACCCAAACATCCAGAAGAAGTGCTCTTAAATACGGTGTTGCTGCGGTTGTGGCTGTGGTGGTGGCTGGTGTGGGCGGTTACGCCGCCTGGCAGGCTACAAGGCCGGCTCCAGCCCCCACACCGACGCCTGCACCGACGCCTACGCCGACGCCCACACCCACGCCAACACCGGCACCTACCCCCACACCAACACCGACACCGACACCCACACCCGCGCCTACTCCAATAAAAGTTGCAATGTCCTTGGATGCGGGAGCCGATATACCGGGATGGAGCCATTCAGGATATCTCGCTTTGAAACATGTGGAAGAGAAGTTTGGAGCGGAGATTTCGTATTCTGAATTCATACCTTTCGCTGACGCTGAACGGGATTTGAAACAGTTTGCCGCCGCGGGATTCGACCTAGTTTGGGGCCACGGAGGCCAGTATGACGACGCGGCGGCTAGGGCGGCTGAGGAGTTTCCGGACACCTATTTTATGACCACTGGCTGCCGGACGTCTGCCCCTAATCTCCGAGCCTATGATCCAAAGTGGCATGAAATGACATACTTAGGCGGATTGTTGGCGGGTTTGATGACGAAAACCGGCAAGATAGGTGTGGTCAACGGAGGGGAGTTCCCGGTTATAAAAATGCTCACCAACGGCTTCATCTTGGGAGTGGAGGCGGCTAACCCTCAAGCGGAAGTGATAGTCTCCTACGTGGGGTCTTTCATCGAGCCGGTTAAGGGAAAAGACTTCGCTACCTCTCAGATAAACGCTGGAAGCGACATCATCGCCTCCTGGGCCGGTTTCTCCTCCACTGGAATCTTCGAAGCCGCGCGCGAACGGGAAGGAATTTACGTGGTATCAGAGCATCAAGACTACTTTGAAATGGGTAAAGACGTGTCCATCGCCACCTACGTCTTCAACTTCATTCCGCTGCTCGAGGAAACTGTTCAAAGCATCCTAGAAAACAACTTTCAAGGAGGCACGTTTACGCCTGGAATAAAAGAGGGAGTTCTTGACCTTCGCATAAACACAGAGCTGGTTCCCTCGGACATAGCAGAGACCGTGATGAAGGCGAGGCAGGATATCATCGACGGTGTGCTCGTGGTACCGGAAATATGGGATTAACGTCGGAAGGAACTAAACACCTAGAAAACGGAAGCAGAGGCCGTAGGTGCTAACCTACCTACCTTTTTTTATAAAGGGCTCTTGGATTATCTTGCTCTCTTGTATGGAACGGTTAGAGCTTTTGGGAATTCGGCTTTTCTGCCTATGGCGACCATCATCGATATTGTCAGAAGATACGGCAGCATGGACAAGAATTGATACGGCACCATCACTCCCAATGCTTGAATGTGTATTTGAAGGGCTTCAGCCCCCCCGAAGATGAGCGCCCCTAAAATTGCGCGGGCAGGATTCCACTTGCTGAAGACCACGATTGCTATGGCTATGAACCCTCGACCTGCCACCATGTTGTGGGTGAACAGCCCCACATGGGCGATGCTCAGGTAGCAGCCTCCTAAGCCGGCCATGGCTGCGCTTACAAGGATGGTGATAGACCTAACCCAGTTTACGTTAATAGCTGCATTTTCCGCAGCCAACGGGTTTTCTCCCACCGCTCGGATGTTTAAGCCGAATGTTGTTTTGAACAAAATTAACCAGAAAAGGGCGACAGCTAATATTGAAGCGTACACCAGAAAGTTCTGCTGAAACAGGACAGGGCCTATGAAAGGCAGCTTACTGAGGTATGGCACTGGAATTGCCTCCAACGTCTTTATGGTGGGGAATTGAGGTAAACCTGCAACATACCATTTCAGCAGGAAAGTGGAGGCTCCCAGTCCCAGAAGCCAAATTCCAACCCCGTTGATCACCTGGTCAACGTGTAGCAGGATGACGATGACGAGGGTTGCTAAGCCGAAAAGTAGCCCGCCTGCAAGGGCTGCTCCTAAGCCGATGTAGGGGCTGCCTGTGATGTGTGTTGCTATGAGGCCTAGGGAGGCGCCCATCAGCATTATTCCCTCTATCCCCAAATTGAGCACACCGGATCGTTGGGACAAAGTCTCTCCAAGGGCGGGCAGTAGAATGGGAACCATCATGTGAACGGCGGTGGCGAGGACGAACACTATAAACTCTGACATTCTCGCATACCTCCCTTTAGAACAATTTCATCTTCTCCATCATCGAGTCGATGCCCAGCATGAAAATCAGAATGAAAGCTTGGAGGACGTACATGAAAGCGCCAGGTATGACGGTCATGGAGGTCATGGCGGAGCTGCCGACTATCAGTCCTCCGAAGAAAATGCCTGTGAGAACCACTGCGATGGGATGCAGCCTGCCGAGCAGGGCGACGATGATGGCGAAATATCCGTAGCCGGGGGAGATGTTGTTAACCAGCCGGTAATGGACACCGGACACTTCTCCCATTCCCGCCATCCCTGCCAAGCCTCCGCTGAGGATCACAGCATATATGGTGTATCTGGTGACGTTTATCCCGCCGTATCTGGCAGCTAGAGGATTGGAGCCGGTAGACCTTATTCTGTACCCGAAGATCGTTTTCTGCAGAACCAAGTACACGAGTATGGAGAGGGCAACCGCCACGATGAAGCCTGCATGCAACCTTGTTCCCGGGATCAATTTCGGTAACTGTGCAGCTGGTAGGATGGGAGGTGTACGGGGGAAAAGGGCGCCCTCCTCTTTTAACAAGTCTTCCACCAGAAAGCTCACAAACAGAAGTGCTATGAAGTTCATCATCAAGGTGGTGATTATCTCATTCACCTGCAGTTTAGCCTTCAAGTATCCGGGGATCACTCCCCACATTGCACCCGCCATGAAGCTGGCAGAAAATAGCAGGGGAAGCATAAGGCTGAAAGGTGCTTTAACACTCATTCCAAGCCAAGCGGCGATGGCGGCTCCTAGGAGCAGTTGACCCTCCGCCCCAATGTTCCAAAATTTACATCTGAAGGCTACAATTATCCCTAAGGCTGCTAAGATGAGAGGTGTAGCCACGGTTAAGGTTTCAGCCACCCCGTAAAGAGAACCGAAGGCGTTGGAAAAAAAGACCCCATATGCCATCATGGGGTCTACTCCCATGGCTGCGATGAGAAAAGCGGAGGCTGCGAACGCTAAACCTATTTCCGCCACGATGGCGAGGATCTTTCTTCCTTTCATCTAACTCATCATCAACGGTTTTACCTTTTCTAACTTTATTATAGGGAATTTAAGGTTTTCCAAAAAAAATCGGCAGACATATTCAGCCGTCTTCAACTCCCATGGAGAAACTATAAAAAACCAGCTCTACCTGTCTGGGTTTCGGAAAGGCTTAAATCACTCTAACAGCAAGAGGCTTTCAACACCATGTCTACAATCGGTTGCCTTCAACAATTTGAAGGAGCAAAGCCGAAGGCGAACACCATCCATTAACCAGCGGGATAGGGGGAGTTACCGTGAAGTCAAAAAGGCATCAAAAATCAGGTGAAGTACTGGGGAAGGTCAACAGCTGCATAGTCAACTTCGACGTGGAAGGCCTCCGGCAGGCCTGCCGGGAAGCCTTAGACGAAGGCATCCCTCCTGCTGAAATTTTTAGGGAAATGGCGAGGGGCATGGAGGTCATCGGCCGGAATTACGAACGTGGAGAATACTACCTTTCTGAGCTGATCGCAGCAGGGGAGACCATGAAGGAGGGAATGCGGATAGTGGAGCCGCATCTTAAAACTGCCGATTACAAAGCAGCGGGCAAGGTGCTCATAGGAACGGTTAAGGGAGACCTTCATGACATAGGAAAAGACATAGTCATAGCGCTTCTGAAGTCCGCAGGCTTTGAGGTCGTCGACCTAGGCATAGACGTGCCTTCGGAGAAGTTCGTGGAGGAGGTTCGCAGGGTTAAACCCGACATCCTCGGACTGTCCGGCTTACTGACGCCTTCCATGATGGAAATGGAAAACGTCATCCGAAGGCTTACTCAGGAAGGCCTCAGGGAAAAAGTCAAGGTCATCCTCGGCGGCTATCCCATCAAAGAAGATTTCGCCCGGAAGGTGGGAGCCGACGCCGGCGTGAACGACGTGGCTTTAGGCGTGAAAATCTGCAAAGAGTGGATTAAATCCAAATAGCCTTGCCTTTAACGGTATTTCCCATATTCTTCGGCTGCCTGAATCAGCGCGTCTAGGTTCTCCGGAGGGGTGTTGGCTGTGACCTCGCAGGAAGAACTCAGGATGAAGCGCCCCCCGGGGGATGTCTCCAAGACGCAGGCCTTTGCCATCTGAAAGACTTCCTCCTTTGGGCTGAAGGCGAGTTTGAAGCTGTCGATGTTGCCTGAAACGCAGACCTTGTTTTCGGTGATCCTCTTAGCCTCCGCCAAGTTTACCTCCGACTCCAAGCTTAGAGTCGAAGCTCCTGTCTCAGCCATTTTTTTGAGAATGGGCTTGGTGTTTCCGCAAATGTGAAGGATCACCCCTGCGCCGAGTCTTTTGAATTCCGCTATGAGCCTTCGCAGATAAGGGAAGGAATACTCTTCAAACCGGGCTGGGGAAACCACTTGGGGTGAGGCGGTGGGCTCGAATATCATAAGGGACTTTACCCCGCCGACTTCGATCTGAGCTTTCCCCCACTCCATCAGAAATTCGGTTGAAAACTCGACGACCTCCTTGCAGAAACCTGGGTTCCTGATGAGGTCGAGCAGAAAGTCTTTAGGCCCGCGTAGGATGGCGGCGAAGGACAGCGGCCCTTGGAAGCCGCCCCCCACCGATATGGTTCCCTCTGTTTTCTCACGGAGGATCCGCTGGCATTCCAGCACCACGGGCATGCGTCCGTCTTTCCTCGGATCAGGTATGCGAAGATTTTTGAGGTCGGAGTAGTTCTTTATCGCCGGCTCTTTAGCGAATATCACGTGGCCGTCCTCTATTATGACCTTGCAGCCCATTTCATCAGCCCCTAGGGAGGCGTAGGTTACCGCTCCGATGGCGTCGTAGCCGTGTCTTCTCCATGTGGCCAGAACTCCCTCCGCCATTTTATTCGGGTCTGAGACAAGCTTGGGGAGGGGTATGCGGGTAAAGGCTGAGATGTATTGGTGGCCTACTCCGGGGATGACTGGCACACGGTCTGGTAGCTCTCCCCGCACAGTCCGAAGAACCCTTTCCAGCGGAGTCATATCCTTCAACTTGATACCTTCCATTTTCTGGACGATTTAACTTTTTAAAGTTACCTGTGCAACAGACATAAAGCAAAAAAGGATCTTTTAAGAGTTAAGAGAAACAGACAGACCAGCCCACGGGCCGGTAGCTCAGCTTGGCTGGAGCGTTCGGCTGATAGGATGAAACGGCTCCGACACCGAAAGGTCGCCGGTTCAAATCCGGCCCGGCCCACCAAACAGCCTAGAGAGTTCGAGAATTTCAATGATTCTGCTTTTTCGTGCAGTAGGCTGAAAACCGGAGAGCATCTCAGAAACGTCCAGTATTTCTCCGCTCAACATGAAGGCATTCCTTTGCTGGGAACAGGATGCCTTGGTCTCTTTGCAGGTTAGAGGAGGTAAAAGCTTAACTTATTCACCCCTCAATTAGTTTGGCTTGAGGGGGATTCCATGGGCTCTGTGAAAGTAGACGTGCCCACGCACTGCGTTCACAGGCTTCTCTACCCTAGGAGCCTTGTCCTAGTCAGTTGTGTCGATGGGGAGGGTAAGGCTAACATCATCACCTTAGCTTGGTCTATGCCCACTTCCTTCAACCCGCCCAAGGCCGCTGTCAGCGTGGGGTTAGGCCGGTATACCCACCGTATTTTAGAGGAAACACGGGAATTCGTGGTCAACATTCCCACCATGAGGCTTTTGAGGCAGGTTCTCTTCTGCGGCAGCGTCTCAGGGCGGAGGAGAGATAAGTTTAAGGAAGCCGGCCTCACCCCCCAGCCGGCTCGGAGGGTGAGAGCCCCCATCGTCGGCGAATGCGTCGCCCACTTGGAATGCAAGCTCAGCCAAGCTCTGACCACCGGGGACCACACTATCTTTGTAGGCGATGTCCTCGAAGCCTACGCGGACCAAGGGGTCTTCCGTGAAAAATACTTGTTGGAGAACGCGGAGATCATCCTCCAAGTGGGGGAAGGCGACTTCCAGTCTTTAAAACCCCAGCCGGGAAGGGCGTGGTCTCCAAAAACTTAAATTTCCCAGACCCTTAGGGGTCATAAACCATGCCGCCGGGTCCACCTGCAACCCCAGCTGCCTTGTTCACGTGAGGGGCGTTTCCTTGAAGGTTGTTGAAGGAGCCATCTTACTGGTGGGGGAGGAACTCCACCCCATGGAAGGCGGCTACCTAGCCTTCGAAGGCGACCGGATATGCGAGGTGGGGAAAGGCAGCTTCAAAGGGCAGTGTGAAGGGAGACTGGACGCCCGAGGCCTCATCGGCATCCCCGGGCTTATCAACGCCCACATCCACGTAGGGGACTCCGCCTTCAAGGAGCAGGGGTCAGGCCTCAGCCTAGAAGCCTTGGTGAGGCCTCCTCAAGGGCTCAAACATAGGCTTCTCCGAGAAACCTCCCGGGAGCAAATTCTCCGCCATATGAGGGGGACGTTGGAGGACATGCTCTCCGCGGGGGTCACCGCCTTCGCCGACTTCAGGGAGGGGGGGATGCCCGGGGTTCAACTCCTCCGGGAGGCTTTGAGAGGCCTGAAAATCCGCCCCATAATTCTGGGCAGGCCTCAGCACCATTGGGGGGAGGAAGACCTAGAAGCCAACCGCGCCAAACTTCCGGAGGAGGCCGTGGAAGAAGCGGCGGCCATCTTGGAGTCAGCGGAAGGCCTAGGCCTCAGCAGCCCCAACGAGTTCACAGACCCAAGCCTCCTTCAGATTTCAACCCTCCTCCAAGGCCGGGGAAAACTCTTGGCAACCCACGCTGCGGAAGACCCTGAGGCTGAGGGGAAATCCAAGGCTAGGACAGGGCTGGGGGAAGTGGAGAGGGCTGTTAAGCTGTTGAAAGCCAGCTTTCTGATTCATCTCACCCACGCCCGCAGCGGGGATTTCGCTCTCCTCTCCGAGCGCAGGGTAGGCGCCGTGGTCTGTCCGAGGGCGAATGCTGTTTTAGGCTTGGGCTTCCCTCCGGTTAGGAGGTTGATGGATTCAGGGGTTACGGTGGCGCTGGGAACAGACAACGTCATGGTGAACTCTCCGGACATGTTCAGGGAAATGGATTTTCTCTCCAAGACCGTGAAGGCTTTGGAGAAGTCTCCAGCCGCCGTGAAGCCGGAGGAAATCCTCCAGATGGCTACGGTTAACGCTGCCAAGGTCCTGGGGCTCGGGGAGTCCCTAGGCTCCCTTCAACCGGGAAAGCTGGCTGACGTAGTATTCATCGACGCTCAAGCCGCCAACCTAGCGCCGGCCCGCAGCCCCGCTGCCTCCGTAGTCCACCGGGCTAGGGGGGATAACGTTAAACTGGTCTTGGTGGGGGGCGAGGTAGCCGTTAACAAACTGGGGAGGAAACCTTGGTGAAGCCTCCTGCCCAGCGGCCCTATGTGATTTTGAACGCAGCCATGAGCTTAGACGGCAAGATAGCCAGTCGGCGGGGGGACTCAGCCCTCTCCAGCCCCGAGGACTGGAGGCGGGTTCACCGGCTGAGGCGGAGGGTTGACGCCATCATGATAGGCATCAACACTCTCTTGGTAGACGATCCCAAGCTGACGGTTAAAGGGCCTAGGGCGGTTGGGGTTCCTCTGAAAATAGTGGTGGACAGTCGAGCGCGCACTCCCCCCGACGCCAAAATCCTAACCCACACTCACAAGGGAGGTGTGTTGATAGCCGTCGGCGGCAGGGCGCCGGAGACCCGTGTTAAAGCTTTAAGGAAGGCGGGAGCTCAGGTCCTCAGAGCCGGGGAGACGGAGAAGGTGAACTTGAAGCTTCTTCTAAAGAAGTTGGGGAAAATGGGGGTTAAGACCGTCCTTTTAGAGGGGGGAGGCACCCTTAACTGGGGGATGGTGAAAGCAGGCTTGGTGGACGAGGTTCAGGTTGCCATTGCCCCCTACTTGGTGGGAGGCAGAGAGGCGGTGAGCTTGGTGGAGGGAGAAGGCTTCCCCACCATCCGGGAAAGCTTTAAACTCCGCTTCTCAGGAATGGAGAAAGCGGGAGAAGACATCGTGTTGAAATTCAGGAAAACCCGGTGAAAGAGGCGTTCGCCTTTGAAGCCTTCCATTCCCGCAATTCTCACCCGAAGTTTGAAGACGGAAAGCCCTCCGGATTCGAAGGGAGCCGTGGGGGAGGTTCTATCCAAGGCTTTGGGGGGCGAAGGCCTCAGCGTGGAGGACGGCTGCGTGCTTCTGGAGGCAGAACCCCATGAGCTACCCGCCGTCTTCGGCGCGGCTTGGAAAGTGAGAAGGAAGGCCAAGGGTAGGAAGATGACCTACTCCCGGAAGGTTTTCATCCCCCTCACGCGGCTGTGCCGCAATGCCTGCGCCTACTGCGGCTTCAGAAGACCGCCCTCCCCTAGAAGCCGCTTGTTTCTAAAGCCTGAAGAGGTCTTGAAGATAGCAGCAGCCGGAAGGAACGCGGGGTGCACCGAGGCTCTTTTCACCCTGGGGGAGAAGCCTGAGGAGAAATATCCTGAAGCGGAAAAGGCCTTAAGCCGAATGGGCTACAGCAGCACTCTCGACTATTTGGCGGACCTCTGCCAAGCTGTCCATGAGAAGACAGGCCTCCTCCCCCACAGCAACCCCGGAGTCCTGTCCCTCAAAGAGATGGCGGCCTTAAGGGAGGTCAACGTCAGCATGGGCCTCATGCTGGAGAACATCAGCCCCCGCCTCTGCCAACCTGGAGGTCCCCACGAATTCAGCCCTGGGAAACACCCCCACCTCCGGCTGGCTACCTTAGAGCATGCAGGCAAGCTTAGGGTGGCCTTCACCACCGGACTGCTTTTCGGGATTGGTGAGAAACCTCGGGAACTGGTCGAGTCGCTTTCCGTCATTTCCAAGCTTAACCGGGAATACGGCCACGTTCAAGAGGTAATTTTGCAGCCCTTCGCCGCCAAGCCTAGAACCCCCATGGGCGATCACCCTGAGCCTGAGGGGCTGGAGACCCTGCGGGTGTTAGCCGTTTCAAGGTTGGTCTTGGGCGGGGAGATGAATCTTCAGGTGCCTCCCAACCTCGCTGCCTCTGTCGCCTCCGCTCTTCCCTTGGCGGGGGCTAACGATTGGGGAGGCGTCTCCCCCGTCACCTTAGACCATGTGAACCCTGAAAAGGCTTGGCCCAGCATCCCTAAGCTTCGAAGGATAACGGAAGGCTGCGGCTTGGAGCTCAGGCAGAGGTTGCCTGTCTACCCGGAGTACGTGGTTGACAAGCCTGAGTTCATCCCTGAAGCTCTGAAGCCGACGGTTCTAGGTCTAGTTGATGGGGAAGGCTACGTGCGAAGGGAAAAGGAGGCCGGTTAGGGCGTGGAGGCTAGGCCTAGGCTGAGGGAGCTTCAAGCCTTTAAGGAAAACTTCCTCGCCTCCCTAGACTCGGGAACAGCTGAGGTCTTGAATAAAGCGTTGGGAGGAGGAGAGTTGACGGAGGAGGAAGCCTCCTGCCTCCTTCAAGCTCGAGGGCTGGAGCTTCACGCGTTGATCCTCGCGGCCGACTGGGTTAGGCGGCGGAGGGTGGGGGACATCGTCACCTACGTGGTCAACTGGAACATCAACTTCACCAACATCTGCGGCACCGGCTGCCGGTTCTGCGCCTTCAGCCGAAGCCCCCGCGACCCCGAAGCTTACTTGCTCTCCCCCGCTCAGGTAGCCGCGAAGGCGGAGGAGGCTTGGAGGCAAGGGGCCACGGAGGTTTGCATCCAAGGCGGCCTTCACCCCGAGGTGGACCTAGGCTTTTATGAGGCCTTGTTGAGGGCGGTGAAGAGAACTGTGCCCTCCATCCACATTCACGCTTTCTCCCCCATGGAGGTGGTTTACGCTGCCTCCAAGGGAGGGCTTGGTCTGGAGGAAACCTTGAGGCGTCTCAAGGAGGCGGGCTTGGATAGCATGCCCGGCACCGCGGCGGAGGTCTTGGTGGATGAAGTCAGGAGGGTAGTGTGCCCTGAAAAAATCAGCGTGGGAAAATGGGTTCAAGTGGTGGAAACCGCCCACAGGCTGGGCATCCCCACCACGGCCACCATCATGTACGGTCATGTGGAAAGCCCCATCCATCAAGCCCGGCATCTGGCTGTGGTTCGGGAGGTTCAGAAGAAAACTCGAGGCTTCACCGAATTCATCCCCCTCACTTTCATCCCTTGGAAGACAGCTCTTTTCAGAGAAGGAGACAGCAAGGCTGGAGCCACTGGAGCTGAGGACCTGAGGATGTACGCTGTTTCAAGGCTGATGCTGGCGGGGTGGGTGGACAACATCCAAGTCTCCTGGGTTAAACTAGGCCCCAAACTGGCTCAGGTGGCCCTCAACGCTGGGGCTAACGACCTAGGAGGAACCTTGATGGAGGAGAACATCTCTAGGGCTGCGGGAGCCAGCTCAGGACAGTGCCTACTTCCCGAGGAAATGGAGCGGATGATAAGAGACTTGGGTAGGATTCCAGCCCAACGAACCACCACCTACCAGCTGGTTACCGGTTGGAGGCCTCCCAGCTGAGCAGCCTCCCTTCATGGGGGGACGTTTTCAAGAAGCTGAGGTGTTAGGAATGGTTTTCGATTTCCTTTTTTAGAGTACCCGACTATCAACTAGGAGTTAAAAGGCTGGAGGGAATCCGGCAGGCTTAAAGTTTAAAAGTGTCCCCTGCGAGGTGGTATGCGGGAAATTTTTATGGCGGAAAAAATCCCTGAAATGCCCTCAGCGGCTAGGCTTCTGATGAAGGCGGACATACCCGCCGCTGAATCCACTGCCTCCGTCTTGGAGGTGGCTAGGATGATGAGGGAAAACCGTCTGAGAAACGTCTTCATCTTGAAAGCCGGAAAGCCTGTGGGAATTCTGAGGGACAACGACTTGGTGACCAAGGTGATGGCGCTTCAGAAAGACCCTGCGGCCTTGAAGGCGGAGGAAGTAATGGACTCCTTCATCCCCGTGGTGGAGCCGGATACGGGGATCTCCGACATCGCAAAGCTGATGGCTGACAGCGGCACGCGAAGAGTTTTGGTGGTGGAGAAGGGGAAAACCGTGGGGTCCATAACCGCCGGAGACTTGCTTCACTTCATAGCCTTCGTCTCCCGGGGAGAATGGATGCGGCTGCAGAGAACCAAAACTCAAACGCTGGAAGAATAGCCCCCCGGGGGCTTAGCAGCATCTCCAGCGGGAAAAGGCTGGAATGCTTGAGGTGACTTTGTTTAACCTTTTTCTCCGATTTCCTCAATTATTTTTAGGACTTCATCCAAGCTTCTGACTGTGAAGTCGGGTTTTTTCTCCTCACTGTCTATGGAGTCCGGATACCGGTTGTTCCACTTGAAGAGAATGCTTCTCATGCCCGCCCTCTTCGCGCCGACCACGTCAGCGTCCACCCTGTTTCCCACCATGACGGCTTCCTCAGGCTTCACCCCCAGCCGCTCCAAGGCTATCTGGAAGATGCGGGGGTCCGGCTTCTCGATGCCCACATCCCCGGAGATGACCACCACGTCAAAGGAGTTCGTTAAACCACTGGAAGCCATAACCCTCCGAGTTCCCACACTGTCCCCGTTGCAGACGAGGGCAAGCCGGTAGCCTTTTTCCTTGAGGGCTTTAAGCAGCTGGAAGGCTCCCTGCACTGGGGAGCCGCTGAGAGCCCGGCCGTCTGGCTCTCGGACAACGCTTTCTTCGTCGATCAAAGTGTCTCCCAAGTCTAAGCACACTGCTTTAATCACACCGCATCTCCTCCCATCGGCAGAATGGGAAGTATTGGATGTTCTTTCCCATAAATTTGACCCTTTAAATTCAGCCGGCGCCCCTTTGACATTTAGAGGGTGGAAAATGTCTTGGAGAGGAAGGAGGCGAGCAGGCTTCGTCGCTGTCATAACCATTCTGGACGAGATAGGCGTGGGGCTGCTTCTGCTGATGGTCCTCCCCCTTCTCGGCTTTAGAATCCCAGTAGGCTACATCGCCGTCATTCTCGCCCTGTTAGCGGTCCTCTCCCTCGGAATTTACAAGACAACTACCCCTGCGTTGGCGAGAAAACCCGCTGTGGGAATCGAGGCCATGGCGGGTTTGAAGGGGAAAACGTTGACCTTCCTCAATCCCGAAGGGTTAGTCAGGGTCGAGGGGGAGGTGTGGAAGGCTAGGGCTGCGGAGGGGTACATCGAGGCGGATAGAGAGATTACAGTTAAGGCCGTCCAAGGATTGAGACTCCTTGTAGAAGAGAGAAAAACTTAACTCCGAGGAGCTAAGCTTAGGTGCTCTTTCCACCCTAGACCATAATGCTCCGTCTTAGCCCAGTACAAAGGCCTCGTCCAATGAAGCCAAAAGGCGTAAATTAAGCCTGCGATGTGCAGAAACATGTAGAGGAAGTAAGTCGGAAGCCATAGGAGGTTTCTGCGATTTTTGTTCTCCAAGACTATGCCGGCTAAGACGGCTCCGTAAAAAACAAAGTTGAAGAGCAGAGGAATCACAGCCCACCGCGGGAAAGTTAAAGCCATAAGCCCTGGCGCCCACAGCTTGAAAACTTCAGTGACGGCCCAAAGGAAAGTTAAGGCATAGCCGATGGGCACGAGAATCATCACAAAAGGGGCTCCTAAAACTAGAATCATACTTAAAGTCTTAAGAAACCCAAGTCTTCTCATGTTTCGAAGGGCGGGAAGCCAGTAGGTTAGAAAAGTTTGAAGATAACCCCTCATCCACCGACCCCTCTGCCTCATCCATTCGCCCACCCTTATGGGAGCTTCCCCCCAAGACCTAACCTCAACCATTTTGATGTCGTAGCCTGAAAAGGTTAAACGGACAGCTACTTCCAAGTCCTCAGTCAGATTCTTAGAATCCCACCACCCTACTCCCCTCAAGAACTCTCTTCTGAGGAAGCAACATGTTCCCCCTAAGGGGATGAAGAATCCGAGTTTTCTTCTTCCCCAGAGGTGTATTCTGAACCAAGAAGCGTATTCAAGGTCCATCATCCTAGCAAGCCAAGCATCCTCCCTGTTGCCCATCCTGAGAATTCCTTGAACTGCCCCCACCTTAGGGTCGTCGAAGAAGGGCATCACCTTCATCAGCACATCCCTGTCTGGGACGTCCTCAGCGTCGAAGATAGCGATGATCTCCCCGTTGGTGAAGTGAACCACGTCGTCTAAGGCAGCGGGCTTGGTTTCAATTCGGGAGGGGGCGGAGCGGAAAAATATCTTAACAGACTCGGGGTTGGCTGCGGCTAGGGGCATAGCCGCCATGGCGGTTTCCTCATCCTCCGTGACCACCACCACTTCTTTTTTCCCTTCAGGATAATCCAAATGGTTCGCCGCTATGTTCACTGCTCGCCCTATAACCCATGGCTCATGTTTAGCAGGTATGAGGATGGAAACCGTGGGGAGGGAAAGCGGGTCGGCAGGTTTAGCCGTGTCCATGCGTGTTAATCCCGCTGCCAAGATGGGCAGGTGGTAGAGTCCCCAGAGAAGAAATACAAGGGAAACAAAATAGGCGAAGGCGGTCAGGATGAGTTTAAGGTGTCCCGCTGCTATGAGGAGAGAAAAGGAAAAGACGGCAGCGGCCGCGTAGATGGAAACCTTCGTTAAAGGTGAATGCTTCTGCGTCTTCAACACGGAACAGATTCTCCCTTCAAAGACCTATTATCTTCCTCAGCTGATCGACGGCGTCCTCCATGTTACCTGCCTCCAAACATTCCACCCGAAATTTGGATGCGAAAACCCGGGCTTCCCTTTCAAGTTTAGGTATGGCAACGAATATACCGTGGAAGCCCTTTGTTTTCACGTCGAAAAATTTGGCTAAAAATTTCAACAGGTCGTCAACGGTTACAGTCAGCCCTCCCTTTTCTTCCACTTCCACAATGAGTTCTCTGCGAGAAGGCCCTGAGTTTTTGGCTACGATATCGAACATGTGGAAGCTTCCTGATTTACCTTCCAGCTCATAGAAGCATTCCACGGAGAAGCCTCCCCGTTTCAGCGCTTCAGCCATGGGCTCGACGTAGAGCAGCGCCTTCCTCACCTCGTTTCTCCTAGCCTCGTTAAACCGGTAGGAGTAAACGTTTTCCCTCCGCGCCTCCGTAGGCCTGAAGGAGCGGTCGCATACCTTGCAAACCCACCGTTCAAAGGGAAGGTGGAAGAATTCTCCACATTCTAAGCATTTGAAAGCCATGCCGGGATTGCCGTAGTCAACACCAATCTGCCTGAGAACCCGATTGCATCGCGGGCATCTGACAGATGAGGCTTCTTTCCAAAATTTTTCCTCAAAATCTATGTAGCTACATGAATAATGGACGAGGACGTTCCCCTCTGTATAGTCGGCTGATTTGCATTTCGGACATAAAAGTTGGGGGCGGATGTCCGCGGAGAAACATTGAGGGCACTTGAAGATGTTGTCGGAAACTTTTCTATGCAGAAAACCCTCCTCCCCCAGTTTTTCAAGAAGTTGAGCAGCTTCCTCGTCTGAGCTTTCCAACTCTCTCAGGGAAGGATAGGTCACTCGGTTCGCTGTGACCTTGGCGTGAATTTCGGAGATCTGCCCTGTCACCAGTTTATATAAAAGCCTCAAGGCCAACGAGTTCTGCAGCAACGCTTCCAACAGGGCTACCTCCAGTCTTCCGAAAAACGCGAAGGGGCGGTTTTACTTTAACATCTTCTTGTCTAGGTTGGATATAAAGTTAGGATGAGCGATCCAGGCTTTCCTCGAAGAATTTCATGGTGCTCTACAATGTTTAACTCTAAACATAGGTAGTGAAAATGATGCTTTTCTGGAGGGGGAATTAGAATTTATTTGGCAAAATCAACGGCTCTTTTCAGGCTTTTCGCTTGAAACGAAAGATAAAAGAAACTTGCGCAAGAATAAGGGGGAGTAAACATGGTTCAGCCGTCAGGGGAGAGACAGTATCCCTCCTATCCGCGTGTAGGTGTAGGTGCTCTAATAAGGTGCGGAGAACAGGTTCTCTTAGTGAGAAGGAAATTTGAGCCGGGAAAGGGGCTGTGGTCTATTCCCGGCGGGCTGGTGGAGCTGGGGGAACGTCTGGAAGAGGCTGTTAGGCGGGAGGTAAAAGAAGAAACAGGTTTAGATGTCGCTATAGAAAACTTGATCAACGTAGGTGAGGTCATTGAAGCTGACGGTGAAGGGAGGATTCTCTTCCACTACGTCCTCATCGACTATTCAGCTCGACCTGTGGGGGGAAGGCTTACCGGAAGCCCGGAGTCCTTGGAGGTGAAATGGGTTAAAGCAAGGGAAATCTCCCGCTACAAGACCACCAAAGCTTTGCAGAGGTTGCTTAAGAAGCTGGGCTACCTCCCTAAAGAAGAAAAGGAGAGGTGGAAAGGATGATGGGAAAGCTTTTCAGCAGCCTATCCTGCCTCCTAACTCCTTACAAGCCTCACCCTTACCATGTCCAGTGGTTTCTCACGGGAAAATGCAACTATCGCTGCCGAACATGCCAGATTTGGAGTCAGCCTCAAACCCGAGAGTTAACCGTCGAAGAAGTCAAGAGAGGCATCGACATCCTGCACGCCATGGGCGTGGTGGACTTGGTTTTCACCGGAGGGAATCCTCTCCTACGCGGGGATATTGCTGAAATTTTGAAATACGCCCATCCAAAGTTTCCTCTGGTCACCATTTACGATAACGGCAGCTTAGCCTCCAAGAAGCTAGACATCCTCCGCCATGCGGACAGGGTGTGCATCAGCCTTCACTCTCTTAACCCTGCGCTTCAAAACGCCATAGCCGGCGTGCCCAACGCCTTCCGGGAAGCCATGCAGTCCATTCTCCTTCTGAAAAAGAAAGGCTTGGGAGTTGTGGTGGCGGTTACTGTGGCAGGGAACAACATTCACGAGGTCCCTGCCTTGATTGAGTATTTCGGTGAGAGGGAGATCCCCGTCATTTTAGCCCTCTACAGCGACCTATCCTCCGAGGACAGTCTTGTGAAGATCGGAACGCCTGACCCTTGCTCTCAATTTCATGACGGCGAAAGTTTGCGGAAGTTTTTCCAGAGCCTCCGGGAGCTTAAGAGAAGATATCCGGTTCATCTGGACTTCAAGACTTTAGAGGCCTTGGAGGCCTTTTTCTCGGAGGGTAGGAGAAACTGGCAGTGTCAAGCTCTGAGCTCCTTCTTCATGGTAAACGAGTTAGGCTGGGTTTCAGGCTGCCATGTCATGCCACCTGTCTGCCGTCTGGGGGAGCTGCCTTCCCTTTGGGGTTCTGAAAAATTCGCGGAGCTGAGGGAAAACTGCAAGCTGTGCGAAAAATGCCTCTACTTGTGCTACGTAGCCTATTCCCACATCCGGAGGGCTCGAAACTTGGCTGAATACCTCTGGGACTACAAGCGCTACATGTGGGAAAGATTCCTCCTCACGCTGTCTTCTGAGAAAGGGTGAAAATTCTCTCTTTTGCGGGAGCCGAGGGTTCAGGAGATTACAGCTTCAATCCCGATGAAAGTCGGCCCTTTCACGTGGATTCTTTTGTTTCTGCCGGTTATGTAGCGTTGGGCGGAGGGTTGAAGTTTCACGTTTACATCACTGGGCTGCTTGGCCAGCCGAACACGGACCGTCAGTTTACCCAGCTGGGCTTTCTCCAGCATTCTTTCGATTTTGGCAGCTGCTCCAGCGGCCACAGCCTCCAGGTAACGTATGCCCGTGGAGACACCGTGTTCTCGGGCTTCCCCCACCAATGGGTCTTCTCCCAGTCCCTGCCGGGGGATGCCTAGGATGTTTCCTTGGTAGACGTAGATGGTGTTGAGGGCAGCAGGCCCCAGAAGCATGGCTTTGGGGTCAGGTTCGAAGACAGTGACCTCCAGTTTTCTCCCGGAAACCTCCCCTTTGAAGGCTGTGAACCTGCAGGGGCTTTTCTCGCAGGCGTGGGTTAGGGCTGTTTGAACGATGGCGTCCATGATTTTCTTCCCCTCCTCAGTCCGGGGCTTCTCGTCCACCTCCACCATGCGGGCTAGTTCTTCGTCGCTGTATTCTTTTTTCTCGTAGAACTGGGGGTAACTGAGCCTTCGAATGTCCTTTTCACCGTGGAGGAGCATGGCCAGCCTTTCCACGCCTAGGCCTACGTTGAAGACGGGGTGAGCGATGTTGTAGTTGGCCAGAGCCACCGGTGAGTAGAGGCCTTGGTCTCCCACCTCAATCCAGTCTTCGCCGCTTCTCACGAAGACTTCCATCTCCGTCTGGGGGGCATAGTATTTGCCAGTGGCCTTCTTCACCGCAAACCTGACCTCTTCAAACCCCAACTCGGCGAGAACATGCCTCGTTAACGCGGAGCCGTCTTCCAAAGTCAAGTCCGCGGCCAACACTGCGGCGGAGGCGACGAGGGATTCGTAGAGGTGAAGGGGGTCAAGCTTCTGCTCCCTCCTGTATTTGAGGCCGATAGAAAAGACCTTGAGGGGGAGAGTCCGCTTATGTTGAAGCTCAGCTAGGGTGGGAAACCAGAGGGCGGTCATGTGGGACCTCAATATCTGCTTGGTGGGCTTGGGTTGAAGTTTCAAGAGCTCAGGGAAGAGGCCGAGGAGGGCTGTAGCCTGTTCGGGGGCTAAGCCCAGTTTCTCCACCAGCTCCTCCGCCAGGCTTCCTCCTTCAACCTTACCTTCTTTGTAGGCTCTGAAAACCTTGCAGAGTTCTTCCACCTGTCTGTCAGTGAAGCTGGGGATAAGTCTTCTAATGTTTGAAAGGGTTTTGGCGTTAAGCCCTAGCTCAGGCCGGGGAAGCTCAGCCAAGTAGAAGCAGCGGTCTAGGATGACTGGCGCCTCAGGGCCGTATTGCTTGTAGACTTCCGCCTCCCCCACGATGGTGGGGTTTAACACTTCCTCGAAGCCTAGGTTGAGGAAGACGGTTCTAAGCCGCTCCACCAAGTCGAGGACCGGGTGGCTTTTTCCCTTTTCCCTCACCCACTCCACGCTTCGACCCTTAAGCTTCAGCCACCGCCCTGTCTCAAGCCAGGCCTTTTCAAAGTCTTTTTTGGCCATCCTTTGAATGTTTTTCACGTCGAACTCCATCACGCAGGCTTCTCCTTGAAGGTTTCGGAGCTGAGTCTTCTTTCGCTTCTCCTCAAGGCCTCCTCCAACCTTTGCTGGCGACGCTCCAAGACCACTTCGCTGGCGGTCAGCTCCAGAAGGTGGCGGATTACGTCGCATTTCCGCCTCAGCCCGGGTAAGACGTGGAAGGCTTGCTCGTTGAGGGCTGTAAGCTCGTTGTAGATGGCCTCCATCACCCGGAAACGTCTCTCAGCCCCCTCCACATCGTGGTTTAGGAGGGCTGTCAAAACTCCCCGCCTCAGCTCTCCGGGGACGTCCGCCAATCCTAGGATGTAGGAGCCGAGGTCCACCTTCACCTCCTCCAAGGTGGGGCATGTTCCCCGCTCCTCCAAGGCCAAGAGGATGAAGGCCTCAGCGAACTCTTGACACGCAGCTGAGAGCGCTCCGCTGTGGCGGAGCTCCGGAGCCTCTTCCAGCTTCCTCATCAGCCGGCGGATCATTTTACCCGCCTTTTTCAATCCAGCTTTGGCCTTGGGGATGCGACCTTGAAAGATGAGCGTGGTGGCCTCCTTGGAGACGCGGGTTATCCTCCTAGACTCAGCCAGCATCTTCTCCCTCAGCTCGTTTTTAGCCTTCAGCTCTCTTCTCAAAAGGCCTACAGCCTTTCTCAGGGACTTTTCCGCGGAGGTTCCTTTTTCCAGTTTTTTCACCGCAACTTCCTCTCTCCGTCATGCCGGCTGAGGAGGGCCACCCGGCTTTCCGGGGCCTCATCCACCACCCTGTAGCCCGTCAGGGCGCTTAAGCTTTCCGCGAAGCGCCGGACATCCCCGTGGCTGGGCATGCTTTCGTAAGGAAGTCTCCTCCGAGAGAAACCCACGTACATGTAGGCTTTGGCCTCCACGTAGGTGGGCTCTGTCTTGGCGATGATGCGAGCGTAGCCTTCAGGGTCCTCCATGTTTCTTCCCCGAACCAGCGTCAGCCTGAGAACCCGGGGGCAGCGGAAGCTCCTCGCCCACTCCAAGGCCTCCATAACCCTCTGCCATGCTTGGGGAACCCGAGGCCGGCAAAGCCTGATGAACGTCCTTTCCTCCGGAGCGTAAAGGGATAGATAGAGCTGGCTGGGCTCGGTGGGGAGGCGGCTTAGGGCTTGAGGCGCGGTGCCGCTGGTCACCAAGAAGGTGGTCATCCCCCGGCGGTGAAAGCATTCGATGAGCTCCCCCAGCCGGGGGTAGAGGGTGGGCTCTCCGGTGAGGCTGATGGCGGCGTGGGCTGGGTTGAGGGCTTCCCGGTATTTTTCAGGGCTGATTTCCCGGTGAGCCTTATAGCCGCTGAGGATGCGCCTCTGCGCTTTGAGGCTTTCCTCCACGATGAACTCCGGGCTGTCGACAGCGGGCAGGGCTGCCTCGTTCTCCCTCATCCTCAACCCCAAGTCTTCGGGGTGAATTCTCCAGCAGAAAAGACATTGGAGGAGGCAGTGGTAGGCCACAGGGGTCATTTGAAGGCATCGGTGAGACTGGATGCCATAGAACTTCTGCTTGTAGCAAACTCTGCCGTGGACGAGGCTTTGGTGAAGCCAGCTGCACTTTTTCACAGCCGAATGAGCGCCCACCAGCTGGTAGCGCTCCCGCCTCATCCTCGCCGCCAGAGCTTCCAGCACCGTTTTTTCCATGATCCCTTTTCCGTCTCGTTTGCGGTTTTGTGTTAATTTAAAAAAGAGAGGGGTCCTTTAAAAAGAGTTTAGCCTCGAGGGGGCCAAATCGGCTTTGTGTTAGATTTCTTGCATGGCCGCTGTGAACAGTAACACGACGATGCCTAAAGACAGATTGAGCTTTACCAACAACACTATTCGACTTAGCAGCTCCCTCATTTCCGACGGTAGCTTCGTTGATCCGGTTTGAGAGACAAGTTTCCTCAGTTTTGGGAAAAGGATGAAGCTGATCATGGCGACGATGAAAACCATTGCTGTTACAATTGCATGTTTAACCGATAACAGGATTCCATAGTTCAAATTCGTAGGAGTTGCGGTGAGAATGCCGGTGACTATGAGAGTGAATATGCTTATCCAGGCGAGGTAAAGAAAGCGGCTTAAAACCTGATCCACAAGCTTAACGCGCTGCTGCGGGTCTACTATCGCTAACGAGGGGCGTAATATTACGATGTTGAAGAACATACCTCCGATCCACACGGTAGTCGCCAGTAGATGAAGCCAGTCCATGACCACATTAATGATGTTCATTTATTCCATCTCAAATCCATGGAAAAGATTCTACTACTTCGCCTTCGCTCTTTTCGTACTTTTCCCGTTTCTGCTTAAACATTCTATACACATTTTTTATCGCCTCTTTGATATACTTTAGAAAATTAATATAAAATATGAAGTATTTAAATCACCAAGTTTAAAGCATAATAGCAGATATGGTAGAGGAGAGTCAGTATACTGAAGAAAAGTAAAGATGTCTGCGCAACACGAAACGGGGAAGTGTGCCTTTGCCACCTTGGGGACGTCATAGAGATTATTAGCAGAAGATGGGCACCGCAAATCATTGCTGTGATAGGTAACAACCCGAAGTTAAGGTTCAACAGGCTCATGGGAAAACTGGGCAAGATAAGCCCGAAGACCTTGAGTGATAGATTAAAGGAACTGGAAACGGCTGGCCTGATTAGGAGAGAGTTCTTTGCAGAGATACCCCCAAGAGTGGAGTACACCCTTACCAAAGACGGGATGGAACTGAGGAATGCGCTGGCACCACTGATGGAGTGGGCGTCCTCGAAAAATCTACGAAAGAGACAGCCAGAGTTTTCCTCGAAATAGCAAGCTTATTACCAGTGCACTTACATGCTACTACCGAACGAGGGCTTGGAACCACGATTGAACTCGCCAAACTTTTCTGTGCAATAAAGCAGAAGAACGGGGCGATATCAAACTACTTCAGTTTTGCAGCTACATCAGGCGACAGGTCAGTCGTAGAGTCCGCTGTTGGGGGTGCGATACTCGGGGGGGCACTCGGTTCCGTTGAGGAAGGCGAATTCTTCAATCCAACCGTAGAGGACTGGGTCGCTTCCTGTTTCAATCAGCTCCACAGCCGGGTGGAAGAGAGGCCTCCCATAGGCGTCCACACCGTAGTCTCCGATGATCCCCTGGCCTTCCGGGGAGGTTAGGAATTTTATGAAGGCGATGGCGCCCTCTAGGTTGGTGTGGGGGTTGGCTTCAGGGTTGACGGCTATGGCACTGTAGACGTTCAGCAACTCCCGGCCCTGGGTTACCAGCATCTTCAGGCTCACATGCCCCTCCGCGGAGTATTTCAGGTAGGTGCCCATGTCCGCCAGCGTGTAGCTGTTTTTCTCCTCCGCCAGCAGGAGGGTTTTACCCATGCCGGCTCCGGACTCCAGATACCAGTCTTCTCCGCGAAGCTCCTCCACCCTGAAGCCCGCTGCCTCCCACAGGGCTATCTCCTTGAGGTGGGTTCCAGACCTGTCGCCTCGGGACACCCAGGTGGCCGCCCCCCGCTTCCCTGCTTCCGCAATCTTCTCCATGGCTTGGGCGGGCGGCAGGCCTTCTATCCCCGCAGGGTCCTCGGCGGGGCCGACGATGGTGAAGAAGTTGTAGGCGATTATCTTCCTGTCGACGCCGTATCCCTCTTGGAGGAAGGCGAACTCGACGGAGGGGGCGTGGACGAGGATCATGTCCGCGTCGCCTCGTTGGGCTTGCTGGATGGCTAAACCAGTGCCAGCGGAGATGAAGTAAAGGTCTACGGCGTACTCCGCCTCAAACCGGTCTTCAAGGACGTCCAGAAGGCCGGTGTCGTAGAGGCTTGTGGTGGTGGAGACGACCAAGGTTTCTCTGGAAGGGGACGGGCCTAGGATTCCCGCCCAGTGGAGGGTTAGGCCGAGGGCTGCTACAAGCAAGATGGCGATTAGGATGGGTTTTCTCGTACGGCTTTCACCGTTATTTCCAGTTAAACACAACGAATTTTTATATAAGCTTTACCAAACTAAGATGGCGGAGGCTATGTTCTCGGTCTTCAGAGTCTGGCTGGAGCGCGACGGCAAACACATCATAGGAAAGGGAGGTGTGGAAATCCTCGAGGCTATCGACAAAACCGGCTCCCTCACGAAGGCGGCTGAGAAGGCGAAGATGTCCTACAAGTACCTCTGGGACTACCTCACCGCCATGGAGAAAAACCTAGGACAGCCGGTGGTGGCGACGAGGAAGGGGGGAAGCTTCGGAGGCGGAGGAGCGGAGCTCACCGAGGCGGGTAGGGCGCTTCTCCGAGAGTACAGACGCATCGACGAATATTTGAGGCGGGCTCTGGAAGACCCTGAACGCTGGGAGGCGATAGGTTTGAAGATAAGCGCTAGAAACCGGTTGAAGGGCCGGGTGAAGAAAGTCACCAAGGGCGCTGTGACTGCCAGCGTGAAGATAGAAGTCGAAGGCCCCGTGACCCTTACGGCGGTGATCACGAAGGAGGCGGCGGAGGAGCTTAAACTGAAGCCGGGAGACAGGGTCTACGGGGTGGTGAAGGCAACCGAAGTCATGATCGCCAAAGAATAAAACCTCAGAGACCATAACAGATAGTGCCCACACGGCGAAAGGAATCGAAATATTATATCTTCTTTCAATCTTTTTGTGTGGTGAACGAACTTTGGGTCGTTTAGTTGAAATATTTGAAGATGAAATGCTCATAAAGAAGATCCAAAAGCGGCTGCCCTATTTATTTCAGCTCGCTGAACTCGAAGCTTCTAGAGCTGGAAAAGTTGGAATGGAGGTAGGGTCGCTTCGTGAGAAAATTTTAATCGCTTTGTTGATTCACAAATTTGGAGAAAAAGCCATTAAAACTGAAATTCCTATCACGGAACCAGAAGTTGATCTAGAATTATTTGGAGAACCTATCTCTATTAAAACCATTACAGGAATGAGTGGTGTTAAAATTATATGGACCGTTGACAGCCAAAAAGCACGAGAATTTCTTGACACCTACACCCCAAAATGTGACACCTTACTTGTTCAGATTAAGTGAGGTGGAGAGGGAAATCTTTCATATATCCCTCGAAAAGTTCAATGCAGAGTTTTTGAGAGGCTGGGGAGAGAGAAATACCTTAAGCTTCCTAAACTCGGAACAAATCCCAGGGGAGTGGAAATTAGCAGAGAAGCTCTGGGAAGGTTAATGGTTGAAGAGAATACAAAATCAATTCGGATATTTTGGCAACGTTCTAGAATAGAATATGATCCTTATCGGAGATGGGTTAACTATTGGAAGGAGAATAGCTTTGTCTGAGCTAAATATTTGTTTACCCTTTTTCTGGCTTTCATCACATAATCGATATTAATGTCTATTCCTATGAATTGTCTGTCAGTTTTTAATGCCGCTAAACATGTGGTTCCTACGCCACAAAATGGATCTAGCACTACTTCATCTTTGAAGGTGAATAATTGGATGCACCGGTATGGTAATTCGAGGGGGAAAGGCGCAGGGTGCCCCACCTTCTCAGCGGACTCTGGAGGGAATTCCCAGATGCTTTTTGTGAATTCCAAGAATTCTTCTCTTGTAATTGTAGACTTTTTGCCTTTGCTGTTTCTTGTGAATTTATCCTTAGAAAATACGAGTATGTATTCATGAGTGTCTCTTAAAGTTGGATTAGAAGCGGACATCCAACTACCCCATGCTGTTGAAACACCAGCACCCGCACCTTTGTTCCAGATTATTTCTCCCCTCATTAAGAATCCTGACCCTAACATGGTATCGATTACGAATTTGTGGTAAGGAATGTACGGCTTTCTTCCTACATTGGCTATATTCACACAAGCTCTTCCTCCCGTCACAAGCACTCTATATGTCTCGGTGAATACGTCTCTCAGTAATTCGAGGTATTCATTCAGATTAAGGTTTTCATCGTATTCTTTGCCAACGTTATATGGGGGTGATGTCACCATAAGGTGCACGCTAGAATCTGGAATGTTGCTCATATTTCTAGCATCTTGATGCAAAATTTTATTGAGAATTTCGGATGGAATGGGATTTTCGATCTCAGGTTTTCCTTCGTCTACTTTGAAATTTTGATAGAGTTTACTACCATAGAACAAAGTTGAGTCATGACTTTCTCTTTTAGAGACGCCGAATTTACTAGTTTTGGTTCCTTTGCTCATTAAATATCTCCTTTTCCGCCTACTTTCGCAAGTTGAAGCAACCTTTCAAGTATATCATCATAAGTTTCTCCTTTCTTGCCGAGCTCTTTTAACCTCTCTCTTATGGTCTTAGATATCTGGATTGTGGTCACTTCAGATTTTCCCATGGCGCATCATTAATAGTATAATAATTATATGATTTTAAATCTTCCCATAACCGTTATAACAGTTATTGCTAAAAAATCGTTCGTGCAATCTGCTAATTATAAGCTTATAAGCTTTGGCTGATAATGGATCGCATTGACATCTATTAGAAAATTTTAGGACTTGAGGGTATTTATTAGAAAGCAGGCAGTTATCAAGAGAGGGATCTCGATGCTTTAGGTTTATAAGGTTCAAGGTTGCTAGTGAAAGGTTTGAGGGAGAAAACGATGGTTGAAAAAGTCACAGTCAGCCTGATAAAGGCGGACATCGGAGGCCATCCCGGCCACCACAGGGTTCACCCCAAACAGGTGGAGATGGCTCGAGAGCTCCTCGCCAAAGCTCAAAAGGACGGGCTCATCGTCGACTACAGAGTTTTCCACTGCGGAGACGACCTCCAGCTTCTCATGACCCACCGCCGGGGGGAAGACAACCCCGACATCCATGGCCTCGCCTGGAGCATCTTCACCGAAATAACCGAGAAGGTTTCCAAACCCCTGAAGCTCTACGGAGCAGGCCAAGACCTCCTAGGGGAGGCTTTCTCCGGCAACGTCCGAGGCATGGGCCCTGGGGTTGCGGAGATGGAGTTCGAGGAAAGACCCTCCGACCCCGTGCTGGTCTTCGCCGCGGACAAAACCGAGCCTGGGGCTTGGAACTATCCCCTGTTCAAGATCTTCGCCGACCCCTTCAACACCGCCGGCCTCATCATCGACCCCAGCCTCCACGACGGCTTCAAGTTTCAAGTCATGGCCCTCCACGAGGGCAGGGAAGTGACGGTGAAATGCCCTGAGGAACTCTACGACCTCCTCGCCCTCCTAGGGACACCCAGCCACTACTGCATCAGCAAGGTCTTCCGAGCCGACGGACTGCCCGCAGCCGCAGCCAGCACCAGCCGGCTTTCCCTCATCGCCGGCAGGTATGTGGGCAAAGATGACCCTGTCTGCATCGTCCGAGCTCAGCACGGCCTCCCGGCAGTGGGAGAAGTCCTGGAGCCCTTTGCCTTCCCCCACATCGTCGCAGGGTGGATGCGGGGCAGCCACCACGGCCCCCTCATGCCCGTGTCCCTCCGCTACGCCCAGTGCACCCGGTTCGACGGCCCCCCTAGGGTGGTGGGGTTGGGCTTCCAAGTTCACAACGCCCTGCTGGAGGGACCTGTGGACCTCTTCGACGACCCTGCCTTCGACTTGGCCAGGGAGGAAGCCAGCCGGGTGGCCGACTACCTGCGACGGCACGGTCCCTTTATGCCCCACCGGCTGGGCCCGGAGGAAATGGAGTACACCACCCTTCCCAAAGTCTTGGAGAAGCTGAAGGACAGGTTTAAGTAGGTTTGACCGCGGTGAAGCTGAAGCTCCCCGCCATCCTCGTCAACTTCAAATGCTACCGGGAAGCCACAGGAAAGCAGGCTGTCCGCTTGGCGGAGATAGCCGGGGAAGTCTCCGAGGAAACAGGGGTCACCTTGGCGGTGGCCCCCCAGTTCACAGACCTTCCCGCCGTAATTCAAGCCGGCCGCGTGCCCGTCTTCTCCCAGCACATCGACCCCGTCAAGCCCGGCAGCTTCACAGGCCACATCCTCGCCGAGGCGGTTAAGGAAGCGGGGGCCTCGGGGTCGCTGGTGAACCACTCCGAGCGGAGGCTACCGCTGGAGGATGTTAAAGCCTGCGTGGAGAGGGCTAGGGAAGTAGGCTTGGCCACGGTGGTCTGCGCGGACACCCCCCAAGCCTGCGGGGAAATCGCCGCGTTCAACCCGGATGTCATCGCCATCGAACCCCCTGAACTCATCGGAACCGGAATCCCCGTCTCCAAGGCCAAGCCTGAAGTGGTGACAGGCGCCCTGAAGGCGGTGGAGGCTGTGAACCCGGCTGTTCCGGTCCTCTGCGGCGCGGGAATCACTGTGGGGGCCGACGTGGAGGCGGCGTTGAAGCTGGGAACCAGAGGCGTCCTCCTCGCCAGCGGAGTGGTGAAGGCCCCTGACCCCCGCCGGGTTTTGGTGGAAATGGCGGAGGCGGTGGTTAGGGCTGAGAAGTGAGGGCTTCGACGTTTGAAGGTGGAAGCGGAATGTCTCCTCTGCCTCTTGGAGAGAGCCTGCCGGCAGACAGGCTACGTGGGCGGAGATAGACAGGCTTTTTTCCAAGTGATGACTGAACTCTTAGACATGCTGCACAAGGAGTTCACCCCCGAAGCTGTCCCCGCCTACCTGGGAACGTTGAGGGACAGAATCGTCCGAAAGGCTACAGGCCGAGACCCCTATGAGGAGCTTAAGAGGCAGGCCAACGAGGCAGCGTGGAAAGTCCTACCCGCCGCGGAGAGGTTCGTCCTCCAGGCGGACTCCGACTACGAGCGGTTTCGAAGGCTGTGCATGGTGGCGGTGGCCGGGAACTCCGTGGAGTTCGACGTCATGGGCTACAGCTTCACCCTCGACCGCTTGGGGGGAGAGCTGGAGAACCTCACCCTCCGCCTCGACCATCTTCCCCAAGCCTACGCCCAGCTTGAAGCTTCCCGGGAGGTGCTGTTCCTAACCGACAACGCGGGGGAGATAGTCTTGGACACCTTGCTCATGAGATACCTGAAGCAGAGAGGTCTAACCTTAACCGTGGCCGTGAAGGGAAGTCCCGTCCTCAACGACGCCACCCTCGTCGACGCGCAGGAGGCTGGAGTGGACAGGATAGCCGACGAGCTGATCACCACCGGCCTCGACAGCGTGGGGCTCATCTTAGACGCGGCGCCCAAACCTGTCAGGGAGAAGTTCACCCACTCAGACTTGGTCATAGCCAAAGGGATGGGAAACTACGAAACCCTCACCGAGGTGAAGGGCGCAGGCGTGAAAGTGCTCTTCCTTCTCAAGGCCAAATGCGCCCCCGTAGCCCGAAGCCTAGGCGTGGAGAGGGGCTCCAACGCCGCGCTGTTTCTAGAGCTTTAGCTTAAAGGCCTCCCGCAGCCACTCCACCGCCTCGCAGAAGCCTTCCCCGTAGCTTTTGGAGGTAACATGGTCGGCTATCTTTTTGAGCTCCTCAGGAGCCTGAGCTAGGGCTATGCCGTAGCCTGCGGCCTGAAAGAGCTCCACGTCGTTAAGGCCGTCTCCCACGGCGACGATCCTCCCGGAGTCTAGGTGGAAGAGTTCAGCCAGCTTCTTCAAGCCTGAGCCTTTATCCACCCCCGCGGGTAGGAGGTGGTAGGCGAAGCCGCTGTCGTAGACGCGCACTCCGACTCCGTGGTCTCTGAGAATCCTGTTTCCTTCCTCCAAGGGGAAGCTTCTCTCCAAGGCTATGTCCACCATCCGGGGTTGGATGCCTCTTTCCTGAACCTTCTCCCCCAGCTTTTCCCTGAGAACCCGGTAGCCTTCCAAGGCCAGTTTCGGGTCCCCGAAAACCCTGAGAACCCTCCAGCCCCGGCCTAGCACCGCGCCGTTTTCCCCCATGACGATCTCGCAGGTGCCGATGAGGCGGGCCAGCATGGCGGCGGTATAGATGCTTCGGGCGGTGCTCAGGATGACGGGCCAGCCGGCTGCCTCAACCTTTCTCACCTTTTCCACAGCCGCCAACTCCAGCCTTCCATCGGCGTCCGTCAGCGTCCCGTCCACGTCCACCGCCAAGGCTTCAACCTTCAACCCTCGCCCTCCCTCCGGGTAGCCTTAACGTTAATTTTTCACTCTCCCCCATAATTAACCGTATATGGCAAAGATTGAACCCTTCGAGAAGTTTGCCCTCCGCTACGAAGCCTGGTTTTCCCGGCATAGGTTCGCCTACGAATCAGAGCTCCAAGCGGTAAGGGAGCTACTGCCGAAAGGCGGGGAAGGCGTTGAAATCGGCGTGGGAAGCGGCAGGTTCGCAGCACCGCTGGGCGTCAGGCTTGGGGTTGAACCCTCCCACAAGATGCTGGAGCTGGCTAAGGAAAAGGGGGTGGAAGTGGTAGGCGGCGTAGCCGAAGCGCTGCCCCTTCCCCCTTCACGGTTTGACTTCGCCTTAATGGTTGCCACCCTCTGCTTCTTGGACGATGTGGAAACAGCGTTCAGGGAGGCATGGAAGGTGCTGAAACCCGGCGGCTGCTTGGTGATAGGGTTTATCGACCGTGAAAGCCCCTTGGGGAGGCTGTACCAGCAGCGTAAGGGGGAGGACGTATTCTACGGGGAAGCCACCTTCCACTCAGTGGAGGAGGTTGTTTCTCGCCTGAGAAAATCGGGGTTTGAAAACTTCCACTTCACCCAAACCATCTTCCATAACCTGCCTGAGATAACAGCCGTCGAACCTGTCGAAGAAGGCCACGGGAAAGGCTCCTTCGTGGTGGTCAGAGCGAGGAAACCCAGATAAGACCCCCTTATCGGAACAGTTTTAGGGAAGGTTAGAATAACAGGCTAGACACGTCCGGGAGGCCTGTTCCACGGCCGTCAGCCAGTGGTCGAGTTGAAAAAAGACATCAAGCACGCTGTCAAGGCCTTGCTCAGAGAACTCGTCGAAACCCCCACCGTCAATCCCCCCGGTGAAAACTACCCTCAAGCCGTGGAGAAAATAGAAAGGATGCTGGAGAAATTCGGTGTTCCAACGCGCATCGTGGAGGCAGCTGAAGGGAAGCCGAACCTGATCGCCAAGGTGGGGAGGGGAAAGCCGGTTCTGCTTTTCAACGGCCACATCGACACCGTGGCCGCAGGTGCCGGTTGGAGGACAGACCCCTTTAGGTTGGTTGAAGGGGATGGAAAACTCTATGGAAGAGGCACAGCGGACATGAAAGGCAGTCTAGCCGCCATGGCCGTTGCCGCCGCCAGCCTCGCGGAGGCCGACGGACCCCTAGAAGGCTCCTTGGTCTTCACCGCCACCGTCGACGAAGAAACCGGAGGACAAGACGGTTTAGGCTATTTGGTGAAAAGAAGGCTCGTCAACCCCGACTTCTGCGTGGTCGGGGAGCCCACGGGCTTGAACGTCGCCACCTGCGAGAAGGGAGCCTGCTGGTATAGGATAACAGTCCAAGGGAAGGCAGCCCACGGAGCTGTTCCTGAGCAGGGAGTCAACGCTGTGGAGAAGGCATCGAAGATCACCCTAAAACTGCTGTCTCTAAAATTCAGAAAAACCCACAGACGGCTGGGGAAGCCTACCTTAAACGTCGGAAGAATGGAGGGAGGCGTCAAAATCAACGTGGTCCCCGACCGCTGCGTTGTGGAGGTAGACCGAAGGACTCTCCCAAGTGAAACCCCCCAAGCTGTGAGAAGGGAGATAAAAGAGGCCCTCGCATCCCTCCGCTCCAAAGACCCCTCTCTGCGCTACCGGGTGGAGGAAATCCTCGTCTCCCAGCCCTTCCAGTCGCCTGAAGAGGACCCCCTAGTCGAAGCCGCCGTGGAGTCGGTTGCCTCTGTCCTAGGGCGGAAGCCCAAGCTCGTCGGCATGCAGGGGGTGACCGACGCCCGCTTCCCGGCGGTGGACCTGAAGAAGCCCACCATCATCCTAGGAGCCGGCAGCCTGAATCAGGCTCATAAGCCCAACGAGTATGTTTCAGAAAAACAGCTCCTCCAAGCCGTGGACGTCTTCAGGGTTCTCGCCGAAAAAATCCTTTCCGGCAGAAGGTGAGGACATTCGAAGACCACCTGTGGGACGGGGCTGGAAAGGAGTTAAAGCTTTCAGAGTTTTTGGAAAAGTATGAAAAATGTAGGTGGACTATACAGCTTACCCACCTGAGCTGCCCACTTCCTTATGCCACATGGTGTGCACATTGAGCATAAAAAATTAGCCGTATTCAGAAAACTTAAAAGGATAATTACCGAGATAATAACACTTCGCTGATGATGTTCTGAAGGAGGATGCGCCTTCACGAGAGTTCCCCTTGGAAAGGTGAAGCCGGGAGAAACCGTCATCGCCATGAGGGGAATCACCAAGCGATTCCCAGGCGTTCTCGCGAACGATCACGTAGATATTGACATAAAAGCTGGTGAGATTCACGCTATCCTAGGTGAGAACGGTGCAGGAAAAACTACTCTTATGAACATATTGTACGGACTTCTGCAGCCCGATGAGGGGGAAATATTCGTCTATGGAGAAAAGGTAACCCCGAAATCTCCGAAAGACATGATCGACCTAGGAATCGGAATGGTCCACCAACACTTTATGCTCATTCCCACCTTCACCGTCGTAGAGAACATCATCCTAGGACTTGAATCCTCGAAAGAGCCGTTTCTAGATGTCGATTTGGCTGAAAAAAAGATAATCGAGTTATCGGAGAAATACGGCCTCAAAGTTAATCCTAAAGCTAAGGTTTGGCAGCTGTCGACTGGCGAGCGGCAGCGTGTGGAAATAATCAAAGCCCTCTATCGGGGCGCTCAGGTATTGATCATGGACGAGCCGACGTCGGTGCTTACTCCGACGGAGGTGGAAGAGCTTTCGAAGATTCTTAAGCGGATGGCGAAAGAGGGATTGGCGATTATTCCTTTCATAACCCATAAACTGCCTGAAGTGATGGCGATAAGCGACCGCGTAACCGTTCTCAGGAAAGGGAGAGTTGTGGGGAGGTTTGAGACAAAACTCACGGATGAGAAAAGCCTAGCTAGAGAAATGGTTGGAAGAGAGGTCTTGTTTAAGCTACCAAAAAGTGAGGTAAAGAAAGGGAAAGTGGTCCTTGAGGTCAGAGGACTATGGGCCCAAAGCGACTTTGGAGTTTCTGCCCTCAAAGGTGTTTCCTTCTCCATCAGGGAGGGAGAGATCCTCGGCGTGGCTGGGGTGGCTGGGAATGGGCAGCGGGAGCTGGCGGAGGTCATCGCGGGTCTGCGCCGGGCTGTGGCGGGGAGGGTGCTCATCGACGGAAGGGACGTCACCAACCTCCCCCCAAGGGAGATAATCAAGCAGGGCCTAGGCCACATCCCCGAAGACAGAATGGGAATGGGCCTCATCCTAGACTTCTCCATAGCCGAGAACATCATTTTAGAAACTCACTCTGATCCCCCCTTCGCCTACCGCTGGATCCTTCCGTTTAAAAAGCGATGGTTCATCGATCAAGACGAAGTTGATAAGTACGCGGAGAAGCTACTTCTGGAATATAACATTGTAGCCGCTGGTAAGGATACGCTGGCAAGACACCTCTCTGGTGGGAACTTGCAAAGGCTTATTTTGGCTCGGGAGCTTTCCAGGGAGCCCAAGGTTTTGGTGGCCAACCAGCCGACTCGGGGGTTGGACGTGGGGGCCACCGAGTTCATCCGTAGGAAGCTTTTGGAGCAGCGGGACAGGGGCGTGGCCATCCTCCTCATCTCCGAGGACCTGGACGAGGTCATGTCCATGAGCGACCGCATCGCCGTCCTCTACGAGGGCGAAATCATGGGAATCCTCCCCGCGGAGAAAGCGGATATGAAAGAGGTGGGGATGATGATGGCCGGTTCAAAGCGGGCACAATCTTTGGAGGAGCCAGCTTGAAAGGATTCTCGTCGAAGATGCCGTCCAGAAGCATCCTACTACCGCCCATGGCAATTTTATTGGCCCTAGCCATAGGCGCCCTTACAATCTTGGCTTTAGGAATAAACCCTATTTTCGCCTATGCTGCACTTTTTCAAGGAGCTTTCGGCAGTCTCCATTCCCTAACGGAGACTTTCGTGAAAGCCTCTCCTCTGCTTTTCACAGGTCTAGCGGCAGCAGTGGCCTTTAGATGCCGGGTGTGGAACATAGGAGCTGAAGGCCAGCTTTACATGGGAGCGGTGGTTACCACGTGGGCAGGACTCACGTTGGTAGAAGTGCCAGCAGCTTTGCTGATCCCCCTACTCATATTGTTGAGCTTTGCTGCGGGAGCAATGTGGGCTGTCATCGCGGGGGCTTTGAAGGCTAAATTCAAAGTAAACGAGATAATTCTTACCCTCATGTTAAATTTCATCGCAATCTACTTCGTGAGCTACTTGGTTGAAGGGCCGTGGAGAGATCCTTCTGGAATAACATACAGCCCGCCTCTCACCACCTCAGCTTGGCTTCCCACCTTGGTATCCGGCACACGACTCCATCTGGGCATTTTATTAGCGTTTGTGTGCGCTGTTTTCATTTCTTTACTCTTCCGAAAGACCGTTTTAGGCTATAAAATCCAAGCCATCGGCGCTAATCCGGAGGCTTCGCGTTACGCGGGCATCGAAGTCTCCAAAACGATCATAATCGTCATGGTGATCAGCGGTGGACTGGCTGGACTGGCCGGAATGGGAGAAATAGCCGGGGTGCAACATCGCCTGATGAGCGGATTCTCACCGTGGTACGGTTTCTTGGGTATTTTAGTGGCAATGCTGGGGAAGCTGAGGCCTTTCGGGATAGTAGTCGCTTCCATCCTCTTTGGAGGCTTACTCGTCGGAGGCGATGCCATGCAGCGAGTAGGCGGAGTGCCGGCTCCTCTTGTCTTTGTATTGCAAGGGTTGATAGTGCTTTTGCTACTATTTTATGAACATGTTTTTGCGCGATTCGCAAGGAGTTGAAAAATTGGCGCTCCCTGTAGTGGAAATATCAGCGGCCATCATTGAAATGTCCACACCTCTCCTAATAGCAGCACTGGGGGAAATTTTCGTTGAGAGGTCGGGTGTGCTGAACCTGGGAATCGAAGGGATGATGCTGGTAGGCGCCTTCTCCGGCTTCGCTGGAGCGTACTTCAGCGGCAACTTTCTTTTCGGATTCCTCATCGGGCTGGTTGTTGGCATGTCCATAGGAGCATTGATGGCTTACCTCAGCGTGAAATTAGGTGTAGACCAAATTCTCGCTGGGCTTGCAATTTGGATTTTCAGCATAGGCCTCTCCACTTTCTTGGCTAGGACGATTTTAGGAATAGCTCCTGGAACTGTGACAATAAAAGGTTTGGAGCCTATCAACATTCCCCTTCTTTCTCAGCTTCCAATTTTAGGGCCTATCCTGTTTCAGCATAACATTTTAGTATACCTTGTTTTGATTTCGGTGCCTCTGTTCCACATTCTCCTATTCCGCACAACCTTTGGCTTGAAGGTGAGGGCGGTAGGCGAGAATCCCAAAGCCGCTGATACGTTGGGAATTCACGTTCACCGTATTCGCTTTCTCTGCCTTCTCCTAGGAGGAGCCATGGCCGGGTTGGCGGGCAGCTATCTCACAGTAGCTCGGTACCATGTTTGGATAGAGGAGGTAACCGCCGGGATGGGATGGATAGCTTTGGTTGTGGTCTTCTTCGGTAAAAGAAGCCCGTATAGGGCGCTTTTGGGTGCATGGATCATCGCCACAGGCTTCTCTTTAAGATACTATCTCCAAATCGCCGCCTTCTGGATACCCTACCAATTCATCTTAATGTTACCCTACATCCTCACCATAATTCTGCTCGTCGGAATCGTTGGAAAGGAAGAAACACCAGCCGCCTTCTGCATCCCATACAAACGGGAGGAGACGTAATCCGTAGGCAAACAAAGCAATAGACCAAGTTGACAGGACGCTGAAAAAATAAAAGGAAGGTTTTATGGAAAATCTTTCCTAGGAACTTCTAGCGTGCCATCCAGAATTTGCTGCCGGATGCTCTCCACCTCGGCTTGGACCTCTTCGGGTATGACTTCTCTGCGGCCCCATATCAAGTCGGCGCCTTCTTTCAGCCCATATTCGTAAAACTTTTCAGGCTCCAGCTCTCCTTCTAAGGCCTTGCCGATGATGTCGACGTAGGCTTTTTCTATTCCCCAACCAACGCTGGCTAAGGTTATCGACGGCGCATAGGGATGCTCATTCCCGACGCCGCCTATGTAATAGACACCTGCAGCCAAAGAAGCAGTGCGCGCTCCCACATTCTGCGAGTCGCCGTTACCGCATATGATGTCGGCACCCCAAGCAATATGGGCTTTTGCAGCATCATATCCAGCACCAATGTCGATAAATGTTCCAACCCAAGTCACTTTAACTTCCGCATCGGGATTGACAGCTTTCACCCCTCTTTCAAATGCGTAATAAGACCGGTAGGTGCTGGGAACGTTCATACCGCCGACGACGCCTATCTTATTCGTCTCCGTCATCCTGCCAGCCAAGATCCCGGCAAGATAGGATGCTTCATGCGCCAGAGGCGTTATGACGACCATGTTCTTTTCGATCGGCGGCCATCCGTCAGTCCACACAATCCAAGTTTGCGGATAGTCTCTGGCCACCGCCTTAGCCGCTTCTCCAGCTGGCGTAGCATGCACAAATATAAGGTCATAACCGGCAGCGGCGAAACTCCGAGCCTCCTTCTCATAATCCGCTAACGAAATCTTTTCCACAAAGGCGATTTCGATCCTGTCCTTATAGATTTCTTTAGCCTCCAACAGGCCGCTATATGCGGTTTCATTCCATTGATTCTCTTTCACAAAAGTGTCGAATACCGCTGCCACTTTCAGTACCTTTGGTGGTGGTGTAGGAGTGGGTGTGGGAGTTGGAGTAGGCGTAGGAGTTGGGGTAGGTGTAGGCGTAGGAGTTGGGGTAGGGGTGGGTGTAGGGGTGGGCGCAGGGGTTGGCGTCGGCGCGGGCCTTGTGGCTTGCCAGGCGGCGTAGCCGCCCACACCGGCCACCACCACAGCCACAACCGCAGCAATGCCATATTTCAGGGCTTTCCTACGGGGTTGATTGGCCATTTTTTACACCTTCCGACCCTTTTTTCTCCCCTCATACGATATAAAGCTTTCGAGCTTCGTTTTGAAACAGCGCTTCTTTAATCTTCGGTACTTCTGAAGCTGAAGTCGAATACGTATAAGCGGCTAAATGTTAAAGTTTTGAGCAGGGTGGAGAATCCTACGGGCATACCTCGTTCACGCCATAATTTTAAAAAGTTTGACAAGTTATTAACCGCCATCTTGATAAAAAAATCGTATCAGATAAGCGGCCACTTTCTTTTTACTTCTACCTTAGCCTTTTGCAAGATTTTTTCAGCCTTTCCTTGAGCTTTTGCGAGGATTTCTTCCTCTTCCAGCGTCAGCACCTTTCGATTTTCAACGACGAGCTTACCGTCAATGAGGACTGTTTTAACATCGTTTCCACTGGTAGCCCAAACCACGGCTGACGCAGGGTCGTGGACTGGCATGGCATGGTGATTTTTTAAGTTCACCACGATTACGTCTGCTTTTTTCCCAGCCTCAAGGGAACCTACCTCCTTCTCCAACCCCAGTGCCCTAGCACCGTTTATCGTCGCCATCTCCAACGCCTCCTCAGCCCTAGGATAGACAGGGTTGAGCGAGTTAATTCGATGAAGAAGCACTGCGAATTTCATTTCCTGAAAAAGGTCGCAGGTATTGTTAACCGGAGCGCCGTCGGTACCTAGGCATACGTTTACTCCAGCCCTTAACATCTCCGGTATTTTCGCCACACCCATTGCAAGCTTTGAATTGGTGATAGGGCAGTGGCAAATATTGACCCCAGACCTCGCAAGCAAATATATCTCTTCGTGTTCAAACCAGATACCATGAGCCATGGTCACATTCGGGGCGAGAAGTCCTACAAACTCTGCAAATTTTGCCATACCCATATTGAAAACCTTACGAGTGTATTGTAGGTTGTTCTCCGCCTCGGCCCAATGCATAGTTATTCCCACTTGGTATTTCTTGGCAATCTCTGAAATCTCCCGTAAGGTTTCAACCGAGCATGCTCCCACGGAACGGGGAGAGAGCCATATGCGAATCTTGCCGTCTGCCTTTCCGTTCCACTCTTTAATAAGTCTTAATGCCTCCCTCATGGAACTTTCTTTGACTTCATGAAGCCCCTCATGAATGGCCATCTCTTCGTCTGCGTAGGCACGCTTTTCCATTATGTATTTTGACACTGCACCCCTTAACCCGGATTTCTCCAGCTCTCGGAGGATGCCATCGATGCCATACCTTGGGTGGAGGCCTGTGCTGATGAAGGAAGTTGTACCGGACTTGAGCATTTCGAGGAAGGCGAGAAGACTGCTGATCTTACCATCTTCCTCATCGTAGCACCCTTGGATAGGCCAGATGTACTTCATCAATTCGTCCATCACCTCTGCATCGTCTTGAACGCCTCTCATCAACATCTGGGGCAGATGAATGTGGCAGTTGATCAATCCCGGCATCACAGCGCATCCTTCAGCGTCGATGGTTTCTTCAGCTTTGTACCGTCCTTCGATCCTATGAGCTTTATCAACATCAAGAATTCTATCGCCATCAATGACGACGGATCCCCCGTTAAAAATGCGCCTTTTTTCGTCCATTGTAATGACTGCTCCGTTTGAGATGATCACGTCAACCTTTTCTCTCATAGGAGAGTTCCCCCCTTTATCTATCTTGGAAATCGGTTTAAAAGTTCCCCCTTCAGCTAGCCCTACGCCTGTGTTTAGGTTGTGTTCTACATCCAATTTGTGTGACCGACGAGAAGACCTCTAGCGGAACGAGTATCCCAGCTTAAAAAGACTTTTCCTCGTTTTCTGGCAGTTCTTTTAAGGTCTTCCATGACTCGTTGATAGCTGACGCTCCGCCCCGCCTTCATGTATGCCTTTAGCTTCCCCAACGTTACGCGAGTTACGGAAGTTACAACTTTCTTCCTCTCGGAGTTTTTGGTCAATATGGACTTGCCCAGAGGTATAATCCGTAACTTCCGAAAAGGAGTTGAACAAATTCGTGTGGCGCCGCCGGACGGACTCGAACCGTCGACCAGCGGGTTCCTGTCAGCAGTTAACAGCTTCAGCCCTTTTTCAGCCCTGAGGGGCCTTGAGGTCCGCTGCTCCACCACGCTGAGCTACGGCGGCGCTTCTTGGTTTTCTTCCACTTGCTGGACGGCGGCTGCTTGGAGGAACCTTCCCCAAGAGCACCCGTAGGGGAGCCCCACCCACCGGTCCACCGGCCGGCCTTGGAGGTATAGGATGTAGGTGGGCAGGGTTTGGATTTGAAGCTTTTCAGCGAGCTCCCGGTTCTCCTCCACGTTCACCCGGGCGAAGAGGAGCTTTCCCCCGTGGTGCAGGGAAGACTGCTGGAAGAGGCCTTCCGCTGCCTTGCAGGAGAAACTCCAGTCGGCGTAGAACTCCACCACCACTCCGCGGTTTTCCCTCACCACCCGGTCGAATTCGCTGCCTTTCAGCTGGATGACGGGGGAGGTTGAACCGAGGGTCTGGGGCAAGTTTCTCCAACCTCTCGGGTTAGGCTGTAGATGTCGAACCCTCTTATGGAGGAGCATCCTTTAAATCTGTTTTGGCCTAGGCCTCCACCTCCACCGGTTCGGGGGTGAACTCTCCCTCCTGAAAAATGAAGGACCTGAGAAGCTTCTCCGGCAGGGAGTAGATGGCGTAGGACATCCCCGGGTAGGTAGCTCGGCTTCGGTCAACCTCGGAAACCCTAGCCGGCCAGTAGGGGTGGCTGTGGTAGAAGCCTAAAACCTCCAAGCCCTCCTCCTCCGCTTCCGCGAAAACCCGATGCTGCTCCTCCGGGTCTAGGAGGTAGGTGGAGGGAGAAGGCTCGATGTTCTTCACCCGGCGGACCTTCTCCACCACCCGCACGTTTCCCTCAAGGAGCCTTCCCACTAGGATTCCGCAGGCCTCGGCGGGGAAGACCTCCTGAGAGTGGCGGGCTATCTCCTCCAAAAAACGCTTTTTAATCCTCAACACCATAAAGGAAACCTGTAATCTAAAGAAGAGAGGAAGCTGAAAAACCTTCACCCTCAACGCATGGGGAGGGAAACCTGAACTTGGTCCTGCTTCTCTCCAAGCCTGAAGTGGAATCCCTGCTGACGGCTTCCGAAGCCCTAGGCGCCGTGGAGGAAGCCTTCCGAGCCCATGCTCTGGGGCAAGTCCTCATGCCCAGCCGAGCGGCTTTCCCTCTAGCTCAAGGGAAAGGCTGGACGGGCATCATGCCGGCTTACATGGAAAACCTTCAGGCTCTCACCGTCAAACTGGTAACCTCCTTCCCTGAGAATCCTAAATCGGGCTATCCCACCGTCAACGCCCTCCTCATCTACAGCGACCCCTCCACCGGGCTGCCTTTGGCCGTCATGGAAGCCGGTTTTCTAACCTCCCTGAGGACGGGAGCAGCTGGAGGGGTAGCGGTCAAATATCTAGCCCGAAGGGACGCCGGGGTCTTGGGCCTCCTAGGCGCAGGGGAGCAGGCTTGGAGGCAGCTGGAATCGGTGAGGCTGGTCAGAAACCTGAAAAAAGTGAAAGTCTACAGTCCGAACCCCCAGCATAGGCGAAGGTTCGCCCAGCAGGCGGCTGAAAGCTTTGGAGTAGAAGTCAAGGCTGTGGACACAGCTGAGGAAGCGGCGGTGAACTCGGACATCGTAGTCCTAGCCACCACCTCCAAGGTTCCTGTGCTGAGGGGAGACTGGGTGGAGGAAGGCGCTCACCTCAACGCCTTTGGCGCCCACACACCTGAGACCAGGGAGTTGGACGGGGAGACGGTGGTTAAAGCCAAGATAGTGGTGGACTCCAAAGAAGCCTGCCTCAGAGAGGCGGGGGATCTGCTCATCCCCCTAGCTCAAGGCCTAATCCGGCAGACGGACATCCACGCCGAGCTGGGAGAGGTCGTCGCAGGGCTGAAAGAGGGCAGGAGCTCAGACAGGGAAGTTACCCTCTTCAAGTCCGTAGGTTTGGCCTTCCAAGATGCTGCGGTGGCTAAGGTCGTCTATGAGAAAGCCTTAAAACTCGGTGTGGGAAAAGAGTGGGAAATTCTGTGATAATCCCCCCTCATAGGGCGGGGATGGAAAGAATTAGATACTAGTACCTGACATATACTTTACTATAAATCACTATAAAATAATACTTATCATATTAAGGAGGAAGGCCTATGTTCAACCCTCAGAATTTCATCTCCCAAAAGATGGAAGAAATCAAGAAGGCAGTGGGGAACGAGAAGGCTCTCGTAGCCCTCTCCGGGGGAGTTGACAGCTCCACCACGGCGGTCTTGGGCTTCAAAGCCTTGGGCGAAAAGCTGGAAGCCGTCTTCATCGACGACGGCCTGATGAGGGAGGGGGAAGGGGAAAGGATATCCGCCACCTTCGCCTCCTTGGGTTTGAAGGTCCAGACTTACTCCATGGCCGAGGATTTTTTCAAGGCTTTGAAGGGCTTAACCGACCCTGAGGAGAAGCGGAAAGCCTTCAGGGAAGCCTTCTACCAGAGTCTGGCGAAGATCTCCCGGGGAAAGGGCGCCAAGTGGCTTTTGCAGGGAACCATCGCCGCGGATGTGGTGGAAACCTCCCGAGGCGTCAAAACCCAGCACAACGTCCTAGAACAGGTGGGAATAAACCCAGCGGAGAAATACGGCTTCAAAGTTGTGGAACCCCTCAAAGAACTGTACAAGCCCCAAGTGAGAGAGGTGGCTAAAGCCTTGGGTCTTCCTGCCGAGATCACGGAAAGGCGGCCGTTCCCCGGCCCAGGGCTCTGCGTCCGGGTCTTAGGGGAAGTTACTCCCGAAAGGGTTGAAACCGTCAGGAAAGCTACTAGGATCGTGGAGGAGGAAACAGCAGGCCTCCTCTGCTTTCAAGCCTTCGCCGTGCTGATGGAGGATAAGGCCACAGGGCTGTCGGAGGACAAGAAGAGAATCTACGGGGAAATCCTAGTCATCCGGTCGGTTGACTCCACCGATGCCATGACCGCCCAACCCACCCAACTCCCATGGCCTGTCTTGGAAAAGATAACCAGAAGAATAACAGCGAGTCTTCCTTCGGTCACCCGAGTTCTCTACGACTTAACCGGCAAACCTCCTGCGACTATTGAATTCGAGTAACCGGTAAGGGCTGCCTTATCCTTTCTCCGAAGTCAACGTTCCCACTGCTCCAAGATGGCTAGAGCTTCCCGGCGGAATGCATCCGGCGGCCTATACCCCACTATTCTCCCCACCTCCTCGCCGGCAGGGGTGAGGAAGACGATAGTGGGAAGTTCCCACACCCGATATCTGTCGGCCAGGACTAGGTTTTCCCGGTTCTCCACATCTATTTTGAGGGGAATAAATTCTTCGTTGAGAAAAGCAGCCAGCCGTGGATCGGTGTAGGTTTCCATATCCAACTTCCTACACCACCCACACCAATCTGCGTAAAACTCCATCATTAAAAGTTTTCCTTCCACCTGAGCCAAATTCAAGGCCTCATGGAAATCGTGCCTCCAGTTTATGCTTCCTTCCGACGGGGAGGAGGGCTGAAAAAATTGGAGAAGGTAGAAGGCGCCTCCCGCGGCGGCTAGGGCTACCATCACGGCCGCCAATACCGCAACGCGCTTCATGACAAAACCTTAGGAAGCTGATTCATTAACATTGCGTCCCTAGGAGAACCGGTCAAGCTGACCCTCCAAAGACCGATTAGACAAGTCTTAGGAAAAGAGAAGCCCTTTTCCAGCTTAGGCGACAGTTCAGGCTGAATTGGAAGTGACCGGTGTCTTCAAAGGCACCCGGTAGACGATGCCGTAGCGCACTTGGCCTTCGTCGCCTTCCTCGTCGATCTTCCTGACGATGGCTTCCAGTTCAACTCCTTCAGTCAAATAAGGCGGGTAGGTGTCCGTGATGATGGCCATGTTCTCCTTGTAGACGTTGTACGACTTGATGCGGCATCCTTTCTTGAAGGACACCAGAACCGCCCGGGAGGGGTAGAGTTTGGCCTCCAACACCGAAGGGTTGTTAAAGCCGGGGCACTTGGAGTCGACGCAGAAGTCTTTAGCTGGGAAGTAGACGCGCTTGCACCCGTGGCAGAGCTGGATCTTTATTTTCTTACTTTTGATAGGCTTTATCTCGCCTACGACTCGTTTAGGCGGCCGTCCCATTCGCAGGTATTCTCTTATGCGGCGTATCTTAAGCCAGTAGTAGTCCTTCCAGCCCAACTTCTTCTTTCTCTCCAAGAAATCCCTGATGCTGGGTGCTAAGGTTTTTTTCTTCTCGATTCCCGGCAGCGTTCTAACCCATGTGGCCAAGCTGGCTGCCCAAGAGCCGTAGGAAATAGCCAAGATGTCCTGTCCGGGAGCGGCCATGTCGAGGATGTTCACAAGGTTCAGGGGCGTGTTCCCAGCGTAGGAGTTTCCCACCCACCTGGAAAGGAGGGTGGGGTGGATCTTCTCCTTCCTCTCCGCTTCGCTGAGGGTCAGGATTTCTAAGGATCTCATGACAAATTTTTTGAAATACTTGTTCAGGTAGCTGAATTCCTCAGCCCTCTTGACCACGACGTCGGGGTTTTCCTTCATCTCCCTCTGAAGCTTCTCCGTGCACTCCTCGGGGTGGAGAAACGTCTGAATGACCGAGAGAGGCCTGAAGGTCTGCTCCACAAGCTTCGCGTAGGGAGAGTGGGAGGTGATCCACCTGAAATGGTTCAATGTCAAGTCATGCTTCTTCAGCATCTTATAGGCCGAGTTGAGTACCCGATGCATGTACGCCCTCTTCGTCGTCTCGCCGAAGTGGGTAGGGTTCGGCTGACCTTCCCGCCTCCAGAAATCCTGCTCCAACCCCGCGTTCCCTACCACGTCCACGATCTCAGCCGCAGGGTCTTTCGTCTCATCCTTTCTGCCGATGAGGAAGGAGCCGCTGCCGCAGCCTACCAGTATCTCCAGCGGATCGCCTTCCGCCCCGCCGGAGATGTCCGCCCCGATAGCTAGGCCGTAGGATATGTCCCCGCTTTCCACGTATTTCTGGCAGATGCTCAAAGCCTCCATGCCTGAGTTGCAAGCCAACTCAAGGTCGGCTACATGTTCAAGATGCTGGCAGGACTCGAAGAAGGCGGCTACATGAAGCCCGGAGGAGCCTACAGCGTAGGGTCCGGATTCTTTTCCGAAGAAGGCGGCCTCGATTTTTTTGCAGTCGATTCCGCTTCTCTTCACTGCGTTGTAAGCGGCTTCCCAGCCGAGGGTGATGGTGTCCTCATCGATTCCGGGGACAGCTTTTTCCTCAACCCATAGACCATACCGGTAGTAGGAGATTCTATCTTTCTTCTCTCTTCTCCGCACCAGTTCTTCCACGTCGAATCTTCTTAGGGGGATGTATCCTCCCCAGCCTAGGATACAGGCTCCCTGACCGTTACCCGCCATAACCGCCTACCCAGTCCTTTGACGCCTTCGCTAAATTTTTCCAGCTTCACCTATGTTGAATTGATCTTAATTAAGGTTTCCGTTCCCAGCCCCGCCAGCTTCACTTAGAATGGGGAAGAAGCTGCGAATACAGTCGGCGGCTTTCACCAGATTTCTGTCCAGCATGATTCGACAGTTTGCCCTTCCCCATCATGAAAAACCCGCGGCGAAAAATCTGTAACATGTATGGCCATATATGGCAAAATTATTATACTCGCTGTTTCAGAAGGGGACTCTTACCAGAAGGCTGGTTTTCAGGGAACGGTGGAATTCTTCTTTGGCAGCGTATCCCTAAACTAGGTTCCGCCGAGCGAATTTAGCCTCAGAGGTTTAGAGGACGTTTTCTTCCACTTCAGACTTCTTCACAGGCGCGTTTCTTGCTGCGAGCGCTTCCCTCTGAGCATAGGCTTGCTTGGATAAGGATTGTTCAAGATATTCTTTGTAGTCGAAGATCTTCACCGGCACAGCGAAGTGAATTTCAGGCTGAGAAACCAGGAGGGCTTCCCCCACATCCAGCATCTTCAACTCCACATCGGAATATTCCAGGTAAGGCGTGTTCTCAGCCAGGTAGACGCGGTCCTCTTTGAGGCTGGTCTTCAGGATTAGCTTGGTCCAAAGCTCAGCGAAGACATCGCGGTTTATGCGGCAGGGCCTAGGGGTCACCGCGTTCAAGCCCACCTTATACTTGCGGCATGTGAGGGCTATATCTGAGAAGAGGGTGTGTCTTTCCTCCAGAAACTTGTGAGCCTCCTCCAAGGTGATGAGGAGGTAGGGAAGCCTCCGCCAAGCCTCATAGTCAGAGCGCCACCGAGCCTTGTAATACTCCACAGCCCTGTCGGCTACCCAGCCTACCACCTGCCTCTGAGCTTCCTCCCTCATCCCTGAAACATCGACCAACACGCTTTTGCCTCCGGCCAAGGCCTTGACAACGGAGTGGGAGAAGTCATGGTCTAGATCCGCGAAGACCGTGCCGTTGAGGTAGGAGAGTTTTCTAAGCAGGGCGGTGGCCACAGCCTTCTGGCCGTCCGCCACCTTGAGCACTCCGTAGACATCCTCCTTCTCGTAGAGGGCTACAGCCTCGGTGATCCACTTACCCCGGCCCAGTCTGCTGGAAAGCTTCTTGGCGTAATGAGCTTGGGGAGGCGAAAGGTCTGGGTAAAGCTTCCAAAGGTCCTGAGGCTCTATTCTCCTCAGGCCTATCCGAATGAGGCCGTGGGCCACGGGAACCCGAGGTCTTTCCAAGCCGTAATACTCCAACCTTTCGGAGGCCAAGGGGCTGTCGGCCAACCCTTTGCCGATACCTTTCCCGGTGAGGAGTTCTCCTGCGAAATCGAAAATGAGCCCCACCGCTTTCCCCTCCGTCTCCATAAGGGCTGCGTTCAACACCAACTCCGCGTTGGTCTTCCCCGAACCTATCTGCCCCACCACTGCCATCATCCGGGGTATGCACTCCACACCGATACCCACCGTCCTCCTGCCTACAGCGGAGCCCTCCCGGAGGTAGCCTAACTTCAGCTCTCCGGTGAGCTCCAAGGCCTTGTAGTCTTCCCAGCCTAGGGACTCCGCAGCCCAGCCGTAGTCAGGATTCAACGTAGGAGACCTAATCCGCCCTAGGCTGTCCCTTTCGAGGAAGAGGACGGCTTCCACGAAGCGGAACTGGGAGTAGGGCCCCACGGTTCTCATGGAGCCTTTCAGGTCCCGCAGCTCATCCAGCTCCCCCAGCGTCGACCGGCTTCCAGCGTCGGTTACCCGAGCGTAGAAAACCCGGGAGGCCCCCTCCTCTCTTGAGGGTGTTATTTTTACAATCTGGCCGAAGCTGATGGTTGTGTCTGCAGTGACGATGAAAATCACCCGGTCTCCTTGGGCTTCCCTCACCCTGCCCAGCTCCACCTTACCAGCCCTCCATTCTTTCCACAAGCTCGTAATCATGCCTCAAGCCCAGCAGATGCCTTCTGAAACTGGCTGCTTCCACCTCCGTGAGAAGGTCTTCCAGCAGCCCTTCTTCCTCCAAACCCGTGTAGAGCATCTCCTCATATTCGAGAAGCTTGGCTTCAGGGATCTTGGTCTGCTGATGCGCGAGGAAAAGCGGCGCCGGGTAGCCGTCGCAACGGGCGTCCCTAGCCAAGTAAGCCAGCTGGGAAACGATTTCCACCGCCTGGGAGGAATCCCGTCCTTCCAGTAGGTAGTCGACGATGTCGCAGCGGAAAACCCGTGGGCTGGAAGGGGACAGCTTCACGCAGGAAATGTCAGCATAGAGATGCCGGCTTTGGCTTTCCCTTTTACCTAGGGGATAGTAAACCCAGCTCTCAGCCAGCTGCCCTCGGCTTTGAAGCTTCAGACCCCCTCGGCCCACGGAGGCTAGGAGGTCCCTTCCCCGGGAGTCCCGAAGTTTGGGGGAGGTCTTAGGCATCATGAGGAGGGTTATCCCCCTTCTTTTGGAGGCATGGTAGAGGTTGATGGAAAAATTCTGCTCACCCCCAAAGTAGGCGGCTCCGTCCATGAGGTACACGTCTCTCCTGTCGAAGCGGGGCTCCAGCTTCAGCACCAGATCGCTTTCAAACCTCCGAAGCTGAGCCCATATTTCAAAAGCCCTGCTCTTTGGGGAGCCTACGACGGCGAAGAGGTGGTCTTCGCTTCCTTCCTCCTCCACGTTCAACCGGCCTCCCTCAGTTTGCACGACCACGTAGGCGCAGCGGCTGACCCCTATTCTCCAGTTGTTGGCGCGGAGGAGGGCGTAGGATGAAGCGTCGACGGAGAGATATCTTCCCTTGGGTTGAAGAGGCTTCAACGGGTGATAGCGGTCCGGATGAACTTCTTCGAAGATTTCATCCTCTTCCTCGACGGGATAATGTTTGGGGGCTCCCTCGTCTAGGTATTTCTTCATCTTCTTCAGACAGTCTTCTAAGCCTCGAGCCATGAATTTTCGCCAAAACTTTGAAGAATCGGAACCAGCCCTTCAGAAATAAAAGAGTGCAACCTTTATTTAAGCCAGTGAGACCGATGAAACTATTCTCCGTATAGGTTTTATAGATTTCCAATGATCAAACTTTAAGGGTTGAAACCTTTGAGGACCCTAGCCATCTCCGACCTCCACGGCCGGCTTGAGAGAGCCGCCCAATTCAGCAAACTAGCTTCAGCCGATTTCCACTGCCTCGTCCTATGCGGAGACATAACCCATCTGGGGCCGACGGACCTAGGGCGGAAGATCGTTGAAACCCTCACAAAATCCGGGATCCCTGTCCTCTACGTCGCCGGAAACATGGACCCGCCCACCATCCTTGAAGCTCTCCAAGGGGTGGGAGTCAACCTCCACGGGGAACCAGCCACTGTTGGAGGGTTTACCTTCCTAGGAGCCGGCTTCGAATACGCCATCGGAGAAAACCTGAAGAGAGGCTTTGGAAAGCTGGAAGGCAGGAAACTCGACGTACTGGTCACCCATGCTCCTCCCTATGGAACAGAGGTGGACACCATCTGGGGCGGCCGACACATCGGAAGCCCTGAAGTGAGAAGCTTCATCCAAGAGCACCGCCCCTCCATCGCCCTCTGCGGCCACGTTCACGAAGCCCGAGGCTTGGACAGGCTGGGGGAAACCCTCATCTGCAACCCAGGCCCGGCGGCTCAAGGGTTTTACGCTGAAATCCAGCTGGGAGGCAGGGTTGAGGCTGAACTTTTGAGGCTGAAAGGCTGAGAGGCCGAGTGGATTGGAGGTTTTCTTCCTAGGGACGGGAGGAGGCCGCTTCGCCACCATCACCCAGAAAAGGAAAACCGCTGGGCTTAGGATTCTTTCAGGCCGGGTGAACCTGCACATCGACCCCGGTCCCGGGGCTCTAGTCTACTCCATCCAAGCGGGATTAGACCCGAGGAAGGTCAGAGCCGTCCTCATCACCCACGCTCACCCCGACCACTGCAACGACGGAGAGGTTATGGTGGAGGCCATGACTGGAGGCGCCATAAAGAAACAAGGCTACCTAGTCTGCGCGAAAAGCGTCCTCCGAGGCAACGAGGTCTGCGACCCAGCGGTCTCCCGCTACCACCAAGGCCTCCCGCGGGAGATAGCGGAGCTGAGCTCAGGAGGGCGTTTCGAGTTCGAGGGGGTTAAAGTGCAGGCTGTGAAGGCTGTGCACTACGACCCAGACACCGTGGGGTTCAAAGTTTTCCTACCAGGTGGAGAAAGCCTAGGCTACACCTCCGACGCTGAATATTTTGAGGGCATGGGAGCCGAATACCAAGGTGTAGACCTCCTCATCCTTTGCACCATGAGACCTCGAGGCAGCCCTCTGAAGTGGCACATGTCCGTGGACGACGCTGTTAAAGTGTTGGAAGAAGCCCATCCGAAACAGGCTGTCCTCACCCATTTTGGCATGAGGATGCTGACGGAGAACATGCCTGAGTTGGAGGCTGAATACGTGGAAAAGACCACGGGGATCCCCACCGTTTCCGCCTACGACGGAATGAGGCTGAAGGTGGAGAGGGAGAAGGAAAAGAGAGACCTAACCAGCTTTTTCTAATAAGGTTGCAAGGGGGTTTAGTTTTAAAAAATTTATATAACTATTATTGTATATATTTATAAGATGGTTATCATGCCTCTGACCGTGGACGAAGTTGCCCGTCACACGCTGGTAACATGCAAACCAAGCGAAACCCTCTTCGAAGTAGCCAACCTCATGCTGAAGCACAACGTAGGCTCCGTGCTGGTAGAAGACAGCCAAAGGGAGATAGTCGGAATAGTCACCAAAAACGATATCTTGAGGCAGATGATCGCTGGGAAAAATTTGAAGACCACCCAAGCTGGGGACATAATGTCGTATCCCGTTGCCTCATGCAACCGGACAGACACCCTGGAAGAAGCGTTGAGAAAATTCGGAAACTACAGCAGGCTTGTGGTGAAAGCGGAAGACGGAAAAGTAGTGGGCGTGGCCAAGAAAAAGATCGTGGAACGGTTTGCCAACGTATCCTTAGCCTACGATTTCATTCAACGGCGCCTCCGAAAACCCGGAGACTAAATTTCCCCTACCTTTCGCCAGCAGGCCACCGTCAACCATACCCGGGATGCCTGCGCTGATTTTAACATTGCCGTTGGAGGGAAAGCTAAATTAGCGGCTTCCATCGAAGTATCTAAAAGTGGTGTGGAAATGGTGAGGATCACCTACAGACCTACCCAAGAGATAGTCATCTTGGATAGGGTGGAATATCCCACCGTCGACGACTTGGTGAAAAACATCATCCTAGTTGCCAAGGGCATAGGGCAAACGGGTGTGCTGAGCTGGACGGGGGGAGTCCTGTTCGCGGTTACTCCTCTTCTGCCTGAGAACGAAAAACTCATGGGCGAATATCTTAGGGGGCGGACCTACATCTCCAATGTCATATTTTCCCTCATGCCCCACTATACTGACTCCATCAGGAAAAACGGCATGGAGATACCTGTCATCGATGTCACCCCTAATCCGACCATGCGGAGAATAGCCAGCTGGCTGAAGAAAACCTCAAGGAGCAGAGCGGGAAAACGGCAGCTTAAAATAAAGGACAGATGAAGGGTATCTGCATGGTTCTCGAAGACTTTCTGTTCCCCGGGGAAGCAGTTTCCTACAAAAGCCTTTCGAAGGTTAAGTACCTGGGCGATAAGTTTGATTTTTACATCACCAATCAAAGGCTCATACTCTTTCAGGGTGGAAAAAAGGACAGACTTTTCGCTGAAAGATTCAGAGACATCGGAAGCCTCCGCTACAGCGAGCGAGGGAGACTCTTGAAAGAGGCATCCATAACCTTAGAAAACCGAGAAAAATACCAGATGGAAATTTCAGGAAAAGCCTCAGACATGAGGGTCATATGGATAGCGTTGCAGAAAAAATGGCAAGAACTGCAAAAAACTCCAAGCACCGCGGAAGCTGAAAAAGCGAAGTGCAAATTCTGCGGGGCCCTCATGAACGCTGGCTCTTTAGTTTGTCCAACATGTCGAAAAATACAGAAATAACCGGGCACCGGGTGGAAAAGATAAATACGGTAACCTGAAAAGCATCATGTCACGCCACATAGGAACACCCGCCATGTCAAAGGGTAGCTACTGAGAGAAGCCGCGGGGAATACACCATGCGGGAGACAAAGGGAACAGAAGCGAAGTTCAAACCCAAGATCGCTGAAAAAAGATGGTCTCCCAGCTTAGAAAACGAGATTTTTGAGGAATGGGAGAAGACAGGCGTTTACAGGTTTAACCCTGATTCTGGAAAGCCGATATACTCCATAGACACACCGCCTCCCTATGCCTCAGGCCGTTGGCATGTGGGCGGAGCCACCCACTACGCTCAGATAGACATGGTCGCCCGCTACCGGCGGATGAGGGGCTTTGAGGTGAACTTCCCCTTCGGCATCGACCGGAATGGGCTGCCGGTGGAGGTGGAGGTGGAAAAGAAACACGGCATAGCCGCTCACCAAGTGCCCCGAGAAGAATTCATCAACCTCTGCAAAGAATTCCTCGACCAAGTTGAGGAAGCCATTCTCGCCGCGGCTAAAAGGCTGGGAATGAGCTGCAACTTCAAGCAGCTCTACCGAACCGACAGCCCTGAATACCGGAGGATTACGCAGGAAACCTTCATCGAACTCTGGAAGAAGGGCTTGGTCTACACGGACGACAGGCCTACCAACTGGTGTCCCGTCTGCAGGACCACCATAGCCGACGCTGAGCTGGAATACGCGGAGCGGGACGCCTACCTCTGCTACATCAGGTTCGGTGTTGAGGGAGACAGCCGAGGAGCCGTAATAGCCACCACCCGGCCTGAGCTTCTATGCACCTGCGCCGCCGTCATCCGTCACCCCGAAGACGAGCGGCATCAGCACCTGGAGGGAAAAAAAGCTGTCACCCCCATCTTCAGCCGCAAAGTCCCCATCCTAGCCGACCCTTCAGCCAAACCTGAATTCGGCACAGGCCTCGCCATGATATGCTCCTACGGAGACTACACCGACATCCGGCTTTTCAGGGAACTAGGCCTCAAGGCTGTGTTGGCCATAGACAGGGAGGGAAGAATGAACGAGGCCGCCGGCCCCTACCGAGGTTTAACCGTGGAGGAGGCCAGAGAAAGGATCATCGACAACTTGGAAAAAGCCGGCTTCATGGTTAGGAAGGAGAAAATCCGCCACAGCACCCCCGTGTGCTGGAGGTCTAAAAACCCTGTGGAGTTCATCTCCATGAGCGAGTACTACCTTAAACAGCTTCCCTTCCAAGAGGCAGTGAGAAGAATGTTTCAAGAAATGGAGTTCTATCCCCCTGAAGCCAGACAGCTTCCCCTAAACTGGGTGGACTCCCTCAACGTCGACTGGCCTATCTCGCGGCGGAGATTCTACGGAACCGAGCTCCCCCTCTGGTACTGTCGAAAATGCGGCAAACCCTACCTGCCTCCGCCCGGGCGGTATTACCAACCGTGGAAGGAGCCTCCGCCCACACCCCAATGCTCCTGCGGCTCCACCGATTTTGAGGGGGAAACCAGAACCTTCGACACTTGGATGGACTCCAGCATCACTCAACTTTACATTCTAGGCTACCGCAGAGATGAAAACCTCTTCAAGAAGGCTTATCCCTGCACTCTGAGACCTCAGGGAGCCGACATCGTCCGCACATGGCTTTACTACTCCACCCTCAGAACCTACCAGTTGCTCTCCGACAAAGCCTTCCGGCAGGTGAGAATCTCAGGCATGGGCCTCGACGAGGCAGGGGAAGCCATGCACAAGTCCAAGGGGAACGTCATATGGCCTGAGCCCATCTTGGAAAAACTCGGCGCCGACGCCTTCAGGCTTTGGGGAGCCTCTGAAGCCCGGCTGGGCTCCGACTACCGGTTCAACTGGAGCAGACTGGAGGGAGCCGCTAGGTTCATCACCAAGCTTTGGAACATCTCCCGTTTCATCTCCTCCTTCCCGGTGGAAAAAGGGCCTGTGGAGCTTCAGCCTTTAGACGGCATGATCCTCGCGGAGCTGAACAAGGTTGTCGAAGAATGTGTGAAGGGCTACGAAGCCATGGACTTCTTCATCCCAGCTCAAGCCATCCGAAGCTTTTTCTGGAACATCTTCGCCGACCATTATTTGGAAGCCGTTAAGGCGAGGGCCTACAACTTCCAAAACCTTTTCCAAGATGACGCCCAAAGATCAGCTTGGAAGACGCTTCACCTCTGCCTGAGCACGGTCCTAAAACTTGCGGCACCCATCTGCCCCCATGTGACGGAGGCCGTTTGGCGGAGGATTTACTCTGAGACCTCCATCCATTTGGAGGAGTTTCCTCAACCTCAAAAAGAGTGGGAAAGCAGCCTCGGAGAGCTTCTCAAACCTTTCACAGCCTTCAACTCCGCGGTGTGGAAGTTCAAAAAAGCCAAAAACATGGCTTTAAACTCCGAACTTCAAACAGTCTACACGCTTCAACCTCTCCAGCCTCTGGCAGCAGACTTGAAGGCGATGCACAGAATTGAGACCCTAGTCTTCGAGCAGCCTCCGTCGGGGGAGAAGGGCTTGGAAAAAATCGAAGAGTTGTACATTCGTCCCAAGTGACACTACCGCCCACTAGACCCCTACAGCTCGGCTTTTATCACCCAAGCCATTTAAGCAAAGGTTCGGAGAACTTGGTTTAAATAGTATTTCATGCGCTTTCCTTTTGGTTAAACACGGCATGAAGTCGGAAAAACCCTGCAAGTACAGAGGGGAAATTAAACTCGGAAACCAGAAGTGGAACTGGTGTTTCTTCTACAACTCCAAGATCGGCGACGTATCCTGTGAAAAATGCGAAATCCCAGGGTTAAACAGTCAAACCAAAATGAAAAACACGCCCATAGTGTAGGCTGAGGGTTAATGGCCTCGGCTTTTGAGCGGAGTCTTAAGATGAATAGTTGGTAGCCCGGGGGAGATTTTCGGGCAGCCACCGCGGCTGCGTTTCGAACTCCCGTCAGCAGGTCTCCCCTTGATGTTGACAAGCCAGAGCCTGCCATGCCTAGCCGGCCTAATCCCTTTGACCGCTACACCACCGGGCTACGCCTTGGAGAGTGATTAATCTATTTCCACCCTTATTTTTTATCTATTTCTCAAGCCGCTTTTAAGGAATATGCAACTTCCTGTATCGAACTCTATTATACGACGCCGGAGATTTCCAAGCCTCTTTTTCTCCGGGCAGCCGCCGGTCTTTGTTCGCATGTTTTCCTACGGTATTCGGCTAGGAGTACTTGAAACAGCAGCTTCAGCTCGTAGGGGCTATCATGGTAGGCGTCTTCCAGCCGTTGTTTTAATTTCTCATGTCTTTTCACGTTGAATTTTTCCATGAGCTTTCGTTCAAACCATTCCTGAAACCCAGCGTCCTCAGGCAGCTTTAACCCCATCAACACTGCCAAGGCGATAAAACACGGCATAATCCACCATCTTCAAGCCATATCCATAAGACACACGTAGCTAACCTTAACGTGCAAACTGTCGAGATAAAAACGTTTACAAGCCGGACCCATCCCGGGATGCTATCTCAAAAACACCGCCTTTGAAGGCTTCCGCAACCGCTTCAACTCAGGGTCTGAAGCCGCATAACAGAAAGACCATAAGGGAGCTGGCTGTCAGGTCGGCGGTGGTCCCTGGGTTTAGGCTGTTATCGGGGCTGCGAAGTTGAGCGTGCAACTTCAAGACCGCTTGCTTTCCAGCCTCCGTCAGCATTCCTCCCTTTTCCAAAACCGCCTTGGCCTTTTCAGATATCCGCCGGGCTGTTTGCAGGCCTCTTCTCCTAGCCACCAAGCTGTCGGGGTAGTCGGCTAGAATTTTCAAGTAACATTGAACCACAGCTTTGTTCACGTCTCCTTCCCGGCGGAAGACTTCTGCCAGTTGAGGGTAGCCGACTTTGAAAGTTATAGTCATTCCCGTGGCCCACTCGCTGCCTATTCTATCCCATGCAGCGCAGGCTTTCATCACTTGGTACAGGGTTAGCCTTTTTTGGGTGATTTCCTCTGCCGCTGAATTTTTTAAAACATCGGGAGCCCCTTTCACCTTCGGTTTCTTCAAGCCCCCAGGTTTGGCCTTCCTCACAGCATCATAAAAGTTCAAGGCATCCTTTACACTGGTGGCTTTCAGCGCTCTCTTCACATTCTGACGAAGAAGAGGGGCTGTAAGCTTTGAGGTGGAGGCCCATGTCATGCCTGCCCCTGCCGCCAATGGTACGAGGAGGCTGAGGGTTCCTAGGTTGGTGTTACCGCCCTGATGCCATTGCGCGGTTTGGTAGACGCCTTTCCTTATCCAGCTTCCTATCCCCAGCTGGCTTAGGCTGATTTCACCATTTCCAGCCCTAAGACCTTTCAGGGAAGCTTCTCGGGTGCAGGCTCCTATGGCTATTCCCCCGGCGAGGAAGTGATCATATTTCGTGTCCCTGAAATCGTGGAACCTGTCGATGTTGCCTGGTTTGGGGTAGGCGGAGACCTCTAAAACCACAGCCAGCTGGGCTGCTTGGGCTATTTCCTCGGCAGCGGTCTTCATCCAGCTTCTCGACGGCAAGGAGCTTCCGCCTCGCGGGTGGATGGGCGACTTGTACATCGGAAGGAAGTTTAACCTTTTCTGAAGTGGTGGATTTATATATTGAGTATTGTATAAAGATTAGTTAGAAAAGGTATGGCGGAAATCTGTCAAATATGCGGGCTGCCTAAAGACCTTTGTGTATGCTACGAGATAAGTAAGGATCAACAGAGAATAAAAGTTCGCTTAGAAAAGAGAAAATGGAACCGCCCTGTCACCGTCATCGAAGGGCTGGATGAAAAAAGCGTTGACCTAGGGAAGCTGGCTGCTGAGTTGAAGACTTATTGCGCCTGTGGAGGGACTTTTAAAAACAGCCAAATTCTCCTCCAAGGAGACCATCGAGAGAAAACCAAGGAAAAACTTGTCATGATGGGTTTCCCTGAAGGAAACATCGAAGTCCGATGAGACCTAAGCCTGCCGATCCTTTCTGCCGACTGGGAAGAGGAGACGCTGAGCTCTTGCATTCCTCAGTAACACATAAAGGTTGATGAACCATAGAGAACGATATGCATGAAGTCGAAGTGAAAATTCTCCAAAAACCTTTACGTGTCCCCAAGGAGAAACTGGGAGAGCTGAAGGGAACCGTATCCGGAAGCCTCTTAAGCCGCATGAAAAAAGAAGCTGTGGACTGCCCTGTGAAGGGGGAGACTCTTCCTTTCATCGAATGTTTTACCTGCGAAAATTTTCTCCGAAGAGTGAAAGGCCACGTTCACTGCCGAGGCTGAAGGCGCCTCCGGGGCCCTCTAGGATTCAGCCGGCTTTCCCAAGATTCCCAGCGGCAGAAGATGGTCTGCCAAAACGCAGGCCACCAAAGCCTCCACAATGGGAACAGCTCTAGGGACTACGCAGGAATCGTACCTTCCCTTAACCTCCAACTCAGCGTCTTCCATGGTTCGGAGGTCCACGGTTTTTTGGCGTTTGAAGATGGAGGAAGGCGGTTTGAAGGCGGCTCTCACCGCAATGGGCATGCCGTTGGAAAGGCCGCCTAGGATCCCCCCTGCGTTGTTGGTGAGGGCCACAACCTTCCCCCCCACCACGCGGTAGGGGTCGTTGTTCTCCGACCCCCGAAGCCGGGCAGCTTGGAAGCCTGCTCCAAATTCCACCCCCTTCACAGCTGGGATGAAGAAGAGGTACTTGGCTATGTCCGCATCCAGAGAGTAAAAGATGGGATCTCCAACTCCCGGGGGGACGCCGGTGGCTATGCATTCTACGACACCCCCTACGGTGTCGCCTTCCGACTTGGCTTGGAGGATTTTCTTCTCCATTTCTTCAGCTGTCTGAGACTCCACGCACCTGAGAGGGTTGGAGTATGCTTTTTCCCTGATCTCCTCAACGGTGGGCTGGCTTCGGATCTTCACCCCGGCTATTTCAACCGTGTGGGCGTAAACCCCTATGCCCGCTTCTCCGAGGAGCCGTTTGGCCACGGCGCCTGCGGCCACCATTCCCACGGTCATCCTGGAGGAGAAGATGCCTCCCCCCCGGTGGTCGTGGAAGCCTCGGTATTTGACGAAGGCGGGGTAGTCAGCGTGGCCAGGCCTTGGCTTCCACCTGAACTCCTCGTAGGCCTCGGAGCGGTATTCCTTGTTCCACACAAACAGGCAGAGGGGCGCACCTGTGGTGCGGCCTTGGAACACTCCTGACAGGATGTTCACCTTATCCTCCTCCCTTCGAGAGGTTGAATACGCGGCGGAGGTAGGTCTTCTCCTGTTCAGTTCAGTTTGAATGTCTTCTTCGGAGAGGGGGAGCCCCGGCGGGCAGCCGTCCACCACGACGCCTATGCCTTTGCCGTGGCTTTCCCCGAAGAGGGTGACGACGTAGTTTCTTCCGATGGAGTTGCTAACCAAGCTTCACTCTTCCTCCTAACCTTGCCAGGTCCATGTAAAAATTCGGGTAGGACTTACTTACGCATTCCGCTCCGTGGATTCGGGTTACTCCCTCCGCTCCCAAGGCTGCGACGGCGCAGGCCATGGCTATTCTGTGGTCTCCGTGGGAGTCCAGCTCCGCCCCCCTCAGCTTGCAGGGGCCCTCCACTTTCAGTCCGTCCTCTTGCTCTACTATCTTCGCCCCCATCTTGGCTAGCTCGGAGGCCGTGGTCCTCAGCCTGTCAGACTCTTTAATCCGCAGCCTCCTAGCGTTTTTTATGAAGGTTTCCCCCTCCGCGTAGCAGGCTAGGGCTGCACAGACGGGAACCAAGTCCGGGATATGCCTAGCGTCCACCTCCATCGCCTTCAATTCCCCGCCGGAAACCGTTACCTCCAAGCCTTCGCAAACTACCGCGGCGCCCATTTTTTTCAGCAGCGTCAATATTTCCCTGTCGGGGTGAGGGACCCCGCTTCCGTCTAAGTTTTCCACTTTGATCTCCGAGCCTGTTATGGCTGCGGCTGCGAGGAGAAAAGCAGCTGAGGAGAAATCCCCTGTAACTTGGTGGTCTTGAGGCCTGTAGCTTTGGCCGCCGGAAACCGTGAAGAGCTGATGGTTTTCTGAAACTCCAACCTTGACTCCGTGCCTCTCCAAGACGTGAAGCGTCAACTGAACGTAAGGCAGTGACTCCAAGCTTCCTAGGATGCGGATTTCCACTTCGCCTTCAGCCAAGGGGCTGGCGAAGAGGAGGCCGCTGACATACTGGGAGCTCACATCGCCGGGGATGGACGTCTTCCCCCCGGCTATTCCGCCGCCGTAGACCTTCACAGGCGGGTAGCCGCCTAGGCTTTCACACCGCACGCCCAGCTGCCGGAGGGCTTGGAGCAGAGGCTCTATGGGCCTTCTCAGCAGACCTTTTCTCCCCGTAAGAGTGGTGACACCCTCCGCCAAGGCGGCTAGGGGGATCATGAACCTCAGCGTAGCCGCGGATTCCCCGCATTCGATGGGCTGAGAAGGAGCCTTCCACCGGGCTAGGCCCTTGACGGTGATACTGTCTTCTCTCTGCTCCAAAACCGGGCCGAAGCTCCGGCAGGCGCTGACCGTGGCCAAGGTGTCATCGGAGATGAGGAGGTTTTTTATGAGGGATAGGCCCTCCCCCAGTGAGGCGGCTATGAGGGCCCGATGGGTGTAGCTTTTGGAGGGAGGCGCCTTCACCCGGCCGGAAAGTTTCTCGGTTCTGCCCACAGTGGCCACGACCATGCTGTCCGTCACCTCAGCACACGGGCCCTAGCCTTGTTGGTTCTAGCCCTCAAGATTTCCCCCTCATGATTTCTCCACGCCTCCACCACGCTTCCGCCCTCCCCCAGCCGGGTTACAGCGACGGTGGCCGGGCCTTTCCCGCTGAGCCCGGCTGCGATGGCGCCTGCCTTCAAAGCGTCCAGTGCAGGTTGAGGGTTGTATCCCAGCGCAGCTGAGTAGAGGAGGCCGTTGAGGGTTAGAGCCTTCCAGTAGTGGCCCTTGAAGGCTTCCTCGAAGGCCAACTCCACCAAGGGGGCTATCAGCTTCATTCGGTCGACATCCGCGCTGGGGGTGTAAACCTTTTGGGGTGGAAGGAGGATGAGGGCTTCGCAGTCTTCCACCGAGTCATGTCGGAGGAGCTTCCTCACAAAGTTGTCGGTTAGGACGATGCCTCCCAAGAAGGAGGCGCAGGCGTCGTCGTAGGCTCCGGTTATGGTGGTCTTCGCCTCAAAAGCCGCGTCCACAGCTAGGTTTAGGGCGGTGGAGTTGTCGAGAGTTTTTCCGAGGGCTGCGGAGGCGGCCAACACCAAGGCATTGGCTGCTGCGCTACTGCTTTTCAGCCCTCTGGCTACGGGAATGTCGGACCGGGTTTCCACTTCAGCGCCAAACCGGCCTTGAAGGCCAAAGTGCTTCAGCACCTTTTGCACCGCCTTCTCCACCAAGAGGGTGCTTTCCCCCTCTTCCGGAACTATCCGGCCGCGGATGACACCCGCCTCCCCGGTCAGCCTAACCCGGGCGGTGGTTTGGAGGCTGAGGCTGAAGGCAGCGCCTTTCCCCGTAGCTATGGCGTTGACGATGGTGGCTGCACCGTAGGCCACAGCTTCTCCAAATCCTTCCATTCACTTTTCCCCCAAAGCCTTCAGGGCTGCGTTGAACATGACATCTAGGGGAGCCTTCTTCCCAGTCCATATTTCAAAGGACCTCGCAGCCTGATGGACCAGCATACCCAAGCCGTTGACTGTCTTAGCTCCGGCGGCATCCGCCTCCCTGAGCAGCCTTGTCTTCAGCGGATTGTAGACGATGTCGAACACCGTCAAACCGGAATGGAGGAGGCGGCTGGGAATCGGCGACGCATCCTCATGAGGATGCATCCCCACCGAGGTGGTGTTGACCAAGAGTTCAGCGTCTCTGAGCTCTTCCCCCAGCCTTTCGCTGTTCAACCTGATCCCTTTCACCCTGACGCTGTGATGACGGGATAGCTCCTCAGCCAGCTTCACCGCCTTAGCCTCCGTCCGGTTGGCGACTACAAGCTCACCGGAGGTTTTGGCGAGGGTGAAGCCTAAGGCTCTGGCCGCGCCTCCCGCCCCGAGGAGGACGACTTTCAGGCCCTTCACTTCAACACCGGCCTCCCGCAGAGCGGAGATGGCGCCTTCTCCGTCGGTGTTGTAGCCTACTGTTTTTCCTCCCATTATTTTCACGGTGTTGACGGCGCCTATGCTTCTGGCCTCAGGCTCCACCTCGTCCAGCAGAGGGATGACGGCGGTTTTGTGGGGGATGGTCACATTGAAGCCTTGAACTCCCAAGCTTCTCAAGCCAGCGAGGGCGGATGGGAGGCCGTCGGAGGCCACGTTGAAGGCTAGGTAGACGCAGTTGAGGCCTAGGCTTTCAAAGGCAGCGTTGTGGATGGTGGGGCTGAGGGAATGCTCCACCGGGCTGCCTATGAGGGCGTAGACCCTGGTGGCACTGTCAACCTTCATCCAGCATCATCAGCCTGTAGACTTCCCGGGTTTCTCGGATGGTCAGCTGGCCGGGGGCGGACTCTTTTCCCCTTCTCACCGAGGCGTAGGTGAAGAAGCCTCCGAAAAGGGGGGAAAGCACCCTGGAAAAAACTCCTCGAGGACCCATGCAGAAGGCGACGGTGGGAGTTTGCTTGGAGGCTTGGGCTAGGAACTCTAGACAGGTCAGGTTATCCTCCGGCCTTTGGGCGGTGGTTACTATCTTGCACACCTCAGAGCCTTTTTTCAGCCCCTTTCGAAGGAGCGTGTGCAGGCGGCGGAGAGGCGGCGTGCCTGCGAAGTCGTGGAAGGAAACGATGGGCTTAGAGCCTTCAGCCTTCACTTTCTCCACCATCTCTTCCACATTTCCCGCGGACAGTTCCACATCCACATATTCGAAGCCGGCTTCAGCGGCATCCAAGAGGAGGCTGAGTCTTTTTTCCTCAGGTCCGTCGAACAGGCCTTTCTCCCTCAGAGGGCGGTTGGTGGCAATGAGCGGGAGGGAGGTCAGCTTTCGAACGGCGAAGGCGGGCACTGGCTTCTCTTGGTAGTCGATTCGAACCTCTATCAAGTCGGCCTCAGCCTTTTCCGCTTCCCGAACCATGCCCTGCAGTTCTCGGAGGCTTCTCCCCGGGGCGACGGCGCATATTCTAAGATTCACAGTTCTATCACGGTTTCTTCCTTGAGAAGAATTCCGAAATGACGCCCTCCCGGCTGGTGGTGGATTAGGACTTCGTCCCCTGGTTTCAAGTCCCTGACCGACTTGGATCCTTCCTTGGTTACAAGCCTAATGGTCTCTGCGTTCTGGACGATGGTCTTAACCCTGCGGCCTTCCACCTCCGCCTCCACCAAGAGCATGGGCCTCTTCTCTATCTTAACCCTGCCCACGAAGGCGGCTCGCAGGTTTCCACCCCTGTCTACGACGGCTACTTCTTCCCCTGCCTTCAACTCGGAGAGATACTTGGTCTTACCCTCCGGGGTCAGAGTGTAGAGGGACACCGGCCCCGCGTTCACCCTGAAAGGCCTAGGCTCCACGTGGGGGTTTTCCTGCACCTCCGCTTGCACGAGGAAAAGCCCTGAAGACTGGCAGCCTACGAGTATTCCTTCCCCGTGGGTCATGAGGTCGCAGGTGTCTATGCAAACCCTAGCGCCTAAGCCCAGCTCTTTGCACCCCACAACCTTGGCTGGAACTAACCGAAGCTTCGAAGGCTCCTCCCTCCCGGCTTTCACCTTCTCTAGGGCGGAGGCAACCTCGACGATTTCACCGGGCTCTTTGGCTTTTAGGACTACTCCATCTACGCCCAGTTCAAGGGTTTCCAAGGCCAGTTTAGCCTCCCGCCCGGAGGAAACCTCAGCCAGAAGCTTGCTTCTCCCCTGGATTTTTGCGATGAGGTTCTCCAAGGGTATGACCTTCCAATCCGGACAGCTGGCGATGATGCAGTCTACTCCCAAGGAGGCGGCTTCTACAATTTTGTCCTCGTCAGCTCTCCCTCGAACGTTCATCTTCACGCAGATACCTTTGCCCTTCTCTTTCGCCTTTTTCACCTCAGCCTCCGAAAGCTTTCCCAAAAGCTGAATTTCACCGCCCTCGCTGGACACGGTTTTCAAGCCTAAGGACTCAGCCAGCGATGTCAGCTTCCCCTCAACTAGTGCGGTGGTGCAGAGGCCTTGAGCAGCCGCCAAGAGGCTGCGCTTGGTCTCCTCAGGCAGGGAGGGATCTATTTCTATCCAGAATTCTTTCATCCTTTTCCCCTGAGGATCTTTAATGCCTCATCCACTTCAGCCTTTTGGTGGATGAGGGCGTGGAGGGCTTTCACCATGGCTGTGGGGTTTTCATGCTGAAAGACGTTTCTTCCGATGGAAACCCCCGCGCCGCCCACTTGGAGGGAGTCGTAGACCATCCTCAGCACTTCCTCGTCGGTTTTCGCCTTCGGACCCCCAGCTACGATGACAGGGACGGGGCATCCTCGCACCACTTCCCGGAAGGTTTCAGGGCTTCCGGTGTAGTTGGTTTTGACGATGTCCGCCCCCAACTCGGCTCCAAGCCTAGCCGCATGCTTGACCGCTTCAGGGTCATGTTCACTCTTAACCTTGGCTCCCCGCGGATACATCATAGCCAAGAGGGGGAGACCGTAGAAGTCACACTCGTCAGCCACACTGCCTAGGTCGCTGAGCATGGCAGACTCTTGCTCAGCGCCCACGTTGACATGGACGGAGACCCCGTCAGCCCCCAGCCTCACCGCTTCTTCCACGCTGCAAACCTGCACCTTCTCTAACGGGTCTGGGCCTAGGGCGGTGCTTCCTGAGAGGTGGATGAGGAGGGCCATGTTCCCTGTATCCGTGCGGCTGGCGACTCCTTTGTGGACGATGACCCCGTCTGCGTTTCCCAGCCTGATCTTGTTGAATATCTCCTGCATGTTCACCAGCCCTCGAACAGGGCCGAGGGTGACCCCGTGGTCCATGGGGACCAACAGGGACTTTCCATCCTCTTTGAAGATTCTCTGCATTCTCCTCTTTTTTCCAGGACCCATGATTTCTCCCTTCAAATTATCCCTTTAGCCTTGAGGAGCTCGGCGTTGAGGATTGAGCATCCCGCAGCTCCCCTCACTGTATTGTGTCCTAGGACTAAATATTTAACTCCCCCCAAGGCAGCGTCCCTCCTAACCCTGCCCACCACCACAGACATGCCTCGGTTCTCCCACCGGTCAAGCCTCGGCTGAGGCCGATCCATCTCAGCCCGGACGACGATGGGCGGCTTGGGGGCGGTAGGCAGACCTAGCCTCTGAGGTTCACCCTCAAACTTGGCCAAGACCTCGGCCACCTCAGCCGGCTCAGCCTCGGCCTCTGTTTCCGCGAAGACGGCTTCCAGATGCCCATCGAGGGTGGGAACCCGGTTGCAGCTGGCTGAAATCCTGAACTCCGCAGGCTTCTCCGGGGAGCCTAAGATTTTCAGGGATTCCTTTTCGACCTTCTCCTCCTCCCGGCTGATGTAGGGGATGACATTGTCCACAATGTCCAAGGAAGGGACACCCGGGTATCCAGCCCCTGAGAGAGCTTGCATCGTAACCAGGAAGAGACGTTTCAACCCGAAAGCGTCGAGGATGGGCTTCACGGAGAGAGTTAGGATGGCGGTGGTGCAGTTGGGGTTGGTGATGATGGCCCCCTCCCATTTTCTCCGCCTCCGCTGTTCCTCCACCAAATAGGCGTGGTCCGCGTTGACCTCAGGGTTGAGAATGGGCACATCCGGGTCCATGCGGTGGGAGCTGGCGTTGCTGAAGACGGTGAAGCCGGCTCTGGCAAAGTCCTCTTCCACCTTATGCGCCACCTCCGCGGGGAGAGCTGAGAACACCAAGTCCACGTCGCCCAAAGCTTTGGGCTCAGCAGGCCTCACCTCCATGTCCGCCACCTGCGAAAATGTCTCTCCCTCCAGCTTCCACTTCACTGTTTCAGCGAAGGTTCTGCCCGTTGAGCGTTCTGAGGCGGCTAAGGCTTGGAGTTCAAACCAAGGATGGCCCTTCAGGAATTGAATGAACCTCCCGCCCACCATGCCTGTGGCTCCGAGGACTCCTACTTTGACCTTAACCATGGGAAACACCTGCCTTGGGAGGGGCTAGCTTCTCCACGTTTTCCTTTATCAGCGTTAAAGCCTTTTCTCTATCTTTCCAGCCTAGGAAGACCCTGACAGAGGAACTGATGGTCATGACCCCCAAGAGGTTAATGCCTTCGCGGGCCAGCGGCGCCACCACAGCGTTCACGATGCCGGGAGCCTTCTCCAACTCAGGGCCTGAAACGGTGATGAGGGCTATGGGGTCGAGGCTGTGGACGGCCTTGGCTATCCTCCGGTTTTTTATCAGCTCATGCAGCCTCTGGAGGAGGTTGGAGGGATTCTCCACGTAGAGGAGAAGGGAGGGTGAAGCCAAAGTTAAGCCTAGAATCTTGGCGGAGGTGCTGGCGGCCTCGGAGAAGATCATCAAAAGCGTCTCAGGGGAGGAAACTTCCCACCCCACCAAGGATACCATGGAGAGAGGCTGATGGTGAAGGGCGACGGAAAGCCTTGTCTCCATAACCCCCTTGATGACGGTTCCCTTTGCGAGGTCTTCCTCCTCGAATCCCACCACCCTTAGGGTCAGGAAGTCTGTCTTGTATTTGAGGGATTTCGGGTGAAGAACCTTCGCGCCGGCGGTGCCCAAGGTGAACATTTCCTCCACGTCTAAGCTTTCGATCATGGCGGGAGCCGTGACTTTCTTAGGGTCAGCCGACAGAACGCCTTGAACATCCTTGACGAAGACCACCTCATCGGAGCCGACGCAGCGACCTAGGACCACGGCGGTGATGTCGCTTCCTCCCCGCCCCAGGGTTGTAACCTTCCCTTGAGGAGACAAACCTATGAAGCCGGGGACAACGACCACGTAGCCTTCCTCCAGCAGAGGTTTCACCTTCTCCAACACCGCCCGCTGAGTCTTCTCCAAATTCACCTCCGCCTGGCCGAATTCCGAGTCGGTGTAGATAGGCCACTGAGAGGATGAGGGATCCAACCCCACAGCCTTCACCCCCTGAGATTTGATGGCGGTGGTCATGATGCGGGCGGCTGTCCTTTCACCCATGGAAAGAACCTCATCCAAATCCTCTTTGGAGAGCCCGTTGGGGCTGGATTGGAGAGCGGTTTGGAGGAGACCGTCGGTGACGCCTGTGAGGGCTGAAACCACAACGAGAATTTTCTTTCCTTTTCTGGCCTCCGCAGCCACCTTTCCCGCTGCTTGAGCTATGTTTTCCGGAGTTGAAAGGCAAGAGCCTCCGAACTTAACCACAAGAGTTTTCACTGGCATGGATGATACCTCCGAAAACTTTCACGGAAATAGTTTTGACGGATGGAGAGAATGGAGGGAAACGCCTAACAGCTACCCGAGTATTCATGCTTTGGCGAGGTTCGGGGATAAACACAAAGCCCCCTGAAAACGTGAACCCCCCTGGAATGCACCCGGTTAACCTCCCCAGTATTGCATAATAGGATTTACCATCTCTATATAAAGATTATCAAAAAAGAAAGAGGAAAGAGGTTCCTCGTTAATCTCCTTTTTCCGTTTTAGATTTTGCCGACCAAGTCTAAGCCAGGTTTGAGGGTTTCCTTTCCCGGCTTCCAACTCGCCGGGCAGACTTCTCCCTTGTGTTCCCTCACGTGGATAGCTGCTTGGAGTTTTCGCAGAAGCTCCTCGGCGCTTCGGCCGATGCTGTTATCGTGGATCTCCAAGGCTCTCAAAACTCCGTCGGGGTCGATGATGAAACTTCCTCGCAGGGAAAGTCCCTCCTCTTCGATGTAGGTACCGAATTCTCTGCAGAGTCTTCCCGCGGGATCAGCCAGCATGGGGAACTTGATTTTCTGGATGGCGGGGGAGTGGTCATGCCAGGCTTTGTGGACGAACACCGTGTCGGTGCTTACACTCAGCACTTCTGCTCCCGCTTTTTTGAATTCCTCGTAGTTCTCAGCCAGCTCTTCCAGCTCGGTGGGACAGATGAACGTGAAATCCGCTGGATAGAACACCAGAACCAGCCATTTACCTCTGTAGTCAGAAAGCTTGATGGTCTTGGTTTCCTCGTTGTGGAAGGCTTCCGCCTCTAGGTCTGGAATTTGTTCACCGATTCTCACCACGGTTTTATCACCTGTTAAATTTATATTATAAACTTCACCATATTTTATATATTTTTACTACCCATCCTAGGAATCCGGAAAGTAGTGGTTCGGTGTTTCCAGAAAATTTTGGATAAGCCGCTTACCATGAGCGGTTAAGATGCTTTCAGGGTGAAATTGAATTCCCTCCACCGGCCGGCTTTTATGCCGGACCCCCATGATGGTTCCGTCCTCCGCCTTGGCGGAAACCTCCAGACAGGAAGGCAGGCAAGTGGGCACAGCGGCTAGGGAATGGTAGCGAGTAGCCGGGAAAGGATTAGGCAGCCCGTGGAACACACCTTTTCCGTCGTGGTAGACTTGGGAGGTTTTCCCGTGCAGCGGCCCGGACTCGGCTCTGTCCACTTTCCCCCCGAAGGCTTCCACGATGGCTTGGTGGCCTAGGCATACGCCGAGGATGGGGATGGAGGCGAGTTTCCTTATCACAGCCATGGTGTTGCCTGTGCTCTTCCGGGGATGCCCGGGGCCGGGGGATATTATGATTCTCTGAGGCCTCATTTCAGCTGCCTCCTGCGCGGTCAGGATGTTATCCGCTACTACCACCTTGCAGCCTTGGCTGGCCACGTAGTCGACGAGAATGTAGACGAAGGAGTCCCGGTTGTTGATGAAGAGAACCTTCACGCTACGTTCACCTTCGCCTCCGCCATGCCTACGGCCTTCACTAGGCTTCGCATTTTGTTCTCCGTTTCAATCCACTCCAGCCTCGGCTGGGAGTCGGCTACCACCCCGGCTCCAGCTTGAACGGTGGCCGTGGAGTTCAAGAGCTGGATGGTTCGGATGGTGATAGCCCAGTCCATATCCCCGTTGAAGGCCATGTAGCCGATGGCTCCCGCGTAGGGGCCTCGGGGCTCCTTCTCCAGCTCTTCGATGACCTCCATGGCTCTCAGCTTGGGGGCGCCGGTTACCGTTCCTGCGGGGAAGAGGCATTTTAACACGTCGAAGGAGTTCATTCCTCTCCGAAGTCTTCCCTCCACGGTGGTGACTAAGTGCATCACGTGTTTGAACCTCTTCACTGTCATGAAGCCTCTCACTTGGACGGAGCCCGGCTCGGAAACCTTTGAAACGTCGTTCCTGGCCAGATCCACCAGCATGACGTGTTCAGCTCTTTCTTTGCTGTCTGTCTTCAGCTCCCTGAGCATCCGCCCCTCATCCACCTTGTTCCAGCCTCTCCGCCTTGTCCCCGCGATAGGGACGGTGGTTATCTTTTCACGGTTTAGGCTTACTAGGGCTTCAGGGCTGCTTCCCACAAACCTGAGGCTTCCGAAGTTCAGGTAGAACATGTAGGGGGAGGGATTCAGCCTCCTCAAAGCCTCGTAGATCGCCAAGTCTCCAGCCTCAGTTTTCCGACCTACCTTCCGGGAGACCACAACTTGGAAGATGTCTCCGCTCCAAATGTATTCCTTGCACTGTTCAACCATGTGAGAGAATTCCTCCTGCCCCACGTTGGACTTGAAGTCTTCGACGGAAATGTCCCCGCTGACATCATCCTTTCTCCCTCCCTCAGCCCTGTAGCTTTTCAAGGCTTTTCCCAGATCTTGGGAAACATCGCCTGCGCCTCCCACCCCGTTGTCCACCTGCAGCAAGATTTCCCGAGCGTGGTCGTAGATGAGGACCGTGGTATGCATCCCCAACATGACCTCAGGGGTTTCCGCTCGACGTTTGAAGCCCACCCACGGGGCTACCGCGTCGTAGGCCACATAGCCTAGGTAGCCGCCGAAGAAAACCTGCCTCCTGAAGAAGGGAGGCCTCCGCAGTGCGGTTTCAGGAAAATATTCTTCAACCCTGTCCAAGGCCAAGATTCTGTTCTCAACCCTATCCTCCACAGCTCGGTGGGCTGCGCTGGGCATTTTCCGTTGAGGCTGGAGCCTGCGGAGGATCTGCTCCCCTCTCTCCGTTAGAATCTCCTCAACCCTCGGCCTGTCTTTTTTGACGGTTAGAATGTAATCGGGGTTGAAGCAGAGAAAAGAGTAGAGGGGTTTGTGTTCGCTGAGGGATTCCAGAAGGAAAGAGAAGCGAGGTTCCAGCCTCTCCGATAGGTGTTTGAAGAGGGAGAAGACGTTGCACCGTCCTCCCACCCTTGTAACCTTCGGCTGAATGCTGGTAGGCATTTCGAGCCGCCCCCTTTCACGCTTTTTTAGCCGTCGCTGCTTTGAGGGTGTGGACGTAGGCGGAAACCTTCTCCAAGGCTTGAGCAGGGTTTGAAGCTGAGCTGGTGTAGAGGTCGATGAGGGCGGAGCCCACGATGGCTCCGTCTGCTCCCGCCGCTATCACTTCCCGGACGTGCGGGGGCTTGGAGATTCCGAAGCCCACGGCTACGGGAATCCTCGCCTCCACGTGTTTGGCTATTCTTGAAATCGTCTTCTTCGTCAACGCGGAGAGGCTTTCCCTCGCCCCCGTCACCCCTAAGAGGGACACTAAGTAAAGGAAGCCCTCTGCCGCCTTCACGATTTTTTCAAGCCTCCGCTCCGTAGTGGTCGGTGCCACCAAGAAGATCAGGTTGACTCCCGCGTCCTTTCCAGCCTTGGAAACCGGCTCCGCCTCCTCCACGGGAAGGTCGGGGACGACCACCCCGTCCAACCCTGCCTCGGCGAAATCCCTGAAAAATCCAGCGACCCCCCGGCGGAGGACGGGGTTGTAGTAGCTCAGAAGGACCAAAGGCGTCTTGACCTTATCCCTGAGCTTGCGGACAGCCTCTAAGGCCCTGTGGGTGTTCATTCCGGCTTTAAGGGCCCTCTGATAGCTGGCTTGGATGGTCGGCCCGTCGGCCACGGGGTCTGAGAAAGGGAGTCCCAGCTCCAAGATGTCAGCTCCGCTTTCAGCCAGCCTCCGGGCTAACTGGACGGAGCGTCTGAGGGAGGGGTCCCCGAGGGTTGTGAAGGTGATGAGGGCGCCTTCCTTTCTCTTTTTAAGCTGGTTGAAGGTTTCCTGTATTCTGCTCATTTTCTGTCCTCCATGAATTTCTGAACCACTCCTAGGTCCTTGTCCCCCCTCCCCGAAAGGTTGAGCACTACGATGCTGTCTGGGGGAAGCCGCCGGGATATCTTCGCCAAGTGGGCTAGGGCGTGGCAGGGTTCTAGGGCTGGGAGGATGCCCTCCAGCTTGGCGAGCATGTGGAAGGCTTCCACAGCTTCCGCGTCCGTGGCCGTGTAGACTTTCAGCCTTCCTGTTTCTTGGAGAAAAGCCAGCTCCGGGCCTACGCCGGGATAGTCCAAGCCGGCGCTGATGCTGTGGGATGTTTCAATCTGCCCGTATTCGTCTTGGAGGATGCGGGTGTAGGCTCCGTGGAGAACCCCGAGGCTTCCAGCGGCCAAGGAAGCTGAATGCCTTCCGGTCCTGAGTCCCTGGCCTCCAGCCTCCACTCCGTGCAGCTGGACGGAAGGGTCTTCCAAGAAGTCGTAGAAGGCTCCTAGGGCGTTGCTGCCGCCTCCGATGCAGGCAACTAGGAGGCTGGGCAGTCTTCCTTCTTTTTCCAAGACTTGCTGCCTTATTTCCTTCCCTATGACCCTCTGAAACTCGCGGACGAGGAGAGGGTAGGGATGAGGCCCCACCACCGACCCCACCACGTAGTGGGTGTCACCCACGTGGGCTATCCAGTCTCGGAAAGCTTCGTTGATGGCGTCCTTCAAAGTTCGACTCCCAGACTTCACCGGGTGAACTTCCGCTCCCAGCAGTTCCATCCTGTAGACGTTATGCCTCTGCCTTTCCACGTCCTCCTCCCCCATGTACACCTCGGTTTTCAAACCCAACACCGCCCCGGCCATGGCGGTGGCTAAGCCATGCTGCCCGGCTCCTGTCTCCGCTATAAGCCGCTTTTTCCCCATGCGGAGGGCTAGGAGGGCCTGGCCTAGCGTGTTATTGAGCTTATGAGCTCCTCCGTGGGTTAGGTCTTCCCGCTTCAGGTAAACCTTGCAGCCCAGCCGCCAGCTTAAACGCTGAGCGTAGTAGAGGGGCGTAGGCCTGCCGGCGTAGTCCCTCAGATACCTCCCCAGCTCCCCTTGGAATCCGGGATCTCGGTGGTGCCGGAGGAAGGCTTCATGCAGTTCCTCCAAGGCCGGCATCAAAATCTCGGGGGCGAAGATGCCTCCGTACCTGCCGAACTTGCCCTTTTCGTCGGGATACCTCCCATAATAGGAGAGGCTGGTTTTTTTCACCCTGTTTCAACTCCTGCGGTTTTGGCTTTTCTTATGAAAGCCTGAATCTGGGAGTAGTCCTTGACCCCCGGGGAGGATTCAACCCCTGAGGACACGTCCACGGCGTAGGGTTGGACGGCGGCTATGGCTTCCTGGACGTTGCCGGCGGTGAGCCCCCCGGCGAGGATGAAGGGCTTGGGGCGGACAGCCTCCCCGACCATCCGGGCTACCTTCCAGCTGACGGGGCAGCCGGTTCCTCCGTAGCCTTCGGCTGTGGTGGAGTCGAAGAGAACCGCGCTCGCCACCTCGGCCAGTTTTTTCGCCTTCTCCTTCAGCTCCTCTTCCTTTTGGGAAGGATTCCAAGCTAAAACTCCGATGACCTGAGACTTGAGGGTGGAGGCTACGTGCTTCACGGCTGAAGGCTGGGTTATTCCGTGAAGCTGAACCGCGGAAGGGTTCAGCCGTTCCGTGGCCCTCACTATGGCGTCGGGGGAGGTGGTTGCTGAAACCAAGACTGAGGAGACAAAGGGGGGAACCGCTGAGAGGATTCTTCCCGCCTCTTCCAAAGACAGGTTTCTCGGGGATCGGGGAGAATAGACCACCACCCCTACAGCGTCGGCTCCGCTGTCGACAGAGGCTTGAAGGTCTTCTCTGCTTTTCAAACCGCAAATTTTAACCCTGACCACGGTTCAGGCCTCCACCAGCTCCCTCACCTTACTGGCCACGTTTTCAGCAGCCATGATGGCTGAGCCTACCAAGACAGCATCAGCGCCCCACCTGCGAACAGCCCGGACATCCTCCGCTGTGCGGAGGCCGCTTTCACTCACCACAACCGCCCCGGGGCACGCTACTCGAACCTCCGGCAGCAGCCTCTCCGTCACCTTCAGGTCGACTTGGAAAGTGGTCAGGTTTCGGTTGTTCACCCCCACCAGCTTAGGGTGGAGGGAAGCAGTCTTCTCCAAGTCCTTCGGGTCATGGATTTCCACCAAGGGCTCCAGTCCGAGGGAGAGGACGAGGCGGTGGAACTCCTCCAGCCTGGGACATAAGGACGCCACTAGGAGGACGGAGTCAGCCCCTGCCTCGAAAGCATGGTAAATCTGCCGTTCGTCTAGGATGAAGTCCTTCATCAGAATGGGAACCTGAGGGAAGGCCGCCTTCACCCTCCTGAGGTTTTCCATGCTTCCCCCGAAGAAATCCGGCTCGGTGAGGACGCTGAGCCCCACGGCTCCGCCCTGGAGCATTTCCCCCGCCACCTCTTCCACGGAACCTATCTTCCGCAGAGGACCCTGCATCGGGGAGGCTGGCTTGACCTCGGCTATCACCGGCACCTTGGAGCAGCCTCGGATGGCTTCGGTCAGGCTCACCCTCGGCCGGCGGCTTCCTCCGCTCGGCTGGTAGGCTCGGTAGTCTCTGTCGACTCTTCGCCTTACGGATTCGAGGATTTCTTCCATCCTAATCATGCTCCAAGGCCTCCAGCTTCCCGGGGTCTCCCCCAGACTCTTTTATGAGAAGTCTAAGTTTTTCCAAGGCCTTTCCTGAGGACAAGGCTTCCCAGGCGAGCTCGAGGCCTTCTTCCACCCTTTCCACCTTGGAGGCGGCTAGGAGGGCGTAGGCGGCGTTGAGGGCAGTCATTTCGGCTTTGGCGTTTCTCACCCCCCCGAGGACCTCCAAACTTTCCCGAAGGTTTTGCTTCAGCTCTCCTCCCCTCAGTTCCTCGACGGTTTTCCCTTCCTCCAACCCAAACTGGCGGGGGTGAACGTCGTAGCTTTTGACGGTTCCATGGTTTAACTCTGCAACGTGGGTCGGCCCTACGAGGGATACCTCGTCGACTCCTATCAGGCCGTGGACGACGAAGGCTTTCTCCAAGCCCAGCTTCTCTAGGACGGCGGCCAGTTTTTCCACTAGGTCGAGGCTGTAGACGCCTAGGACCTGAGCCTCCACCGGCGCGGGGTTAGTGAGGGGGCCGAGGATGTTGAAGACGGTTCTGATCTTTATCTCCCTCCGAGGCAAGAGAGCATGCTTCATAGCTTGGTGAAATTTGGGGGCGAACATGAAGCCCACGCCCACCCTCTCCACGCAGCGTTCCACGGTTTTAGGCTCCGCTTGGATGTTGACCCCGAACCCCTCCAAGAGGTCGGCGCTGCCGCAGCGGCTTGAGACAGCCCGGTTGCCATGTTTGGCCACGTATCCCCCGGCTGCGGCTACCGTCAGGGCTGAGAGGGTGCTGACGTTGAAGGTCTTGACAGGGCTGCCTCCTGTGCCGCAGGTGTCGATGAGGCAACCGGGAACTTTGGGATGGATCTTCACGGAGAAGCTTCTCATCACCCCGGCGAAGGCGGCTATCTCCTCCACGGTTTCCCCCTTCATCCTCAGGGCCGTCAGGAAGGCGGCTATCTGGGGCGGGGAAGCCTCGCCGCGGAGAATGGCCCCCATGGCCTCCTCCGCCTCCCCCGGAGTCAGGCTCCTTCCCTCCACCACCTTCACTAGGGCGTCGGCTAGGCTCACCGGCCGCAGCCTCCAACCTCTAAGGTTGTTGCGAAGAAAAATCTGGTAGGTAAGGAAAGAAAGAGCCGCAAGAGGAGGGGGGAGGGTAATCTAAAACTGCAGGAGGCTTTGGGAAGGTTTATCTCCAGTCCAGCTGGTGCACTCGCTCCCCACCGTCAAAACTACTGTATCAGAGAACAATTCTTATTTAAGGCTTATGCGTAGGCTTCTGTTTCACGCTCTCTTTTCCGCGGTTTTAGAGCCTTTCTGTCACCAGCCGCTCTAGAGCGTTGATGAGAGCTTGGTTTTCCTCAGGGGTTCGGACGCAGAACCTGAGGCAGTCTCCCAGCCCCGAGGCCTCGTCGAAGCTCCGGGGGACTATTCCCTGCTGGAGCAGCCTCCTGTAGGCTTCCGGAGCTGGAGGAGTCTTAAACCGGATGAGGATGAAGTTGGCTTGGGAAGGATAGACTTGAAGGCCTGGGATGACTTGGAGGGCTTTGATGAGCCGCTCCCTCTCCTCCGTCACCCACTGGACGTTTCTTCGGAGGAGTTCCAAGTTCTCCAACGCCAGCCCAGCGAGGGCTAGGGAGATAACACTCAGGCTGTTGGGCGGCCTTACCTTGTTGAGCAGCCGGACGGTTTTCTCGTGGGCGACCATGTAGCCCACCCGAGCTCCAGCGAGGGAGAAGGCTTTAGAAAACGTCCTGATGACTATTAGGTTCTCGTAGGCGTCCACCAAGTCCACCACCGTCCGGCCGCAGAACTCGGCGTAGGACTCGTCCACCACCAGCGGGCAGCCGGACTCCTCCAAAACCTTCATGATGTCGGAGCGGTCTGTCAGGTTTCCAGTGGGGTTGTTGGGGCTGCAGATGAAAACCAGCCTAGTCTGGCGGCTGCAGGCCTCCAGCAAGGCGTCCACGTCCTCCGAGAAGTCTTCCCTCCGAGGAGCTAGAACCAGTCTTCCTCCCATCACCTCGACAATAGTGCTGTAGAAAGAGTAGGTGGGCTTTGAAGCTAAAGCCTCGGTGCCTGGGTCGATGAAAGTTTTAGCCACGATGTCCAAGGCCTCATCCGCACCCGTGGTCACGGTTAACTGTTCCACCCTCCGCCCCAGATATTTGGCGAGGCCTTCTCGAAGCTGGGTGTAAGACGTGTCCGGGTAATCGTTCACCCCAAGCCCGGGCAGCAACTCAGCCAGCTTCGACAAAAGCTCCTTGGGGGGGCTGGGCATGGTGTTGGTGTCAAACCGGAGCACTTGCTCCTTTCTTAGGCCCAGTTTTTTTGAAAGCTCGTCGGTGGAAGGCTCCCACTGGTAGGGTCTGAGGGTCTTCACAGCTTCCCTTATCTTCATGCTCATACTCTAAGCCTGCCTCCAGTGTTAGATGAAAGAAAACTGGTAGAAAAACCCTTACATGACCCCCCAGTTGGCAGCCGGCTTCGGCGCTAGATTTATGTCCTTCCAAAACCTTCTCCCTCTAACCTCAGGGCTGAAGACTTCTCCCTGAAAACAAAGGACCTGAAAAAATTGAGGACCCTTGTGCCTCCGAGCCATGTCTACCTCAGAGACAACATCGCGGCCAAGGGGAACCCTTTCGGAGCCCCTGCCAAGGCTAGGGCTGAGTGGGCTCAGGGGTTGAATCTGCCTTCCAATGGAGAATGCTTCTTTTTTGCAGGCTGCGGCTACCAGTTCATGGACCGCGCGGAGACATGGTTGAAAGCTGTCCGAGGCTTAGAGAAAAGAGGCCTGCCTGTCGAACGGGTCTTGGGTGTGTCCAAAACTCTCAAAAAGGTAGGTGTGGACTTGGCCGGAGTCTACGGGAAACTAGCCGGCTCGGGGAAGACTACCGCCTACATCAACGCCCTCATCAGCGCCGTCAATGTCCTGAGAAAACTGGGAGTAAACCCCGCTTACCTCTACGATAAAGAACCTTGCTGCGGCTCACCCTTGTACTCTTCAGGCTTTGAGGAGGACTTTGCTGAAAACGCCCGCCGAACCTACCGGCTGTTGAAGTCCTTGGGGGTGAGGAAGCTGATAAGCCTTGTGCCCGCCTGCACTCACACGCTGCGAAACCTCTACCCCAGATACGTGGACGGCTTCGACCTAGAGGTCAGGCACTTCTTGGAAGAGGTTGCCGGCAGGCTGAAAAATGCCGGCATCCAGCCGGCCTTGAAAGAAGAGATGGAGCTGACTTTCCACGACCCTTGCCAGCTGGCTAGGTTCCTAGGCATCACCCAAGAGCCCAGAGAAATCTTAAGCAGAGTGAGAAATCTGAGGCTCAGGGAAGTTACGTCCACAAGCAGAGAGCGAACCACCTGCTGCGGCGGCGGGGGAGGCGTGGAGTTCACCTTCCCCGAATTGAGCGGAATGCTGGCTGAGGAGAGGATGAAAGAGCTCCTCGAAACAAAGGCCTCCGTCATCGCCACCCACTGCCCCGCCTGCCTACTACAGCTCAGGGAAGCCCGGGAGAGGATGAGGGCTCAAGTCCAAGTTTTAGACATAGCCCAAGTTTTGGACAAAGCCTTGCGGGGAGGTTAAAAAAGATGGACCCTCAGGAAACCTTCGCCAAGGAATACCGGGCTAGGCTTATGCAGGCGGCTAGGGATGAGAAAATCAAGCGCGCCCTCTCCCGAGCCATAGCCTCCTTCAGAAAAAACGTGGACACAGCCCTTTCAGCCTTCCCCCACACGGTGAAGCTGACCAGGGAGGTCCGGAGGATCAAGGAGGAATCCGTAGAGCGGATGGAGGAGCTTGTGGAAGCCGCAGCCACCTCGGTGAGGAAAGCGAAGGGAGAAGCCTACTTGGCCAAAGACGGAAGGGAGGCTGAAAAAATCATCGGGGAACTGGTGGGAAGCGGTAAGTTGGTGGTCAAGTCCAAAAGCCTGACCGGGGAGGAAATAGAGCTACGGCAGTACCTGGAAAGGCGGGGCAACCAGGTTTACGAAACAGACCTAGGAGAGTTCATCGTCCAGCAGCTCGACATCAAGCCCATGCACATCCTCAACCCTTCCATCCATGTGCCCCGGGAAGCGGTGGCTGAAATGTTGAGAAAGCTAACAGGGGAGGAGGTGCCCCCGGATATAGCTGAAGAGGTTCAGGTGGTAAGGCGGCTGCTTCGGGGCAAGTTTTTCGAAGCTCACGTGGGAATCAGCGGAGCCAACGTGGTTTCAGCCGACACGGGAAGCCTTTTCATCTTGGAAAACGAGGGAAACGCCCGGCTGGCCACGGGAGCCCCTCCGAAGCACATAGCCCTCGTGGGCATGGAGAAGGTGGTCCCCACCCTCCAAGACGCTTGGAAGGTGGCGGAGGTAACTTGGCGCTACGCCGGCTATGCTGCTCCCTCCTACCTCAACATGATCACGGGGCCCAGTAAGACGGGAGACATTGAGAAGGCGATAACCTACGGCGTCCACGGCCCCCGAGAGCTTCATGTGGTCTTCCTCGACAACGGCCGCCTGAATTTTTCAAGACACCCGGTTTTGAAGGAAGCCCTCTACTGTCTTCGGTGTGGAAACTGCCTCTACGAATGCCCAGTTTTCTCCCTCACGGCAGGATACTTCGGGGACAGATATTTTGGAGGAATAGGCGCTGTGTGGGCGGCTATAGTTTCAGGGGACATCTACGGGGAGGAATTTTACAGGGCGATCCCCCTGAGCTACACCTGCCTAACCTGCGGCCGATGCAAGGTAAGATGCCCTGTGGAAATCGACGTGCCTGAAATGATCGTGGAACTGAGAAAGCTGGCTGTGAGAAGGTTTTTGGAGAAACCCCCAAGCTAAAACAGGCCTGCCAGAAACGTCGAGATTAAAAAGGCGTCCAAGACCAGCAGGACTCCGAAAATCAGCCATCCGGCCGCTCTGAAATGCATTTTGTTGGCGGCGTCTCTGAGCAGTTCACGGCTGTTGGCCGTAGTGAGGATGAGGAGCATGACTAGGGGGCTGAAGATGAAGGATATGACCATGGAGTAAACCATAGCTTGAATGGGTGTGACACCCAAAAGGAGAACCGCGTAGCCGATGATGAAGCAGGCTGTGAAGGTCAGATAAAAATGGAAGGCCTCCGCCACCTTCTTGTTCAGCCCCCTTTCCACTCCGAAGAATTCTCCGAAGGCATAGCCGGAGCTACTGACCACCACTCCGGTGCCGATGACGGAGGAGGCGAAAAAGCCTATGGAGAAGAGGATGAAGGTGGCAGCCCCGAGATAGGGAAACAAAGCCAAGGCAGCATCCCTAGGTGTGTCCACAGTGATCCCAAGGGGGTGCAGAACCGTGGCTGTGACCACAACGATGGCGAAGGCTTCAATGCCGGAAACGGTGATCCCGAGAACCGAGCCGGTTCTCCCCAGTTTCAAGTCCTTAAGCTTGACGCCTTTATCCACGAGGGCTGAAGTCAGGTAGAACTGCATGTAGGGAGAGATAGTCGCTCCGATGACAGCTGCCGAGAAAAGCAAATAATCAGGGGTCGGCTTGTGAACGATCCAAAAGGTACCTGCAGCCACAGCCTCAGGGGAAGGCTTAGCCATGAAGGCTACTGCTACATAGGCTAGGAGGGTTAAGCTTACCACGGAGAAAATTCTCTCCACCGGACTGTAACCTTTCTTCAGCAGGAAAGCCCAAACGCTGAAAGCTAGGATGGGAGATAAAACCACGTAGGGCGTGTAGAGGCCTAGGGAGCCTAGGAGAAGCTCCAGCCCAGCAGCCATGCCGGCTATTTGAGCCACGATGGTGGCAAAGTTCACGGTTAGAAGACCCAGCAGATAGGTGAATCCTACCCTGATGCCGAATCTTTCCCGGGCATGTTCTATCAGCCCTTTACCCGTGCCCACAGCGATCCTCACGCACATGTCTTGGATGAAAACGGAAAAAACTAGAGCTAAAAGTAGCGCCCACAAAACCGAGTGCCCATAGAGGGCCCCTGCAGAGGCAAGGCTTCCGATACTCGCCGCGTCGTTCCCAGCAGATCCCACGATGAGCCCTGGGGCAACAAGCCAGAGGAGATGTCTCACCCGCTTCGCTCGAGGAAAAATGCCTCTCTTGGCTTTCTTACCTCTTTTGGCAGTTTTCAAGGTCTTCCACTAGTCTAAGTTCACTTCAAACCTGAATTCGGTCTCCTCCGTAGATATGATGACCAGCAACTCCTTACTGGTTGAAACACCGTGAATGAGAATAGTCTCACCTGGAGAGTTCAAGGTGGTAGCTCCCCAAACGCGGGGGCTTGGTCGATAGGTTCCAGGCTTTTCCGGGTCTGGCTCCAGAACCTCCAATCGGGCGGGAAGCGAGGCTTCAGGGGAGGTCTTAACCCGTAGGTCAGCGTGGTCTCCGTCCCACCAAGCCTTGACGGTGAAGCCTCCTGCGGAAGCTGTGTAGGAGTTTTCCGTCAAAGTTAGCGCTGAGGCGGTTAACCCGGTGGTGATAAGGATGATGAAAGGCAGCACTACAGCTAGGCTGTGAACATCAAACCTGTAAGCGCTCAAAGCCCATTCAACCTAGAAACAGTTCTCACTATTAGACTGATAGGTTTTTCGAACCCATCCTGCTGGCAAAGGAAAGAAATAATTACTTCTCCCCAACATTCATGGAGGTTAAATCCGGCTGCGAAATGGAGGGTTAACCCCGTGAGGCTGTGCGAAAACTTCTTAGGGAAGACCGTTGTGACGGCGGAAGGTGAAAAGCTGGGAAAACTCTACGACATCATAGTGGACCCCAAACATGTCTTCCCTAAGATTGACTTCATCGTCGTCAGAGCTCGAAGGCGGAATTCGGAGAGAATTTCCCTACGCAAGATAATCCGCTCAGTCAAACTTGGGCGGAAAAGTTTTCTCTACATTCCATGGAAATATGTGGATGAAGTGGAAAGGAAACGAATCCTCCTCCGGGTGAACGCTGAAAGGCTGGAGGAGATGTGGGATGAATTTTCAGAATTCAAAAACGCCAAAAAGAAATATTCGCTGGTCAAGGACGTTCTGGACGAGCAGGTTGTAGATTCTGACGGCCGTTTTATCGACAGGGTTGACGATGTGAAAATTGAGCAGGTAGGTCGAACTTTGAGGGTCATAGGCTTGGACATAGGGATTGAAGGGGTGCTGGAAAGATTGGGGTTCGAGAGAATCTTGAAGAACATCGGAATAAAGCTTCCGGAAAAAATGATCCCTTGGTATCTGGTCAAACTATCTAAGAGAGCTAGGAGGATTCAGTTAAAAGTTCCAGGAGAAATCCTGTGAAACATCCCTTTAACCCCTGCGCTTTTAAGAAGAACAATTTTTATAACTTCCCCTGAGCTATGAAAAGCGATTCAGAACTCCCTAGGCCGGGTTAATCGGTTGTTTCACCTCGAATGCATCGGATGCCATGAAAAATTCGGCGGAGAAAAAGTCATCTACGTCTGTGAAAGATGCGGAGACCTGCTTGACGTTAAATACGATTATCTGGAACTGGAGTCAAAGCTCCGCTCCAAGGAATGGGAGAAACAGCCGCTCTCCGTGTGGAAGTACAAGGACTTCCTCCCAATCTTAGACCTCTCCAAGGTGGTTTCTCTAGGAGAGGGGGGAACGCGTCTCTACGAGTGCAGTCGGCTGGGACGGAGGCTGGGGGTTAAGAAGCTTTACGTCAAAAATGAGGGAGACAATCCCACAGGCTCTTTCAAGGACAGAGGCATGACCGTGGGGGTGACCAAGGCTTTAGAATACGGAAGGAAGGCGGTTCTCTGCGCTTCCACGGGGAACACTTCCGCATCCCTAGCCGCCTACGCTGCCAAAGCAGGGCTACGCTGCGTGGTGGTGGTTCCGTCCAAAAAAATAGCTCGGGGTAAACTGGTTCAAGCGGTGGCCTACGGCGCCCAGCTTATTCCGGTGAAGGGAGGATTCGACGACGCCTTGAAGATCGTGTTGAAGCTTTCCCAAGCCAGGAAAGACCTCTATCTGCTTAACTCCATCAACCCTTACAGGATTGAGGGGCAGAAAACCTTGGCCTACGAGATCGCAGACGGCCTTCGGGGGAGGCCTCCAGACAAGGTCTTCATTCCCGTGGGCAACGCCGGGAACATCAGCGCCCTCTGGAAGGGCTTCAAAGAATATAGACGCCTAAATCTCATAGACAGCCTGCCTCAGACTATAGGGATTCAAGCCGTGGGCGCTGCGCCCATTGCCGAGGCGGTTAAATCAGGGTCGGAGACGGTGAAGCCTAAATCGCACCCTGAGACGGTAGCTACCGCCATTCGCATAGGCTCCCCTGTAAGCTGGAAGAAGGCGCTTCAAGCCATATGGGAGTCGCGGGGAACAGCGGAAACAGTGACCGATGGTGAAATCATGGAAGCTCAAAGGATGCTGGCCAGTCAGGAGGGGCTGTTCGTTGAACCTGCCAGCGCCTCCACCATCGCAGGCTTGAAGAAGCTGGTGGAAGAGGGTGTGGTGGGGAGAGATGAGGAAGTAGTCTGCATCGCCACAGGCCACGGGCTCAAGGATCCTGATACGCCCCTAAAATTCAGCGAAAAAGCCGAGGAAGTAGAGGCTGAGGTTGAGGCGGTGGAAAAAGCCATCGGTGTCTTGAGATGAGAATCATTCTGGTGGGCTTCGGTGTGGTGGGTCAAAGTTTCGCCCAACTTTTAGCAGCCAGGTCTCCTGATCTGCTGAAAAACCATGGACTCCGCCCCCGACTGGTGGCCGTGGTCGACAGGGGAGGCGCTGCTGTAAACTCGAGGGGCTTGGAACCTCTGAGGACCTTGGCTGCTAAGAGGGAGAAGGGCAGTGTGGCTGCGGATGGGGAAAACGGCAGACCCGGGTTGACGCCGCTTGAGGTCATAGAGAAAGTAGGGGCTGAGGTGGTGGTGGAGGTTACTCCCACTAACATAGCTGACGCTGAGCCGGGTATAACCCACATCAAGGCCGCCCTTAAAAGCGGGAAGCACGTCATCACCACCAACAAGGGGCCTCTAGCCTTGGCTTTTCCAGCTCTCATGGAGCTAGCCGACTACAACGGCGTGCTCCTCAGGTTCAGCGGTTGCGTGGGCGGAGGCACACCCATCCTAGAGTTTGCTCGAAGATGCCTGCTCGGTGATAGGATCATGTCCTTCCGGGGGATTTTGAACGGGACCACCAACTACATCCTATCTCAGATGACGGAGAGGGGATGGTCCTTTCAAGAAGCCTTGAAAGGTGCCCAGGAGGCGGGTTATGCTGAAGCTGATCCCTCCATGGATGTGGACGGCTACGACGCAGCCTGCAAGTTGGTCATCATGGCCAACTGGATCCTGAACCGGAAGGCTGTGTTGGGCGATGTGAAAATAGAAGGCATCCGGGGAATTACCCAGCATGCCATAAAGGAGGCTCTTCGCAGGGGGCGGAAGATAAAGTTGCTAGCTTCCGCCGACGGCAACCTCGTGGTTTCTCCCCAAGAGGTCCCGGTGGGACATCCCCTCTGCGTTGATGGAGTCCTCAATGCTGTGAGCTTCATGTCTGAGTATGCGGGGGAGGAAACCCTCATAGGCAGAGGCGCCGGTGGGAAGGAAACCGCCAGCGCCGTGTTAAGGGACTTGATCCTCATCAGGCAGTCCATCGCTAAGATTCCGGTTTAGGTTTTCGAAAACGTTAAAATCCCTTCTCCTCCACCAAATAGCTGAAGGTGTCCTTAGGATTGAGGCTTGTGATGAAGTTCGGGGGAACGTCGCTGGCTGACGGAGACTGCATCAGCCGAGCCTGCGGCATTGTAGTCGACAGTTTGAAGGGGGGGAATAAGCTTGCGTTGGTGGTCTCAGCCATGGCTGATGTTACCGACGAGCTTGTCGAAGCTTGCAGGTCCGCTGAGGTGGGTAACAGAAGCTTCATCCGGAATACCGTCGTGGAACTCCGTCAGCTACATGAGTCAGCCTGCAGGGTTTCAGTGACAGATAAGCACCTCAGAAACGAGGTTAAGAAAACCGTGGAAGAGTCTTTAAAGGAACTGGAAAACGTTTTAGAAGGAATCACCTACCTGAAAGAGGTAACTCCGAAAATCGAAGACTACGTCCTCTCCTTCGGTGAGAGGCTTTCGGCGCCAATAGTTTGGGGGGCCCTCCGCTCTAGGGGGGTGGATGCTGAATGGTTCACCGGAAAGGAGGCAGGAATAGTGACGGATTCCAATTTCGGAGACGCTAAGCCTCTGATGGAGATGACCGTCCACCAAGTGAAGGACCGACTTCAGAAACTGTATGAGGGCGGCATCGTCCCTGTGGTGGCCGGATTCATAGCCGCTGACCAAGAGGGGCGAATTACGACCTTGGGTAGGGGAGGTTCAGACTACACCGCAACCATCTTGGGATGCGCGCTGGCTGTGGACGAAGTTTGGTTCTGGACGGATGTGGACGGTTTGATGACCACAGACCCCGCGGTGGAGCCTTCCGCCAAGACCATTCGGAAGCTGTCCTATCAGGAAGCCTTGGAAATGGCCTTCTTCGGAGCTAAGGCTCTGCATCCTAAGGCGATAGAGCTGGTCATGGAGCGGGGAATCCCCCTCAGGATAAGAAACACCTTCAATCCTCAAGACCCAGGCACGGCCATTAAGGCTGACCAAGAGGTGGAGCCCAGCTCGGTAGCTAAGGCTATCTCCCTCATCCCCAAGGTCGCCATCATCACCGTCAGCGGAGCGGGCATGGTGGGAGCGCCCAGCGTAGCCTCCAAGCTTTTCGAAGTCTTAGGGAGGAAGAAAGTTAATGTTCTCATGATCTCCCAAGGCTCATCGGAGGCCAACATATCCTTCGCCGTCCCTAGGGAAAGCCTAGATGAAGTCCTGAACACGTTGGAGCTCTCTTTGCTGGGAGGAAAGTACGTCCGCGAAATAAAGGCGGAGGAGGACGCCTGCATCGTAGCCTTGGTGGGAGCGGGCATGCAGGGAACCCCAGGCGTAGCCGCCCGCATATTCAGCGCCGTGGCTAGGGAGAAAATCAACATCAGAATGATAGCTCAGGGTTCCTCGGAACTCAACATATCCTTCGTGGTTAAGGAAGCTGAAGGAGAAAAAACGGTCAGAGCCCTTCACAGGGAATTTAACCTAGGCGGGAAGTAAGTCTTCCCCGGCGGCTAATCTAAGAGGCGCTTCAACAGTTTTCTCGGATTATCCCTGACAACCACTAAGGCATCCTTCCAGCTCAGCCCAGCTCCTAAGGCAACCTGATAGGCGTCTTTTTGGGTGATGAAATCTTCAGGGCTGTGAAGGTCGGTGTTAACAACCAAGTTCGCTCCGGTTTCCAAACTCTGCTTGGCCACAAAGCCGTTGGTTAAGCAGTGTCCCTTCCGGGTTGTGAGTTCTAGGTATACTCCGTTACCCGAAGCCTTCTCGCACTCTTTCTCGCTGATCATTCCCGGGTGGGCGAGGATGTCCACTTCCCCGGATTCCACGGCTGCCAAGTTTGTGCCCCGGGTTACAGGCTCCACCAAAGTTTCCCCGTGTGCTATGACCAGTTTGGCCCCCAGCCTTCTGGCCTTGGAGGCTAAAACCCCTATGGCTTTGGGTGGAACGTGGGTGAGCTCCACACCTGGGTAGAAACGGGTTTTCCCCGCGTATTTTTCCAGCTCCTCGGCCATGTTTGTCAGCTTGGTTACGACGGATTCCAAGTTAGCTGAGTCCACATGGTCTGTCACAGCCACAGCTTCGTAGCCCATGTTTTCAGCCCGCCTCAAAATTTCGCTGGGCAGTAGCTCTCCGTCGCTGAGAAGGGAATGGGTGTGAAATTCAATCCTTCTGCCAAGGGTCTTCATTTCAGGTTTTCCTCCTCCTTGAAGGTTGCTCCTTCCAGTTTCCGGTAGAAACACGTCCTGTAGCCCCTGTGACATGCTCCGCCTATTTGGCGGACTTTAACCAGCAGGGCGTCGAAGTCGCAGTCTACATAGAGTTCCTTGAGAAACTGGTAGTGGCCTGAGGTTTCACCCTTCTGCCAAAGCCTATTTCTCTCCGTGCTCCAGTAGTACATCATGCCCGTGGTGAGGGTTTTCTCCACAGCCTCCCTGTTGGCGGAGGCCACCATCAACACTTCTCCGGTGGAGGAATCCTGCACCACCACCGTCACCCGGCCGTTGTGCCGGTAGTTAAGCTGGCCTGCAACCTTCCTAGCCTCCTCTGGGCCTAAGGGCAGATTTGACACCTTCATTCTCCGATCGACCTGACGAAGTTTTTGAGAAGCCTTAAGCCTTGCGCTCCGCTTTTTTCCGGGTGGAACTGGGTTCCGTAGAGGCTTCCCGAAACCACCACCGACGGGAAAACCGTCCCGTATTCAGTGGTGGCTAGAACGGCTGCTTCCTCCGCTTCCCCCACGTAGTAGGAGTGAACGAAGTAAAAGTAGTCTCCGTCGTTTATGCCTTCTAGGAAGCCGTGGGCTTTAACCGTCTTCACGGTGTTCCAGCCCATGTGGGGGACTTTAACACCTTGGGGTAGAGGTACTACTTTTCCCCTGAGGAAGCCTAAGCCTTTAGACCATCCTCCTTCTAGGCTTTCGCTGAAGAACAGCTCCATTCCCAAGCATATCCCGAGGAGAGGGAGACCTCTTTCCACGGCTTTTTTAAGCTGGGGCAGGCGGGGGGTGAGAAACTCAACGGCAGGCCGGTAGGCGCCCACGCCGGGGAAGACCACGGCGTCCCCCTCTAGGGCGTCCTCTACCCTCGAGGTGATGAAGGGCTGGGCTCCAACTTTCTCCAAGGCCTTCCGGATGCTCATCAGGTTTCCCACCCCGTAGTCCACCACCGCTATCCTAGGCGGCTTCAACCTTATCGCCTCCTCCTCCGGAGTTCTTGAAGTAGTTCCTCCAGTTTTATTCCTTTGAAGACCAGTAGCACCCAAGTGTGGAACACTAGGTCGGCGGCTTCATGAACTATCTCCTGCCTTTCTCCTCCCCGAGCCGCCTTCACCAGCTCTTGGGCTTCCTCCTTCACCTTGCCCAGAACCTTGTCCACTCCTCCTTTTAAGAGGCTTGAAACATAGGAGCCGGGTTTGGGCCTGTGCCTCCGGTCTTCGATGACCCGGTAGACTTCGGATAGAACCTCCAAACTCACCGACGTCGGCCTCCCTTTCGCCCTTTGAATCTTTTCTCCACCGCCAGCCCATGGGCTGGAAGCCCTTCCGCCTCAGAGAAAGCCTTCACCGTCTCCCTCAGCCTCTTCAGTCCTTGGGGAGTGAGGTACTCCACGTTGATGGCTTTCATGAAGTCGTAGACCCAGAGGCCTGAACTGAACCGCGCTACTCCTCCCGTTGGGAGCACATGGTTTGACCCTACAGCGTAATCCACTGCCGGAGTGGGCGTGGAGGCTCCAAGGGAAACGGATCCCGCGTTGGTGATCATGGAAACAAACTTCTCCGGCTTCCTGCAGAGGACCTCCAAATGCTCCGGGGCGAAGGTGTTGATGAACTCAGCTGCCTGAGCCGGGCTGTCCGCTAGGAGGAGGACTCCTGACCTTTCCAAAGCCTCTTCCAACACGGTTTTCCTCAGCCCTTGAGAGGCGTAGGTTCGAAGTTTTTCCCCCACCTTCGCAGCCAATCTCCCGTCTGTAGTGACCAAGATGGGTACGGCAAGGGGGTCGTGCTCCGCCTGGGAAATCAGGTCCACCGCCACAAGTTCAGGGTCAGCGGAGCTGTCGGCGAAGACCACCAGCTCCGTGGGGCCGGCGGGGAAGTCGATTCCCACCTCTCCGTAGACCAGCATCTTGGCCGCGGTGACGTAGACGTTTCCCGGCCCTAGGATCTTGTCAACCTTTGGAATCGTCTGGGTGCCGTAGGCCATGGCACCGACAGCCTGCACTCCACCCACCTTGAAGACCTCCTTCACCCCAGCTACATCCAAAGCCACAAGGGTGGCTGGGTTGATTCTCCCGTCTGGGGCAGGAGGCGTGCAGGCGACCAGCCTCCGAACTCCCGCCACCTTGGCTGGGATGGCCAACATGAGGGCGGTGGAAGGATAGGCGGCTTGGCCTCCGGGAACGTAGAGCCCCACCGTTCCCAGAGGACGGAAGACCTGCCGAACGTAGACTCCTGCGGTTTTCTTGAGGACTTTGCTCTTGGGCAGCTGTTTCCTGTGGACCTCCCGGATGTTGGACGCAGCCTTTTTTATCGCCCTGAGCATTCTGCCTCCCACTTTTCCGTAGGCTTTGGCGACTTCGAAGGGCTTAACCTGCAGCTCCTCCGCCGTGATTTCAACTCTGTCGTAGAGTTTCGCATATTCGACGACGGCCTCGTCGCCTTTCAGCTTCACCGCTTGGAGGATTTCCTCCACCTTGCCTTTTACGAGTTGAAGGCTGAACCTGTTTCTCTGGATGAGTCTGCTCAAAGCCTCAGGGCTTAGGTCTTTTATTCGAACAGGCCCTAGCATAGCGGCTACCCCCTAGGCGGCCTCACGGGGACACCTAGCTTCATCAACTCCCTCTTTATGTCCGCCACGGTATACTGCCGGTAGTGGAACACGGAGGCCGCTAGGGCGGCGTCGGCTTTTCCCTCAGTTAAGGCTTGGTAGATGTGCTGGGGTTCCCCAGCGCCTCCGGAGGCTATGACGGGAATGTTCACCGCTTCGGCGACGGCTCTGGTAAGTTTTATGTCGTAGCCAACTCTCGTCCCGTCGGCGTCCATGCTGGTGAGAAGGATTTCCCCGGCTCCCAGCCTTTCCACTTTCTTAGCCCACTCCACCGCGTTGAGGCCTGTGGGAGTGCGTCCTCCGGTGATGTAAACTTCCCAGAAGCTCTCCCTCACATAGAGGGCGTCGATGGCTACCACGATGCACTGGCTTCCGAATCTTTCCGCTCCCTTCCTCACTATTTCAGGGTCTCTGACCGCGGCGGTGTTGATGGAAACCTTGTCGGCTCCCGCCTCCAAGAGCGCTTCCATGTCTTCCAAACTCCGAACCCCGCCTCCCACCGTGAAAGGTATGAAGAGGTTTTCCGCCGTCTTCTTCACCACGTTGACCATGGTGGCTCTTCCCTCCGGAGAGGCGCCAACGTCCAAGAAAACCAGCTCGTCGGCTCCCTGCTCATCGTACATCAGAGCCAAGGCTGGAGGGTCTCCGGCATGGCGGAGTCCCTTGAAGTGGATGCCTTTGACGACGACTCCGTTGAGGACATCGAGGCATGGGATTATGCGCTTGGTTAACGTCTACAAGACCCCCTTGAGGCTGGGCGGCTTTTTCTCCTCCGCCTCCCTCAACCTCGCTGCCTCTGCCAATGCTCGGCCTAAGGCCTTGAAGGCAGCTTCAGCCTTGTGGTGACTGTTTAAGCCGCGGATGGCTACGATATGCAGGTTGAAGCGGCCTCCTTCCGCCAGCGACCTGAAAAAGTGGTCCACCATCTCGGAGGAAAGCTCCCCCAGCTTCGGCTCCTTGAACCTCAGGTTGGAGCGGTAGTAGGGTCTCCCTGAAAGGTCTATGGAGACCATTATCAGGGCGTCGTCCATGGGTAGGACGGCGCTTCCGAAGCGGTTGATTCCCTTCTTGTCGCCGAGGGCCTTATCCAAGGCCTGCCCTAGGACCAAGCCTAAGTCCTCCACCATATGGTGGTCGTCGTAGACGGGGCCTTTTTCTTCGGCTGAGGCTTCGAGGGTGAAGGAGCCGTGGAAGGCCATGGACCTAAGCATGTGCTCTAAGAAAGGCTTGCCCACCTGCAGCTTAACCTCTCCGGGCTTGTCGAGGTTGACCGCTACCTTGACGTAGGTTTCCTCCGTCTTCCGTTCAACCTTAGCCTGCCGCATTCCTAACTATCTCCTTCGCTTCCTTTAACGTAAAGACTCCCTCATATAAGGCCCTTCCAACCACAGCGCCCCAGACTCCCGCCTTTGCCAAGTGGAGGAGGTCTTGAAGGGAGGACACTCCACCCGCGTAGATGACGGGTTTATCCGTAGAGTCTACAACCTTTCTAACCAACCCCGTATCCAGTCCGCTTAACGTCCCTTCCACATTCACATCCGTGTAGAGAAAAGCCGCCACCTCCTGCCGGGTGAAGAACCGTATGAGGTTGAAGGGGGAACCTGCTGCCTCTGCAGTCCAGCCTCTGGTCACCACCCTCCCCCCTCTGGAGTCTAAGGCCACGATAACCCGGTCGCCGCCTACACGGTTTAGGAAGACTGAAATCGCCTGAGGTCTTTCCACGGCGACGGTTCCCAGGATAACCCACCGAGCCCCCGCCTCCACCAGTTCCCGGGCGTCCTCCACCCGCCTGATGCCGCCGCCTACTTCCACAGGGATGCGGAGGCTTCTGATGATTTTTTTCACGGTTTCCCTGTTTTTCCTGCTGCCTGTGAAGGCCGCGTCTAGATCTACCACGTGGAGAATTTCCGCTCCTTCCGCTTCCCAAGCCTCAGCTACTTTCAAGGGATCGTCCGAGATCTCCCGCCCTGTTCCGGGTTTTCCTTGGACAAGTTTGACGCATTTTCCATCTTGGATGTCGACGGAGGGTATCACCTTCATCGGCTGGGGGCGCTTCCCTTCTTTCACGGGACAACCCTCTCCACGGGTAGGACTATGATGTCTCTGGCTCCAGCCGTCTTAACCGAGCTTATGACATGGGGGATTTCCCCCTCCTCGACAACAGAGTACACCTCCCACATGGGGACGGGAGCCTCAACCTTCGCCAACGTGGGGCCGCCCATGGAAGGGAGGACACCTAGAACCCGCTGCAGAGCTTCTTCGGGAACGTTCATCATCAGGAGCTTCTTTTTTCTAGCCATTAAAACACTTCGGAGAGCGGTGGTGATTTCCTTTATCTTCTCTCCTTTCTCCGCCAAGGCCTTCTTGTTGACTATTAGCCTAGCCGAGGACCTCAGAACCTCCTCCACAATCCTCAGACCGTGAATTTTCAAGGTGGCCCCGGTGTCGACGATGTCTAACACAGCCTCTGCCACATTCATAAGGGGCGTGATCTCTACGGCTCCTGAGACCTTCACTATCTTAGCCTTCATACCTTTAACCTTGAGGTAGTTGCCGGCTATGGAAGGATATTTGGTGGCAATTCTAGTCTGAGCGGTTAGGTTTCGGGGAGACTCTATCCCTGACTCTTCAGGGGCGGCTAGAACTATCCGGCAGCCTCCGAACTCCAAGTCAAGAAGCTCAGCCACTTCCGCTCCGCTTTCCACGACGTAATCGTAACCTGTGACGCCCAAGTCTACTGCTCCTCCTTCCACCAACGTCGGTATGTCCGAGGCTCTGGCTAGGACTATGGAAAGCCAAGGAATCACCGTGGATAGGTAAAGAGAGCGTGTTTTCCAGTTTGATGGCGCTAGGCCTGCTTTCGTTAAGAGTCTGACGGAGGGCTTGTGAAGGCGGCCTTTGTTGGGTATGGCGATGGTTATTCGGATTTTTCATCCCTTCTTGTGGGAAATTTGTGGGTTTAAACCCATAATATACACATAAGTATATAAACTTTCCCGCACCAATACATAGTATTACAAGGTGAGAGCTACGCGCATCTCAGAAATCATCCGCATAGACAACCGAGGAAGAGTGATCATCCCCGCTTCCATCCGAGAAGCCTTCGGCCTGAGAGAAGAAGCCTATGTAATGTTGATGGCGGACTTGGAAAGCCAAGAAGTGAAATTCATCCCCTTCGCCGACCCCGACGCCAAGCTCTTCGAAGTAAAACTCTCCCTCACCGACGTGCGGGGGGCGCTGGCCAAGGCAGCCATGAAAATGGCGGAGCTGGGAGTAGACCTCCTCTCCACCCAATCCAGAACCCTGCAAAGGGGAAAGTCCGCCGAGTGGCATGCCATCGTCGACCTCTCCAAGTGCAAGCTTACGCTGGGCGAGCTTAAGCGCAAGCTGGTGGAAGAGGGAGCTGCTAAACACGTGGAGATAAAACAGTTCGGGTGAATTTTGATTCGTGAAATGTAAAAGCTTAAAAAGTTAAGTTGTGATTATTATACCTACATTTGAAGAAGGTACGATGATTTAGAAAATGAAAGTCAAATGCCCTGAATGCGGCGCGGAATTCGACGCTCCCGACGACGTGATAGTAGGGGAAATCGTCAGCTGCCCGGACTGCGGCTTAGAGCTTGAAGTCAGCAGCATCCAGTCTGGAAAAGTCGACGTTAAAATTGTCAGAATTTCCGGCGAAGACTGGGGGGAATGATCAGTCACCTCCATAGGCATCCTCTACGATCAGATCCGTTGGGAAGAAAAAGCCATAATCGAAACCGCCAAGTCTAGGGGAACACCTGTTAAGCTCTTAGACTCGAAATCGATGTTCTTCGAACTGGGAGCCCGGGAGCGCGGAGGAGAAAAATTCGCCGACATAATTCTCCAACGCTGCGTAAGCTATTTCAGAAACCTTCACCTCACCGCCCTCCTAGAGAAAAGAGGCTACACAGTCGTTAACCCTTACAAGGTTACCCAGCTCTGCGGCAACAAGCTTCTGACAACCCTCGCCTTGACAAAGGCTAAGATACCGACCCCTAAAACCTACGTAGCCTTCACCAAAGAGAGCGCGTTGGAAGCCTTGGATAAAATGGGCTACCCGGCGATGTTGAAGCCTGTGGTGGGAAGCTGGGGGAGACTCATCATCCCCTTGAAGGACAGGGAGACAGCGGGAGCCGTCTTGGAGGAAAGGGAGTACATGTTCCCCCTCTACCAAGTTTACTACCTTCAGGAAATGGTCAAAAGGCCGCCGAGGGACATCAGGGTCTTCGTCATCGGAGACGAGGCAGTGACAGGCATCTACCGTTATTCCTTCTTGGACATCAAGACCAACATCGCCCGGGGAGGAAAAGCTGAACCTTGCCGCATAACTCCTGAGCTTCAAGAGCTAAGCCTCAAGGCAGCGGAGGCTGTGGGCAGCGGAATTCTCGGAGTTGACATGATGGAAACCGATGAGGGAATCGTGGTACATGAAATTAACCACACCATCGAATTTCAGGCAACCGCCACGGTGACGAAGGTCAACATACCTAAATACATCGTAGGCTATTTGCTTAGAAAAGCCAGAAAATAGCTGCAGGCGAGGGCTCAGCCTATGCTTCGAGTAGGCGTCATCGGAGGCTCAGGTTACACCGGAGGAGAACTTCTCAGGCTGCTTTTGGGCCACCCCCAAGTTGAAATAGCTCAGACAACCTCCAGAGAATACGGCGGCGAATACGTTTTCCGAGTTCACCCCAACCTCAGAGGGCTGACCAGCCTCCAGTTCGCCAAACCAGACTTGGAGAAGACGGTGAAGGAATGCGACCTTGTCTTCACGGCGACCCCCCACGGAGTTTCCTCCAAGCTTGTTCCCCGGCTGCTGGAGGCGGGGTTGAAGGTGATAGACTTGAGCGCAGATTTCAGGCTGAAGAATCCTGAGGGCTACCCCCAATGGTACGGCTGGAGTCACCCTCACCCCGAACTGCTTCAGAAAGCCGTCTACGGCGTTCCTGAACTTCACCGGAGCGACATAGGGAAAGCTCAGCTTGTCGCTTGCCCGGGCTGCATGGCTGTGGCCAGCATTCTGGCTTTAGCCCCAGCGGCCAAAGAAAGGCTTTTCGAAGAGGACAAGGTTGTGGTCGACGTTAAGATCGGGTCTTCAGGAGCCGGAGCCAAACCCTCCCGGTCAACCCACCATGCTGAGAGAGCCGGCGTCATCCGGCCTTACAAGCCCACAGGTCACAGGCATACGGCGGAGATCGAGCAGGAGTTGAACTGGGTTGCAGGCTCCGGGGCGGTGAAGATTTCCATGTCCGCCCACGCCGTCAACGTTGTGAGAGGCATCCTCGCCACCGCGCATCTTTTCCTGAAAGAGAAGATAGGGCTGGCGGAGGTTTGGAAAGCCTACCGGGGGTTCTACCAGAACGAGCCCTTCATCCGCTTGGTCAGGGATAAGAAAGGCCTCTACAAGCTTCCCGACCCCAAAACCGTCATCGGCTCCAACTTCTGCGATATAGGCTTCGACTTGGATAAGCATGTCAACAGGCTGGTGGTCTTGGGGGCTATCGACAACCTGATGAAGGGAGCCGCCGGCATAGCCGTTCAAAACCTTAACCTGATGATGGGCTGGGATGAAAGAACCGGGTTACTGCCGCCTGCCCTCTACCCTGTCTGACGGCTTCCCTACCCTGCTCCCGGTCATTTTTGCCTCGAGGTTGAAGGCTGAGTTTTCAGCTATAGGTTTAAGAAGACGGCTTCATTTTGTTCTGGTTCATGAAGAAGAAGGGTTCCTACCGCGGCAATGCAATGGATAGACTAGTGAGGATAGCTGAGGAGGGGGGAGCCGCGGAGGTCAAGGTCATCAACGCCAAGGACATCGTTGTGGATAAGAGGGTTAGGATGAAATGTGCCATTCCCCCATGCAACCAGTACGGGAAAAACCTGATGTGCCCGCCTTACGTCATGTCCGTGGAAGAGTTCACCCAAATCCTCGGTAAATACAGAAAAGCCTTGCTGGTTCAGCTTGAAACTAACACCGACTCCTCAGACAAAGCGGACGCGCCCCTCACAGGAGAGCTTATAGAAACGCTAGAGGAAAAAACAGGCCTAGCAGAATGGTCGCTGAAGCTCCATAGGCTGATAAACCTCCTTGAAACCGAAGCTTTCAAGCTAGGGTTCCCCTTCGCCACAGGCTTCACTTGCGGACACTGCCGCCTCTGTGAAGAATGCGTGCCCCCCGGGAACCCTTGCCGAAAACCCTTTGAGGCTAGGCCTTCCATGGAGGCCATGGGCATCGACGTCTCCAAGACCTGTGAAAAAGCTGGCATTCCGGTTTCCTTTTCTTCAAACCGAGCCATAAAGTTGACAGGGCTGGTCTTGCTTTATTAGCTGCGAAGCTTCTGACTGAAAGCTAAAATACGCCTTCAGACTTTTCTAAAAGGAACCGCGAATTACCAGCGACGGTTCTCAGGAAGGTTTCAGATTGGCTGACAGGTTCCTTGTGGTAAAGGTGGGGGGCAGCCTTCTCAAATCAGGTTTTCCTCCCACGCTACTGAAAGACCTGAAAAGCGCGGCCCTAAACCATCGGCTCACCCTCGTCCACGGAGGGGCGGCTCTGGTTACGGAGACCGCCCAGAAGATGGGGAAAGAGCAGAAGTTCATCGTTTCTCCCGATGGAATGAAAAGCAGGTACACCGACAGGGAGACCATGGAAGTCTACACCATGGTCATGGCGGGTAAAATCAACAAGCAGGTCGTGGCTTTTCTGCAGAGCGGAGGGGTTAACGCCATAGGCCTCAGCGGGGCGGACGGCCAGCTTCTCAGAGCTTCCAGAAAGAAAAAACTCATCATCTTGGATGAAAGGGGAAGAAAAGTGGCTATTGAAGGCGGCTACACGGGGAAAATCGAAGAGGTGAACCCCCAGCCTCTCCGCTGCCTGATGGACTTGGGCTACATGCCTGTGGTGGCCCCCATAGCCGTGGACGATGAGTTCCAGCTTCTAAACGTAGACAGCGACAGGGCTGCCGCCTACATAGCCAAAGCCCTGAAGGCTGACTGCCTCATCCTCTGCACCGATGTGGAGGGACTTATCCTCAACGGCGCTCTCGTCAAAAGGCTGAAGCTGGAAGAGGCTCGGGAAAACCTCCCCAAGATCGGGCATGGTATGAGAAAGAAGATTTACGCTGCGGTGGAAGCCTTAGAAGGAGGCGTCAGAGAAGTGGTGGTGACGAAGGGCGCCTTGGAAACCCCCCTAACCTCAGCTTTAAACCATGAGGCGGGAACCCTCATTGTCCCTCAGTAGAGATGAGATAATCCGCTGGGAAAACAGCCAGCTGGCCGACGTCTACCACCGGAGAAACCTCGCCGTAGTCCGGGGTAAGGACGCCCTCATCTGGGATGCGGATGGAAAGCAGTACATCGACTGCATGGCCGGCTTCGGCGCTGCTTTCATAGGCCACTGCAACGAAAAAGTGGTAAAGGCCCTTCAAACCCAAGCTGAGAAACTCATAGCATGCCACGGGTCCCTCTACAGTGAGGCTAGAGCTCAGCTTCTCCGAAAATTGGCCTCCATAGCTCCGAAGGGGTTGGACAAAGTTTTTCTGTCCAACAGCGGCTCCGAAGCCGTGGAGCTGGCTTTAAAGGTTTCAAGAAAGTTCACGGGAAAGAAAGAGTTCATAGCCATGATGAGAAGCTACCATGGGAAAACCATGGGCTCCCTCTCCGTCACCTGGAACGCCAAATACCGAGCTCCCTTCGAGCCGCTCATTCCCCAGGTGAAATTTGTTCCCTATGGGCGGTCGGAGGAAGTCAGGAAAGCCCTGACGGCTGACACAGCCGCCATCATCGTGGAGCCAGTTCAGGGAGAAGGCGGAGTCTACGTGGCTCCGGAAGGCTACCTGAAGGAACTCAGGGAGCTGGCCGACCGCCAAGGGGCACTGCTGATCTTCGATGAAATTCAAACAGGCTTCGGGAGAACTGGAAAGATGTTCGCCCTCGAACACTGGAATGTCACCCCCGACATCCTGTGTCTGGCAAAGGCAGCGGGCAGCGGTGTCCCCATAGGCATCACCCTAGCTGGCGAGGAGGTCATGGGCTCGCTGAAGATAGGGGAACACTCCGCCACCTTTGGGGGAAACCCCCTCTCCTGCATTGCAACCGTCGCCACCATCGACGTGCTGGTGGAAGGACGACTCTGGGAGGCAGCAGCTCGCTTAGGGAAGCACTTCTCAAGCCGTCTAAGAGAGCTGGGTGAAAGACATAGAATTGTAAGGGAGGTCCGAGGCTTAGGCTTGATGCTGGGGATGGAGCTTCGCTTCGACGTCTTGGACATCCTTAACAAGATGCTGGAGAAGGGGGTTCTGATAATGAACGCGGGGGTGAAGACTCTCCGTTTTCTCCCTCCCTGCGTAATCTCCCCAAGCCAATTGGATACCGTCGTCGAGAAGCTGGAAGAATGTCTGAGGGAAAAAGAAGCATCCATAGCTAGATAAACGTGAAAGGAGGTGCAGTAGAATGGAGGAAGTGAAAGTTCTGCTTCAAATCGACGGGAAGATCGTGCCTCTCAACCGGTTCGCCCAGCGGATATTTCAAACCACTTTGGAAGGGATGGTCTCAGCCCTGAAAGGCATACCCCCTGCCTACCGGGAGCTGTCCCTCTCGATTAAAAAGAAGTAAAACAGCCTTCAGATGAAAAGATCGTATTTTGCAGGCCTGACCAACTCGCCGGCTCCCGCGTCCTCACTTTCTTGGTAAGGGTATCCTCGGATAACCACTACCGGCAACGCCTCAGCCGCTTCGCCCATGAGTAGCTCTCCCGCCGAGGCCAGCTCATCGGCTACGGCTATCTCCTTCACCTTCAACGTGTAGCCGAACAGGTCTTTTTCTCCCTTTCTGTCGTGGATGGGCCTCAGGCCCGCAACGCCTATGGCGACATTGACTTGCCCCATCCTGAAGGGCCTTCCAAACGTGTCTGTTATAATCACAGCCAGCTTTTTCCCGGACAGTTTCATGAGCTGCTCTCTCAATTTTCTGGCAGAAGCATCTGGGTCTCTGGGAAGAGTTGCCACCGCGTCTCCGCCGGAAACATTGGAGAGGTCGACGCCTGAGTTGGCGCATATGAGGCCGTGGCGTGTTTGGGTGATGAGGTGGCCTCTGCGAAACCTTACAATGCTTTTAGCCTCTTGGAGGATGATTTCCGCCATCCCCACTGGTTTTTGAATCCGCTCAGCCACGATTTCAGCCATGGCGCTGGGTTTCACGGATTTTAATCTCACCACGGAGCCTTCAGCCTTGGAGATGACGACTTGAGCGACGACGATGATGTCCCCGTCTTCAAGACGTATTCGCTGCTTTTTTGCGGTCTTCCAAATAAGCGCGGCCACGTCGTCCCCAGGTTTGACTAGAGGCATGCCGGGGATGGGGATTATCTCGATTTTCCGGGGGGACGGCATAGGCAAACCTGTCAACTTCCCTTTTTTAGAAGTTTAAAAACGACTCTAGTTTGGAGATGCCTATGATCTCTTCGAAGCTGATGTCCAAGGCGTCCAAGACTTGTTCGAAGGTGGTTTGAATGTGCTCCACATATTTGTTGACGTCGATTTCTTCCAGGGAAGCTTGGGATAACAGTTTAACCCATGGGTCTTTTCTCACTTTCACATACCTCACCACGGAGCCGGCTCCGATTTTTTCTTGGTCCTCCTTGGAGAGCTCCCTCAAAGCTTTCACATGCTGAGGGGTTGTTTTCTCATAGTCCTCCAAGCTCTTACCCAAGACGACGGTGAAGGCTAGGTCTTCCAAAGAATATTCCTTGCTCTTCAGCCGGCTGTAGCATTCTTTGACGATCCCCTTGATCTTCTCTTTGGCGTTGAAGAAGGCGTCCTCGGTTTCCACTTGGCTGAGGATGTTAACCATGTCGGCGAAGGCCTTCTTCAAAAACTCCGGAGTGTTCCTCTTCTTCCCGGTTAAGCCTTTTATGTCAACGTTTCCCGTGGGGTAAACTCCGATGTAGTTTTTCTTCCGGGTGGAGAAGACGGTATACCGGTAAACTTTGTCCACATCCAAATCCATGCCCAAGTTATCTTTAGACCATTCGATGAGCTGGCGGATTTGGGCTTCGGAAGGGTTTTTCAGAAAAACCGAGTCCGTGTCTCCGTAGATAACTTCAATGCCCAAGTCCTGAGCTTTTTCTATCACCTCCTGAATGGCATACCTCCCCACGCTGGCCGTGGCTTCCGCTACAGGAGGGCAGTAAAGGACAAAGTGCTCGGCTCCGAAGACCCCGTAGGCAGCGTTCAAGATTACCTTCAGAGTCCTTTGGACAGCAGAATACCATGAACGGACTTCCGGCGGCACCGAAGGGTCTTTGGCTTTGCTCTTGTACCATCGAACTCGGAGGTCTCGGAGGGAGCCTATTAGGAGGCTGGTCAGCCCTCTTTTCTTCGTGCATACCCAGTGGGTTGTTTCCGGGATAAGGTTTCTCTTACATTCTTCATGGGGACATCGGACGGTTTCATAGGAGAGGTTCCACCTTTTGATGATGCTGGGGTACAGGCTGCTGAAGTCGAGAACGATGACGTTGAAGTTAACCCCAGCCCTCGGCTCGATGACCACAGCGCCCCGGTATTTCTTTCCCTTGATGATGGAATGGGTTGCAGTGACGCCTTTCTCCGCGAGGATTTCCTTGGAAGTGGGGATGAGAATTCCCCGCCTCCTATGCTCACTGTACACCATGCTCCTTATCCAATTAGAAACTCCCTGCCGGGACACATCCTCCAAAGGCATCTTAGCGATTCTCGAAAGAGCGATGATCAACTTCAAAACCAAGTTATCATCCAAAGCCGCCAGCTGGTAGGTTAGCTCCGAATCCCTGAGACAGTAGGCAGCCAACTCCATGTAGGAGAGCCGGGAAACATCCCTGTCCAACCCCAGCTTACCCAAGCCTAGGAGGGAAGAGGCTACCTCTTGGAGAGTTATCTCCCTGTACTTCTGGTCGAAAGCGTAAACCTGAATCGACCTGTTGAAGAAAAACCTGTAGAGGTCAAGGTGGATGCTCAGCCGGAGGAGGGCGGATTCCCTCCCCAGCTCAATGGGGATATCCTCCCTCGCAAAGCCCAGCCTCTCAGCTCGGTGATGAAGATACCGGAGGTCAAAGTCATCTCCGTTGAAAGTCAAAACAATAGGGTAGTCGGTGAGGATCTCAAACAGCTGCCTGAGAAGCTCTTTTTCGTCATCGTACCATTCAACCCTAGCCTCCGAGGGAAGCTCCGCTGAACCTTCGGAGACGACTCCCCTCCGAAGCAGCAGAACTCTTTTAACAGAGTCGGAAGCCACTAAGGAGGCACAAATGACCCTGTATAGGGCTTCTTGCGGGCTGGGAACCCTGTCCAGGGTAGGGGACTCTACCTCGATGTCCAAGGCAGCGTACCTCAGCTTGGGAACAGGGCATTCCAGTAGCCTCGCCCAGTTTTTGATGTACTCAAAAAACTCCGGAGACTCGCCTGCGAAGGCCGCTTCCACTTCGCTGAGGCTGGAGGACAGCCTCGATTCTAAGGGTATGATCTCCTCTTCCCTGATGGCGTAAGGCATCCCTACCTCCAAGTTTCGATCGTAGAGGTAGTTTTCATAGTATTTTATGTCAGCCTCCCAAACCTTCACCGAAGCGTCCTCCGGCTTCCACCGGGGGATGATGTCCCTGATGCACCCCGAAGGCCTGCCTCCGATGGCCAAGGGGTCTCGGGCGACGATCCGGGTCACCACCACTCGCCGGTCGATTAGAGGGTCCAGCTTCTCCACCTGCTCAAAGCCCTCCAACCCTTCATGGGCCATGAGCTCAGGGATATTCTTCAACTCCTCAGGCCGGAGGCTTGTCAGGCAGTAGGGCTTGTGGCCGGTGTTATCGTACCAAAAATAAAGCTGCTCATCGGAGGGGCTGTAAAACTTCAGAACCGCGCAACGTTTATCACCGTCGTAGGTGGCTGAAAGAAGGTAGGCCTCAGCCAGATCTGAGGCTGGGGCAAGCCTTTCAGCCATATGCTTCCTAATTTTCTCCCGCCAAGCTTCCATATCCCCGGTTTTAGGGGTTTCAGGGGCTTGCGGCTTTTCCTCAGGCTTCCCCAAGTAGTCTTCTAAGGTTTTTTCCTGCATCTTCCCAGTCACTTCACTGGTCGAAGGCGATGATTAATAAGTTTTTGCTGCCCCACGGCCACTCAGTCAATCAAACTTTTTCGCCTCCAGCAAGCACAAGGCTTCAAATATTATCTTCGCACCAAGGACGGCTGTGATGCCGCTGTCGTATCTTGGGGCTATTTCAACCAAGTCGAAGCCTTTCGCTTTCCCGTTTACCACCCCCCTCAGAATCTCCAAGAGAAGATGGGAGTTCAGCCCCTCCGGCTCAGGGTTTCCGACGGCGGGAGCGAAAGCAGGGTCCAATACGTCCATGTCGACGGTGAAGTAGGAGGACTTGAAGCTTCGGAGAAAATCCCTGATGTTTCCAGCAGCCCAAGCGGAGCCTTGGCTGAGGATCTGGTCGGAAGTCAGGTATCTGATTTTCCGGCTTTCCACGTAAGCCAAGTCCTCCTTGCACACCGCCCTGACACCTGCGAAAATAATTCTATCAGGCCCTATTTTCTCCGCCAGTCTCCTCATGAAGGTGGTGTGGGAAAATTTTTTCCCCTCATACTCGTCTCGAAGGTCGAAGTGAGCGTCAAAAGAAACTATTCCCGTATCCTTGGGCAAGGATTCGACTGCTGAAAAAGTTAGGGTATGCTCTCCACCTAAGACCACCGGCTTCTTCCCAGCTTGAAAAATCCTTGAAACCACTTCCTTCAGATTCGAAAAGGATTCAGCCACATCTTCAGAGACAGCCACGTCGCCAGCGTCGTGGATTTTAAGGTCCTCTAAGAAGACCCGGGTTCGGAGGCTGTAGGTTTCGATGTTGAGGGAGGCCTCCCTCAGAGCATTAGGTCCCTCCCGCGCCCCAAAACGGTAAGTGCTGGTGAGGTCGAAGGGAAACCCCACAACGACGTAATCGGCTTCGGAGAAAGGAAGCGACAGACCGGAAAAGGGGGAGGGCGGAGATGTTAAGAGGGTCTTTTTCCAGTTCACTTCTCAAATATTCTCTCCATCACGGCTGCCACCATTATGGGGAAGCAGATGGTGGTGTCACCGATAACCTGAACGTAGCTGGCTTTACTTTTAACCTTACCCCAAGACACAGCCTCCTCCAAAGTGGCTCCCGATAGCCCTCCGGGTTCAGGGCGGTCCATGGTTATCTGTATGGCGTAGTCCAATTTTTTACCCGTGGTGAAAGCTGCTTGAAAGATGAAGTTTTTCGGAACTCCTCCTCCGAGAACCAAGGCACCCGTTTTTTTAGAGGCTCTAAACATTTCAAAGAAGTTCTCCATGTCGCCCATGACATCCAATTGAATTTTCGGAACCTCCTTCACGCTTGGATATTTTCTATCCCACAACAACCCAAAACAGGAGTCGTTGAGAGCCGGAACGTAAATCGGCTTATCAGCCTTGTAGGCTGCGTAGATTATCGAGTCTTCACAAGGTTTCATCAGCATGCCAACTTTTTTAAAAAACTCAGAGATCGACAGCCTAGGCGAGTTTTTGTTTTTCATCATTTCCCCGTAGATTTCTTGACAGATGCCCAGCATCGGCTTATCGAAACAGTCGACAAAATACTGATCCGGAATGAAGACATCGTATATTCTGTCGATTTTCTCGGAATAAAGTTTGCTGTCGTCGGTTTGACAGGTTCCCTTAAAATGTCGACCTCCGTAGGCTTCAACGAAGTCGTGAACCATGTTGGCTCCGGTGCTGACAATGACGTCTACCATGTCTCTCTTGATCATTTCGATGACGATCTGCTTCATCCCGGCGGGAACCATGGCGCCTGAAAAACCAAAAAAAATAGTAGCATCATCTCTCAGCATCTGCTCATAAATGTCAACAGCCTTAGCCAGCCTTCCAGCTCCAAAGCTTCCAGACCTACCCATTTCAAGGATGAGTTGATTTACAGTCATGCCGCACCTCAACTTCACCGGCTCAACAACATCCTTACAGAATTCATGAGCCGTCTTAATCACACCTATAAGTTTTTAACAATTCTTAAACTGGAAATGGAAATATAAAATTTTCTAAGAAAATACTTGAAGACCCGGAACAGAATTTTGGATCTCAAAAAAAACCTCGCATCTGAAACGTTTCGAGGCTGGTTTGAATTTTATCAGAAAATCCTTTTACCTGTTTCTTCGCCTACTTTTAACCCAGGTCTTCGAGCTGTCAGCATCTCTTGAAATTCTTTTGAACTCAGAATTTTCAGGAAAGCTTGAACTGCAGGCTTGTTAAGCCTGTCTAACCTTATGGCGAAGTCGTAGTTTTCATCCTTTAGATGAACGTAGTCTAGACCGTTCAGGCGGGCCACAGTCTCTATGGCCAATCCCACGTCGGCTTTTCCGTGCAGGATGGCCGTCGCTAGAGCTGAGTGGGATTTGACTTCGAAGGTGTATCCCTTAATTTTACGGATTAAGTCTTCAAAATCAACCCGCTTTTTCTTCGCTACTTCCTTTATATAAAAATCCAGCAGAATTCTGGTTCCGGAGCCTGTGTTCCTGTTCACCAAGGTTACATCCTCTCTCCAAAGGTCTTCTAGGCTACGGATCCCTTTCGGGTTTCTCCTTGCCACCACCAGTCCCTGCCTTCGGATGTAACCCCTCACCAAGGCTGCTTTCCCTTCAAGGCCGAATTTTTTCATAAACGACACATTGTAGTCTCCGGTTTCTCCATTCAGCAGGTGGATGCCTGCCATGTCAACTTCACCCCTCCTAAGGGCGGACAGGCCTCCACTAGAGCCGAGGTTGATTATCTTGAGTTTAAAGCTGGGATTTTGCTGAAGGAACAACTCAGCGGCCACATCCAAGCCTAAGCAGTGGCTTCCCCCTATCACCAAGTCCGCAGGCTTAAACTGGGATCCGAAAATCCTAACCTGAACGCTTTCCCCCTCCTCTAGGAAAACTCTTCCCTCAGGAATTTCAATAAAGCCGTCAGCCTCGGCTAAAGTGGATATGGCCCCTGAACCCCCGACGGTGGGGAAAACGATGAACGCTTCCCCCGCCTGAATTATGTGCACTGGCAGAAAGTTCCTCCTCCCGGGGGTAGAGAAGATTCTTTCCCCCGCCTTGGCTTCAAGGACTTTCCCCTCAACCCACGGGCTTAAGCCGGCCATCTGTCTGAGAACAGGTTGGACGAGTATGTTGAAAATCATCAGCGCCGAGGTGGGATAGCCCGGCAGCCCAAAGATAGGCTTACCTTGGATCAAGGCAATGATAGTTGGCTTTCCCGGCTTCACCAACACCCCGTGGACCAGTATGCCGGGTTTTCCAAGGCTGTCCAAGATTCTGTAGAGAATGTCTCCTGCGCCAGCTGAGGTTCCTCCGGAAACTAGGACGACGTCGCTTGTTTCAAGCGCCAGCTGGATCCGCTTCTTCAAGGCTTGGGCTTCATCGCCAACTACCCCTAGGAAGCGGGGTTCACAGCCGCATTCCAGAACGGATGCGGAGAGGGTGTAATTGTTGATGTCATAGATTTTACCGTAAGGTAAAGGTTGACCTATAGGGGTAATCTCGTTGCCTGTGGAAACCACGGCGACCACAGGTTTTCTGTAACATTTTACCTCCGAGATGCCTAAGGCTGCCAGAACCCCTATTTCTACGGGAGTTAAAACCGTCGACTTTCTCAGCACAAGCTCCCCAGCCATCATGTCGGAGCCGGCTGCCATAATGTTCTCCCCGGTGGTAACAGGCCTGTAGACTTCGAGGGAATCGCCCGCGGATGACGTATACTCCACCATGACAACAGCGTTCGCCCCCGGCGGCAGAGGCGCTCCTGTAGCGATTTCCACCGCCTCCCCTTTCTGCAAGGTGAAGGGGGGCTCTTCTCCAGCTTGGAGCCGTCCCACTATTTTGAGCCTCACAGCTTTGTCCTCTTCAGCGTTGTAGGTGTCCTCCGCCTTGACAGCGTAGCCGTCCATGGCAGCCCTGTCAAAAGGTGGAATATCTAAGGGGGCTTCCACATCTTCTGCTGTAACCCTCCCCAAGGCCTCCGTCAACTTTACTGTCTCAACTCCCACTGGTTTCGGTTCAAAGTGCTCTCGCAGTTTCCTACCTGCTTCCTCAAGGGAGAGGAGATCCCGGAAAATTTTTCTAGCCATAAGCTGGCTCCTCCAGACTTCTCAGCAAGGTAACCTTCACGGTTTCCCCTTTTTCTATTCCTTCCTTTTCTTCAGGCACCACCACTAAGCCTTGGGCTTTAACCATGGAGGATATTATTCCAGCTCCTGTGATTCTGATAGGTTCAGCCTCATAGCCTTCTCCCGTCTTTCTTAAAGCAACTCGGACAAAGTCTCTGACGCCGGGATGGGAAGGTACTCTCCTCGCCATCTTCGCCTCCACAGTGTAGCCGGATATTTCAGGCAGAGAAGTCCCCAGCATTTTCCCAATAATCCCCTGCACAAACAAGTAGAAGGTCACCATAGCGGCCACAGGATAGCCGGGTAAAAGCACCACAGGCTTTTCCCCCACAGCCGCCAAAGCAACAGGTTTGCCCGGGCGAATGGCCACTCCGTGAACAACAATACAGGAGTCGGGGAAAGACCTCAGAGCTTCGACCACTAGGTCCCTAGCCCCCACAGAGGTGCCGCCGGATAGTACGGTGAGGTCCGCTTTTCTCAGACCCTCCTCCATCTTGGCCTTGATGGAGTTCAAGTCTTCGGAGGCTATGCCTAGGTCTAGAGGCGTGCACCCCAGTTCCGCTATCGCAGCCAACAGGAAATAACGGTTTGAATCGAAGGTTTTTCCACTCTCAGCCGGCACTCCAGGCTCGACAAGTTCGTTGCCCGTGGAGGCCACAGCGACCACAGGCTTTTTGACCACTTTAACCTTCCCTTTTCCCAAAGCGGCTAGAAGAGCTAAGTCCTGAGGCTTCAAAGCTAAGCCCTTGGTTAGGACAACTTCCCCCTTCCGGACGTCCTCTCCAACCTTGGAAACATTCTGCCCCTGACTCACTGTTCGGTAAACTTCTAGGATGCCGGAATCATGGAGGTTGGTGTACTCTAACATGATAACCGCGTCAGCACCTTCAGGCAGGGGAGCTCCTGTCCAGACTCTCACCGCCTGCCCTTTTTTGACAATGAGCTCTGCCTTCCTTCCCACCTCCACTGTTCCAACCACGTCCAAAAGAACCGGGTTGGTGGCAGAAGCCCCTGAAGTGTCCTCCGCCTTGACGGCGTAGCCGTCCATGGCAGCCCTGTCAAAAGGTGGAATATCCACTTCAGCCGTGAGGTTTTGGGCTAAAACCCGCCCCGCAGCATCGGAAATCGGAACCTCCTCAGCATCGCGGACTTTAATTTGAACCGTCGTGAAGTATCGGTCTAGGGCTTCTGCCGCCTTCAAGGATTCAGCGAATCCTTTCAACTTAACATCTCGCATGTTTTCTGAGATAGGGGACATGACTTTATACATCCCTGTTTAAGATAGACTGAAAAACACAGCCTCATAAGGATATACATTATGCCTAATGCGAAAGACCCGGAGAAAGACTTTGGAGACAACGTCTTAAGTTAAATTTTTCTGGCAAATTCTTCTCCGTACTCCAAGCATTTTCGGGTTTCTTCCTCGTCTGGAACCCATTTGACAGTCAAGCCGGGGGACAGTATCTCTATTCCCGCCTGCCGGAGGGCTTCTTCAATATGCCTCACCGCACCTCCACCCCACCCGTAGGAGCCAAAGGCGGCTGCAACTTTTTTCCTAGGCTTTAACCCCTTTAGGTCTTCGAGGAAGGATGCAAGAGTTGGGAGGATGCCGCTGTTGATGGTAGAGGAGCCTACTAGGAGGCCTTTAGCTTCAAGAAGCTCCCTAATCAGGGCTCCTCGGTCTGAGAGCGGCAGCCTGAACAGCCTTACTTCAACGCCTTCCCTGCGGATGCCTTCGACGATGGCTTTAGCCATCTTCTCCGTGCTGCCCCACATAGTATCGTAGACGACTAGGATTTTCTTTTCAGCCTCTCCCCGAGCCCAACAGAGGTAGGCTTCAAGGATCTTCGCTGGGTTGCTCCGCCAAATGACACCATGGCTTGGAGCTATCATGGCGACACTCAGGTTTCGTTGCTGAAGTTCCTCTATTTTCTTTATCACCAAGGAGCTGAAAGGCCAGAGGATGTTGGCGTAATATTTAGCCGCCTCCTCCATTAGAATGTTCTCATCCACCTCGTCGTCAAACCGCTTTGAGGTTGCCAGATGCTGGCCGAAGGCGTCGTTGGGCAAAAGCAGACCGTCTTTTCCTACATAGGTGAACATGCTGTCAGGCCAGTGCAACATGGGAGCCTCTATGAAGCTTAGAGTCCTTTCGCCGAGGTTTATTTCGTCCCCGGTTTTTACCACCTGAAAATTCCAGTCTCTGAAAAAATAGTGTTTAAGTAATCCCTCTTTACATCTGGCCGTGCCTACCACCTTTGCCTTCGGAGCGAACTTTAAAACTTCGGCTAGGGCTCCGGAATGGTCCGTCTCCACATGGTTGATGACGATGTAGTCAATTTTTTCGGGTTCCACTATCTCCCTGATTCTCTCCATCATTTCCCCTCCAAAAGGGGCGTAGACACAGTCCACCAAGACTATTTTTCCGTCCACAATGAGGTAGGCGTTGTAGGTTGTCCCCCGAGGTGTGGAGTAAGTGAAGCCGTGGAAGTTTCTGACGTTCCAGTCCACCGCACCGACCCAGTAAATGTTTTCTAGAACCTCAACCGGCTTCATAAAGGACCGCCTGATTTCAGAGAATGTTATCTTAGCTCCGATAAGAGTTTTCCTCTCCCCCACCTTTCAGCCTACTGCGGAGTGAAGTGATTAGCTTAAATAGGCGGCTTCGGAAAACTATAAAATCATGGCCCAGTATGGGTTTACTCCCCCTGCCGCATTCAGGCCTGTGATGGTTTTCATCGACGGAGGCTATGTGCGGGAGATTTTCAGGGAAAAATTCGGCCATGATAGCATAGACTTTCATAGATTGGTCACCATCATGAACGAATATCCTTTTCGAGGAAAAAGCATTCAAGGAGAACTGCTGAGAGCCTACTACTACGACGCCATAGTCGAGCAGACGGAAGACCCCCATCTGTTCAGCAGACAGCAGGCTTACTTTGACAATATTGAAAAGTCTCCCGACATCCAAGTTAGGCTGGGAAGACTGATTCGAACCCATGCGGGTTACAGGCAGAAAGGCGTGGATGTGCTACTGGCCATTGATATGCTGAGCATGGCCTTCCAAAACCGCTACGAAATCGCCATTTTTCTGGGCGGAGACGACGACTTTGTAGACCTCATCGACGCCGTTAAAAATTCAGCCGGCAAGAGAGTTTTCGGCTTCTACTACCCTCACCGAATATCTAGACGGCTCTTCAATTCCTTTGACCAAAGATTCGAATTGGATGAAAACATTTTAAACAGCATTAAAAAACAGGGAGACCACTCTGCACCAGGAACAGACAAAAAAGGCGGGAACGCTAGGTTTTAGGGTCGAGTTCACCGCAGTTCTTGAAGAGCCTTAAGCCTTTTCACAATGTTTGGGTGGGTTGAGAAGATCTCCGCAAACCGGTCAGCCCAAGTAAGCCTCCGGGAGAGAATTTCGTTTACAAGCTGCTGATCCGATGCATATCGAGAATAATGGGAAAGTTCGACGACGTCTCTAGAAGCTCTGACAGGGTCGGCTATGAAGAGGGATTTGAAGCTGCTCAGGCTGCCTATTTCCCGCCCCTGATACCGCCTCATCCTCCCTGAGAAGCGAACGATCTTAGCCAAGCCTTCGGACAGTTTACGGGCGCCGTCCTCCACAATGCTGACACTGGTTCTGTCCGCGTAATACTCTCGGTATCGGCTTAAACCCAAGACGAAGAGAGAGAGAATCCAGTAGATGGCGAGGCAGGCGATGCCGATGAGGAAGGGCGCCGCTGCACCTTGCCCTCTTCTAGCTCCGTAGCCGCCGAACCAAGTGGAGAGCATGAGGGAATAGCCTAGGAAATAGAATATAGCCGGCAGAACGGAGACGAACATCATAATCTGCACATCTCGATGTTTGAGATGGCCTAACTCATGCCCTATCACGGCCTCCACCTCTTCCTCTTCCAAGTTCTTGAGCAGCCCCTCCGTTACCGCCACCCTGCTCCCTGTCAAGGGGGAACCGTAGGCAAAGGCATTGGGAATTGGAAGGCGGGCAATCATCAGCTTAGGCGTCGCTAGGTTTAGCTTCCGGCTTAGCCTTTCCACCATTCCATAGAGGCGACCGTGCTCCGACCTTGAAGCTTCCTTAGCCTTGTACATGGCCTCTATGAGTTTAGGGGCGAAAAGCCACTGGATGATGTTGAAGATGACCACGATGGGCATCAGAACCAAGAGACTGAGACTGCCGGTAAGAGTCAGAATGGCTGCGAAGAAAAGGGTGGAAGCTCCGATGATGAAAGCCAGCGTGCCGTACATGGAGAGGCGAAGCTTCAAAAGACTCATAGGGATACCCTCTCTCATTGAGAGAAGAAAAAGAGGTTTATAACTTTAACGTTGACACATTAAACCGCATTCAGTTAGCTGAATGCTCTTGGGGAAAGCTATTTAAGCAGACTTTGAAAAATACTGCTAACTCTTCCACCTCTAGTAATTGCCGAGAAGCGGAGAAGACCTCTGATGCAGGGAGAACGGTATTCCCCCCGTATTCAAGAACACCCCATTCTCAGCTTTGAAAGGGGGAGGAAAATAAAGTTCTTCTTCGACGGCCGGGAGATCGAAGCCTACGAAGGGGAAACCATTACGGCGGCCCTCTACGCGGCGGGGATAAGACAGCTCACCGAGAGCCTGAAATACAGGCGGCCTCGAGGGTTCTTCTGCGCCATAGGAAAATGCTCCAGCTGCCTAGCTCAAGTTGACGGTGTATCCAACGTCAAAACCTGCGTAACCTTGGTTAAGGAAGGCATGGATGTCAGATCCCAGAAAAGAAAATTTTCTCTCCTAGGCTCCTTGGTTTCAGCCGCCTTGAAGCGCGGCCTGTTTCCATCCGTCGGAGGCCATTACAAGAAGCTTGTGGGCGGCCCGCTTGTCTGGCCTCTGGCCCGGAGAGCCATAAAAGCCATGGCGGGATTCGGGGAATTCCCCGAACCTAACCCGACGCTGGGGAAGTTTCTTCCCAGCGAAACATGGGAAGGAGACTTGGTGGTGATAGGCGGCGGCCCCGCGGGTATTTCAGCGGCCCTCTACGGAGCTAAGCTGGGTTTGAAGGTGGCGTTGGTGGATGAAAACAGCCGCCTAGGGGGGCAACTGGTCAAGCAGACCCATCGCTTTTTCGGCTCTAAGGAATATTATGCTGGAACTAGGGGATTTGAGATTGGGAGAATTCTGGAAAAAGAAGCCGCCAGCTACAGTAACATCACCGTCTTGCTAGACACCACCGTCTTCGGCTTTTACCCCGGCAACATCTTGGGCGCAGTTCAGAAGATAGATTTCTGCAAGGAGAAGATGGTCAAGCTTAGAGCTAAAAGAATGGTCTTCGCCACCGGAGCCTACGAGAGAACTTTGATCTTCGAGAACAACGACCTGCCAGGGGTTATGGGAGCCGGAGGCGTTCAAACATTGATGAATGTTCAAGGGATAAGACCTGGGAAAAACGGCCTCATCATCGGAGCCGGCAATGTGGGCCTTATCCTCGCCTATCAACTGCTCCAAGCAGGGGTGAGGGTGGAGGCTGTTATTGAGGCCATGCCAGGGGTAGGCGGATATTTCGTCCACGCAGCCAAGATTAGGAGAGCTGGGGTTCCCATTCTCACCTCGCACACGATCCTGAAGGCATTGGGGAAGGGAAGCGTAGAAGGCGCTGTGGTGGCCAAGCTTGACGACAAGTGGAATCCCCTTCCCGGCAGCGAGAAAGAACTAGAATGCGACTTTATCTGTGTGGCCGTGGGGTTGCATCCCAGCTTTGAACTCCCCTACCAAGCGGGTTGTCAGCTGAAGTACGTGCCTGAGCTGGGGGGAATGGTTCCCGTCCACGACCAATGGATGGAAACCTCGGTTCCCGGGATCTACATCGCTGGAGACACTTCAGGCATTGAAGAGGCCAGCACCGCCATTCTAGGGGGGAGAATAGCCGGCCTCTCCGCCGGCTTATCCTTGGTTAAAGACCGAGAAGCGGAAAAGTTGCGATCGGAATTCGTGAAAGCCCTAGAAGAGTTCAGGGACAATCCTCTAAGCGCAAAAATCAGGGAAGGAAAGAAAAAGGCTCAACCGAGGTGAAGTAGGGTGGAGAAGCGTCTGAGGCAGGGCTTCATCACCTCAGAGGACCTGAAAAACCTGCCCGACAAGGAGCGGTTGAAGAAGGGCTGGGTTGCCGTGATCGAATGTCCTCAAAACATTCCCTGCGACGCCTGTATCTACGCGTGTAAAACCCAAGCTTTGGAGATGAAGACGGTGGCAGACCTACCTGTGATAAACTACGATAAATGCATAGGATGCTTCCAGTGCATGCACGCCTGCCCAGGCGTAGCCATCTTCATGGTGCGCCTAACCGATGACGGAAAAGGCATGGTCAGTCTACCCTACGAGTTCACCGACCTCCCTAAAGCGGGGGAAACCGTGGACCTCCTCAACCGGTTAGGAGAGAAGCTGGGTCCAGCTAGGGTGATTAGAACCTTCAGCATGGGTAAGGACGCCGCCAAGTCAAGTTACGTCACCGTGGAAACTGCGCCTGAACTGATATGGGATGCAAGGTTCATTCGAAGAAGGTGAAAACAGGTGGGAAAAGGAAAGGAGATAGTTTGTTTCTGCGAGGACGTATCCAAGGAAGAAATCGTGAAAGCCATCAAAATGGGCTTCAAGGACTTGGAAACCTTGAAAAGGTTCACAGGCATCAGCACTGGGCCCTGCCAAGGGAAATCATGCCTTTTCCAAGTCATGAGAATTCTAGCCCAAATGGAAGGCAAAAAAATGGAGGAAATGGCGACCACGACCATCAGGCCGCCGGCAAGGCCTATCCTCATAGGCGCGCTGGCCGAGGGGGAAACCCGTGCTGGAGAAGGCTGAGGTTGTCGTAATAGGCGGGGGAGTCGTCGGCTTATCCGTAGCCTACAACCTAGTCAAGCGAGGCGTGGGAAAAGTCTCCGTGCTAGAGAGGAGATACCTCGGAAGCGGAGCGTCCACCCGGAACTGCTGCGGAATCCGAAGCCAGTTTGGAGCTGAGGAAAACATCCGACTGGCTAGGGAAAGTAAAAAAATTTTCCAAGGTCTCACCGCCGAGCTGGGCTTCAACATCCTCCACATTAAAGGAGGCTGTATGATGCTGGCGTCGACGCCGGAGGAGGCTGAGATCCTAGAACGGAATGTTCGGCTTCAAAACCGTTTAGGTGTGAACACTAGGCTTCTGAACCCCGGAGAGCTTCGAGCACGGTTTCCCTATCTGAACCCTGATAAGATTAGGGCAGCCTCTTTCGACCCCACGGACAGTAAGGCTCACCATGACGCGGTGGTCATGGCCTACAGTGAAGCCTGCAGAAGGCTGGGCGTGGAGCTTAACACCTACACCGAAGTCAAAGGCTTCAAGGTGGAGGGGAAAGCCATCAGGGCGGTGAAAACTAGCCGGGGGGAGGTAAAATGCTCCCGGGTGGTTAACGCGGCTGGAGTGTGGTCTCGGCAGGTGGCCAGAATGGCCGGGGTCAACCTTCCTAACAGGCCTCTGAGGGCGGAGGGAATGGTTACAGAGCCTTTCCATTATTTTCTCGACCCCACCATCGTTCATCTCAACGGGCCCTTGGAGCTTACTCAAACTTTGAGAGGTGAGCTGGTAGGCGGGCTGGCGGACGGGGAAGATTTTTCCCTAAACCTTAACTCCAGCCTAAGCTTCGCGGAAAACTTCTGCAAAAGAGCAGTGGAAATCTTCCCCCGGCTGAAGTTCGCCAACCTCATGAGGCAGTGGGCTGGGTACTTCGACGTAACCCCCGACGGAAGCCCCGTCCTCGGCCCAGCGGAGGAGGTGGAAAACTTCTTCCAAGCCAATGGTTTCAGCGGCCACGGTTTCACGCTGGCCCCGGTGGTAGGAAGGCTTTTAGCTGAAGTGATAGCGAAGGGGAAAGCAACCCCATCCCTCGAACCTTTCTATCCCAGCAGATTTAGGGAGGGTAAGCTCATCGTGGAGAATACCGCCCCCGTCGACCGGCTGAGCTGGGCTTCTACACTTCCAGAAGCCTCTTCTTCAGCGCCGAGTCGTTGAGGGCTAGGATTCGGGCTGCGAGCCAAGCTGCGTTTTCTCCATTGTCGATGCCCACGCAGGCGGTGGGGACTCCCTTGGGCATTTGAACCATAGAGAGCAGAGCGTCGAGGCCTCCCAGCTTCACGCTTTTGGGCACCCCTATGACGGGTTTGAGGGTTCGGGAGGCGATGAAGCCGGGAAGATGCGCGGAGAGGCCGGCTATGCCTATAAAAACTTCTGCCTCTGACTTTTCCAAGTATTTCTCCAGTTCCTTGGGGGTTCGGTGGGCGGAGAGAACTTTGACCTCATAGGGTATGCCCAAGGTTTTTAGGATTTTTTCTGCCTTGGAAGCTATGTCCCTGTCGTTTTCGCTTCCCATCAGAATAGATACTTTGACTTTCCTCATTTTTATTCAAATCCTCTTCAGGCTTTTAGGACGAGTTTACCTTTTCTGGGAATCCATTCGACGGTTTTCCCCACCAGCCCTTTTTTAGCCCTGTACTTGTAGACAGCCCGCATAAGCTGGGCCTGCTCTATTCTGACTTCCAGAAGTTCCCTTGAGCCAATGTCGCTTCGGTGATAAACACCCCAGCCGTCTCCCAGTTTCACGTAGGGCATGCAGGCTTCGGCCTTTTCCCCAGCCTCCATGATGGTTTCGCCTTTGGCGAAGATTTCCACCAGCCGGGAGCCGCCTGAATAGATGGCGCCGTCAGGTTTCTGGTCGGTGGATGCGAAGTAAACTCGGCCTCCATGCCTTCTGATGGCTTCGAGGTCTATGGAGAGAGGGTGACCTTTGGCCAGCTCTCTCTGGTCCGGATAGCCTCTTGGAGAGACACATTTCACCACGGAGGCAGCATTCTCCAACTCCAGCCTGATTTTGTGGAGTTTCTCATCGAGGATGGCCTCGCATATTTCCACCATGTCGGTTTTCAGAAGGGGAAGCACGTTGACTGCCTCCGGGTCTCCCAGCCGGGAGTAGAATTCGATGATGGTGGGGCCCCAGCTGGCTGTGAGCATCATCTGCCCTGAAACCACTCCCTTGTATTTTTCTCCTGTTTCCGCCTCCACCGCCTTCACGCACTTGTTCACAATGCTGACAGACTGCCGGTATTCCTCCATGGTGATGAAAGGGAGGAGAGGACCTTTCCCTGCGATGGAACCCATTCCCCCAGTTTCAGGACCTATGTCCATTTCGAAGGCGTTTTTGTTGTCTTGAACTAAGGGCAGAGGTCTGACGGTTCTGCCGTCGGTGAAGGCTTGAAGCGTGTACTCAGGCCCGTCTACTTTTTCTTCAATGAGGATGCGGTCTTCGATGTCCGTGTAATCTTTCATGTGTTCGCTGTAGATGATTTTAGCATGTTCTTCTTTGACGTGGGATTTCTCCGCGCTTAGGTAGGCTTGGAGGTCTGCCACCACTTTGACCCCCTTCCCTCCCGCCTGTCTCGCAGGCTTTAAAGCTAAGCTTTCCGCGTACTCCCGCAGATAGGCGACGGCTTCGCTTACCTCCTTGAAAACCTTGAACCTCAGCCTTCCGGGGATCTTATACTTCCACATAAGCCTTCTCATGGAAGCCTTGGACATCTCCAACTCCGCAGGACCCTTCTTCGCCCCCACGCAGGGTATTCCCGCCTTCTCCAAGGTGTCAGCCACACCGTGGAAAAGAGGCTCCTCAGGCCCTACGAAAACCCAATCCACATGGAATTTTTCAGCCGCCTCCCAGACAGTTTGAGGGTTCTTGGAATCCCCTAGGAAAACTTCGCCGCCTGTTTTTTGGCAGAGGGACGCTATGCCTGGATTGTTCAGCCTCATAACAGCGTAAAGCCTAGGGTTTTGGGGGCTGCGGCAGATAGCTTCCGCTATGGCGTGCTCTCTGCCGCCTTCACCGACTAGCAAGACCTTAACGGCCATCATCAGCGCCTCCCTCTTCTGGTGGAAGAGGATACTTACCTGAAAAACATCCCAAACACAGACGGCTTTTGGGAATGCCTAGGGCGTCGGTTAACCCTCGAAGACTCAGCCAGTGGAAACTGTCCGCCCCCACCACCTTTCCCACCTCTCCCGGAGTTAGGTTAGCAGCTATGAGTTCGTCTTCCGGAGGAACTTCAGTGCCGTAGGGGCATGAGGCCACCAGTCTAGGGCTGCCCACCCGGACGTGAATTTCCTTAGCGCCCATTCTATTCCTCATGAGGCTCACCGTGTTTTTGGTGGTTGTCCCTCGGACGACGCTGTCGTCGACGAGAACTATTTTTTTCCCCGCCATAGCAGTCTTGATGGGGTTGAGTTTAAGCTGAACTCCCACCAGCCTTTCAAATTGAGTGGGCTTGATGGCGCTTCTGACCCTTCTCCCTGTCTGCACAAAACCCAGACCTAGGGGAGTTCCTGTTTCGTTGGAGTAGGCAACCGCAAAGGGGATGGCTGTCTCCGGGACACCTAACACCACCTCCGCATCCCTGACAGGGTTTTCTTTCGCCAGTCTTTTCCCGATCTCCATTCTCGCGTTGTAGACGCTGCTTCCGTTGATCCAAGAATCAGGCCTAGCGAGATAGACGTGTTCAAAGGCGCAATAGCTGGGCTGAGGCTTCACAGCCTGTTTTCTTTTGATGCTTTGGGAGTCGAAATAGTAGATTTCCCCCGGCTTTAGGTCGCTTTTGAAATCCGCCCCTATGACGTCCACAGCACAGCTTTCGGAGGCTACAACCCCGTAGTCAAAGCCGAAGCTTCCTATGGTTAAAGGCTTAACCCCTCGGGGATCCCGGGCGGCCACCATTTCACCTTTTCCTGTTAAGATAACAGTCGAGTATACGCCTTTCACCGTCTTCATCAGCTCAGCCATGGCGTCTAGGGGATGCTTTTCCTCCAATTCTCGGGAGAAAAGAGCTGCGAAAAGTTCAGCTTCGCTTTGGGGAACAAAGGGCTTGACCCTTCCTGTCAATTCCTTAACATTGAGAATTTTTCCATCGAAACATAAGGCAACTTTTTGAGGCCCCTCTACCAGCGCAGGCTGGATTTTTCCAAGCTCTTTCTCTGGCATAGCTGTTACGCAGCCTATGCCCATCCATCCTTTCAGGGCCTCTATGATTTTAGGCTCTGAGAACACTTGGTCTACGAGGCCTGGGGCCTTGTGATGGTAGAGGTTTCCATTCCCTGCGGAGGTGACAATTCCGCAGGTTTCTTGACCCCTGTGCTGGAGAGCCATGAGGCCGTAGTAGAGGAAGCGAGCCATCTTCCAAAGGCGGCTGAAGCCGTAAATGCCTATTATTCCACTGCCCACGGTAGACGGCCTCCTTCTTTCACCTCTAAACTTCATCCTTCCGCTTCAATGTATCGGACGCCTTCTGCAGGCATCTTCACCCGCATTCTATCGGCTAGCCTTTGGGCCTTAGGAGTAGGGTAGACGCCTGTTAAACAGGCCAAGCAGAGCTCTTCTTCCCTCAGGCCTATGGCTTCCACCAGTCCTCGGACAGTTTGATACTCCAAGGAGTCAGCCCCTATAAGGCGGCGTATTTCCTCCACAGTTTTCTGGGATGCGATAAGTTCTTGGTGGGTCGCTATATCTATGCCGTAAAAACAAGGGGAGATCAGAGGGGGACAGGTTATTCGAACATGGACTTCCCTAGCCCCAGCCCTTCTGACCATGTCGACGATCTTCCGGATGGTGGTGCCCCTCACGATGCTGTCGTCCACGAGGATAACACGCTGCCCTCGGAGCACCGATTTTAGGGGGTTGAGCTTCATCTTCACCGCATCATCCCTCGCCGCCTGAACAGGCATGATGAAGGTTCTGTGAATGTAGCGGTTTTTAATCAAGCCTTCTGCCACTGGAAGGCTGCTCATCCTAGACATGCCTTCAGCCGCAGGCCTAGAGGTGTCAGGCACAGGCACTATCACATCGGCGTTGCAGTCGAAGTCCTTAGCTAATCTTTTTCCTAGGCTGATTCTCACATCGTAAACGCTTTTCCCCTCCATCACCGAATCAGGCCGGCTGAAGTAGACGTACTCAAACATGCAATGAGCCCTCCGACAGGGAGCAACGAACCGCTTCTTCACTAGGTGGGAATCCGTAATCAGCAGAGCTTCCCCCGGTTTAACATCCGACAGAAACTCGCCGCCAACCGAGTCCAAGGCCACACTCTCAGAGGCGCAGGCGGCAAAGTCTTCTCCCCTGCCATAGCACAGCGGCCTCAGCCCAAGGGGGTCCCGGAAGGCTAACAGTTCACTTTGGTCGGTTAGGCAGAGGGCGGCGTAGCCTCCCTCCACCACCTCAGCCAAGGCGGAGAGGGCCTCAAAAACGTCCCCTGTTTCCCTCCGCTTCTCCAAGAGAATGTTGAGCAAGATTTCAGCATCGGAGGACGACATGAGAGGAATACGTTTCTTCCACATCAGCCCTTTCAGCTCCATGTAGTTGACCAAGTTTCCGTTGTGGCAGAAGGCCATCTCCCCGATGCAGAAAGGCTGCGCATTGTCCACGGAGGAAAGACCCGTGGTCGAGTAGCGTACATGTCCCAAGCCTATTTTACCTCTGAGACTTAGGGCTTCCTTCAAAAGGGAGCCGCTTCCCACCAAGCCCATGGTTTTCTTGGCCACCAACCGGCCTTCAGGCTCAGCTAAGGCCATTCCAGCCGATTCTTGCCCCCTGTGCTGGAGGGCCATCAGGCCGGTGAAGATGCGGCCGGCCGCAGGCTGTGTGGTGCAGCATACTCCGAACACACCGCAGGCTTCCCGAGGATAGTCGTGGCTCAATTTTTTCCCTCCATGATCCTAGGAATAGCCTCCCTCCACCTTTCTTCGATCTCAGCCAAGTCAACTTGGATGACAGGGGTTCCGGAGGCTTGTAGGAGGAAGACGGCGTCATCCACCACTCTGCCTACCTTTCTGGCAGGTGCGCCTTCTCGGCTTGCCAACTTCAAAACCACATCAACATTTTCCTCGTTGACTGCGAGAATGAACCTTGAATAGGTCTCGGAAAAGAGCAGTTCGTCTTTACGGGTTACCCCTCTGCAAGGAACATGTTCCAACTCAATTTTCAATCCCAGTTTCCCTTGGACAGCCATCAGTGCCAGCGCCACGGCTAGACCGCCTTTGGAGCAGTCGTGGGCTGCGGAAACATACCCAGCTCGGATGGCCTTCAAAACAGTTTGAAGGGAGGCTTTCTCCCTAGCCGCCTCAGCTGCAGGAGGCCTGCCTTGGTTTATCCGGTGAATCTCGCAGTAATATTCTGAGCCACCCATCTCCGGGCGGGTCTCCCCCACCACCAGAACACAGTCTCCGGGGTTTTTGAGGGCTAGGGTTGTTATCCATTGAAGGTCTTCTATCAGTCCCAACATAACCACGACGGTAGAAGGCTTAACAGCCACCCCTGTCTCGCTGTCCTCGTTGTAGAAGCTGACATTTCCTCCCACGCATGGAATGCCCAAGCCTCTGCCCATGTAAGCTAGGCCTTCTATTCCTCTCTTAAACTGCCAAAAGATCTCCGGCTTTTCCGGATTGCCGAAGTTACAGCAGTCAGCATAGGCGACGGGTTCAGCTCCTACGCAGACCACATTCCTAGCTGCCTCCGCCAAGGCTCCGGCATGGCCGTAGAAGGGATCAAGGTAAGCGTGGCGGCTGTTACAATCAGCCTTGAGGGCTATGGCCTTGGGGATTTCAAGAAGCCGGAGCACGGCAGCATCACCTTCTCCGGGCTTCACCACCGACCTAACTCCCACCTCATGGTCATATTGCTGGAAGACCCACTCTTGGCTGGCTATGTTAGGCAAGGCCAGGAGGCTGAGGAAAACCTCGTTCAGATTCTCAGGTTCCTTGGGCGTCGGATAGTTCTGACCATCCGCCGGGAGGCTTGGCTCTTTGGCTTCTCTCCTGATAACAGGTGCTTGAGCTAAGATTTCGGAGGGAACTTCCGCCACCTTTTCACCTTGGAAGAAGACGGAAACATTGCCACCTTCCGTAACTTTTCCTACGATGGAGTAAGAGAGTCCGTATTTCTCGAAGACTCGGAGAACTTGGGAAAGCCCCTGAGGGTTGACGGCAAAAAGCATGCGTTCCTGAGACTCGGAAAGAACCAGCTCATAGGGAGTCATGCCTTCTTCCCTGACGTGAACACGGTCAAGGTTTAGCTCCACCCCTCTGCCTCCTTTAAAGGACATTTCTGACGCTGCACAGGTTAGGCCGCCTCCTCCCAGATCCTTCAACCCCCTAACCTGTCCTGTTTTCAAAGCTTCCAGAACAGCTTCTATCAGAAGCTTTTTGGTGAAGGGGTCGCCAATCTGAACCGCAGGCCTGTCTTCCTCCGACTGCTGTCCGATGGTTTTTGAGGCGAAGGTCACCCCGTGGATGCCGTCCCTTCCAGTGGGACCTCCCACTAAAACTAAAATGTCTCCAGGTTCCTTGAACTCAGCTAAGATAATGTCCTCTCTCTTCGCAAGCCCAACGCAGGCTACGTTGACCAAGCAGTTTGTTTCAAAGCTACTGTCAAACTCAACTTCCCCCGCCACCGTGGGAACCCCGATGCAGTTACCGTAGTCGCCTATCCCTCTCACCACATGCTTGAAAAGCCACTGGGTGCGCCCTGACCGGGGGTTCCCGAATCTCAGAGAGTCTAAAAGGGCAATAGGCCTGGCTCCAACGCAGAGGACATCCCTGACGATTCCTCCAACGCCTGTAGCGGCTCCGTTGTAAGGTTCGATGGCAGAGGGGTGGTTGTGGCTTTCAACCTTGAAGGCTACCACGTAGCCGTCCCCTATGTCCACGATGCCTGAATCGTAACCCGGCCCTACGACGACCCTTGGGGAACGTGAGGGCAACAAGCTCAGCATGGGTCGGCTGCTCTTGTAGGAGCAGTGTTCGGAATACATGATGTCGAACATGCCCCACTCTACCGGATTTGGCTCTCTTCCCAGCCGCTTCCTTATCTCCTCCGCTTCTTCCCTAGTTAGGTGGGTTTTTATGGGCGGTGATAGAGTGGACATGGTTTTTCCCTCAATGTTTGATATAGTCGACCATGGACTGGAAGATCAGCGCACCGTCTCTCCGCCTGCTAGGGTTGAGGATAGGCTCTGAAGCCCTCTCTGGATGAGGCATGATACCTAGGACATTTCCCCGCTCGTTAGCAATAGCGGCTATGTTCCCAACTGCCCCGTTAGGATTAGCCTTAGAGGAGGGCTCACCTTTTTCATCCACGTATCTGAACACGATTCGACGGGAGAAGCTAAGGGCCTTGAGGGCTTCTGCCTCATGAAAGTATCTTCCCTCATGGTGGGCTATGGGCATGTGAAGCATTTGTCCCTCCGAAATGAGGCTGGTGAAAGCGGTGTGGGCTGTTTCACATCGGAGGATAATCCACTTGCAGATGAATTTTAAGCTGTCGTTGGGCAGAAAGGCTCCGGGGAGAATTTCAGCTTCGACCAGTATTTGGAAGCCGTTACATATTCCTAAAACTGGTTTCCCTTCTTCTGCCATGAGTTTAACTTCCTCCATAGCCGGGCTTCTCGCCGCTATAACTCCGCATCTCAAATGATCTCCGTAAGAAAATCCTCCAGGTAAAACCACGGCATCATAGCCGCTGTGCTTGAATTCCTTATGCCAAACCAGCTCCGTGGGAACGTTTAGAACGTTTTTTAGAACATGGACCACATCTAGGTCGCAGTTGGAACCGGGAAACTTAATGACAGCAACCCTCGTTTCTATTTCTCCCTCACTTGGATGCGGCTTGTGTGAACCACAGGATTGTAGAGACGAAGAGCGTTACACATTTCAAAAACCAGCTTTTCAGCATCTTCAGGACCCTCGGCTTGAACTTCCAACTGAATGTACTTTCCAGCACGAACAGACTTCACATTTTCATATCCTCCCTTTAATAGGAGGTCACGGTGGATCGTTTCGCCTTCTGGATCCCGAGCGACAGGTTTATTTTGAATCACTACCTCAACCGTGTAATTTTTCACTCATATCCCCCACATTCAACTTCGGTTTTGAAGCTACTTCCTTCATCTTTCCCAGCAATGAGTCTCGTCTATAAACATCGCTATCTATGGTTTCCTAGTTTTGTTCCCCGTGAAGGGGGGAGGTTATTGAACTTCAAATTTACTCCAGCCCGGATGGAAGACTCGTGAACACGGCTTTTCCTCTTCAGCTTATACGACGAATCTCGCTCTTCCTCTTGGAGTAAGATTGCAGATGTTTGATATAAAAAATTTTTTGCATAAATGATTAAAAACTTTGAAAAATTTACATTTATATGTATATCATTTGAGTTGAAACGGTCAAACCTAAAAGTGAAAAATTTAAAAGAAAAACTTATAATATCTAAAGATCCCGTAAGGATTCAATCCTAGAAGGTTGAACTTCGTGGAAACCGGGAAGAAACCCATAGTGTTCTTGGCTAAAAACTTGAACGCGAACATCAGGGTTAAACTCAAGAACGACCTAGAATACAGAGGTCGACTGGTTAAATGCGACAACTACATGAATCTCATCCTGGACAACGCCACAGAATATGCCAGCGATGAACCAGTGGTTCAATACGGTAGCATCTTCATCAGAGGTAACAACATCATCATGATATCCTTCCAGTGAAGTAAGAAGCAACTTTATTCAGTAATTCTAAACGCGGGGAAATAGAATGGCCAGAGTGCTTATAGAAAGCATCGGAAGAAAGCCTACTGTTGACTACGGCATAGAAATAGTAGAAAGAAAAGGTAAAGGGCACCCCGACTACATAGCCGACGCCGTAGCGGAAAACCTCAGCCGAGAATTGTGCAAATGCTATTTGGAAAAATTCGGAGCCGTTCTCCACCATAACCTAGATAAAGGTTTGGTTGTAGGTGGAAAGTCAAATCCAAGATTTGGAGGAGGAGAAGTCCTCGAACCTATTCACATCATTGTCGCCGGGAGAGCCATTACAAAAAGTGGTGGAGAAGTCGTTCCGCTGGGAGAACTGGTTGAAAACTCCGTGAAGGCTCTCATAAAAAGAAACTTCAGGTTTCTTGACCCTGACAAACATGTGAAGGTGTACCATAAAATTCGAGAGGGTTCAATGGATCTTGTTAAAATCTTTCAGGCTGGGAAGACGGTGCCCCTTTCCAACGATACATCTTTCGGTGTGAGTTTCGCTCCATTAACCCCCACGGAGAAACTTGTTTTGGAGGCTGAAAAATACCTGAACTCAGAAGGCTTCAAGAAGGAACTCCCTGAGGTGGGGGAGGATATTAAAGTCATGGGTTTGAGGAATAGAAACAAAGTGAAGTTGACGATATCCGCAGCCATGATAAGCCCTCTAATCCCCAACAAAGAGCATTATATAAGTGTGAAGGGGGAGGTCTGTAAGAAGGTTAAGGAACTGGCCGCCACACTAACGGATATGGATGTAGACGTGAAGGTGAACGTGGGCGATAGGCCCAGAGTAGGCTGCTTCTATCTCACAGTTACAGGGACCTCAGCTGAGATGGGAGACGACGGAAACACGGGGAGGGGGAACAGGGTGAACGGGTTGATAACCCCTTGCAGACAGATGAGCCTTGAAGCCACCGCGGGAAAAAACCCCGTCAGCCACGTGGGAAAAATCTACAACCTTCTCGCCCGAATTTTGGCCAATAAGATTTATGAGGAAGTTAAGGGCATCCGCGAAGTATACGTAAAAATCCTAAGCCAAATAGGAAAACCCATCAACAAACCCCTGATGACCAATGTTCAGACGGTGATGGAGAAAGGGCGAACCTTACAAAGTATAAAAGATGATGTGAAATCCATCGTCGACGAGGAAGTAGCTGGTGTGACAAGACTGACGGAGGACATCCTCCGTGGAGTTGAACTTTTCTAGGGCGGCTGCTTCTACTCTTTACCGACTATTTTTAATGCTTCTTCCAGAGTCATCCTAATTTTAAATTTTCTCTGAAAAAACGTCCATATGTTTTGAATATCCCTTTTTAGGAGAAAATCCGCATTGGGGTGGGTTGCGGTGACATATTGAGGCCAATCGATTATTTTCAGAGAGCCGTCCGGGGAGATCATGACGTTGTATTCACTGAGATCGCAGTGAATTATTCCAGCTTCCCTCCAAGCCTTGCCGATGTTTTCCAAGATCTCCATCATAGTCTGCTTCGGCCGAGGTAGCTTAGTAACGTGCACAAGCCTTCTTCCTTCTATTTTATCCATCAAGACAGCGTGGCGGTTCTGGGCTATGGGCCTCACCACTTGGATCCCATGTGCGTGAAGCTTCTCAAGGGCTTCGTACTCTCTTTCCGCAGCAGCTTTGGAGCGGAAAAGCCATAGGGCCTTCTGTTTTACATAGCCTCTCACACGCCTTGTTTGTCTGAAGCTTATCCTGCCAAGTCTGTGAAATTTCAATGCAAGGAGGGCCCCTTGGGGGTTAAAGGCCTCATAGACATCGGCCTCCTTACCGAGGCCTAGGCTTCCGCCTAAAGCCTCTATTAATTCAGCTTTGACGAAGAAGTTTAAGGCGAGAAAATCATAGCCTAAGTAATTTAGAGAGTACCCCACGTAGGGGCGGGAGGTTCTTCTCAGCACACCCAGTTTCTCAACCCGCTCTAACCTGTAGAGGGCTTCCTCTGGGGGGAGGTTTGAGTAGCTTAAAACAAGGTCCCGGGGAACAAACTCGTGACTAGTCATCCCCGTTTCCACCCCTAGGAGAATGCGGAAGTCCCGGGGATCCAGTTGCCTGAACCTCTGCATCACAGACTTAAAGGACATAGTTGTTGAAAAATGCGGAAAAGACGTTTTTAAATATATAAATGGGAGCGGTCACCCGCCGCCCTGTTTTCTCCGGAGGCATGCCTCTATAAAGCCGCGGTAAACCGGCTCCGGCTTCCCGGGTCTGCTTTCAAATTCCGGATGGAACTGCACTCCCATGTGAAACAGGTTTCTTGGATATTCGCATATTTCCACCCTTTTTCCGTCGGAGCTTTTCCCGGAGAGGAGAAGTCCGCCCTCCTCTAGGATGGGCCAATATTTGGGGTTTACCTCAAATCGATGCCTGTGCCGTTTCCGCACCAAGCTGCTCTTGTAGAGTTTATGGGCTAGGGTTTTAGGCTCTATTCGAACCTCTTGGGCGCCAAGCCTCATGGTTCCCCCTTTAAGCTGCACGTTTTTCTGCTCAGGAAGCAAGTCAAGAACTGGGTGGGGCGTCTGAGGATCGTTTTCGGTGCTGTTAGCTTTCTCCAAGCCGCATACGTTTCTGGCGAACTCCACCACTGCCATCTGAAAGCCGAAACAAATGCCTAGGAAAGGTATGTTCTGTTCCCTTGCATGTTTAATCGCAGCGATTTTACCTTCAGTCCCCCTCACTCCGAAGCCTGGAGGTGTCAGAATTCCATTGTACCCATTCAGAATGCTGAGCTTGGAGAGGTCTTCCTCGAAGATTTCAGTTTCAATCCAATCCATCTTCACCGAGACTCGAAAAGAGCCTCCCGCGTGTTTTAAAGCCTCGTTGATGCTGATGTAGGAGTCAGCTAGTTTGGCGTATTTTCCACAGAGGGCAATTTTAAGCTCCACGGTGGGCTTGGAGAGGTCTTCGACGACCTTTAACCAACCGTTCCACGCCGGCTTTTGCTTGGGCAGACCTAGTCTTTCGCAGAGGTATTCGCCCATACCCTGTCGGTCGAAGGTGAGGGGCAGCTCGTAAATGTTAGGTATCGTCGGGGAACAGAAAACACTTCGCTCTTCCACGTTTGCAAAGAGGGCTATTTTCCTCTGAGCCTCTGGCTCAACCATCGTGCTACACCGGGATATAACGATGTCCGGCTGTATTCCTATCCGCCGCAGCTCGTTTACGCTGTGTTGGAGAGGCTTGGTCTTCTGTTCCTTGGTAGTTTCAAGAACTGGGACCAGTGCCACATGGACAAAGAGAGTGTTGAGGTAGCCTTCTTCAAGGCGCAGCTGCCGGATGGCTTCTAAGAAAGGTAAGCCCTCGATGTCGCCGGTGGTACCTCCGATCTCTGTCAGCACGATTTCAGCCCGCGTCTTCTCAGCCACGCGACGTATTCGCCTCTTTATTTCATCGGTTATGTGAGGGACTATCTGGACGCATTTTCCTAGATAGTCGCCTTGCCTTTCCTTTTGGATAACCTCCCCGTAAATCTGCCCTGTGGTGATGTAGTGGTCTTTGCTCATGTTTAAATCCAAAAACCGCTCATACCAGCCGAGGTCGAGGTCTGTTTCTCCTCCATCTTCGGTGACAAAAACTTCCCCATGCATGTAGGGGTTCATCGTCCCCGCGTCCACATTGAGGTAAGGGTCTATCTTAATGGCGGTGACGTAGAATCCTCTAACTTGGAGCATCTTTGCTATGGAGGCCGCTGCAACCCCTTTCCCAACGCTGGATAAGACTCCTCCGGTTACGAAGATGTATTTCGTCAACACCATTCTCTCCTACGCCGGACTCCGTCATAAACTCTTTTCACCTAGCTTAAAAAATAACTTATTAATTAACTCCCCGCCCTTCAAATCCAAGGCTAAATAGCGCCTAGAAAACGCTCGACGGCCACAATAGCAGAAAGCCGCTAGAATTTGGTCATGCTGAGGGCTGAACTGCAAGGGCAATGTCTATCCTTGGAAATTTTAGGTACGACCTCGTAGATAAGCTTCTTCACATTTTCAATGTTTTGGGTTAGAACCTTTAAGATCTCCAAGTGGCTGACAGGTTCAGGCTGCCAGACATCGTAGTCCGTTACCAAGGAAATGTTAACGTAGCAGATCTCCAACTCTCGGGCCAGTGTGACCTCGGGATACTGAGTCATGTTGATGACCTCCCAGCCGAAGCTCTTGTACCACCGGCTTTCAGCCCTAGTGCTGAACCTAGGCCCCTGCACCACCACCACGGTGCCGCGGTCGTGAACCCGCAGTTTTAAGCTTCTCCCAGCTTCAATGACCCATTTCCGTAGCTCAGGGCAGTATGGGTCGGCTGCTGACACATGAGCTGTCACCGGGCCGTCATAGAAGGTGTCTACTCTCCCCGATGTCCTGTCTACAAACTGGTCACATATTACAATGTCGCCCAATTGAACGTGAGGTTGAAGGCTGCCTACTACACAGGGGGCCAGAATTCTCTTCACCCCCAGCTTCCCCATAGCCCAGAGGTTAGCTCGGTAGGGTATGGTGTGCGGGGGATGCTGGTGGTGTCTCCCATGCCGGGGGAGGAAAGCCACTTTTCTGCCTGCGATTTCCCCTAGGGCCAAGAGGTCGGAGGGGGGTCCGTAGGGGGTGTCTATTTTTATCTCTCTGGGTTTCTCCAGCAGCGAGTACAGCCCTGTGCCTCCCAGTATGCCTATTTCAGCTTCCTCTCCCAGAGGCTTGTTTTCTCGATCCTTCAAGCTATTGCGGCCCTCCTTTTCCCTGATTTATCTATCAGCTTGGCTTCTTTAACTTTGAGGTATCCCCAGTATCCCCGCCAAACCTTCTCAACGCCGCAGAACTCCACCTTTCTCGCGAAAAAAGGAGTATCCTTCACGAAAGTTTCCCCTTCTCCCCCTTCCAAAGAGGGGTGGACTCCGAATTTTTTGTTAAGGATCTTAAGGTCTCGAACAGCCTCCTCATCCAGTCTCCGGTTAAGCCAGCTTTCATCAAAACCTTCAGCTGCCACAGCGGTGAAGACAATTTCGAAACCTAAACTCAGAACTTCCTCTAGAAGTTTTAAAGGATCCCTGCCCCACAGCGGATTCAGGCTTATTAAGCCGGTTTCTTTGCAGATTTTTTCGATGCGGGATTTCTGGTACTGGCTTTCAACAGCACCTGAAGCAACGGCCTCGATCCGATATTTCTTTTTCAAGAACTCCAACGCTCTTCTCAGGTCTTGAAGTTCTTCTTCTTTTCTCCCAGAAGTCGCCTGGATATGGAGAGGGAGTCCCATGGCTTGGGATTGAAGGGGAGTCAGGTCGATGCAAGGATGATGGAACATCCAAGATTCGGGGTTTGCTGGTTTAACCGTCAGTAGAGCTGAAACTCTATGTCCGAGGCTGACTGTTTTCAGCACAGCTAAAGTGGAGTCTTTCCCTCCGGAGAAGAGTACCGCCACTTTTAAGGGCTTCACGGCTACCATTCGCCTGAGTTGATTAATTTTAAGGCTACCTAGTTTGACCGACCTTCCTGCCATAGATTAAAGGGGATGGTGTATTTTTCGTTTTCAGCTGAAGAAAACCTTTTTCTTCTAGGGACGCCTACTAGCTCTGAAATCCGCAAACACTCTCTCGGTGTCGAAGAATGCCCTGCACGGTTACCGTCGGAGGCTTTTGGGGAGACGAAGGCAAAGGCAAAATCCTGTCCTACTTGGCGGTGAAAGACCAAGTCAAATGGGGGGTCAGAGGCGGCGTAGGCCCTAACGCTGGGCACACCGTCATTTACAAGGGCAGAACATTGAAGCTTCGGATGCTTCCCAGCGCCGTCGTCAACCCGAACACGCAGCTTGGAATAGGAGCAGGGGTGCTGGTGAACCCCCGTTTGCTACTGAGCGAAGTGGAAATGACAGGCTGTCACGGACGCCTCCTCCTCGACCGCCAGTGTGCTATCATCGAAGATCGACATGTGGAAGCTGACAAGGCTTCAGCGCATCTATCCGGGAAGATCGGAACCACGGGAACGGGAACAGGACCTTGTAACGTGGAAAGGGTTCAGAGGACGGTTAAAATCGCCGAGGAACACTCTGAACTTAAGGCTTACTTGGGTGACGTGGCTGGGGAAGTAAACGAAGCGCTGGATAGGGGAGAAAAAGTCTTGGTGGAAGGAACTCAGGGGACTTTTCTCTCTCTCTACCATGGAACCTATCCGTATGTCACGTCCAAAGACGTTACAGCCTCCTCCATCTGCGCCGACGTAGGCATCGGACCTACCCGAGTAGATGAGGTTTTAGTGGTGTTCAAAGCCTACGTCACCCGAGTTGGAGGAGGGTTCTTACCCGGCGAGCTTCCTCCTTCGGAGGCAGAGAAAAGAGGCTGGAGCGAAACAGCCACGGTAACCGGTCGAACAAGGAGAGTAGCGCCTTTCAACGTTGAACTGGCTAAAAGGTCGGTGAAGCTGAATGGAGCAACTCAGATCGCCTTGACCAAAATGGACGCCCTTTACCCTGAATGCCGGGGGGCTAAAAAACTGGACCAAGTGCCTCTGGAGGGAAGGAGATTTCTCCAGAAAATCGAAGACCTACTAGGCGTGCCTGTTACCCTTGTGGGGACAGGCCCTGACCTCGAAGATGTTATCGACCTCAGAAAAGGCCGAATTTAAACAGGAGGGCTTCTTCCTTCTTCTCTTTTAACCTGCTCTTGCGAAGCAAGAAGGTAGCGCTTAGCAGCCCACAGTTTTTCAGAAACCTGTCCTCGACCTTCAGAGGCATCGCAGAGTTCCAAAGCTTCTTGGAGGAGGGTCTGCGCTCTAACCACGCACTCCGCAGGGTTCTGTTTTTCATCTTCGCAGTTCAGGTTCTCTGGTTTTAGGTAAATTGGTTCTCCGTCGATTTCCAGTAGGAAGAGGGCATATTCGACTTCCGATGACGCCTCCCAGATTTTCAGCTCCGCCTTCGAGGGTGTTCTTTGGATATAGTCCTCCAAGGATGACTCCAGTTCCTTCAAGGCTTTTTCGATGGATGTTTTGACTTCTGGGGAAGCCATGGAAAAGTCGCCGTTTTCCTTTGCCGGCTACTCCCATAATGTAATAGGGTCTTTCAGTTAAATTTTTGCCTCAGCGGGAAAAATTGGTGTTGAGGGTTGTCCGGATGAGAGTTTCGTATTTTTCCAGAACTTTTTCCCAGTCGATTTTCCATATTACGAAAACAGTTACTAGGAGAGCGGCGAAAGTTATGACCGTGAAAACAAGTGTGGTAACTGGGCCGCCTCCTCCCACCAGAGAGCTTGCGATTCCGCCTAAATATTTACCTCCAAACACCAGCATGTAGAACATGGCCAGTTTACCTATGATGCAGGGAATGAAGGCTCTGAGGAAATTGAAGTGAAGAAGACCGAGGGGAACAAAGAGAATATCGTCGGGCAGAGGGGTGAGAGCAAAGAGAAATATCAGAAGAGGCCAGATGTTTTTATGCCTCATCAGTATTTTCAACATGGCGTCGAACTTTCTCTTCCGCTTTTCACTGACCACATGTTTCGCTGCGTAGCCTAGGATATAGCCGGAGAGCTCCCCCACAGCGGAACCCAGTCCCGCCACCGCGGCGAGCATGTAGGGGTTGATGGGCATATTGAGGCCTAGCCACAAGATCACCACCGTATAGGGGATGGGGATGATCACCGAGGAGGCGCCTATGAAGCTTATCAGAAACACTCCTACGAAGCCCAGCTGCCTAGCGAGATCCCATAGAAGCTGTTCAACGCCGACCAATCAGTTCACTTCTATGCTAGTATGAGATTTAACAATATAAATCTAAATCCGCATCACCTCACCCCTTATGCCGGAAAAGATGGTCATCTGTTAGAAAAACACATTTCGACCTTTAAACCACAACCATCGACAGCCTTTTAGTAAAAGAATTTTGCCAGTTGGAATAGGTAAACGACGTAGAGGCTTAATAGAAGGAGGCCTTTCCACCTTGTCAGCTCATATCGGTGCCGCATTAACAGCAACATCACCGCAACCACCAGAAGCATCCACGGATAGGCGAACTCGATGGTTTTAGGGTCCACTTTTATCGGGTTTACCAAGGCTGAGACGCCTATTATCCACAAGATGTTCAAAACATCAGCGCCGAGGATGTTTCCTACGGCTATTTCGCCTTTGCCTTTACGGGCTGAAACCACGGCGGTGCTTATCTCCGGCAGGGAGGTCCCTAGGGCGATGACCGTTAACCCTATAACCACTTCAGGTATCCCGAAATATTCAGCTATGGAAAGCCCTGACCACACCACCAGCCTAGCTGAAACTATAACGCCGCCGGCGCCTGTGAGAAACAGGAGTAAAACCCTTCGAAAGGTGACCTTTCGAGCCTCAACGTAGCCTTCCGTGTTTAGGTGGCTTTTCCTCTGCTGAGCCCCGGTTTTTATGAGGTAAAGATAATATCCAACCAGCAGAGACGCCAACACCAAACCTTCAACTCTCGTAACCGAGGCGTCTAGGGCCAAGAGGTAGGATAAAAGAGCTGAGAATATCAGGAAGACTCCGAATCTCTTCAACACTTGCTTGTCGATGGAAATGCCGGCTATAATTGCAGCTAAAGCCAATGCGAAGGCGTCGTCGGCAACCACCGATCCTACAGCGTTGCCCAAGGCTACCTCAGGATGCCCTAAGTAGGCTGCCTGCACGGAGACAGCGAACTCCGGGGAAGTTGTGAGAAATCCCATGAGCACTATGCCAATGAAGATTCGGGGAAGTCCGAGTTTGTCCGCTAACCCCGCAGCCCCATCGACAAAAAAGTCTGCACTTTTAAGCAAAAAAATAAAAGCTGAGATAAAGACGGTAAAGGAAATGAGGGGTGCTTCCGTCAAATCCGCCGACAACCCAGCTGGTTATACGCCGAACTTTTTCAGTCTTCCAACCAGATTCATGAGAATGGGCATAAGGTCTTTACCTCGAATCCTGCCTAGCCCTCCCTTGGCGCAGGCCTTCTCTGAGAACTGGTTGACATCGTCTGCCAGCACCCCCCAGCCGGCTATGGTTAGGGGAACAGGGTCTCCGGAGTGGTTCCGCATGGATAGAGGCGTTGTATGGTCAGATGTCAAAGCTATCACAGTCTCTTCCAAGTTTAGGTTGTTTAACAGAAATTTCACCATGGAATCTAGCTTTTTAACCATGGCCATTTTCCCCTCTAGGTTTCCGTCGTGGCTGGCGTTGTCTGCTCCCTTCACGTGGAGAAAGAAAAAGTCGAAGTTCTGAAAGTTCTCCACCAGCTTCTTAGCCTTAGCTATTACGTCTGTTTCCAGTGTTCCCGTCGCACCTTCGACGTTGAGAAGCTCCATTCCAGCCGCTGCGCTTACCCCTCTGACTAGGGCGGTGACGGCTATGCATGCGGCTTTCACGTTGAAAAGCCGTGTCATGGGAGTTATGGGCGGTAGAATGCCTGCTCCCCTGAAAAGGACGCAGTTGGCAGGTTTTGCACCCTTCTCCGCGAGTTCCCTATTCAGCGGATGCTCTCTCAGTATTTGATGAATTTTTTTCGTCAGACGGTTGAGGATGCCGGCTGTTTTCAGTGCTTCAGGACTCTGGTCTGTTGCTTTCACCTCCAAAACCTTGGAAGAGGTACGCCCCGGGTCAGAGTCGGTTACATTGCGGGAAAGTCCTTCCCCCCTCAGGATTAGGGCTCCTCGGTGTTCGGTGGTGTGAAGGAAGGAAACCTTCACGTCCGGATATTCAGGTAGGGAAAGATTTTGAAGTTGGGGGGCCAGTTGAGCGGCTAGTTCGGTTCTTATTCTTCCCGCCCTCCGGTCTAAGACCGTCATGTCCTCGTCGACGGTGGCGAAGTTAACCCTGAAGGCCACATCACCCGGCTTCACCGGGAAACCTCCACCTAAAGCCTCCAGCGCCCCTCTGCCCCGGTAGACTTGGAAGGGGTCGTAGCCGAAGAGAGCCAAATGAGCGGTGTCACTGCCAGGAGGTATCCCAGGGGATATTACATCCATGATCCCGTTGACCCCTAACTTGGCGAGTTCGTCCATGGAGGATTTATCCACAGCCTCCAGCGGGGTTCTTCCCTCCAGCTCCTTCACAGGCCTGTCGGCTAGGCCGTCGCAGACGATCAGCACTGCTTTGGGTTTCATGCTAACCCAGCCTCCCCTTCTTTCAGCTTCATCTCTAAAACCTCTTAAATACTGTGTTTCTCTCTAATTAAAATTGGTTTTGAAGAGGGCTCGGTGTAGGGGTTTATGGCTGTGGAGAGAAAGCGATGGCAGAGGGAATTCGGAGACTGGTTTCACCAAGTTATTTGGGAGTCAGGGCTGATGGATTACCGCTACCCTGTGAAGGGTTGCGGGGTATGGCTTCCCTACGGTTTCAAGCTGAGAAACAACGTGCTAAACCTCATGCGGAGGCTGCTGGATGAGACAGGGCATGAGGAAACCCTCTTCCCCCTCATGATAACCTCCGACATGGTGAAGAAGGAAGCTATTCATGTGAAAAGCTTCGAAGACCAGCTTTTCTGGGTAACCAAGGCTGGAGACCGAAAGCTGGATGAAGAGCTCGCCCTCAGACCCACCAGTGAGACAGCCATATACCCTATGATGCAGCTTTGGATACGCTCCCACGCCGACCTCCCCAAGCGGGTCTACCAAGTGGTTAACACATTCCGCTATGAAACCAAGGCCACTAGGCCGCTGATCAGGGTTAGGGAAATCTCCACCTTCAAGGAGGCTCATACTTTTCACGCCACCTTCGAAGAGGCGGAAAGACAGGTGGAAGAGGCTGTGAGAATCTACAGCCAATTCTTCGACAGCCTCGCCATCCCCTACGTGGTCTCCAAGAGGCCGGAGTGGGACAAGTTCCCGGGAGCCCTCTATTCCATAGCCTACGACACCGTTCTCCCCGACGGGAAGGTCCTGCAAATAGGAACCGTCCACAACCTAGCTCAAAACTTTTCCAAAGCCTTTGATATAACCTTCGAAAACGCTGAGGGCCTCAGGGAGTATGTCTGGCAGACTTGTTACGGAATCTCAGAAAGAGTCATCGCAGCCCTAATAGCCGTTCACGGAGATGATAAAGGGCTTATACTTCCCCCGGGGGTCGCTCCCATTCAGGCTGTTGTCATTCCCATACCCTATAAGAGCAAAGAAGCTGCCGTCACTGAAAAAAGCAGAGAAATCAAAAAAGTCTTGGAAAAAGCGGGCGTGAGAGTTTGGCTGGATGAGAGAGATAAACTGACTCCCGGCTCCAAGTTCTACGAATGGGAATTGAAAGGCGTGCCCCTTCGGATTGAAATTGGCCCAAGAGATCTAGAGTTCCGCAACCTCACATTGGTGAGAAGGGACACGATGGAAAAGTTTCAGGTACCTGAAGAAGAGGCAGCATCCAGAGTTTTGGAAACATTTTCCGAAATCCAGTCTTCACTTTCAAGAAAAGCATCCGAATGGTTGAGGCAAAGGATCCATCAGGCTGGGAACCCCGAGGAAGCCGTTGCTTTATTCCGTGAAAAACAGGGCATTGTTGAAGTGGGATGGTGCAGTAAAGAACGGTGCGGTTTGACTTGGGAGGAGGAAACCGGCCTCCAAGTGTTGGGAATTGCTTGGGGAGAGACCTCTTTAAATGGGGGCGTCTGCCCTATCTGCGGTGAAAAAGTTGGACGGGTTCTCAGGCTGGGAAAACCCTATTAACTTGTCCGTGGCTTAAGCTTAACGGGAAGGTTTATGGCAAATGGGGAAAAAAAGGAAAAGCAGAGGAAGGGGAAAAGGCGGTAAAGGAAGAAGTGAAATAGTTCAATGCGACAGCTGCGGAGGCATGGTACCTCGGGATAAAGTGAAAAAAGTCACCGCCTGGGTTTCCTTTGTAGACCCAGCTTTGAGTAAGGAGCTCAGAGCCCAAGGAGCCTTCATCCCCCGAGAAAGGGTGACTAAGTATTATTGCGTATCATGTGCTGTGCACCGGGGAGTAGTGAAGGTTAGGTCAAAGGCGGAAAGAAGGCAGACTTAGTATCCCTTAAACTCAGGTAAAGTTTTCTTCCGCTGAAATTATCAGCGGAAAACCTTTTTTTTTGGGGGGGGGTGGGCTGAAGCTGAGCGTCAAAAGGCTGAACGACAAACTTACTAAGGAAAACCTATGGATTTACATCCTCGCAGAACTGGTGAAACGGCCCATGTACGCCTACGAGGTTGCCAAAGCCGTCAAGCAGAAATACATGATCCCCGCTGCCACCGTTACAACCTACGTGGTCCTCTATAAGATGAAAAGGGAGGGGTTGATAGAGAAAAAGGAAAAGTCTTTTCCCCTCTCAAGGCCGGCGAGAAAATATTACGGGATCACCGAGAAAGGCCTTAGAGCCTTAGAGGAGGGAAAAAGGCTTCTGAGACAAACCCTCGACGTTTTAGGTTAGCCTCTGCCAAGCGAGTAGCGCTGTCCTATTCTGGTGGCGGTGGTTTTGATTTCCACACCATTCTGGAGCGCCACGATCTCTATGAGCTCCTGAATACCTGAGGTCCTGATCTTCTGCTGCAGAATTTCCTCTATTTGAAACACACCAGCAGGGTTGCTCATCTTCACCAGAATTTTAAGCGGCCTATTTCCGCCTTTGCAGATCTCAACAGATTTGATGGATAAGGCTGAAAGAGAGTGAATGTCAACTTTTCCAATTTCATAGGGAACCCTCGCCCTCCCTTCAGCCATGTCAAGCCCATCGGCCACTTTGACTATTCCAGCTTCCACGCTTAGGCATTTCAGGTTTTCTTCACTTGAAAAAATGCAGTGAAGGATTTCCTGCTTTAACCGAAGCATCCGCTGCCGGTCTTTCTTATAAAGAACTGGAAGAAGCCTCTCCAAAACTCCCTCCGCTAATAGGCATCCGTGGATATGATGCAGCTCCCGGTGGACAGCGTTCCCTACATCGTGAAGGTAAGCTCCGCAGAGTGTGACCAGCTGGGAGTCCACGAGGTCGCCGTCTCCATCTTTAACAACCGACATGCTCACTTTCTCCGAGATGATGTCAGCGATTTCCAAGGCTGTTCCAGCCACAATCCTCGAGTGAACAGGCCCGTGGTCGTTGTACATCAGCCTCTTAACAGCCATGGTATTGGCCATGGAAAGATAGGTTTGAACGTCCGTGTCTTTTTCTAGGAGGTTAAACATCTTTCGCAGCTTGGGATTCTTCAAGTGCGAATAGATAAGCTTGGAGGAAACCAGGACCACTCCCACTCACCTAACCTCAAAAAGAGAAAGCACCGTATTAATAGGTTGGGAGGCGGGAGCGACAGCGCTGGGGGAGCCCTCAAGGGAGGGTTTAGCTTAATAACCCCACCCCTTCAATCTTTCTCTGATGAGTTTCTCCTCCTCCGCAGACCAAACTTCCTCGGGTTGATGTTCGTAGGCGGATTCCTTCTGAAGACGTACGTCTTCTTCGCTGACACCTTCGAGGATGTTTGTTAAAACTTGCCCATCCACATCATCAGGTATGGGTAAGCCCATGAGCTGCAGAACTGTAGGGAGCACGTCCACTGTTCTCACATCCACTTCAACCCCTTGTTTGACACCGTTTCCAGCCATCAGGAAAATTCCGTCTTCTACCGAAAGCGCTTCATGAGCGCCGGAGCGTATGGGGGAGGGCATGATCAGGGCTTCGGGGTTGGAAACGGGGGTCGCTCGGTCTGTGTGCTTCATGGTGAACACTAGGTCGCTGGCTTGGTCTACGAAGGGACCGGAGTAAATTTCCTCCCTCTTGTAAACTTTGTCCACCAAGTTTTCTCCGGTTTCCGGATCCTTCAGCTTGTACAGTTCGCTGATGATGTAGTCTCTCACTTTTTCGTATTCTTCCCCCGGATTTACAATGCCCTTCGGCTCTCTCCCCTTGAGGTTGATGTAGATGTCAAAATAATTGCCACAGTAAGCCTTGGTTTTACTCCAATCCACATCTTTAATGTTGAAACTGGGGAGAATGGACATCAAAGCCTTCTTGGCAATGAAGTCCCTGAGGAATTTCATAAGCTTCCGGCTCTTAAGCAGAAAACCGTTTTTTGAAGATTGGAAGTAAAACAGCCGCTCCACATTACCTGGCCCAAGTTTGCGGGTTAGGGTGTAGGTGGACCGCGGCTTCAACTTAAGCAAGCCAAGGGACATCAGCCACTCGTCTAAGTAGAAAATACGATATTGAGGTTCAAATCCGTGGTCTGAAAGCGCAACTACAACAGTGTCTTCGTCCAGTTTTGCAACTATCTCGCCGATGATGCTGTCGATTTTCTGGTAGAAGGAGAGGACGGTGTCTCCGTACTCCTTCGCCTCCTCTGGGTTGTAGGAAGGATGGTTTGGGTCCATGTACTTCCAGAAAAAGTGCTGAATTCTGTCAAGAGCGGTGAAGACGATGAGGAAGAAATCCCAGTCGTAGCGTTCCATGAGGTATAAAGCTGTTTTCCCCCTGTTCTCCTCTATGGAACGCAGCTCCTCGATGAAGGAATCCCGGGTGGCCATGTAGCCGCACAGCATCGGGTCAACTTCTTCCTTGTAGTCGCTGATTTCTTCCATGAGGCTCTTGGGGTACGCGGATGTTTGGCCCGGCGAGGGAATGCCTGAAATCATAAAGCCGTCGACTTTGTCAGGGGGGTATGTGGCTGGGAGGTTGACGATGCCAACTTTTCTTCCCGCCTCGTTGAGTATATTCCATATGGCCTTCGTCCTCCTCAGCTTTGAGTTGGCAATCTGCATGTCGTAGCCGCCTTCTCGCCGCTGCGTGAAATTGAAGATTCCGTGTTTCCCAGGGTTTTTTCCGGTTACGATGGAGGTCCAAGAAGTGGGGCTGCTTGGGGGGATCGTTGAAATAAGCCTACCGCCCACCCCTTTCGCTCTTATGCGGGATAGGTTGGGTAGTTTGCCTTCCCGCATCCACTGGCTAGTAAGCTTGTAGGAGGCTCCGTCCAAACCGAAAATGAAAACTTTTTTCCTTTTCTCTGAAGCGGCTCCAGCCTCCGAACCCATAAAACATTATCACCCTTTTTCAATTATTAAATCATATCGATGTCCAGAGGAGGACAGCGGAAGAAAGCACAGATTTCCCACCTTCTAATCAAATAAGAGGATAATTGGCATGAAAGCATAGACTATTCCCTATTTATCCTGATATTTAAAATTTTATCCGGTCAATATACTTAAAACAGTCGTATGGGCGGATATCCCCGAGATAATTCTAAAGCTAGCCCGCCAGCCTATACTTTCGACCGTCTTCAGCCGGTTGCTAGTTTCTTTTAGGGTTTTTCGTCTGCCTTAAATCTTATCAGTTCGACATCCTTTTCAGCTATTAAGGGTAAAAGGGGGGAGCTGCTTGGCAGGTATTTTCAGAGCCTACGACATCAGGGGAATCTACGGACAAGACTTAACCCCTGAACTGGCGTTGAAAATCGGATTAGCCTTCGGGAACTTTTTGGGCGGCCGTGAACAGGTGGTTGTGGGAAGAGACTCCAGACTAAGCGGCCCTCCCTTGGAGAGAGCTCTTACAGCGGGGCTTATGGCTTCAGGCTGCAGCTGCGTAGGGCTGGGAATAGTCCCCACACCTGTTCTCTACTTCGCTTCTGTTCACTACGGACAGAGGGGGGGCGTGATGTTGACGGCTTCTCACAATCCGCCTCAATACAACGGATTCAAACTCTGCCGGGGAGGTGTCGCCTACTCCTACGAAACCTGTATAGGGAAATTGGAGGAAGCCGTTGAGAAAGCTTCCTTTACTCTTGCAAGCTGGCAAAGAGTGGGAGCCTACGAGAAGCAAGAGGTGCTAGGCGACTATAGCAGCTGCGTGATCAAAAACCTTCGACTGGAAAAAAAATTGAAGATAGTCTTAGACATAGGCAACGGCGCTTGCGGATATTCGGAGAAAATCTTCCGAAACCTAGGCTGTCAAGTTGGCAGAACCCTCTTCCCGGAGCCTGATGGGAGATTTCCTAACCACATCCCTGACCCCCTCAAGGAGGAGACCCTTACAGCTTTGAGGCAGGAGGTAGTGGCGTCCAAAGCCGACATGGGTGTGGCCTTCGACGGGGACGGAGACAGGGTGGGGTTTGTGGATGACAGGGGGCGCATTGTCCCCGGGGACTCTGCTTTCATTCTCTTCGTGAGAGATGTTCTCAAAAAGCATCCTGCCTCGAAGATTGTTCTCAATGTTTTATGCTCCAAGGCGGTGGTAGAGGATATCCTAGCCCATGGGGGAGCCCCTGTAACGTCGAGGGTTGGACACTCCTACATTCAAGAAGCTTTTCTTCGGGAGGAGGCCGCTCTGGCCGGGGAGGTCAGCGGCCATTATTATTTCGGCCGAGAATATTACGGCTACGACGACGGAATCTACGCTGCCCTCCGGATGGCTGAAATTCTCTCCAAGTCTCCTGTGAAGTTCTCCCAGCTGGTGGATGGGCTACCTCGTTACGTTTCCTCCTCAGAGATACGTATCCCCTGCTCTGACTCCATAAAGTTTAAAGTCGTCAACAGACTTCGGGAAAAGTTTCAAGGGGAAGGTTACCGAACGGTGACCATCGACGGGGTGAAGGTGGAGCTGGAAGACGGCTGGGGAGCTGTGAGAGCCTCTAACACCGAGCCGGTTCTGGTCTTCCGGTTTGAAGCCTCAACCTCAGAGAAGCTGGAGGAAATCCGCCGGTGGATGGTGGAGGAAGCAAAGAAGATGGCGACGTCTCTAACCTAGCCGGAGGCAATGCCCTCCTCCAGCAACCTGATGCCGGGAACTGGAGCTTTCGCCTCAAGCGACTTCCACTTAAATATCTCCGTAGTGTAAAAGAGGGTTGGGAAGGGTCTTGGGTGAAAATGAAGAGGTGGAGAAGCTTCGGCGGAGCCGAAGCAGAGTGGAGAAACGTATCACCCGCCTAAAAGCTGAACTGGACCATCTGACTCATATTCTCTCCGTCATCGACAAGCATCTTGCCGAAAGAGAGAAAGCGGAGGCTAAGCCGCCTGAAGCCAAGCCTGCGGCTCCGGAGGAGAAGGTTACTCCGAAGCCTCCACCGGTTTCAGTCCAAGCGATTCCCTTGGTGGCTGCCTCAGGGGTTACTCTTGGAACCCTATACTTAGGTGAAAACGAGATTAGGGTGATTCCTTCTAGGGACTTAGAATTTAACGTCAATACTCCCCCTTTCAACCAGTTTCTCATAACCAAAGTGCTGGCGGGGATGGTGACTAAGGATAGGGAAGAAGCCGTGGCAGGAGCCATAACCCCGGATGAAATCTTAACCTACCGGGTGATGCGGGAGGGGGACATTCTGAAGGAGCTGGTAATCAGAAACTACAGGGAAGAGAAGAGAGCCGTCACCCTCAAAAACTCCATCCGATGGACCTTAGAGAAAATGTACGAGAAGATGAAAACCTAGCGGAAGGCTAAAATATTCTAGGCTGCAATAAAACCTTCGGTGCTGAAAATGCTGGAATATAAAGGCTTGAAGATAAGCTGGCTGGGCCACGCAGGCTTCAAGATAACCGACGGTAAAACCATCTACATCGACCCCTACCAGATTAAAGGCGAAGGGGAAGCTGACTTGCTTCTGATCACCCATGAACACTTTGACCACCTGAGCCTCGAGGACATCAAAAAAATTGCTTCAGAAAAAACCGTGGTGATCACCACGCCTATGGCTGAACCTCAACTGGCTAAGCTGAAGGTTAAAGAGGTGAAAACTGTAAAGCCGGGGGATAGAGTTGACGTGGAAGGCGTCACCGTCGAGGCTGTACCCGCCTACAACTTGGACAAGTTTCGCTCACCAGGCCGAGTTTTCCACCCCAAAGAAGATGGGAAAGTAGGCTTTGTGCTCACCTTCCAAGGGGCGAAAATCTACCACGCAGGAGACACGGACGCTGTGCCGGAAATGAAAGACATCCAGCCCGATATCGCCTTGCTCCCCGTAAGCGGAACCTATGTCATGACGGCTGTAGAGGCCGCTGAGGCTGTGAAGCTCCTGAAGCCTAAGCTGGCTGTGCCCATGCACTACGGAAGCATCGTCGGAGACGAGGAAGACGCTAAAAAGTTTAAAGAAACAGCCTCCTGCGACGTGCAGATCCTGAGTAAGGAGTAGGCTTCCCTCCCTTTTTACTCCCTGAGGAAACAGCAGCCTCGTCCACCACCCCATTCAGCCTCATGGAGGCGACAGAGTGGAGGAAGAAAACCGCCTGATGAAAGAACATGAGAAAAGGAGAAAGTCGAAAAGGAAAAGAAGAGGACCCTACCGGAAAGCTTTCTTGGGCGGGAAACAGCGGAAAATCGAATAAGCATACACATGAATATGGAGGAGAGAACACTAGACCCCGGGCCAGATTACGTCTTTTTTAAACGGACTCTTCAAGGTCGAAAAGCCCCTTAAACAGGGGTTCCGCCTTCGTTTCCGCGGAGGTGCTTCCCTCACCTTCCTGTTTTTCTTTCCACGGCTCCTTCACGTAAAGGTACATGAAGACCGTTCCGAAGACTATGAGCAAAGCTCCTACTAGGAAGGTGATCCTGAAACCTGCCTGCTGAGCTAGGAAACCTCCGAAGGCCGGCCCTACAATCCAGCCCATATACCACACTCGCTCATAGATGCCCATGGCCCAGCCACGCTGCCTCGCGGGGGCTATGTCGGCGATGTAGGCGGGCACGGTGACGCCTAAGGCCGCCCAAGTGGCGCCTTCGAGGGCTTGGATGGGGAACACGGCTATGAAACTCCCCGCCGTAGCGTAGAGGGAGAAGGCGGCCATGAAGCCGACCATGGACAAAAGCATAATCGGCCTTCTCCCCACCCGGTCTGAAAGCCTGCCGAGCATAGGGGCGGCTAGTGCTCCTGCAAGGGCGCCGGTCATGAATATGAGGCCTATGTGAAATCTTGAAGCCCCCAAGTCGTCTACAATGTAGAGGGCGAGGATGGAGTAAACCATCCCTGAGCAGATCATGAGAGGCAGGATGGAGATGCACAGTAGGTACAGTTTTCTTTTTCTCCAACCCGTTGAGGCGGAGTCTTCTGAAAAACCGAAGATCTTCCCAGCCATAAGAAACCCTCCTATAAAGGAAAGCGAACTACCTATTTATGCTGTGCAACACCGATTTCAACGTATGGATTTATCTGAAAGCTTAGGCGGAGGAAGACCGCAGCAGATGTAGTAGTTTATATATTTTTTTGCCATTGGTTTTATCCATCGGAATAAGGGGGAGATGCTGTGAAACTTTTCACCGTGGGACCCGTAGCCTGCTATCCTGAGGTTCTGGAAGAAATGAAACGCCAAATGTTCAGTCATAGAAGTAAAGAGTATAGGGAGCTTCACAGGGATACAGTGGAAAAAATGCAGCGTTTCCTTGAAACGAAAAACCAAGTATTCCTAGTGCCCAGTTCAGGGACGGGGATCATGGAGGGTTCGGTGCGAAACTGCGTGGAAAAAAAGATGCTGTGCTGTGTCAATGGCTCCTTCGGCGAACGCTACGTGGAGGTCGGGGAATCTAACGGAAAAATCGTCGAAAAACTTGAGCCTAAGCTTGGAAGCCCTATTACCCCTGAGCTTTTAGAGGAAAAGCTTTCTTCATGCCCGGATGTGGAAGCCGTCACCATCACCCACAACGAAACTAGTGTGGGGCTGATAAACCCGTTGAAAGACCTAGCCCGGGTGGTTAAGAAACATGGAAAACTCCTGTTCGTCGACGCGGTGAGCGCCATGGGTGGAACGGAGATCAGAGTGGACGAGTGGAAAATCGACGTTTGCTTTGCAAGCTCCCAGAAATGCTTCGGCCTCCCCCCAGGGTTGGCGGTGGGAAGCGTAAGCGAAGAAGCCTTAGAGAGGTCTGAGAAAGCCAAGAATAAGGGATGGTACTTTGACTTCAAACTCCTAGAGAAATATCAGAAAACCCAGTGGAGCACACCTATGACTCCGGCGATCCCCCAAATATTTGCCCTGAAAAAGATGTTAGAGATGATCGAGGAGAGGGGAGGCAAGCAAGCGCATTTTCAGCTCTACAGGAAGAGAAGTGAAAAAATAATGAAGGGCGTGAAAGAGCTGAACTTGACCCTATTTCCGGAGAGGGGATATGAGAGCCCCACGGTTACATGTGTAAACGCTCCTCCAGGAGTCAGCGGTTTAGAGATCTACGAGAAGATGAGGGGGAAAGGTTTCGAGTTGGCTAAAGGTTATGGAGACATCAAGGAGAAAACCTTCCGAATCGGGAACATGGGCTACATCTCCTTTGAAGACATAGACTCCATGCTTCAAGCACTGGAAGAGGTTTTGAAAAAACCCTGAAAAGGGGAAAGCTTTCTTTAAATATGAGGATCCGTCTATCTAGGTGTGAGCGGTCATGAGCGAAGTTTTAAACACCATCAAAAATAGGAGAAGCGTCAGGAAATTTCTGACCACCCCCATAGAAGAAGATAAAGTTGAAGCCATCCTTACAGCTGGCCAGTGGGCGCCTTCCTTCGTAAATCTCCAACCTTGGAAATTCATCGTCGTCCGAGACCCTGAGACAAAGAAGAAGCTGGCTGAGATTTTGAAGATGCCCATGGTGGGGATTATCTATCGGGGGGAGATAGCCTACGATCAGCTTCCCCACGTTCCAGTTATCATCGTTGTTGTCGTCGACCCGAACAAAGACAAGCTTCACTATGTAGAGGATGGCGCTGTGGCTACTCAGAACATGGCCTTAGCCGCCCACAGCCTTGGACTTGGCACCTATTGGATAGGCGTTTACAACCACACCTACATTGAAGATGAAATAAAGAAGGCTTTGGAAATTCCTGTCGACTGTAGGGTTATCTCGCTGATGCCCGTGGGAGTAGCTGCGGAGACTCCCCAAAAGGATAGGGAAAGCCTCGGAAACATTGTCTACTATGATAAATTCGGAAAACGCTGAATTCAATTCAGAACTCTAACTCATCTCTTTTTTAATTAATTCTTTAAAATGAGCTCTTCGCTTATTGGCAGGGTTCTGACATTAGTCCTAGGTTTTGGAGGGGGAAACTCTCCCCTTCCCCGGTTTCAAAGGGATGGCTTGTGGCCCGAATAACTAACACTCAGCATCACCGTTGAGCAGACGCTCATCTCAGCTGAGCTCTCTCGTATCGGGCTTTTCCGCCAAACCCTTTGCCGCCACCGCCCTGTCCCGCCGCTGGGTTTTCTCCGTCTTCATTGTAAGCGCCCGGCTGGACGCTTCCTAGGTTGGATCCGTGTCAGCGGTTTTTCGGACGGTGGTTTCGGTTTCCTTGAGGCTAATGAAACTCTCGCGTTGGCGGCTTATATTTTTCCCTCTGGAAACAGTTGGGATAGGTTGATCTCCAAAGCGACCACAGGGTTTGGTAAGCTGAAGTTTTCCAGTACTTGAGGGTGGATCTCGCCTAAGACGGCAAAGTCTTCTTTTCCATCGAGCCTTAAGCCCGCGGCTCTACCGGGGATAAAGCTGGGATGATTTAGTCTTCTTATCTCCCAGTTTTCCACTTTTACCAGCCTCAGGAATTCGAAGGCTAAGGCTTGGATCTCCTCATAGCTGACTTTGTAGTTGCAAACAGCTGCAGCCAGTTTCCACTCTTCTTTGACGCTGTTATCGGTTTGGGGGTCAGGTTTTACGGTAGTCCCCAGCTCAAAGACCCTTTGAGGATAGTCCACATGGGTGTTGTGGGAAAGAAACTCCATCAAGCTTGGCAGCAGCCATAAGCGGAGTTGGGAAAATTCCGCGGTCATGGGGTTGGCCAACTCCACCAGTTCCCCCTCTTCAAGCCCCATCTTGGTAAGCTGGTTTTCTCTGCTTGTCAGAAGATAGCTGGCGACCTCTTGGAAGCCGAAGCCCACCATGAGGTCCCGGAGCTTTCTGGCTGCCACCGACCGGGGAAGCTCCCTGCCTAGAGTGGATGTGGGGGGAAGCTGAGGCCCCACCCGGTGGTAGCCGTAGCCTATGATAATGTCCTCAACGATGTCGATGGGGTGGAGAACGTCGCAGCGGTAAGGTGGGATAAGAACTTCCATTTCCCCTTTTCCCGTCGCCTTGGCTCCCAGCCTCATCCTCTCCGCCAGCCTACAAGCTTCCCGAAGGCTCAGGTTTAATCCTGAAACCTCGTTTACATAGGCTAGACTCAGCCGGAGCTTCGCAGCCTCAAGGCGGGGAGTCCTAATTCTCCGCCTCGGATAGTTCACCTGAACTCTCTCAATCCGGCCGCCTCTCTCCCAAAGGCTGGCGGCCAGAATGTTTACAGCCTTCTCAGCCACCTGCGGGCTTGTGCTTGTGGTGTCGATGAAGAGGTTTCGGGTCGAGGGCGTAACCTTAGTCTCTTCGCTGTTAACGATAGGAGGCATGGAAAGCACTTGGCCTTCCGAGTCCACCAGCAGGGGGAAACGGGTTAAACCCTCCAAGAGGTGAGCGTACTCTAAACCTTGAGGAGTTTGGCTTAGAATCTCGCGGGCTGTGAGTGGCTGAGCGCCTTCTAAGGGGGTAAACTTTATCTTCTGAGGCTCAAGAGCCGTGTAGGTTATGGGCGGTTTCACCTTGTCTAGATCGTAGACTCCGATGGAGGCTTTTCTCCTTCGACGGCAGAGGTTTTCGTCGAGTTTATCCTGCAGTCTCATCAGCTGAGCTATGGTACTGTCAGTCATCCGGAGGCCCCGCACCACAGCGCAGGCTATGTAGGGGCGAATCTTTTTAACAGAGTCTGAAACCTTCACCGAAACCCCGCTGGGCTTGGCGGAGTAGGGCCTGTAGCCTGTTTGAATTCCTAGGAAACCCTTGAGGGCGCGGGCGATGCCTTCGGCGGAAAGCATGTCCGGCCTGTCGGCGTTAACCTCCACCGTGAATTCCTCGCCTTCCATGTTCTTGACTTCGCATTTGATCCGAGGCAACCACTCTTCCAGTTCGGAGCGGGAGAGTTTTCTTCCCAGAAGCCGGTAGAAGTCCTTTTTTTCCAAAGTAACCGTGGGCATTTAGAGGGTCCTCTCCCGGAGGAACTCTAACCTTCTAGAGTGAAGCTCTCGGATGTCGTCGATGCCCAGTTTAGCCATGGCCAGTCTGCCGATGCCTATCCCCCAAGCCAGCACAGGGTATTTGGCTCCCAAAGGCTTAGCCACCTCAGGCCTGAACAGCCCAGCTCCCGCTGCTTCCACCCAGCCTAGCTTGGGGTGGTAGACGAAAGCCTCCACGCTGGGCTCGGTGAAGGGAAAGTAGCCGGGTTTGAAGCTGAGTTTTCCCAGCCCTAGGGCTTTTCCGATCTCCTCTAAGAATCCGAGGAGATGGCGGAAGGTAAGCCCGCGGTCCATGACGATGCCGTCGCATTGGTGGAACTCCATGGCATGCCGGGCGTCGAGGACGTCGGGTCTGAAGACTTGGGAAAGACAGAACATCTTCACAGGCGGCTTGGTGTGCTGGGCGAGAAACCTGACTGAAACTGCTGTGGTCTGAGTTCGGAGGATCAGCCTCTTAGCCACCTCTGGATTCCACTTGTACCGCCATCCTGTAGACCCTGTGACCCAGCCATTCTCATGAACCTTCTTAATCCTTCGGACAAGCTTTTCATTTCCTAGACTGCCACGGCTGGGCTTCTTCAACTGGTAGCTGTCGTGGATCTCCCGAGCTGGGTGGTCTTGAGGCTGAAAGAGAACGTCGAAATTCCAGAACTCCGTCTCCACACAGGGGCCCTCCGCCTCCTCAAAGCCCATGGAAAGCAGGATTCTTTTCACTTCTTCAAGAAATTCCATGTAGAAATGCTTCCGGCCGGGGTAGACCTTGGGCGGGGAGGCTGCGATGTCGTATTCCCGAAACTTAACCTCCCTCCACCGGCCTGAGGTTATCAGCTCCCCGGTGAGGAGGGTTGTTTCCTCCGCCGCCGGCTTAGGCTCGAGGCTAAGCTGCCTTATGCCCTCCTCTGTCAGTTGGATTTCCCTCAGAACAGAGGTACGTTCCTCCACAAGCTTTCTCCTTTTCAGCTCCGCCGCCGCCTTCAGCTGCCTTGGGTCCAGCCGTTCTGACCGTAGCTCACCTTCCAGTTTCAGCTGCCTAAGAAAACGTTCGTCTTCTCCTTCTGGGGGAGGGACGGGGACGTGAAGCTCGATTTCCTCGTCTTTTCGGCTTATATGGCCCCAGCCTTTTCGAACCAGCCATCCTGAGGCTATGCTGACGGCTGAACTGGGGACTCCTGCCTTTTCCATGGCTTCCTCCAAAAGAGCCCGGCCGCCGAGGGAGACCACGGTTTCCGCCAGCCTTCTTTCTGGCAGCCTGTTTTCCGCGTAGAGGCTTCCTTCCGGTGTGAGGGTGAAAACTTGCTGCTTTCTTTCGAAGGTTTGAGCCCATCCCTTTTCTACCAGCGTCAGGACGGCTCTCATGACGGAGGAATGGCTTAGGCCAGTGGCTTTGACGAGGGCTTCAACAGAGGCTTTACCCTCCTCCCTTCTCAACGCCTTCAGGACTTCGTAGACTGTTTCCTCCATCGACGGCAAGGGCTTCCCCCAGAAGCTTCGGACAATTCTTTACCTCGCAGGTTTCAAAAAGATTTCCTCTGGCTTAAGGCTGGGAGACTGGCTTCCTCACCCTGCTTCGAGGCTTTTGGAAGGCGGGCTCGCTGATTACCTTGGCTTCCACCATCTTGAGGACGGAACGGACACTGGCCTCTCCCTTAAGTTTGCCTAAGCCTCCAACGGAACGAGTCCACCTTAGCTTGGTGGAGCTGCTTTTGGAGTTGTAAACCACGCCCACCACGTTTTCAGCCTTCGTAAACTGGATTTCCCCTATTTTTTTGAGGCTAACTTTGTCCTCCGCCTCCACGTAGATCAGGCCTTTTTCAGCCAGCCGCTCGGGGTAAACGGTTTCATCCCTCAGATACTCTGGAGGGATGAAAGAATAGCAACAGCTTAGGATTACAAACTTCCTGAAAGCCTCCAGCGGGCATGAGGTTTCAATGGATACCGACCTCTCCTACCTCCTAACTGAACTCGCCTGAAACCCGGAAGCCAATCTATCATCTTTTTCAAAAGATTAAAACGTTATTCTTTGGGAAGGGAAGCAGCCTTCAAAGCCCGGGAAACAGCCTCATCCAGTTCCCTCTCGGAAGCCACCCCGACCATGCAGGCGGCCACCTTCGGGATGCTGTAAACGTAGCGGAAGGCGGTTTCAGGCGGTATCCTCCCTCCTCCCAGAGGTTTGATGGCGATAACCGGTCTGCTCGCCGCCTTCAGGGCCTCCACGGCCGCTTCCTGGGTGGGGAACATCATGATCCCCCGCCTGTTCACGGGAGTGACGTAGCCCTCAAAACGGATTCCCGCCTTTTCTAAAACAGGCACCGTCAAGCCTGCGTGATGGATTCCTAAGAGCGTTGCGCAGCCAAGTCTATCCTGTAGCCGGCTGACGACTTCCCCCAGCAGGTCCAGCCTATCTGTGAGGGTGAGGAAATCGGTTTCAGAACCGGGTTCAGTGAACAGAAGCCTAAAGCCTTGAAGGCTTGAGGCAGCCTCGTCCAGTTTTTTAAAGTCGATTTTCATGTTTTCAATTTCTCTTCTTTCATAAGGCCTGCCGTGGAGGAGGGTGTAGCGGAATTTTTCTTCCCAGTTTTCCCTGCAGAGCAGCACCGGGTCTTCCATGTATTTCTTTAAAACTTCACCGCTCACCTTCTTTTCAGCTTGGTAGTAGGTGAGCCATCTTCTGTAGTCGTCCACGGGTTTCCCTCCCACCACCAAGGGTATTCTGAAGCAGGCTATCAGGGCCAGTTCCACTGAGGTTCGCTGCTCGGTTTTCCTCACAGCCTCCAGAAACAGGGAAGCCAGCCGGCCTTCGCTTGGCTGAGCTCCGATGACGGCGACCCCATAGTGGGCAACCGCTCTACTTAGAATTTTCACGGTGTTTTCCACGTTGGAGAAGCGGGAAGCCAACTCGCGGTTCTTTTCAGGGCCTTGGTAGGATTCTCCGACGAAAGGGAGATGACCGAGGATCAGCCGGGGGACGGGGATTCCGCCTATCTTCACCAGGGGCAGGGAGGCGGCTTCCAGATAGTCTCTCATGCTCACCGCCTGAATAATGAGGGGTTGTTAACTAGTTTTTCTCCTCTCACCCAAAAAGCTTGCTCGGCCTCTAGGCTGCGAAAAGGTTTATTTCTGCTCAAGGCTTCAAATTTCAGTATTTGGCGGTTTCGAGGGTAGGCTTATGGCGGATTTCGAAGAGGAGATGGTGGTCACCCCTTGGAAAGTAGCCGGGAAGATAGACTACGAAAAGTTGATCAAACAGTTCGGCGTGGAGCCTCTCACCGACGAGCTTTTGAGGCGTCTGGAGAAGTTTACAGGCCGCCTTCACCTCCAATTGAGGAGGAAGATATTTTTTTCCCATAGGGATCTAGACTGGATTCTAACCCTCTACGAACGAGGTGAAAAATTCGTCCTCTACACGGGAAGAGGCCCCTCGGGGCCTGTTCACATAGGCCACATCGTGCCTTGGATCTTCACCAAACATCTTCAGGAGGCCTTCGACGCTAAGCTTTACTTCCAGATGACCGACGATGAGAAATTCCTCATCCACGACGACTTCACCCTTCAAAAGGCGGTAAGCCTTACCTACGACAACGCCCTCGACGTGGTGGCAGTGGGCTTCAACCCTGAGAAGACGAGGATCATTTCCGACGTGAGGCACATCGAGTCCCTCTACCATCTGGCTCTGAGAGTAAGCCGGCATATCACCTACTCCACCATCAAGGCGGTCTTCGGCATCGGAGAAAGCGACAACATAGGATTGTCCTTCTTCCCCGCCGTTCAGGCTGCCCCCGCCTTCCTCGAGTCCGTGCTGGCTGGGAAGCCTGTTCCCTGCCTGATCCCCGCGGCCATCGACCAAGACCCCTACTGGAGGGTCACCCGGGATGTGGCTCCGAAAATAGGCTTCTATAAGCCGGCTCAAATCCACAGCCGCTTCCTCCCAGGGCTTGGGAAAGGAGGCAAAATGTCGGCTTCCCAGCCTGAAACCTGCATCTTTCTCACCGACCCTCCGGAGGTGGCTGAGAAGAAAGTCATGAACGCCTTCACAGGCGGCAGGCCCACTGCGGAGGAGCAGAGGAAGCTGGGGGGGTTACCTGAAATCTGCCCCGTCCACCAGTACCTTTTTTTCCTTTTCGAGGAAGACGACGAGAAAATGCGGCGGCTTTGGGAAGACTGCAAGGGAGGCCGAATCCTCTGCTGGGAGTGCAAGGAAATCCTAGCGGCCAAGGTTAAAAAATTCTTGGCTGAACATCAGAGGAAACGGAGTAAAGCGGAGAAGACGGTGAAAAAATACTTCTTATCCAAGGCCATCACCCCCTTCAAGGCCTAAGCCTCCGGCCTGCCCTGTCTATTTCTCCAGCCCGAATCCTCGTCGCTGAGATGGGTTTGCCGTCTTCAGCCAGCTGTTTTTCGAAGACCACGACCTCCACCTCCCTCAAGCCTCTTTCTCTTCGAGCCCTGTTTATTTCTCGGGCTACGGGATAGGTTTCCCGGCTTACCATGAGAGCATCCAGGTCTTCGAGGAAAGGAGCTGACCCCCATCGGCTGTCGATGGGGACGACACTACTTCTTTCAAGGAAGTCCTCCGCTCGGAGAAAATCTTCCAACGCCTTTTTCCTCTCCGAGTAAGGTCTAACTGGATGGCCTTTCGCCAACTCTTCAGCCAGCCGGTCGGTGCTCAGCCCGATGATGACGTATTCGCTCAGGCTGAAGGCTTCCCGCAGGATTTTTTCATGGCCTTGGTGGAGGATGTCGAAGGTTCCGCCTAAGGCCAGTTTCCTAAACTTTTTGACGGATTCCCTCGCCAAGGCTGAACCCTACTTTTATGTGCCACCTAACTCATTTAAAATGGAGGCGTTCCGGTTGCTGGAGGAGGAGGAATTAGCTAAGCTCAGAAAGGCTGGAAAGATCGCGGGGGAAGTCAGGAGGTGGGTTGAAGGCTACGTGAAAGAGGGTATGAAGGTCATCGACCTATGCGAAGGGGTTGAAAGAGAGATCCGCCGACGGGGAGGCAGTCCAGCCTTCCCTTGCAATGTGGACATCAACGAGGTAGGCGCCCACTATACTTCGCCTCCCAGCGACCCCAGCCTCATTCCCCCGGGTTCCATAGTGAAGGTGGACATTGGAGTTCACATCGACGGCTACATAGCCGACACAGCGGTTTCCATCTGCTTCAACCCAGAGCTCTACGTCCTCAAACAGGCTACGGACGAAGCCTTGGAGGCTGCCTTGGAGGCCTTGGCTCCGGGGGTTAAGGTTTCAGCCATAGGAGCCGTCATCCAGAAGATCATTGAAAAGTACGGGTTGAAGCCTGTGAAAAACCTGACAGGCCACGGGTTAGGCCGATACAAACTTCACACCGGAAAACCCATCCCCAACGTAGCCGGCTTAGACAGCCTAAAAATCGAGGAAGGGGAAGCCTACGCTGTAGAGCCTTTCTCCACCACTCAACAAGGAGCAGGGGAAGTGGGTGAGGCGGGATTCGGCCACATCTTCAGAATTCTGAAGATGAAGCCTCCGAAAGAAGAAAAAGCTCGAAGCCTCTTTGAAGGTATCAAGAACCGCTTCCACACCCTCCCCTTCGCCTTCCGCTGGGTTGAAGAAATATGGGGAAAGGAAAACTTAGCGGCCTTCAGCAGCCTCCTCAAAGAAAGACACGTGACCGAATACCCTTTACTAGCGGAGAAGAACAGGCAGCCGGTAGCACAATCAGAGCACACCGTCATAGTATTGAAAGACGAGGTTCAAGTTTTAACTCTCTAAAACTTTGGCTCCCGCCGCTTGGGCCGCTTCTCCTCCTCGGGATAGATGGCTTCAACCATCATAGTCCCCCCGCAACTGGGACAGCTGCCCATGGGCTTGGGGATGAAATCGCCCAGCTGAAAGTTGCGGAGACTTTTGAAGGCGCATTGGCTGCACTGGAGCAAGGTTAAGGTGACCTTGGGCGGAGGCAAAGACATTTGGCCGAGGATTCGGCTTACCATGAGGACGAGGAAGAGAATTCCGAGAAGACCTAAGAGGAGGGAGCCCGTGGATTCCCGGGGGCCCACTTCCATGTACTGGGCTATGCCTGAGAAGAGAAAGAACACGGCTAGGAACGCTATTAGAAGGAGAAGAAGCAAGCCGACGGGGGACTTTGGCGCAGGTTTTCCGGACACCTTCAAACCTCCCAGGGTTACTGGCCTATCCCTATGGTGTTGCCTATTCCCGCTAGGATGAGGGTTTCCCCTTCCTGGGTGTTCTCCCTCACCAGCCGCTTAATCCGCTCCAAAGCTTTTTCCACGCCTTCGTAGATTTCCTTTTTCATGGGGGCTATGGCTTCCCGGAGGGATTCTTTGATGATAACAGCGTACACCGGTATCTTATTCTTGTGGGCGATTTCCTCGATCTTAAACCTTTCAGTGCCTATGCCTCCGATGGCCGCTCCTACACCCTCAGCCACATCCCCCGTGTTTTCACCCTCAAACTTGAGGGCTGCGTCCACCATGATGATGAGCGAGGGCTTAACGAAGCCCGAAGCCAGCAGGTTTTGAAGGGCGTCGCCCGGCTTGCCTACGTTGCCTCCTGGGCCTTCTGCTTTGAGGACGAGGGTTTTACGGCCTTCGATCTCCGTTTCGGCCATCACCATGTCTTTCTCTATCTTCTTTACCTCCTTCCCTCTCATGAGCTTGTTGACGAGGAGAGGCCCGGCGCCGTCTCCGATGGGCTGACCTTGGGCGAAGGCTTGCACGGCTCCGTCGTAGGCTGCGGCTATGTCCATGATCATGGGGAGGATCATGTGAAGCTGAGCGGTGATGATGTAGGCGTTGGTTCGTTTCCCCATCAGATAATAATGCTTCACAATCCGGTAGATGAGGTTCAGGTCGAGGGAGGCTTCCAGAAGGTTTTCGAGGTTGTGAAGCGTGGGGTCGTCGGCTTTTGGGGCAATTCGCTTAACCTCCTCCTTCATGCTCATGTCCCTCACATCCAATAGATGGTCCAGCTTCCAAACGATACCCGCCGGGTCCATGTCCACCGGCTGGATGAAGAAGCGCTCCAGAAACTGGTCTACCCGAGGCGTGGGGTCCTCGTTGGGTTTTCCCAGCTCTTGGACGGTGTTGAGGGAAATCTCCCTAGCCCTGTCCCTCATATACCGCAGTTTCCTCAACTGCCTTTCGATGTCGCGGTTCCACATGAACATCTGAATCTTCTGCCCGTAGAAGAAGTAGAGGAGGATGATAAACATGAAAGCGATTTGGAGAATGTAAGCGAAGATTCCCGGCTGCTCTCCGCCTCCTAAAAGCGGTGAAAGTAAAGCCATGAACCGTTCTCCTTCATACCTAACAGGGTTAAGATACTTCAAAAAAGAGGGAAGATTCCCTGTTATAAAGCTTTACTCTGCAAAAAAGATAGATTACTGGAGACTTTCACCATTAGCAAACAATAAATCCCATGCCTAAGAAAAGATATATAATGTACTTTTTCAGGTAGGGGAAAACCTGTGATCGATCTTCTAGAACTTTGGAAACGCTCAGAATCAGGGCCAGAGATAGGGGAGAGAGAATTCGACATGAAGATTCTCCCCAAAAAGCTGGAGGAGCTTCGGAAGGAATATGGCATCCGCTACAACCCAGAAGAAGTAGTGTCCACCGACGCCTCCCTCGCCAAGGCTGTCTATGAAGCCGCCCTCAAGCTCCTCTGCGACGTCGGAGTTTACTGTACCGACAGCGGACGAGTCATACAGGTGTCGGAGGAAGAGGTCGAGGAAGCCCTCCGCTCAGCCTCAACCCGGCTCTTTCTGGGCGGAGGAAAGGAAAGAATCGAACTCGCAGCCCGCCGGACGGGAGACGGCCGGAGGCCGCTCATAGCCGGAGGGCCTTGCGGCTGCCCTCTTTCCGAGAAATTCTACAGAAGAATCCTGTACAGCTACGCCAAGGAAACCTCAGCGGACATCATGGTGATGGGGCCCTTGGAAAGCTTCAAGGGAATGACCATCAAACCCCGGTCGCCCATCGAAATGGCTGCTGCGAGGACTGAGGCTGTGGAGGCTAGAGAAGCCGCCAAGGCAGCGGGCAAGCCGGGCCTGTGCATCTTCGGAGGCATCTCCGTGGTCACGGCGGCAGCCTCCAACTTCGCCGACTCCCCCGACGGGCTCAGGCCCACAGACCTGCATGAGGTGGCGCAGTTGAACGAGTTAAAGATGAGCTGGGAAGTCTTCAACAGGATGACCCACTGCCAATACCAAGGGAACCTTGTGGCCGCGGCTCAATGCCCTGTTCTCGGCCAAGCAGGCGGACCGGAGGCGACGGCCATCCTCTGCGCAGCTGAAGCCCTGCAGGCTTTCACCCTGACACGCGGCCACCTTTTCTGCATGGCGCCCTCCCACATGTGGACTTCGACCACCACCGACAGGGAGGACCTCTGGGTGAGCTGCTTGGTCATGCAGGCGGTTAAAGGCGTTCACCCAGTTCCCATGGGAAGCTACATCTACTCGGCAGCCGGGCCTTGCACCGAAATCCAGTGCTACGAACTGGCAGCCCAGACGGCAACTCACACCGCCTCCGGGGCAGACCTAATCTGCTCTGCAGGAGGCACGCGGGGGACCTATGTGAACCATTACACGGGAATGGAAGCTAGGATAGCGGGGGAAATCTGCCAAGCCTCAGCCTCCCTCAGAGCAGTGGAAGTCAACGAGCTTGTGAAGGAGCTGCTGAGCCGGTATGAGGAGCCGTTGCGGATGAGGAAGGCTCCTCCGGGGAAGAGGTTTGAAGAATGCTACGACATTGAGAAGATTTCACCTTCCGAGGAATATGTAAGGCTTTGGGAAACCGTTAAGCGAGAGTTGGAAAACTTAGGTATGAATTTTCCCTGAACCAGATAAGATCGCGCTTTATTCTACTGTTCCAACACAGCCAGAGGAATGTGCTTTGTCTGCTGAAAATCTGAAGCTGCCTACAAAACCAGTGTAGTCGGAGAGAACGCAGATTTATTTAATCGTTTACCGCCTTCAAGGTGAAAGCATGGTCAGGATTTCTTTCCGCTGCCTGGAGAGCTCTAGGAAAAGTCTTCCCCTTTCCGTGGTCATTATGCCCCCTCTTTCGGTGAGAGTTACTAGGCCCTTCTCCAACAAAAGTGAAACGTAGTTCTTGTAACGGTTAAAGTTGAGGTTAGCCCTGTAGACCACCTCGGTCTTTGATGCCCCGTTGAAGGCGACGGAAAGGATGTCCTCCACGATTTTTAGTCCATCCCGTCGTTTAAAGGAAATATTTTCCGGGAAACCGGAGGCCGCTGGAGGGGACTTCTGCTTGGTATCGAGGCGGCTATTCAAGGGGTTTTCCCCTCCTATATAAATAATATATGGTATTATAAGCTGTTATTTATATGTTTTTAGAATTTTTGGTTCGAACTTTAAAATCTAGGGTAAACCGCCATGTTTAGCACATGTTCCTGTTAAAATTTGCAACATTTGGGAAGAGGCTGGGCAGTTGTATGGTTGCAGTGAGCTGATAATTGATGTTTAAGCTTGATTGTATAAAGATTTTTAAAGGGGAACGCTAAAATTTAGGAGAGGTGTCTGTTTCCGATGAAACTCTCCATTGCTTTAACAGCAGCTGCTTTCATGTTTGTGCTGTTGTTTTCGCCTCTCCCTGCCGCGGAGGGGGCTGAAGAGAGCCTCGGCGCCCTAGGTTTTGATTCCGCCGAAACCAAGACGGCGATCACGATCAACGTGGAGAGAATTCCGAAGAGAAGCTATCTGGGTGAAAGCATTTTGATCAGAGGAAACGTATACCCCGCCATGGAGGGACTTGAACTTAAAATATTCTATGGCTACGCCAAGGCCGGCGAGGAAACGGTGGAGTCGGTCATCGTCTTCACCGACGAAAACGGAGCCTTCCAATTTAGTATGATCCCGGAGGAGATTGGAAGCTTAGCCTTCGTAGTGACGCATGAAGGCTCTGACAGTACGTTGCCGGCTAGAGCCGAGCCTGTAGCCACTCTTGTTACTCAGAAGGTGCCCATCAAGCCAGAGCAGACTTTTCTACCTTTAATATTGGTGGCGATCCTGCTTGCCCTCTGGTCTAGGTGGGACGACATTAAAGAGTTGAGGGGGAAAGGGAAGGCGACTAAAAAATTTGAGAAGTGGAGAAAATAGTTAGGAAAATATTTTTAGCCAGTTAAATAATGTGTTCCAAGGTGAGATTTAAACTAGGATGTCCGCCCCTTATCTTTGGTTGGTTGTTTTCTTGATCGGCTATATGTGTTCGGCTTTAAGCTCGGGGAGTGAATTCAGTTTTTATCTGTATTTACGGATGCCGATGAAGCGTGCGGATGGGCCTCTGAAGTTCTCTTCAACCTCTCCCCAGTAAGTTCCGCAGACACGGCACCAAGGGACGTTGGTGACTTGCACTCCCCACCATCCTTGGTAGCCGCATTTGGGACAGTTGGGGCTGTTCTTCTCTGCTTTTGGTTTTACTATTTCAGGGACTACAACCTTCGGTTCTTCTAGGACGGTTTCCATTTTTCACCTCCTCCTTTTTTACCCGACCCGGGAAAGTTGGGTTTCGCTTGGTTTTCCCAAGCTCGTCAGGGGTTTATTGTGAAATTTTTTATCCGTAATAAAGAAAGTGTTGGCGGCATATAATTATTTAGCGAAAACTATAAATTCTAGTATATACTAAAGATAGTGGGGATTTTATGGAGGGAAGAAAGCTTCAAAAGGTCGGCTACTCAACCCTCAGCGTTTCTCTCCCCAGCCGATGGATCAAGCGGTTTAGGTTGAAGAAGGGGGACACCGTCGTCTGCAGCTATGAGAAAGACGGCTCCCTCAGATTGATGCCTTCGGAAATGGCTGAGTCTAAGGGCAGCTTGGATGTGGCAGTGAACTTAGACCTCTGCGACAGTCCCACGCTGCTGGAGAGGCTTGTCGTGGGCTGCTACATCGTAGGCTACGACACCATAACGGTGTTTTCGCGAAACAAGATTCACGGGGATTGGCTTACCGTCTTGAGGAACGTTTCCCAGAGGCTGATAGGGCTGAGCATCATGGATGAAAGGCCTGACGCTGTCGTCCTTCAATGCACCTTAGACCCTTCCAGCATCCCTCTGACGACGATGATGAGGAGGCTTTACGCTTTGACGGCGACCATGTACACTGAGGTTTTGGAGGCACTCATGGGATTTGATCCCACCCCCGCTAAGGAGGTGGTGAACAGGGAGTCTGAAGCCAACATGCTGTATTGGCTGATTTTACGCGTCATAGAGCTGGCTCTGACCGATGTGAGGATTGCGGAGAAAGTCGGCGTGCAGAACCAGCATTATCTGCCCACCTACCGGGTTGTCATTAAGTATTTGGAGGCCATAGCGGATTATCTGGAGGAGGCAGCAAGCAACATTCTCCAGCTTATCGAATTGAACAAGAAGCCGAACGAAGCCATGGTGAAGGAACTGCAGCGAATAGGAAAAATCGAGTTGGAGGTTTTCAGCGGCGCCTTCGAAAGCCTCATCACCGGCGACTTGCATAGGGCGAACAAGTCTGTTGAAGATAGGATGAGGTTAAAGGACGATGCGGAGGAGATTGTCACCAGAATTCTGAGGGAAACCGAGGACCCGGAGATAGCGGTTCACATAAAGATTGTGAGTAGGGCTTTTAATAGGATCGCGGAGATAGGGGCCTCCATGGCCCATCTGGCCATCAACATGTATGTCAGCAAACCCAGTAAGATGGTGATGCCGACGGATTCCGGGAGGCTTCCGAAGGAGAAGACAGCTGAGTCTCAGGTCTGAGAGGAAATGCCGAACGGTCCGTCGAATGTTGTGCCCTGAATGTTCCCAGAAATCTGTCATAGGTTTTTCCGGTTTTCACTTTACATCCTTAAATTACTGGTAGCTTCCGAGAAACTCCCTCCCCCGTGCCCTAAGAGGCGGGGTAGAGTCTAAGATTCTTGGTTCTTACTTTAAGTTCGTCAAGTATAATAGCTCTCCTTCTCCAGTATCTCTGAAAATTGCTACGGTATCAAAAACCATGAGAGGAGACTCTGGAAAATGGCAGGAGAAGAAATGACTGTACAACAATTGGCTGAAATGCTACAGTATGCGCATGGTGTATGGGTGGAGTGGTTCTACTGGGTTACGGTCATCGTCATGTTCTTCATCCACATCGGCTTCGGCATGTACGAGGTAGGTGTTGCTAGGAGAAAGAACGTCGGCCACACGCTGATGAAGAACAACATGCTTTTCGCCCTCATCCTCTTCACCTTCTACCTCTTCGGGTGGTGGGTTTACGGCAGCTTCATGGGCCCCAACCCCATCAACGCCTTCATACCCAACTACGAGGGCAACCCCTATGTGGGAGGAGACTTCGGACCTCTAAGCCCATTCATGACTGGCAATCTACAGGAGTTACCGCCGGGCTTCATGTTGGCTTTCTGGGCTGCCTTCCTCCTCTTCGCCCAAACCGAGGGCTCCATCATCTCCGGAGGCATGATCGAAAGATGCCGCATCAGCTCATGCGTCGTCCTCGCCGTGATTGTGGGTTCGTTCGTGTGGATATGGCTGGCCGCCCAAGGGTGGAGCAACGGCGGATGGATGCTGAAATGGTTTGGCATCCACGACGCCTACGCCAGCGGCATCATCCACACCATCGCCGGCTTCTTCCTCTTAGGCTGCCTCATCAACCTAGGCCCCAGAATAGGCAAATTCGACCCGCAGGGAAGACCGAGAGACATTCCCCTCCACAACCAGTGGATGACGGCTGTGGGGTTGTTCATCATTGTCACCGGTTTCTGGGGTTTCTACTTCGCCTGCAACGTCCCCCTGATAATAGCCTGGGACTTAACGCTGCCCTACTGGGGAACGGTCAACATCTTCGGGAACCCCACCACGCTGTCGCTGGTCGGCACCAACTTCCTCATGTCTCTGGCAGGAGGGATGATGGGTGGATTCACCGTGGGCCGAGGCAATCCCTTCTGGACTTGGAGCGGAGTCTTAATGGGTATCATCGGCGCCTCGTCGGGGAACGACCTCTACCATCCCTTCCAAGCCTTCATCATAGGGTTCATCACGCCTTTCATCGGTTACAAGCTTCACTACTGGGTTGAGCGGAGGTTCAAGATCGACGACGCCGTGGGAGCCTGCGCGGTGCACGGATACTGCGGCTTCATAGGCCTAGGCATCTTCCCAGGCTTTCTGCTCTGGGGCTACCCGACCGGGGGGGCCTACTACTTTGGCTTTGACTACATCGCAGGGGTCACCACGCCTTGGGGTCAGTTTGCCTCCGCTCTCTGGGAGGCCGGATGGGCCTTTGCCATTGGCTTCGTCTGCAGCTGGGTTCTTAAAAAAGCAAAGCTTCTCAGAGTAGAACCTCTGGTAGAGTTGGTAGGCTTAGACATGTCTTCGCCGGCCTTTGGAGACATGTACCCATACTTCCCGCAGCTTCCAACCGATAAGCTTCCGGAAATCGACAGGGTGCAGTACACGGAGATCGCTAAATACCTCGGCAAGACACGTTCCAGTCGAGGACGGTTCGCAAGCAAGGACGCGGGTAGGAAGGACTACCTGCCGCCGGCATCGCCCAAGGAAATGCTGGAGGATGCCATAAGGCTTCAAAGAAAGCTGATGGGGGGAATTAAATGAGCATCGTTTCAGCCCTTCTATTCGCTCAGCTGCTGGCCTTCGGTACGGGAGTCACCGACTGGGAGGGCGCCTACTGGGGCGGACCGATAGAGGTCATCAGTCCTCTGTGGGGGATAGGCACCGTCATCAGCGCCCTCGTCGCCGTGGCCATATGGGCCTTCTATCACATCCTTGACGCGGTTCGAGAGGACAGGACGGAGAAAGCCGCTGTGAGGGAGTGGCTGGAGAAAGGCCTCCCAGAACCCTATACCACCTACGTCCAAGAACTGACTGCCGCAGCGAAACCTGAAGAAGCCGAAAAATAAGCCGACTGTAAACCCTAAAACTCTTTTTTTTTTAAAAAAAAATCAGAAAATTCTACCGGTAAACCTTTTATATTCAAAAAAGGAGAGAATACCCTCGGAGAAAAAGAGGAGGGATAGATAATGTCTTCTGAAGAAGCCTTGAAAAAGCTCTACGACGCCATCTTCGCCCAAGATGTGGAAGCCGCCTCCAAAGCCGCCAACGACTGTGTGGCCGCAGGCCTCGACCCTCTGAAGGCCTTGGAAGCCGCCTCCAAAGCCATGACAGACCTAGGAAACCTCTTCGAGAGAGGCGAAGTCTTCCTCCCCCAAGTCGTCGTGGCAGCCGACGCCATGAAAGCCGCTGCCCAAGTTCTTCTCTCCAAGCTGCCCACCAAACCGTCTAAAGCAGGCAGAGTCCTCATAGGCACGGTGGAGGGCGATGTCCACGATGTCGGCAAGGGAATAGTCTCTGTTCTCCTCGACGCCGCCGGCTTCGAAGTCATCGACATAGGTCGGGATGTCCCCACCAAGGTCTTCGTCGAGAAAGTCAAAGAGCTCAAACCCAACATCGTAGGCTGCTCAGCCCTCATGACCGTCACCCGCGTAGGGCAGAAAGCCGTCATCGACGCCCTAGCGAAGGAAGGCATAAGAGACCAGGTGAAGGTCATGGTAGGCGGAGGAGCTACCACAGGCGTTTGGGCTGAGGAAATAGGCGCCGACGCATGGGGTGAAGACGGACCGGACAGCGTGAGGAAAGCCAAAAAATTACTCGGCATAACCGAGTAGGAAGGTGAAAAAGAAAAATGGACTACCTAACCAGAATGGGAGACGGCCGACCGGTAAGAATGAGCAAAGAGCAGATAAAAGCCGACATCGAAGCCGGAACCAAGGACGCGGCGGAAAAAGCCCACGTCCCCGAGCTTTCAGGAGCCGAACAAGAGCATCTGCTGGAGATCATCACCGACCCCAACCGGCTGGTAGCCGTGGAGCCGGGGAGAGAAGTCGTCCTCACCCACGACGTAGGGCCTTTGAAGGTGATGGCCGACCAGTCCAACAGCGGAGTGAGCATCCCATGCTCCCGGGAGCAAGCCATGTGCATCTACGAGAAAGCCTTCAGCGCCGACACCGCCGAGCTGGGGCACATCGACTACAGCTTCAAACCCGTTAAACCCATCATCACCCAGGAGCAATCGGTCCTGCAGAACGTCCTGCACATGACCATCCTCCCCATCTTCTACGGAGCCATGCCTAACCTAGGCCTATACTACGCCCCAGACGGACCCTTCCCCGAACCCATCGGGCTCATCAAGGACCGCAAGATAGGGGAAGCAAAAGAATCCATGGAAAACGCCGCCCACAGGTTTGTGGAAGACCTAGAATACATCACCGTGAGACTCTACGAGGTAGGCTTGGACGCCTTGAACATCGACACCACCGGCGCCGGAGGCGACGCAGACTTCTACGCCTCCCTTACCGCCACGGAAAAGATAAAGAAGGAATGCCCCTACCTCTGCGTGGAAATGGGCATGGCGGGAGAATTCATCCTAGGATTCCACACCGAGCTGAAATATCAAGGCGTCAAACTGGCGGGACTCTGGCCTCACCAGCAAGCCAGCCTCGCTGAAAAGGCAGGAGTGGACATCTTCGGCCCGGTGGTCAACACCAAGCCTTCTCTGTCCTTCCCCCTCAACATCGCCAGAGCAGTCACCTTGGTCAAGCACTGCGTCAAAGAATCCAAAATCCCCATCCACGTCAACATGGGCATGGGCGTTGGGGGAATCCCCATGTACGAAACTCCGCCGGTGGACGCTGTGACCCGGGCCAGCAAGGCAATGGTTGAAATCGCCGAGGTAGACGGCTTATAGGTGGGAGTGGGCGATCCCTTTGGGATGCCCATAGCTCACTGCGCCGCCAGCGGCATGGGAGGCATCAGGACGGCGGGAGACATGGTGGCTAGGATGCAGATGCTGAGATATAGGTTGAAGGACGCGAAGGACTACGTGGCCAAGAAGCTGGAAACCGACACCATGGCTCTGCGGGACGAATTTGAGATGAGAAGGCTGAGGGAGAGGCTCAACATCGGCACTATCACAGGCGTCCCAGGGGTCGCCAGGGGCCTCGAAGCCAAAGCCCGAATCGCCGAGATCCTCGGCATCCGCATCAACGCTGTCGAACGCCTTAAGGAACTGGTGAAACTCTAAAGAGCCAAGCCCAGAGCCACCGCCCACCGACCCACGCGTGAAGCGAGGGGGATGAGGGAACGGCTAAGCCTCTGGGCCACAAACCCCATCTTCCTTTTTTTGAGCCGGAAGTATTGTGAAGGCTGATCTTAGAAAAAGTTAAATTCAGTGCACCGCTAGCCTTTTTAGAGGTAAAAATTGAAAAAGGACGGCAGCCGCCGAGCCTGCGTATTTCAGGTGGAAGCCAAGGAAACGGCACCTGATGTAACGGTGTCTCATCTGGGAGGCAGCCTTGGAAAAACCATGCCAAATATGTTATATTTGACATAGCCTTTTTTGGGGAAGCCTTCTTTTAGGTGATTTAATGGAGGAAGCTCACGAAGTATTGGACGTTCGAAAAAAAGCCTGCCCCATGCCCGTTTTGTTGACGAAGAGAAAACTTGCGGAGTTGGAGGTGGGGAAAATTCTCAAGGTCATCGGAGACTATCCGTCGGCTAAAGAAAATATTCAAAGATTCGTCCTCAGAGAGGGACATGAGATCCTAAACATCAAAGAGAACCGAGCTAAGTTTGAAATCGTCATAAAAAAAGCTTAAATCACATATTTCCCATATTCTATTTAGAGGCAGGCTAAACCCTTAGCCACCTTTTAGGAGGAATTTTTTGAAAAAAATTGAAGCCTACATTAGGGCTGAAAGATTGAAGGAAACTATACAGAAATTGAAGGAAATAGGCGCACCCGGGTTCACCTACTATGATGTGAGAGGCCATGGCAGAGAATACAAGTCTGGGTTCACCCCCACGCCCTTCACGCCGCCCATCGTAGAAGATATTCTTCCTAGGTCGAAGATTGAAGTCTTCTGCGAGGATGGAGATGTAGAAAAGATCGTCGACGCCATCCGAGGAGGATGCTGCACGGCAAAGCCAGGGGATGGCATGGTTTTCATAAGCACCATCGACGAAGCCCAACGCTTAAAAACCAAAGAAAAAGTGCAAAAACTCGAATAGCCGAAAACTGAAACAAACACCTCCTCCTTTTTATGGAGAAGGCGCTGTTTTTGGTGGAAATTTTGTGAGAGTAGAAACAGCCTCTCTCAAAATCTACGCTGGGAGAGGGGCAAAGTTTTAAAGAATATACCGGTAAACCATAGAATACACGGGGACGGAATCATCTCAGCGTTGTTGATGCCAGAATGGATGTTGAAATCGAGGAACACAGACATTGTAGCGTTTGCGGCAGCGTGGTGCGGGGAAAGGGAAGAGCTAGGTCTGGCGTGGTGCTTTGCGGGCCCAGATGCGCTAAGATGTACGAGGATGAGATGGCGAAAGCTCGAAGGCTGAAGGTGATGTGGTTTTTCCCCATCATATTTTTCCTCATAATCTTCATAATACTAGTTTTGAGAGGCTGAAAAACCCATAGCATATGGCCACATGTGGCTCTTGTTTTCAGGCTGATCTTCCCCGACGCGAATAACCGCGTCCAGCCAGCTCCATCAAACCGAGGAATGGCTCGCCGAAGCTGTCTTCAAAGGCAACTACTCTTTGAAGACTTTTACAGATACCTGCCTTAAGGCATGAAACAAAAATTTTAGACTTCAATTTGGGTTGTTTTTTTTAAAAAAAAAAAAAAAAAGTTGTGGGAGGGTTTTCACTCGACCACACGTAGTCTTTTCACTTCTTGCGGGTATATCAGATGCATGAGGAGCCAGTACAAGGCGATGGCATAGCCGAACACTAGGAGAAGCCCTGAAACCCATGGGAAGCCGACGCCGAAGTAGCCTACGTAGCCTGTCAGAGGGTTGTAGACTCCCAGGTAGATTATGACACTGGAGAGATAGGTGATCCAAGCTGCCAGGTTGAAGCCTTTGTGGTATCGGAATATCTTCCCCATCATGTACATGTCTCTTATCTCGTCCACCGTCCAGTAGCCTTTCTTCTTCCTGAAGGCGAAGAAGTCGGTGAAGATTATAGCCCCGTACACCGTCCACAGACAGCCGATGAGCGTCAGGAAGACAGCGTAGTTGTTGAACACCACTTCCTGAAACAGCACTACGGCCGGTACTGCCGCTATCGTGACGCTGGCATGCACCCACCTTATCCTAGGTATGGCCACCTTGATGGGTATAGCCGCCGTGTAGATAAGCAGCACAATCGACCCTATGTTGGCAATGGCGAAGAGGAAGAGCCCTATACCGCCGAAAGTTGCTCCACCGATAGCCATGAACCAGTCGGTTGGATCGAAGGTTCCAACGATCAAAGCCGTGAGAATGGAGAAGACCACAGCAATGCACAGGACAGGCCCCCAGCCCCACCATGGACCGTGAAGGGCCGCTGACTCGGTCTTTGCCAGACGGGACCATTGCCCCCAATAGTAGCACCAAGCAAAACCTAAGCCTAGGTTCCACTCAAAGGCATTCATCCAAGATAGATGACGAGTCTCGTATGCTGCTACCGGTTGACGGGCGAAAACAGCGCCAATTCCTTCCACGGCGAAGATGTAGTAGATCAGGCCGCCTAGCACTATCAGCATCAATGGGGACGTAACCCTCGTAAACCACTTGCATGCAATGGGACCCTTCCAAGCTACGTAGGAGGCAATGGCCGTTGCTATAACTGCCCAGAGGGTGGCGCCCGGCCATACGGTTGCGAGAACGGAGGGCACCTGAGGCCAGATCAGCGGGGTTAATTTTATCGCAGACATGCCGAAGAGAAACGCTGAATACGCTATCCACCCGTAGTTGATAGGTATCCATATGGCCAGCTGAAGGTTGCCTCCTCTGTTTCCAAAGGCAGCTCTCGTCAATAGGAACTGGTCGGCTCCATATCTGCCAAATATCACAGCATAAAAGGCGGATGCGAAGAGGCCTAATCCCTCACCGGCTATGGCGGCTGTTATGGCTTCAGTGGCAGGCAGTACTATTCCAGTCAAGCCGCCTACTAGGAAAGCCCAAGAGGCTATACCGTAGGCCATCTGCAGCCAGACATAGTCCACGAAACCGTAGACCCGGTCTTCCGCCAGCACCGGCAAAGCGCCGAACAGTACTTCCTTTTCAATCGCTTCTTTGGCCATTTTTTATCGCCCCTTCCTCACCCGGTCAATTCCTATGAGTACCACTAGGATCAGTAGAGACCCGTAGAAGGACATGTGCGCCCAGAGGGGTATAGGGTTCACATAACCCAGCACTGCGAAAACAATAGCCCACAGCATGGCGAACGCCAAGGCCGCATAAGACCACATGGGGCATTTGGTAACCAAGGAGCCTTCGGTTCGAAGTTTTTCATCTAGGATCTTCAGTCTCCTCTCAAGCTCAGCGTGGAAGGCAGGGTAGAATGTTTCCGCGTCCATTCCAAACCAGAAACCTGCTCCTTTTTTCTTCTCACTCACAGTTCTTCACCGGTTTATCTTTTGGAGAATTTTCAGCTACATTCAAGTTAGTATTAACTATTCTTTTAGTATTTAAATTTTTGCGGCGATCAGCTTATAAAAAACAATTAATAATTTATTTAACAAAAAATAGATTTTTCGTAAGCCTGTTAAAATCATTTAACCGAAAAGAAGCGCCAAAATTGCCAGAGGAACGAGCACGATGAACGTGGAGAGGTACCAGAGAAGTTTTATTCTCTTAACTTTTTTAACCCGCTTATCATATGTTTTTGAACACTGCTCACTGCATACGTAGGCTTTCCCAGGTTTGCCCTTGTCCTTGTGAGATATGACTGCTCCGCAAACCGCGCAGTGCTTGTGCTCCTCAAGGCCTTCCACGCTCAAAACTCCCACCATGAGAGGGGTTATCGAAAAGAAACTAGGGCTCAACCATGTTATTAAATTATTTGAAGACGGTTGTCTGACCTTTAACCAAAGCTTATTTTTCAGGAGATGGTTATTTTTGAAAGATAAACAGTGCTCAAAATACTTGAAACCTCTCCGGGCGAGAAAAGGGAATCCTTCAAAAATCTCATAATCAAACTTTTGAAGAAAACAGGGATAACCATCCACCAAGAAAAAATCCAAACCAAACCCCCTATAATCGATATGACCGGGCGGAAGTTCATAGGCGGAGATAAAACCGTTGTGAGAATCGACTTCAGCAGGGAAGCCGTCTCCAAGCAGCTTAAAAATTTTTCCTCCTACATCAAATCCATGAAACTCAACCAGGGCGTATACATTCCTTTTTATAAAAAAATCTGCAAGCCGAGTTTTCTGGTTCCCCCTAACGTCTACATGATCGACGGCGAAAGGCTGAGGCAGCTTATGGACAGGTTTCTGATAAAAATCTCCTCCCGCGAAGCTGAACGCATGGTTCAAAACCTAAGTCGTGGAAAACAGCCTACTAGAAAACCGAAACTGGTATGCTGCAGAGGGCAGCTTAACTGGCTGGTCATGGCTGTGAAAAACAGGAGAAATAAGCGAATGTACTTAGTGGACGTGGAAACTGGAAACATCACTGTTAAGCCAGCCTCACCTAAAAAAAGAGATAGACTTGTATAAAAAAATAGAGGGGAAATTTAGGCTGATTTAATCAGCCAAGCTACCCGCGCGCAGCCCTGTCCGCTTCTTTGACGATAGCCTCCATGGAGGCCAACAGGTCTTTGTCGATGGGTGGAACCTGGTGAGTCTTCAAGATTTCCTTCGACTTTTGGTAGGCCAAGTAGGCTAGGTCCTTCTTGTCTGTTTTTTTCTCCCAAGTTCCTCGCATGTCCCTGTTCAGCAGCGTGGGGAAGGATTCCTCCGCGTCCATCCATTGGAGGGTGTGCTTCTTGGAGAGGAAGTTCCCCCCAACCCCCACCTCTTTTATGAGGTCTGTCGCCAAGGTGTCATCGTTCACAGAGATGCCCTTGGTAGCCCTCCGGCACATGGCTATGATATCGTGGTCGATGATCAGCTGCTCCAAGCTGAACGTTTGACCCAGCTCCAGCATCCCAGCGCCGTAGATGGCATTGGCCCCCGCCAGCATGGGCAGGAGGGTGGTTATGGTCTTCTCGTGGGCAGCCTGCGCGTCGGGGAGCTTGGCATCAGCCTAGGTGCCTGCCACATAGCTGGGCAGCCCATAATACTGCGCAAGTTGCGAAACAGCGGCGCTTATCAGCCCCAGCTCCGGCGCTCCCACGGGTGCTGTGGCCGTCCTGAGGTCGAACATGGTGGTGGAGCTGCCGTAGATGACAGGTGCACCGGGCTCTGTCAGCTGGGCGAGGACGATGCCTGAGAGCACTTCTGCGTTATGGGTCACCAAAGTGCCGGCCAACGTCACGGGGCCTGTAGCTCCAGACATGGCCATGCTTAGCACGTTCACCGGGATGTCGTAGCGGGCTCCTTGGATGATGACTCCGCAGGCGTTGGCGTGCAGCTGGAGGGGACTGGTGGGACACAGCAACACGGATATGATGGGCCTCTTCCTGAAGGCTTCTTCGTCGCCTCCATAGTAGGCGACACCCATCTTGAAGTAGTACTCCATGTGCTCAGCCACCGGGTCGACGTGGTGGAAGTGTTTTCTCGTCCCCACCCAGGAAGTGAAGGTTTCGTGGACGTCCGAAGCCAAGCCTTCCATCAGAAGCTCTCTGGCTGCACAGGGCAGGGAGAAGAAGTCGATGGTGGAGCACCAATCTGCAAGGACAGCGGCTTCATAGACGTCTTGATTGTTCGACTCTCGAATGGAATTGGTTTCATATTCGTAGGTGTACAGCCCCGTGCCGAAGGTAGTGTTACCCACTTTTCTTCCAGCCTCTAGAAGCACGTCGCTTCCCTTTTCACGGCCGGCTAAAAGGACTCGGCCGGGACACTTGTGGAGGGCGTCCTTAACGATGTGCTCAGGAATCCTCACCATGCGTTTCACCGGGTCAACGTCACATCCTCCCTTTTTGAAGATTTCCAAAGCCTCTTCATGGTAGACTCCAACTCCGCTGGTCTTCAATACGTCCATCGTCTCCGAGTTGATGCGGTCTAGGGCGTCTCTGGAAAGTAGCTCCAACCTAGCTCCTTGAACCATGTCAAGTCCGGCGAAGAGTTTCACTGGCATTGCATTTTTCACCTCCCTTTTTTCTGGGTATTTGTTTCATCACGCCCCTCCTCGGCGCTCGATGAGTGTACCCTTCAAGCATCTCCGCCCCTCATCAACATGGTTCAGGGCAGCGGCTTGGCTGAAGGGTTAAACCGGATGATGGGTCATTTCTTTTCCAGAAGTTCTTTAGCCTTGTTCACAGCGTCGACAGCATCTTCTCCTCGAGCGTCAGCACCGATGACTTTAACCCAGTCAGCGGTAACCGGCGCGCCTCCGACCATGTAGACTACTTTGTCCCTGATGCCTGCCTTCTTCAACTCTTCAGCCAAAGTCTTCTGCTCAGGCATGGTGGTAGTCATGAGGGCAGAAGCGCCGACGATATCAGCGTTGACCTCTTTGGCCTTGTCTACGATGGTTTTAGCCGGTATGTCGCGGCCTAGGTTGAACACTTGGAATCCGGCGGCCTCCATCATCACGGCGACGATGTCTTTTCCTAGGTCGTGAACGTCTCCGAGGACTGTGGCTATCACTACTTTGCCTAGGTATTTTCTTTCCTTTCCCGCCTGAAGCTTAGGCGTCAGCATGACTATCGCTTCCCTCAGAGCATCAGCCGCCATCATGACGTGAGGGAGGTAGAGTTCACCTTTCTGGAAGGCTTCCCCTATCTTCCGCATTTCTTCGGTGCTGGCGTCGATGGCCGCTAAAGCGTCTATGTCAGACTCGAGGATCTTGTTCACGACAGCCTTCGTGGCTTCCACGTCACCTTCGCGGATCGCTGCGCACAATTTACGCAATATTTCTTCTTTTTCAGCCATAGGAGAACAACCCCTGTCGTTTCACCCCCAACTAGTAAACATTGTTTGCATTAAAAAATTTTTCCAGCTACTACTTTTCTGGTAGCGGGGAAGCGGCAGAAAAATTGAGCGGTTTAAATAATTAATGTAAGCAGATTCAAAAAAATCTCTGATTTAGATAAACCAATTTATAGGGGAAAGATAAAAGTACAAATTGGTGAACTGCGAAAAAATTGATGGGGGATCGGCCGGGGGGCCACAAGAGTTCTAACCTCTTGGAGCCGGGTTCGACTCCCGGATCCCTCGGCACAGGAAAAGGGCTTATTTAAAATCTATGTGAGCTTCCATGGGCGATTCCTCCATCACCTTTACCCCCAGCCAAAAGCAGCGTTTGATAGAGCTTGGTGCTGAGCTCAGCAAACTGGAAGCTTCTTTTACCTCCCCCAGAGAGCGGGAAAAGGTTTTCAACAGCCTAGCTGAGAAGCTTACGAGAAAAAACCGGGAAACGATAAAGAAGCTGAAGGACAGCGGAAAAAGGCCTCCCCTTAAAACCGTTGAAAGTAAGCTGGTGAACGTTTTAACCTCTCTGGGGTTCGTTGAGGTTGTCACTCCCACGATAATTCCGAAGACCTTCATCAGCCGAATGGGGATCGAAAAGGAAAGCAACCTCTGGCAGCAGATACTCTGGCTGGACGGCCGGCGATGCCTCCGCCCCATGCTGGCACCTAACCTATACTTCGTAATGGGGAAGCTTAGAAGATTCTGGAAGCCTGTGAGGATATTCGAGGTTGGATCCTGTTTTCGAAAAGACACTCGGGGGTCCTTCCACACCGAAGAGTTCACCATGCTCAATTTCGTGGAGTTAGCTCCTGATGCAAACCCTCGGGAACGTTTGGCGGAGCTGATAGCCAAGACTATGGGAGGCCTCGGCATCGGATCCTACGAGGTTCGATCTGAAAGCTCAGAAGTCTACGGGGAAACCTTAGATGTCTTGGTCAAAGATGTGGAGATAGGCTCCGCTGCCATAGGGCCTAAGCCCATGGATGTCAACTGGGGCATCGTTGACCCTTGGGTAGGGTTGGGCCTCGGCATTGAAAGAGTAGCCATGGTGACAGGGAACCATCACCCCATAGCGAGGGTGAGTAGAAGCCTCATATACCTCAACGGCGCTAGGTTGGATATCAAATAGGGCTGTGGAATTGATGCCCCTGACGAGCACCGCCTTGAAGGGCGAGGCTTCCCGCGAGGTTCAGGAAATTCTGGCAAAAGCCGCTGAGGGAAACTTAGAGGAGAAGGACGCCCTACGCTTGATGAAAGCCGAAGGCATAGACGACTTGTTCGCCCTGTTCAACACCGCCCATGAGATAAGAAAACGACAGTTCGGCGACAAGGTTTTCGCCTACGGCTTCGTCTATTTTTCCACCTACTGCCGGAACAATTGCTCCTTCTGCCTTTACCGGCGTGCAAACCGGTGTGCTCCCCGCTATAGGAAAAAAGCAGACGAAATAATGGAGATAGCGGAGATGTTGAAGAAGTCGGGAGTGCACCTCATCGACTTAACCTCGGGGGAAGACCCTCAAATCCATTCGGAGAAAGGGTACCGCAGACTGTTGAGCTACGTGGAGAGGCTGAAGAAGGAATTGGACATGCCTCTCATGGTTTCACCGGGGGTTTTACCGAAAACCGTTCTCAGGGAGTTGGGAAGAAAAGGTTTGGACTGGTATGCCCTCTACCAGGAAACCCACAACCGCCTTCTTTTCTCCAAGCTCCGCTGCCGCCAAGACTATGATGAAAGGATGAAAGCCAAGACCTACGCCAGAGAAGAGGGAATGCTTATTGAGGAGGGAATTCTCATCGGTGTAGGCGAAAGCAGGGAAGACGTGGTCGATTCCGTCTACCAGATGAAAAAGATGAAAGCCCACCAGGTTAGAGCCATGGGCTTCATACCTCAGAGAGGAACTCCTATGGAAAGCCGCCCCTCGCCGCCGATTCTCGAAGAAATGAAGGCCATATCTTTGATGCGCCTTGTCCACCCAGATAGGCTGATCCCAGCTTCCTACGACATCGACGGTCTTAAAGGCCTAGGCCTACGCCTGATGGCTGGGGCCAACGTGGTGACCTCCCTGATACCTCCAAGGTTTCACCTCCGGGGAGTAGCCCAGGCGGAGTTGGATGTGGAAAGCAGCCTGCGAACGCTTTCTGGCGTAAAACCCTACCTCCAAAAGCTGGGATTGGAGGTAGCTTCCCTGAAGAGTTACAGGAAATGGATTGAAGAAGAGAAAGCTCGCCTCCCGGGGAAATAGGCTTCCATGCCCGTCAAAACCTTATGCATCGCAGGCGGACGGCTTCAGGGAATTGAGGCTGCCTACCTTGCCAGAAAAGCCGGATACAAAACAGTGCTCGTAGACCGGAGAGCCAAGCCACCTGCCTCAACGCTCGTTGACAACTTCAAGAGACTGGACGTGGCGAAGGATAAAGGCAGGTTGAAGAAAGCAGTAGAGGAAAGCGACGCAGTCTTACCAGCTCTAGAGGACGAAGAAGCCTTACGGGTTCTGGAAGAAACTTGCTGCCAGGCAGGGGTTCCCTACCTGCAGGATAACAGCGCCTTCGCCGTCACCTCCAATAAAATCCAGTCTCAGAGCTTCTTCAGGAAAATGGGCCTTCCAACTCCAGAAATCTGGCCTCGATGCCGGCTGCCCGTGATAGTCAAGCCCGCTCATGCGAGCGGAAGCACCAGCATATACAAGGTGGAAAGGATAGAGGAGCTGAGCCAAGCTGTGGATGCTGTGTTGAAGACAGACCGTGAATACCTGATCCAAGAATACGTGGAAGGCCCATCCTTGTCCTTGGAGGTTTTATCCTGGAACGGCGAAGGGCAGCCTCTTCAGGTCACAGGCCTAGAATTCGACCGAACCTTCGGCTGCAAACGGGTTGTGGCTCCATGCCGGCTTGATAGCTTTCTGGAGGAAGAGATATTCGAAATGGGAAGGAGGATGGCTGAAGGGCTGAACCTATCGGGTTTAACTGATGTTCAATTAATCCTAGGCCCACAGGGGATCAGGGTCATAGAGATGAACGCTAGGCTGCCAAGTCAAACACCTACGGTGGTATACCATTCAACCGGCGTAAACATGGTTGAATTGCTCTGCTCACTTTTCACCCAAGGCAATCTGCGCCCTGTGAAAATACCCGACCAGAAGGCTGTCATCTACCAGCATGTGAAAATTGAAGGAAAGCAACTGACAGTGACAGGAGAGCACAGCCTCTCGGACGCTGAAGGCTTGAGGTTTGAGAAAAACTTCATGGGAGCGGATGAAGCCGTCACCAACCTCAACCCTGAGGGGGAGGCTGAAGGATGTGTAGCAACATTGATAACCGTGAGCCGTCGCCTCCGAGACGCGAAAAAGAAAATGGAAAAATCCGTGAACTCCCTTCGACACCGTTATGGGCTCACCGGCTTCTCTGACCCCTCACCAGAAGGTTTGAGGCAGAAGTTCTATGACGAGATTGACTCCTGAGATTTTAAAGCCCATCCCCGAGACGGTTCCCCGATTTGATGAGGAGTTAAAAGCTAAAATCGGCGTCAGCCTTCTGGAAGCAGCCCTCCGCGCAGCCGACTGCGGTGCAGCCGTAGAGAGGGCGTTGAAACGCTGTCGGGCCGCCGTTGTACCCATAACTTCCGGGGAAGGCATCATTCCCGGCTTCGCTGAGGCTGTGGCATCCACTCTCCGCCATTTGGGATTGCAGGCTGAGCCAACCCGGAATTCGGACGTTCGGGGGTTCATCGAGGCTTTGGAGAAAAAATGTCAGCTCCTCTTCGCCGCCGACGACCATGTTTTCGCAGGCATGAACCTTCGAAATTTTAAGGTAGTGGACAACGCCCCTGCCACCGGCCGAGGCTATGCGGCGGTTTTGGAATTAAAGCTAAAGGAGAAAAGTAAGTGCGCAGCAGTCATCGGAGTGGGAAAGGTGGGCTCCGCCGCCGTCGCTTATCTAGCTGGAAGAGGGTTTCCGGTTTATATCTACGATTCAAACCGCGCCAAAGCTGAGCATGTGAAAAACACGAACCCGGGGAGAAACATTCAGGTATGCAGCTCTGTGGAAGAATGTTTCAGCAAAGCTAGGGGAGTCATCTTGGCAGCTCCAGCCGCCAACTTGGTGACGGAGGCCATGGTGGACGAAGACACCGTGATAGCCGCCCCGGGGATTCCTTTGGGACTCACAGCGGAGGCAAGGCGGAAGCTTCCTGAGAGGAATCTTATCCACGAACCTCTCATGCTGGGAGTGGCGACTATGGCGGTGGAGCTTCTCAAACCTAAACCCTAAGCTATCGGTGTCTGAAAAACCAGCAACCCCTCTAAGATTATTACCTTACCCTTGCTTTTCAGCTTAAGGAAATATGAAAGAGAAAAATACAGAGGGTAGTAGGGGAGACTGGGCGGAAATAAAAGAGAGAGGTGTTTAGAAGGTGAACTTCAACCCTAGTCCTTCCAAGGTCTCCACAGCCTTCCCGTAGACCTCCACGTACTCCGGTGTAGGAGTCACTTTAACCACGTCGTAGCATTGCTGGAATGTCTTACCCTGAGGCGGGTTCCTGTAGTTTCCCTCGTAAAGGGATATCAGCTTGTCCAAGATCTCGTTCACAGTCTCCACCTTCATCCCAGCCACAGCCTTGGCAGCTTCACCCATAATCCTCGCCTCCATACCTGTGGTGTAATCCAAGGCCACACCCTTAGCCGCAGCGGACCCAGACATCAGCTCCCGGCCGCTGCCTGTGTCCGTGATGGCCTGCGCAGCCGTTTCCAGGAGACACATCTCCGTGCAAGGCTGGGCTAGAGGATAGTACTGGTTGGAAGTCAACAGGTGCGTGTTGGCGTCGATGGCCATGTTGCAGTGCCCAGCCACCGTCAAGGGCTCCCGGGCGGTGGTGATCCCCCACCTGACATGAACAGGCCCGTCTAGGTGGAAGTCGGCGTTGCAGATGGTGAAGGCGATGAGGTGGGAGGACACGTCCACGATGGTGGTTTCCTCCAAGCCGCCGGCGTAGCCGCCGAAAGTGGGCATCTGCTCGATCATGATGATGTCGCCGTTCATGATCCACCCTGCTATCATCTGAAGCCCTCCTAGGTCCACCTTCAACTCGTTGAGCAGGGACATTTCATGGGGGTCAGACGCCCTCATGCCGCCTTCGAAGTCGGCGGCAATTCGCCCCGCAGGGCTTAGGGGCGTCTCTGGTCCCTATAAGCCCATGCCAGGCCTGCCCACCTTATGGCAGGCTTGCCTGACTAAAGCGACCTCCATTCTTGTCCCTTTGATTTCCCAAGGCGAGTTGGGGAAGGGCTCGTTTCCTTCCACGGTGTTCATCACTCCGCTGACAATACAGTCGACAATGGCTTCCTGAGCGTAGCTTTGCATCATGGGAAGGAAAATTTCCTCCGAAACCGGAGCGCCTGTAGGTCCGCCTTGGACGATAGGCCATCGGGAGTCTTGAGGAGACCTGGGAACCATGTCCACGGCGTCCCTTCCTTCGCCGATGACCAGCTTATCAGGGGCTTTCTTGATGGCCTCCTTGACCTCTTCCTCGGTGACTTTTATAACCCGACCGGTGTTGATGCAGTAGACGCCGTTCTGAACCAGCATCTCCATGCCGGCTAGGAACAGGCTGTTGATGGTGTCCTTGTCGGTGGGTATGACTTCCTTTTCATTGAACTTTATCCCGTATTTCTTCTTGAGCGCCGACGCGCTTTGAGGGATAATTTTAAAGTCCCATTCTTTTTCGGAAACCTTAGGCCCTGTCTTAGCTCTGTTGAAAGCTTCAAACACGTCTACCGGTCTTTCCACAACTTTTTTCAATTTCTCACCTCCTTTCCCTTTGATTTTTAACTGTCTCTTTTACCCTTTAGCACACCCTCATGCTCAGTCGGGCATGCGGGTTTGGTAAAAGAGTTGCATCATCTACCAACTAGGTTTTTGGCTACCTTAACCGCTTCCGCTGCATCCGCCGCGTAGCCGTCGCCGGCAATCTGCTCCACATACTCCCTTGAAACCGGCGCCCCTCCGTGGAGAGTTTTAACCCTGTCTCTTAACCCTGCCTCCTTCAGAGCGTCCACTATTTCTTTTTGAGCCGGCCTGGTGGTGGTCATCAAGGTTGAGGCGGCGACGATGTCGGCGTCGATCTCCTTAACCTTCTTCAGAAACTCTGCGATGGGGACATCTCGGCCTATGTCTACAACCTCAAAACCTGCCCCTCGCAGCATGGTGGCCACGAGGTTTTTGCCGATTTCATGGATGTCCCCCTCCGGTGTGCCTATGACAACTTTCCCCAGTTTGGCTTTCTCCGCCTGAGCGGTGGTCATTTTTTCCTCCAGTATTTTTGTGGCTTCGCTCATGGCATCGGCTGCCAGCACTATTTGGGGAAGGTATAGTTCCCCTTTGTCGAAACGGTCTGAAATGGTCTCCATTCCTTTCGCGAGGCCTTGGGTGATAGCTTCATAGGGGTCAATGCCGGCTTTAAGGGCTTCTTTAGCTCCCTCGACAGCCGCAGACACGTCCATCTCTTCGATAGCCCGCTTTAGTTTATTAAATATCTCTTCTTTGGACATATAGAACAAATCCTCTTTTCATTCAGCAAGATTTTATAGGCAAATCGCGGGTATTTAAATTTTAGGAACTTGGAGGATATCGAAGAAAAAGCGTTTTCTGATGGAGATTTTACCGTTAAATGGTAGGCTGCATCTTTACTTCGAAGAAGAAGCTGGTTTCTGTCTCTTCTTTATATTCTTCCCCTTTTTTCGAGGGTTGTTATGACTTCTTTTATCGTTTTAGGCTCCACATCCAAGCCGTATTTCTCTTTGAATTTTCTGCTGGCTTCCCTGAAGTTTTTGCAGATGTTAGGGTCGGTTTTAATGGCTCTTTCCATGAGGTTGCAGAGGTCCTCGGTGAGGTTCCACGGGTAAACGAACCACGCCCACCCTCTCACCTTGACGGCATAATAATCGGGAATAAACTCGGAGCTAGTGATGTACTGCAGGACGGCTACCTTAAGCTCCTCGGGGTTGAAGCGTTTAATGTACTCGACGGAGACCTTCATGCTTTTACCGGTGTCCACGATGTCGTCCACCACCAAGACCTTCCGCCCTCTGAGTTTAAAAGGAACCTTGTAGGGGATGGTTGCCTCATCCCTATGCTGCCCTGTGGTGTCCAGCCAATGTTCAACCTTAAGCCCCAAGAGGTTGGTTATGCCTAAGAGGTCGGAGATGATCCTTCCCGGCACAAAGCCGCTGCGGGCGAGGGCTATGAGCGTATCAGGCCTGTAGCCGGATTTCTCTATCTTGGCCACGAGATTTTTGCACCATCGGTATATTTCATCCCAAGTTACTATCCTGCACCGCATCTCCAACGGCATGATCTCCTCAACCCTGCGAGAGAACTTCCGCCATTTAGGTGGATGAACCTTTCCATGGGGTTGGTGGGCCCGTCCGGATTTGAACCGGAGACCATTCCCCGAGGAGGCAGGGCTTGGCCGTTCCTACCTCCCTACAGGTTATGAGCCTGTCGCTCTTTTAGTGGGTATGTCTCCCTTTGAGGCATACCATAACCTAGCTGAGCTACGGGCCCTGATCCTAATTGGAGGGATTTACCATTTAAGATTTTTCCGAGAACAACATTAAATCCTGACTTACAGCCTACTTCTTCGCCTTTTTCCCCGTTTTCTTTTTACTTCCACACGGCAAACTGTTTCGCCCCCTTTTAATTAACCGATTAAACGAGAGTTAAACGTTTCGACTGCCTTCAGGTTAAGGCTCGGGTTATCTCTCTTCTAAGCTCTTCCGCAGTTTTACCCTCCGTGGATATCCCCAGCTCCTCAGCTATCTTAACGAGCTTATCTCGGCCTACCTTTAGACTCGGAGGGGTAACCGGTAGAGGAGTGGAGGGCGCCTGTTCTCTTTTTTCAACTTTCAAATTTTTTCCGTACACGATTCTTTCTTTAGGCCTGCTCAGAGGAGGAGTCTTCCTTACTGTTTCAGGTTTTTTGGCAGTGGCAACGGGGGGATTCGGGGTGGGGGCTTCAGGGTACACTGCCTTTTGTAGCTCCCTCTCCATTTCCATTCTAGCTTTTTCAAATTCCCCTGTGGCCCTGCCGAGGGCTCGGGCTAGTTCCGGAAGCTTGTTGGTGCCGAAGAGAAGGAAGAGAATGGCGATTAAGATGATGAACCATTCTAGCCCCCGGATTCCGCCGACTTGTAGGATGAAGTCCAGATTCCCTGAGGTGAGCATGCTGCCTACATTTAACTTTAGTCTCCCTTCCAGCTTATCAAGATTTTCCCTCGAATCCGGAATCCGGAAACGCTGCGGGAACGGGAAAACGTATTTTTGGCACAGCGTCGGTTTAATTTCAGCTGAGGAATAGTATTAACGGCTGCGAAGCAGGCGCTTGGGATGAGGGTTGCAGTCATCGACAGAGACGTCTGCCGTCCTAAAGACTGCGGAAGGGCATGCTACCGTTTCTGCCCTATGGTTAGGAATAAGGTCTACGCTGTGAGGTTTGAAGAGGGAGAAGAAAAGCCGACCATCGTGGAGCCTCTATGCACAGGCTGCGGCATTTGCATCAAAAAATGCCCCTTCTCAGCCCTAAGCATCGTAAACCTTCCGGAAGAACTGGAGGGGGAATGCAGCCACCGCTACGGCGCCAACGCCTTTAAGCTCTACAGGCTTCCTGTGCCGGCGCCCTCGAAGGTAACCGGGCTCCTGGGGAAAAACGGAATAGGCAAATCCACCGCCCTCCGGATTCTTTCAGGGGAGAGTAAACTTAACCTAGGGGAATTCGCTGAGCCCCCGGACTGGAGTCGGATAATAAGGCGTTTCAGGGGGTCGCTCCTCCAAGAATATTTCACCAAACTCAGCCGGGGGGAGTTAAAAACAGTTCACAAACCCCAGTACATAACCCGCATACCTCAGCTGTTGAAGGGGGAAGTGGAAGAAGTTTTGGAGAGGCTGGATGAGCGGGGTAAGATGCGCTATGCGGTGGAGGTCTTGGAGCTTCAGGAACTCTTGGACAGGCCTGTGGAAGTCCTTTCAGGAGGAGAATGCCAAAGGCTGGCCATAGCCGCCGCCCTCTGCAAGGAAGGAGACGTTTACATTTTCGACGAGCCCTCCAGCTATTTGGATGTGAGGCAGAGGATTAACGCTGCCAAGGCTATCCGAAGCTTGCTAGGCGAAGGTAAGACGGTGCTAATAGCGGAGCACGACCTAGCTGTCTTAGACTACCTCTCCGATCAAGTGTGCCTTTTCTACGGAAAGCCGGGAGTCTACGGAGTGGTTTCTCCACCCCAAGGAGTTAGGGCGGGAATAAACATCTACCTCGAAGGCTACCTGCCCAGCGACAATGTCAGGTTCAGGGATGAGCCTATCCGTTTCCACATCAAGCCTCCGACTCCCAGCTGGGTTTCCACGAAGCCGCTCTTCCAGTGGAGCCGCCTGCAGAAATCCTACGGAGGCTTCAGCCTGAAGGTGGAAGAGGGCGCTGTCCACGAAGGCCAAGTGGTAGGCGTCCTCGGACCCAACGGCATAGGTAAGACTACCTTCATGAAAATGTTAAGCGGGTTGGAGAAGCCGGATGAGGGCTCCGTGGCCAACCCTGAGGAAGTTTCCGTCAGCTACAAGCCTCAATACGTTTCCACAGACTACCCCGGCTCCGTGGAGGAGTTCCTTAGGTCTTCTGCCGGCGAGGAGTTCGATTCCCCGAGGGTCAAGTCCGAGGTCTTAGCCCCTCTGGGGTTGGAGGAATTTCTGGAAAGGGATTTTTCAAGCCTCAGCGGAGGGGAAGCCCAGAAGGTAGCCATAGCCGCTTGCTTGGCTAAACGGGCTACGCTGTATCTCCTAGACGAGCCCAGCGCCTTCCTCGACGTGGAGGAAAGGCTGGCGGTGGCTAGAATCATCAGGAAGACAGCGGAGACTTGGGGTGCAGCGGCCCTTGTGGTGGAGCACGACGTCATCGTCCAAGACTTCACAGCCGACAGGCTGATACCCTTCTCCGGAACACCGGGAAGAAACGGCTACGCGTCTTCTCCCACCGGCCTGAGGGAGGGAATGAACTCTTTCCTGAAAGGGTTAGGTGTAACCTTCCGGAGAGACCCCTCCAGCGGGAGGCCTAGGGTTAACAAGGAAAACTCCCAGCTGGACCGCCGTCAAAAGGCGTTGGGCGAGTACTACTATGTTCCCTCTAGCGGAGAATAGCCCACCCATGGGAAGGAACTTCCAGAAGCATATACTCCTCCCGGGGATTTTCTGCCACATAAAAAACCTATCGCCATATATGGCCATATAAGATGAGACTCGCCCGGTCTGCTGCGGCTCGTTAGGCTGTTTTTAGAAGGTCATTATTGTGAATCCTTCACTCAGCCGGTCTGCGATGTAGATGGGGGCGCCCACTATCTTCACACCTTGTTCCTGAACATCCAAGTCTAAGCCCAGTTCTCTGACGTTGGCGGAGCACGCGGCTATCTCAACCCCTAAGCCCTTCACCTCCTCTAGGAGGTCTTTGACTTCCCCTGAGAGGTCTAGGGCCAGCCACTCCACGCCTGAGCCGTAGAAAAGCAGCCTGATTTCTCTGAGGAAGTCAAGCTTCTTCAGGTCTCGGGTGAGGATCAAGCCCTGCCTCACCCTGTCCTCCCCGTTCCGGCTGCTGAGGATGACCACCAGCAGTTTTTCACTCAAGGCTGATGTCCCCCAACAAGTCTCTGTAGTGAGCTTCCTTCAACCTTTCCACCTGCAGCCCAGCGGACATTAGATCTTTCCAAGAGCCGGGGTAAAGCTTAACTTTTTGGAAGCCTGCAAGCCTGAAGGCATAGAAAACAAGCGCCGCGGAGGCTCCGTCGCTGGAGTAGGTTATTATCTCCTTATCCCGGGATATGAAATGCTCGTCGATGAGTCTTTCCATTTCCTCCCGGCCTGCGAGGACTTTTCCCCTTCCAGCAAACATCTTCCAAGGCATGGTTTTAGCCCCCTTGAGGTGACCGTCCAGATAGTCAAGCCTGCTCCTCACGTCGACAAGGACCATGTGGGGGGACCCGGCTTTCTCCCTGATTTCTTCCCCCGTGGCTACTATGTGGATGTTCTCTCGGACGCTGTGCATTTTGGTTTCTTCAAGAGGCTTCTTCAAACTCACGGGGAGGCCTCTGTCAGCCCAAGAGCGGAACTCCACCTCGAGGACGGCGACCTTGAAATGGCCTGCCCGCTCCAGAGCCCATGCCAGCCTTGAAGCGTGGGTTCCCCCTCGGTCGTCGTAGGTTACCACCAGTGTTTCATCTTCCACCCCCAGCTTCCCCAGCAAAGCAGCCACCCTCTCCGGCTGTTCATCTTCGAGAATTCTTTGAAGAGGCAGAGATACAGCTCCCTTTACATGACCCCTGCGAAAGTCTTCCGCATCCCTAGCGTCCACAACTTTCACCCCCGGGTCCTCAAGCCTTGCGCTGAGCCATTCAGCTCCCACCAGGGGGTGGGGATACCCGGTTTTCCCGCTCAAGCGGCACACTCACCCCGCGCAGTTTTCGCCACAAACTTCTCTTCACTGCCCCAGTCCATGTAAGCCTTAGGGTCTTCCCGAGGCGAAGGCAGTTTAGCCGCTTTCTCCAGCTCCCTTCTCAGGTCCTCAGCGTTTTTAATGACCGAAGCTCCTCCCCCTCGGAGGACCCGGTCGATCCAGTTGTGAAAGTCCTCGCCCTCCGCCTTCTCAGCCTTGTAAAGCTCAAACAGCCTCACCAAAACCTCCGGAAGCTTTTTGGCGGGAACCCTCATGAAGGGCTTCCCTATCCTCGCATCCAAGCCTGTCTTCCCTCCCAACAGCATCAGATAGGCGGGGGTGAGGATGCCCTCAATCCTCTGGGTGGACCCCACCAATCCCACCGCCCCTATGGCGTGATGACCGCAGCTGTTGGGGCAGCCGCTGAGCTTCACCGCCAAATTTTTTAGATCCCCGTCCATGTCAAGGCCAAGCTCAAGAAACTTTTTCCGAACCTCCTTGGCGACTCGATGGGAATTGGTAATGGCCAAGTTGCAGGAGGCAGTCCCCGTGCAGCCTACTACAGAGGCCACGGAGAGGGCGCCGGGGCTAGCCAAGCCTGCCTCCTTCAGCTTCCAGTAGACTTCAGGCACATTCCTCCCGGGTATCCACCGGAAAACCAGACCTTGCAGAGGCGTCACCCGAACCAAACGCTCCTCCGAGTGATTTCGAGCAACCTCAGCAACGGCTCTAACCTGCTGGGCGAGCATGTCGCCGGCGGGGGTGCTGAGGTAAACCGCGTAGTAGCCTTTCTGCTTCTGGGCTGTGACGTTGGTGGTGAACCATCTCAGGTAGGCCTCATCCTTCACCCCCTGAGCCGGGTTGAAACTTTCTTCAACCTCCTTGAGGGGTGAACTCGCCTGGGGGAGGCTGAGTCTAAAATTCGCCGGCTGGGTTACTTGGACGATGCGGCGTTCCCTCAGAACCAGTTCCTTAAACTTTTGGAAACCCATTTCCTTGACCAGATACCTCATCCGGTTTTTATGCATCTTCACCCGGTCGCCCAGCCTGTCGAAAACTCTTATCACCGACGCCACTGTCTCGAGAAGCCGGTCTTCAGGCGTGAAATCTTCAAGAAGACCCCCCACATAGGAGGCAGGCCCTAAGCCTCCGCCCACGTAGACCCTGAAGCCCTTTACCCTTCGACCACCGTCCTCCCGCTCCTCAGCTACAAGGCCTACATCGTTTAGGGGAGCGAGGCTGCACCATCTCCCACATCCGGAGAAATTGATCTTGAACTTTCGGGGAAGATCCTGATTCATGGGGTTTCTCAGCAGATAGCGGGCTGTGGCTAAGGCGTAGGGGGTTACGTCGAAAGCCTCATGGGGGCAGCAGCCGGCCAGGGGACAGCAGGTCACGTTTCTGACAGTGTTCCCGCAGGCTTCCCGAGTGGTCAGACCTGCTTCAGCCAACCTCCTCAGGATTTCAGGCACATCTTCGAAGAGAAGCCAGTGGAGTTGAATGTTCTGCCTCGTCGTCAGGTGAAGGCTGCCGATGGAGAAGACTTCCGCCAAGTCGGCGAGGAGCTCCAACTGTTCGGGGGTGATGACTCCGGCTGGAAGTTTAACCCTAAGGAGGCCGAAGTCTGTTTGAAACCTTTCGCTGTAGATTCCATGCTGAAGCCGAAACCGTCTGAAATCGTCTTCTCCGAGTTTCCCCTCCCTGAAAAGCCTTAGAACGTGAGCAAACCGCTCAGCTTCCTCCGGCATCGCAAACCCTAAGCCACCCGCGGAGGCTGCATGCTCTTCTTTTCCCGGATTCAATTCACCCGCACCCCTCCTGCTGGTTGGGTTTTAGAAAGCAAAAGGTTGGACTGCGGATTTTCCAGTCTCCATCCAAAAAAGAGATTGAGCCAAAGACCCCTTAGCTTGAAGATGAAGCGGTGGTGAGAAATCTTCGTAGCCGGAGCTGGGGAAAGCAAAAGCACAGGGCTATCCTTGGCCCCGGAGGCAAACAGGGTCCCCTCTTTCCATCCGCTTCACCTATAACACTGTTATTGGTTGATTATTTAAGAATATCGCCCAAAAACTCAGCCGGCAAGCTGAAGGCTCCGAAGCTAAGCCGCCAGCCTTCGGGCAGCGACCTTTGCAACAGCGTCCTCCACGAGGTCGTAGGTTTCCACAGGCTCGATTCCCGCTTCCCTCAGATACTGCTTAGGGCCGTAGCCGATCCTCAGGCAGAGTACGGCTTGACAGTCTTTGAGAAGCTCCACCGTCCGCAGGAGGCTTTCCTCCTTATCTCCGCAGAAAGACTTTCCAAAACAGTATTGGCCTACGTTTCTCTTTTCCAAAAACTCCGTCGACTGAAGAGAAGCTCGGTAGATCAGAAAGGAGTCGGCGTGGCCGAAATGCTGGTCCACGAGCCTGCCGCTCTTGGTCGCCACAGCCACCTTTATACCTCCGGCGGGAGAAAGCTCCCAGGGCTTCTTCTCCCTACGCTCCACCAGCTCTACTGTTAGGTTGTTTCCCAGGAAGCCCACAGCGTCCGATCGGCACTGCCGACAGTGGCGCATCTGTTTGATGTGAACTTCACACTGGTCTCGCAGTCTCTTCAGCTCAACCAAGCTGGGTTTGCGTAGGCCTTGAAAATCGGTTCCCTCCACTGGAATGAGAGGCATGACATTCATCATGAAAGCCCCCCATTTCTTCACCTGCTCAGCAACTTGGGGAAGGTGGCTGCTGTTGACTTCGGGGATCATCACGGAGTTAACTTTGACGAGAATACCCTCTTCAGCCAGCTTCCTGACGCCCTCCTCTTGCTTGGAGAGCAACAGGGAGGATGCTTCCCTTCCCCAGTAGGTTTTCCCCTCGTAATGAACCCAAGAGTAAATTTTTTCCCCCACGGAGGGCTCCACAGCGTTTACGGTGACGGTGACATGGCCTACTCCCAGCTGGAGAATCTGGGGAACCCGCTCGGGCAACAGCAGCCCGTTGGTGCTTAGGCAGAGAATCAGCTCAGGGTACGCCCTGCGCAAAAGCCTGAGAGACTCTAAAGTCTGCTCGTTGGCCAGAGGCTCCCCCGGCCCTGCCACAGCTACCACGGTAAGCTGAGGCAGAGAACTCCGAACCTCCGCAACCTTCGCTACGACTTCCTCAGGCCTCATAACCCGGCTGGTTACGCCGGGTCGACTTTCGTTTACGCAGTCATAACGCCTATTGCAATATTTGCACTGGATGTTGCACCTTGGCGCAACAGGCAGATGCATCCTCGCATAGGTATGGCAAGCGTAGGGGCTGTAGCATGGATGAAGCGCTATCCTATCCTCAGCCTCCCAGCCTACTTTAGGGATAGCAATCTCCCTCGAACTCATGGGGAATCAACTCGTATTGTTCCGCTTCGTAAGGCTTATTGTGAGCCTTGTTTTAACAAGTGTTAAAAAAGTATTTAAGTTTAACGGACGTTAAATATTAGATCATGAGACATCCCTCGGCTGACGTTGCCAGGTACCTTCTCCCGGCGGTTAATGCTCTCATAGCCCGGGAGCTTGTTGAAAAATACGGCTTAAAAAGGTCTGAGGCTGCCAAAGTCATGGAGGTCACTCCGGCGGCTGTGACCCAGTATCTGAAACTATCGCGGGGCGGGAAAATCGTGGAGCAGCTGGAGGGCTCGGAGAAAATCATGCGCATTATTTTCTCCTTAGCTAGGCGAATGCGGACTGGAAAGGTGAACTCGGAAGGTTTCAACTTGGCAATTCGGAGGGTTTGTCGGGAGGCAAGGACACTGGGCATAATTCCCTGCCAGCCGTAAGCTCGCAGAGTCAAAAGGCCGGTGAGTAGGTTTAAAGGAAGAACATGGTTTTCCCGCCTGAACGCAGGGTTGGGGTTGCTTTCTTCGCTAACCTTTAGACTGTTCTCCGCCTCTCAGCTTAGAAAGCTCCTTAGCCAAGAGTTTTAAGGTTTCTCCCTTGGAGTTGATTTTATCCATTACCACGTAGCCGGCTTCCTTCCACCAGCATCGGGGATAGCGGGCTTCATATTTGGGTTGAGGTGAAAGGTTCAGCCTGCTGGCCGCTTCCACGATTTCCTTCAAGCTGGGAGAGGCCACGGCCATCCTTTTGGGAATCTTCCGCCCCTCGCTTCGGCTTCGGGCGATGTCAAAGTAGATGCTCCAAACCACAACTCGGCGGTTGAGCTTTCTCAGAGGCTTCTCCGTCTCCTCTGGGGTGAATCTAAGCTGGACTGCCCGTCTAAGCCTGCTTGGGCTTCAGCAGCACAGCGTTAAGGACTCCGTGCTGGCCAGGTCTTGAGGTAACTTTGGCCGTGCCTATCTCCGTCTCCAGAATGGTTCCCTTTGTGATGATTCCCTGCCTGTCATAGGCGACATTGGAGGGGTTGCTTATAACCCTCAGGATTTGAGCAGTTTGAGTCTTTCCAGTTTTAGGATTGGAAACCTGAACCTTGCCAGCGGCTCTCAGACGCAGCTTGTAGTTGCCTCCTCGCCCCCTTTTTGGAACCCTCAAATCCTCTCCGACCACCGTCTCAGCGGGGTAGCCGCCGCGTTCAAACTTTCGCCTACCTCGGTAGGGAGTCTTCGCGCCTCCCGTCCTCTTCCGCTTGTGGAGGTCTGAATGCCAAGCCATAGACGTTCCTTCCAGTTTACGGTATAAGCGAAACTACGCGTTCAGCTTAAATTTAAGCATGACTATGCGCGATGGTAGCACCTGATGCTACTTGAAATATGGCGGAGTATTTAAGCTTAGCATCGGCGGGACCTTAGCGAAAGGGGGGTAGATAGTTTTATATACGACAATAAGGGAAAAAAAGGTTCTAAGGTGAAACTATAAAATTGGCTAGTGAACCACGTAGGAAGGCCCTGAAATACGGCATCGTCGCCATTGTCGCCGCTGTGGTGGCCGGTGTGGGCGGCTACGCCGCCTGGCAGGCCGCGAGGCCAGCTCCAGCCCCAACACCTACTCCTGCTCCCGTGGAAAAACCCATTAAAGTGGCCGCCATATATGTCACACCGCTTGAAGAGCCGTGGAATACGGTTCTCCATGAATCGTTAACTTGGGCTCAAGAAAATTTGGGTATCGAATACGTCTATTCGGAAAAAGTTGACACTGCGGATGCGGAGAGGGTGGCAAGAGAATTCATCGATGCGGGTGTCGATGTACTCTTCACTCACAGCTGGGGGTACCATCCGGTGGCCATTAAGCTCGGAGAGGAGTTCCCCGATCTAGCCCTAGCTCAAGGCTCAGGCCCCACGGACATTGAATGGCCGCCGAACATTGTGCTCTACGACTATTGGATTCAGGACGCTGCATACCTTGCTGGGATGGCTGCGGGCATGATGACCAAGGGCGACCAGATAGGCGTCGTAACAGCCTACGCTGTGCCCGACGTGAACAGGCTGGTTAACGGCTACATTGCCGGCGCTAAATCGGTCAACCCCAACGTTAAGGCTTCGGTGGTATACTTGGAAAGCTGGTTTGACCCTGTCCGCGCAAAAGAAGCTGCACGCGCCATGATCGACGGTGGGGTGGACTTCATATACGCTGAACGATTTGGAGTGTTCGAAGCGATAAGAGAGGCTGACAAGGTCGGTCAAGTATACGCCTTCGGGAACATTGTGGATCAGTCACCCCTAGACCCAGAGGTTGTCCTAGCCAGCATAGTTTGGGATCTACACTCGTTCGTGGAACTCCTGGTGGAGATGGCGAAGACGAACACATGGCAAGGCGGAATTTATGATTGGGGGATGAAGGAAGGCTGGGCTAAGCTGGTGTGGAATGAAGACCTCAAGGCGAAAGTGGTACCGAAAGATGTGCTGGAGGCCATAGAAGCAAAACAGGAGGAAATGCTGAAAGGCGAATTCGCAGCGCCCATCTACGAAGACTGGGTTCCGGAACGCTGGGAATAAACCCCTTGACGGAGCAGCTGTCTGCCGGTTTAATCGTTTCAATGCAGGGAATAACCAAAGTCTACGAAGGGCAAGTATTAGCCTTAGAAGACGTGGATTTCGACCTTCGAAAAGGAGAGATCCACGTCCTTCTGGGGGAGAATGGAGCCGGTAAAAGTACTTTAATGAAAATTCTAGCCGGGGCCTTAAAGCCTACTGAGGGACGGATATTCGTTAAAGGCCGTGAAGTGAGTTTCTCTTCTCCCAGAGATGCGTATAGAGAAGGCATAGGCATGGTCCACCAGCATTTCACCCTGATCCCTTCACTCAACGTGGCTGAAAACATACTTCTTGGCGATGAAAAAATGGACTTTCTCCTGCACATGCCTAAGATAGCAGACACCGTGATGAAGTTTGCAGATAGAGTTAATCTAAGCGTGGACGCGAGGACGCCCCTTCACACTCTTTCGGTTGGAGAGAAACAGAGGGTTGAGATTCTGAAGCTTCTCTATAGGGGGGCGGACATAATGATATTCGACGAGCCTACATCCGTCTTAGGAGGCCTTGAAGTGGAAAGCTTTTTTGAAACCCTCAGATCCTTGACGGCTCAAGGCTCCTCCGCCATCTTGGTAACTCACAAGATAAGCGAGGCGATGAACATAGCTGACCGCCTAACGGTGTTGAGAAAAGGAAAGAAAATTGCAACCCTCACCAAAGATGAAGCAGATGAAAGAAAACTTGTAGAGCTCATGATAGGGCCGGGCGAGGTCATACCTCCTCCTCCCAGCGCAGAGCGTAAGACAGGCTCCGTGGTCCTTAAAATTAGAGGCCTCCAAGTTTTCGACGACCTAGGAAACCTGGCAGTGAGGGGGGTGAACCTCGACCTCTTTGAAGGGGAAATCCTCGGCCTCGCAGGCGTGGAGGGTAACGGTCAAGAGGAACTCGTCGAGACGCTGGTAGGACTGAGGAAAGCGCATGGAGGAACCATAGAATATCAAGGTGCGCGGATCAGAAACCTAAAGCCCAGAGACCTCCTCGACCTAGGATGGGCCTACATTCCAGCGGATAGGTTAGGCCGGGGGGTGGCACCTGAACTCGATGTTATGCTCAACTGTTGTATGAAAAAACTGGACGAAGTGGCGGATAAATTTAAACTGATTAATCAACGCAATCTTTCTGAGCTGGCTAAAAAAGTCATTTCCATGCTGGGAGTGAAAGCTCCTTCCCAAAAGGCACCCGTCAAGTATCTTTCAGGAGGCAACATCCAGAAGCTTATTGTAGGGAGGGAGGCGCACCTGAATCCAAAGCTACTGATAGCCGAGCAGCCTACAGCCGGACTGGATGTGAAGACCACAAACCTGACCCATTCTATCCTGCTGGAGATGAGAAATAGAGGAGCTTCGGTGCTGCTGGTTTCCACCAACCTCGACGAGATACTTAAGTTGAGCGATAGAATAGCCGTAATCTATAAAGGGGAGATCGCGGGAATCTTCTCGCCCAAGGACGATGTAGGTCTTATTGGAACATGCATGCTAAGGGGAAAACAAGGCTAAGTCTAAGGCAGAAACTCCTTCTGCTTAGACTGGGAACCGCCTTCATAGCAATAGTCGCAGCCCTTCTCATAGCCTCCATCCTAATAGTTTCCGCGGGAGCTAACCCCCTCAGCGCCTTCTACCACATGTACGTCGGATCCATAGGCAGCTTTCCAGCTCTCGTTGAAACTCTTGTTCGCGCCACCCCAATAATGTTGGTAAGTCAAGGTTTGGCGGTGGCATTCAGGGCGAGGCTCTGGAACATCGGCGCCGAAGGTCAGCTTCTCATCGGCGGCACAGTGGCCGGCGCCTTGGGTCTTTACCTCCACGCTCTACCTCAACCTTTGGCGGTTCCCCTCATTCTTTTGGCTTCCGGGCTGGGGGGCGCTGTTTGGATAGTTATCCCCGCCCTCTTGAGGGCGTATTATGAGGTTAACGAAATATTCACAACTCTCATGAGCTACTACATTGCCCTTTACTTCGTCAGTTTTCTGCTCTCAGGACCCCTGCGGGACCCTGTTGGTCTTTTTCCGGAAACGACAACCCTCCCCAAGGAGATGATGCTTCCCATCATCATCAAAGAAACTAGGTTTCACGCGGGAATACTTATTCCACTGATGATCTTCGGCCCTCTTCTCTACATGGTCATCGGAAGGTCCACTGTAGGCGTGAAGCTTTCGATGGTAGGATGCAACCCCACCGCGGCGCAATATGCAGGAGTGGATTTAAAGAGGGTGACCGTTTTCAGCTTGCTCTTCAGCGGTTTTCTGGCAGGACTTGCCGGCGGCGTCGAAGTCCTCGGCATCCAGTCGAAGATGAGGCTTGACATTTCACCAGGCTATGGGTTTACAGGCATAGTGGTGGCTTTGCTGGGATACATGGACCCCATCGGAGTTATGGTTGCTTCGATGATCATGGGAGGCTTGATCAACGGAAGCACCACCATGCATCGGCTTGACAGGGTTCCTGTGGGAATGGCGTTCATGATCCAAGCCATGGTCGTCATCTTCGTCATGGTAGGCTATCTTCTCTACGATAGATTTTCAAGGAAGGTTGTGGGCAGAGTTGAGTGAGTTCATAGACTTGCTGATTTCCGTCGGCATAGCATCCGCCATGATCAGGTTAATGACGCCTCTTTTGCTCGCAGGGGTCGGAGAACTCTTCGTTCAGAAGAGCGGTGTTTTGAATTTAGGTGTTGAAGGCATAATGCTCTTCGGAGCTTTCTTCGCTTTCATAGGCACGTTTTTCACAGGCAATGTAGGCTACGGGCTTGCGTTAGCCATAGTTGTGGGGGTGGCCATCAACCTTCTTTTCGCCTTCCTCACGGTCTCCATGGCAGTGGACCAGGTGGTGACAGGGCTTGCCATAAACATCGCTGCGATAGGGACCACCTCCTACCTTTACAGGGCTACCTTCCCTTATGCTACAGCCATCCCTGCAAAGACCGAAACCATCATAGAGGTGGAACCTATTCCGTTTCTGTCTTCCATTCCCTACATCGGCCCTGCCTTGTTCTCGCATACCGTGTTCACCTACGCTGCGCTGCTTCTTGTCCCTGTAGCTGCATTTATGATATCTCGCACCAGCTGGGGGCTGAGGGTCAAGGCGATAGGGGAAGACCCCCACGTAGCCGATCTTCTGGGCTTGAATGTGGTGAGAACCAGGTATTTTATTCTCATCATGGAAGGGGTGCTAGCCGCCCTAGCAGGCTCCATGCTTTCCATTTCACAGTATAACATGTTTCTGGACAATATGACGCAGGGGCGGGGATACATAGTCGTAGCCCTCATAATCTTGGGAAGATGGTCCCCCATCAACTTCTTAGCTGGCTCACTTTTCTTCGCTTACATCGACGCGCTTCAGCTGAGAATCCAAGCCGCCGGCATCACCATCATACCCTACCAGTTTGCACTCATGCTCCCCTATCTCGCATCCTTCGCCGCTTTGGCGTTGGTGGGCAGAAGGGTAAAGGGCCCAGCAAGTCTGGCAAAACCGTATAAAAAGGTTAAATGAACACCCGTAATCCGGGTTGAAGCTTCAGCCTGAAGAATTGCAGAAACCCTGCGCGGCATTCAGGCTTTGAATTAAAATTAAATTTGAACGGAGTTTCACGCCGTCTGGCTCTCCGCCTTCTCCAAGTCTCTCAGGGGGATTGTCGGCAGCTTCTTTTTAAGCAACACAGCTACCAGCTGGATGGCAGCGGCCTCCTCCAGAATTTCCACCCTCATCCTCGCCTCCGAGAGGCTTCGACCCACACCCACCACCCCGTGGTTTTGAAGGATCACAGCCTCCGCTTTTTCCAGTCTTTCAGCCGCCAGCTCCGCCAACCTCCGGGTTCCCGGGAAAACGTAGGGTATCATCCGGGTCTTCCGTAGGTGGAGTCCTGTTTCCACCGTGAGAGGTTTAAGCTCCCCACCGGTTAAGGTAAGTCCCACGGTCAGGGGGTTGTGGGCGTGGACAACAGCGTTTACATCAGCCCTCCTTCGATAGATGGCCGCGTGCAAGAGAGTTTCATGGGACGGCTGGCCTGCGCCTTTCACAGTCCTTCCCTGCAAGTTCACCTTGATCAAGTCTTTTGGCTTCAGCTCAGTTTTGAAGAGGCCGCGGGGCGTAATCCAAAACTCTTCCGCCCCGGGAAGTCTGGCGCTGGCGTTCCCTCCCACCGAGGAGATCAGCCTCCTTTCAAAAAGGACTCTCATGACATTGCAGATCTCTCTCTTCAAAGTTTTCTCCGAAATTTTTTTCTTCAATTCAGCCGCCTCTTTCCGGGAGCTACACGTCTTGTTTTCACTCTGATTCTTAAGTCTTGGTGTCTAGGAAAACTTCCGACGTCCTCTGTTGGCTGTGGCGTGCGGTGGGCGAGGTTCCGATGTCCGACAAGTATAAAAGCTTGGCTTTTTCCACCTCCTTTGAAGGCGGAATTAAATGACGGTTATGGATGAGGCTAGACGGGGTAGGATCACGGAGGAAGTCAAAGCCGCTGCGAAGGAGGAAGGCCTTGAGCCTGAGAAGCTGAGGAGAGGCATAGCTTCAGGGAAAATAATTCTAACAGGATATGCCCGCGGGGAACGCTGCAAAATCGTAGCGGTTGGGGAGGGGCTGAGGACCAAGGTAAACGCCAACGTGGGCGCTTCCTCAGAATTCAGCAACATCAAAATCGAGCTGGAAAAAGCCTTGACCGCCGTCAGATACGGCGCGGACACCCTCATGGACCTCAGCACCTCTGAAGACCTGAACGAGATCAGGCGCCTGATCCTCAAGGAGACCCCTCTGCCCGTTGGCACCGTTCCCATCTACCAAGCAGGTGTGGAGGCCATTCGGAAACACGGCGCCATCGTCGACATGGGTGAAGACGAAGTCCTCCGGGTGGTTGAAAACCACGCGAAGGAAGGTGTAGACTTCATGACAATTCACGCCGGCATCACGCAAGGGATAACCGCCCAGCTCGCTGAGCATCCTCGGGTTGCAGGCGTGGTGAGCCGGGGAGGCGTCTTCCTGGCTAGCTGGATACTTCACCATAAGGCTGAGAATCCCTTTTACAAGAACTTCGACTACCTTCTCGAGATAGCTAGGTCCTATGATTTTTGCATAAGTCTAGGCGACTCTCTGCGGCCCGGAAGCCTAGCTGACGCCTCAGATTGGTTTCAGATCCAGGAGTTGCTCACCGTTCAAAAACTGGTGGAGAGATGCTGGAGAGCGGGAGTTCAGGTGATGGTGGAAGGCCCGGGGCATCTTCCCCTAAACCAAGTGGAGGCCAACGTCGTCCTTCATAAATCCCTCTGCAAAGGGGCGCCTCTCTACCTTCTCGGTCCCATAGTTACAGATATCGGAGCAGGCTACGACCACATCGTAGGAGCTGTGGGGGGAGCCGTCGCAGCCATGGCGGGAGCGGACTTCCTATGCTACGTCACCCCTTCGGAGCATCTAGCCCTACCGACGGTGGAAGATGTCCGCGAGGGGGTTATCGCAGCCCGGCTGGCTGCTCACTGCGCGGACGTGGTCAAATTGGGGGAGAGAGCAAGCCGCCATGACTTGGAGATGGCGCAGGCCAGAGCCAAGCTGGACTGGGAGACCATGTACAAACTGTCCTTGGACCCTGTGCGGGCTAGGGAGGTCAGGGAGAAGGGTAAGACCAAAACCGACGCCTGTACCATGTGCGGGCAATACTGCGTCTATAGGATTCTGCCCGCCAAGCAGACTGGGTGCATTTAGCCTTTCAGTTTCCCGTAGCCGATGAGCCGCCATTTGCCAGCTATTCTTCTGCTTAAGGCTATTCTAGCCCCATGCTTGGCGCAGACAGGTTTCTTGAGGGCTATTTCTACGTGGTTTTTGCGGGCTAGGGTGACCACACCCACGCTGACGGCAGTGCCCACGTTTACGACGAGGCTCTCCTTAAGCTTCACCGACTCCACGTTTGTCAGCTCCGGGGTTCCCACCACATGCTGGAAGAGGGTGGGTTCGAAGCTGAGGGTTTTCTCAGCTTCAGGAAGCTGCCCTGGTCTGCCTACGACGTTGCCTATGAGGCCGTCGGCCTTGGTTAGGGAGGGGTCGAGTTTTGAGCCTAAGCCGATAAGCCCCCCGCAGCCGGCTTCCTCAACTTTTTTACCCCCCGCATGAAGACTGGTTACCTCAGTGAACAGGGTTCGGTAGTTCTGGCTTTCAGCCCATTTTATTCCAGGCCTTATCTCGATCTCCTCTCCAACCCTCAGCTTACCCTCCACCATGGTTCCTCCGAGGACACCGCCTTGAAGGTCCTCTATCTTCGTCCCCGGCTTGTTGATGTCGAAGGACCTTACTACATGCATGAAGAGAGAGCTTTTGGGATCCCGCTTCGGGGTTGGAATGCATCTCTCCAGCGCCTCGATCAAAAGATCTAAGTTAACCATGTGCTGGGCTGAAACGGGAATGATGGGCGCCTCTTCGGCCACGGTTCCTTCAAGAAACGCCCGAATAGCCTTGTAGTTTTCCAGAGCCTTTTCTTTAGAAACTAGGTCAACCTTGTTCTGAACCACCACTATCTTGTTGGCTCCGACGATTTCCAAGGCGGCCATGTGCTCGCGGGTTTGAGGCTGAGGAACAGGCTCGTCGGCCGCTATGACCAAGATTGCCCCGTCCATCACCGCTGCCCCCGAGAGCATGGTTGTCATCAGGACCTCGTGGCCGGGGCAGTCAACAAAGCTCACAGCCCTCAAAAAATCTGTTTTACCTCCGCAGTTGGGGCATGTTGGCTGGGTAGTATAACAGGTGGGCGGAGGGCAGCTGGGGCATTTGTAGAAGGCGCAGTCAGCGTAGCCAAGCCGGATGGTGATGCCGCGGCGGAGCTCCTCCGAGTGTTTACTAGCCCAGACTCCGGTTAGGCCTTTTATCAGAGTGGTCTTCCCATGGTCCACATGGCCGGCTGTTCCGATGTTAACCTCAGGCTGGGCTGGAAGAGGAGAAGTCAACTGCCATTTCACCTAAGTTTCGTCTCATGAGCATAGGATGCATGTCGATTAAAAACATTACTAACCGGGTAAGGGTAAGTCTTAAGACGTCCTTGCATTAACGTCTCCAAGGGATGGGCACAGAATCCAGCCGCCAACGAGGTTTAACGAGACTCCGCTCTATGCTTACCTTCACTCCTTGAAGGTGGGCGAGGAGGCCGGTCCAAGCTATCTGGGCTCCGCAGTCTCCGCTGTACTCGCGGGGGACAACGTAAAACTTGGCTTTATGCTCCTCAGCCACCTGTTTCAGCATGGTTTGAAGACGCTTGTTCGCTGCAACGCCTCCCGTCAGCAGCAGTTCCTTTTTCTCAAGAAACGCCAGAGCCCTCTCGGCAGCCTCAGCCAAAGCGGTGAAGGCAGTTTCCTGGAGGGAGTAGCAGAGGTCTTCCAGTTTATCTCCCCCCTTCTTCAGCCTCCTAACCGCCGCTGTGAGCAGGCCTGAATAGGAGACATTGTTGCCTTTGACAACCAAGGGTAGGTCGACGAGTTTTTTCCCTTCCGAAGCTTTAGCTTCAACCGCGGGGCCGCTGGGAGAAGGCAGGCGAGCCTCCCTTCCAAAGACGTCTAAGAGGTTCCCTAGGGTGATGTCTTCCGTCTCCCCGAAAACCCTCCACCGCCCCCCGGCAAAGGAAGTCACCGTGGTATGTCCTCCAGAAACCAGAACCGTCAAAGGGTCTGAAGCTCCCGTCTTTAAGGCAGCTAACTCGATGTGGCCTACTGCGTGGTGAACCGGCACCAAGGGAACATCCAAGTAGGCGGCCAGCGCCCTTGCCACCGTGGCTCCTGTTCTCAGACAGGGTCCGAGGCCGGGTCCTTGAGAGAAGGCCACAGCGCTCAATTCCTCCGGGGTCTTTCCAGCTTTCCTCAGCGCCTCCCTAACGACCAGGGGGGACGCTTGGGAGTGATGTTGAGCGCTTTCTCGGGGGTGAATTCCCTTCCCAACGGGAGGGGCGTAAACTTTTTTTTCATCGGAAAGGATTCTTCCCCGGCTGTCCACTAGGCTGACGCCGAAAGTGTGAGCCGTGCTCTCGATGCCTAAGCAGATTATCTCGCCTCTGTTCAGCTTCACCGGCCATCAACCAACAATAGAACTTAGAATCGGTAAAAGCTTTAATGTGCCGGTAGGCTGATTTTCATGTTTACAATTTTCCTTTTACTTTACATTACGAAAAACCTTAAATCTTTAATAGAGGTAAACTAAAAAGATTAAGTAATTCCAGTTCGGTGTTCGTATGCCTGTTTTCAGACCTTCTGAGTATCTTGTGCCTGAAACAGTGGATGAGGCAGTAGCCCTTCTACGGGATTACAAGGATAGGGCGAAGATAATAGCCGGGGGAACCCAAGTCTACGAAACCGCCATGAAAGGCATGATCCCAAAAGTTGAAAAGCTACTGGACATCAGGAAGCTCGGGCTCAATTACATCAAAGAAGAAGGGGGCCATGTGAAGATAGGCGCCATGACCACCTTCACAGATATGCTGGAGTCAGAACTGCTGAAGAAGGCGCTTCCCATCATAGTCGAGGCGGTTTCCCTCATTCGCCCCGTGCAAATAAGAAACGTAGCCACCATGGGAGGAAGTATTTGCAGCGGGCTTCCCTTCTTCGACATACCCTCAGCGCTGCTTACCTTAGACGCGACGGTGAAAGCCGTCAGTTCCAGCGGGGAAAGGGTTTTGAATGTAGACGGGTTTTTCATAGACTATTTTCTGACAGCATTGAAGCCGAATGAGCTGATTACAGAGATAGCGATACCGAAACCGCCAGCCAATACGGGGTCGGCGTTTCTGAAGATGGAAAGGACCCTTGTCGACCTCCCCACAGTAAACACAGCAGTAAGGCTGACTATGGATAATGGGCGATGTAAAGTTGCGAGAATAGCCGTGGGGGCGGTAGCTCAGGTTCCCCTAAGGCTCAAGAAAGCTGAGAAAAGATTGGAAGGAAAGGAACTAACAGAAGCAGCCATCGCTGAAGCCGCTGAGGAAGCATACAGAGAAGTTAAACCGGTCAGAGGTGTTCATGCCTCTGCCGAATACAAAAGACACGTGTGCAGAGTCCTAGTTAAGCGCGCTCTAACTCAGGTGAAAGAAAAGCTGAAAGGAGGCTGAGTGAGCGTTGAAAAAAACCATAAGATTAACCGTGAACGGGGAAGACTACACCGTATCCATTGAGCCTTTTGACACTTTAAACAAAGTTTTGAGAGAATACCTTGGCCTAACAGGAACCAAAAAAGGCTGCGATTACGGAGGCTGCGGGTCGTGCACGGTGATCGTGGACGGGAGAGCCGTTTACTCCTGCATGTTTTGGGCAGGTCAAGCCGATGGGAGGAAGATAACGACGATAGAAGGGTTGGTGAAAAACGGCGAACTGGACCCAATTCAGGAGGCGTTCATTCAGCATGGGGCAGTTCAATGCGGCTACTGCACTCCCGGCATGATCATGAGCACAAAAGCCCTGCTGGATAAAAAGTCGAACTTCACCGAAATGGAAGCCAGGGAAGCCATCGCCGGCAACCTTTGCAGGTGCACTGGCTACGTGAAGATCGTGTCGGCGATGATGTCCTTGGCTAAAAAATCTTCGGAGGGATAAGAACCGTGTCTGGGCTGGGTTATCAGAAATGCCCCAAGTGCGGCTATGAGTTAAACCCGCCTATGGCTAGGTTTTGTGTAAAATGTAAGGCAGTTCTGCCTAGAAAGGTTCCAATGTAAGAAAGGGGATATGTATGACTGAACTGTCGGTTGTTGGGAAAAGGATTCCGAGAGTTGATGCCAAATCTAAAGTTTCAGGAAGAGCCGTATATTTCGGAGACACCGTCCTACCTAGGATGGTCTACGGGAAAATACTTCGAAGCCCCTATCCCCATGCACGGATAACAAAAATAGACACCAGCGAAGCGGAAAAGCTACCTGGAGTCAGAGCCACCCTCACCTACAAGGACGTCCCCCGGGTTATAACCTACATAGGGCACCTGCATCCTCCAGACACCCCGCTCGACCGATACATTCTGGATAATGTTGTGCGCTACGTAGGCGACGAAGTGGCGGCGGTGGCGGCGGACAGCCCGGAAACAGCGGCGGAAGCTGTTGAGAGAATCCATGTGGAATATGAACGTCTACCAACCGTCTTCGACCCCGAGGAGGCGATGGAACCTGGGGCTCCGAAGCTCCATGATGAAGGAGAATTCATCTTCGATATGGATCGAAACATTGCGTCCCACATAAAACTGGCTTTCGGCGACGTGGAAAAGGGCTTTAAGGAGTCAGCGGTGGTCGTCGGCCCTGAAAAATTCAAGGTTTCAGCAGCCCACACGAACCCCATAGAACTGTACGGCTGCATAGCCCAATGGGACCCCCTAGAGAACAGGGTGACATTCTGGGCTCCCAGCCAGATGATCTTCAGATTCCGCACCGTCCTAGCCCACCAGTTGGGCTTGCCGGAAAACAAGGTGCGGGTTATATCACCCTACGTGGGCGGAGCCTTTGGAAGCCGATGCCACGTTTACCCGTTTCACGCCATCGCCGCTTTTCTCTCCAAGAAAACAGGCGGCAGACCTGTGAAGATCACGCTTTCAAGGGAGGAAACCTACGTAGGCGGCACCAGCAACAGGCATCCAGGGACCCTTACGTTGAAAATGGGCGCAGCGAAGGACGGGCTGTTTAAAGCCTTCGATGCGAGGATAGTCTTCAGCGCCGGGGGATACGCCTATGTGAGCAGCGGCCCCATAGGCTTCTGCTGCTCCATCATCACCTCCCTCTACAGGTTCGGCGCCTACAACGTCGAAGGCTACAACGTGTACACCAACACTCCGCCGAGCGGAGCCTTCAGAGGATTCGGAGGCCCTCAAGCGCATTTCGCCCTTGAGCAGATCGTCGACATGGTGGCTGAGGAGCTGAAACTTGACCCCATAGAGTTGAGGAAGAAAAACCATGTCCGCGTCGGAGATGTTATCCACTGGAGCGGAGTGGAGGTCAGAACCTGCGGCTTGGACGAATGCCTCGACAAAGGGGCGGAGGCCGTAGGCTGGAAGCGGAGATACGACTCAGCCTACCGGGGAACAGGCGTCAAGAGGCGAGGCATCGGTGTTGCTATGATGGAGCATGTCAGCGGAACAAAGTATATTCCCGGGGAAGCGGAGATAACCAGCGCGATAATCAAGCTGGATGAAAGCGGAAAGATTACTCTGCTCTCCCCCGCCCACGAGCTTGGACAAGGCTCGAGAACGGTTGCCACACAGATAGTGGCTGAGGAGTTGGAGGTAGACCCTGAAGACGTCGTCATACCGGAGCTGGACACGGACTATCTACCTTATGGGCTGGGTAGTTTCGGAAGCCGATACACCTACGTCGACGGCACCTTGATCAGGGCCGCGGCGGCTGATACCAAGAGGCAGGTCTTGGAATGGGCTGCTAAGAAATTCGACACAACGGTGGCGAACCTAGAATACAAAAAGGGGAAAGTCACCGTGAAAGGAGCTCCTGAAAACACGGCTACACTGGCTGAGATTGTCAAATTTGCTCAATGGTACAATCCCGACGACGTGGGAGCCATCATAGGGAAGGCCACAGGTCCCCCGCTCTACAACGCCCCGCCCTTCGGAGTTCAGTTCGCAGAGGTGGAAGTGGACGTGGAAACAGGGGTGGTGAAAGTTCTGAAGCTGGTGGCGGCTCACGACGTAGGGAAAGCTATCAACCCCACAACAGCGGAGGGACAATTGGAGGGAGGCTTGACCCAAGGGCTAGGCTACGCGTTGACAGAAGGCGTGATAGTGGACCCTGAGACCGGAAAAGTCCTCAACAGCGACCTTATGGACTACAAAATCTTCACAGCCTTGGACATGCCGGAAACCAGGGTTTTCCTCATCGAACCCATCGACCCCACCGGGCCTTTCGGCGTTAAAGGCATAGGGGAGCCTGCGCTGGTTCCCACCGCTCCAGCCATAGCCAACGCCATATATAATGCAATAGGTGTAAGAGTTAAAGAGCTCCCCCTTCTCCCAGAGAAAATTTTGAAAGCTCTTGAAGAAAAACAGTAAAGGCGGCCGACCTCACCCAGCCCTAAGCTGGAGTTTCAGGGGAAAGGTGAAGCCGCGCTTTTCTCTTTTTTAGCTGTGTATTTCTAAGTCCACCGGCTTCAGTTCTTCTGTGTCCGTGAGGCCGAACTCGGTTATCTTGTAGGTTGGGATGAGGGGGTAGGCCATGAACGCTAGGGTGAGGAAGGGCGCCCTTATGGTGCAGCCTAAGGTCCTAGTGGCTTCCACCGTCTTCTCCATCTCCACGGCTACCTCTTCAATGGGTTTTTCCGAAAGGATGCCCAATATCGGCAGTTGCATTTCGCTGAGGATTTTGCCTCCGTCCACGACCACAAATCCTCCGTTCATTTCCTTTATCCTGTTAACGGCTCTTGCCATGTCTGCGTCGTTGGTTCCCACCACGATGATGTTCTCAGGGACTGGAGCGTAGGATTCGCCTATGGCACCCCTCTTAAGGTTGAAGCCTTTGATGAAGGCTTTCCCCATCAACCCAGACCCTTTATGCCTCTCGACCAAAGCCACCTTCAGAACATCGTTGTCGACATCGGGCATGATGAGCCCATTGCTGACCTTCAGTTTAGCGGTTTTCCTCTCGGAAATAAGCGAGCCGTCCACAACACCTATTACTCTCACTTCAACTTCACCTGAGGATTTTGTCTTTATTTCAAAATCCTCCGGGCGGAAGTCTCGGGGGAGGTTGAAGGTTTTCCTCATGAAATCCGGGTAAACCGGAGTTTTAATCTCGCCTGTGAAGCGCCCTTTCTCAGCCACGACCTTCCCGTTGGCTATGACCAACTCCGCCCTGAAATCGGAGAGGTCGTTGACGATGACTATGTCGGCGATCTTACCTTGGGCAATGCTCCCTATCTCCTTGTCTACCTTAAAGTACTCCGCAGCGTTTATTGTAGCCATTTGGACAGCGACAACGGGGTCTAGCCCCAGCTTCACCGATTTCCTGATCTTATAGTCCAAGTGCCCGTACTTCGTGAGGTCCACAGGGTCCTCTTCGTCGGTGCAGAACATGAAATGCCGCGGATCCACCTTATGCTCTGTCACGGCCTTGATCACATTAGCCAAGTCCGTGGCCGCAGACCCTTCCCTCACCATGATCTTTAAGCCAAGCCTCACTTTCTCCAACGCCTCCTCCGCAGCCACGGATTCATGGTCTGAAGAGGGGCCGAAGGCCATGTAGGAGGCTAGGTTTCTCCCCGAAAGCTCGCAGGCGTGACCTACCACTATCTTATTCTCCCGCAGAGTTTTTCGTATCAAATCCCTGACAGCTGGGTCAGAGAGGGTGGGCGCTTGAACCTCGCACAAGGCGACGGTGGGCCCCCATCCGATCATGATGGACAACTCATCCGGGGTAACTTTGTCCGTGTTTCCCAAGGGGTTGTTCTGCAGATACGCCAACAGCGGCACATTGAAGAGGATTTTGAGAGGAGTACCCTGAGACTCGGCTAAGGCAAACTTGATAGCTTCCACCCCAGCCACAGCGCCGTATTCGTAAAAGTCGCTGGCAGTGGCGGTTGTGCCTCTGGGCAGCAAGGCCTTGGCAAGGTTTGACATGGTCAAATGCGTTCCAGCCACATGGTAATGAGTGTCAATCAGCCCCGGCACCAGATATTTACCTTTGGCGTCGATGATCCTTGTTTTCTCGCCTACGAGGTCATCCAGTTTTTCGTCGATCATGGCTATTCTTTCCCCGTAAACAGCTACGCTGGTTTCGTAGATTTCAGCCGTGTGAACGTTCACCAGTTTTCCGTTCTTAACTACGATGTCCGCCTTCAAACCCTTGTCCAGCAACAGATCCGACAGCTTAGACCTTGCATCGTAGACCTCTTCCCCGGTCTCCGGCCAGACTTCAAACCACACGGGATTTCGGCCGTCGGGGCACACCAGCAGATACTTGCCCTTCTTGTCGAAGGTAAAGGGAGCCTTCCACCCCAACCCGAAGATAATGTTCCAGAAAGCCACCAGAGCGCTGGGGCATAAGCCTCCGTGGATTTTTTCATCCTCATCGATCAGGAACTCGTGGCCTACTTCATGCCCTGCATGACAGTAGCCTTGTTTCTTAACAACCTTCAGTCTGACTTTCCGAAGCAATTTAAACCCTCCTTAATTAAGCTGATTTTTGACTTTTTAAAATTTATGCATTTAATTTCTCAACTGCCAGTTGGTTCGCTCCACAGCCCCTCCTTTCCGCTAAAAAGAAAAATAGCCTAAAACAATTCTGTCACAAGGCAAGACTTCCCAGCTTCCCTTGGGCGGGCAGATGTTATGGAATGCATCTTCAAGCATGATGACAGTTGCATGATCTGCGAGGCTCATAGGCTACACGGCAGACCCATCGCCTATGTAAGGGATGAAACTCATAAAGCCGAGTTCTGCCGTAAGGGACGGTTCCGCGAATGCCCAGTGTACATTGAGGCTAGGGAGAACCCGCTTGCCTGCAGTTTCACCCCATGCCATCACCATATCTACTACCCACACTACCTTTGCGTCTCGAAATATCTGAAATTAGTGAAAACCGAGCTACGCCACAATAGAGTTTAGGAGGCCTAAGTCCTTTACCCGTGCTCCTAGCTATGTTTTCGCTCTGCGGCTTTCACTATTTCCCTTATTTTGGCTTGAGCTTCTTTGTCCAAAGGTTCAGGTTGATGGACGGACAGAATTTCTTTGACTTTTTCCTTCGCCACTTGGAAGAGGTCTTTGCCTCCGCCCTGTTCCCATTCTTCTCTGGTGGTTCTGTCGCTGAGCTGGGGCATCCATTGTTCCTGTCGGAAGTATTTTTTGGTGTGCTTGTGCTTTATGAAGTTCCCTCCGATGCCGATTTCTTTGATGATGTCTACGGCGAGCGTATCCTCGTTTACCTCGATGCCTTGCAGTATTCTTCCCGCCAGTTCACATATTTCATGGTTTAACAGTATCTGCGGATAGCTTGAAGCCAAGAGGCTGTCCACCCACCCGGATAACGCTCCATGGACGACATCAGCTCCGGACAGGGTTGAAAAGAGGATGCTGGCAGCTTTCTCAAAGCCGGCTTGAATGTCGGAGATTTTAGATTCAGTGGCTCCCGCGGTTCCTATGTAGGGTACATCGTAGTAGCGGGCTAGTTGCGCCGACGCAGCCACCATCAGAGGCATCTCAGGCCCTCCGGAGGCAAAGCAAGCGTATCTCTGGTCGAGAACAGCGGCGAAGGAGCCTATCAGCGTACGTGTCCCCGCCCGAGTTGCCTGAGCCAACGTCAACCCGGCTAGAAGCTCAGCGTTCTGCACGACAAGCGTACCCGCCAAGGTAGCCGGCGCTGTCCCTCCGGCTTGGGGCAGCGTCCAAACGGTTACCGGGAGGCCTTCTTTGCTGAATTCCACGATGCCGCCTGCTACGCCATCCCCTATTATCAGGGGAGAGGTGAGGGATTCCTGACAGCTTAAGATAGGCTTTTTCCGAAGCTCGGCTTCACCGCCGACGACAGCCTCGCACATCTTGATGATGTCCCTCGCCCCTTCCGCATCGTAGGTGTCGGCTATGAGGTGTTTTCCCGTATTATTCAGCAGCGTCTCCACGATGTATCGGTCTGCAATTATCCCCGGTATATCTTGGGGAATAGCCTCGGTCATGACCATGTGAGGGTATTTTAGGGCGTCGAGAATCCTGATGATGTTGGCCAGGTCTTCCCGGCTGGTGGGCCTGCGTCTCCCCGTGTCCATGTCTAAAATGTTGGGGGCTCCGTAACCGTTCACCAAGTAAACCTGACGGGTTCCAAGCGTTACCTCGTTCTTCGGACTTCTTCCATAGAGGGTAAACCGGTGAGGCGCCTTCTTTACCATCTCCTTAACAATGTGGGAGGAAATCCTCACCACTTGCTTTTGAAAGTCAACTTCAGCGCCCACGCCGCTCATGATCTTAAGAGCTTCTTCATTTTCTATTCTCATGCCAACTGTTTCAAGAACCTCCAAAGTGGCTTGGTGAATGTCGTAGACCTCTTCGCTGCTCAGAGGCTCGACCACCCGTCCATACAGAGGTCTTATTCCCTGCATCTTCACTCCTCCTTACTCAGCGCCTAAAAGACGTTTAGCAACCTCCACTGCATGCACAGCGTCTCTTCCATAGCCGTCTGCGCCTGCTTCTTCTGTCCATTCCGGTGTGATGGGGGCTCCGCCTAGAATAACCTTGACCTTGTCGCGGAGTCCAGCTTTTTTCAGCTCTTCGACGACTTCCCGTTGCTTCGGCTTGGTGGTGGTCATGAGGGCGGAGAGCCCTAAAATGTCAGGTTTAATCTCGCCCACTTTCTGAACGATGACGCTGCTGGGGATGTCTATTCCTAAATCAACAACTTCAAACCCCGAGGCTGCAAGCATGGTCGCCACAATGCTTTTGCCAATGTCGTGAATGTCGCCTTCCACCGTGGCTATGAGCAGTTTTCCTTTTTTGGCAACAGCTTCCCCGGCGAGAAGATGAGGTGTAACCACTTCGGTGCCAGCCTTCATGGCCTCACCGGCCATCGCCAAATCCGTGAGAAACATTTCCCTCCTTCCAAAAGCATCCCCCACATATCTGACGCCTTTAGCCAAGCCTTCTTCCAGTATTTTTAAGGGGTCTATTTTCTGTTCAAGGGCCTTCTTCACTAGGTCGACGGTTTTTTCCGCGTCGCCTTCCACAACAGTTTGGCTGATTTCTTCCAGAATTTCTTTCTCACCCAATGATAGCCACCTCATGTTTTTCAAATGTTGCGGGTTTTTTATATATGTGGACTGTTAGGAATATTTAACATAATCGGTAACAGCGCCTCGCTTCGCCCATTGTGCGCCTTCAAGCCGAAGATTTTCTTCAAATAATTGAAAAACGGATGATTTCTCGGTCGAGCATTGTTATTATGAAGAGGACATTACAATATGTGGTGGCCTTAAGACTTTTTAGGCTGGGGATGATAGCGTTTACGAAGTAAACTCCGCGGTCAAGTGGTGTAAGTTCTGAAAAGCCGGCTTATGGGAAGGTTGAGGGATATAGCTGATAGAAAGTACCAAATCCAGAAGGTTAGCTCAGTCTTATCAGGTCCCACTGCCCCGTAGGGAATGGGGACAGGAGAATAAGCAACCACGGTAGTTCCGATAAAGCGGAGTAACACCCAGTAGATAACTAAGAAGGGTATGGTTGTGAGAAGCATGACTTTAGACTGCTGGCCCATGACTTGGGAGGAGTCCTTCATCATCAGCCTCTGTTTTCTCTGAAGCTTCGCCAAAGTCCTTTTATCTCCTTTTTTCCTAGCTTCAGCCATCTGCTTCCTGAGCTCGCTCATCTGCGACCTCATTTCCCTTACTTTTTCAAAGTCTACAAATTTCCTCTGAACCAGCGAAGACGTAAGGGCTAAGGTTAGCGATAAACCCATGATGGCGAAGGTCAACAGAGGTATGGGGTAGAGGTCTCCTCCAAAGCCCACGGCTATCCCCCCAGTGCTTCGATCATATTCAAAATTTTTTCAGCCGCCTTCGCGGCTTCCCCGGGTGGATTTTCTACTATTCCCAAGGGGGCTCCGGAGAGGAGGGAGCATCCGGAGGCTAATGTTCTGGACAAGTGAATTTCGAACTCCACCTCCTCGGCCACAGCTTTATCCCTCATCCTTCCGGAAGAATCTCTCATCCTCCTAGCTTTAATCTCTTCTGGAGAGGCTTCAATCAAAACTATAAGGGAAGGTTGGAGGATGGAGATAATATGGCTTGGAACGCCGGGAAGATAGCCTGAAGGCGTTTTAACCATCATGTGAGTGTCGACGACGAGGACACCGTTCTCCATGGATGAGCTTCTCCGCAGAATTTCTTCAGCCGCCATTTTTTGAAGCTTATGCTGGAAGGCTAGAGAGCTTTTTCTCATATCGTCCCTGTGCATACTGGCTTTCTCCTTTTCAGCCATCTCCACCATGACGGTTCCGTAGTTCACAACTTTCAAGGGAAGGCCTCGCCGGCCAGCTTGTTTTTCTAACTCGTTTAGCACCGTGGTCTTTCCTACTCCCGGCAGTCCGACGGCGATGATTCTGCTTCCCACGGCTTTTTCACCCTATTTAGATTGGCCCTGTTTTTAACCTCTTCCCAGAAGCCGGCTTAATCCTGGGTACATTTCCTCGATCCTCTCTTTCGCCAGCAGCTGATAATACTGCCATATGATGCTTGTAGTCAGCAATATGCCTATGCCGGTTCCGAAGGGGTTGAAAAAGTTGGCTACAGCGGCTATCAACCCGACGCTCAGCCCGCTTAACACCGTCATGACAGGGATATACCTGTCGAGAACCTCCCTGATAGGTTGTTCACTCCGCCTGAAGCCGGGAATCTGCACCCCTGAACCTATGAGCTGCTTCGCCACATCCCTTGAAGTCATTCCGGTAAGTTCAACCCACAGTTTGGCGAAAACAACGCATATTCCCGCAAATAAAACTGTGTAGACCAAGGCTCTTAAAGGGTCCAGCATTACAGCTTGCAGGTTTCCGGGAGGAGTTAGAAAGTAGACGATACCCCCGGTGGGCTGCCCGGTTACTGCGTCGACTCTCCCCAAGATCTCTGCGAGGAAACTGTTGGGGAAGCGGCTTGATAAGATAGAGGATATAAAATATACATTGGCGAAGAGAGCGGAAGCTAAGATCACGGGTATGACGGAGACGTAGAAGAACTTGATGGGGTAGCTCCCCCGGAAGCCTCGGAACCGCGCGTGGGAAATGGGCACATCAACCCGGATGCCTTCTGCGTATATCAAAATGACGAAGATGACGAGCATGGAGATGAAGCCTACCATGTCCGGAAGCCCCATGGGCCGGATGAGCGTGGCTTGAACGTTGTTAGCCATAATGGACTGAAAGAACGCCAAGATCGCCCCCACAAGATACCCGTCTCCAGCAGGACCTATGGGGGCGAAAGAACTCCAGTAGATCGATTTGGTGACACCTGCCACGATGAAGAGGCTGATTCCGCTCCCGAGCCCCCAGCCCTTTTGGACAAGCTCGTCTAAGAGGATCAATATTATGCCGGCGACCAGCAGTTGGAAGAAGACAAGAAGGGCTATTGAAGTCGAGAGGGGACCGTACATTCCTCCGAGGATGAAGACTGCCGCCTGAAAGCCGAACATGATGATGGCTAGAACCTTGTTCGCAGCTGCGAACACCGCTCTATCTCGGGCCTTGGAACGGTCGATCTGGATTATTTTTGACCCTGCGAGCAATTGAAGGATTAAGCCGGCGGTGACAATGGGGCCTATTCCAAGCTCCATGAGGGTGCCTCTTTCAGACGCGAAGATCACCCTCATCATAGCGAAGGGGTCGCCTTCAAGCCCCGCAATGCCGTATAAGGGGATCTCAGCCATGATCAGATAGATTATGACTGCGGAGGCAGTCCAGAATATTTTCTCTTTAAACTGTACTTTGCGCGTAGGTTTTTCTACTTCAGGAATTACCCGAGCCAGACTGGCAAAAGCTTCAAGCCCTCTTCCAGCCATCTTCCCTGTGCCTCTTCTATCCCTTGACCTTTATGAGAGCTCCTCCAGCATCGACGATCTTCTTCTCAGCGGCCTTGGACCAGTAGGGTGCCTTCACCACGAGAGGCCGGTTAACCTTGCCTTCTCCCAAGATTTTCTCATAGCCTAGATTTAAAAGGTCCACCTCAACCTTTTCTCCGTCGGCCTTCAGCTTCCCTTCAGCCAGCAGGTCTTCCACCATCAGCCCCAGTTCCCCCACGTTTAAAGCCCTCAGCTGGCCGCGGCCTGTGGGGCAGCGGAAGCCCTTTTTACTGAAATATTCAGGCTCATATTTGACCACGTAAGTCCAACCATGCTTGTGGAGACCCGCCTTACCGCGCCCTCCTTTCATGCCGTGTTTTCGATGTTGACCTACTTGTCCCCATCCGTGGGTTCTTGACCCTCGAAGCTTTCTGGTTTTCCTGAGCTTATGCGGCATGTTTTCCACACCCATTGAAGCCTAGACTATATAGGAGGTGATCAGATCATCCTCGCTATGAGCTTGTTTATCAACTCACCCCGGTAGCCGAGTTCACCGCCTTCCGCAAAAGCCTTCTTCAGGGATTTTTTAAAACCTTTGGAGGGCGGATGAAGGCGGAAAACAGGTTTAACGCCCTTGAGGTCTTTAAGCTTTAACCTGCCTAAAGAAAGTTCTTCGGCAGCCTTTTTGAAGGACGAGAAGCCGATTTTTTTCAAGTATGCTTCAGTCAGTTTTCGGCCTCCTTCGATTTCTCCCCGCTTTTTCAGGAGGTGGAGAATAGTCTGTGGAGAGGCTTCGCCCCACGTTAGATGGTCTTTTGCTTTCTTAAGCATTCCCAGATAGGTCGGCGTGGAGGGGACCAGTGTGGCATGATTCGGCCTGAGCAGGTGGAGCATGGATAGGGTATCTTTGACGTCGCCCCGCACGTTGACAGTTCCTCTTACCCTGACCACAGCTAAGCATTTTTTCTCCGCTTCCTCCTTAGCCGGCATCTTCCGTCACCTAGTCCAGTCTTGGGGGGCCACCGTCTTGTAGGTGTTCCGCAAAGCATAGTATACAGCATAAGCTAGGGAGGAGGTAGTCTTGGTGGAGCCGAAGCTTCTGGACCAGCAGTCTTTTATTCCGCTGAGGCGAAGGATGGTGGCGGTGGTTTCATTGGCCACTATTCCCAGCCCTCGAGGGCCGGGTATCAGTTCAACCCTGACACTTCCACACTTACCCACGGTTTTGAAGGGAAGGGAGTGGGGTTGATGGCAGGCGCATTCCCAGCTTCCACAGCCCCTTCTCACGGGGGTGATGTTCAACTTGGCGTACATGGTTGCTTTTTCAATGGCTCCCCTGATCTGCTTAGCTTTACCAGAGTCGACGCCTATATAGCCGTCTTCGTTCCCCACAGCTACAACGACTTTAAACCTAGACTGCTCCCCTGCGTCGGTCTGCTTTTGAACGATGCTCATGGACAAAACCTCTTGGCGGAGGTTGGGCATAAGCCTGTCTACGATTTCAGTTTCCTGAATCCTCAGGCCTTGGGCGAAGATCTCATCTAATGAGACGATCTTTCCTTCGAGGACCATTCTACCCAGTTTCGTCTTAGGAACCCACTCAACCTCAGCTGACAAGCCTATTCTTCCTCGACAGCTCCTCGATTCTCGGCTGAATTACAGCTCCTCCGGGTTTTCCAACGGAGCTGATGCAGATGGTAAAAAATGAAGGGATATAAAGCTTCCGTGAAGAAACCCTCTTTCTAGCCTTGACTAAAAGCTTTTCGAATGTTCTCTTTTACATCCTGAAAATGTTTCGCCAAGTCTTCAGGCGTTAACCCCTTAGCCAGATATTGGGAAAAAAACCGGCTCCGTTGCTCCGGGTCCGTTAGGCTCCGCCAGTGTTCGGCCACATGCTCTCCGGTAATTCGCTCCTCGCTGGGCAGTACATCCGAGTCGCAGCTGACTTCTACTCCTGCATCCAGCAAGCCTTTGAGGCCTGCGTAGATCTTAGACCCTTTCACCGGCTTCTTCACCCCCGCGTCCAGCACAGCCTTCTCGATTCCTTTTCTTTTAGCTTTTAACCCCGCCAGAAACCCTGTGAGGTAGGCTGCGGGCATGTTTCCGCAGGGAGCCTTCCATCCGTAGTCCCTGACCAGCTCTTGGGAGGCAGCGGAGACGAGAACCCGGTCCCCATTCATTGCAGCCTCAACAAACTGAGCTAAAGAATTGGAGAGAGAACATCGGAATACGAACCTCGTCAAACCGGAGGCAATAAGCTCCTTCCTTCGACGGTAGTCTGTTTTCGCTTCCCTGCGTCTGCGGAAAGCCACCTGGTAAGCCGGTCCCCGAGCCATTATCTAAGCTTCCTCCTCAAAAGCCCTGAGGACTCCAAGTAGCGCATGAGGTGAGACGAATTTTTGAAGGCACCGCCCTTGGCCATCATGTACACTTTGCGATAATGGGCCCCTGTCAAAACCTTAGCCTCTTTCAGGGCCTTAAGCCGACGCCTTATAGCCCTGATGGTATTGATCCACCGACGCTTACTGGGAAGCCGGCTTCCCTTGGAGCCTTCGCGGCTTCCGGGGCCTTTCCTTCTCCCAAGCCGCCTTTTCCTACGGAGGGCAACAGCCCGACCTCGGCTTACACCTTTTTCCGGGCGGGCTCGAATGACACCCCGTCGAATAAGCCTCTCTATTTCCCTTCTGGTTATAGCTGTCTGAACAGCGTCCACTTTTTCCGGGTCTATCCAAACCCTGTTTTCTCCGACCTTAAGGACTTTGGCAGCGAGCATTCTCTGACTTTTAAGGTTCACGGGGAAGCCTCCTCTTCGCTCTGACTTTTTTCTTTGATGGACTGAGCCTTTTTAGGTAAGGAGGGATTCAGCACCTTCAAACCTAATTTTTCCGCTTCCTTAATTATCTCCGCTCTTTTTCTCCCGCCGACTCCTCGGGCTATTCTCACAGTCTGACTTTCAGCATCCAACCTTTTGAGGCCCTCAACCCTGTGAACCAAGACCTCTGAAAGCCCTGAAGGGTGAAGGCCTCGGATGGATTTCGGCACTCTGAATCCCGCGGTGGGCGAGGTAGGTCTGCCCTTTTTTTTAAGCCTCATCTTACTGTCTATGCCTTTGGGTTTCCTCCAGCCTGTCTCGATGCGTTTATACCTCCAACTTTCCTCCCTGCGGAAGACAGGCTTGTTTCCTCTGAACTTTTTTATCATCTTAACTTTTTGAGCGATGCTTTCAGACTTTTTCATCAACCGTTCAGCTTCCTTTCTTTTTCTCGTAGATGTAGATGCCGTCGAGGAAGACTCTTGGGTCTTTCTTCCTTATCTTGGTGGCTTGCTGAATGTTGGCGGCTGTTTGACTTACATCCTCCAAGCTTAAGCCCTGAATTTCAATGTCATCTCCTTTTATGGAGATTTTGACGTCTCCAACGATCTTCGCCACCCGAGCGCTTCTTTCTCCGATGAAGTTTTCAATCAAAACCTTTTTCCCGGAAACTTTGATGGTCATGGGGAAGTGGGAGGAAACCAGTTTAAGCTTGTAAGTGAAACCTTTGGTAACACCTTCCACCATGTTTTTCACACTGGATGCCACTGTTCCAACCAAAGCCTTTTCAGTTTTCCCAGCCCAGAAGCAGCGAACCGCCAGCTTATTGTCGAAGATTTCCAACTGAACCGGGGTATGGGAGAAGTCTTTTTTCAGCTCTCCAAGCGGCCCTTTTACGAAGAGGAGTTTTCCTTCAAGACTGGCGGTTACCCCTTCAGGGAATTCGACGATTCTTTCCTCCAGCGGAACGCGAACCATGGAATCAACCTTCCTAGTAGACGTAAGCGAGCAGTTTGCCTCCTACATGTTTTTCCAGCATTTCCTTATGAGAGAGAATTCCTTGAGGCGTGGAGACGATGAGGATGCCGATGTCCCGGGAAGGCAGATACCTCTCCTCAAAGCGCTCTAAGTCCTTTACCTTAACCGGGTGCCGGGGCTTTATAACCCCGCACTTGTTTATCCTGCCAAGAAGCTGAACTCTGAACTTACCTCCCCGGCCGTCGTCGATGAATTCGAATTCACCGATGTAGCCATGCTGCTGCATCACCTTCAGAATTCCACCTATGAGTTTTGAAGCTGGCTTAAGGAGGCATTCCCGCTTGTTACGAATTTCGTTGTTGTAGATGCTTGAAAGACTGTCCGCCAGAGGGTCTTGAAGAGTCAACTTCAGCTGTCTCCTTCAGCAATATTTTTTGAAGCCAAGTTTAGGGGCTATCTCCCTGAAGCATTGCCGGCAGAGATAAAGTCCCAACGTTCGGACGGTAGGCCCGTAGGCTCCGCATCGATGGCAGGGCCGGCTTCCTTTCCCGAATTTTCTCTCTTTTTTAGGCTTAATCTTCAAGCAGGACCACCTTTCACAACTTCCACTCCGTAAGCTTCTCTGATGAAACACATGGCTTCTTCGGGTGTAACTCTATGCTTAGATCCGACTTGGGACCTGGCTCTTTTCTTGACTTTAACCCTATAGCCCGGCTTGCTGAGGGTGGCGCAGACGTTCATGCCCACCACGCCCAATTCGGGATCATATCTTACGCCGGGAATTTCGATATGTTCCTTTATGCCAAAGGCAAAGTTTCCATCCTCATCAAAAGCAGACGCCGGTAGCTTGTTTCCTATTGCTGAGAAGGCTTTAGTCAGAAACTCTACAGCTTTCTGTTTTCGAAGCGTGACCACAGCAGCTATGGGCTCGCCTCTTCTAATCCCAAAGTCTTTGATGGTTTTTCTAGCCGGTCGAAGAATGGGTTTTTGACCTGTGAGCTGCTCTAGAATTTTGCTGGCCTTCTCCAAGGGTTCGCCGGATTTCCCAGTGCAAATGTTCACCGTTACTTTCTCAATCCTAGGCTTCGTCATAGGATTTCTCGACCATTTTTCGAAGAAAACTTCGCAGGGCATAAGGGTCAGCTTCCTCCTAGGGTTATCAAAGGCTTATCTTCCCCAACCACCATGACATACTGGGCGGGGGAACTGAACTCACCTTCGCTCCCCTTCACCTTCACCATGCTTGGAATGGTGGGGGAGGGTTTTTCCACAGCGGCTATGACTCCATGTTTTCCGATGTTTTTCCCTCCGACGATAAGCCCGTACATTCCTTTTCCAAATTTCAAATGAGCTAGAATCTCTCTTTTGGCCAAGCTTAGTTGAAGGACATCCCAGACTTTGTAAACGTCCTCTTCAGGGTTATTCGGGTTTTCCACCTTCACAAGTAAGGTGCGGCCGTCGTGAAGTGCCAGCTGAATATGTCCTCCTTTGACCGTGACTTTATCCTCAATCCTGCAAAGTTTGAAGGCTTTCTCCTCCTCCGGTATTTCTTGAAGCCTTAAAATCTTGTGGGGGTCTGGAACTACCCTGTAGGCCTTGCGAATGTCAGGAATTTCCAAAAGGTCCATTAAGCCTAGGTGAAAGCCTTTATCCCTTCTTATTTTGCCGTCCACCTTCACTTTACCCTCTGCCAGTATGACCTCCGCCTCTCGGCTTGTCTTGGCAAGTTTCAGAATGTCTCGCACAGCTATGAGGAGAGGTATGCTTCGACTCCCAGGGTGAGGGCCAGGAATAGGCCTCACAGTCCAAACTTTCTCCTTCTTGGGAATAGGCCAGAAGGCAGGTGAAGCAAGCCTTTTCAGATGCACATCAGCGCCTTTTTTAGCCACTCTCTCCGCCTCCCTGCTTTTTTTTCTCTTCCATTTCCTCAGCCTCTAATCCAGCCTCTTTTAGACTCGCTCCCAAGCTAAGCCTCTGGCTTCTCCATTTGTCCTCGAGGTTAAGCTTGGTGATTAGGAGATTGGAGGGGGCGATGGGAACATGCACCGTTGTGCCGTCGGCTTTTTCCTTCGTCACCCCGTCCACCGTTACCCTTAACCTTTTGAGGTCAACTTTTGTAACCTTTCCTTCCATCCCCTTGTAGTCTCCTCGAAGAATCTTGACGGTGTCTCCTTTCCGAAGAGGGAGGGCTCTCTTTCCATATTTCTCCATCAGGCTTAGGCTTAGGTGCGCCGACATAAGCTTGCGTCTTTTGTGTAAGGGCGCAGTCCACATGGCCTTTCTCTGCTTGGACGGCTTCGCTGAAACCAAGGTCATTCTAGGCACTCCTTCTAGATCACCATGCTGGAAAGACTGGCTATTCGAGGCCACCTTTCAGCTGCCTCTTTGGCAACAGGCCCCCGGATCTCTGTTCCCTTCAACTCTCCTTCAGGAGTCATGACCACGGCGGCGTTGTCCTCAAACTGAACCACCAACCCGTCGCTGCGACGGAAAGGCATCCGCTGCCTTATGACCACCGCGGGGAAAATCTGCTTCCTCATTTCAGGCGACCCTTTTCTGACTGAGACGTAGATCATGTCACCTACTTTGGCAGAGGGAGACCTTCGAAGTCTGCCCTTGTATCCTACTACTTGGACTATTCTCAACTCCTTAGCCCCTGTGTTGTCGGCGCATCGGATGATAGCCCCGGTGGGTAGTCCGCGGGAGATTCTAGGACGATACTCTATGACTCCTCTGGCGCTTACAGCCCTTGTCCTAGGAACCGGCATTACCCTTCAGCCTCCGACCTTTTCTCCACCACCACAAAGGAAACAGTCTTACTCAAAGAGCGGCATTCAGCGATCTTCACCAAGTCTCCCGCCTTGGCTAAGATGCAGGGCGGATTGTGAGCGGGTATCTTACTTCGCCTCCTTTCAAACCTCATATATTTTGGAACATAGTGAGAATAATCCCGCTGGATCACCACGGTTTTGTTCATCTTAGAGCTTACTACCCTTCCTTCCAAAATCCTCTGTCTCACGGAAAGCGTCCCATGGAAGGGGCAGTTGCGGTCGTCGCATTTTTGCTTTGGAGCCTTAACAGGAAGCCCTATGTTTCTCATCCTACCACCTTCCCGGAACTGCCTTCTTCACCCTGTCCTCAGGCCTCCCTACCAGCTGCCGGCCTTCCACTTCCACCTTTCTCCCGTCCGGTAGCTGAATTTGAAAGCGGGAATTTTTTTTGGGAGCCTTCTTCAACTTGCCCTCCGAGTTTATGATCAGCATGTTCATGGTTTCGTCAACTATTCTCCCCGAGACGCCTGCAAGCGTTTTGCTTGAGCTTTCTACTATTTTCACTTCTAATCCTATCAGCTCATGTCTGGTTATGTTTTTGGGAGTTATAGGGGTCACCGAATTTCTTCCTCCCTCTGAACTGTGAGGATGCGGGCTATGGTTCTTCTCAGTTCTCTTACAGCGGAGGGGTTCTCCACCTTCCCACGGGCCTTGAGGGTGCTTCGAAGCTTCATCAACTCAACCCTGAGCTCTGCAAGTTTTTTCTCCCTCTCAGCTTTGCTCATGCTTCTGATGTCCTTCATCCTCAGAATGGGCATCAGGCTTCACCCTCCTTCCTAGTTTCCTCAGCTTTGGGCTCTTTTTCCGTTTCCTCTCCGACTGTTTCTTCCTCTTTTGCCTCTTCCATTTTTTCAGCGGCGGCAGCGGCTTCCTCTGAAGGTGGAGCGGCAACAGTAGCTGGCGGGCTTTCTTTAATTTCTATCTGGTCTGGAGACTTGTAGTCAGGGGGGACGATGGTTACCTGAACTCCGAAGAGGCCTTGTTTGAGCAGTGTATACACCACAGCCCTAGGGATTTTCTTCAACACTGAGTCGCCTACTTTGGGGAGGTATCCGGCTTTAAACTTCTCATGCCTAGCCCTTTCGGTTGTAAGCTTCCCTCCGATGACGATTTCCGCCCCCAAGGCTCCGGCGTCCATGATGTTGGTGAGGGCCCAGTAGCAGGCTCTCCTGAAATGAACTCCTCTCTCCAACGCAGCAGCGATCTTGGAGGCCATGATGTGGGGGTTAAGCTCGGGGACGGGTACCTCCGCCACGGCTATTTGGGGGTTGGAGAGCCCAAATTTTTCCTCCAGATTTCTAGCTAAGTTTTTGATGCTTTCTCCACCTCGGCCGATTACCAGTCCCGGCTTAACCACGTAGAGGGTGACTCTAGTGCCGAGGGGGGTTTTGGCTATCTCCACTCCTCCATAGCCGGCTCTAGCTAAGGCTTTGCGCAGGAACTCGTCTACGTCAACCCGCTTCTTGGACTCTGTTATTATCTGCTTTATCGCTGACATTGTTACACCTAGGGTGACCCCTTATCTCAGCCTCATCCAGTCCTGACGAATTGTTTATTAACGTGCTTTAAACAATAAGAACAGGAGAGCTTTAAGTTTTACTTTTAAACCTCCAAAAGCTGGGTAAAAGAAAAATGGCAGAAAAACCCACCGCCGTGATATACAGCGGCCGTTTTCTCGACCATAAGACAGGCGTCCACTGTGAAGCGCCCTCTAGGCTTAAAATAGCCATGGAAACCCTTCAAAACCCTGAGTTGAAGGCATCAGGCAAGTTTACCGTGATAGAGCCGCGGCTGGCTTCCAAGGAGGAAATAGCCCTAGTCCATAGCGTTGACTATATTGAAGAGGTGAGAAGCTTCTGCGCCCGGGGAGGCGGCTACTACGACGGCGACACTCCTCTGTCTCCGGAAAGCTTCGAGGTTGCTTCCCTAGCCGTGGGAGGCCTCCTAGAGGCTTGTGAAAAAGTTTTTTCAGGAGACATATCCAACGCCTTCGCCCTCGTACGGCCGCCCGGCCACCATGCGGGGATCCACGGGCGGGCTTTAGGGGCTTTGACCAATGGGTTCTGCGTCTTCAACAACGTAGCTGCAGCTACAGCCTACGCGGCGAAGAAAGGATGGGCGAGGAGATCCCTAATCTTCGATTTTGACACTCACCACGGAAACGGAACTCAAGAGATCTTCAACTCCGACGCTCAAGTTCTCTACCTCAGCCTTCACCAGAGGGGAATATATCCGGGAACAGGCTACGAGGATGAAATCGGAGTAGGTGCGGGGAGAGGGTTTAAAGTTAACGTGCCGCTGCCAGCCCGCTCTGATGACGAGGTATACCTTAAAGTCCTGGGGGAAATCGTGGAGCCTGTGGCGGAACAGTTCAAACCAGAACTGATCCTACTCTCCGCAGGATACGACGCTCACCACTCAGACATCGTAGGGGGCATGTTCCTCTCCGCGGAAGGCTTCGCCAAAATGGTGGAAAGCATGGTGAAGTTGGCTCGAAAAAGTTGCGGTGGAAAGCTTCTAGCCTGTTTGGAGGGAGGATATTCCGCTCAAGCTCTTTCTCAGGGGATAGCCTCAAGCTTGGCGGCCATGGCCGGGATTTCCCTGAGCCTCCGAGACCACGCCCCTCGGTCGCCCTCCCACGTGCAGTCTGCAGCAGCTCAAGTCATTCGGAAGGTTAAGGATAACCTAGGAAGCTACTGGAGTTTATAGTCTGCAGCAAGTTAACAGAAAGCCGGCTGTCTTCCCACCAGTTACACTTACTCTAGGAGGGTGAGAAGTTCCTCCGGGTTCTTGACAACAAGGTCAGGGAGGATTCCCCAAGATAATTTTGGCCCAAGGCTTTCTCTGGTGAGGTAGATGGAGAAAATCTTAGAGATCTTAGCACCCAGCACATCTGTTTCCAGTTTATCTCCCACCATGGCAGCGCCATCCGGCTTGGTTCCGTAGCGTTCCAGCACTTGCTCAAAAACCTCAGGATAGGGTTTTCCCACATATTTAGGAGGCGTTCCGGAGGCTACAGCTATGGCCTCGCAGAGAGCTTTCCCGCCGAGGAAGTAGCCCTCTTCACCTTCGAAGACCCCTCTGAAAACAGGGTTAGGCCCTGCGCAGACAAGTCTAGCGCCGGATTTCACCAACTTCATGGCATGGTTAAGCCGCTGGTAGGTTACCTTTCTATCCACAGCCACTACCACAGCGTCAGCCGGTCCCTCCTCCACCAATTCCAGCCCTGCCGCGCTGAGTTCTTCGACTAAGCCCTCTTCCCCTATGAGGAAGCATCGGGCTTGAGGTTTCCATGCCCTGAGATAGGAGGCGGTGGCTGAGGAAGCCGTAGTGATGTTATCTGAAGCCACCTTGAAGCCTTGTTGGCGGAGGATTTCAACTATCCAGCGCCTAGATTTTCTTGAAACATTGGACAGGATGTGAAGCTTTTTGCCCATGGCCTCCAGCCTATCCAGAAGCTTTAAAGCACCAGCCACAGGTCTAGGGCGGTCCACACTGTCCATCAGCACGCCTTCCACGTCGAAGATGAAAAGGCTCTTAAGTTTGAGCTTGTTTTCCAAATTCTTCCCAGCCTCCCACACAGAACCCTAGAAGAAAAACATTTAAGCCTTTGCCGTGCCAATTTCATGGTTGCTTAAAATCCAGTGGAAGGAGCATTCCGTCAGAGAGCATGCTGGCCGCCGTAACGTAGCCGGGTAGCGTACAGACACTCGAATGTGGGTGGTGCAGGCCTGTGGAGCCTGGAGGCCGGGTTCAAATCCCGGCGGCGGCCTTCCCTTAAAGCGTAGGCGAAGCTTGTTGAGGCCGGTGAAAACTTAAAGTTTAAGTGTTGAATCATAGTACATTTAGCGGCGGGAAACCATGTTCAGGCTAGTTATCTCCGATTCTAGGGCTTGGAAGAATCTGATGGCGGCCATCTCTACGCTGGTGGAGGAAGCCAGCTTCGACGTTAAACCTGAGGGGTTGGCTTTGAGGGCTATGGACCCCAGCCACGTGGCCATGGTGGACTTCGAGTACCCTAAAGAGTCCTTTCAGGAATACGAGTGCACGGAGCCTTCGAAGCTCTGTTTGGACATAGGTGACATGTTGAAGTTAATGAGGAGAGTGGAAGCGGGGGAAACCTTGGAGCTCACCCTAGACCCTCAAACCAACCATCTGAACATGAAGCTAACAGGAAAGTACAAGCGCCGGTTTTCGCTTCCCCTCCTCCAGCCCTCCGTCTCCGAGGTTCCGACCCCTAAGCTTACCTTCGACGCTCAGATTAAGATGGATGCAGACTGCCTAAACGACGCCATCACTGACATATCCAACGTCAGCGACCAAGTTAAAATCGAAGCCGATGAAGAAAAGCTGGTTCTCACCGGGCTGAGTGAAACTGGAAACGTGGTGGTGGAGTTCGAAAGAGCGAACCAAGCTGTCTTGGATTTTCAAGTTAAGGGAGAGGCGAAAGCCCTCTACGGAGTAAGCTTTCTTCAAGACATGGTGAAGGCAGGGGCAGCCTCCTCAAAAGTAGTGTCTGTGGAGTTCTCCACGGATAAACCTGTCAAGATAGATTTCGAACTACCCCTTCAAGGAAAGCTAACCTATTATCTGGCACCCCGGCTGGAATAAATGGAAACCGCTTTCCCTCAAAGCAGCGAAACGGAGGAAAGCTGTCCCTTAACAAAACTTGACCACGCCAAATATCCCTTCACGAGGGAAGCTGCAGAATACGTAGGTAGACTTGGGTTCAGTTTGGAGGAAGTATCCAGCCCTGACTATAACACGGTGATCAGGAAAGCGGCTGAAAGGATCCTGAGGTCTGCCAAAAGCGTAAGAGGCCTCCCCTACGAAGTTTCCCCGCACTGGGATGACGAGCTCTTATCTTTTCCTCTATCTTTGATCATGATTAAAGAAGTCGGCGACGCCTACTTTCAGCAAAGATTTACCTTGCAAGAGGCGAAACTGGCTTCCGCCCGCCTGAGAGAAGAGGAGCTGAAAAAAGTCCTCTGGATTGCTAGGAAAACTTTCAAATGGAAAATATCCGAAGTCAGGGAACCAAGCTCCGTCCCCTATTTTAAGCTACATTTCGTCAACTACCTGAAAAACGCCATCAGATTCAGGGGAGAGGACAAATGGAAATTAACCAACAGAAAAATGGAATACGGCGAGATTTACCTAAACAAAGCCGAGGTCGTCCGGCTGCTGGAGGAGGAGATAAGATCCCACATTCAAGAAAGAATAGAGAAAACCCCTCGCCCAGAGTTGCCTCCATCCCTGAAAGAGGCAGTAGGTAAACTGGAAGATGAACTTAAAAGCCTGAAGAAGACTCTCCCCTCGGAAGAGGTCCTAGGAGCCACAGACAGTAGGGCTTTCCCTCCTTGTATGGCTGAGCTTTACACAGCCGTTTTGGGGGGAAAGAACGTGCCTCACGCAGGGAGGTTTACTTTAACGGCGTTTCTTCTCAGCACAGGCATGGAAGCTCAGGAAGTGGCTAGGCTTTACACCGCAGTCACAGACTTTGATGAAAGACTGACCCAATATCAGGTAGAGCATATAGCTGGACTGACGGGGGGAAGGACCAAGTATAAGCCTCTCAACTGCGCCAACATGCAAACCCACCGGCTGTGCGTGAACAAGGATGAAATATGCTCCCGGATCAAAAACCCCCTCCAATATTATAGAATAAAACTTAAACGCCTTCGGCTTTCTCGGTGAAGCCTCAAAGACAGCTATTCAGCCCTTATTCTTTGCACTTCTAGGTTCAGTTTTCCATCTTTTCTATGAACGTTTTATATTTAAGAAAATCCTTCAAGATGGGTAGTGTATCAGGTTTGGACACAGGTATCTACAGGTCTAGACTGAATAAGCGCTTGGAAAAGAAAGCCGCCGGCTTCCTTTCCTCCATCGACGTGGATGAAGAAATCTTTGAAGAAGACATCGACGGCACTCAAGCCCACAACATCATGCTCTACGAGCAAGGCATCATCAAAAAGGAGGACCTGAAAAAGATCCTAGCCGCTTTGGAGAACATTCGAAACTTAAAAAGAGCGGGAAAACTCAAACTGGACATGAACTACGAGGATGTTCACGAATTCTTGGAGGCCCAAGTTCTCAGAGAGCTAGGCTACGAAGTGGGAGGAAAGCTTCACACCGGCAGGTCGAGGAACGACCAGGTAGCTTTGGACGTTCGGATGAAACTGCGGTCTAAACTAAACAGCCTGTCTTCAGCCCTCCTCAGCCTAGTTAGGGAGCTGCAAATCTGCGCCAAGGCTAACCTCGACACCTTGATGGTCCTCTACACGCATACTCAACATGCTCAGATAGGGCTTTTTTCCCATTATCTTCTAGCTTATGGAGATGTTCTGCTCCGAGACTTCGAAAGGATTGAAGACTGCTATCGGAGGGTAAACTTAAGCCCCTTGGGCGCTTCAGCCATCGGAGGGTCCACCTTCAACCTCAACAGGCTTAGGACAGCTGAGCTTCTCGGCTTCGACGGCATCGTGGAAAACTCCATCGACGCTGTGAGCTCTAGGGACTTCGCCCAAGAAGCTGCGGGAGCGGTAGCTCTCTTGATGGTTAATTTGAGCAGAATCGCTGAAGACTTTGTCATCTGGTCCAGCAGCGAATTTAACTATCTGGAACTGCATGACGCCTACGCATCCCCTTCCAGCGTTATGCCTCACAAGAAAAACCCTTGCAGCCTAGAGCTGATAAAAGCCAAGGCCGGCTTAACCCTGGGCACTTTGACCAACATGCTGGCAACAGTAAAGGGAGTACCCACCGGCTACAGCCGAGACCTTCAAGAAACCAAGGCTCCCCTTTGGCTTTGCCTAAGAGAGGCTGAATCCGCTCTAGAAGTTTTAACCGGCATTGTCCGCAGTCTCAAAGTGAATAGAAAGCGAATGCGGGAAGTGGCGATGGAAAGCCATGCTTCAGCCGTGAACTTGGCTGAGGGTCTCGTTAAGGAAACAGGCTTATCCTTCAGGCAAGCGCACATGCTGGTTGGCAGGCTGGTGAAGGAAACGGTGAACAAAGGACTTAAGTTGACTGACCTAAATCCTAAGGCTTTAGCGAAGCTGTCGAAGGAAATTCTGGGGAAAAAGATAGAAATTTCTGAAAACCTTTTCACGAAACTTGTCAACCCGAAGCTTTTCCCCAAACGCCTTTCCACCTTGGGGAGTTCGAACCCAGAAGAAATTAAAAGAATGCTCAAATCTCAAGAAGCAAAGCTTGTCGAGCTTAAAAAAAGGTTGATGCTCCGTCTGAAAAAAATTGAAAAAGCTGAGGAAAGGCTGAGGAAAACAGTTAAGGCCTACCTAGCCGCGGATTAAGTTACGGTGTTGGTGGGTGACTTTTTCCCTCTCATCAGCCGCTAGGAAACTTTAAGTCTGACTGCGCACCCATCCCATCGAGATGAGTTAAGACGGAAAGCCGAACCATAAGTTTCCTCCGGGAAAAATTTAGAGAATATTATTCGAAAAACTCCGATAAAATCAAGCCTCCCAAGGCTTTGGGGCAGAGAGAATTCGGGTTCATCCTTTTTGGAAGAGAAAAGTCCATGGTTCGCCATCGAAGATTCGAAAGCCGCCATCAACTGGTCGATTTTTTGATAAACTTAACCCCCTCCGATGTCTATTACTCCTCAGCCTACTACGAGAAACCAGACGAAGAAAAAATGAAGGAGAAAGGATGGCTGGGAGCTGACTTGGTGTTCGACATAGACTGCGACGACCTTCGAACTCCTTGCAAAAAAACCCATGACGCTTGGAAATGTTTAGACTGTGGAAAGACGGATGTGGGATTTGAGCCTGAACACTGCCCTAGATGTGAGAGTAGGAGAATCGACGTAGACCGCTGGGTTTGCGACTTATGCCTAGAAGCCGCCAAACAGGAATGTTTAAAGCTTCTATCCTTTTTGGAAGAAGACTTCGGCTTCCCCAGCCAGAGCATATCCATAGCCTTCTCCGGACACCGAGGCTACCACATTCATGTGGAAGAAGACACGGTGAAAAAGCTGGGTTCAGAAGAGCGAAAGGAAATCATCGACTACGTGACAGCCACAGGACTGAAACTCCAATATCCGGAAAAAAATAGGATGCCGAAGCCTCTTCTATCCGAGAAGGGGTGGGAAGGCCGACTAGCCCGGACGCTCTATACCATGTTCCAAAAAAGAGAAAGTCAACTCTTAGAAAACGGCCTGAGAAAAAGCATCGTGGCAATTATCTCTGAACAAAGAGATAAACTTCTCGAATGGCTTCACTCAGAAACCGAGACTGAACCGTTGCCTTTAAAGAAGAAGGTATGGGAGGAACTCTTGGCAAAAGCTGTTGACGATGCAACCGCAGCCGTAGACACGGTTGTTACCACGGATATCCACCGCCTCATCCGAATGCCCACCACCCTCCATGGAAAAACAGGTTTAAAAGTAGCAGAAGTAGACGCAAACAGCCTACCCAGCTTCAAGCCTTTGACCGATTCCCTAGTGTTGAAGGGAGAAAATGTCAAAATAAAAATTTTACACTCAAAACCTCTAACCTTAGGGGAGAAAGTTTACCAGCTACCAGCCGGAGAATCGGTAAAACTTCCTTTAGCTGAGGCCGTGTTCTTAGTTGGCACGGGAAAAGCTGTTTTGGCGTGAAGCCGGCTCTTTCTGCAGGTTTGTTCCTCCAAGATTAGAACACTCCTGACTATCGAAACACTTAAATTAACATTCGACTTATCGAGAGAAAGTACGCTAAAGGTGATGAAATCTGAGTAAAACGGAAGAAATTCTCAACAAGTATAAAACTTACGTGCAACAATGTTACCCGCCGGGGGACACCATAGTTTTTGTAGAAGGAAAAAACGTTATCCTCCAAGACATTGAAGGCCGAACGTATCTTGATTGCTTTTCAGGCGTTGCAGTTAACAACGTGGGTCAATGCCATCCGAAGGTTGTTAAGGCGATCCAAGAGCAAGCCGCAAAAATGCTCCATGTGGCGTTTCTCTACCATAATGTTCCCATGATTACACTTGCCGAGAAACTGGTACAGGTCTCGCCTAAAGGTTTAACTAAATGCTTTTTTGCAGGAGGAGGCGCTGAAGCCGTGGAGGGCGCTGTAAAACTAGCTAAAAAATATGCGGTAGTCAACGGTAAAGCTGGGCTTCAAATAATATCCTTAGAGCATTCTTTCCATGGCAGAACAGCTTTAGCGCTAACACTTACCGGGCAGTCAAAATATAAAGTGAATCAGGGAGCCTTTGCGAATGTTCCCGGCGTGATCTATGCGCCTGCACCCTACTGTTATAGGTGTGTTTTGGAATATCCAGACTGCGGCCTATGGTGCGCTAAGTTCATTGAAGAGGTGATTGAGCTTAAAACAACCAAACAGGTTGCAGCCTTCATCATGGAAACAGTGCTCGGAGAAGGGGGAATAATAGTTCCTCCAAAAGAATACTTGACAGCTGTTAGAAAAATCTGCGACGAATATGGAATACTGTTGATTCTAGATGAAATCCAGTCCGGCTGCGGACGGGTGGGGAAAATGTTCGCCTGCGAACATTACGAAGTTACACCAGACATAATGGTTGTCGGGAAGGGGGTCGGCGGAGGTATGCCGCTTAGCGCAGTCGTTGCAAAGGAGAAAGTTGCCGCAGCATGGACTGCCGGGGACCATACACATACATTTAGCGGTCACCCGGTTGTTTGCGCAGCAGGCATTGCCGCTCTTGAGGTTTTAGCTGAAGAGAAACTTCCAGAAAACGCTGAGAAAGTAGGAAGTCATATCCTCCAAGGACTGCATTCCCTGAAAGAAAAACATGCGTTAATAGGGGATGTACGGGGACTTGGTCTGATGATAGGAGTGGAACTTGTAAAAGATAGGAAAAAGAAAACGCCAGCAACAGAGGAGGCTTCGAAGATTAAAAGCGCAATGGTTAAGCGCGGTATACTGATAGGCGTAGGCGGATTAAAGAAAAACGTTTTAAGAATTCAGCCACCGTTAACACTGACGGTAGAACACGCGGACATGTTAATCGACGCATTAGACAAATCGTTCACGGAACTCAGCTAATCGGATTGTAACTTTTCATCTGACGACAACATAATCTTCGCTTATTTTTTCCTCAACCTCTTCCGTCGCTTTTAAGGCTTCGTCTACTGAAACGGGTACAAATCTATGCACATCTCCAGCAAAGGATTGCCCGAGTTTTGAAATGTCAATACCAACAACCGTCGCTGGTTTAGCGAATCCTCCCAATGTTATCGCGTCAACAACCAAGCATATCAGTTGTGTGGAACACCATTGAAGACTACCGGGAATCGTTGGGTCGTCAACGATATTAGAAGGATCTTTACCTACAACTTTTTGTAGGTATTCAGGTACAGGTTTGAAATCTAGCTTCGGCCCAACGTACCTATAGCCAACCCTGTCAGCTTTGAGTGAAACTTCCCATTCTGTTTTAAGAAAGAGGTCTATGCTTTCCTCCGTAAACAGATAATCTTGAGGCCCGAGTATTACCCGGATTTCCTGCCGATGAGGGTAGACTGGAATCTCTCTTTTCTTAAATTCTCTTCCTTCAAGCTCCTTGAGGGGTCTTTTGGGTTCACCTACTTCTATTATATCGCCGCTTTTCAGGGGTCTTCCCCCTAGGCCTCCAATTCTCCCCCGAACGTAAGTAGACCTACTCCCAAAGTATTGCGGGACATTTATCCCTCCTGCGACACAGAGGTAAGCTCTGCAACCACTCCTCGGAAAATTGAAGGATAGAATCTCCCCTTTCCTAAAGGTTATAGCTTTCCACATAGGTACGAATTCATTGTTTAATATGGGAGTTAAATCTGCGCCAGTTATGCTTATGACCATGTCTTTTAGCGCCCTAACTTTGAATCTAGCCGACATAATCTCTATTCCAGCGTCGCCTGGTTTTCTACCGAGCAGCGGGCCTCCAGTATCGTTTCCTACAAGTAGGTTTCCAATTCTGAAGGCGAAATTGTCGAAGGCTCCAGAGGGGGGAATACCTATAGCTTGGTACCCAGCTCGTCCACAATCTTGAATGGTTGTTTGAATCCCCCCGTCGAGGATTTCAAGCATCAAATTTTCCCTCCATACTTCTCCAGATATTCTTTTACGTTAAAGGTTTCAGATTTGATGTTAGCCTCATAGTCACAGGTTCCTTCCTCAACTTTTCTCCTTATTTCCCGGTACTCATCTTCACCTATGGGAATAAACCTCACACGATCGCCTACTTTGATGAAGACAGGGGAATCTTTGAAGATCCTGTTTTTCTGTTCAGGTTCATAGGTATTCCAAGGAGATATACCGATCAGGGGGATGCCTCCCGCCCCCCGGATGGAGTACATGCAGAAAAATATTCCAGCTGTACCTATGGCGCCTGCATTGGGAGGAGTCCATGTTCTCGGAATCTTGTATTTCGGCCCAACGATTCTCACACTTGGATCTAGAGGAGCCGCCGTCCAGAAACCCGGCGTGAAACCTACAGCCACAACCCACCAATCAGTACCTGAATGCTTCTTTATCAGTTCATCGACGGTCATTCCGTTGTATTTCGCCAAAAACTCTATGTTTGTTTCGCACCCTCCCCCATAATCATGAGGCCAATTGTCCCAGTGAGCTTTCGCGCATTCCCGGGTGTAAGGGTCATCGTACCAGAAAGGCCATTTGATAAGCCTTGAAGGCAGTTCTTTAAGCTCTTTCATTTCCGATTCTACTTTTTTTAACTCTTTAACAAGTTTTTCTCTGCTTATTACCTTTGGGTCGTAGATAACAGCTAGAGACCTGATAACAGGGTTAACTTCTACAATTCCAGGTATGTCGCTTTCCTTTATGGCTAAATTGAAAGCTACGACACGAAAGTTTAAGAGGAGACTTGGCTCGTCTCCAAATTCGATAAGAACACTTTTTTCGCCAAGAGGCCTATAGGCTGTTTTCTTGTAGACAACCATACTGGCACCTTCAATTTATGGTGAAGAAAAAATTTGAAGGGAGCTTCAAGGCTTGCCCTTCTTTTCGTACTCTATACAGAGTTTAAACCCTTCGGTAGGCTGGTATTTTGGCTCGTATCCCAGTTCTCGACGGGCTCTTTCGATACTTATATGCCCAGTTGCGCAATCCCATTCAGGAACCAATCCCGGCCCAATTTCTATGACGGCGTCCGGTATGAGCTTCTTGATTATCTCCGCAACTTCACCCACAGTATGGGGTTTACCCAAAGCAATGTTGAAAACTCTGTGTTCAAGCTTATCCGGTTCAACGTCAAGAGCCTTTAAAACTCCTTGAACAACGTCAAAAACACATACCGGGTCGAACCTTAGATCCCGTCCCCTAGGCAGCTTAGTTGGGATACCGTGGATTGCGTTTACCAAGATCGATAGAGGTTCTTCGCCGGGCGGCTGCCCTGGACCGTAGACTGCTGAGGGTCGGATGGATATCACATCTAACCCGTAGAGGGCATAATATAGAGCGCCCCACCTTTCAGCCAAGTATTTTGTCACGTTGTAGACACCTTCAAGGGGGTTGCACGGATGGTCTTCATCTACAGGCTCATATTGAGTTTTTCCATAAACCCAGTAAGAACTGAAGTTTACCACCCTTTTAATTCCTGTGAGCCTCGCAGCTTCAAATATATTCGCTGAGCCTATCACGTTAACGTTTATGGTCCTCATCGGCTGTAGATGGGTTCCAGCTCTCCAACCAATGGCCGCCGTGTGAACTATTTTTTCAACCTTGTTTTCTCTTAGAGTGGAGATTATGTAAGCGAGGTCTAATAGGTCTCCTCTCACGATTTTCAGGCTGTCTTCCTTAAGCCCAGCGAATCTTCGCATGTCCGGGGCTACATCGTAGACTACAACCTTATCTCCCCGTTCAACCAGAGCTCTGACTACCTGGGAACCTATGAATCCTCCACCTGTTAACAAAACTGTTGTCACAGCTTTATTCCTCCGAACCGACATTTCTCTATATGAATAGTGAAAGAGTTAGCTTTTTAACTCTTATGCCATTTTTTATTATAAAAAACCGGCTACAGTTCTTCCAGCAAATTGTTCGCCTTCGAGCTTCTAAAAGGCTCTTTCACGGTGAAAGTTATCCGGTAAGTTGGAACATAGCTGAGAACCTTGCCCTTCTGACGGAGGTGTTCGGAAAGGTTCCGTTTAAAACTTTCGCCTCTAGGGCTACCAGCGGCTGTTTGTTACTTTAAGCTCGCTGAGTAGGAGATGGCGCTTCTTTCGACTCTATTATCTTTAAATTTATTTGCGCCGTGTCCTCGGTTATCATATTACCTCTGATGGTCTTTCTCCTTCTCTCCCCTTCCCTTTTGGGCTTAAATCCCGTTCCTCCGCTTAAAATCACTTTCGCCTTGACTCCGCCGTGAACGTCTTCTCTTAGGGGGAAGCCGTCTTTGTCGGTTCCTCCGGTGATCCGCAGTTTAACGCCGCTAAGCCCTACTACTGAGCCGTCTAGTTCTTCCCCCAGCCGTCTCCCCAACAGAGGGACGGCTTTGGCTCCTTCCAGCTCTACTGAGTTGGATTTTCCTGTTTTAGGGTCGGATATCGCTAGCTTAAATTTGGCCATAGGGCTTCTCCTAGGGGCTTTTACATGTTTCGAGTGAAGTGTAGCATTATGGGTGCAGAAGTATATTAGTTTTCTTGAAAAGTTCGGAGAAACTTTAGAAGAGGCGGCTGCTTAGGTAAAGGTGGAGAGTAAGCTGTATGAAAGAAAGCATCATGCACATGAGTGTAGATGATCTCAGAACTGAACCTTTGCTGGTTTCTTCTACGGACCCTCTCACCCGGGTGGTGGGTTTTCTCAAGAAAATGAAATCCTATGAGGCTTTAGTAGTCTCAGAAGGGAAAGTGGGTTTAATTACTACTAGGGATATCATCACCGCCATATATGCGCCGAACATGAAGGTGAAAAGCTTGGTAAAGATCGTCCCTAGGCTTTCCCGGAAAGATACGGTGGCTAAGGCTGCGAAAATGATGTCTCAACACAGGATTAGGGTCTTACCTGTCATGGAGCGGGGAGAAATTTTAGGTCAAGTTACAGCTCAGACCATCATCCGCCAGATGCACCAAGCTGGAGCTTGGAAGCTTAAGGCTAAAGCTGTTATGACCGATAGGCCTGTGACCGTGAAGGCTGAGGACCCCATTGCCAAGGCTCGAAGCCTCATGGTTAAGATGCAGATAGATCATCTTCCAGTTTTGGAGAACGGTAAGCTTGTGGGAATGCTTACTTCCAGCGATATTGTTTCCAGCCTTTACCCGGTTAAGGCTACTGAGATGGGGGCGTGGGTCATGGAGAAACAGAAACGGCTGAAGATGCCTGTGAAGGAACTTGCCAGCTCCCAGATGGCGGTCTGTGGGTTGGATGAGAGCCTTTCCTCCCTCATGGAAAAACTTCTGAACCAAAACTTCACCTACGTCATGGTCACGCTTTGGGATGAACCTCAGGGGATCATTACCTATAGAGATGTCGTAAACCTTGTGGCTGAACCGGCGGCTACTCAGGATATCCCCCTCTACATCATCGGACTTCCAGAGGACCCTTTCGAGGCGGAAGCGGCTAAAACTAAGTTTATCAGAACGGTAAGTTTACTGAGCCGGAGTTATCCGAGGATTATGGAGGCTCGGTCCACCATCAAAACTTCAGCTTCTGGGGAAAACAGGCAAAGGCGCCGATATGAGGTGAAGGTGAAGATAAAGACTGATAAGAGAGCTTTTGCCTTCACAGAAAGCGGCTGGGAGCTGCCTCAGATTTTCGACCTCGTATCTGGCAGAATTAAAAAGCTTATGGGAAGAAAAACCGTCAGAAGGCCTTCCGTCAGATATGATGAAAAAACCGGGGAATAAGCTCTCATCTCCTAAGTGCCGGTAGAAAACTTTTTCAACCAGACTTTCTAATGCGTGCTTAGAGCAGCCAGCTTCGGGGTAGGAGCTATGGTGAGATGCGCAAGTTGTGGTTTGGAAATAAAGGAGCCTATAAAGACGTGGACGGTTACCCTTGGGAAAGTGAAGAGAACGAAGATAACCTACGGCACCTTCCAATGTGATAAATGCCGCAGAAAATTTAAAGCTACGATTAAGAAGGAGGAAACCTCCCCTGAGCCGAGGCAGACATCAGCCTTTCCACCGCCCTACGTGACCATGATAGTATAATCCGCAGCCAGATCTAGATTCGCCGAAAAAGTTCAACGAGGCCGGACTGTTTTCTGTCTTCGGTCTCCCAACCGGCAAAACTAGCTTGAGTGAATACAGTCTTTAAGCTTCGTTTTTTGGAGTCTAAAGTTCAAAAGATATAAGCAGAGGAAACATAATTTTTTAGAAGGGCCCGTGGCGCAGCTGGATAGAAAGCCCCCCATAAAGCGCATCGGCCCTCTATGCGTAACAAGCTCGGGGGAAGCCGGGGGTCAGGGGTTCGAATCCCCTCGGGCCCGCCACTTTTTGATGAGGAATCGACTTTAGTTATCTTGATTTTTGGTGTTGCTTGTCGTGGACTTTTATTCGAGTCATCTTGCTCGTTGCGCTGTGATCTACTGTATGCCCGGATGTTTCATGCTAAACCTTTTTCTTTGAGTTCGCCGTAGGCCTTGTCGAAGAGGTCCACCGCGCCCCACCTGTTTTGGGAAGCCCACTGTATTAGTTCTTTCAACCCCTCTGTCAAGCTTACTTTTGCTGTAAAATCCAGTAGTTCTTTTGCGCGGGTTACATTCGCGTAGCAGTGGCGGATATCGCCTTTCCGGTAGGTGTTGGAAATTTTTGGGATAAGATGGGAGCCGGTTGCGGTGATCAGGTTCTCCGCCAGTTCGTAAATAGTTCGGGGTTGACCTGAGCCGATGTTGACTGCTTGATGGTCGGCGCGGCTGGTTTCCAAGGCTTTCAGGTTGGCTTCAGCTACATCTCTTACGTGGATGAAGTCCCGGGTTTGGTTTCCGTCTTCGAATATGTAGGGTTCCCTGTTGTTGAGGATGCGGCTTGTGAAGATGGCGGCGCATCCTGTGTAGGGGTTTGAAAGGGACTGCCTTGAACCATAGACGTTGAAGTATCGGAGGGCGATGGTGGAGATTCCGTAGGTTTTACCTATCAGGAGGCACATTTCCTCTTGATGTCTCTTGGACATGGCGTAGATGGAGGCTGGCATGAGAGGCTTATCTTCGGGGGTGGGTATGGGTTTTAAAGGCGAGCCGCAGGCGGGGCATGGGTGTTCCCACAGGCTCTTCTTCAACTGGCTTTCGCTGCGCAGGCCTGGATGGGCTTTTGATTCGCATCTTTCGCAGAAGTATTCTCCCTCCCCGTAGATGCTCATGGAGCTTGCTACGACGACCTTCTTCACTTCATGCTCCTCGTTGACTAGGACGTCTAACAGTGTGGCTGTGCTCTTGGTGTTGGAGTCTACGTATTTTTCTATCTGGTACATGGACTGGCCTATCCCCACTGCCGAGGCTAGATGGATTACTGCATCCGCTTCTTTGACCAGGGGCTTTAGGGTTTCTCTGTTCCCCACGTCGCCTTGGAGAAATTTCGCTTCCTTATTTAGGTAGCTGGGTTTTTTTCCTCGGTGAACTTGGGGTTCAAGGTTGTCGAGGATGGTAATTTGGTAGCCGCGCTCAGCTAGGAGGTCGGTGGTGTGGGAGCCTATGAAGCCCGCGCCCCCTGTCACCAGAACCTTTTCTATGCCTCTGCTTTTCATGCCGTCCGACCAGCTTTCCGGATGTCTCAATCCTAGATATTTTTTTATCTTTGTTTGAAAAGGAGCTTGTTTTCGTCAACCCATTTTATAAGGCGGGTAACGCCTTCTTTGGGGCCTACCTTAGGTTTCCAGCCCAGTTTGGCTTTGGCTTTGGATATGTTGGAAACGTAAACTTTCTGGTCTGCGAGGTCTCCTTTTACCAGTTTGATGTTAGGGTAGTTTGTTTTCAAATAGTTCCAGTTATACGGCTGGTTACCTGTACTTCCGACTAGTAGGTTGTTCCTTGAGAGGTTGTCTAAGACCACCACTACATCTTGCTGTCGGATGTAGTGTTCGGCGGCATGGGAGCCTATGAATCCGCCTCCGCCTGTGACTAGGATCATTTTAACCACGCGGAGAGTTTGGGAAGACGTTTTGGCTGAGTTTTTGTGTTGTTTTTAGATTGGGGGGTTCTTTATTTAAAAGTTGTTTTTATTTTGGATTTTTTTGGTTTTGGGTAATGTTTAAATTTGGTTGTTTTTTGTTATTTTTTGTGAGATTTGGTGAGGCTGTGTTGGGGGAGTTGTTTGTGGGGAGGGTTTTGAGGGATGGGAAGGTGACCATTCCTAAGCGTATCAGGGAGTTGGTGGGGGTGGTTGAGGGGGATTATGTGCGGTTGGAGTTGGTGGGGGTGGTTAAGGCTAAGGTTGCGAGGAGAGGCCGGGGTAGAGTTGGGAGGGGGCGGGGTCGGGTTTGAGTGCTTTGAAGCATGGGCTCTACCGGTTGGGGTTTATGCTCTGCGACCGCTGTGTTGTGAATGCCACGTGTGGTAGGTTTCAGCCTGGGGGTGAGTGTGGGTATGAGAAGGAAACCTTCTCCTCCACGGTGGAGAGGCTGGTGGAGGACTACGGCCTCGAAGGGGTGGCGGATAGGATAATGGCTGAGAGGGCGGCCATGTACTTGATTCGCATTGCTAGGGCGGAAAACTATGAGGCTAAGGTGGGTGTTTCCGACAGGTCTGCCCTCTGGGGCGGCTACATCGCCACCTTGGACCGGATGCTTCAGGCTATCCTGGGCGAGTTGGCTGTTACCAGGAGGCAGCGTATTAAGCTTGAGGGGGAGGAGGCGTTGATGGTTAACGTTGAAAGCCTGCTCAAGAGGCTTAAAAGCAGCAGGGGGGTGAAGGTGCCCAAGACGGTTTTCAGGCCTGTTGCCCCCTTGGTTGTGTCGAGGATGAGGGAACGGGAAGCCTTGGAGGTGAGGAATAAGATCCTCGGGAGGCTGTTGGAGGGATGGCTGAGGGAGAAGTCCAGGTTGAAAAGGCTGAGAAAAGCCTCAAAGGCAGAGTGAAGATACCTCGAAAAGCCTTGGCGGGGCTTTGGGAGATATGCGAGGGGAAGGTGGAGAGGTTTGAAGAACTTTTAAGTCTGATGGTTAAATATGCTGACTACTTCCTGGATAGGCCTTGGCCTGAAAAGATGGAAAAAGAGCTGAGGTATGAAGAAGATTTTGGACTTGGTGATGAAGACGTAGAATTTCTTGACGAAAGCAAAAACTATGAAGAGAAGGTTCAACGGTTCACCCTGGTATGTTTAAAGAGAAACATCAGCTTGGAAGGCTTCGACGTGGAAGGTTTCAAGGGAGACTTCAACTCGTATGGAGGCTCTTGGTGTTGGGATTGCACTGTTACAAGGGCTATGGAGCTGAGGAAGGAGGTGGAAAGGCAGGAGCAGTTTAGAAGGAAAATCGAGAAGGAAATGAAAAGTGAAAAACCGGCTTGGACAACCTTAGAATTGTATAAACACATCAACAAACCTGAAATTGTAAGGGAGGATAAAATGCGGCAGGTGGAGCTGAGGTTCTACGAGGAGCTGGGATATGCCAAGGATAAAAGCTGCGAGGTGAGAAACTTTTACAGATGCCCCTACGGAGGGGAGTCTGAGAAGCTAATCCTTCGCGGCATGGCGATCAAGGAGATATGGCAGCACATAGAATGGTACCACCGCCACTGGCACCCCTCCCGGATCACCAGGCCGCTTGAAAACGAGATGAAATGGTACCACTACGGTGAGCCGGACATCATCGATGTGACAAGCTACGAGGACCTTGAAAAGGCTTCTGAAGATGGAAGGCTGGACAAGGTAATAGAGGAGCATGAGAAATACATGAAAGAAACGGGACGCAAAGCTTGGGAGACTTGAGGTACTCGGAGGCCGACGGCGTTAGGACAGAGTATATGCGGATGGAATGATTTTTATTGAGCTGTGGGATAACTGTTGGCTGTTGACGTTGTTGGGGTATTGTTTCTAGCCTACTTTCTAGTGGCTTTGTTCCTCAGCCTTGATGCCAGATACCCTATAGGGGCGGCGCTGGTGTTGCTGGGGGTTTCCGCGGTTATCTTGGCTTTCGAGCCTCCATGGGAGTTTTCAGCGGAAGATACAGCGGTTTACGCGTATTATTTTTTGGTCATCGGCGTCGCTTTGAGGGTTGTAGAGTTTGCGCGGAAAAGCGACAAACCGTTGGCAGTTGTCATTTGGAGGAAGATTAAGCGGAGAATGTTTTAGGTTTATGCGCAATTCATTTTTATTTTGTGGAAGCCAGATGAGGGTTAAAACTACGCTATGGATGTTATGGCGGAGGAAGCCTCAAAAAGGGGCCCTTTAGGCTTGTTTGTCGGTTTTGCTATTCTTCTATTTCCATTTTTATTTTTCCGGCCAACTCCTTCAGTATGGTCACTGCTTTTTCCGGGTTTTTTCTCGCTATTTCTCTCAGAGTGTTTCCCGCTTTCTTTGGGTCTTCGTCGGCTAGGACTCTTAAAGTTTCTACGGCTTTTTCCGGTGCTGTTCGGTCTAGGATTTCAGCTATGGCAGTGGCCGGGGTTTTTCTGAGTTTTTCTGCAATCTGTTCCGGGGGAAGCGTTTGGATGTCAGCGGGTGTTGGCGGCGGAGTTGAGGTTGTTGCTCCTCTACGCTGGTAGACGGTGAGGCCTATGCTGGCAACCGTCAGTCCCAGGATTATTCCAACTGCTAGAGATGCTAGAGGGCTTAAGGTTACCTTGGACTTTGGGGGGACCTCTTCCGGAGTGAGGGGGGTTTCTGGCTCTGTTACGGTAAACAGGAGGGGGGACGTCGTGATGCCGGTGCCTTTGATGGATGCTTGAAGCATCCAAGTGTCCGGGTTGGTGAAGGTTTGGCTGTCTGTGAAGGAGCCGTCTGGTGCTGTTGTGACGGTGCTCTGGATTGTTTGGCCTTGGGTGTTGGTGTAGCTTAGGGTAATTTCTACGCCTTCCTTTGGTGGTTGGATGCTGCCGTATACCTTGGTTTCCTCTCCGAGTTCTACTGTTTTGGAGGATATGGTCAAAGTTAGGGATGTGGCTGGAGGCTGGGTGGTTACCGTCAGTAGGGCTTCGTTGGAGTATATGGCTTGCTCAGGGTTGTCGGCGAAGGCGATGGCGCGGAGGCTGTAGGTGCCTGTTCGGTTTGGCGCCGCCCATAGGTAGGTGTATTCGCCTGCGAGCGTGGTGTTCACCGTCGTTATCGGTGTGTACTCTATTTTTTCGCTGTTTCCTATGAAGGCGTACTCCAGCGTTATGGGCGCGCTTGTGCCTTTCCAGTCTAATGTTCCGCCTATGGTTACTTCAAGGCTTGGCGTCGCCGTTGATGGAGTCACGTGTAGGGTTAATGTGGGTATTTCTTTAACCGTAAAGGTTACCGGAATACTGGTAGCTGGGGCGCGATGGTCGTCGCCTTTGAAACCAGCTTCAACCCGCCATTCACCCACCATCAAGGGTGTGAAGGTGTCGTTGAAATAGCCCTCCGAGTCTGTGAGAACCGAGTGTTGCACTGTACTCTCGGAGTGCATGTAGGTTATTGTGAGCGGTGTGTTTGGAAGGTTTGAGGTCCCATGAACGGTCAGCGGGAAGCTGACTGGTAAGCTATGTTGAGTGAGTGTTAAAGTTATTTTGGAGACGAGTTTTTCAACCTTAACCTGAATAGGGATGCTTTGAGAGCCTTCATAATTTGCGTTACCTTCCCACGTGGAGGCTATGGACCAAACGCCTGTGGTGTCAGGTATGAACACGTCCCTGTAACGTCCGTCAGGAGCTGTTGTTACAGTGCGGCTGGTCGACGTGTTGTTTGGTGAAGAGTAGGTTATCGTTATGGTTGCGTTTTCCTGCCTAGGCGACAGAGAACCTGTGATTTCTATGGGTTCACCGAAAAACGCGGCTTCAGGCGACATATCAAGAGTTAGGATGGAGGACGCCCTTTTCACCGTAAATAATACAGGTTCGCTTGCTGCCTCGGCATAGAGGGGATCTCCTTCCCAAGAAGCAGCTACACTCCAGACGCCAACCCTATCCGGAGTAAACGTGTCGGTGAAAACGCCTCTGAAAGCTTGGACAGCCTGTTCGCGGACTGTCAGGTCCGGGGCCACATAGGTAAGGAATACGGGTGCATCGGAGTGCTTAGGCTCTAGCACTCCGGAAACGGTGATGCTGTTTCCGTAGGTGATTTCCTCCGGAATCTCTGTTATTGAAACCGTGCTGGGAGACTTCTCATAGGTTATAACCAGCCTAGGCCAGTAGGGAGGCATACCTCCGCCGGTGTGGTCTTTTGAAACAAACCGCACGTATGCATGGGTACTGGGATGCAACACCGTGTCCGGCTCTTTCAAGATGAGTGTTAGGCGTTTGTCCGCTAGGTTGATGGCGCTTATTACAGGGCCGGCGACCTTCCATTCGTACCAGTCTGGTTTGGTTACTGTAACGGTGTCGGTTGGGACGGGGTTATAGCTGATTGTTAGGTGCTGCCTGTAGGTTAGAGTTGACTCCTCCCACCTATTGTTGAAGGATTGATGAACTCCAACCTCATGGACGTCAAACACGTAATGAGCATACAACTGGAGAGAGGCTTCCGTTATTCTGCTTGTTGGGATGGAGGATAGATTGAACATCAGATAAACGATGTTTTGTTCGTTGACACGCCGCGCTACATAAAGCCACGCATCAGGGCCGTAGTTTTTATCTATAGAAGAAGCCATAACACTCACATCCGCTATCGGATATAATGTGACAGTCACATATCGTTCATGGGTTTGCGCAAAACCTACTGAAATTCCAAGAAGCAAGGGGGTTGAGAGTAACATAAGAAACATAAAGAGGGTTAACTTAAGTTTCATGCACGTCATCAACATATCAGTAGTTTTCATGTAAGATAGTTAAGCTTTATTTATAAATAGAAGGTTAAATTTTGTAAAAATCGATCCGGCATTATCTTCCCTTATCCCGTATGATTTTTTAGCTGTGGACATACACTTTAACGATCAGAGCGATTTGAAGATGTCTAAATCCTGGGAGTATTATATCAGGAAAATATACGTTTGGCGTGGCCTGCCGTGGATAGTGTATTCTTGTGTAAGCCTGATAGTTTTATGGGATCTGCTCTTACCCGGCTATATTTTAACGCTAGACATGCAGTTTGCGCGGCATATCAGATTTGAGCACTTTTTTTACGGTTTTGCGACTCCCCTAAGAGGTACGCTTCCTTTTATCATGATTCTTAAGGCTTTAAACTACATTTTTCCCACATGGATTATTCAAAAAGCTTTGCTTTTTTTGATTTTTGTATTGGCTGGGCTGTCGGCGCATAGACTATGCCCTACAGACAATTTAGCCGGTAAGTATTATGCTGGGTTGTTTTACGCTTTAAATCCCTTCGTTTTTGTCAGGTTTATGGTTGGTCACTTGCTGATCTTGATGGCTTACGCCATTATGCCTCTAGCAGCTAAGGCAGGAATAGACTTCCTTAAGCAGACCAGTTTCCATACAGCTACCCGGTTGGTAATATTACTAACTCTTGTGGGAATGTTCAGTGCTGAAATTCTACTTTTAACTCTATTTCTTATTTTCGCCATTTTAGCCTTCAGGGCGATAAGGAAGAGAACCGAGATCACTCATCTCCTAAAGTGGACGGGTATAGTAGCTGTCATGTTCCTTGGAGTTAATTTTTATTGGCTGGGTCCGGCGGCTTTGGGGGTAAAGGAAACAAGTCTCAGCCTAGTGAGCTATGAGGACCTCCTAGTCTTCACAGCCAAGATGTGGGGTGTGGGTCCAAACTTATTCTTTAGCCTTGCCACCCTTCACGGTTTTTGGAGGCCGCCTGAAGGTTATGTCTATATCTCCGATATGCTCCCCGGGTGGTTTTTGGTGTACTTTTTTTTGTTATTTTTGTCAGTTTATGGTTTCATGTCGAGGAGGGAGACAGAGGATGAGGCTAAAAGTTTTGCGATAGTTGCTATAGTGTCGCTTATATTAGCTACAGGTATCTCTACTGCTTATTTTTCGAAATTCTTTCTTTTTTTGTTTGAAAATTTCTTCTTTTTAAAAGCATTCAGAGACTCGCATAAATTTGTTGTTCTACTAGCTTTGGCGTACTCGTTTCTTGGCGGTTTAGGGGTTGGGGAATTGGCGAGTGCTCTAAAACGTAGAAGCCTTGGGCGTAAGGAAAATTCTTTACAGGTTAAGAAGGCTTTGGGCATATTGCTGATATTTCTAGTTTTAGCTGCACCCTTCATTTATTCCGCCAATATGCTTTTTGGTTTGGGAAATAACTTAAAAGTGGTCGATTATCCGGAGGAGTGGTATGAGGTTAACGAGTATTTTAAGGCTCAAGAAGAAGATTTTAAGGTTCTATTTTTACCTTGGCACCAGTATATGTGGTTAACTTGGGTGGGAAGGATCGTAGGGAATCCAGCGGACATCTTTTTTGATAAACCTATCATTCGGGGAAAAAACATAGAAGTGGGCCCTATAGAAACGCAATCAACGGAGCTCGACCAACGATATATACATTTTCTGTTAAATAAACGAGACCAGCTCACGAATTTTGGGGAGCTCATGGCGCCATTAAATGTAAAGTATATTATCTTAGTGAAGGAAGTTGATTACAAGGATTATGATTTCCTATACAAGCAAAAAGACTTAGCTGTGGTTATAGATAATTCGCATTTAACACTTTTTGAGAACCTACATGAGACACATAAGTTTTATACAGTCGATGACGAGCCTAGTTTTCAGAATTGGAACCAACTTTTAGATCATTCGTTTAGGCAAGTGGAGGCTAAGCCTGTTAAATTTGAAAAGGTATCGCCGGCGGAATACAGAGTCTGGGGCATCACAGGCAAATATCTTATTTTTGCTCAGCCTTTTGACGGGGGTTGGAGATTTAACGGTCGCCCACCAAAACCCTACATGGATCTCACGAACGTGTTTGAGGTTAAGGGTGAAAATGAGGGGAGGATATACTATGAAAACATGAACTTCATGTTTACGGCGTATTCCATCTCGGCGACTAGCTGTTTCATAGTCTTGATGTTATCCATAGTTAATAGGAAAAGAAAATAGAATATTTACGATAGATAATCTCAACACATTGAAGCTGCGAAGAGTACAGCAAAGCAGATGCTTAACCATGAGCAACCTCAGTGTTGAAAGACAGCGCAGGCTAATACAACTAACTTCAAGGATTTCTTAGCACTTTAATCAGATGTTTTTACTGAATATGCGGAATCCATGTTTAAAATTTTCCTTATAATCTTAGAAGCTATGCCGGAACCTTTGAGTGCTGCTTCAATCTTGCTGAACATGTATTTTCCACCTGGTATCAGCTTACAGATAAACTGAACATCTTGAAGGTTTAGAACTTTCATCACGGAAAGAGCAAGTATATAAATTATGAGGGCGAAGATTAAATAAAACGGTAAGAATATTATGTGAAAGTCTGTAAAAAGAGCAACAGGATATAATGCCGAAGCCATGATGAGGGAGGAGAAAAGACCTTTACCCATTGTTTTCCAATCTAAAGATGCTGCCAGAACCTCGGAACTTGCTCGATAAAATAAAAACAACATAACTCCGTACATTACGGAGCGGCCTAAAGCTGCCCCAGGCATGCCCAATACGGGTATGAGACCTATAGAGACAAAGAATTCGACGATTATGCTGAAAGTAAATATTAACATAACCTTCACCGTTTTACCTAAAGCGATCAGCGCAGATATCAGAGCTACGGAGATGCCGTAGGTTGCTATACCTAAGCAAAGTATCGTGAGAAGCATGGCAGCCTCGCTATACGCCTTACCGGCTAAAACGTATATTGCTGTAGGCGATAAAACAGCCAGACCGAGTGCAATCGGCAAGAAGAATAAAGCGATATAACGACAGATTGCAGTTAAAGTGCTGGAAACTTTCGCTGCACCAGTTCGTCCATCTATTTCACTTAAGCTGGGTATTAAGGTTGCGAGTATGGGGGTTGCAAAAATTGCTGTAACAAATGTTGAGGCAGTTATAGCAACTGTATAGATGCCTAAAGCTTTAACATCTAAAAAAGCAAGCACCACAAAGCTGTCAATTGAGTTGGACACAGAGTTAGCTAGAAAATAACCCATCATCGGAAGAGAAAAAACCAAAAGCGACTTCAAGGTCAGGGGAGGTGAATTGTTAAGAGAATTAAATCTTCTTATCCTTAAGAGACCTTTTACGATAAAAGGTAGAGCAATTAATATTGTTACTAATGGAAAAAATATGTAACCTAAAAAAATAGCGGCCACACCTAAACCCAGTAGGAGAAGCCAAACCGAGAAGCTAATTCTGACTATTTGAGATAGAAGCTTAGCAACTGCTAAAATTGTAAAATTTCGAAGCCCCTGTATGAATCCTAAGAAAATCGTCGCTATAATGCTTAAAAGAATCGTTACTGAAGCTATTTGCAATATATAAAAATATTGAGGTGTACCAAATAGAATGTTAGATAGAATATCCGAGATAAAAAAGAAAAATAAACCTAATCCTAACGCCAATATCAGTGAAATCATAAGTATATGTTTGAAAGTTTGAAACACGTTGCTATAATCTCGATTGCCGTAAAAATATGGAATAAAACGGGAAGCTGCTGTCTCCAAACCAAGACGGCCAACGATACCGACGATAGAGGAAACCAGCATAACTGCCCCGTAGATGCCCATTTCCTCATGTGTGATAACTCTAGCCATGAACACGAAGAAGAAGCCACCGATCAACGTGGTGATAGTACTCTCAAACATTAAGATCCCTGTTCCTCTAGCTGCCCTAAGCAAAGTCGAGTCTTCGGTCATTAGCTGATTTTCACCGTAGGTCTTAACCACCAATTAAGAGGGAAAGTTATTTGGTTACCCTGTTAAAAAACTCTTTGTCTTAAATTTTTATATAATTCACCAATAAAGGAATGAAATACGACATTAGCTAAGGTGAATGGAAGACTTAAAGGTTCCATAGATACTTTAACGTTTATAGTTTTTGGAAGCGCCTTAACTAAAACCCCTAGGGGAATAGTATATGGAAACTGGATGATGTTTTGAGGGGATAAACCGTGATAAAGCAGATTTTTGATTTCGCGCAACAGTGACATTACTAAAAAAAATTCTTTATTCCATCCGTATTTTTCTGTTTCCTCCCTTAAAATACCGAAATCTACACCATTTTTCAACAGAGAATTGATATATATAAAGTCAAGAAGGTTAATTTTTCTATCCGTGAAGAAAGAGCTGGCAAGTATGGATAAAAGGTCTGCTTCACGGCTTGGAATCAGACAGTCAATACCGTGAAACTCTATCAGGCGAGGTCTTTTCCACATAAACTCTTCATCTAAAACAGGTAACCACCACAATAATCCTTTATACATATCTATATCCAACAAATTTTTTGGTCGATAACCTGGGAATGCTAAACGCAACTTTAAGAGTATATTCAGAAAACGTCCATCTGTTTTTAAAGCTCCTTTATTTTCCATATTACGCATCGCCTCGCCAAAAGTAGCTTCTCGCAACAAGATGTCTATGTCAAAAGTGCTGTAAGGTAAACCTTTAAACGTTTTTATAAGTAGAAAATCAATACCTTCTGCCGCAAATGATGAACGTAGAAATTCGACGGTAACCTTAGCTTTAGCTATATTTTTTTCACCCAATCTTATCTCAGCCCGAATAAGTTCGGTAACTAGTTCTGGTCTATCTTCTGCTATCCGTTTAGAAAAATAGTAAGATAACTTATTTTCTCTAGCCACTTGAAGCGCTTCGTTCACGTTGAATCTTTGTTTCTTAATATTTTCTGATTTTTCTAATATATCAGGATTATATTTTCGATATTCGTCGTCAACAAAATATAAAATTAAGGAGAGAAGCTTATTGGATTTTTCAAAGCTCTCTATATTTTTTGGCAGGCGAGATTTCACCTATTTTGTTTAAGTTAGATTTTTAACTGATATATTTACTTATTTATTACTTATATTTACTTATAAGTTTCGTTACGTAATTGAGAATTATGGAGTTTACTTTATTAATATCCGAGTTTGTACCAATTACGATAAGCTTCCGAGGGTCTAGTTTTTTTATGAGACTTAAATATGATTGTCGGTATTTCACGTAAAAATCTATGGAGGCTTCTTTTTTCCGCCAATATGCTGTATTGGGGGAAACGTCGAGTAAAAAGGTCATGTCAGGCGTCGGAATTAAATGCAGATAACATTTTATTAACCATTCGGGACAGACACTCATATAGTTGACTATGTGGTCGTAAAAGTACCTATCGTATATGAGAAGAAGATCATGTCTGTGAGGTCTACATTCTATTATGTAGCCGATAAGAGCTTGTATAAATGCAACAAAAGATAAAAGGATCATAATAATCTTCAATTTCAGAGAACTTTTAACTGGGGATTTACATAAAGTATCCTGCCCTGTCATGTAGGAGAAATGGTTTTGTAGACGGGTTCGTAGATTGGAAGGTATATAATTTAATAGGCTATAGGTGTGATGGATATATTTACAATCCAATCCATTAGATTGCATTTTTTCGAATAAGTTTACTGCGTGAGTTGTTTTACCGCAGCCATCCATACCAATGAAGCATACTAGCACCCGACACAATTTTCTTTCACATACTAACGTTAAACTCATACTGGTTGGTTGATATGTTAATAGTGCTTTATATAAAATTGATGAGGAGATTGCTGATGATAAGTTAAAAGGAATACATGCATTAAGGTCATTATTTCCTTATTTATTTAGAAAACTGTTAAAGAATTTAAGGAAGAACTTTAGCAATAGCGGTCACATGCCAAGTTCTTTCACTTGGCTCGACATTCAAATTAAGAAATTCACAAAATTTTAGAAGCTGAAAACCTGTCTCTTTTAAATAATGATTTATTTCCTCTGGAAAATAAAATCTGACTACATGTTTTTCTTTTCCGTCATATATTATAAGATTCTCCTTAATGACTACAAAATAGTATTCTACCTCGCAAATGTGATGAAACGTATCTAACTGCGGGTCAGCAAAACGAATTACTTTTATACCATCTTTTTCCACAATTTTCACTCTTGAAGTAGGGCGAATAATTAAAACTGCAGGGCCATACCAGAAATCGAAAATAAACAGAGAGCCAGTTTTAAGGTGCCTTTTAATTTTAAGCAGAACGCCTAAAAGTTCATCACCTGCAATCACATAGTTGAGAACAGAAAACATGCAAATGCAAGCATCGAATTTTTTATTCAATTTTAATTCACGTAAATCCATCACATTAAAATTTATTTCAACATGATTTTTGTTTGCCTTTTCTTTAGCGATTTTAATCATTTTTTCCGATAAATCTATCCCAGTTACTTTGTAGCCTCTTTTCGCTAACAAAATAGCATGATTTCCTGTTCCGCATCCTGCATCAAGTATTGTTTTTGGCATTGGATTTGAATAGCGCTTAAAAATTTCCTCTAAGAAGTCACATTCTTTCTCGTAGTTTTTGTCCAAGTAAATTATGTCATAAAAATTTCCGTAAGACTGAAAAATATCATTCATCTCGAAGTACCTATACGAGTCTTTCCCAAGTCCAATGTTTTCCATTTTCTATGTACCATTCTATAGTACGCTTGAGCCCCTCTCGAATGTCAACCTCAGGTTCCCAGTTAATATAGGTTTTTGCCTTTGAGTAATCGCATTGTAGCAGAGTAACATCTCGTGGCCTTAACCTCAAGTTTTCAATCTCTATTTTGATATCATCATAACCAATCAGATTTCCTACTAGATAAGCGATTTCTTTGATAGAGTAAGTTTTGTTTGAACCTAGGTTAATTATCTCTCCATCAGGAATCTCTGCTTCCATTACATTCACGGCACCTTTTGCTATATCTTCGACATACGTGAAATCTCTCTTTGCATTTACGTTTCCAAGCTTAACAACGTTTCCTCTTGACAGTTGGGAAACGATTTCGGGTATGACATAAGGCTGAGTTTCTCTAGGTCCATAACAGTTGAAAGGCCGAAGGATTATGACGGGAATGTTATGCTCGTAATGGAAAACGAAACAGAGTCTATCGGCAGCAAGCTTACTGACAGCATAAGTTGACAAAGGTAGTGTTGGGTGTTTCTCGTCCATAGGTACGTATTGGGCAGTTCCGTAAACTTCAGAGCTAGAGAAATGTACAATACGTTCGACATCTAACGTCTTACAAGCCATAAGAACATTCATGGTGCCCTTTACGTTCACGTCGAAAAATTTTTCAGGATTGTCATAACAGTATGGTATAAAGGGTTCCGCTGCTAAGTGAAAGACATATTTTACTTTATGTTTCTTTATCGTGTCATATATTTTCCAGCTTAATATATCAGCATTTATGATCTGTATCGATTCATGTATTTCACTTAGGTTAGACTTATCACCATAGAGAAAATTATCATAAACAATTACATTTGCTCCTTTTTTCAATAATTCTCTTGTTAATGCTGAACCTATAAAGCCGGCACCACCTGTAACTAAGACTTTTTCTCCCTCAATATTATTAACGATCATCAATTATTTTTCCTACCGTTTTAGTTTATTGTTAATTGGTTCAATTTTTCGTCTTCAACTAGATTAATAATTTACTGGGACTCTTTTGACCATTAATGATCTTTTTTAATATCTTTAATCTTATTTACAATATATTTAAGCTCTTTTTCTTTGAGTAGGGGGCTACTCGGTAAATAGAATCCGTTTCTTGCGATATAGTTAGCAACTGGACACTCATTACCTTTGACCCAACCTTTCTGAATAAAAATTTTTTGCAGATTGTAAGGAATGAATGCCTCACGTGTTTCTATACCGTGGTCTTTTAGTTTTTCCATTAGTAAATCTCTCGTAAAACCAAAGTTTTCACTATGGACCACCACATGGTACATCCAATAGACATTTTTAGCGTAAGATTTTTCGACAGGAAGTTGTAGACCTAGAACATCTTTAAGATTTTCGGTATAATAGTGGGCAATGTGACGTTTTTTCTCAATTATTTTATCTATTTTTTTTAGCTGAGCACAGCCAATAGCAGCTTGTATATTTGTCATCCTATAATTAAAGCCAATATCTTGATGCATAAATTTATTATTTGCTCCAAAAGCTAGGCTTTTAAGGGTACGAGCTTTATCTGCTATTTCAGAGTTGTTTGTAGTTAACATGCCTCCTTCTCCAGTAGTGATTATTTTATTTGCGTAAAAACTAAAGCAACCCACATCACCTAAGGAGCCCACTTTTTTCCCTTTATACGTAGCTCCGTGTGCTTCAGCACAGTCCTCGATAACATATAATCCATATTTTTTAGCGATCTTAAGAACAGGATCCATATCGACAGGATGACCGTAAATGTGTGCAACTAAAATGGCCTTAGTGCGTTCGCTGATTTTTTCTTCAATTAAAGCTGAGTTAATATTCCAAGTGTCAGGTTCTATGTCGATGGGGAGAGGTTTAGCATATTGATAGAGAACAGCAAAAAATGTAGCCATATTAGTGAAAGATGAAACTACAATTTCATCTTTTTGTTTGATTCCGAGTGAGGCTAACGCTAGATGTAACGCGGCGGTTCCGCTGCTTACAGCAATACCGTAAGAGCATCCCACGTAATGCGAGAATTCTTCTTCAAATTTGCCTATATATTCTCCATAAAGGCCTGAAATTTCTCCGCGGGAAATAGCGGAAACAACGTATTCAATTTCTTCTTCGCCCAATAACGGTTTGTATACTGGAATCTTCATCTTACACTCTTCCTTCAACCAGTGACTCCGACGCGCCAAGCCTGTAAGTGTCTTTTTCATAATATCGTCCCCCACGAAGCCCCTTCGTTAGGATGAGAAGTTCCGAGTCTTCCAAAGCGATTAGCGCATGTCTCTCCGTGGGGGGTGTGAAAATCAGGTCTTCAGATTTTACGATTTTAGTTTTAATTTTTCTTCCTGGCATTTGCGTTAAAAGTTTGAGTTTGCCTTTAAGGACGTAAGTATATTGAATCGATTTCTTATGATAATGATTTCCGCGAACAGTTCCTTTTTTTGACAATATGAATGTAACATATTCTATTGGCTCATTTTCTAAGATATCAATTATCTTACCTCTTTCATCTTCAAATACAGGATTTCTTTTGAGTACTTTCATTTTTTCCAGCCCATACGCGTAATAGTTTAACTCAGTTAACAATACGAGGTCTAGGAATAGGAATAATGAATTTACCTCCCGCATCCTCATAATCCTTCAAGTTGTTCATTATTTCATCAGCAAAATTCCACGCTAATAGCAATACGTAGTTTGGCATTCTTTTAATTAATTCCGAATCTGGTACAATTGGTATATGGGTTCCTGGCGTATATTTTCCTATTTTTAAAGTTGATTTTTCGGTGATAAAATCTATCGTATCTGGACCTATTTTACAGTAATTAAGCAGTGTCATTCCTTTTGCTGGCGCGCTTAACCCAGCAATACATTTACCTTCATGTTTTAGTGACTTTAACATCCATGTAAGTTCTTCTCGGTTACGTTCAACATTTCTCGCAAAATTTATTAAAGTGTCTCTTTCGTAAAACTTTTTCTCGTTTTTAAGGAATTTATGAACATTTTTAGAAACAGGATAAGTATTTTTTCTTGTTACGAAATAACGTAGTGAACCTCCATGAATACTTATTTTTTCGACATCGAATATTTCCATTCTAAACTTATGAAACAGTACGTTCAAAGGTTTAATAGATAAATAGGATAGATGTTCATGGTATATGGTGTCATATTCTAGTTTTTCTATCAAATCGACTAAGTAAGGGGCCTCAATGATGAATACTCCCTCTTTATCTAGCAATATATCTACCGCCCTTGCTAAGGAATGAAGATCATCTATATGAGCGACAACATTTGTTCCGGTTATGATTTTTGCTTTTCCTCTGGTCTTTACAATTTCACTTGCAACTTTTTCGTTAAAAAAGTCGTTTATAGTTTCGATACCATTTCTTCTGGCTATCTCGCAAATGTTAGGAGCTGGATCAATACCTAATACATTGGCTCCTTGGTTCTTGAAACCTTGTAGTAGCACACCAACGTTACTCCCAATGTCGATAACTAAATCTCCCGAAGAAAGACTGAATTTCGAGTATGCTGTTTTTGCTAAGGAGTGGAAGTGTTCTCTACCAGTTTTGGTAATAGACGACTCATACGGGTAATCTTTTTGGAATAATATTCTTGGTGAAACTACGTAATTAAGTTGAACCAAAGAACAATTGTTACAGATAAGGACTTTTAAAGGATACCATGTTTCTGGTCTATTCAACCTATCTGGGGACAAGAAAGCATCTGCCGGAGGAGTAAATCCCAGATCTAAGAACATTGTTAAGTTCTTATCACGACATATTCTACAAGTCACTTGATAATGGCTTCTCATTCGTTATTCACCAGTTCTAGATAAACATCCATCGTTTTTTTAGCTATATTATCCCAAGATAAACAGTTTGCTTTTTGATAAGCCTTATAGGCTAACTCTTCTCTTAACGCCTCGTCTGTTAGGACATAACATATCAGTTCAGCTAATTTGTCTACATCATTCGGGAAAACGGTAATGACAGAATCACCTACTATTTCTTTTATGTCAGGAGTGTCGCTCGTTATGATCGCTTTCTTACAGGCCATTCCTTCCAGTATAGGTAGGCAAAATCCTATTTTGGAGGGCATGACTACTACATCGGCTAAATTGTAGTAGATGGGAAGTTTATCTTCTGGGATGTGCCCTAAGAATCGTATATGCTCAAGAATGCCTAAGTTTTTTGCTAATTTAATACCATCAAAAAAGAACCATTTCCCGCAGATCCAGAGTTCAACTTTCGAAAACTTCTCCACGACGGTTTTAAATGCTTCCATTAATACATCTGTGCCTTTTGCCGTGGAAAAACCTCCCACAAAGAGAACGATTTTTTTTCCTTCCTTTTTTTTAAGCATATTATTGCTTAATTTTAGAGGTCTAAAACGGTTAGTATTTACTCCATAGGAGATAATCCTAATTTTATTGGGATTCACGCCTAGAGTCGAGATAAGGTCTCGTCGAGTTACTTCAAACGGAGCAATTAATATGTCACTTCTAACGGCTATACGCGAGCATATTCTCAAATACTGAAACCGAACTGAAGCACTAAAATTCAACTTTTTCTGATAAAAACTTGTTAACGATTCTTTAATCGGGATCAAGTCATGGAAGGTCGTAACTAGAGGGAATTTATGGAACAGTAAAGCGGCTTTAGCAAGTTGGGGTGAAGCTGCATGATAGACATCTGCTCTGACAGGTATAGTTTTTATGGGGAGGATTATTTCTTTTACGCCCCAATACAGAATATTTGATAGAGTGCCTTGGCTCAAGATAGTTAAGTTGAAGTATCTTCTTACCCTTTCGCTCAACTCAAAACAGTATCTATCAATACCATAGCCTGTATCGGCTACAGGGTTGTTAGCTAACAAGCATACCTTGATAACGTTTCCCTCCAATTAATAGTCAATTTAGGTTGGCAAAGTTACTTCTCTTTTTATGATGTCTAAGATTCTTCTAACATTTTTCTCGGATGCACACATTTTCTTAATAGTTTCTCTGGCTTTTTTACCTACCTCATCTGCTGTTTTAGGATTCTCAAGTATTATCTCAAGTTTATTCGCTATTTCTTCAATATCACCCACTCCTGCAAGAAAGCCATTTTCTCCGTCGGATATAAGTTCAGAAGTCCATTTTATTCTTGTTGTAACCACTGGTTTTCCTGCCGCCATGGCTTCAATGAGCTTTATTGAAGGCGTGTCACGGTACGGTAAAGCGATGACGGTGGACGGTAACATTAATTCGTGGTACACATCATTTACTTTGCCTATTCTTATCAAGCGAGACTCCAGCTTAAATTTTCGAATAAGCTTATTGAGGTAGTGTTCTGTTAGTCCATGGATGTTAGTAGATGCGATTACCAACTTTGCTTGCGGGTACCGATCAATAATTTTAGAGAATGCCAAGACTAGGTCGAGTACACCTCTTCCTTGCCACAGATGCCCCAAGTACGTAATTAAGCATTCGTGATTTCTTGCTTCCCAAGTTAAGGTCGGCAAATCCACATGCGGGTAAACTACGTATATATTGTTTCCTACGGGAATAAATTTTTGAATGAGCCTCTTTACATAGTTTGATGAGGCTATTATCTTTGTGACATTTTTCAATCCCCATTTCTGTAGAATTTCTCTTCTGAATAACTCTCTGGGCAACGTATTGATGAATTGGTTAATCTTGTATGTCAGGGGTATTTTATAACCCTTTAGAGTTTCACTGTCTCCCTTCCACCACATCCAGGGTTCTGTATATTCAAAGACATAATGAACAGTCGGGATACCTGTTAACCTGCCTAGCAATGCGGCGAATACAGCTGAAAACGATGTACCACATGTATAAATCACATCCAAATTTAGCTTTCTTAAAATTCTGGCAGCTTTGGAAATTATTTCAGGAGAAAACACTCCAGAAAAATAAGATATTTCTTTGCGATCTAAAAAGGTTCGGCTAAAAGGTGTTATTACACCTGTCAAAGAGGATATTGTATAGAGACCTCCATTTTCTACGGATGTTTTTCCTTCAGCTAACACTGTCACTTCGTTTCCTAGTTTTGCAAACCATTCCACTTGGTTTTTTAAAAGAACCATGTACGACGGTGAGTTAGGTCTTGGTGTCAAATATGCAGATTCAAAAACCCCTATCCTCAAAGCCGCTCACCATTCAGAGAAAATCTGTTCTTTACATTACCTGAAAATCTTAAGATTTAATGCGTATCTCACACTCGGCACTAACAATCTTTGCATGATTTATACCAGTCATCTTTATGAAGTTTTTAGTGTTTGAGGGGCTGGAACATCAATGTTTTTTGTTATCAAAACGAACTTTCTTGTGGCGTATCTTCTTAAAAATGGAAGCTGCGAAAAGAGACTGTCAAATAATTTTAGGGGCTTGAGTAATATTTCTGGAATTTTGTCGTAAAGTGTAAGACCTAATAGGAAAGCGCTTGCGGATCCTCGTATAGACAATTCGGCGTCATTTATACAACCTTGTAGTTCTTTGAGATTAGTAAAATCTCCACGCTTTTCCTTTTGAGCCCCTATAAGCGCTAGTAAGCTTTCACTATCATAATAGTCGAAGACCATGAAGCCTCTTGAATTTAATACTCTACTCACTTCTTTAAAGACCACGTATTTGTTTGATAGATGAGAAATTAGCCGTATACTGATTACACCATTAAAGGAAGCTTGTTTAAACGGCAAATACCTAGCATCACCTAATACTAGATCCACATTCGGCTTCAAGCTTCTAAAAACCATATTTAAATTTTTTTTAGCCATGCTTAACATAGCCAAAGAAGAGTCAAGGCCGATATAATTATTCACGGATTTGTTGTTCATTAAATTAAATCCAAATGCACCACTCCCTATCCCTAATTCGACGACCACCTCTTTAGAATTGACTTTTTCCATAAGTTGACTTACCGCTTTAACCTCTGTTTCTATGACCACAAGGCCGCGAAGACTGACGCGTTCTTCAATGTATTTCTTTGCTTTGCTTATTGAGGTATAAGCCTTGGAGTAGGGCTCCATCGTCTTCAACCTATTAGTTAAGCCCTTGCTACTTCTTTAATTATTTTCAGCATTTCTTTAATGACTAAGTTCCAATTGCACATTGCCAAGATTCGTTCTCTCGCTCTTTTACCAATTTCTTGAGCTGATTCGGTGTGTAGCAAAGTCATTCTGATCTTCTGGACTAATGCCTTTATATCCATAACGTCTATAAGAAAGCCTGTTTCACCATCTTTGATAAATTCTTGAATTCCGCCCAGCTTCGTAGTAATTACTGGTTTACCAGTAGCCATAGCCTCCAGAATAGTTAAAGGTGGATCTAAAACGTAACTTCGGAAAGGTAAACAGATAGTAGTCGAAGGCATTAAAATTTCTCGATATATATCATTACAAAAGCCTTTCCATATAATTTTTGAATTGAGGTTCAAATTGTTTATTATTCTTTCACAATAATGTTTAGTAACGGGGTCATCCCGCGGAGAAGCTATCATTAATCTTACATTATGTTTTTCTTTAGCAACCTGTGAAAAAGCTGTTATTACATCTAGGGGACCTCTCCACATAGCCAAAGCTCCAAAATAGGTCAGAGTATATTTCGAGGACGCAAAAATATCTGTTACTAAGTTTGGTATATAAATTCCTGGCGGTATTATTTTTATGTTAAGAAGATTAGGGGTTATTTTTTGTAAAATACATTTAATATATTTAGACGTGACTACTAATTGAGTTACATTAGATAGACTCCATTTAAGAATAAATTTAAAAGAATGAATCTTGTTATCGAATAGATTTGGTGTTTTAATTTTTTTAAACAACATAAAAGCAGATAAAAACTCATTAATTGATGTTGGATAATTTATTGTATCAATATGATGAATAACAGGCACGTTTGTTAATTTTTCTAAAAGTGCTGAAATAATGCTGAATGATATAGAATTGCGGACATAAATAACATCAAATTTTTCTTTTTTAATTATTTTTGAGATTTCAATAAATGATTGTAATTTTTCATTATATAATCCTTTTTTTAAATATTTTATTTGAAAAACATTTAAGATGTCGTTTGAAATCGGAAATTTTCCTCGTTCTGTTAATATGATAATATCAGAATGGGGAAGATGTTCCATAAGATGCAATATGGTACTGAGTAATTGTTTATTGGTTCCATAAACAACATCCTGTAATATTCCTGGCGCAACGATTCCTATTTTCATCTTTTGCCCTTAACAAGATTTAGAATTTTTTTAAAAAAATTAGTTGGAATAGATATTAATAGTGTTAAAACACTAAATGATACGAATGACATGTAAAACCCAAATTCGTATAATAGTTGCTTATCAAATTTTAAATACATGTCGAAAGTTCCTGTTTTATTGATAAAAAAGATATTGCCAAAAGAATACGCAGGATAACTTTTTATGTAAGTTTCGTTATTTAAATAAATTTTCCATGAAGGATTATATCTTTCAGAGAAGAATACATAAAAAGGTTCAGATGCTCTGGCAGAGATCACGTAGTTTGTTGGGTTAATTTTTTGCGCTCTAAAGTCTGCCGGTTTAGAAGTTTGGGGTCTAAACGATGATTCTATTATTGTAAGTTGATCTAAATATATAATATTTTTTTTATCAGGTTTAAATTGTATTTTAAAATGGCCTTCATACAAATGTAATTCTCCGATTTTGTACCATTCATATTTGGATGTAGAATTTAATCGAATTGTAAATTTATGGTGGTTGTTGACCTCGACATTCACAGTAGATGGAATTTCACTCAAGCATCTCACGTACAGATTATAGAAACCTTGTTTTGGGATATATAGAGAATAGCTGAACGGCATTTCCTTAACAGAAAAAGCAAACCCTTCGCTTGTGTTTACTCCGTAATCTTCTGAAAGCATTATCCCCGTAACACCCACTCCTCCTTCATCAAGAAACCAACTTCCGGCTTCATACTTTGCGATCCTTATCTTTGCCACATCAGAGAGGTTTGCTGGATTATGCCAGAAAACATCGGGTTCTTTCAATGGTAAAATAAGTTCTTTCCAGCCAAACCAGTTTTCGATTAGTCGCCATTCCTGAGCTTGGCCTAGCGAGTCTTCAATTCGGATAGTTAACCGTTCACCTGTGTTTTTTCCATACCACCATAATGAAAGGAAATCGTAACCACTCCAATCTTCAGATGGGGAGTATGTATGATCCATTGCCGCATAAGTATAATTACCACCAGAAGGAACTGTAAACTTAAATGCTTTATCTCCCTTTTTTACTATTACTGTTTCAGTTGTTATTGCAGGAGCACCAAGCTTTCCCTCAGATCCGCCGAATGAAATAGTCCAAAACTCCGCATTCTCATCATCCCATTTTGCGGTGAAGAGAGATTTCTTTAACTTAATATCATCTTGAACCGACCCCATTTCAGAAAATAAAATTATCTGCTTATTTAGCATTATTTCAGTAACTAATTTTTTTGCTTCCTCAACGGCTTCTTTCGGAACAACAACTACATTCGTAATAGCATTTTCTCCTTTTTCACTTTCAATTGCAAGTATATGATTGCCGTAATTTAAATTGACATCTCCTACGTGCGCCCATCTAAAACCCGCGTCAGCTATTCTTTTTGTTCTAATTTCTTTAATTTTTAAATCATCGATGTAAAACTTAATTTTTGATGCTTCGGGACCAAAGTAAAGTTTTGAGTAAACTTCATAGACCCCTTTTTGTTCTACATAAAATGGAATACGCAAAGTAGAAGGGACAAATGTAAAAGCTACATGTTCTAATTGTGCTTGGTAACGCCATTTATACCAAATCCAACCTGTAAAACTCCATCCTTCATCTGGAGAAAATTCTGAGACATAGTGAATAGGGTAAAAAAGGTATTTTTTTGATGCTGCAGCTAAAATTATATCAAAAAAATGGCCATCTTGAATTATAACTGCAACATTTGGAAGATTAGCAAGGGTAATAAGATCATTTTTTGTTAATTGTTGCACGAAAATTAAACCTAAATCATCTAGTTTTAATCCGTCTAAATAACTAAGGCTGATTAAACCATCAAGATCCCCTGCGAATAAACCAATACGACTAATAGGAAAGGTATGGCCTTGGAATCTTTTATTAACAAAAATTTGTATAGAATCTATTAAGCTAAGTTGCGTTAAGTCTTTCTGCTGTTTTATAGTATTGATAATTTTTTTATTAGTAAACTCCATTTCGGGAAATTCTAGCGCCCATCCATGGTCTGTTGCTGTTGTGCGTTTATTTAGGTCTAGAATAATATATTTAACGGCTGCTAAGTTAAGAAGTTCAGCCAAGTATTCTGTTCGATTTTCATACAATGTTTTAATTAAAAACCTTTCAAATGGCGGAGAATTTACCTTCCCGTAATATATAAAATCTCTGCCTATATATCTGGACATCATGTCATAGCCGGGAGTTGGGCTATATTTTGCGTCATTATATAACGTGGGATAGGGTGCAGGTAATGTAAAAACTCTGAAATCGTCGGGTTCGGTGGAAAGCCAATGTAATAACTGTTCATATTTTTCTCCGAATTCATATGTTTGCATTCTACCACCAAAGTTGCCAGTAAAAAATGGATAAGCATAAGTAGAAATGCTACTTATGAAAATTAAGAATATGATAAGTAATGAAATAATCTTAATTTTGCCATCAGGTTTTAAAGTAGCAATTCTATTATGATTTCTTATTAAAACTACACGCTTAATTAATTTATAGAGGTAATGTTTGAATGTTTCAGATGATAATCCTAAGAGAACAGCTAGCCCTAAACTTTGTAGAGGATACCACTTTTCGACGCTTCTAAAGATCTGTAAGAATGGAATAGATTCTAATATTAAGAACCATAAAGATCCAAGTATTCCCTTTGTCGCTGAAACTAAAGTAACACCCAAAACTGTTAAAGTAGCAAAAAAAATAATTCTACAATCCTTCTTGGAAAATAAAAGAATAGAAAAAGCAAAAATTACTGGAATAAAACTTAAAAGTTGCCATATAGGCGCATCCCTAACTACGAGGGTAAAATAGCCAAGGTGTGTACCTATAAATCGTAGGACTTCATTAGGCTCATATCCTTCTGAGATAAAAAATCTCATAGGAATATATCCTAACTGAGCTGATATTATTTGCGCTCCCTTGCTTTGGAATATATCTACAATAAAGGGAACAGTCCAGTAAGCTTGAATTAAAAACGGAGCAAATAATATGATGAATGTGTTTCTCATGCTCTTTAAGAAGTAATCTTTATTTCTCTTAGCTAAACCGCTATAGATAAAACAGAATAGTAAGAGCATTATTGATATGACAAAATAATTTGTAATCCGCATACTTGCAATAGCTGACAGTATGCAAGTTAGTAGAAGACACTTAAATTTATGACTTCCTTCAAGAGAGCATGCGAAAAAAGCGAGGACTAAAGGCAGCAATGCGTAGGTTAATACCATACCAAGATGACCTACTGCGAATTTGTTGAAAATATCAGGTGTCATCATGTAGAAGACCCCTGCTATAATTGATGAGGAAATCGTGACTTTCATTTGTCTGCATAGATAAAACATGGAATATCCAGCTAAAACCATCGCAAATATGCTGACAAATTTAGAGATAGCTTCACCATCCATGCCGAGCAGGGATAGAGAGTAAAGAAATAGCTTATAGTAAAGCCCTGACGAGAAATGCTCGCTTCCGAAAGAGCCCATTGTACCGCCCCAAACGTAGAGGTCCTCTTCGAACAGTTGCTTAAATTGAATCGAGAATGGCGGGATATTCCATTCGCCCTCCATAGTGATAACACCAGGGGAAGTGATTACCTTCCGAAACGTGATGAAAGATATGCCTAGAAAAAAGGAGAATACACCTAGATTCTGAACAAACGCCCTCATTAATACTTTCTTTTCTAACATTTCTAGATTCTTTCTTTTCGAATATTCAATACAATAGTCTCTCCGCAACATGATGTCAAAAACTTGATTTTTCTCAACTAAAAACTCCGCCTGCTTCTACACCCAATTTAATTAGGTTTAACTCCCTTTCCGCTGTAACCTCCCAATCATATTGTTCTGCTATCTTTTTTGCTTTTTCGCCTATTCCAGCTCGCAGTTTCTCGTCTGAAAGAAGATTTAATACCGCTCCCGAGAAAGCTTTTTTGTTGCCTACTGGAATTTTGATTATTGCATCTCTAAAGACCTTATAAGCCGGCAAATCATAAGCCACCACAGGCAATCCACAGGCCATAGCTTCGCATACCGCAATACCCCAACCCTCCTCATAACTCGGGAAAATAAAGATCTTGCATGTCTTAAGAAAAGCATACTTCTCATCCTCAGGCAATACCCCAAGCAATTTAATGTTTTTCTTAAGCCCTTCTATTTCAATCTTTTTTCTTAACTGTGAGACATATTTTTCTAACTCAGTTCCGATGATTAGTAATTGTGCATTAGGATAGCTCCGACATACAATCTTCCAAATATCGATCAAATCAAAAGCCTTAAATGGCGATAATCTTCCGAGAAAACATGCATCATATTTCTTCTCTTCTTTATTAACTCGACGGATTCTTTTAATATCTATGCCTTGCTGCATAATCCTAATTCTCTCCATCGATACTCCTAACCTTGATACCTGTTTCTTGTCACGGGGGTTTATGAAAACAAGATTAGCATTTTTCTTTATTAACATAAGACTGACATTTTGGGAGATCCAGGTAAGAAGACTTGGTAGAAAGGGATGATATTTATTTCTTTCCAAAGGTTTGGGTTCTAAGTGGTGAATGTAAACAATTAATTTAGAAAATGGAAATCTTCTAGAAATCATTACGGCAGGTAAAATATTGACTAAGAAGTGGGAGAACGTGCATATTATGTGAAAATTTTCACGTAACCCGAATGAGAAAAATGAGAAGAGTGACTTTACCATACGGATAAGATAGAGTATGGCAAGCCCGATAATGGTCTTACATAAAATTTTTTCAAAAGGGACTGAGACTATATGGGTTTTCATACTAATGCCATACCACTTAACAATTTCAGCTCCAGTTTCACTTGTTAATAAAGTACTATCATAATTATAATCTCTGAGCCGCTTGCATACCTCAAGCATGTGCCGGTCTCCACCACTCACAAAGCTAGCAAAAAGAGGGTAAACAGAAAGATCAATAATTAATATTCTCAAGTTACTATTTCACTTTCTTCAAATTATAAATCAGGGTGATTTAAAAATTCCCTTTCTATAATGTTTTCGGTTGAAATCATATATGATCCCACCCCTGAATACGCTAAAACCATAGCCGAAATCAAATTTTGAATCAGAGTATAAAAATTAATCATTTATATTTTGCAACAAATAAATTACTTTCTCCCGATGACAATAACACAGCTACTTAATCCAAGCTTTTTCAGCGGATTGTCTAAAAAAGCTATTACTCTGAGAAAACGTAGAAAAACTTTCTGATATATTTGGGTCCAAGGCTTTCTTATTAATAGCTGACTAAATTTTGGAAGTATTATAAGGTCAAAAATAGCACTTATAAAAACAAAAATATATGCTTCTCCTTCAATCTGCAAACCATTTTTTACAAAATAACTTTTAATCTCATAGATACTATAATACCGATTTTTTGAATGACCCATAGCTCTAAAATACCCTGGTAATAACATTTCATAAATCTTACGAAAGGGATACCTCCTATTAACAGTATAAAGGAAAATCTTACCCCCGTTTTTTAGAATCCTTGATGCCTCAGATAAACTAGCTTCAGGATTATCTACGTGTTCCAAGACCATTGAATGAATGACTGCATCAAAACATTCACTATTAAACGGTAAATGGTTTACATCCGCAACAACAATATGAAATGAGCCGGAAAAATTCGATCTGGATGCATTTTTTTTAGCGCGTTTTAAACCTCTCACTGATAGATCTACACCAACAGAAAAGCAAGATATATTAAACGCGTAGATGCAAGTGAGAGGTTGATCACCGCAGCCTATATCCAAAACTGAAGAGGAATTCCTTAATTCAAGTCTATTAAACATTTTTGCTATTTCAAAGTCACTAATATTAAAACGATCTTTGTAAAATCTTGACCAGTAACTTTCCCACGCCCACTTTATATACTTCCTATCAAAGAAGGCTTTTTGAGATTTCTTAATGTCAGAAATATTTTTATGTCTCGTGTACTTATCCACCTTTGTAGCTTTCTTCAATTATTTTTGCATTACGTTCACTAAATAACATCTCTGCAAATTTCCTACAGTTTTTACTCATTTGTAATAATTCATTCCGATTTTTAAAGAAATATATAATTTGACTTTTAATTTTATCAACATCCGGCTCAACAAGCACACTAACAGATGGCTCTAAGATTTCAGAAATTCCGCTTCTGTTAGTAGCTATGACAGGTGTACCACAAGAGAGAGCTTCAGGGAGAACCCTACCAAAAGGTTCATCATATATCGAGGGAACAACTACAAGATCTGCGGCGTTATAACAGATAGCTAAATGTTTTTCGCCGACATTCCCTAAATAAATTACATTTTTATAAAAATTGGATCTTAACATATCTTTTACCAGAGGGCCTTCACCGATAAAGACAAAGTATACGTTTTTTTCGCAACTAAACTCCTTGGCAATATCAATTAATAATCTAACACCTTTTATCTCCACAAGACGCCCAACAAAAAGTACAATAAATTTATCATTCCAACCGAGCTTTCTTTTACACCAGATTTTATCTAATGGTTTAAATACTTCTTGGTTAACCCAGTGTGTGAAAACTTTAATTTTTTTATTATCTAATCCTATATAAGTTAATTCTTTTTTCGACCTATTAGATAAAGTTAATATAGTATTAAAAGAGTTTAAAATTGTTTTTAACATTTTAATAAGTATAGGTTTTTTATCTACATTATAAATAGTGTGAAGACTAATAATAGTTCTTTTTTTAAAAAACTTAACAAGTATCTTAACAATGAAAGCACTAATAATGCCATGCGCATGAATAACATCAATTTTTTTATGATATTTAAGCATAAAAAATAAGGAGTAAATCAGTAACATCGGTGCAAAATAAAGAAACTTAAGCTGAGGATAAGATTCCAGTTTATAAAATAAGTGACCAAACAAATAAACTCTATGGATTTCTAAATTACTTTTTCTTTCGATTCTTTCACCTAATACTTTTGTTATTGTAGGTTGAGGAGCAATTACATAAACTCGATAATTACGCTTTATTAAATAATTACAAAGATCATCTAGATGAGTTTCCAATCCTCCAATATTCGGCCTAAAACCAGTAGTAATAAATAAAATAGTTTTTAAAAAGGTATTAGAGGACAACTTTTTTCTTTCTCTCCTGTGTAGATGAAGTTTCCCCTTTAAAAAGACCTATTTATTTCGATTTTCCGCCTTCTAAACGAGTTTTCGAAAAATAATCAACTTCACCTGTGACTAAAGCATTTAATACTATTTTTAAGCCGTTTAATCCAATTTTTAACATATACCTTAAATCTTCAACAGACCCCAGTTTATTTGATAATTTAACTAGGTTATTAGGTTTGAAATAATTAAGTATACGATATTTTAAAAATTCGATATGTGCCTTGTTGGCTAATTTTATCAATTCTTCACTCTTAAAGTATCTAGTATTATGTGAAGTCTTGGTCACAGAATCGTATAAACTCTCATTTTTTATCAAACCATTTTTCTTAAAAATACCATATAAATCTGTGCCGGGATACGGGGTCGCTATATAAAATGTTGCAAAGTCAAGCCCTGATTTTTTTGCGAATTCTATTGTTTGATTTATTGAGTCTAAAGTTTCGTTAGGAAATCCTATTACAAATGTTGAATGAGTCCATAACCCTATATCATTACAGAATTTTATCACTTTACGCGCGTAATTCAGATTTACTGGCTTTCTAACGAAATTTAATGTTTCTTTACAGCCTGATTCAATACCAAATGTTGCTCTATAATATCCACTTTTTTTCATCATTGTTAATACTTCTTTATCTAATGTCCAAAAAGCAATCCCGTTTGGTGTTGACCATTTTATATCAATGTGACGCGTAATAATTTCATTACAAATTCTCATAACTCTTTTCTTATCTAAAGTAAAATTATCATCTAGAATTGCTAACTCCCTAATTCTATATTTTTCTACTAAAAATTCTATTTCATCAGCAACATTTTTTGGGCTCCTTGCTCTCCATTTACGTCCCCATACAGAATGGATTGAACAAAATACACAATTAAAAGGACAACCTCTACTAGTGATTATTGAAGTGCGAGGAGAACGAACTGCATACATATGGGCACGTGGATCGTTGAGATAAATATGCATAGGTAATAAATGTCTAGCCGGAAACGGTAAAATATCTAAATGCTGAATAAACTCTCTTGGGGGGGTTTTTATAATTTTTCCATTTTTTTTAAAAACTATCCCTTTTACTTCTGAGATATCTTTTTCCATCAGTACGTTATCAACTATGTTTAGAAAGGTCATTTCTCCCTCTCCTATGACAACAATATCTATGCTTTCATCTTTTAGTATAATTTCAGGTATCGCTGAGGCATGCGCTCCGCCAAAAATTATGTGGGCTTTTGGATAAAGCTCCTTAATTATTTTTGCAACTTTATGTGCTTCCATGGCAGATGACGTATAAGGACAGCTAATTCCAACTATATCCGGGTTAAGTGATTTAACCCGCTCTTTAAGACTCTCTATATTTAACCCAACTCTGATTAAACCATTTTTTAAAACTTTAATAATGTTTGATCCCTCAGCTAACGAATCTATCAGATGTACATTAACTTCTTTTTCTTCAAGAACTGCAGCAATATAGGCTAATCCAAGAGGGGGAAATAATTCGGGGAGGTCTGTGGGTGCACATATTGTTGGAGGGAAAATTAATAAAATTGTTAAAGAAATTTTTTACAACCTTTTTTATATTTTCAATGATGAAATCTTTGAGTAAACTAGGCCAGCAGTCCCAGCGATGTATTCAACAAACTTTATGAAGAGCATGCCGCAGGCATATAAAGGTTGATTAGCAAGTATTCTCCATTTCCTTATAAAATTTAACCTTATAGGCATTAGTTGAACCATAGCCCTTTTGGGTTGCTTTTTGGCATAATAAATATAGGTTTTGCCGTACCGATAACTCCTAATTACTAGCTCCCTTAACTTTACATGTCCTTCAAGATGTTTCATAATTGCCTTAACGGAGATTATTTTGTATTTTGCATCTTCTACACGCGCATGCAACTCTTTATCTTCACCAGCTTCGAGCATCTCATCATATCCACCTAACTTCTCGAAAACACTCTTTCTATAAAATCTAGCGCTTTCAACTAGAGGATCGCCTATATATGTGAGGCGTTCCAAAGCCCTACACTTTGCCCAAAAACCTTCACCAACTCTTACTTCCGGGATCATCACAGCATCAACACAATCATTCACCACCTTTTGAACACATTCTTCGATAACTTTTGGGGTTAATTTCTGATCTGCATCTAAAAAAATCAGAAACTCTCCTTTTGCCTTCCATGCCCCATAATTTCTTGCCTGGGACCTTAAAGCCTTTACTTGAAAAACTGTTGGACCGTATTTCTCTGCAATTTTTACAGTGTCATCTGTGCTATAGTTGTCTACTACTATAATCTCTAGGTTGGGATAGGTTTGCCGTTTAACCGATCCTAAACAGACATCCAAAGTTTTAGAGGAGTTATGCGTCGGAACGACCACCGACACCAAAGGCGCCTCTTTCACAATCTATCCCTTGGGCTGAGCCGCCTTTTCCGCCTCAATAACCACGTTAAACCTAACGTTAATGTAGCTACTTTCCTGACAGGTTAGGCTTGCTTAACAACTCATCCACGTCTAATATTTCAACCGCAGTTATTTTTCCCGAATTTTTATCCCTGAAAAGATGTATTTGCGGATGGACGGGTTCTCCCATCTCGGCTTGGATTGGCTTTTCAAACCTTATGCATAGAAGGCTTAACTTCGGCTCTAAACTTACCTCAATGACTTCGGAGGGGAAATCGATTTTAACCATATCCCCAACTCTATCAACCAGCTTTTTCAGATCTAACTTTAGCAGAGAGGCCGTAGCCACCTCACCCTTTTCATCCTAGCGTAGGCTTTAACTTTATAGCCGACTAACGGTCTTCACCTTACCGCCTCTCAGCTATGATGCCTATGTTGCTCTTATACCGTCTGGGCAGAAACCTGTCCAGACACGTAAAAAGGAGGAGAAACGGAAAAATCGACTTATAGATTCCTAAAGCACCCCTCACAAACAACGATTTCTCATCAAACAACCTATTCAGGTTAGAGGGGGTATATCCGAAAATGCTCCCAAGCTTGATTATGCAACATTCAACTAACGCCGTCAGAGGCCCGCAACCATACTTATTCCTAAGCGTTTTAAACCCCGAATCTTCGATAAGCTTCGAGATTTCTGCGATAGAGTAACCCCTTCTGAAGTGTCCGACACTGTTATCGACCATGTCTCGCTGCCAATTCACAAAAACGTTATCGCACAATATATTCGGCACAGATAATATCAGCCTCCCTGAAGGTTTCATCACCCTCGCCAACTCCGCCAAAACTGCTTTATCCTTTGAAACATGCTCCAACACCTCGCTACAAATAACGTGGTCAAACACCGAGCCCCGGAAAGGAAGCTTCGTAGCGTCGCCGACGACAAACATGTTTTCAGGGTAAAACCTATGGGCCAGTTTAATCGATAGAGCGTCAACATCTAACCCCACATACTGTTCCTCATCAAGCCTATATGCATAGGACCCCCTACCACAACCACAATCTAAAACAAGCGGCCGCGCATTTCCAACCTCAGAGTTGTAAAGACCCCAAACAGTACGCATGATACTGTATTTTCCTATCAGGTAAAAGTCTACAGGTTTAGTCTTTGACCTTTTAGGTTCTCGCCGAAGCAAAGTCTTTAACATGCCCTACAGCCGCTTTAATGCCGCGGAGGTTAAGCATGAAATCGTCCTTGGACACCAGCGACTTCACGAATCGGCGGAGAATATATTTGGGCGAAAGGTAGATCTTGTAAATCTCATCGCAGAATTCCACCACTTCCTCCGCTGTCATGTCCTCCGTCTTTAAAACAGGTTCGGTCATGTCGTACCTTTCATAATCCTTTGGGTCAACCCTGAACCAGTCGAACTGGATGGCCTGCCGGTATAATTCCGTGCCAGGGTAGGGAATGACAATAGTGCTCTGCAGCACGTCTGCCAGTCCGTCTTCCATCAGCTTCTTAGCCAAAGCCAACGTCCTGAGAGCGTCTTCTCTTGTCTCCCAAGGGTAGCCGACCATGATGGTCAGGTGTATCTCCAAACCAGCCTCCTTCGCTATCCTAGACCCCTCCACAATCTGCTGGACGGCGATGCCCTTGTTTATTCTGTCCAAGGTTTCCTGGCTTGCAGATTCAAGGCCGACCTTCAACAGGCGGAACCCCGCCTTCTTCATCAGCCTGCATACCTCTCTGCCAACTTGGTCGTAGCGGAAGTTACAGGAAAACAGCACCTCCTCATGGTATCCTCTTTCCACCATACCCTTACAAAATCTCTCCAGCCAACGCCCCAGCGGGAAAGTCCCCGTATCGTCAAAGATCTCCCGGACATGGAACTTCTCGACCAGGTAGCCGATCTCGTCCAGATGCCTTTCAGGGCTTCTCACCCTAAACTTCGGGTAGGGCACCGTCCATGCGCAAAAGGTGCAGCCCCCCGCCTTCCTCCACCAACAATCCCTCCCAGCCATGGTATAGGTGAAAACCTTCCGCTTGTACCAGTTTTCACGGTATAGTTGATATTTCGTTAAAACCCTGTCTATGAAGGGGATCCCATCCAAATCGCCGACCAGCTCAAAGGGCCCGGAGTTTCTTATCCCCCCATCCTCACGATACCATACCCCCTTAGGCATAGGGCTTTCATCCTCCAGATGTTTGGCTAACCCCAGCAGCGAAACGTCGAAGTCCCCCCCAGTTACGACATAATCCACATGGCTCAGCTCCATGCTTTCCTGCGGGAAGGCGGTAACATGGTCTCCCACCAGAACGGTCTTAACCTCGCTTAACAGCTCCTTTAAACGGTCGACTATCTGCCAATGCTGTTTTACCACAGGCGTTTTGGTTTCAAAAACCACCAAGTCCGGCCGGCTTTTTTGAACATGATCCATAAACTGCCCGTAAGACCACTGTTGGGCTATGCCGTCGACAAATTCAACCTCAAAGCCGTTTATTTTTAAAAGGGTGGCAGCGCTGGCCGGAACCATGGGATATATGAAGGTGGGATGCGAAAACCACTGGAACTGGCGGTTCTGGGTCAGCTGAGGAACGCCTTTCACCTCTAACAAAGGCGGGAAGGCTATCATCACTTTCATCGCTGTTAGACCTTTTTCGAAAAAAACCCTCTGATGAAGGAAAGACCGTAGCAGAGGTGCGTCGCCATTGTTCCTAGAAAAACGTGGAGGACCATTTTAACATTCCTTTCCTTCAAGCCGGCTGAGATTCCACTCGACAGCGAAAGAAGCACGTAGGCGAGAATCGATAAAACATAGAGCAGACGAATAACCGGATTAACCAACGCCAAGGGGAAGCCGCCGACCACTCCCACAATCAATAGGGCTGGCATGAAAAACTGCAGCCTGACAAATTTCGGGTAAGACTTGGACAGATGCCCCTTAACGAGGCCGTAGCTCCATATCTGCTTGAGGTGAGGGCGGTAAAGCGGCCTTCGACGATGGTAAACCAGCACCCGCGGGTCATACAGTATTTTCATCCCCAGCTTGTGGGTGATCAGCCCGCAGAATACGATCTCCTCCCCAGGCCACACGTCCGGGGCCAGTTTTTCAACGGCTCCCAGCACAGATTTTCGAATCACTAGGTTACAGGTAGGCGTCTCGGTGATGTATACCAGTCTTTCATGCGGCCTATACCGAATCGACGCGGCGCCAGCTCCCAAGGAGGAAGCCAAAATGAGGCTGCTGGCCTTCTCCATCACACTGCTTTTCTCGTCCGTTAGAGAGGGCCCGGCTACGGCGGCAACCTCAGGGTTCACGAAGTGGGGAACAGCGTTTTTCAGCCAGCCAGGGTCTGGGTAGGCGTCGGAGTCGATGAAGGCGCAAATCTCCCCATCGGAAGCAACACTCCCAATGAAACGTTTTTTCAGAGGCTTAACAGCCCCCGTGGGGATCACCTTAACCTTCTCCCCAGAAAGCTCATCCGCCTCGTCCGGGAGCACTATTATTTCGTAGTTTGTGTAGCTTAACTTCGAGCAACGTTCGACGCATTTCTTGGTATAGGTGTCCACCGTCTTACAGGGGATTATTATCGCTACTTTCGGCTCTTTGAATACCAGGCGCCTACACCGTCAGCCAGCATTCAAGTTTCATGGGGGCTGCTAGCTTCTGCCAAAAGCAGCCATAAAATAGACTTTTCGGAGAAAGTTCATCACCCTCTCCCGCTTCACATTGAAGCGCCGCTGAACTATAGGATAACTTCTACCGGAGTTCCCATCGACAAACACGCCGCCGTTTTTCACGGTTTTTAACCTGAGAAGTCTCTTCCCGAAAGCCAAGCTGAGCCTTAAAGCTAACAGGTCCATGAACATGGTTAAAACCGTCCTCGCAGGGACTATTTTGGACTCCCCCTTAGACCTCTGATCCTGCCACTCCACATTCACCGCCTCCACCGGAACGCCCAGCCTCCTCGCGTTGACTATGAGGCTTGTGTCGAACAGAAAGCCGTCAGACCTAACCTCCTCCACCACTCGCCTGGCAACTTCAACCCTCATGGCCTTTAACCCCGTCTGGTGGTCCCTCACCCCGGTTCTGAAGAGAAGCTTGACCAAGGTGTTATAGCCCACGCTCAGGAGCCTTCTGGCTGCACCGTAGGAACCCCCTGTGAGCATCCTCCGAACCCCCACAACCAAGCCGCCTTTATCCTTAGCTGAAGCAACAGCGTGGAGGACGTTTTCGCCGAGGCTTACAGGCAGGTCTGCGTCCAGTATGAGGAGGACTTCACCCCTAGCAACCTGGACGGCATTCCGTATGGTGCCGCCTTTCCCTATTCTCCGCGTAAACCTCAAAACATTCACCTTCCCCGTGGAAGAGCCGACGGCTTTAGCAACGTCAGGAGTCCCATCTTTGCTGCAGTCGTCGCAGACAACTATCTCGTACTCCAAACTGCTGCCATCGAAAAAGCTGCACAGCTTATCCAAGGACCTGCCGATGATCTTCGACTCGTTGTAGGCGGGGATGAGAACGGACACGGTGACAGGCTTCACCCTCAAACCTGACAGCGAGCTTTCAGTTTTAGGTAAAACCGCTTCCCCAAAGGCGGAAATAGCCCGGCTACCTCTTATCGGCAAGAGCCTTCAATACAGTTGCGGCGGATAAAACCGCGAAGACCATCAAGCCCTCCCCCGTGAAGAGCGGCGCATCCAAGGTTTTAAAGTAGGAGAACACCGTGGGGGCTGTGAGAACCTTTACGCTGAGGTGAATAGCCGGGGAGCTGGCTATGCGAACGGCCGAGTCAACTAAAACCCTGAACGACTGACCGTAGAGCGGCCAAAACAAAGGCGTGTAGTATCCTAGGTCCATGACCGGATGGGACAAGGCTGCCAACAGCCCCAAAGCCGCAGGTTTCCGCAGACGAGTCCTCCAAACCAGCAACATGAAGGGAGCTGACAAGGCTAAAATGACGACAAGCGAATGGGAAAAAGACCTGTGAACATGAAAAAACACATCCAAATCCGGCAGGACGGCGGCCAAAGAAATAGGCAACGCCCTCCTGAGCTGGACCCCTAGGATAGTGAGGGCGGCGAGAGGGATGACAAAGTGGATCAGAGGCTCCATACTTACAGCTCGGGAGGGGGGCGGTGATTTACCTTTGAGAGCCCAAAGGCGCCTGAGCCTTTGCCCTCAACCTTGCACATAATATTTCGTGGAAAGCCGGGTTAACCCAAGCCAGAATACGTACCGGGGCTCTGTCAACCATACCCTGAGCTGCGGACACCAGGTGAAGACGGCTGATTCCTCGCCGCGGGTCAGCATTTCTTTGGCCGCTGCCACACCAGCCTGAACAATCCGGTTTCCAAGGGTGTCTTTAATTTTCTCAACTATGCTGAGAAGCTGGCTGGCGACTTTCCAGTTGAGTATTCTGCCCTTGAACCTAGCGTACCATAATGCTGCTTTAAACAAAGCCTTCTCCGTGGTCTTCAACCTCCTCCAGTTTCCGTTTCTTAAACCCTTCCGCATCCAGCCCAGCAACCCGGCATAACTGAGAATGGGGAACATTCCTAAACCCTTAATCCAGTAGATTCTCGGAACATATTTAAATAGATTTACGACTTCGGAAGAGAAACGGAAAACAAACACCAAAAATAGCTAAAAAAGGCCCTTTAGGGAAACCATACCGGCAATACTTTAACGAGAATAGGCCGCCTTTTTAGTCGCCGAAGTTGAAATAAATAGATTAAATTAACAGAAACAGTCGAGGAAACTTGTCGATTTTTAATTAAGTTCTACTAAAGTTTAAATATTTCTAACTTAAGTGTAACTTTGGTTACCTATGGTTGAACTTAAAGTTAAAGTCGGCAGCAAAGGACAGATCCTCATCCCCAAGATCCTCAGAGAAAGATACGGCATAAACCAGGGGGAATCGGTGACGATAGAACCTGCAAGCGAGGGTCTACTCATAAGGGGAAAACCCAGCCCTGACGAGGTAATGAGGAGGCTGAAAAACCACGTAGAAAAGATCAAAACCATGGCGACAGAAGAACCCAAGCTCGGCGACCTGAAAAAGACCTATCTTGAGGAGGAGTTCGAGGAGGAGAGAGCTTGAAAGCTTTCTTGGACTCCAACCTCCTAGTCTACCTGAACACGATGACAGGCGAGGAGAGGAAAAGCATCGACAAGTTTTTCAGAAAGCTGCTGAACGAAACACTCTTCACCAACATGCTCGTTTTGGATGAAACCCTCTACATATCCAAAAGAAAATTTAAAGTCCCCTATGAAACCACGCTGGGTTTTCTCAGAGAAATAGTGTTACCCTACACGAAAGTTATACCCTTGGATGAGGAAGACGTAAAGTCGATGGAAAAATACCTTACCAAGCACGATTTAAAGCCATCCGACACCTTGCATCTAGCCACCATGGAAAAGGCCGGCGTAACCCGCATAGTAACAGAGGACGAAGACTACGATAAGGTTGAGGAAGTAAGAAGGATCTGGCTCCAATAACTTCTCCCTAGGGAATAACACCACCGCCTCAGGGCTAATTCAGACGGTTTTAAAAGACGTGGAAAGTTTACCGAAGTTTACCGTAGATAAGCTGTCTCAAATCAGAATGCAGACGATTTTCTTCAAATCGGCTTAAGCTTCCTCCCAGGCGGAAAGTCTTAAATGATTTCGAATTATATTTTCAAGTCGAGGTTTTCATGTTCGAGTTTGACACCGTGATCGTGGAGGATGAGACCGGAGGCTATGTGGCATTTGTCCCCGCTTTGCCCGGCTGCCATACTCAAGGCGACACGCTGGGAGAGTTGATGAGAAATATCAAAGAGGCTATAGAGCTGTATCTTGAAACTTTAGCCGAAGAGGAGGAAGGGGGGAGTTTTAAAGCAGAGGGTGGTCAGGGTTCAGAAAGTGAAAGCCTTTGTCTAGAATCCTCCCCCTGAAGCTAGATAAACCCATCAAAATCCTCCAGAAAGCAGAATTAAGGCCGGGAAGAATTAAACAAACTCATCAAACAGGTTTGAAGACCCAAAATGGCTAAATCAACCATCGGAAAAGAGATAAACCAAGTATTATCCCAGCTTAAAGAAAACATGTTTGCAGGTAAGAGAATTCTTGTTACAGGAGGAGCTGGGTTTCTGGGAAGCTGGCTCTGCGACATACTGACAGGGACAGACGCAGAAGTATTCTGCCTAGACAACCTCGCCACAGGACTAAGGGAAAACATAGACCACCTCAGAGGGAACAAAAACTTCCATTTTATAGAGGGTAATGCGGAGAATTTCAGCCAACCCCAAAGGCTGGACATCATACTCCACTTGGCAAGCAGAACATCCCCGGAAGAATATCAGAAGCACCCCATCGAAACCCTGAAAGCCAACTCCCTTGGAACGTTGACGGTGCTGGAAGCCGCCCGCCTCAACGACGCCCTCACCCTCTACGCGTCCACAAGCGAAGTCTACGGAGACGCGCAGGTGATACCTACTCCTGAGACCTATTGGGGTCACGTCAACCCGGTGGGTGTTCGCTCCTGCTACGACGAAGGCAAGAGGTTCGGCGAAGCCCTCTGCGCCGCCTACAGGCGCCAGTACAGCTTGGATGTGAGGGTCGTCAGGATCTTCAACACCTACGGGCCGAGGATCAGGGCGGACGGCGCCTACGCTCGCGCTGTTCCAAGGTTTATAACCCAAGCCCTCTTGCAGAGGGACATAACCGTCTACGGAGACGGCTCCCAGACACGTAGCTTCTGCTACGTAACCGACACCGTAGCCGGGATGTTGAAGGCCTTAACCAGCCCCCATGCCAAGGGTGAAATATTCAACATCGGAAACCCCCATGAAATAACCATCCTCCAGCTTGCGGAAAAAATAAAGCAGATAGCCGGGAGCACTTCGCAGGTCACCTTCCATCCCCTGCCCGAAGACGACCCTAAGAGGAGATGCCCGGACATAAGCAAGGCGAAAACCGTCTTAGGCTGGGAGCCGGTGACTTCGCTTGAAGAAGGACTGGCCAAGACGGTGGACTGGTTCCGGTCGAGGATTTTCTAAGTTACGGGGAGACTATTTCGCACGGCCGTAGGATACGCGCAGAGCATCCCAGTAGGTCGTCGGGTTTCCTATATCCACCCGGATGTTGTCGGAGCCCAGTTTCAGGGCGTATACTTTAAAGCCGCCTTCAACCAGCATCTGAATGGCATCCGTCAACTGCTTTTCCCCCCTCTCGTCCACACCAACTCTCTCCAGCATCTTGAAGATTACGGGGTTGAACAAATACAGGGCGACAACAGCCAGTTTGGAGGGGGCGACCTTAGGTTTCTCGACGATGCGTTTGACACTGTAGATTCTCCCCGCCACCCTCTCGCCTTCTATGACTCCGTAGATTCGGGGGTCTTCAACCTCATCCACCACAAACGTGGCATCCGACCCATACTTGCTGTGTACGTCTACAAGGTTTTTCAGAAGCTTATCCGCGTTCGCAGCTATGTAGGTGTCCCCTGCATAAACCAGGAAGGGCTCGTCTCCGATGAAGTAGCGGGCCCTGTAGACGGCGTCGCCGAAGCCTCGGGGGCTAGGCTGGTTCACCCAAACGATGTTGGAGCGGTCGACCATCCTGTAAAACCTCCTGACCTCTGAGACGGTGAGCTTGTTGCTGGGTTTCTTGACCTTCAACGCCTTCTCGTCGTGGGCGAAATGGTCTTCGATAGCCCGCTTACCCCGGCCTACGATGAAACAGAAGTTTCTTATTCCGAAATCGAATATCTGCTCGAAGACAGATTGGAGAAGGGGCTTAACGTAGACCCCGCCATTTCTGCCCTTGCAGAAAATGGGCAGCATTTCTTTGGGCTGTTCTATGGTGGCGGGATAAAGCCGGGTGCCAAGCCCCGCGGCGGGGATGACAACCTTCCGCACCTGCATTTTTTCACGCACCGAGTCCGCCAAATATCCCCCTCACGAGAATGCATATAAGAGTTATTACGAAGGTTGATGGCCCCAACCAACAGCGGCAAACCTCAACTTTTTGGAGAAAACATTGGGGTTGAAAACCTTCCTGCCGTCGACCACGGCGGGGTTGCGCATGACCTTTGTGAAGTCTCCGGGTTTAAGTTTCTTGAACTCACTCCACTCTGTGACCAGTATGCAGCAGTCAGCCTTTTTGAGGCAGTCCCGCGGGGAACCAGCATACATGATTTTTTTCCCGTAGAGTTTTTCCACCTCAGGCATAGCCACAGGGTCGTACACAGCTACCTCAGCCCCCAAACCCAGCAGCCTGTCGATGATCTTCAGCGAAGCAGCCTCCCGGATGTCGCTGGTCTCAGGCTTGAAGGCTAAACCTAAAAGGGCCACCCGTTTCCCCTTCAAGCTTCCCACCAGCTGCTCAGCAAGCTCCACCCCATGAAACGCCTGCCGCTCATTTACATCCAAAATGCTCCGGAGGAGGAGGGGAGGGTATCTCTTCCGCTGGGCATAGGCTATCAGGGCCCTAACGTCTTTTGGGAAACATGAGCCGCCGAAGCCCAGCCCAGCCTCAAGAAACAGGTGGCCGATGCGCTTGTCGTAGCCCATACCCTTCGCCACCTCAGCCACATCCACGCCGGCCGTGGCTTCGCAGATACGGGCTATTTCGTTTATGAAAGAGATTTTAGCAGCGAGGAAAGCGTTGCTGGCGTACTTCACCATCTCAGCTGAAGCCAAACTCATCCGGAGAATGGGAGGGGTCTTCTTTCCGTAAAACCTGCGGTAAAACTTGTGCAGAATGTCCCCCGACTTTCGGTCGTACTCACCTATCACAACGCGGTCTGTGTGAAACGTATCGTAGACAGCCTTGCCCTCGCGCAGAAACTCGGGGCTCATGCAGAGGCCGAAACCGTCTCCCGCCTTCTTCCCCGAGTGTTTCTCAACGGAATCCTTAACCAGCCCGCCGGTGGTTCCCGGTACAACCGTACTCTTAACCACAACAAGATGATACCCCCTTTTCTCAGCGATGGCCTCCCCGATTTCTTCACTGGACCGCTTGATGATGGACAGGTCGATGTCTCCGTCCGGCCGGCTGGGGGTTCCCACAGCGATAAACGTGATCTCAGAATTTGAAGCCGCCTCCTTGAGATCCGTGGTGCATCGGAAAAGCTTACTCTTCAACGAGCTTCTGAGGAGACGCTTCAGTTTAGGCTCGTAGAAGGGGGGCTCCCCTTGGTTAATAGTCTTCGCCTTGTCTTCGTCGTGGGTTACAGCGTAGGCCTTGAAGCCTCTCTCGGCAAAGCAGACTGCGGAAACTAAACCTACAAACCCAGTGCCGGTGACTGATACGCCTTTAATCAACGGTTATTCCACCTGAAAAATGCAGCTTAACTTCAATGAGCCCTCAACCTGCTACAAAAGATAACGTATAACGCACTTCACATACACTCTTTAGGAATTAGTTAGGCGGCTTATATTTAAAATAATTTACGTTTTCCGAACGATGAACAAACATCGAAAGCCACTGAATCGAGAATCCCTTGTTCTTGCTCATCAGGGGAAAGACTGGCCGCCTAAGATATGAATGTTTTTAAATATTTAGAGGAGGCTAAGTTTGTTCCGTCAATCAGGGGCGGGGGTCTCTCCTGTCGAGAAAAGTTTTGGTCGTAGGCTTGGACGCTGCTCCTCCTGAGCTGGTCTTCCACAAGTTCAGAGACATCCTCCCCAACCTAGGGGAAATGCTGGACAGAGGCGCCTACGGGGAACTGGAAAGCTGCCATCCGCCCATAACCATCCCCGCTTGGGCTGTTTTGGCCACAGGCAAGAACCCGGGGAAACTGGGGCTTTACGGTTTCAGGTATAGGAGGAACTTTTCCTACACTGAGCAGGGCATCGCCACCTCCCTTTCGGTTAGGGAGCCGGCTCTCTGGGAGGTTTTCTCAGACCAAGGGCATTCCTCCTGCCTGGTGGGAGTTCCTCCCAGCTACCCCCCACGGCCCCTGAACGGTAACATGATCTCCTGCTTCATAACCCCCAGTGCGGAGAAGGCTTACACCTACCCCCTGGGGCTGAAGAGGGAAGTGGAGAGGCTGGTGGGGAGGTACCTCTTCGACGTGGAGTTCAGAGTTGAAGACAGAGAAAGACTTCTCCGGAGGCTTTACGAGATGACGGAGAAGAGGTTTAGAGTCCTAAACTACCTGATGGAACACAAGAAATGGGATTTTTTCATGTTCGTCGAAATCGGCTTGGACAGGCTTCACCACGCCTTCTGGAAGTTCTTCGACCCCCAGCACCCCAAATACGAGGCCGGCAACAGCTTCGAAGGGGTGATCGAAGACTACTACAAATACCTCGACTTGAAGGTGGGGGAAATGCTGAAGACCGCGGGAAAGGACACGCTGACCTTCGCCGTCTCCGACCACGGGGTCAAAGGGATGAAAGGCGCCTTCTGCATCAACCAATGGCTGGCTGAGGAAGGATACCTCACCTTCACCCACCCGCCGGGCGGAGTCGTAGACTTGGAAGAAGCTCCCGTCGACTGGGAGAAAACCCTAGCCTGGGGGTGGGGCGGCTACTATGCGAGGATTTTCCTCAACGTCAAAGGCCGGGAGCCCCGGGGCGTGGTAGACCCCGGGGACTATGAATCCCTCAGGGATGAGCTGGCTGGGAAGCTGTCGGAGCTCAGAGACCCTGAGGGAAGAAGAATGCGGAACAGAGTGTTTAAACCCCAACAGCTCTACCCGGAGCTCCACGGCGAGCCTCCAGACCTGCTGGTGTACTTGGACGACCTTTACTGGAGGTCCGCTGGAACGGTAGGGCATGGAAGCCTTTACCTCTCTGAGAACGACAAAGGCCCCGACGACGCGGTGCACTCCATGCACGGCATCTACATCGCCTACGATCCCCAAGAAACCCTGAAGAAGGGAAGAGTGGAGAAAGCCCGCCTCCTAGATGTGGCGCCTACCATCCTCCACCTAGCCGGCCTCCCGGTACCAGAGGACATGGAGGGTAGAGTCCTAGAATAGAGGAGCGTGCTCAGGGTGGGTAAAGGCTTCACAGTCTGGTTAACCGGCCTTCCCGGAGCCGGGAAGACCACCACAGCCCGAGGCTTGGAGCATGCCCTGAAGACCAAGGGCCTGCGGGTTGAAGTCTTGGACGGGGATGAAATCCGAAAGGCGCTGAGCCCTGAGGCTGGGTTCAGCCGAGAGGACCGGGAGAGGCACATCCGACGGGTTGCCCACGTGAGCAAGCTGCTGGCCCGGAATGGGGTGGCTGTCATCGTCTCCTTGGTTTCCCCCTACCGCTCCGTCAGGGAGCACGCTCGGAGGGAGATTCGGAACTTCGTGGAGGTTTGGGTGAAATGCCCCTTGGAAACCTGCATTCAACGGGACCCTAAGGGCCTCTACAAGAAGGCTTTGGCCGGGGAGCTGGAGAATATGACGGGGATTCAAGACCCCTACGAGGAGCCGCTGAACCCTGAGGTCGTCGTGGACACGGAAGCGGAGCCGCCTGAGGCCTGCGTGGAAAAAATCCTGAACAAGCTGAGAGAGCTGGATTACTGTTAAATTCGAAAAAGGCTTAATTTTTTAACCCAATACACCTATCACGTGGGCGGAGCGTAGCCCTACGCTAGGGCTGTTCCACAGCAAGTTGAAGGTTTCAAAAATTGAGTGAGAAAATCCGCTCCTTCATATCCGTCGACGTGGAAGACAGGCAGCTGGTGGAGAGGCTGGTGGAGCTTCAGCAAACCCTCCGGCAGACGGGAGCCGACCTCAAACTGGTGGAGCCTGAAAACCTGCACTTCACCCTCCGCTTCCTCGGGGAGCTTTCACCGTCAACCCTCAAGGCGGTGGTTGAAGAGCTGGGGAAGCTGCGTTTTCAACCCTTCCCTGTCCGCCTTCAAGGCCTAGGCGCCTTCCCCAGCGTGAGGAGGATCAACGTCGTCTGGGTGGGGATGTCGGAGGGGGCTGAAAAGCTGGGGGAAATCGCCAAAAACCTAGAAGCCGGCTTGCGGAGGATAGGCATCCCCCCTGATCCCAAAGGCTTCAGCCCCCACCTAACCCTAGCCCGGGTGAAAACAGGGAAGAACCGGGAAGAACTGTCCCGCCTCCTGGCTCAGCATTCCCAAACTCCAGTGGGCAGGATGGAGGTGAAGGCAGTTCGGCTGAAGAGAAGCATCCTCACCCCAAAAGGGCCTAGGTACTCTACCGTCCACGAGGTTTCAGGCTTTGGCTAGAAGAAAAGAAATCTACACCATCCTAGCTGAAGTAGCCCGGAGGGTTACTCCCACCCCTGCGGAGCGGAGGCAGGTTTCCGGGATGGCGGAGGAGCTGAGGAAGAGGGTTGAAGAACTAGCTCGGGAGAGGGGTGTTCCCGCGGAGGTGAGGGTGGAAGGCTCCGTGGCCAAGGACACTTGGCTGAGGGGAGACGCGGACATCGACGTGTTCATGCTCATCCCCGAGCATGTGGAGAGGCGGGAGATAGCCTCCACCTACATGGAAATAGCCCGCGAAAGCCTGAGAGGCTACCCTCAAACCGAAAGGTACGCGGAGCACCCCTACGTGGAAGCCCAGCTTACCCCCACGGTCAAGGCCAACATCGTCCCCTGCTACCGGGTTAAGCCGCCCCGATGGAAGACAGCCACCGACAGGACGCCCTACCACACGGAGTATGTCAGAAAAAAGCTGAGGTCGGAGAAGGGGAAAAAAGAGGTTCGGCTTCTCAAGAGGTTCATGAAGGGAATCAGCGTCTACGGCTCCGACATCAAGGTAGGCGGCTTCAGCGGATACCTCGCCGAGCTGCTCATCATCCACTACGGAAGCTTCCTCAACACCTTAGAGGCTTCCTCCCAGTGGAGAAGGGGGGAGTTCCTCGACGTGGAAGACTACTTCGGCGGGAGGGGGGAGGAAGCTCGAAAGCTTTTCGACAGCCCTCCCCTCCTCGCCGTCGACCCGGTGGACAGGCATAGGAACGTGGCCTCAGCCCTCAGGGAGGAGTGCTTCCACTTCTTCCGGGAGGCTTCGAAACGCTTCCTCCACCAGCCCAGCCGGAGGTTTTTCTATCCCCCCTCCCCCAAGCCTTTGGCGGCTAGGCGGCTGCAGGAAGCCCTAGCCCGCCGTGGAGGCTACCTTCTCTTCCTCAAGCTGGGGGCGGTGAAGGCGGTTCCCGACGTCCTCTGGGGACAGCTTTACAAGACGGAGAAGGCCCTCGTGAGGCTGCTGGAGGATTTCGACTTCCAAGTCCTAAGGTCCGCTGTGTGGAGTGACGAAGCCTCCAACTCTGTCTTGGTCTTTGAACTCGAAGAAGGCTCGCAAGGGGGGACGGTGAAACACCTAGGGCCGCCTGTCTTGGCCGGGGAGGAAGAAAATTTCCTAGCCAAACATCTGGGTGGAAGAAACACCGTTTCAGGACCCTACATCGAGGGCGGCAGGTGGGCTGTCCTGGTCAGGAGGAAGTACACCGACGCCAAAACCATGCTCAGAGATAAACTGGCCGACGGCGGCCGGAGCGTAGGCGTGGCCAGCCGCTTGGCTGAAACCATCCGGGAAGGCTTCAACCTCCTAGCCAGCGGAGAAATCTCCCGCTTCTACCAGCAGCACCGAGACTTCGCCGCCTTCCTAACGAGGTTCTTAGACGGGAAGCCTCCTTGGCTTTGACCCGGGTTTTTTCAGGCACCAGCCCTAAAGCTCTTTAAGCCACTTGTCCTTCACTAAAAAGTTAAACAGTGAATGGGGAAAAGGCTATGTGGAAGTTTGAGGCAGAGCAGAAAAAGTACAGGATAGGAAACGTGGAAGTGGGTGGTGTCCCCGGGGAAAGACCCACCGTCCTGGTAGGCTCCATTTTCCACCACAAACACAGGGTCGTCCGAGACGAACAAAAGGGGGAATTCGACCGGAAGACGGCGGAGGCCCTGATAAACCTCCAGCATGAGTTCTCCGACAAGACAGGGAACCCCTGCATGCTGGATGTGGTGGGTTCCACGCCTGAGGCCTTGGAGAAGTTCATCGACTTCGCCGCCGAAGTAAGCGACGGCCCCCTCCTGTTGGACGGGGTCTCGGAATCCGTCCGTTTACCTGTGCTGGACCACGTGAAGGCAGCGGGCCTGTCGGAGAGAATAGTCTACAACACCGTGTCCCCCCGAGCCTCAGAGGGGGAGCTGGAGAAAATAAAGGAAGCTGGAATCAAAAGCGCTGTGCTCCTCATCTGCCCCAAGGCGGGTTTCGGCTCCAAGGAAAGGGTGGCCACGGCCAAAGAGCTACTGAAAACGGTGAAGAAGGCCGGGGTGGAGAAACCTCTGATCGACACCTGCATCCTCGACGTTCCCACCCTCGGATTCGCCTGCCGAACCATCACCCAGCTGAAAAATGAGCTGGGCGCGGTCATGGGAGGAGGAGCCCACAACGCCGTGGACACGTGGAGGGGCCTCCGGTCTAAGATGGGCCTGCCAGCCGTGAAGCCGGCGGAAGCTTCAGCCAACATCCTCATCGCCGCCGCGGGAGCCGACTTCATCCTCTACGGCCCTCTAGAAAACGCCGAGTACGTCTTCCCCACGGTGGCCATGGTGGACGCGGCCTTCGCCCAGCTTCGCATGGAGGAAGGCGTGAGGATAAGCCGGGAGCATCCTAAATACAGAATCGCCTAACCGGATTCAGGTTCCCAAAATTGGGTGAACTTCTCCCTCTGGAGGAGGTGAAGCTTGAACACCACGGACTACTTCTCTGCTATCCAGCTCCAGAGCGGAAGGAATTCGAAAAGCGCCTCCGAGAGCTGGAAAAACTGGGCATCCGGTGCTTAGAGCTGGCGGGAAGCAAGAGGGTTCACCCCTTCTCCATCCTTGGGAAAGGCTACTCCAGCCTAGTGGTCGCGGCGGTGAGAAGGGATGGACTGCGGTGTGCGCTTAAAATTCGCAGACTGGACTCCGGAAAGCCTGACCTCGGCCATGAAGCCACCATGCACTCCGCAGCCAACAGGGTGGGAGTCGGACCCCGCCTCTACGGTTTCACGGAAAACATCCTCTCCATGGAGCTGGTGGAAGGCGTACACCTGCCGGAGTGGCTCACCGCTGTGGAGGAGAAGGGAAAGCGGGATGCGGTGAAAAAAGTCTTGAAAGAAACCCTCACCCAGTGCCGCAGCCTAGATAAGGCTGGGCTGGACCACGGGGAGCTGAGCCTAGCCTCCAAGCACATCCTCATCAGCCGGGAGGATAGGCCGTACCTCATCGACTTTGAGAAATCCAGCCTAAGGCGGAGGCCTGCCAACGTCACGGCTCTCTGCCACTTCCTCTTCCTCGGAGGCGCCACAGCCGAGCGGATAGCCGCACTGATGGGGCGGATAAGCCGGGAGGCTCTCCGCGAGCTGCTGAGACGGTACAAGGCTGAGCTTGACGACGGAGCCTTTGAAAAGCTTCTCTCCGCCCTGTTTCCCAGGTCGGTTTTTTCGTAGTTCAATTTATATCCTCCCACCGCCCCGTAGTTTACGGGGGGCAGCCCTTTGGTTGAGGAGCTGATGTATTTTAAGCTGAAGACCTTGGAAGACATGGTGAAGCTGGTAGCCTTCTCCCCGGCGCCCATGCTCCAGCATACGGTGGTGGAGGGTAGGCAGGTCTATTTTATTCAAAGCTTCTCCATTGTAGGTAAGCCCTTGGTCTACTACCTGGAAAGGGATGAGAAGCTTGAGAGTAAATACGTCGTCTACAACCGGTTTAACGACACCATATCCTTCAGCGACAAGCCCGGCTCCGACGGGCAGTCTGTCTACATACCCATCATCGAGATAGAGAAAACAAACCTGCTGGACATCATAGGCCGAAGGTGAAGGTGAGGGAAAAGCCTACATTTCCTCCACCGACACAGCTGCCTTCCAGTTTTCCTCGAACTTCACCGTCACCTTGAGAACCTTGAAGCCCAGAGCCTTTTCGGAGGCATAGTTTTCCTGCCCTCCGGTTTTCTGTTGGTTCTCCCCCTCAGCAATCTTCACCGTGGCTAGGTAGAATTCTCCTTCCCGGGTGCAGAAGAAACTCCAGCTGGGACGTCGGAGGGATTGAAGGTAAGCTTTCTGGCGGTCGCTGAGCCCGTAGAAGCGGATGTCGTGGGCGGGCATGAAGTAGCCTCGCTTCATTCCGGAGGGGTCCAGAAGCTTGTCTGTGAAAGGCCTGTAACACTTCAGACCTATCTTTTTCAGGGCCCAGTAGGCTAGGACTTCTCCCACATCCCCCGTCAGCTCAGCGTCTTCCTCCACGGTTATCTTCACTTTTTCGGAAAGCGTTTCCACCACCCGGAAACAGATAAACTAATTCGCCCCTCTCCTTTAAAGGTTCATCACCCCTCTTTTTATGCCAGAGAAGCGATACTCATATTACTTCTAGGGGAGAAGCTGGAAGGGATGCGCCTTAAACATTCAGGTTTGCTCCTAACCTTAACCATCTTGCTGAGCCTGCTTTCAGCCCTCCCATCCGTTTCCGCCAATGCAAAAGGCGAAACCGTATCCCTCCAGCTGAGCGCTGCTCCTATGATGGTCAACATCGGCGAGGGGGTTCAGGTGGAGGGTGAAACCACGCCTCCGCTAGACGGAACCCTCATCCTCATTCCCTACAAGGGCGCCTTTGCTCCCGAAATCTTGAGGGACATCCCGGTGGTGGAAGGCACTGTCTCCCTCGTATGGACTCCCAAAGAAGCCGGCCGCTACATGCTTGTAGCCATGTTCGTCCCTGAGGACTCCCGCTATCCCCCTGCCTTCGCAGCCGTCAAGAGCATCATTGTGAAAGACGTCCACATAGTCCTAACTGCGGAGAAAACCTTCTACAACACCGGGGAGACCGTGGGCCTGTCGGTCGCGGTTACGAGGAAAACCGACGGCAGACCTGTCCCTTACGCCAAGGTGCAGCTCAGCTTCGCAGACAGGACGCTGGAAGCCTCCGCCGACCGGCAGGGAAGTCTGTCCCTCAGCCTGACCTTTCCTGAGGATGCCTTCGGCGAGTACACCATCACCGCTGAACATCCGCCAGCCCAGGCTGCCGTGAAGATTCACATAGGACAGGACGTGATAGTCCAAAGGGTTGAGCTCATCCGAGGGCTTCCCTTTGACGGGGAGTTCTCGGCGAAAAGCATCAGCAGAGCCGAGTACGGGGAAACCTTCAAGAGCGCCTTGGAAGAAGTGCCACCGCAAGAATGGGAACTGGCACAGCAGGAGTATGAAGCCCTCTACATCCTCACCGAGGAGGAAAACATCAAGGCTGTGACTGAATCCTTCTTCTCAGGGGCTGTAAGCGGATACTACGACGTGGAAGGAGACGAAATAGTGCTGGTGGGCGAGGCCATCGTCGACGAGGAAACCCTAGTCCACGAGCTTGTCCATCTTCTCCAAGACCGACACTTCCCGGAAATATTCGAATTCACCTCAAAGCTAACTGACAGCTCCTTCGCGGTAGACGCCTTGATTGAGGGAGACGCAGAGCTGGTGAGGGAGCTGTACGAAGCCCGATGGGGTTTCCCGCCTGTGGACGGGGGTGCGGCCGCGGCGGCTGACGGTGTGCCTTGGGGCTTCAGGCTGATCCAGTATTTCCCATACATTGAGGGTTTAAACTTCGTCCGGGAGCTTTGGATGCAGGGCGGCTGGGAGGCTGTTGACCAAGCCTACGCAGACCCGCCAAAAAGCACAGAGCAGATAATCCACCCGGAAAAATACGGCGTCGACACGCCTGTGAACGTCACCCTCCCTGACCTAAGCCTAGAAGAGTGGGAGGTCCTTGGAAACGACACCCTGGGGGAGTTCGCCCTGTTTATCATGTTCTGGAATCAGGGCATCGTCCCCATCGGGGTGAAGGGCGACAGCTACACCTACTCAGCCAGCGTATCCGAGGGCTGGGACGGGGACCTGATGGTGGTGTACAAGAAAAGTGAAAGCTACGGCTACGTGTGGAGAATCGCATGGGACAGCGAAGCCGACGCGGAGGAGTTCGTCGACGGATACGAATGGATGCTGTGGCGTATGGGCGCGGCGAAGGTGGAGGGCGTCTGGGAAATCGACTCCAACGACTACGTTCAAATCCTCCGGGAAGGCGGCACCGTCACCATCATAAATGCGCCAAGCTTGGAAGAACTAGGTGAAATTTGGGCTCTGAGCATGGAGTCGGAGAAACCGGAAACAGAAATCTGAGGTCGGAGTCTTGACAGCCGAGAAAACCTTGGGGGAAAGAGAAATCATCCAGCTACTCCTAGAAAAGTTTCAGCCCAGCCCTATGCCCATTCCCAGCGGGGACGACGTTTCAGCCGTGGACCTAGGAGGCGGAAGACTCGCCGTCTTAAAAGTAGACATGCTGGTGGGGAAAACCGACATGCCCCCAGGCATGACCGCCTATCAAGCAGCCAGGAAGGCGGTGGTCATGGCCGTCAGCGACTTCGCCGCCAAGGGCGTCCGCCCCAGAGCCGCCCTAGTGGGCTTAGGGCTGCCGAGGTATGGCAGCCGGAAGGTGAAAAGCCTAGCCGAAGGCCTCAGGGATGCAGCCCGCCAATACGGCCTCAGCCTCATCGGAGGGGACACCAACGAGGCTGGGGACCTTGTCATCACCGTGGCCGCCCTAGGGTTCTGCGGGAAAGGCCGGCTTCTCCTCCGGGGAGGAGCCAAGCCCGGGGACCTCCTAGCGGTCACAGGCCCCTTCGGCAGGACTGCTGCGGGGTTGAAGATTCTCCTAGAAAACCTGAAGGCCCCCGGCAACCTCAGGGAGAAGCTTCTCCGCCCCGTTTTCACTCCTGAGGCAAGGCTTCAGGTGGGGCTTAGGCTTCGGAGGCTAGGTGCCACCGCGGCCATCGACTCCAGCGACGGCTTGGCTTGGAGCCTCCGAGAACTGGCCGTGGCAAGCGGTGTGGGCTTCAGCGTCCACCGGCTTCCCTTGGCTCCGGAGGCCAAGGCCTTCGCCGACCTCCACCGGCTGGACCCTTTTGACTTGACGTTCTACGGGGGAGAGGAGTACGAGCTGGTGGTGACGTTGGACCCTCGGAGATTTCGGAGAGGCTGGGAAAAACGCTGGGGGTTGCAAGTCATAGGGCGGGCGGTGGAACAGGGCGGACTGGTCTTCGAGGAGAAAGATGTTAGGAGGACCATTCAGCCTCGAGGCTGGGAGCATTTTAAAGCTAGAAGACGGGGAAGGAAGCTAGCATGAGCCGCCTGTTGGAGGAGATGAACTGGAAGGAGCTAGAAAAGGCCCTCAGAGAAACCAAGACGGTCATTGTTCCTTGCGGCTCCACCGAGGAGCACGGCTACCATCTCCCTCTCTCCACCGACACACTGATAGCCTGCGAGATAGCCCGCCGGACGGCAGAACGGGTCAACGTCCTCGTAGCTCCGCCCATAAACTACGGAGTATGCCGGAGCACGGGGTCGTTCCCCGGCACCCTGACCATCAGCCTAGACGCCTTGAGGGCGCTGGTGGAGGAAATCTGCGAAAGCCTCCACGCCCACGGCTTCCGCAACATCATCCTCCTCCCCGGCCACCTGGGCGCCGCCCAGATGGTGGGGCTGGAGCTGGCAGCCCAGAAGCTCGTAGAGAAGCATCAGGACCTCTCCATGGCTGTTGTGAGGTGGGAGGAGGCGATCAAAAAACTGACTGGAACAGTCCTAAAGGACCCACGGGACGGCCACGCGGGGGAGGCTGAGACATCCCTCATGCTGGCCCTCAAACCTGAACTCGTCAGGATGGAGAAGACAGTCGACGAGCATCCCCGTTTCCCAGAACATTTGGTGGTCGCGAAGCCTGGAGACTATCTCAAGTCCGGGGTGATGGGCTCCCCCACCAAGGCCTCGAGAGAGAAGGGTGAAAAAATCTTGGAAGCCCTCGTCCGAGAGGTGGAGGAGCTGGTGAAAAGGATGGAGAAGAGAAGACAGCATCGAAAATAAGCAACTTGCTCTCATGCATGGGGGACCGGGGATCCCCTAAGGCTTATCTCACCATGGGGTATTTCCGCACACTATATTTTCTACCTGTCTGAAAAACTCATTTTCCAAGTTCATTTTCAAGTTTTTCGACAAGCCGCAGATAGCGCTGGTGCAGGTTCACTCCGATTTTTTTCTCCGCTTCCTCAAATCTTCTCCGCAGCTGCTTTTTCTCAGCGTCGGGGATGAGGCGGTCGGCGACGGGGAAGATGAAGCTGTCTTCCTTGAAAATATGCTCGGTGAGAAGCCTGATGTAGCTTTGAAGGCTTTTCGCCAAGGCTTTCCTGGCAGGTGCGTCTCCTCCCTCATATTTTTGGAGACTTTTAGCCGCAGCCCGGATAAGCCGGCGTCCTTCTTCATGCTCTGAAAGCATAACTCCGATCTCCGCGGAGGGCATGACACCTATGTGCCCCACCGCCTCCACGGCGGAAAACCCGTGCTCCTGGAGGGCTGAGAACAGTACGTCCTCCTCCTTACCATGATGGCAGCGGTCGGCGAAAGTTCTGAGAAAGTCTAACGCATCCTTTAAAAGGGACGGCTGAACAGGCTCTCCCTCACTCAGCCTAGCAGCGGCTTTCTTCAACACCTCCAGCATCCTCTCTATGACCCGGTGCTCCTCCTCCAGAACCTCAACCAAAGATGAACCCGCCAAGTTTCGTCCCCTATTCCTCTATTCTCATAAAGCCTTTTAACCGAACACCGCTACAGAACTGGGCTGAAGCATCGGATCACACCCGAGAGGATTCGCCTCGGTTAAGCCGCTATGTCCCCTTATCCAATAAAACCAGTTGACTGCAGAGATCGTCTCCTCTCACGATGCATTTTTCCAGTTTTATTCTATCAGTGTTCAAGATTCTAGCCACAGCTCCCTGATGCATCACGCAGAGTAGACCGTTTAACTCAGGGATAACGTCCCCGAAAACACAGTTCCGGTAAGTGATGATATACTCCTCGCCGCGCTTCGAAAGGGATGTGAAAAAACCGAACTCATCGAAAAGCTTCACCATCTTCTTCAGCCGACGGCTGCCGTCTTTGGGCAGGTGAGGCAGGAAGTAGCCGGCAAGGTCTTCGGAGAGCCCCTCCATCAGCACCCTGAGAGCCTGCTTGCCGTATATTCTAGTGATTCTCCGGGTTAGCAAAGCGACGAGCACGTCGCTTTTTTTCGGAAGAATCCTCCTGCCCAGCTGGGTTAGGCGGTATTTCTTCTTCGGCCGCCCGACGGAAGACCTGTCGAAGTATGGGGAAACGAGGCCCTCCCGCTCCAAGATGGATAGATGACGCCTGACTGCGCTTTCGTTGATACCCAGTTTCTTCTCGAGTTCAATGGCGTTGAGATCTCCTTGGAGAAGATAGGTGAAGATCAGCTCTCGAGTCCCCTTTATTTCCACCCCTAATCTTCGGCCGTGCTCAGCAGGCTGATTTATTTGTTCAATTTTCGCTGCCATGATGTTCCCTCAGGATGCTAGAGGCTGACTGTATTGTTTAACGGAGGTAAATATTTATATAGTTTACTCACAAAATAGTGAGTATATCTTTCACCCTCATCGTCGAAACGGGTCCCCACCATGGACGAATATCTGAACATGGAGGTCAAGGAGGTTATCTCAAAATTTCCCGAGGCAGCGCGAGTGCTGGACGAATACAACATCGGATGCACCGTCTGCAACGCAGGGTCTTGCCTCCTAAAGGACATCGTGGAAATACACAGTCTATCTTCGGATGAAGAGCAAGAGCTGATGGCCAAACTTGCCAGAGTGGTCTATCCAGGCCGGGATGTGAAGGTGCTTGAGGTTGGAAGAAAACCTAAAGCTAAACCTGAGAGGGTGAAGTATTCCCCGCCCTTGAAAAAACTGGTGGACGAGCATTTGCTGATAAAAAGGTGGATAGCGCTGATACCCAAGCTGGCTGAAAGCTTGGACGTTAACACAGAAGAGGGGAGACAATTGGTCCTTCAAGGAGTTGATTTTATCCGCACCTATGCAGACCGGTATCACCACGCCAAGGAGGAGGAAGTTCTCTTCAAGTACTTTGACGAAAACCTAGAAATCCTCAAGACCATGCACGCCGACCATGAAAAGGCGAGAAGCCATGTGAGGAGCATCCTTCAAGCTGTGGAGGAAAAAAATGGAGAAGCCGTCAAGGAGCATCTAAACGCCTACAGGGAGTTGCTGACAGAGCACATCAAAAAAGAAGATGAGATCCTCTACCCTTGGATGGACAGGGGACTCTCCCTAACTCAAGTGGGAGAGCTGTTTTCAAGATTCAACGAGTTGGAGGAGCAGTTTCAAACTGTCCCTGAAAAATATGAAGAGTTCATCCGAAAACTGGAAGAAAAATTCAGGTAACAATAAGACAAGGAGGTGAAAAGATGGTGTTTGAAGGCTGTCCGGGTTCGCATACATTGGATTTGAGGGAAAAAGAAACCCGAGAAACAACCCCCACAGAAAAAGTTAGGTCTCAGCTTAGACAGTGGCCGATTCAGCTACACCTGATCTCGCCCACCGCGCCCTACTATCAGGGGGCGGATGTGCTTCTGACGGCTGACTGCGTGGCTTACGCGTTGGGTAACTTCCACACCGACTACTTGAAGGGCAAGTCCATTGCCATCGCCTGCCCTAAGCTGGACGAAGGCCAAGATGTCTACGTGGAGAAGATTAAGTCTTGGCTGGAAGATGCTAAGATAAACACTCTCTCGGTGTTGATCATGCAGGTTCCCTGCTGCATGGGATTGGTGAACCTAGCTCAGCAGGCTGCTGAACGTTCGAAGAGAAAAGTCCCCATCAAATCCATCATCGTCGGCATACAGGGCGACATCCTCTCAGAGGAGTGGGTGTGAAAGAAATTAAGAACCTGACAATCCTGGGTGAAAGCATTGTTTCAAAGCGGAGCGGAGAACGCGCCTAAAGATTTAAGTTCTTCTTAGACGCATCCAGCAGTAAAATTTCAACCCTCTTTTCCAGCTTCCTCCACGACTCCGGGGAGTATCCCTTGGTCAACCTTAGAAAAAGCCTTTGGGGCAAAGGCTACCAGCCCAAGCTGGTTCAAGTTCCCCAAACCGACTACAAAGAACTGGTGAGGGTGGGGCTGGACAGGTTCACCGAGAGCGCCGCCGGATTCGCGAAGCCGGTATACTTCATCGTAGCCTCAGTGGAGCTGGGGAACACCACCACCAAGTGCATCCTGACGGCCACCAACCTTCGGGAACAGAAGATCTACCTCCTGAACAAAACCGTCCGGTTGACCAAGGAGATGAGAAGCCCCCTACCTGGGGAGGAGGTCTTTGGGGAGACCGTCTGGAAAAAAGAGCTCACCGTCAACGCGGTGAAGGAGTTCATCCGCGACACTCTCCTCCAGTGTTTGGAGGAGGCAAAAATAGACAAGGACAGAGACCTCCACTTCGTGGTAAGGTCCACCGGTGTGACCGCCGGTTTCGCCACGCCGGAGGAAGTGGGCGCCATGATCCACGCCTTGGCCCAAGGCTGTCTAGCTGCCGGCATCAGCTCCTCCAAGATGGTGGCCCCCCTGACCAAGGAGCATGTCCCCAAGGAGCTCAGAGAATACTCGCTGCTGGACAAGGTGCCCTTCGACGGCTCTGTAGCCGGAAGCTTGCCGCCTCGAACCCCCGGCCAAGTTATCGCCAACGAAATGGAAGCCGAGCTGTCCACTGCTGGGTTGAAGATGGGAGCCCGCTGGATAGGCTTCGACTTCCGAAACCCGGTGGTGGCAATGGACTTCGGCACAACCCTGAAGGGTAGGATAACCGACAAGTCGTCTCCCTACGCTCAAACCGTGGGAAGCATAGCCGGCTTGGGCGGAGCTATACCCGACGCCCTCGTCCAAGGCGCCGGCCTCGTGGACGCTGAAAACGGCTCTGTCCTAGAAGCTCGGGCTGAGGAAGCCGGCGGGAGGAGGGTCTCAGGAGGCTGGGAAGACTGGGTGGAGGACGCCTTGAAACATCTGCGGATAATGGCGATTCCCCCTGACAGTTCAAGGTTTGGAACGGTTCCAGTGAACCCTAAGGCTGCTAGGGAGGCAGCCGTGTTCCTGATAGGCTGCGACATCGGAGTGAACGGGAGCAACATCCCCAAGCTCCGCAGGCTGGGGGAGAAAATCCGCCGAGAGCAAGGGCTCCCAGCCCTGTTTAGGGTGATAGACGCTCTCATGGCCCGGGTGGCCTCCCGCATCGTGGAGCTGGCCATGGAAGCGGGGCTGATAGGCGCTGATGTCTCCATAGGCCTCACCGGTCGGGCGGGCATAACAGGCGAGAAACCTCAGGCCTTCCTGAAGCTCGTTGACGATTTGGGGCTGTATCCTCGTGGAGCCGTAAGCGACCGGGTGGTGTTCGTGGAGGACGCCTTGGCCCTCGGAGCCGGAGTGATGAGCAGGTGCATGTTCAGCTTGGGCACGCCTAAGAAGCCTTTGGGGGGAAGACGGGGGGAACCCTGCATCCTAGCCAAGCGGATGAAATATTTGGAGAAGACAGCCGCCTGGACTCCCCAGCACCTCAAGGAACTGAAGACATCTCCAGCAGCCCGAGAAGAGTAGGCCGGGACTTCAGCCTGCCCGGGGAACATTCCGCAACGTCCTCACGCCGGCTGGGAGTCAGGGAGACTAAACCTTAAAAATTCTCAAGCACCTAGAGAGTCTAGCTTCCCTAGGCGGTGGAGATGACTTCATCCAACGTGGAAAATACTCGCCCCCCAAACAAGCATCTGGTTGTCTTCCAGCCCAGTGGGCGAAGAGAATATTTCAGTAGCTCGCAGACGCTGCTGGACGCTGCCAAAGAGCTGGGAGTGCCCATCGAAAGCGTGTGCGGCGGGGAGCGGTGGTGCGCCAAGTGCAAGGTCATCATCGAGAGAGGCATGGAAAACCTCTCCCCTCTCACTTTGGAGGAAAAGCAGCTTCTGAGGGATGAAGAGCTTAACTCCAACTACAGGCTGGCTTGTTGCAGCGAGATAAGGGGGGATGTCGTTGCCCTCGTGCCCGAGGTCAGCAAGGCGGCGGTTCAGGTTGTCCGAAAGCCTGTTCGGGAGATCCCTGTAAAACTGGACCCCGCGGTGAAGAAATACTACGTGGAACTGAAGCCTCCAAGCCTTCAAGACCCCCTAGGCGACTTGGACAGGCTGCTAGAAGCTTTAAGGGACAGCTACGGCCTAGACGGCTTAAACATCGATTACTCCGTCCTCCGGGAGCTTCCCTCCACCTTGAGGGAGGGAAACTGGAAGGTCACGGTCACTGTTTGGGATTCCAGGGAAATCATCCGGGTGGAGCCCGGCTTGGTTAAGGAGGCCTACGGCTTAGCTGTGGACATAGGAACCACCACGGTGGTCGGCTATCTGCTGGAGCTCTCCACCGGAAAGCTGGTTTCGGTTTACTCCATGATGAACCCCCAAGTGCCGTTCGGGGAGGATGTCATGTCCCGGATCAGCTACACCATCGCCAACCCCGACGGCTTAGAGAAGCTTCACTCGAAGATTCTCACGGGCATAAACCTCATCCTCCTCAACACGGCGAGGGATGCGGGGATCACCTACGACGACATCTACGAAATTGTCCTCGTGGGAAACACCTGCATGCACCATCTCTTCCTAAAATTGGACCCCCAGTTTTTAGGCCGGTCTCCTTTCCCTCCCACAGTTCACAGGGCCGTTAACCTGAAACCCCGGGAGCTGGGCTTGAACATGTGGAAGGCGGGGAACGTTCACTTTCTCCCCGTGGAAGCCGGGTTCGTGGGGGCTGACAACGTGGGCGTGCTCATCACAGTGGAGCCTTGGAAAAAATCTGAGGTTCAACTCATCATCGACATCGGAACCAACGGGGAGCTGGTCTTGGGAAACAACACCCGGCTTCTCTCCGCCTCCTGCGCCACAGGGCCTGCCTTCGAGGGAGCCCACATGAAATATGGGATGAGGGCGGCTCCAGGGGCCATTGAGAGAGTCAAGATAGACCCAGACAGCATGGAGGTTGAATACGAAACCATCGAGGGCGAAAAGGCCCGGGGCATATGCGGCTCAGGCATCATCGAAGCCATGGCTGAAATGTTCAAGGCGGGAGTCATTCTGAAAAACGGAAACATCAACAAAGACCTCCGCAGCCCACGCCTGAGGCAGGGGGAAGACGGCTACGAGTTCATTCTCGTCCCCAAGGAGGAAACGGCCATCGGAGCCGACATCGTCGTAACCCAGAAAGACGTGAGAGCCATCCAGCTGGCTAAGGGAGCCATGTACACAGGGGCTAAAATCTTGATGAAGCACTTCGGCGTCCGGGAGCTGGATGAGGTTGTCTTGGCAGGGGCTTTCGGAAGCTACATCGACAGGGAAGCCTCCATGGCCATAGGCTTGTTCCCCGACTGCGACCTAGCCAAGGTGAAGGCGGTGGGGAACGCGGCGGGCGACGGGGCGAGGTTAGCTCTTCTCAGCAGGGAGAAAAGGGAAGAAGCCTATGAAGTTGCGAAGAAGGTGAAATATGTGGAATTGACCGTGGACCCTTCCTTCCAATCGGAGTTCATGAAGTCCATGTTTTTCCCCCACAAGGAGGACCCTTTCCCCCACCTCAACCACCTCTGGGATAACATGCCCAAACAGCAGGGAAAAGTTTAAACAAAATTCGCGGAAAAGACATACCTGAGGCTTTCAGATGAAACCCTACGACAGGGTTATGGCTGTCCTCCAAGGAAGAAGCGGGGAAGCAGATAGAATTCCCTGCGTAAACTTCACCTCCACAGCCACCCTCCAGTTCATGGAAGCCACAGGCGCATGGTGGCCTGAAGCCCACCGGGAGCCTGAAAAAATGGCTAAGCTGGGCTCCGCAGCCCACCGCCTCTGCGGCTTAGACAACGTCACCGTCCCCTTCGACATGGTTGTGGAAGCCGAACTGCTGGGTGCTCCTCCAGAGTTTTTCGAAGCTGAGAAGGCGGAAGGCGAAGTGAGGCAGCCCAGTGTCAAAGCTTTCGTGGTTAAGGAGCCTTCAGACCTGAAGATTCCCAGCGACGTCGCTTCGGCTGGGAGGCTGCCCGTGGTAGTTAAGGCTGTGAAAATTTTGAAGGAGGAGTTTGGAGGGAAAACCCCCGTCAACGTCTTCATGGTTCCCCCCTTCACATGCCTCTGCAACTACTTGGTGGACACTCTCACCTTTCTCAAAACCATGGTTAAGGAGCCTGAGAAGATCCGTAGCTTCCTAGACGCCAGCCTAGACCTTTTCATCCAGGAAGCCCGCGTCTACGAGGAGGCCGGCGCGGATGTCATCACCCTCCACGAGATGGGCGCCTGCTGCGGGGTCATAGCGCCCAGCCACTTCAAGGACTTTGTCGCCCCCTACCTGAAAAAACTGGTCAAAAGCGTGAAATGCCCCACTGTGCTCAACATCTGCGGCCCCACGGAGAAGATTCTCCCCATGATGGTGGAATGCGGAGCCAACGCTGTGGCCATCGATGAAACAACCCCCATCAAGGAGGCGAGGAGAATCGTCGACGCAGCGAAACCCGGCTATCCCATCGCCGGCAACATCTCCCCAAAAAAAATCCTGAGGGACGGAACCCCGGAAGTCATCGCTGGGGCGGTGAAGACGGTTATTGAGGAGGGAGTCAGCATCGTTTCCCCAGGCTGCGATTTCTTCTTGGACACGCCCATCGGAAACATCAAAACCTTCGTGGAGACTGTGGTGAAATTCGGCTCAGGAGGCGGAGGTCTCACCATAAATCCCTGAAAGCCCCTTTTAGGGTATGTTTTTTAAACGTCGGAGACCTACTAATGGTGGGTCGCTGTCATGTATGAGAAGCACCGCCACTGTGTTGTTTGCGACATATCCATAAGCCCTGAGAAGAATCCGCCTGTCTGCAGCAAGAAATGTCTTCTTGAATACAATAAAAGAATGAAGAAGCAGCAGTGGGTTCGACTGCTCATGTTCATCCCCCTCATAGCCATCATGGCCATGCTTCTCCTAGGCCAACTGTTAGGCGGCTCTCCCTAGAAGCTCTAAACCAAAGCCTCTGCAGCCGTTTCCTAAGAGCCGGAAGAGGCTAAGCTTCAAGCTGTTGTTTCACGTATTCAGCGTAGTCCTCCGCTTTCATGAGACTTTCCAGCTCTTTCAAGTCCTTAGGCTTCAGCCGGGCAATCCAGCCCTTGCCGTAGGGGTCTCGGTTGATGAGCTCCGGAGAGTCCTTCAAGGCTTCGTTGACTTCCACAACCCGGCCTGAGAGGGGACTGTAGACCTCCGCCACCGCCTTCACCGACTCTAGGCTGCCCAGGGAATCCTTCTGCTTGACCTCCGCATCCTTCTCCGGCAGCTGGACGAAGACAACTTCGTGGAGCATTCTCTGAGCGTAGTCAGCAACGCCCACCCTTACCAAGCCGTCTTCCTCCAGCGAAGCCCACCCATGCTCCGCGGTGTAGTAGAGGTTTTCCCGCACTTCCACACTGTCAACCTTCACAGCTTTCCCCTCCCATACCCAAGGAGCTGCCGAGAGGATAAGAAACACTTTAGGGGAGGTCCTTTATAAATTCCCTTTCCAAAGCTAATTCATAAACCCCCAGCCAAGGCGGAGCGGAAGATGGAGGGCGCCCCCGGGTTTATCAGGGTTTCCCGAGGCTCCGAGTTTACCCTAGGCCTGAAAAGGGGCTTCGCAAGCGTGAAGCCCACCGTGGCTTATCTTCTAACCCACCATCCCCAAGGATGCTTCGCCAACTGTGCCTTCTGCACCCAAGCGAGGAGCAGCGTCTCCCACGCTGACATGCTTTCCCGGGTAATCTGGCCTCTCCACCCCCTTCAAGCAGTGGTCCGAGGTCTGAGGCGGGCTGAGGCTGAAGGGGCTGTTAAGAGAATCTGCATTCAAACCTTGAACTATCCCGGCATGTTCGCCGATGTCCTAAGCCTCCTGAGTGTTTTCAGAAAAGCCGTGGAGATGCCTGTTTCCCTCTCCTGCCAACCCTTGGAAGAGGAAGAAATTAGGCTTCTGAAGGAAGCCGGCTTAGACAGGCTTGTCTTCCCCTTGGACGCTGCCACCGAAGAGGTCTTCGAGAGGGTGAAGGGCAAGGGGGTGGGAAACCCCTTCACCCGAAGCGGGTGTCTCACCGCGTTGGAGAAGGCTGTGGAAATCTTCGGGCGAGGCAAGGTTGGAAGTTACTTGATGGTGGGGTTGGGGGAAACGGAGCGGGAGGCTGTGGCCGCTGTTCAGGAGCTGAAAGACCTAGAAGTCTTCACCAGCCTCTTCGCCTTCACACCCATCCCCGGAACGGGGCTGGAGAACCAGCCTAAACCGTCTTTGGTAAGCTACAGGAAGATTCAGCTGGCCCACTTCCTCATCGAACGAGAACTGGCTAGGTTCGAAGACATGACCTTCACGGAAAAAAACAACCTAGCCGGCTTCGGCCTAAGCTACGACACGCTGAAGGACATCGTAGCCTCTGGGTTGCCCTTCCAAACTCGAGGCTGCGCAGGGTGCAACCGGCCCTACTACAACGAGGACCCTAAAGGGCCCTTCTACAATTATCCCCGCTCCTTAACGGCGGCGGAAGTTTCCGAAATTGCAGCGGCTTTGAAGCCCTACCTGAATGGGGAACTTAGAGGGTGAAAAACTATTTATCTCCGTTTTTTCCTCTTTGAGGGGAGCATTTTCCCAGAGCTGTAAAGGGTGTTCGACATGGGAGTTGAGGAATGGCGGTACCTAGACCATGGGGCCTCCGACGCCTGCACCAACATGGCTGTGGATGAGGCTGTTTTGCAGGGAAGCATCCGAGGGGTTTCCCCGCCTACCCTCCGCCTCTACACATGGAAGCCTTCCGCTGTCTCCATAGGTTTCTTCCAGAGCGTGGAGCAGGAAGTAGACTTGGAGGCATGCCGGGAGCTGGGCGTCGACGTCATCAGGCGGATAACAGGAGGCGGGGCGGTTTACCATGATAGGCAAGGGGAGCTAACCTACAGCATCGTGGTGCCTGAATCTTGGGGGAAAACTCCGAAGGACTTTCTCGAGTCCTACCGGTTTCTTTGCAGGGGACTGGTCTTAGGATTGAGGCAGATGGGTGTAGAGGCGGAGTTCACCCCCATCAACGACATCACCGTCCGGGGGAGGAAGATTTCAGGGAACGCCCAGACGAGGAGAAGCGGCTCCATCCTCCAGCATGGAACTCTCCTGCTCCAGACGGACATCCCCACCATCTTCCGGGTGTTGAAGGTGTCCAAAGAAAAGCTCAGCGACAAAGCCGTCCGAGCCTTCGAGGGAAGAGTGACCACTCTCCTCAAGGAAACGGGGAGAAAGCCTGAGCTGGAGAGGGTGAAGGAAACCTTGAAAAAAGGCTTCGAGGAAGCCTTGGAGGTGAGGCTTACCCCCGGCCGGCTCACTGAAGGGGAAAGAGCGGAGGCGGAGAAGCTGAAGCGAAAATACTCCTCCAGAGAGTGGACCTTCAGGAGGTGAAGCCTCATGTCTGTCTGCGAAGCGGAATACAAGGTGGCGGGAGGGAAGATGATCCGCATCCGCCTGAACGTGAAAGAAGGAGCTCTTTCCTCCATCCGGATTACCGGGGACTTTTTCATGCACCCGGAGGAAGCCTTGGAAAAGCTGGAATCCTCCCTCCGAGGCGTCAAGGTGGAAGAGGCCGAGGGGCTGGAGAGGCATATCGACGCCTTCCTCAGCGAAAACCATGTTACTGTCCTCGGAGCCGCCTCCAGAGACTTCGCCGCCGCCATCCTGAAAGCCTTAAGGACGCCGGCTTAGCAGGAAACGGTAACCCAGCTGGCTTAGGATTAATGCTGAATTTGCTGACGGATCGGAGTCTGGCTCAAGTCGCTGAAAACCTGAGAGCAGCAAAAGGGCGAAAAGCTCACGTCTAAGCCCATCTTTTCCGCCAGGCGAACTGCCTCCTCCGAGGGGAAGGCGATGGCATTCACACCAGCCTCTACGGCCAGCCTGTCGGTTTCCGCCCTATGCCTCCTCAGAGGCCTTACGCACCCCAAGACCAAGGGGGTTGCCGGCATCAGTTTTCTTGCATGGATAATTACCTGAACTACTTCCCGTGGGCTGGGCGGGGTCACCGACTCCATGACTGTTCCTTTCAAAGGGTTCAGGACGATGATTATGAGGGCTTGGGGGTTGTAGCGGGAGATAAGCTTCAAAGCCTTGAACTCCCCCCTTAGTCTTCCGTGGTGAAGACCCACGAGGACGTGAGGCACTAGGGGAACCTGCGCCTCATGAAGCAGTTGAAGGGTCCTCCGGTAGTCTTCTACCCCCAGCTCAGCATGGTAAACCTGTTTCACCGTCTCCTCACAGCCGATAACATCTACGAGGACAGCGTCCACCTCGGCCTCCTTCAGCCCCCAAGCCAGTTCTTCGTCCTTGACCACGCCTGTGTGAACCGCCACGTGGAAGCCCAGCTCCCTCTTCACCCACCTGATGGCTGGGAGGAACCGGCGGAGGGGAACTTCCCCCGTAGGCTGGCAGCCGCCGCTGATGAGGCATCCCACAGCGCCTTTCTCTTTCAGGCTTCTGCAGAGTTCGGCCAGCTTTTGAGGGGAAGTGGCGGAAAGCATGTTCTCCAGCACTTTTCCGCCGCAGTGGTCGCATCGGAGAGAGCAGAAGCTTCCTGTGATGGAGATGGAAGGGTAACTCCCCCGGAGAGCGGAGGCCAGCCGGCTTCGGTGAGGGGAGAAGGAGGGAACATAGAAATGTATCTGCTTCCCGAAGCTTCTCCAGCTGACTTCTCTCGCCCATCTTAGATCTTTTCTCAGAGACCCTTCCTTCAGGAGTGGGGGAGCGAGTCCTCCTTCTCCTCTGTCGCTTTGTTTCACGGCGGATCCCTTTGTGGGTAGAGGCGTTGTTCCACGTCCTTCTTCAATGCGGTGATGGACTCCACGGGAGTGGGGTCCACCTGGTTTAGGACGGCGAGGTAGAGGCTGAGATAGTCGCCTAGGTAGATGAGGGACAGCATCTTCGCCATCCTCGAAGAGCCCTCTCCGTAGAGCTCATGGACGCGGGGAATCTTGCGGGTAAAAAGGCTTTTGGCCGCTTCGATTCTAGCCCTCATGTCCGGCGGCTCCTCCCTGTCCCGGAGGAGAAGGACGGAAAGCATCGAAGCCAGCTGAGGGCTAAGCCTCTCCCAGCCTTGAACCTCGTTGTGGTTGGCCTCCGGGAAAAGCTCGAACCTGCTGAGCATCTTGCTGTTCTCGTTGAGCTGAGTTTTCACCCGGTAGGCGACGCTGGCGTATTCCCTGAAACCGTAGACCGTGGGCAAAGTGCCCTTAAGCTCAACAGCCAAGGCTTTGGCGGGATTCTTCTCCGTGGGCGTGGAAACCTTCAAGCTGCCGGCCATGGCCTCCATCACCTTCACAGCCTCCGCCACTTCAGCCTTCACGCCATCCAACAGCCGCAGCCGCTCCAAGACCACGGCTGGCGGAACCATCAGGTAGGGTAAAGCCTGCCGGGGCTGAAGGCCCTTGGGAACCTTCACATGAGGCAGCCCTGACTCCCGGCACTGCTCGCGGAGGAAGCCTCCGGAGCTGAGGGCGAGGGTGGGGCAGCCTCTCTTCACCGCCTCCGAGAAGGAAGTTAAGGTTTCCAAGGTGTTGCCTGAGTAGCTGATGGCAACTATCAGAGTCTTCTCATCCGCGTACCGGGGTAGGGTGGAGTCCCTCCAAACCTCCACCGGCACAGGCAGCCTGTCGTAAGCCCAGTCTTTGATGAGGCTGCCTCCGATGGAGGAGCCGCCCATGCCTAGGAAGAGGATCTTTTCAAAGCCGTCGGCCTTCTCCAGACTTCCCAGTTCCGCCTGTTCCCCGATTTCCAAGGCCTGCTTGTAGTGGGCGGGGTTCTCCTCCAGAAACCTGGACATGCCCCCTCTGTCCACGGAGGCCACGGCTTCAGGGTCGTCTAGCTCTTCCAAAAATTTTCACCCGACACTTAAACCAAGAGGGCGTAAGGAGAAATAAAGGTTAATGTTGAGCGGCTGGGAGATTTTTTCGGAGTCAAGGTCCATGGAGTCGAGTGCACCGAGGCGTAAGCCGCCTTTAACAGTGGCCATTCCCGCCTCCGTTGTGGCTGACACACCGCATCTGAGGGAGAAAACCTCCAAACTAGGCCTCATCGGCAGAGCCCTCGCCATCTTCCGAGTGGACTACGTGGTCATATACCAAGATGAGGGGGGAAGGCGAGAAGGCGAGCTGAGGTTCGTCGAAAGAGTCTTAGCCTACATGGCTACACCCCAGTATCTCCGACGGGCGCTTTTCCAGTTGAGCCCTGAACTTCGCTACGCGGGAATCCTACCTCCCCTCCGAACGCCTCACCACCCCGTCAAAAAATCGGTGCGGGATCTGAGGGTGGGAGAAGTCAGGCAGGGCTTGGTGGTGAAGAGGGGGAAAACTCTGCCCCAGGTGGACATAGGCGTGGAGAAACCTGCGCTGTTGGAGGGTGTCCTCCCCTCCGAGAGGCTTCTCAACGTTCAGGTTACCCGTTTGGAAGGGGGCGATGTCTACGTTAAGCCTGTGGCTTTGGAGGAGATTCCCTCCTACTGGGGTTTCCAGGTGGAGTGCGTCAACCGCCCCTTAGACGAGGTGGTGAAGCGGGGAAACTACGGCTTAACCGTGGCTACCTCCAAGTTCGGAACTCCCTTGGAAAGGGTGGCGGAAAGCCTAGTGGAGGAGTGGCGGAGGGCTGGAAAGGTCTTGGTGGCCTTCGGCTCCCCTACGGAGGGTTTGAGGGAAATCTTAGCTCGGAGGAGGCTTAGGGTGGAAGACCTGTTCGACTACACCGTGAATACTGTGGGTAAGCAGGGTACAGAAACCGTGAGGGTGGAGGAAGCCCTCACCGCCAGCTTGGCTGTCTTCAATTTTTTGTTGGAGAGGTAGAAGGCGGGTTCAAATATTATTATTTTAATTTTTATATCGGAAATGTATAAAGGTATAAATCACTCTCCGTATATCTCCAATAATTTTCTGGAGGGCGCTTATTGTCTGAAAGGTTTCCGCTTCTCAAGAAAGTCAGTGAAGTTATGACCAAAAATGTCCTAACCGTCAAACCAGCTCAGAATCTGGGTGAAGCGGCTAAGGTCATGGAAGAAAAAAATGTCGGTAGCTTAGTCGTTATGGATAGGAAAAGAATAGTCGGCATCATCACTGAAAGGGATCTTCTCAAGTTTATGGCCAAGCAGTACGACCCGCGTGCTGTTGTAAAACTGAGGAAGCCTTGGTCTTCCATAACCGTAAAAGAGGCAATGAGTAAACCGGTGGTCATGTGTACTCCGGACACAACGGTTGAGGCTGCGTTGAGGCTCATGAACGAAAGGCAAATCCGCCACCTCCCCGTGGTCAAGGACGGATCACTGCTGGGGATCATTAGCTGCCGCGGCTTGGATTGGATTAGTGTCGCCGAAATAACCTCCCTCTTCCATCGGCTTTTCGTCAGCTACTGCAAGACCTTAGGCCAAATACTGAAATCTGGAGCCGCTTCCTTTACACCCAACTTTATCGAGGAACTGGTAGAACTTTTTGGGCGGAAGGGTTTCAAGCCTGTAGAAGAAGGGTTGACTGGGGCTCTTGTGGTGGCAGAGGATACTTTGAAAAGTTCGCAACTGGTCAAAGAAGTCCGTTTCCATGAGGTGAAGGCGGAGAAATACAGGCTTGAGATCCGAAACTGTATGTTCGCAGCCGAAACTCATCCTTCGCCCCAAGAGGCTGAATTCACATGCCCCCTCGCAATAGTTGCAACAGCTATCCTACGCAGAGTCACCGGTCGTGATGTGACGGTAAGCTTCTCCATCCTCAGCGAAACTGGATCCGCTACTTATCTGACCGTGAAATAAAGTGCTGGACGCCTGATAAGCTTGCGGTGAACAGTAAGGGTTAAAAAAAGCTTTCCGCAGATTCTGGGTTTTTAGGAAAATCTTAAATAATCTTCGCTCTTTTGTGATGTGGTTTCCCCTTTTTAGGGTGAAGGGGTAAAGGATGGGTCGGAGAAAGAAACACGCTCCCAGAAGAGGCTCCCTAGCTTTCAGGCCTAGGGCTAGAGCTGAAACTCTGGTTCCTAGAATCCGCTATTGGCCGGAGGTTCCGGAGACCAAACTCTTAGGCTTCGCAGGCTACAAAGCGGGAATGACCTACGGCTTTGTAATAGAAAACGAGCCCGGTTCAAGGGACTACGGAAAAGAAGTCTTCTGCCCCCTAACCGTCGTGGAGACGCCTCCCCTCCGGATCTGTGCCCTCAGGACCTACGAAGCCACCGTAGACGACCTGAGGACGCTGGGAGAGGTTTGGGCTGAAAAGCTTCCCAAAGAACTTGGGAGGCTGGTGAAGCCGCCTAACAAGCCGTCCCCCAAGGAGAAGTTGGCGGACTTGGAGAAAAACCTTCACAGAGCCTGCGACGTCAGAGTTTTAGCCTGCACCAACCCCCGGGAGGCTGGGATCGGTAAGAAAAAGCCTGAGCTCATGGAAATCGCCCTAGGGGGAAAGTCTGTGGAGGAAAAGTTTCAGTTTGCCAAAAATCTTCTGGGAAAAACCGTCCCCGTCACCGAAGTCTTCCAGGAAGGCCAGCTGGTGGACGCGGTAGCCGTGACCAAGGGTAAAGGCTTCGCCGGGCCTGTGAAACGTTTCGGAATACGAATCCTCCAAAAGAAATCCAGGAAGACAGTGAGAGGGGTGGGCACCATCGGCCCGTGGCACCCAGCTCTAGTCATGTCCTCCGTCCCCAGAGCCGGCCAGCTAGGTTTCGCGCGGAGAACAGAGCTGAACAAGAAAATCGTGAAGATAGGGGTGAACGGCTCTGAAATCACCCCCAAAGGCGGCTTTCTCAGGTATGGAAGGGTGAAAGGCCCCTACATTCTTTTGAAGGGAAGCATCCCCGGACCTCCCAAGCGCCTCATCAGGCTTAGGCACGCGGTAAGGGCTCCTGAGAAAATTTTGAAGCCTGAAATCACCTACCTGCATGTCTAAAGAGGCGAGGCTGGCTTATGCCAAAAATAGAGTTGGAAGAAGAAGCCGAGGAAGAAGAGGAGGCTGCCGAGGTTGAGGAGGTCTCTGTGAAGCCGGGGAACCTCCCCATATACGACTTGAGGGGGAGAGTGAGAGGCGAGGTTTCACCGCCCAAAGTGCTGGCAACCCCCATCAGGCCGGATGTGATCAAAAGAGCTGTGGTGGCCCTGCAGAGTCGGAGACATCAACCCCAAGGCCGGGACCCCATGGCTGGAAAGAGAACCACCGCCCAGTCCTTGGGTGTAGGGTTGGGAATAGCTAGGATCCCCCGGGTCAAAGGCCGCGGTACCCCCAGAGCCGGCCAAGGGGCCTTTGCCCCTGGAACAGTCGGGGGGAGACTGGCTCATCCGCCTGTGGCTTGGAAGAATATTCTGAAACACATCAACGAGAAGGAGAGAAAACTGGCGTTGAAGTCAGCCATCGCCGCCTCCGCTCAGAGGGAACTGGTGGAGGCCCGAGGGCATAGGATAGACGCTGTTAAAAGTCTGCCCCTAGTGGTTCAGGACGAATTGGAGGGAATCAAGCGTACGGGAACCCTGCGAATGGTTCTGAGGGTCTTGGGGTTGCAGGCGGAGTTGGAGCGGGTGGAGGAAAGCCGTAAGGTTCGAAGCGGCAAAGGTAAACTCAGAGGCAGAAAACTAAAGCAGAAGAAGGGCCCCCTCATCGTAGTTCAGGGAGACGGAACTCTCAGAAGAGCAGCCTCCAACATCCCCGGAGTCGACGTGGCGAAGGTGGAAAGCCTCAACGCGGAGCTTCTCGCCCCCGGAGCCCATCCCGGACGGCTTACGATTTGGAGCGAGTCAGCCTTTAAGAGGCTGGGAGAGCTTTTCTCTTGAAGGAGGTGCCTGGGTTTTGAAGCTCAGCCCCCATAAGGTCATCCTTCATCCGGTGATAACCGAGGATGCTGTGGCCCTCATCGAAACCGAAAACAAGCTGGTCTTCGTCGTCGACAGGAGGGCGGGTAAGGAGCAGATAAAGAGGACGGTGGAAACCCTCTACAAGGTAGGCGTGGAGAAGGTGAACACTGTCATAACCCCCAGAGGGCAGAAGAAAGCCTTCATCAAGCTTAAACCCGAATTTAAGGCTTCAGAAATAGCCATAAAGCTGGGCATCCTCTAAAGGACCAACCGCTAACCCATGGGCAAATGAATTAAAGCGATTCGTTGAAGGGCATCAATCGCTTTTGCTAACCATACTGTCCCGAAGAAGATAGAGGGAATACAAGTCCTGAGCAGATTGGAACTCATATAAATTGTGGAAGAAAGTTTGCGTTTTCAACGGCATACGGCTATATTTTTTATGGCATTCGGAATTCTCGCTGGGAAGATGTTTAGCCGTCCCTTCCTTGCCTCGCATCTTAGATATAACGGGCTTCATGATGTCGGCATCTAGAATGCCTATTAGGTTTGGTCGACCCTTCCATGCTAGGGCAGTTGCCAAGTTTCCTGTTACCGTGCTTTTCCCAACGCCACCTTTACCGCTTAGAATGACCAGTTTATGTTTGACCCTTGCCATTGAGGTTTTGATGCAGTGTTCTTGTTCTTCAATTTCTTTTCTTCGGTCTTTCGTGGGCAGCCCACCTGAATTTACCCTTTCTCAAGTTCTTCCATTCTTTTCTTAACCTGTTCCAGCTGCTGCTGTAGGTTTTTTATATGGTTTTCAAGCATCTGCATTTCTTGCTCCTTTGACGCAGAGCGATCTGCCACGGAAGAGATACCGGTTGGTGGTTGAGTGGGATAAGGCGGGGTAATCTGTCCTCTTCCCCGGCCCATACCTCGGCCCACGCCTCTTCCGCGGCCCATACCTGAGCCCATTCCAAAACCCATGGGAGCGGTAGGGCCGCCGGTAGCGGTTAGTTGACCTTTCTTGAATCTCTCAACAGCCTCCCTGACCGTGCCTGATGCACCCGTTATGAGTTCGATTCCTGCTGATGAGAGGACCTGGTAGGCGTTGGGGCCGACGTTTCCTGTTATGACTACTTTTACTCCTTTGTTTGCAACTGTTTGTGCTGCTTGGATTCCGGCGCCGCCCATAGCACCTGCGCTGATGTTGGGTATGGCCTCAAACTCCATGGTTTCGCTGTTAACTATTACAAAACACTGGCATCTTCCGAATCGCGGGTCAATTTGAGCGTCTAAATCGCCGGAAACAGCGCTTACACAAATCTTCATCCATCATGCCTCCTTTTAAGAATATGTGCATTACCACAAAATATAAATATTGCTATTGCACAAAATGTTATGTGCAAAAACACATAATTGAGAGGAGAGCTAAATATAAATGGCTTGGGGTTGGTTCGGTCGAGGTCGTGGCGGATGGGCTGGTCCATGGCCAGGAAGAGGCCCGTTCAGCTACCTGCCTCCTTGGCAGAGACCGGGGTGGTGGTTCGGCAGAGGAGCATATTGGTGGCTCCTCGCACCCTATATCTGGAGCCAATACGGGTATCCCAGCTACTATGGATATCCACCTTTCAGATATCAAGCCTACGGTCCATACTCACCACCGCTCGGCTATCCGGCTTACGCGCCTTGGCCGTACTTAGGTTATCTAGCCACCGCTCAACAGTATAGATTCCCTCCCCTCTGGTGGTGAAAGACATGGGTTATAGATGGAGAAGAATGTATTACGCCACAGGTCTGCCCGGATGGATGAGGTTCGGTTATTCTCCCGGATGGGTGGGCAGATCCCCGACAGGGCTGCCTCCAACTGCTGAATGGTTGATGGTAAGCGGATTAGTGCCGCAGTACCGTGAATACCTCAGAACACAAGCACTTACTTCTCCGACTGCTGTTCCGTCGACAGCACCGACGCCATCGCTAGGCATCCCGGTAACAAAGGAACAGGAAAGACAGATGCTCGAGCATCAAGTGAAGGCCATCGAATCCCAACTGGATGCCACGAAAAGGAAACTGGAAAAATTACGCGAGAGCACCTCAACCCGGCAACAGCAGTAAATTCCATCATACTATCCAGTTGCACCCTACGGTTACCCGCCGATACCCTACGGTACTCCGTCACCTGAAGAAGAACTAACTTCACTCGAAGACTACAGGAAAAACCTAGGCGATGAAGTCAAAGGCGTAGAGGCTAGAATCGAAGAGTTGAAGAAACTCGTAGAGCAAAAAAAGACCTCCACATAAACGGCTGATAGACCTCATAACGCCTTCCGGTAAGTAGATGGACAAAGAAAGAGCTCGAATAACCGTAGCCAGCTAAAGGAGACTTAGATTATTGTATCAAACGTATTCGGTAAGACTGTTACATTCACCCTCACGGATATCGTAAAGGACAACTAAAAATGTGGAAGTACCTAATTCAGCTACATCCTATGAACATGTAACCAAACCTATCGTTGTAAAGACTGTTGCAGATTCTGGAGTAAACGTGATAATACAAGTGAGACAGGTTTTGGCGAATCAGCGTTGCCAAACAACATAAACATGTCTCATGAAGTTAAGATATCAAAGATAACCAAAGCAAAGAGGTCTAAGAGTGTTGAAGATTACTTAGAAGCAATATACAATTCGACAAAAAAGGGCTACGCCAGAAACCTCGAGATCTCCTTCGCCTTAAAAGTCCGACCGCCCAGCGTCACTGAAATGCTACAGAAACTACATCGGAACAAGTTAGTTGTCTACGAAAAACGTAAAGGAGTAAAGCTTACACCGAAAGGCGAAAAGCTGGCGAGGACTATAAAACAAAACCACACAATTCTAAAAGAATTTTTTATCGCTCTAGGTTTAAGCGAGGAAATAGCTGAAGAGAATGCATGCTTAGTTGAGCATTGTATTAATCCTTCAACGGTAAAACGGTTAAGGAAATTTATGCGATACATCTACAAAATAAATGCAAGAGAGTCAAATGATAGAATGATGCAACTGCCCAAACTTAAAGAGCATCTTTAGGATTGCTGTTAAAAGAATATAGGGAAACCTTCGTATTAATAACCAATAAGTAAAGGCGGTGCTTATGGCTGGATATCAATGGCGTTGGAGAGGGGGACGAGGACCCGGACGCCCCATGAAGCCGAGAACTATAGGAAAGCAGCCGATCATAACACGGTTTGTTCCCGTAATTCCGCCGGAAAAAGTTGATTCACACGGAAAAGAACCTATCGTTATGTCTCAAGATGAATTTGAAGCTCTTAGGCTTATTGACTATTTAGGCTTATTACAAGAGGAGGCGTCTAAACAGATGGGAATATCTAGGGGTACGGTATGGCGTTGCTTGGACAGTGCTAGAAGAAAGGTTGCGGCAATGCTTGCTGAGGGACGCGAACTCACTATTGCCACTTGAGCATTAATACGAATCGATAAAATCCCCTTAGTATGAAAAAAGCACGTCAATAATAAAGCAGGCTGTTACCTTAAAAAATGCTCTTGAGTTCCAGAGCAACGTTGCACCTGCAGAGGACAAGAACCTAGAGGGCCACGAAGTCATGCCTGAACCATAAATTGGATAAACTTTATTTTTTATAGGATAAACTGGGAAAGGTTGATGATAAGACATATCCTGCTCGAGTTAAAATATCATTCACCTTTTACCTTTATAGGAACTGTTATCGGTATCTCAACTGCCATGGTTTTCTCATTCCTTTTACCAACATCTTTAAGCTTATCGGAGGCTATTTTTCACGTTTTTCATCCACTTCATATATTATTGAGTGCAACCGCAACTGCGTCTGTTTTTTGGAGGCATAAAAAACAAGTTTCTGAGGCGTTTTTAATTGGTATGTTTGGGTCTCTAGGCATTTGCAGTATTTCTGACATAATTTTTCCGTATTTGGGTTTATTATCTATTGAAGAAGTGGAATTTCATGTCTGTATTTTAACTCATCCGCAAATAGTTTTTCCAGCAGCTTTTATTGGAGTTGTTTTTGGGATCTTATTCACCGAACTCACAAGAAAATCGAGCTTATTCTCACATAGCTCCCATGTTCTTGTTTCGGCTTTAGCATCAACATTTTACATGGTCGGTTATGGAGAATTACCTTTAATTCAAATACTGCCAATAGGTTTTGCAATAATATTTGTTTCAGTTTTAATTCCATGCTGTACCTCAGACATAGCTTTTCCGATGTTATTCATAGGCAGAACTACTGATGAAGTTAAATGTATAGGTAAGATAAAACATCACCAAGAAAAATAGTAGTTTTAATTAATTCACAACAGCTTTTATACCCATTAAGGTGCCTATGAAGTTAAAAATCCATGTTAGAGCTTTACCTGTTCATTGTAGCAGGTTGTCGTCATAACTTAAGCTTTTAATGAGAGTAAGATTTATATTTTGTGCATTTGCAATTTTTTAATGTCCGAAAACCTCTTGAGGGGGTGGTTGTCTTGCCTTACGGTATGGGTCTATGGGGTTGGTTTATAATGCCGTACCCTTACTGGGGTTGGAGTAGGTGTAGGTGGTTCCCTTGGCTTCCCCGATGGTGGTGGACAGGAATCTATGGGTCCATAACTCCCTTTACAGCTTGGTATGGGCAACCATGGCTTTCAAGGGAAGAGGAAGTGAGATTTCTGGAAGAACAGAAGAAGCTCTTGGAAGAGCAGCTAAACTGGTTAAGAAAAAGAGTGGAAGAACTAAAAACACAGAAATAGGCACATGTATAGAGGAGGAAAAAAATGAAAGTAGCCATCCCAACAAAGGGAAATAGAGGTATGGATGAATATGTAAGTGAACACTTTGGAAGGGCACCAACCTTCACCATCGTGGACTTGACTGCAAATGAAGTAAAAATAATTCCAAACACAAGTGAACATATGGGTGGTTCTGGCTATCCACCTGAAATAATGGCAAGTGAAGGTGTAGATGCAATGCTTTGCTCTAGTCTAGGGCCGAGAGCCATACAAATGTTTGAGCAATATGGTATTGAGGTTTATGTTGGTGCATACGGAACAGTGCGAAACGCCATTCAAGCATGGCAAGCTGGAAAGCTTCAAGTAGCTACTGATGAAAATGCATGTAGAATGCATCGACACCATGAATGATCTATCATGAATATAGCGGTGGCAAGTGGTAAAGGAGGAACAGGAAAAACCACTGTAGCCGTAAACCTAGCACTTTCACTTGAAAATGTTCAGCTTTTAGATTGCGACGTAGAGGAGCCTAACGTTCACATTTTCTTAAACCCGCAAGTTAACGGCGTCAGAAATGTTTACATACCAGTGCCTAAAGTTGACGAGAAGCTTTGTGATTATTGTGGAAAATGTTCTGAATTTTGCGAATTCCACGCAATTGCCGTGATTGCAAAGAAGATACTGGTTTTCCCGAAATTATGTCATGGCTGCGGTGGATGCTTTCTTGTCTGCCCTAAGGGTACTATAAGTGAGAAGAAGAGAAAGATAGGCGTAGTTAAGAAAGGAACTGCTGCCAAAAACATAGAGATAGTATATGGAGAGTTGAATGTAGGAGAACCGATGTCCAAGCCGGTGATAAGAGAAGTTAGGAGAGAAAAAGATCCCGGCAAGATAACGATAATTGATGCCCCACCCGGAACCGCTTGCCCTGTGATAGCTTCGGTGTATGGCAGTGACTACTGTATTCTTGTCACAGACCCTACACCCTTCGGTTTACATGACTTAAAATTGATGGTTGATGTTTTAAGGAAAATTTCCATTCCTTTAGGGATTGTTGTAAACCGCTCTGGGATCGGCGATGAAAAACTTTACGAATACTGTGAAAAGGAAAAGATTCCGATCCTACTGGAAATACCGTTCAAAAGAAGAATAGCGGAACTATACTCCCGTGGTATACCCTTCATAACAGAAATGCCTGAGTGGAAAAGTAGATTTCTAGCACTCTTCGAAAATATTAGGATGTATGAAGGCAGATGAAGCAGATAGCCATAATCAGCGGGAAGGGAGGAACAGGAAAAACAACACTTACCGCTTCCTTTGCGGCTCTGGCAAAAAACGTTGTAGTGGCCGACTGCGATGTAGACGCAGCTGACCTTCATCTACTTCTAGAACCGAGGGCGGTGGCTAAGCATGAATTCAGGGGATCTAGGATTCCTATAATCGACGAGTTGGCATGTACGAAATGCGGAAAATGCGAAGAAGCTTGCAGATTTAACGCAATAAAAGAGTTTACAGTCAACCTTAACCTTTGTGAAGGATGCGGTGTCTGTGCCTATATTTGTCCAACAAGCGCGATAAGTCTTAAGGAGAAAGTATCTGGGCAAGCGTTTATTTCCAAAACTAGATTTGGCCCTATGGCTCATGCAAGGTTAGGTATTGCGGAAGAAAACTCAGGTAAACTGGTCACACATGTAAGAAATAATGCCAAACAAATAGCTGAAAATGAGAGTAGAAGCTTAATACTGATAGACGGCCCCCCTGGTATCGGGTGCCCAGTAATAGCATCGCTTACTGGGGTTAACTTGGTTGTGGTGGTTACCGAGCCTACTGTGTCTGGGCTGCATGACCTAGAGAGAATCTTAGGCGTAGCTGAGCATTTTAGGGTGTTTTCTCTTGTTTGCATAAACATGTACAACATCAATAAAGAAAATACAGAGAAAATAATTGAAATGTGTAAGCGAAAAGGAATAGATGTTGTGGGAAAGATACCTTTCGACCCTATGGTAACAGAAGCAATGGTTGCAGGAAAAACTGTGATCGAATATTCCCCAAACAGCGAAATCTCAAAAAAAATAGAGGAAATATGGAACAAGGTTCTAGATACTCTGAACCAATCAGCCTAAAGGAAGCTGAAAAGTAAATGCCATCTCCTTCAACGGTATACGGTCCTGTTCCTTCATGGCGTTTGGGACTATCGCTAGGAATAGACCCGTTAATGCCGCCGAAAACCTGCACCTTTGACTGTATCTACTGTCAGTTGGGTAGAACCGCAAAAAAAGTTTCAAAACCTGAAGAGTTAAAGACAACCGTCACAGTGGAAAAGATTATGGAAGATTTGGAGAAGACTTTAGAAAGTACCCCTCTAGAGAGCATCGACCATGTGACCTTCTCTGGATCTGGTGAGCCTACGTTAAACTTACAGCTTGGTGAAATGATTGATCATGTTAAAAATATCGTAGGCTCCAGTAAACCTGTAGTTGTTTTAACCAACGCTTCCCTAGTCTGCCGTAAAGATGTGAGAGCAAATTTAGCTGAGGCAGACCTGGTTATAGCAAAGTTGGATGCGCCCACTCAACACTTATTCGAATCTATCAACCGCCCAGCCGAGAATTTGAAGTTGACATCCGTCGTTAAGGGGTTAAGGGCGTTAAGGCGGGAAACCTTTGGAAGACTGGCATTGCAAATGATGTTCCTGAAATCAGCCACAGACAAGAATACCAACCATCAATATGCCACGGTTAAACGCCTAGCAGAAATCGCCAGCAGCATAGACCCGGATGAAGTTCAAATAAATACACCGACAAGACCGCCGTCTCGAGAGGATGTAACACCCCTTCATTTATCAGAGATTAAAGAAATATCAAGGATTATGACGGAAGTATTACCGAGGGTTAGGATACTCGCCAAAGGCAACCATGGCCAAATGAAGGAAAGGAAAAAGAAGGATTCAGTTTTAGAAACGGAGATATTAGGTCTTTTAAAACGGAGGCCCTGCCGGCTAGTCGACCTAGCAGAAGCGTTCGGTGTAAATGAAGGAAACGTGAAGTTTTACATAAATAAACTAGTGGCTTCGGGAGGAGTTACCTCGGTAAGGCTTCATGGGGAAATCTATTATGAAACAGTAAGGTGAGAGCAGACGGTTAAAGAGTTACGTTTAACGGTAGTGGTAGAAGATTCAACTAGCTTAGAAAACCCGCAACTTTTAGCTAAGCATGGACTATGCATCTTTGTGGAAGTAAAAATAGATGAGTTGCAGGAAGTTGCGATAATGATGGATACTGGTCCTTCCCCGGAGGTTATATCCCATAATATCAACATACTAAATCTTGACGTAAATAAAATAGATGCCATAGTCCTCAGCCACGGGCATTACGATCATGTCGGCGGCCTCCAAGAGCTCTTAAAGCGAATAAGCAAGCAAATTCCGGTGGTAGCGCACCCAAAAATCTTCAATCCAAAATTCTCTTACAAACCTTCTCTGCGGTATATTGGAGCATCGTTTAAGCAATCCAACGTTGAAACAGCCGCAGCGTTACTTTTCGCCTCCAACCCTGTTACCATCGCCAAGGGAGTTATGACGACGGGGGAGATAGAACGTAAAGTAAAATTTGAAAAGGTTGATGAGTTTCTGACGGTGGAGGAGGGAATGTTCAAGCAGGACATCTTTCAAGACGACCAAGCACTTGTCGTCAGTTTAGACGGTAAGGGTCTTGTAGTCATTTCAGGTTGTGCTCACTCAGGTTTAATCAATACTATTAAACATGCACAAAAGATAACAGGTGTAAGCAATGTCTACGCTGTGCTCGGCGGCTTCCACTTGCTTAAAGCTAATGAGGATAGAATCGAAGCAACGATAGATGAACTGCTTAAATTAAACTTGAAAATGGTGAGGCCTTGCCATTGCACTGGTCATAGAGCGGTTAACCGCTTGACTGGTGCCTTCGGGGAACGTTGTGTTCCCATAAAAACCGGAGATGTTGTAAAAATACAAAGTTGAAGAGGGATATAAAATGTCAAGGAGAATCGTAAGCGAAGTCCTAGATATTTTAGAGAGGGAGATATCTCGTATAGGAGAGGTTAAGGTTGAGAAAGTCTGCCTAGGGCTGGGTTATACGGGGGTCAAGTTGACCACAGGCCACGCCGGTGTCTGCCATAGTCTTCAAGCTGAAATGGCGATTCAATGCTGCCAAGTGGTGAGGCGGGCGGGAAGCTTAGCCGGTAGCCCTGCCCTTGACTTGGCGCATCTCAGCGAATCATGGGATCTGGGTGAAAAAGTGGTAGGTGTGGCTGCCTTAAACGCCCTATCCCAGATAGTGTTCGAGGAAAAGCCTCAAAGGTACCGCTTTGAAGAAAGAAACCTCATAGATGAAATTGAAATAAGAGAAGGCGACACCGTCGCCATGGTGGGGAACATAAAGCCCTTCATCCCCGCCATCAAGTCTAAGACCCGCAGCCTCTACATCCTAGAAAGAAACCCCATGCGGGAGGAAAACGTCTTCCCTGACTTGGCGGGTGAGGAGATTATTCCTAAAGCCTCAGTGGTTATAATTACCGGAAGCGCTATCGCTAACGGCACCATAGACCGCCTTCTAGAACTATCCCGAAAAGCTAGGGAGATCGCCATCTCAGGGCCTTCCGCCAGCCTTATCCCCGACCCCCTGTTCTGTCGAGGAGTTAAACTTATAGGGGGAATCCGGGTAACCGACCCGGAGAAACTGTTTCAGATAATTGCTGAAGGGGGAGGAACGCCTCAGATAAAGCCGGCGGTCAGATTCACCATCATCAAGCCGGGGTGATTCTGGGTCTATTATAAACAATTTAGTTTACTAATAGTCTTTATTAACTACTTATGTTAACCTGTTTTTTATGAAAGCCGCCGCCATCCTTCTGGCAGTAATAGTCGGAGTAGCTTCAGGCTTCTCAGGATTCCTCGCCGGATGCTACACTGCTTCAGAGCCTAGGAAGGTCATAACACCCTTTTGGGGCGCAGCGACTAGGCTTCCCGGAGCCGAAATAATAACCGTGTACGAGGAAGCCACCGATGTGGAAGTGGAAGCAACTTGGGGCGGGGCAGGTCAACTGCTTTCTGCGATGGTGATAAGCAAATCCGGAGACCTTTACCTAGGCGTCGGCACACCCTACGACATGGAGATGGCGATAGAGAAGGGCGCCGTCGACCCTGCCACTGTACGGATACTTGCCTATCTGGTTCCGGTCATACTGGTCCCTGAAGGAAATCCTAAAAACATAACATGCCTTGAAAACCTAGTTAAGCCAGATATCAAGCTCAGCCTCACAAATCCGGATTACGGTGTAGGCTTGTTTGTAAAGAAACTGCTTGAGTACAACGGCCTATGGGAGGAAGTTGACGGCAGGTTTGTGGAAGCGGAAAGCGGGGAGAAAGCTGTATCCTACGTGATCTTAGGAAACGTGGACGCCACCGTAAGCTGGCATGTTTTCTACTACTGGAACCCTGACAAGGTAGACATCGTATGGATCAGCCCTGAGAAAATTCCGGAGGTATCATTCATACCCGCCGCTGTGTCGGTTTACACCGAAGACAGGAAGGCAAGCGAGGTATTCCTAGATTTTGTATCCACATCCGAAACCGCCAAAAAGATATTCGACAAATACGGATATGTAGCCACGTTGAAGCAGGCGACAAAGTATACCCCCTATTCTGAGAATACGTGGCAACGGTGGATGGAGAAGGCTGAGCGTGTTAAAGTATCACTTTTCCAGAACCTAGGCGAACGGTAAGTTTCTGATGAAACTCAGAGTTTATTTCTGCCGAAGGGGCAGAATACTTCTAAGCCTAAAAGTTTAGCAGCGCCCTTCACCGTAACACCGTACAAGACATATCTTTTGCAGTACCTGTTGCACTGCCTGAGAATCTCAGGCAGCGTGCCGTTGACGATTGCGCTGCCGGTTATACATGTGACATCTGCTTTCTTTATGACATTCTCACTCATGGAGCTGTCGAGAATCTCAACCCCCCACTTAACCTTTCCAACGTTTTCAGGGTTAAGGTCAGTTACGTAGACGATGTCGAAGGCGTTGGAGGTAGCCTTAACGTGGCCCGGCTGGTAGCCGATGTGGGCCACCGTCTTTACCTTTCCAAAGCTTTGCCGGATCTTTTTGACTAGCAGAAGCCCGCATCGTTCCGCATCGTGACTTCTGCAGTGAACTGTGCAGTCGATTTCCCCTAAGCTGTGCATTAGGGCGTTAAGCACCGAAAAGAATATCGACCTATCCCCCGAGTCGCCTAACGCTAGATCGGCTACGTCGACGAGTTTCCCGTGGAAAGTCTTAGGCTTGTCCGTGAAGGCTTGGCCGCAGAAACCGTTGAGCTGGCAGTGGACGATAACTTCTTTTCCCTTCATAAGCGCGTATTCCTTGGATGGTAGTTTAACGAAGTCACTGCCAAGTGCAACGCACTCTACAGGTTTATCCATCATGCCTATGGAGGCTAGAAGCTTGAGGAAATCTCTCCTGAGTTGCTCATACATTGCTCTAACCCTGAAAGGGCATTCGCTACAATTTATGCCTATACGGATATCCCTTCTGAAAAATATAAATCCAAATTACCTGCGTTAAGCGGCAAACCATCCGGTACGCCTTCCTAAAATGTTCGCAACCTTCTCACCTTTGCCGTGCTTCTTGAGGATTGGAACCGAGAATCTAAAATATGGCAAAACTTCATTGTATAGGTGGAATGTCCCTGAACGATTTTCAAAAACTCCATGACAGCGTAAGGGAAGGAGACGCTGAACTCACTGAGCGGCTTGTAGGACAGATGAAAGAGAACCTGCCCACCGTAGAAATTCTGGAAAATCTGCTCATCGGAATGGACAAGGTGAGGGAGAAGTTTGAGAAGGGGGAAATCTTCCCCGTCCATGTAATACGCAGCCTCTCGGCTTTCGCCGCGGGAACAAAGACCTTGGAACTGGCACCTCCTCGACTGAAAGACCTCTCGGTGAAAGTAGGGCCTTATTCTGGAAATGTTTACGAGGTTACAAAACAGATCTTGTTCGCCGTCTGGAAGTCTTCCGGCTTTTCGGAGGAGGACCCTCTCAAAAAGGATAAGTGGAGCAGGTGGGGGACCCTTAAAGAGAATGAAGAAACATTGGAGGTCATCATCACCTACTGCCCGACTCGACCGCTAAAAATAAGAATATGGTAAAAGTGCCGGCACCGCTGGTTTCGGAAACGATTCTAACTGCTGATTACAAGTTCCCGCCCTTCCTCTATCATGCTCGCCACTTTTTTCCTAACGCTATCTAGGCAACGCCATATTGTGCCTCTGGAAACTCCCATCCGGCGAGCTGCCTCCTCCTGCATCAAACCCATGTAATCAACCAGCCGGAGGTATTCAAACTCATCATAGGTCATCGTCACAGGTTCTTTTACGTAGTTTTCCGCTTTTTCCTTCGGAATGAAGGGGACAAAACGGGTTATTTCAGGCTCTTTCTCTAAGGTTCTTGGCTTTATGGGGCGCCCCGGCTCAAATCGACGGCGCCAACGCCAGCGATAACCAGCCATAAGGCACCGCTCTCTACCTCTCTGCCAATGTCTAAAAGGGTTCTGGAAGGGATTTAGTATAGTGCACTTTTTTGATGGCTTCAGCAACTTTGGTTCCGGGCTTAGCTATGATTTTGTTTATCTTATGTTGAGCAAGATGCTGGGATGCCCCCGGGCCGGTTTCCTCGCGATCACCAAGCTTACGCCTACGTCAACCAGCAACATCACAACCATCCGCCCAGTACCATGACGGTGAGGTGCTGAAGGGTTTGGAAGAGCCTTTACGATTTTGGCAACGTCGTCTTCAAAGTCTATTATGGTGAAAGTGCTGGCTCTGCCGAAGAAGCGGGATACGGTATCTTCCAAGCCTCGGTTTCCGTCGATTGCAACGGCTATTCTGCAGAGCATTCCTTTTCATCCTCAGCTTCCACTTTTTCAATTCTTTGAGTCTTTTGTCGTTCCTCTTGAGTTCTTCGCGGAGGGACCCCGATCCGCGTCTCCAAAAAAGGCCTTTTGGTCTTCTAGAAGCTTAGCTTCATCTTTAGGCTGCCATGTTTCTGGGGGATAAACCCATGAACCGTATAGGCATGCCCATCTACCATAAAGCCAGCCGGGTCTCTGCCCGGGGTAGGTGGCTGAAGGGGCCTCTTCCGGGCCATGGAGTTAGCCAGCCTTCTTAAATTCTTCTAGGCTAGCACATTTTTGCTCTAGAATATTTATGCACATATAGTTTTGCTGAAACGTTTAAATTCCAGAAAAACTTATACGTTGAAGCCTGCAAAAACCGTAAAAGGCTGGAAAACATCTAAAAAAAGCTCAGTGAAAGATAAATGGGTAAACGGTTGAGGGTTCAAAGAAGGGGAAGAGGCACCCCCACCTTCCGAGCTGCCACCCTAAGGAGAGTAGCGCCAGCCCGCTATCCGCCCTTCGCAGCCCTAACCCAAGAGGGCATGAGAGCGCGGGTGGAGCGAATCCTTCACGACCCTGGCAGAGGCGCTCCTTTGGCTTTAATCCGCTGCGAAGACGGCAGAACCTTCTACAATATCGCTGGAGAAGGCCTGTATGAGGGGAAGGAAATCCGGATAGGGGGAGCAGCCTCCTTGGAGGTGGGAAACATCGTGCCCTTAGCCCAAGTCCCCGAAGGCTCCACGGTTTACAACGTGGAAAAGCAGCCCGCCGATGGGGGGAAGTTTGCTAGGTCCTCCGGCAGCCATGCCACGGTCATCGCTCACACTCCCGCGGGAACCACCCTCAGACTGGCTTCGGGGAAGGTCATCACCGTCCACAGCAGCAGCCTAGCCACCATAGGAGTTGCGGCTGCGGGGGGGAGAACGGAGAAGCCCTTCATGAAGGCGGGTGAAAAATACTACCTCATGAGAGCCCGGGGGCGGAAGTATCCCCTGACCAAAAGCAACAGAATGATCGCTGCTCTCCGCCGTATGCCCGGCTCCGTTCCTCGGACGGCTCCGCCGGGGCAGAAGGTGGGGCTCATCGCCCCTAGGAAGACCGGCCGGGGCAGAAAGGCTAGGGTTAAATTTGCCTGAGGCGCCAAGCCGGGTGGGAAAAGCTTAAAGCAGGCTGGGCAATGATGCGTATGGTGGATGGTTGACGAAGGATGCCTAGGGAATTTCGTTATAGAGGCTACACATTGGAGCAGCTACAGCAGATGCCCATGGACAACTTCGTCGCTCTGCTACCTTCTAAGGCTCGGAGAAAACTGCTGAGAGGTCTTTCCCCTGAGAACAGGAAACTGCTGGAGGCCATCCGTAACCTTAAAAGGGCTGGGAAAGCCTCTGGAGGAGCGCCCCTCTTGAAGACTCACTGCCGGGACATGGTCATCCTCCCCGAGATGGTGGGGGTAACCATAGCGGTTCACAACGGAAAAGAATTCGTCCCCGTGGAGATCAAGCCGGAGATGGTGGGACATCTTCTAGGCGAGTTCGCCGTCACCATCAAGAAGGTTGTCCACGGAAACCCCGGCATCGGAGCCAGCCGGAGTTCCATGTATGTGCCTTTAAAGTAAGGCCGATGAGACCCCTCGGCTTTCCCTCTCAGACCTTGTTTTTTCGACGGCGAGCTCCACCTGCTCCACCGCCGTCCCTAGGTAGGCGTTGGGGTCTAGGGCTCTGTTTATCTCCTCCTCGCTGAGGCGGCTTCTCACCTGCTCGTCGGCTAGGACGATTTCCTTTAAGGGTTTTTTCTCCGCCCAGCTCTTCATAACCAAACCTCGGAGGACACGGTGGGCTTCCTGTCTTCCCAGCCCCTTTTTGGTTAAGGCCAGCATGAGGGACTCAGACATGATCCTTCCCTGGGTGAGGTTCAGGTTTTCCAACATTCTCTCTTCATTCACCTTCAAGCCTTTCAAGACTTGGCAGATGAGGCTGAGCATGTAGTCGAGGGTGATGAAGGCGGTGGGCAGCAGAAACCTCTCCGCCGAGGAGTTGGTCAAGTCCCGCTCCTGCCAGCTGGGTATGTTCTCCAACGCCGGCACCACTAAGCCCCTCATCAGCTTGGCCAAGCCGCAGACTCTCTCCGAATGAATGGGGTTAACCTTGTGGGGCATCGTCGAACTTCCCACCTGTCTTCCCACGTCGAAGGGCTCCTGCAGCTCCCCTATCTCCGTCCTCTGCAGCTCCCGGATTTCAGCGGCGAACTTGTCGAGGCTGGAGGCAACCAAGGCTAGGAGGCAGATGAGCTCAGCGTACCGGTCCCTTTGAACTATTTGGGTGGAGGCCTCCACGGGGTGAAGCCCCAAGCGTTCCATGGTCAGCTTCTGAACGGTTAAACCTTCAGGGCCGAAGCCTGCCTGGGTTCCCACCGCCCCGGTGAGCTTCCCCACCAAGAACCTTTTCCGCCCTTCCCTCAGCCTTTGGATGTGGCGGGATACCTCCCTCAACCAGACGGCGAACTTCAACCCCAAGGTCATGGGGAGTGCGTGCTGTCCATGGGTTCTGCCCACCATCAAGGTTTTCCTATGCTTCCAGCTGAGCTCCAACAGAACTCCTTCCAACATGTTGAGCTTCGATTCCAAGACAACCAAGGCTTCTTTAAACTGGAGACCTGTGGCGGTGTCGAGGATGTCGCTGCTGGTGGCTCCGTAGTGGACGTAGCCTCCGTCTTCCCCGCAGACTTCAGCTAAAGCCTCCACCACGGCCATGATGTCATGCTTGATGGTTTTCTCGATTTCCTTCACCCTCTCCAGCTTCACATAGCGGGTGGAGGCTTTTTCCCCGATTTTCTCAGCTGCCTTTTTGGGGATGACGCCTACCTCGGTGAGGGCCCAGGCCAAGGCGGCTTCCACCTCCAGCATCTTCTGAAGCCGGGCTTCTTCTTCGAAGATCCGCCTCATCTCCGGGGTGCCATATCTCCCTGTGTCGATGGGTAGAATGGGCAATTTCTCTATCTCCCTCTCACACCTAAGCTAGGTGGGAGAGGAGAGAATAAAAATTTACTGTCTGAGGAACAGTGGTTCTGAGCGTAGTTAACCTCGGCTTTTCTGTTAAGAAAATTTTTTATTAACTTCATTCTCTCCGTGGTTGTAGAGGTTAGGTGGTCATGAAGTGGGAGTCGGAGGGAAGAAGTTCTCCAAAGTTAGGACCATTAATCAAATAATCGATCACTGGATTAGGCTTGAACACTATACGAAAGAGGAATACAGCTTCTTAGCTGAGGGGACGAAGAACCCCCATGCAAGGATTGTTTTCACCAGATTAGCTTGCGCGGGAGAGTGTCACGCCAACATTCTTAAACATGTGAAAAACATCCTAGCCAAGGAAGGGGAAAACTTTCAGCCTGTAAAGGCTTTCCATCTCACCGACATCCCCACGCCTGGAAAGAAACAGGGGTACCCCACAGAGGTAGAGGAAACTTACCATGCCATTAAAGGCCACGTCAAACTTGAACAGGAAATGGAACGAGGATACACAAGGATAAGGCCCAAGATTCGAAGTCGGAAGGCTAAAACCCTCTTCCAAGTGCTGGCCGAAGAAGAAAAACAACACCACCAACAACTTCTCGCCTTGATCCAAGTATTCGAAAAGATATACAAGAGTCTTCTAAAAAAGTAGATGTAACGCCAAAAACCCCTCCCTACCTAAGAGGCTAGGTTAGTGAAGCCCAGCTTTCGCGCGTAATCTACCACAGAGCGGAATTCTTGCCCTCTAAGCCTGCGCCGGAGCTCCGGGACTTCGTCGGCTCTCCACTCGGGGCGGTACTGGTCCATGATGTTCACTCTGATCCATGTCCCCAAATTCTCCGCCATCCACTCGAGGATGGGTTTGGCGCAGCATTCTCCATGCTCTGGGAGGATGAGCATCCGCACTATCAGCTCCCCATTTTTCAGGGCGCTGAGATGGTTCTGTGTAGCCGCTTCCCAGTAGCCTTGACAGCCGGAGATTCTCTCCGCGCAAGCGTCGTTGCCGTATTTGAAGTCGAGGAGGTAGACGTCGGCGAAGCCCGCGAGCAGCAGGGCTGTGGCTTGGCTGTAGTAGGAGTTGCTGTTCCAGACCACGGGAACATTGACCTGAACTTTCCTGAAGGCTTCCAGCCACTGCGCCAGCCAGGGGGTAGGCTCCCCGCCTACTAGGTTGGCGTTTCTACACCCCCCACGCCTCAGCCACTCCACCACGTCGGCGAGCATAGCTGGTGTGTAGGTTTCCCCCTTTTCCACCCACTGGGATATGGTCCAGTTCTGGCAGTGGAGACACTGGAGAGTGCAGCCGAGGGTGAAGATGGTGCCGGAGGGGATGAGTTCAGGCTCCTCTCCCATGTGGGCGAAGTAGGAGGAAACCGCAGGCTGGGTTCCGCAGAGGCATGTTCCCCGTTTCCCCTGAAGCCGGTTGACCCCGCAGTTCCTCCTACAAAAATGGCAGTGTTGAAGAATCCGCTTGGCTATCTCCACTTTTAAATCCATGTAGGAAAGAGACGGCTGGGGAAGCTCCTCCAACCTCACCTTTCCAGCATCCAACCGCCCCTCCAACCGACGGTACTCCTCCGTCAGTTTTTCATGAAGCCGCCAAAGGTTTTCCAGCGAGTCTTGGGGGGCGAAGGAAGCCTCCAACCGCTTGGCTATCTGGAACTTGGCATGCTTCAGGTTGTCGGAGACATCGAAGTACCTAGCCAAACTAGCCCGGCATTTCTCATCCTGCAACACGGCCACGGCGTCAGGCCTCATCAGACGCCACATTTCTAACTCTTTCCACCTTCATGGTAAAAGAAAGAGGGAGAAACTCATAAATGTAACACCTTGCGGTTTGTCCCCACCTGTCACTCTCCCCTCCCAGCTTGGGAAATCAAACTGAAGCAAAAAACTTAAGCTCGAAGGGAACCTATCCGAAGTGAAAAGAAAATGGGAAAGGTATTAAAAGCTGGATTAGGCCTCCTCGTCGCCTTGATGATTTTCGGAGCCATAGGGGTCTTCCTCACACCTGAACCCACTCCGACCCCCATGCCCACCCCAGCTCCTGCGTTCACCCCTACACCAACCCCTACACCCCTACCAGAGGCGGCTGCCACGCCCACCCCGACGCCTACACCTACGCCTTCACCTTCTCCACCTGAGGAGGCCTTCAGCTACGCCGTCTATTTCACACCCGACAGCCAAGTTGACGATTACCTTGTGTCGTTGATCGAGGGAGCTCAAAGCTCAGTTTACGCAGCCTTCTACGACCTCGACCTAGTCAACGTGGGGGAGGCGCTTCTGGAGGCTGAAAAGAGGGGGGTCGACGTTAAGGTTGTAACCGACACCGACAACATGGCTAACCCTGAAATCGCTGAACTGGTTACTTCAGGCTTAGTGCGAGGAGACGACGACCCTGACTTCATGCACAACAAATTCATGGTAGTTGACGGAAGGCTTGTGTGGACGGGTTCGATGAACCCCACGTTCAACGGCGTCCACAAAAACAACAACAACGTGGTGGTCATCTCAGGCCTGCCTCAGCTTGCCGAAAACTACGTGGACGAATTCACCGAGTTATGGAGCGGAGTCTTTGGAGGAGGTTCACCGGTTTTATACCCGGAGATAACTGTCTCAGACGAATTCATCATCGAAGTCTACTTTGCACCTGAAGACGATGTGGAAAATCAGATCATCGAAGAGCTGCAGAAGGCCGAGGAAAGCATCTATTTTGCAGTCTTCACCTTCACCAGCAAACCCATAGGAAACGTCCTTCTAGAGAAACATAAGGAAGGCGTAACCGTCCAAGGCATATACGAAAGTTTTCAAGCTGGACAATACAGCACCTACTCGATGCTCAGGGAAGCAGGAGTGCCGGTGGTCAAGGACCGGAACCCTGCGGTGATGCACCACAAATTTTTTGTAATCGACAACCGAACCGTCATCACCGGGTCCTTCAACCCCACCAAACATGCTAACCGAGACAACGACGAGAACATTCTGATCCTGCACAACTCGGCTGTGGCCAGCCTTTTCGCCTTGGAATTTAAGCAGATGTGGACTGAATGGTACACTCCACCAAGCCCAGAGCTAGAGCCCAGTCCCAGCCGGGAACTTGTCGAATACGTCCTTACTCTCATCAACCGAGATAGAAGCGACCACGGGCTTCCCCCCGTGAAGCTGGGAACCAACCTCGCTGCCCAAGCACATGCCGAGGACATGCTGGAAAACCTGTACTTCTCCCACTGGGATATGAACGGAACCAAACCCTATGTGAGGTACACGCAACACGGCGGGTTGGGGTTTGTTTCCCAGAACATAGCCTTCTCGGGTTTCCTCTACGAGGAGCCCTTAGCCGCGCCCTTGGATGTCAGGGAAACCTTGGAGGAGCTGGAATACGGCATGATGTACGAGGATGCGGAATGGAACTGGGGACACAGGGACAACATACTGGGCCGGTGGCATACCCACGTAAACATCGGAATAGCCTACGACAGAACCCATGTGTTTCTGGTTCAAGACTTCGAAGACAACCACATCGTATGGACTCAGCCTCCCAGCTACGACGACGGAATCCTTTCGCTTGAAGGCACAACCCTGCTGGGGGAAGTGTACGTAATAGCCCTTTACTACGACCCTCCCCCGAGGCCTTTAACCCGGGAGCAACTGGCGGAGCCGCCGTACAGTGGAGGATACGGGCTGGGCGAGGAGGTTGGCTACATCCTTGAAAGCTCCTACTCCGTGGAGGGCTCAGCCTACGTTCACGCCTCCCAATGGGTGGTGGAAGACGGCTTCTTCGACATCGTCGCAGACATTAAACCGCTGATGACTCGGGGAGAAGGCTTCTACACTGTTGTAGTTTGGGCTGAAGTGGAAGATGAGTACATCCCTTTAACCTGCTATTCGATACTCGTCGAATCCGCCGACACAGCCTCCACCCCGGCATCCAATATCAGCTTAACGATGAGGATGAAGCTAAACCTAGCCGAGATCAGCTTGACAGAGGATGGACTATCAACCGCATCTTAGGCGTGCAGTCGCCCTTAGAGATGGTTTAGCGGCTTAATTTTTTATTCGGCATTCGTTTTTCTTCTCGAGATAACCAACCCGATAACCACTATCACCATGAACGTCAAGCCGATGGCCATTAAGATGATCTGCTGCGTAATTATTCCGGCGATCAATGCTCCGCCGCTCAAGACACTCAGTGACACCAGTATGCAACAGGCTGCTAAGACCAAGGCGGTGAGAAAAGGGGCTTTTCTGCCCATTCATTTTAGTCTTCTATCGGTTTATCGGCTAGGATTTTAGCATTGTAACCCAAGGATTCGATTACATGGACTATTTCTTCTCCAGATATTTCTGCGGGATCATAGATTACAGTGCCCTCCTCTTTCGATAAGCTGATTTTCACTTCTATAACACCGTCTTTTTGGTTTAGAGTATACCAAATGACGTAGCCGCAGCTCGGACAATACATTCCGCCTATTTTCAAAGAGAGCTGGTGGAGGCCCCTCGGATTCACTTCCCCTGAAGTAGAGGTGGGAGAAGCCGCCGGGGAGAACATGCCGTAGACGATGGGTGCAAAGGTAGGAGTGATGACGTAGACAGATAGCCCGTAGACTGTTAGCATCACGATTATAGCGGTGGCGATGAAATATTTTTCCCTCCGAAGTCCCTCCTTAGTAAAGAGGTTAATTTTACAGGCTTTGCTCTTCCTTTTCAGATGTATCAGGATGGCTGAAACCATGAAAGCCGCACTTAACCCCAAAAAGAAAGGACTGTATTGGGATAAACTCAGCGCAAAGGGGAGCGAGGCAAACCCCATCAAGACTATGAAGAGAGGGCCGATGCAGCACAGGGAAGCTATCAAACCAGAGGCGATGCCCAAGCCTATGGGCTTCTTTCTCCCAGTTGACGGGGGATCTGGCAAGTTTAGGGTGCGTTTTGTTTGAGAATTTTCTCTCATTCCTTCAACACCTTACACTTCACCAAATGCTCGTAGTATTTTTCGATGTGTTTATCGATAATTTCCATGAGGGGCAAGATTGTGTTTCTGTTTAAAGAATAAACCCTCTTTCTGCCATTCCGACCTGCTTCCACAAAGCCGCAGTTTAACAGGCATTTTAAATTATGGGACACCCTGCTCTGCTCTAAGTTCAATTCCTCGCATATCTCAGAAACGCATCTTGGTTTGGCTCTGAGGAGGTGAACAATCTCCAGCCGGGTGTCATTGGATAAGGCTTTTACAAAATATTTGTATGATAATTTTGACATATGATAAAATTATCATACATCATTATTAAACCTTGCCGCCAAAACCTTACTTAACTACCTTCAAAACAGAGCGAGACTTTCAACTCCCCTCTTCAAGCTCAGCCTGGAGTTTCTTGCCTTCAAAGGTAGCGGAAGACTAATTTAAGGGGGAGAATAGCAATTTTGAACATGTAGGAGTTGGAGAGGATGCTCATCGTTTCAGGGCCTTCTTCTCGGAGTCTGGGAGAAAGGATTGCCCAGCTACTGGGAGTAAGAAATGTGGAGGTGGAGTCTAAGGTCTTTCCTGACGGTGAAAGCTACGTGGGGCTGAGGAATGATGTGAAAGGAGAGAAAGTCGCCGTCATCCAGTCTACCTATCCCCCTCAAGACACCCATCTGATGCAGCTGTATTTCCTACTCCAAGCCGTGGGAAGACTGGGGGCGGAGGAGGTCACGGCTGTAACCCCCTACCTAGCATACGCTCGACAGGATAAGGCCTTCAAACCCTACGAAGCCGTAAGCATAAAGGCGGTTATCCGTTGCTTAGAAGCCCTAGGCATTCGCCGTCTCATCACAGTGGACGTTCACGAGCCTAGCATCTTCGAGGACGCTGCCTTCGCTTTCCAAAACCTCTCTGCCGCCAAAGCCTTGGCAGAGTATTTCCTCAAGTTAAACCTAGGGGAGCTGTGGGCCTTCGCCCCGGACGTGAAAGCCACTAAGATGGCGGGAGAAGCAGGGGTCATCTTCAGGACACCCCACGGTTGGTTTCGGAAGGAGAGAGACAGAGATACAGGGGAAATCGCCCTAAAAAGTATCGGAGGCATCGAGGTGAAGGGGAAAACCCTCATCCTCTTCGACGATATCATCAGCAGCGGAGGCACCACGGCGGCGGCAGCGAAAAGGCTGAAGGCCTTGGGGGCTGAAAAAGTCTACGCCGCCTGCACTCACCCCCTTCTCATGGGAGAAGCCTTAAGGAAAGTCCTCCAAAGCGGAATTGAAGAGCTGGTAGGCACGGACACCGTTCCCAGCCCTGTGAGCAAGGTTTCCGTAGCGCCTCTCATCGCCCAAGCCTTGAAGAGTGAACCTGAAACCTAAATGAAAAAGGCTGGCAGGTCCTGAGCGTCGTCGATGAGGTAGACTAGGCCTGCTGTAAAGAAAAATTGGCCGTAGTTTTTCTCCAGCCGGATGAAGCCGACGAAAACCAGAAACAGGCCGTACATCCAATGGTGAAGAGGGCGGTAAAACTCCGGGGGGATAAGGGGGGAAAGCTGGAAATACCAGAAAGCTAAACTGATGACAGCGAAAGAAAAACCTAGCAGAATCGACAACAACGCCTTAGTCTTCACCTTATCCAAGGCCTCTACCAGCCCAAGTGCAAGTTAATTTTTAAAGCTTCCAATAGTATATTTTCCTTCCATAAAAGGATACTCGTGAGCCTTTGACCGTCTTTTTCATGCTTGTCTCGGGGGAACACCGTCACCTACCCAAAGCTGAAGTAGGAGCCATTCTCGAAGCTGAAGGGCTTCCCTTCCGGATGCTGGAGGATTCCAACCGCCTCCTGAGGCTGGAGGCACCTCCGCCCGCCGGCTTGGCGGTGTCCAAAAGATCTGCCTTCTGCCGCCTCTGCGGGGTTGAGCTTCTCCACTGCAAAGCCTCCTTGGGGGATATACTTTCCTCCCTCCAAGCTTTAGGGTCGGAAATAGGCCTTAACTCCGGGGAGAGCTTCGCTGTGCGGGTGTGGAGAACAGGGGACAGTCAAAGCCCTCTTACTGGGTTTGAAGTGGAAAAAGCTGTAGGCCGGGTTCTCCTAACCATGGAAAGAGACTTGCGGGTAGATTTAAGGAGGCCTAGGAAGCTTTTTGTGGGAATTCTCTCAGGCAGAAGTTTCACCTTCGGGCTGAGTGTGGACGGAGAGGGGAGAAAATATTTCTCAAGTCGGACCCCCAGAAGGAAGCCTTTTTTCCACCCTTCTTCCCTTCAACCTAAAATAGCCCGATGTATGGTTAACCTTTCTAGGGCTGCGGGAGGGAAGATCCTCTACGATCCCTTCTGCGGAACAGGCTCCATCCTCATCGAGGCGGGTTTGATGGGTTTGGAAGCCTTAGGAGGGGACTTGCGGAAAAAAATGGTGAAGGGAACCAAAGTAAACCTGCAACACTACGGAGTGGAAAACGTCCATCTAACTCTAGCTAACGCCTTAGCCCCGCCCATACGCCAAGTGGACGCTGTCTCCACCGACCCACCCTACGGCCGAGCAGCCACCACAGCCGGGGTTCCCATTCCTGTTCTCTACCGAAAGTTTCTGGAGGAAATAGGCCTGATTTTGAAGCCGCAGGGCTACATGTGCATCGCCGCCCCCAGCACCCTCCCCTTGGAAGAGACGGCGGAAGAATACGGCTTCAAAACTGTGGGGAGATATTCCATCTATGTTCACAGAAGCTTAACCAGAGAGATATACGTCTTAAGGAGGATGTAAACAGCTTTGCTGCTGACATTTCTGGGCACCAGCGCCGGGCTTCCCTCCTTGGACAGAGGCCTGCCCAGCTTGGTTTTAAAATACGGACGGGAAATCCTGATGTTTGACTGCGGAGAGGGAACCCAACGCCAGATGATGCGGGCTAGGATAGGCTTCTCCCGGCCTATGAAAATCTTTGTAACCCACCTCCACGGCGACCACATGCTGGGGATCCCGGGTCTCCTCCAAACCATGTCCCTTCTAGGGAGGACTGAAAAAATTCAAGTCTACGGCCCTAAGGGTTTAGCCGATTTTCTGGAAGCCGCCCGAACTCATGTGAAATTTCTGCTCAGGTTTCCTTTGGAAGTCTTCGAAGTGGAGGAAGGCCTCATCTGCAGGGAAAAAGCCTACAAGGTAACAGCTCGGTGGACTGAACATCAGATCCCCACTCTAGCCTACGCTTTCGAAGAAAAAGAGAAACCCGGTAAATTCCACCCGGAAAAAGCTCTCAGCCTCGGAGTGCCCAAAGGCCCCCTCTGGCATCGGCTCCAACACGGCAGAAGGGTTCGGCTGAAGGACGGTCGAACGGTGGAGCCCAGCCAAGTTGTCGGACCTCCTAGAAGAGGGGTGAAAATCGTTTACTCAGGAGACGGTAAGCCTTGCCCCAACGTCCTGAAGCTGGCTAGGAACGCAGACCTCCTAGTCCACGAATGCACCTTCGACGACAGCCTCAAAGATAAGGCTGAAGCAGAATGGCACAGCACGGCAGGCCAGGCGGCAGTGCTGGCTTCGAAGGCTAGGGCTAAAAGGCTGATTCTAACCCACATCAGCACCAGATACAGGGATTCCAAGTTGCTCCTAGAACAGGCCCGAAAAGAATTCTCCCACGTGAAGGTTGCTGAAGATTTCATGCAAATCGAGCTTTAACTTATTGGGGCTTTCTAGCTGCAGGTGGCTGTTAAACGCTCACTCCACGAAGTGGGTGGGTACGTTCTTCATTATTTGGAGGAGGACGTTAACGGTGGTCAGCGACTTGGCTGTGAACGCAGGATTCTTATACATCTGCATGAGAGGTCTAACCTTAACTTGACGTCGGACAAAGGCGGAGGCAGGGGTCATCTCCCCCAAGAAGATCTTTTTGGTCGTTGCATAACTGCTGATGACGGTGAAGTTAGGCTTCCTCCCTTCCGGCAGTCCTGTTCCCACCGAGAAATGTGTTACCGTTCCACCGTTAAGCTCAATATAAATGAAAACTCTACCACTCCTGTATTGCTCCCTTAAAGCCGCCGGAAGATCCTCGATCACGTAGGCTACCGCGAGGCTGAACTCCGCTGCCAACGACCTAACACTTTCATCGGTGGACTTGGCATGCTCGATGGCAGCCACCACCTTTCGTATCCACTCTTCGGAAAGAAAGGTGTATTCAACTTGGTTTAGAACCGTTCCTTTCTGCTGTGGTGACAGGATGGGTTTGTTCAGAGAGATCCCCCGGAAATATATAACAGTGTTATAAGTTTATATATTACTTTTTTATAAAGTTTATGGAAACAGGGGAAAATGGAAAATGCCCAGAATAGACCCTATAGCGGAGGTTAAGGAAGACCACGGTAAGGTCCGGGACCTTTTACTGGACATCATGAGCGCCATCAAGCGACGGGATGTGACAAAGGCTTTCGAGCTTCTGCTCATCTTGGATAAGCTGGGAGGGCCTCACTTCCGTTTTGAGGAAGAAGTCATGTATCCTGCCATGAAAAGGTTCTACGGCGAAGACTACTACCTCCGGCTACTGGAGGAACATGACCGGGTGATAAGGGCTGCTAAGCAGTTGGCCGAAACCTTGGGGAAAGGCTCCATAACCGAAGAAGAGTCGGAGAGGCTCATAAAACTGATCCAAAATGAGATACTGCCTCATCCCATCACGTGCAGCGGACTGGAAATCCTGATGGAAAAACTCAGCCCCGAAGAGCTGGAAAAGATAGCGGAAAGCATCGAAGCTGGCAGGGAAGCTGAAGTCCCCCTCCTAGAGTGGGCAGACACCATCAGGGCTAGGAAGGCCTAGACACGGTGAGCAGCGGTAGGGAAAAAGTCGCCCTCATCGTAAACAGCGCCTCCTACGACAGGGTCAGCTACGCTCTGACGATAGCGGTAATGTCGGCGGCTCTCGGCCGGGAAGTGCTGGTGCTCTTCACCTACGGGGCGCTTAGAAGGTTGAAGAAGGGAAGCACCGATGAAGTTGGGGGGGAAACCGAAGTAACTGTCCGTGAAACCGTCAAGCAAGGGTTGCAGAAAGGTAGCTTGCAAAAGATCTCCGCTCTGCTGAAAGATTTGAAGCGTTTTGGGGGAAAAGTCTACGCTTGCGTCTCAGCCATGGCTTTCCACAACCTTACCCGAGAAGAGTTGATCGAAGAAGTCGACCAAGTGTCGGGGATAGCAGCTTTTCTAGAAGCGGCGAAAGACGCTTCCATAATGCTCTACGTATAACCTTGAACCCCAGCCTTCTTTTTCTCTTCTGGTTTAAATCTCGAATGGCCCTCCGTTGAGCCAGCTGACCGTTACCGGTGGATGAGATAGAAAAGATTAGGGTTTGGATGCTTCCTTTAACTTTAGGAAGCTTCCGTAAGGGTTAAAGATGGACTCAACCATGAAGTAACCGTTGAAACCGAAGGCTTGAAACTTTTTAACCGTCGGAAGCCAGGAAGTCGTCCCAGCTCCCAGCTCTAGGTGAGCATCTCGGTCACCTCGGTTGTCGTGGAGGTGGACATGGGATATTCGCTTCTGAAACCTTCGGATGAAAAGCTCCGTTTGGCCTACAATGTTGGAGTGGCCTATGTCTAAGGCAAATCCTAGGCTGGAGCTTTCCATGCTAGAGAAAAACTCCTGAAAATCCTCCACCCTTGCCAAGACCGCCGGAATGTTCTGAGGCATATTCTCTATGGCATGAGGGAGGCTGAGACTTTCAGCCAGCTTGGAGATTCGTTCCACGGATTTCAAGTTAACTTCCCAAGCTAGGTTTGGGTAGAAGGAGTCCAAGGCTCCGCGGAAGCCCGGATGGAATATAAACATCTTAGCCTCCAAGAGTGCAGCTTTAGCAGCGGACTTTTCCACCGCTTTTAAAGAAATATCCAAAAGAGCCGGATTCAGGGATGCGATGTTCAGGTCGCAGAAGGGAGCGTGCACACAGTATTCGAATCCGTAGGATGCCGCCAGCTCTTTAAGTCTTCTAACAATTTTTTCATCCAACTTCATCTTGTCTTCGTCGACTATTTCCCAGCCTTTGCAGACTTGGCCGTATTTCTCCATGACGGAAAAACATTTTTCATAGGGTTTTCCCGAAAGAAACAGAGTGGAGAGGCCTATCTTCAATTCATCACCCCTCGGCGCTCATCCTAACTTGTCTCTTCAGACGCTCCCCCCGTCAGCCACCGGATGACCTCTTCAGGCTCCCCGCATTCTATCTCCACTTCTATAGGGCCTAGGGGAGATTCACCCAACGGCTCGCAGAAGGACAAACGTCCTGCGTAAGCCGCCTGCTTGTTCAAGTAAAAAACGACCCTGCCGTTCAGCTTTCCCTCTCTCATGATCCTCCTCGCAGCGTCTCTGATTCTCTCCTGTTTGAGAATGTTCCGAAATTTGAGAAGAGCTTCTGCCTCACGTGATTCGAAAACTAGGGTCTCCCCGTCCTTTTCTTGGGGCACCCTCAAGCTTAGGTGGGTGAAGATGTTCTCCACAGCCCTTTTCACTTTGCTTAAATCTTCCGTAGGATGAACTCTAACCCGGCCTTTAAGGAGAATTTCCAGTTTTCATCCGCTCCAAGACTTTCCTCACTTCCGCCTCAAACGCTTCTAGGCTACCCTTGTTCTCTATGGTTATGTCCGATAAATTAACCGCCGCTTCTACCCCCACCTGAAGCTCTCTTTCATCCCTCTTTCTCAACGTCTCCCAAGAGAGAGCATTGTCGCTTCTAAGCCTTTGGGAAAGCCTTTGAAACCTAGCTTGAGAGGGAGCCACTGTGGCTATGAGCTTAAACCCTGGGTAACGCCTCCTGAACTCCTCAACCTCAGCCGGACTTCTGACTCCGTCGACAAAGACAAAAGGGCTGCCCGCCTTTTCCACAGCTTCCACCGTCAGCTCAGCCAAGATCGCTTCACCTCGCTCTTTTCTCATCTCCAACATGAGCCTCCCTAGGTTTTCCGCGGAGGGTTCAAGGCCCCTAGACTGGGCTTCAGCCCTGACAAAATCACCCATGACGATAACGGTATAGCCCAGCTTTCGAGCCACCTCAGCGGCGGAGGTTTTCCCAGACCCCGGTAAGCCTGTTACCCCCACGACCGTCCTCCGGCTTGTCCCGGAAGATGAAGCCTGTTTCAATTGTCTTCCCTCGGGCCGAGCCCCCTCAGAACATGATTGCCCGCGATAGTATTTCAATCCCACCGGTATATCAAACGTTCTCTATCCGAATTTTCAGCAAAAACTTTTTTGCAGGGAACTATAACTGTTCTTAACGCCCGCTTTCATCTATGGAAGGCTGGGGGGCAGTCGTCTAGCTTGGTCTAGGATGAGAAACTCCGCCAACAAGATCCCAGGGCTGAGGGAGCTAGACCCCGGCGGGGAACCTGGGGCGCTGGAGAGCCGGGGTTCAAATCCCCGCTGCCCCACCAAATTTTGTTGATTTATTTAGACTACGCTTACTGATAAGTGAGGGATCACTCAAGGCAATAACTTTAAATCACAATATTTTTCATAGTGTCTTCAGGTGAAAAAAATATGGAAAAGATGCCTTTAGTAGTGTCAGCAACATTTTTACTATTGCTGTTGATGGCGCCAATGGCGCAAGCTTCCTCCGGCACAATTGAATTGATAGGGAAGGAATGGGATCACGATCCTTTGAAGGTTTACGTTCATGCAGCGCCTAAGTTTGCCGACTATGTTCCTCATGCTATAACAGCGCTGAACGATTGGTCTGAGGGCTTACAGGCAGCCAGTGGTAATTATGACGCCTTTAAATTTGAGGTCATCGATTCTCGGAGGGATGCAGATATAATCCTCTCCATACGAGGTGGAGCGTTTGCCGGTGTTTTGGGGATGACCATTTGGCGGGATGTGGACGGGGACGGCACCTTTGACAAGGTCATGATAACAGTGAAGGTAGGGGCTGGCGATGTTGGATTGGAGGATTTCAGAAACGTGGTTCGCCATGAAGTGGGTCATGCATTGGGGCTTGGTCATGAAATCACAGACGAACCGGACTTAATGGATCCGACCTACGATGCTTCAGACGTTGGCAGCGATGTTCTTCCCTCAGCCTTAGACATAGAGGCTCTGTTATACATATATTATGACGATGGCTTCGGTCTACCAAATCTGCCTCCCGATGAAATACCGTCAAGCTTTTCGCTATAAACTAGCTGGCATCAGCTTCCTTTTTATTTTCGAGTTTCCCATGGAATCGCTGAGAAATTCTCGCGTGTAACTTACCTTTTTCGCCTTAACTCGTAATGGCCCGGGATAGTTATCGCTTTAATCAAGCTGATTAAATATTAAATAGTAAAAAGTTATATAGCGACTTGAATCATGATTTTTGGGCTGTGGAAAAATTGACTCTGACTTCCCAGACGCCGGAAGGTGGATTCTATGCAGGTAGAGCGAAACCGGGAGAAACCGTCATCGAGATGAGAGGGATTACCAAGCGTTTTCCCGGCGTAGTCGCCAACGACGACATCGACTTCGACGTCAAGGCTGGCGAGATCCACGCTCTTCTGGGTGAAAACGGAGCTGGGAAGACAACTCTCATGAACATCATGTACGGTCTTCTCCAGCCTGATGAAGGTGAGATCTACGTTCGCGGCCGGAAGGTGGTTATGCGGTCTCCCAAAGACGCCATCGCCTTAGGCATAGGGATGGTTCACCAGCACTTCATGCTCGTGGAGCCTCATACCGTAACCGAGAATGTCATCCTAGGCCTCAAATCCCCCAAAGGCATACTGTTAGACTTGGAAGGAGCTAAGAGGCGGATAGAGGAGCTTTCCAAAAAATACGGCCTCAAGGTTGATCCAGACGCTAAGATCTGGCAGCTCTCGGTGGGGGAAAGGCAGCGTGTGGAAATAATCAAAGCCCTCTACCGGGGAGCGCAAATCCTCATCCTCGACGAACCCACCGCTGTGCTAACGCCGCCCGAGGTGAAAGAGCTCATGGCCATCATTCGAAGGATGGCGGAGCAGGGGCACGCTGTGGTTCCGTTCATCACCCACAAGCTGCCGGAGGTAATGGCCATAAGCGACCGCGTAACCATTCTCCGCCGCGGAAAAGTTGTAGCGAGAATCCGCACCAAGGACGCGCGAGAAAGCGAACTGGCTAGGCACATGGTGGGAAGGGAAGTCCTCTTCACCATCGAGAAAAACCCCGCTAAGCCCGGTCGAGTCGTCCTAGAAGTCAGAAACCTGAAAGCCTTGAGCGACAGAGGCCTGCCTGCCTTGAAGAATGTTTCCTTCTCCATCAGGGAGGGAGAGATCCTCGGCGTGGCTGGGGTGGCTGGGAATGGGCAGCGGGAGCTGGCGGAGGTCATCGCGGGTCTGCGCCGGGCTGTGGCGGGGAGGGTGCTCATCGACGGAAGGGACGTCACCAACCTCCCCCCAAGGGAGATAATCAAGCAGGGCCTAGGCCACATCCCCGAAGACAGAATGGGAATGGGCCTCATCCTAGACTTCTCCATAGCCGAGAACGCTATCTTAGAAACCCACAGCAGCCCGCCTTTCGCCCGCGGATGGTTTATCGACCCCCAAGAGGTCGGTAAACATGCGGAGAGGCTGATCAAGGAGTTCAACATCATGGCCCCGAGCAAAGATACGCTGGCAAACCACCTCTCCGGTGGGAACTTGCAGAGGCTTATTTTGGCTCGGGAGCTTTCCAGGGAGCCCAAGGTTTTGGTGGCCAACCAGCCGACTCGGGGGTTGGACGTGGGGGCCACCGAGTTCATCCGTAGGAAGCTTTTGGAGCAGCGGGACAGGGGCGTGGCCATCCTCCTCATCTCCGAGGACCTGGACGAGGTCATGTCCATGAGCGACCGCATCGCCGTCCTCTACGAGGGCGAAATCATGGGAATCCTCCCCGCGGAGAAAGCCAAAGTGGAGGAGGTAGGGATGATGATGGCTGGCGCTAGAAGGCAGACTGAGTTTGAAGCTTGAGAAACCTACGCTGGGCGGTTGAGGAAATGGCGCCTTTAAAATTGAAGATGAGAGAGAAGCCTCCTGCCCCCGCAACCAAGGTTCTGTACTTGGTTGCAACGTTGACACCGATGTTTCTGATAGTGGCTGTTATAATTTCTATGGTGGGAGCCAACCCTCTGGTTGCCTACCGGGAGCTTTTCACAGCTCCTTTCAGAAACATCCACAATGTGACCGAGATTCTTGTGACAACCACCCCTCTGCTGCTCATAGCCCTAGGTTTGAGTGTAAGTTTTAGATGTAAGTTCTGGAACATCGGCGCGGAGGGGCAGCTGTATGCCGGTGCGCTGGCCTCCACAGCCACGGTGCTTCTTCTGAAAGACAGTGCCACACCTTCAGCGGTTTTCATCCCTCTGCTCTTAGTGGTTGGTTTTTTAGGCGGAGCCGCTTGGGCGACTATTTCTGCGGTGTTGAAGATTAAATTTCAGATCAACGAGATAATCACAACGCTTTTGTTGAATTTTATCATGTTTTATTTCCTAAGCTTCCTCCTTTACGGGCCTTGGATGGACCCCATCAGCGTCATGCCCCAATCTGAGCTTTTCCCCCCAGCGGCGAGACTTCCGAAGTTGATTCCGGAAACGAGGCTGCACACAGGCCTCTTCCTCGCCGTTCTGAGCATCCCTCTGGTTTATCTGATTTTGAACAAGACTGTCTTAGGCTATCAGATTAGAACCACAGGCAGCAGTCTGAGCGCAGCCCGTTTCGGAGGGATAAACGTGGGCAAGGTCTTTCTGCTGGTTGTAATAATAAGCGGAGGCCTCGCCGGCCTCGCTGGGATGGGTGAAGTTTCAGGCATCTACTACCGTCTGAGGGGGGATATCTCCCCCGGATACGGCTACACAGCCATTCTGGTGGCTTTGCTTGGGAAAAACCACCCGGGATGGGTGACCTTGGTGGCGTTTCTTTTCGGCGCCCTCTTGGTGGGAGGATACGAGATGCAGGTTGCCACAGGGATACCCACGGCTCTGGCGCTGGTCACTCAGCCTTTAATCTTCTTCGGTGTACTCTGCGCTGAGGCTCTCAGCCGTTATGAAGTCAGTTGGAGAAAGTGAAAATGTCTCTGGAAGTCTTCCTCACAGGCCTCATAGCCGCTGGCTTCCGCATTGCCACACCCATCTTGTTGGCAGCGCTGGGGGAAACCTTCGCTGAGCGAAGCGGCATCCTCAACCTTGGAATCGAGGGGATGATGATCATGAGCGCCTTCACTTCCTTCTCCGTCACCTACGATACTGGAAACCCTACGCTGGGATTGTTGGCGGGCTTAATCACCGGGGGAGTGATGGCTTTCATCCACGCTTTCATGTCCATCACCATCAAAGTCGACCAGATTGTCAGCGGGCTTGCGCTCACCATTCTCGGGCTGGCTCTCTCCACTTTCCTGTTCATAAGCTACTTCAAACGCACCCAGCCGGCTGTGGAAATCTGGGAACCCACCGCCATCCCTGTTTTAAGCCAGATCCCCATCATCGGGCCGGCCTTGTTTCAGCAGCACGTAATCACCTACTTCGCCATCATCCTATTCATTGTTTCCACATGGTTCCTCTTCGGTACTACTTGGGGTTTAACCATCAGAACAGTGGGGGAGAACCCGGCTGCCGCGGACACCGTAGGCATAAGGGTGGAGCGCGTGCGCTATCTATGCACCATCTTCGGGGGGCTGATGGCCGGCATAGCCGGGGCCTACCTGACGTTGGTGGTCTTCAACTCCTTCTTCGGCGGAATGACTGCTGGGCGTGGATGGATAGCCATAGCCGTGGTGATCTTCGGTCGCTGGACTCCTTCTTGGGTTTTCGGAGGGGCCCTCTTCTTCGGCCTTGTGGATTCCTTTCAGCTGAGACTTCAAGCTTCAGGGATCCCTATCTCCCCACAATTTTCTCTCATGATCCCTTACCTCTTCACTCTCATAGCCCTCATAATAGTGGGTAGAAAACGTTACGCACCGGCAGCCTTATGTATTCCCTACAGAAGAGGGGAACGATAAACCCGGCGGCTTGGCATCGCCTAAGCTGCATTCAGCGGGCATGAAAATATTCAGGTATGCCGTTACCCCAGTTAAAAGCTTCCACACGTGTGGAGGCTAGCTTAGCATCTAAGGAAAGGTCCATAAAAAAGGGTGGATAGACGGGTTGTGCCTATTTTTATAGGCCCCAGTGGTCTTCCGGCTGTGTGACGATGGGCTGAATTACCAGTTCCCCGGCGAGGATCCGTTCTTCAAGTACTCTGAGCTCGTCTTTGACTTCCGATGGTACGACTTCAGGGAGGTTTATCTTGAACTTCGCTCCCCCTTCAGCCATGCCGGCGTAGTATTCTTTAGCCTCGAATCTGTCCTCCATGACGCTGAGGATTATTTCTTCGAAGATCCCGTCGAGGACCCAGTTGGAGCTGGCCAACACCACCTCGGGAGCCCAGTCTATGTCCGGCCTCTCAAACTGCGCTGCGATGAAGTGTACTCCTTTCTCCGCAGCTCCTGTGGAGGCTCCGGCTGCGTCGGAGAAAATGATGTCGGCTCCTGCTTCGATGAGGGATATGGCAGCCTCCCTTCCCTTGGGTGGGTCGTACCACGTGAAGATCCATGTTATCTTCACGTCGACGTTGGGGTTGCGCTTTTCACCCCAAGGTATCCCTCCAAAGGCGTCGTAGACTCCTTGGATGAATCCGTTGAAGTACCTGTTGGCGTTCAGCACAGGATACTGGCCCACGACCCCGATGATGTTGGTCTTAGTCATCTTCCCTGCAAGGTAGCCGCACAGGTAGGCGGACTCATGCAGGTAGCTGTCGTAGTGCCCCACATTGGGCGGGATTTTCTCCGGAGGCGGGTAGAGGACATGGAGCTCCGTTCCTCCACCTGCACCCAACACGACGATGTGGGGATAGTCTCTGGCAATCGCCTTGATGGCGTCAGGATACCAGCTTGTGAACATGATGATGTCGAAGTCTCTCTCCGCGTAGGACCGCCCCACACGCTCACCTTCCGGAACAGTGACACCTTCTGTAAATTCATAGACGAGACCGTACTTCTCCTTCAGCCTCACCATGGGCTCGTATTGGGCTAAGTCCCAAGAGTGGGATGTAACCGTCGGCTCAATGTGTATAGCCGCCACCTTCAGCGGCGGTTTCGGCGTCGGAGTCGGTGTAGGCGTAGGAGTCGGCGTTGGAGTAGGCGTCGGTGTTGGAGTGGGCGTAGGAGTGGGTGTTGGAGTTGGAGTAGGCGTAGGGGTCGGCGTTGGAGTAGGCGTAGGAGCCGGAGGTCTTGTAGCCTGCCAAGCAGCGTAGCCGCCTACGCCAGCTACCACTGCTGCGACAACCGCGGCGACACCGTATTTGAGGGCGCTTCTCCTAGAAGTCTGACCGGCCAATTTGACAGAAAACCTCCTTCAAGTAAGGAGGAAGGTTCTCTTCTGCTATTTATCATTTTTGGAGGCCTGAATTTGCTCATCTGCCAGTTTTCTATAACTGATATCCAAAAAAAAATGGATTGGAAGGTTTCTGAATACCAAAAGATAGATAAAGTCAAGATGAGAAAACTCCGAAGCGGTGAAAAGGAATGACTCTGCTCATAGAAGGCGGAATGGTGATCACCAACAACCCAGCCCAGCCTCTTTTGGTAGAAGGCGCTGTGGCGGTGGAGGGAGATAAAATTGTGGCAGTAGGTAGGGCGGAGGAGGTGAAACGAAATTACACGGCGGAGGAAATTGTAGACGCCCGTGGGAAGCTGGTGATTCCGGGAATGGTGAACGCCCACACTCACCTATTTCAGGTGCTCGCCCGCGGACGGTTCGCAGAGGCTACCGCGGCTGTGGCAAGCGCCCCCACCGCGGACAAGGACATGTGGCTGTGGAACATACTGAAAAAATCCATGTTCCCTACCTCAGCAGTTTTAACGGTGAAAGACTTGGTCGCTGGAACGCATCTCGCCTGCGTTGAAATGGTGAGAAGCGGCATCACCTGCGTGGTGGACAACCACTACGGGCCCACGGATAAGGCCACAGTGGTGAAGCTGGCCGAGGCCCTGGAGAAATTCGGAATGAGGGGAGTAATAGCCCGGGGATTCGCAGGGGACGAACCTAAACTGGCGAGCAAACTGAGGATTCCAGCTCATGTTTTCAAGTACTCCTCCGAGGAGGAGCTGAGGATTACGGAGGAATGCATCTTGGAGGTGAACCGCCAAAGCAGCCTCATCCAAGTCTGGCCGGCGCCCCTTTCTGAAATGTACATATCCCCTGAGTTTTACGCTAAAACCCATGAGCTTGCGAAGAAATACGATGTGGGCATCCATACGCACATGGTCGAAGGCACCGCTGACCCTAAGCTGTATGTGGAGGAATACGGTAGGAGGCCGGTGGAGCTGCTTTACGAGCTAGGCGTCCTGTTCCCGAAGTTTCAAATGGCCCACGGCACATGGCTGTCAGATGTCGAGATCGAACTGATAGGGAAAACCGGAGCCACCGTGGTGCACAACCCCTTCAGCAACGCCCTAGGTTACAGTCCGGGAGTGGCTCCGATACCTAAGCTCTTGGAGAAAGGAGGCAACGTAGCCCTAGGAACCGACGGGGTGTTCGAAAACATGTTCGAAGCCCTCAAGATGGCCATAGGCCTTCAAAGGGTAACCCACCTCGACCCCTTCGCTCTACCAGCGGACAAGGTTTTCGAGCTGGCAACCTTAGGCGGGGCGAGGGCTTTGGGGCTTGAAAAGCAGCTGGGCTCCCTGGAGCCGGGAAAGAAAGCAGATCTAGTGGTCGTGGACGTGAAAAAGCCGTATCTTACTCCTCTTTCCCGGGAGGTAACAGCCTGCGGCCTGCTCTACCACCTGATCCTCTTCGGCACCGGCACGGAGGTTGATACAGCCGTCATCAACGGAAAGATCGTCTTAGAGGAGGGAGTGATCAAGCCGGTTGACGAGGCTCGCGTGCGGGAGGAGGCTCAAGAGGCAGCCGACGACTTGGCTCAAAGGTTCACCGAAGCCGATGTGCTGTGAGGCTTGCGGAAAGCCCTATTTTCAAGCCTGTAAGGGTACGCCTAGGTCTGCCAGCTGCCTTTTCACTTCCCTGTAGAGGCTCAGCCACTCCTCCGTTGGCTTAAGCGTCTTCAGGTTGTAACATTCCATGAAGGTCTTACCTAAAGGCGGGTTTCTCAGCTTCTCCTCGTATCTTGGGAGAATGGCCTTCACTACGTCATTAGCCTCGGTGCGCTTCATCCCCGCGCATGATTTGGAGACCTCCGCTGCGAACTTCTGCTCCAAAGGAGTGATGTGATCCACATGCTTCCCGCCCGCTGAACGGTTGCCGCATTGAACCGCGCAGCCCGAGGCGACCTGCTCCAAGGCGCCCGCCGCCATCTCGTAGAGAACCTCGCGAGTGCATGGGCCTGAAACCTGACTGGTCACACCTCCTATAAGAAGATGAGTGTTCCTGCTCACAGCCTGCTCCGCCACGCTGGCCGCCCAGAGGGCGTCCCGGCCTACGTTTCCCCCATACCTGACGTCGTAGATCACCCCGGAGATGAGAGCGCACCTGTGAACTAGAAGCTGAAGTAGCACAGCTGCCACCGCCGCCAGAGCTGCCCCCTCAGGGGGGCCCACGTAGCCTCCTATCATGGACCAGTGGCCGCCGTAGATGTAGCTTCCGTTACCTTGAATCCTCACAACCTTGTGGAGCAAGCCGTAGGAGGTTTTTAACTCCGTGACGGCGAGGGCGAGCCCCATGTCGCTTCGCGCGTAACCGTGGAGGGCACCGTAGCCGCCTAAGAGGCCGTACTCTGTGGGGCTGAGGGCGACTCCTATGATCGGCGCGCCTAGCCTGCCGGCTCTTCTGAGGGCTTCCTTCACCTTGGCTGCCTCGTTTATTCCGGCTAGGCTTTCATAGGGTGAACCCGCTAGGATAGGCCGCCCGTGGAGGGTGGAAGTTGTCAAGGGGGTCACCAGGTCGATGATTTTTAACGACGCCATGGCTTGCATCAGCTCCATGTAATGCTCCTCTGAAACCACTCCGAACCCGGACCTGAAGAGGGGAGGCTGAGGGTCTTCAGGCTTCCTAGCCTTGACCACCAATTTCTCCGTGCCTTCCCCGATGGTTATTTCGCTGGGGGCTTGGTAGCGTATTGCCTCCTTCAACTCTTCTTCGGTGAACTTGATCGTTCTCTCCGTGTCCAAGCAGAGCATGCCTGTGTCCGCGGCGAATTCGAAGCCGGCTTTCCAGAATTCGTCTGCGAGGGTGTCGTCAGTGTTTACGGAGTTCGCGGGGTCGCATGTCTTAGTCAGGCCGTGCTCCCTAAGCTTTTCCTTGACATGGGTGGGTATGATGTGCTTGTCCCATTTTTCAACTTCGCAGACAGGGCCCGAGTGCGCCCGGTCTAAGACTTCTAGAAAACTCACCACGCAGACCACCGGTGGGAAGGTTATTTTGGACGATTATATAAACTCTAACAGCAAAGCTTAAACACCTAAGGCTGAAAAACAGTAGGTCGAAGGTGGAACGGTGAAAAAAGCATGAGTATCCTGGTTGAAGGCGGAATCATGGTTACAAACGACCCTTCCAAGCCCGTGGTGAAAGACGGCGCTGTGGCGGTGGAGGGAGATAAAATTGTGGCGGTGGGTAGGGCGGAGGAGGTGAAACGGAATTACGCGGCGGAGGAAATTGTAGACGCCCGTGGGAAGCTGGTGATTCCGGGAATGGTGAACGCCCACACTCACATGTTCCAAGCCCTCGGGCGCAGCATGTATTCTTCGCTGCTGGGCAGCATGGACACTGTGGATAAGGACATGTGGCTGTGGAACCTGCTGGAGAGGTTCCTGTTCCCCCTTTCCCAAGTTCTAACAGTGGAGGATGTAGTCACTGGAGCGAACCTTGCCTGCGTTGAAATGGTGAGAAGCGGCATCACCTGCGTGGTGGACAACCACTACGGGCCCACGGATAAGGCCACAGTGGTGAAGCTGGCCGAGGCCCTGGAGAAATTCGGAATGAGGGGAGTAATAGCCCGGGGATTCGCAGGGGACGAACCTAAACTGGCGAGCAAACTGAGGATTCCAGCTCATGTTTTCAAGTACTCCTCCGAGGAGGAGCTGAGGATTACGGAGGAATGCATCTTGGAGGTGAACCGCCAAAGCAGCCTCATCCAAGTCTGGCCGGCGCCTCTTAACGAGATGTACACCTATCCCGAAACGATAAGGAAAGCCTACGAGCTCGCGGAAAAACACGGCGTAGGCCTGCACACCCACATTCAAGAGGCCGGTAATGAAACAAGGCTGTATACTGAGGAGTACGGGAAAAAGCCCGTGGAGCTCCTCTACGAGCTGGGTGTTCTTTCCCCCAAGTTTCACATTGTTCACGGCATATACCTCACGGAAGAGGAAATCGACCTCGCCGGAAAAACCGGAGCCACCGTGGTGCATAACCCTTGGAGCAACGCATGCTTCGGCACAGGAGTAGCTCCGATACCTCGGCTGGTGGAGAAAGGCGCCAACATCGCCCTCGGCACGGATGGGGTGTACGAGAACATGTTTGAAGCCCTCAAGATGGCTTCCGGCCTTCAGGGAGCTGTCCACGCTAACCCTGTGTTGATGCCCGCGGACAAGGTTTTCGAATTTGCAACGCTGGGCGGGGCGAGGGCTTTGGGGCTTGAAAAGCAGCTGGGCTCCCTGGAGCCGGGAAAGAAAGCAGACCTAGTGGTCGTAAACGTGAAAAAGCCGAATATGATGCCCTTCCCTTGGGATGCATCCGCCCGCGGCCTAGCCTACCACCTCATCCTCTTCGGTGTAAGCGCCTACGTGGACGCTGTCATCATCAACGGAAAGACCATTATGGAAAACGGGGTGCTTAAAACCGTCGACGAGGACTCTGTGCTGGAAAAAGCCCAAGAGACAGCCGAGAGCCTGAGAGAAAGAGTGTCATCGGTCACAGCCGGTAAACTCTGATACGCAGAGAAAACCGATCGGCTTCCAGCTCTTTCCTCCCACTCCAAGACTTGGATGAGTTCGATTAGAGCCTACTTGTAACGCCCATACTTCTCTGCTGATTCAACCATTTTTTTGACGTTCACGGCGGGCGTTCGGTAGGGGATGATGTAGCTGCTTGACAGCAGATAGGCTCCTCCCGCGCCGCCTTTTCTTATGGCTTCCTTGCACTGGTCTTCAACCTCCCCTGGAGAGCCGTAGAGTAAGGTTTCCTCTTTGATGTTGCCCATCAGCGCCACCCGTCTCCCGACCTTTTCCTTCGCTACACCTAGGTCGGTTTTTCCAAGGCTTAACACGTCTGCGCCCACCTCCGCCATCCTTTCAAGGGAAATCTCAGCGTTTCCGCAGCAGTGGAGAATGTATCCCGCTCCAGCCTCGTGCACAGCGTCTGCCAGCTTCTTGGCGTAGACACCGTTCACCTCCCAGCCCAAGTCAGGGCCTAGCACGTTTTCCGCAAACCAGTCTTCCGCGCTTATTATCCACCGGCATCCAGCCTCCACCTGCGCCTTGCAGAAGGCTACGGCGCATTCGGTGACGAATTCCATGTACCGACGCTGAAAATCCCGGTTTCGAACCACGTCGACCATGACGTTCTTCGGCCCCCTGAGATATTCAGCCCAGTAGCTCAGCCCTCCGAATCCTCCGAGGACCGCCGCCTGAGAGCCTACCTCACGGCTGAGAATCTCAGCAGCCTTGATCCGGGAGGGCATGGAGCCGTCTTTTCTGGGGTTCGGCTTCTCAAGGTCGTCTAGGTCCTCCTCCCTCGTGAGCAGGGGTTTGGAGCAGTCCACGTAAGGTTCACCCCTCTCGGATATGACCACTTCAAGGCCGAAAGCGTCTACTCCGCAGACAGTCCAGAGAAAGCTGCAGACGTTGTCGGATCCGAACATCTCCCGCCCTCGGAGCATCGCTTTCGCTATTCCTTCCGCGTCCCAAAAAATATCCTTCCAAGTTAAGCCTAGAGAATCAAGCACAGTATGAGCAGCTCCTAAGCCGTAGTACACCACAGGAACCCTGTCGGGGATACCTCTCTTCGCAGCCTTCTCAAACCGCTCCCTGCTGCTCAGCATAAGCCCGCGATCCCCGGCTGCCAATTACCAAAAAAATCGATGGGCGAGGCTGGACTTCAGCCGATGCCAGCCTCAGCGGCGCCATGCGCCTTCTAAGCGGAGGTAATGCCTTTTATCACAGGCTTTTTCAGCTCTCGCCCTCTTTCTATCAGGCTTCTGCAGAGTTCCGGGGCGTCCTCCGCGTTCTTACCCCAGCCGTCCGCTGCTATTTCCTCCGCCCACCTAGTTGTGACGGAGGCTCCTCCAACGATGACGTAATGGTCTTCCCTGATTCCCATATCTTGAAGCAGAGCCACCGTCTCTTTTTGGTAGTAGAGGGATGAAGTCAGCAGGCTGGACATTCCTATGATGTCCGCCTTCACCTTCCTAGCTTCCTCAACGAATTTTTTAGGGTGCACATCCACCCCAAGGTCATGGACCTCAAAGCCGCCGCTTTCCAGCATGGCCACGACAAGGTTCTTCCCGATATCGTGGATGTCACCGTACACGGTGCCGATGACCACGACGCCCTTCCTCATATCAGCCATCTCCTCCTTGGAAAGGCGGGACTTTAAAACCTCCAACCCAGCCTTCATGGCGTCCGCTGCCAACATGACTTGGGGCAGGAAAATTTCGAAGTTGTGAAACTTCTCCCCTATCACAGCCATGCCTTTGGCGAGGCCTTCATTTATGGCCTTGGTGGGGCCTACTATGTCCGCTGCTTCCTCCGCCGCCGCCTTTGCAGCTTGCTCGTCGCCGTTTATCACAGCTTCTTCGAGACGTTTTAAAACAATCGATTCATCCTTAGCGCTCATGGTGTATATTTTTCAGCCATGGGTATTTAAACATCACCGCATCGATAATGAAGCACACACCCGTCTTCCCGGGCAAAAAAAGGGTTATAACATACATATATGGCCATAGGTTTTCTGGGCGAGGCGCCCGCCTTTTCCAGCTTGATAACGACTTGGATGCATGCGTGTGTCTAACCGTATCCCGGCGGCTTCTTTCTAGGAGTGGGGGAGGTTACCTGTAGCAGTTTTTCTTCCAGTTCCTCTGCCACTTCTCCCAAGCCCAGCTCTAAAAGTTTCTGCTTTGCGGGCAGGCCGCTTTCAATATTCCATCCTCGCAACGTGTAATATTCTCTCAGCATCTCTTCCAACTCTACCACCTGCCCCTTCGCCGGACCCTTCGGGGAGGGCTCCTTCGTCAGACGTTCAGGCAGAATGTCGTCCTTGCGGCTTATTCCTTCCCGAGCATTGAAGGCTCGGTTGAGGTTTACGATGCGTTCGCCGATGAGGCGTAATCTTTCCTCAGAAACGTTCATGCCGCAGGTTAGTTTCAGAGCTTTGGAGATGTCATCGTAGTAGTAGACGGGGGGAATCTGGGTTCCGTACTTGCACACTCCCACGGACTCAACCACGACCATGTAATCCTCGCATTCCTTGACCATCAGCCCCTTGTACTTCGGGTTCAACCTATCCGCTATTTCCGGCAGGTACTCTTTTCCAAACCTCTCCTCTATCGTATCCTTGAAGCTCACTTCGTCGAGCACTGGGAAAGCGTAGAGGTGGTCTGCGCCCCTCGCCGCTGTGACGGCGGCCAGCCCCATGGATTTCTGGGCTCTGGGCTCCTGGGCTGCTATCTCCTGTTTCTTAACGTGCATGACATATTTCTCCGAGCCTCTCCCAATTTTCCTAGCCGCCCGGTAGCTTCCCTCCGCAAGCAGGTCTCCGAAGCCTTTCCGCTTGGCTATCATGGTGATCAGCTGGATTAGGGTTTCATAGTTTCCCCAAGAGAGGTCTATTCCGCCTGTGTCTTTCTTGGTGAGAATGCCTACGTCGTAGCATTCCATGGCCCACGATATAGTTGCACCGGTGGATATGCCGTCCATGCCGTAGGCGTTACAAAGGTAGTGAGCGAAGAGCACAGCTTCCACATTCGACACACCGCACCGGGAACCTAGGCTGCTCTGAGTTTCAAACTCCGGGCTTCCGCCTATGAAGGCGAAGGGCCCCTTATCCACTTTGGTGTAGCGGCCGCACCGCTGCACACAGGAGAAGCATGCTCGAGGTTTCACCAAGTACTTCTTTCGGATGGTTTCGCCGCTGATTTTTTCATATTCTTCGAAGACTCCCTGACGCATGTTGTAGGTGGGAAGCCGGCCGATCTCCTGCATGAGCTCGATGAGGTAGGTGGTGCCATACTTCACCCGCCCCTCGGTGAAGGGGTGGGCGAGCATTCTTTTCTGCAGCTCGTCAATGAACTCCAGATATTTGTCAGCCTCAGCGACCTCGATATCTTTGCTTCCGCGGACAACTATAGCCTTCAGTTTTTTAGACCCCATCACCGCCCCGAGGCCGGAGCGAGCTGCGCAGCGTTCTCTATCATTCATTATGGCGGCGTAGCGCACCAGATTCTCGCCTGCAGGGCCTATGGAGGCTACTTTAACATAGGGGTCCCCCATGTCTTTCCTCAGAATGTCGTCGGTTTCATGGGTGGTTTTACCCCAGAGGTCCCCTGCCTCTTTAAGCTCCACCGCATCGTCGTCGATCCTCAAGTACACAGGCTTGGCTGAGCGTCCTTCAACGACGATGGCGTCGTATCCCGCATATTTCAGCTCCGGCCCCCAGTGGCCTGCAGCGTGGGACTCCCCCCAGATCTCTGTCAGGGGAGACTTCGCAGCGACCACATACCGTGAAGCTTGGGGGAACAAGGTGCCTGTCAGAGGGCCTGTTGCAAACATCAGAACGTTCTCCGGGCTTAGAGGGTCTGTTCCGGGTTTAATCCTATCGTATAGAATCCTAGAGCAGAACCCTGCTCCTCCCAGGTACTCTAAAGCCAGCTTTTCGTCGAGGGGAACTTTCTTCAGCTTCCCGGTGGTGAGGTTGACGTGTAGAAACAGGCCTGCGTAGCCTTTAAACTTCACAGCTCATTCACCTTTGACTATTTCTAAGCACCTAACCGGGCATTGTTTCACGCAGAAACCGCATAGAGTGCAGTTTATCGCCACATGCCTGCTGGGATGCATGAATATAGCGTCATAGGGGCATGCGTCCACGCATAAGGTGCAGCCGGTGCATTTTTTTTGGTTGATGACGACCAAGCCGGTTTTTTCGACTTTCCTGATAGCTCCCTCCGGGCAGGCCTCGATGCAGGCCGGCTTTTCGCAGTGCCTACAAGCCACTGGAATATCTTGGCCTTCCTCCCGGCGTACAACTCTAACTCTGGCTTTTTTCGGGTTCAGCACATGTTCATGGAGGAAGGCGCAGGAAAGCTCACAAATCCGGCAGCCGGTGCATTCCAAGGGGTCAGCGTGTAAGTAAGGCATGATGTTACTCTCCTCCTGAAGCAGCCGGCTTCGGGTATTCCACATGGGGTTTTATGGCACTTAACCTTCGCCAGAGTTCTTCAGCTGCCTTCTGCGAAACCGCGTTCACCTTCTCTTCCTCAACTGTCAAGACCCGGCGGTTTTCCATCAGAATCTCCCCGTCAACGATCACCGTCTGCACATCGTCCCCGTCAACGGTGTTCACCAAGTGTCCGAGGACGCTTTCCGGTGTTAGTGGTGTTGGAAGAACATCCGGCTTCACCACGATTATGTCCGCCTTTTTCCCAGCCTCCAAGGACCCGAGCTCTTGGTCTAATCCGTACATTTCGGCTCCTTTGACGGTCGCCATCTCCAAGACTGTTTGCGGGTCCATGACCCTCGGGTCCCGGTGGTGGACCTTGTGGAGGAGAAATGCCGCCCTTATGTTCTCGAACCCGTCGAAGATGTATCCGTCGTTTCCCAGCCCGACGGTTATTCCTTCCCGAAGCATGGCTTTAACCGGCGCCACTCCCACGGCGTTGAGCATGTTGCTCATGGGGTTATGGGCTACCTTCGCCCCTGTCTTCTTGAGGATGCCGATTTCATCCTCGTTAAGCTGGACGCAGTGAGCTAAGACTACGTCAGGTTTGAGAAGGCCTAGGTCGTGAAGCCTCTCCACCGTTCTCTTTCCATACCTTTCCATGTTATGGTAAAGGTCCCCCAGCCCCTCTGATGTATGAATAGTCAAGGGCACCCTGTACTTGTCGGCAAGCCGGCGGACTTTTTCCATCAGCTGATCAGACAGCGTGAAGGAGGCATGGAGGCTGAACATACCCTTGACTTTGTCCATTCCTCCTCTGGCAATTTTCTCTATGAACCTCACATTTTCCGCTACGCCTCTTTCCCCTTCTTCGGAGCTGTGTCTCTCCGTTACTTCGTAGGCTAAGATTCCCCGAATCCCCACCTCTTTCACAGCCTTCGCTATGTGGTCTAGGCTTAGGTCCACGGAGTTCGGCCCCGAATAGGTGTCCGCGAAACAGGTGGTTCCTGTCTTCAAAAACTCCAAGCAGCCGACCAGAGCGCTGGCGTAGGCGTCCTCCCGGGTCATCGCCTCATCCATCGGCCACCAGACTCTCTGCAGAATCTGGGAAAAGTCGGTGGGCGGAACGATGTTAAGACTAGCCCCTCGGAGAAGCATACCGTATAGGTGTGTGTGAGCGCAGATCAGACCGGGCATTACGATGCTTCCGCGGGCGTCGATAACTTTCTCAGGTTTATAGGCCCCTCCAGCGTCTCCTTTTCCAACTTCCACGATCCTGTCTCCGTCGACAACAACCTCTCCTCTCAAGATGCGCCGCTGAGCGTCCATGGTCACTAGGAGCCCGTTTTTTATCAGCAAGACCACGAGGGTTCACTTCGTTTTACAGCTTCTATTTTTAGAGGTTGCTGGTTTACCTAGGAAAGGTGCACTAAAATTTATATCTTATGATAAAAATTCGCAAAAGGCCAATATGGCTTTTATTTATGTTTTCCGGTTTGGGAGGGGCATAGACTCCGAGAACAGCAGCCTGAAAGGTTTACGGAGCAAAAGCAACTACAGTTCTAGGCCCTCCCTCGGAGAAAAACTTAAAGTCCCCGGTAATCAAAGGATATGGAAGGTGAGTTTAAATGTCGACCTCTGTCAAAGCTAAAGATTTGATCACAACCCAAGAGTGGAGCAGGGAAGAATTAGACAGAACACTAGAACTGGCCTTAGAATTGAAGGAAAAACGAAGGAAAAGAATCCCCCACAAGCTACTGGAGGGGCGCACCCTCTTCATGCTGTTTTACAACCTCTCCCTCAGGACCAGAAACAGCTTCGAAGCAGGCATATTCCAGCTGGGCGGGCAGGGAATATTTCTCTCCCCAACAGCCGTCTACCGGCCTGCCCTCGCGGGAAGCGAAATCCCCTACGAAACGGAGAGAGTATCCGACGTGGCCCGGGTTCTGAGCAGATACGGGGACGCCATCGCCATCAGGATCTACGGGAAACCTGTAAACTGGACCTATGGAATGGGCGACCAGATTGTGAGGGAGTTCGCCAAGTATGCGGACATTCCCGTGATCAACATGGAATGCGACATGTTTCACCCATGCCAAGGCTTAGCCGACGTCCTCACCATAAAAGAAAAACTTGGCACCCTTGAAGGAAAGAAGATCGTCGTAAGCTGGGCGTACTCCGGGGGAATAAAACCTCTGGCTGTTCCGCAGAGCTGCATCCTGAACTTCACCAGATTTGGAGGCGACGTAACCCTCGCGCATCCCAAAGGCCTTGAACTTGACCCCACTGTCGTAAGCTGGGCGAGGAAAAACGCTGAGGAGAGTGGGGGAAGTTTCGAGATCAACTACGACATGAATCAGGCCTTCGAGGGGGCTGATGTGGTCTACCCTAAATCTTGGGCGCCTCTTCAGTTCATGCCTCCGAAGACATGCAAGATGGAGGAGGAGAAGGCCTTAGAATTGATGAACAGACATAAAGACTGGATAACCACGGCTGAAAAAATAGACCTCTGCAAAAGAAACGTCCTCTACATGCACTGTCTGCCAGCCGATAGAGGGATGGAGGTAACAGACGAAGTTATCGACGGACCTAACTCCGTGGTGATGGATGAAGCGGAGAACAGACTTCACGTCCAAAAATCCATCATGGTTCTGCTGATGAGACGAGATTAAATGCGGTGATGGTATGAAAAGCCTGTATGGAAGAGACCTGATCACAACCCAAGACTGGAGCATCGACGAGCTGACCGAGACCATAGAGCTGGCGAAAAAATTCAAAGACATGAGAAAAGCTGGAAAGCCTCTCCCCAAAATCTTGGAGAGAAAGAACTTCTTCTCCGTGTTCTACGCGTCCTCCACCCGGACGAGGGCTGCCTTTGAGGTGGGAATGGAGCTCCTGGGAGGGCATAACCTCTACATCGACGTATCCACCACGAGGATTAAAGCGGGGGAGGCTGTGAAGGATGTTGCCAAAATGTACGACGGCTACGGAGACGGCATCGGTGTGAGAATACTTGACAACGTCATCGACTTCAAGTATGGGGAAGGATTGAGAGTCGTCAAAGAGTTCGCTGAAGTAGCGAGAGTCCCTGTGATCGACATGGGCTGCTGCACCTACCATCCGACGCAGGCCATAGGCGACATCATGACGCTGGGGAATAAGCTGGGAAGGCTTCCAAAGAAAAAATACACCGTCACATGGGCTTACTCCTCCAGGCTGAGGGGAGTCTGCAGCGTCCAGTCTGAGGTTCTGATAGCGACAAGGTTCGGCATGGACGTAACCCTAGCTCACCCTCCGGAATTCGAACTGGACCCGAAGATAATGGCGGCTGCGAAGAAAAACGCTGAGGAAAGCGGAGGCAGCTTGGAGGTGTCCCACGATTTCGAGGAAGCCCTCCGGGGCGCCAACGCCGTGTTCCCTCGAAGCTGGGTTACCTCAGGGCTTCTCAAAACCGGCCTCAGCGGCTACGGCATGGAGGAGGAGGTTAAAATCCACAACAAGCACAGGGATTGGAGGCTGGAGAAGCGTCACGTCGACGACCTGATGGGGAAGCCGGCGGTTGTAACCCATGTGCTACCCGTGTTCAGGGGGGAGGAGGCCTCCGACGACGTCCTAGACGGGCCGGAGTCAGTTATCTACGAGCAGGCGGAGGACAACCTCTACGCTAAGATGGCTGTGCTTTCCCTGACCATGGCCAAGGAAATAAACCTGTAGTTTCCCCGGGGGCCATAAACCCTTCCCACAGCCTTATTCCACACGTGTGGAAAATGCTGCGGCTGTAGGTTGATGCCAGCCTGCCCTTCAGACGGTTTTTATGAAAGCGTCCTCGATTTTTCTCTCGACGAATTCTCCCTCTCCAGGAGTTCCGACATAGTCTTCGCCATCGACTATTATCTTCCCCCTCAAAATGGTTGTAGTCGGCCAGCCTGTAACCTTCCATCCCTCATACGCACTCCAGTCCGCGCCCATGTGGAGGCTATCGCAGTCGAGGGTCTTCTCTTTCTTAGGGTCGATGATGACTATGTCGGCGTCGGAGCCGGGGGCTAACACTCCTTTCCTCGGATAAACACCGTAAACTTTGGCGGCGTTTGCGCTTACCAATTCGACGAACCGTGATAGGCTAAGCCGCCTCTTCTCCACTCCCTCAGAATAGACAATAGGCACTCGAATTTCAACGCCTGGGAAACCGTTGGGGACCTCTGTGAAAACAGCGGAATGTTTGCTTTTCTGCTCAGAGGTGAACACCGCATGGTCCGAGCTCACCACAGAGATGCGGCCGTCAGCCAATCCCCGCCACAGTTCCTCCACGTCTTCCCTTTTCCTGAGGGGTGGACTGCAGATGTAGTAGAACCCGTCAGGCGCTTCCAGGAGGTCTTCGGTAAGCGTCAGATAGTGAGGGCAAGTCTCAGCGTAGGCTGGCAGGCCTTTTCCTCTGGTGTTTCCGACCAGTTCAACCCCTTCCCGAGTTGACACGTGGGCGATGTAAACCTTGGACCCTGCGAATTCCGCCAAGGACAAGGCTCTCTGAATGGCTTCCGCTTCAACGAAATTCGGCTTCGCAACACCGTGGTACTTAGCCTCCACCCAACCTTTCCTCAAACATTCCTGCTGCCAGTTTTCGATGAGGGAGACGTTTTCCGCGTGGACTTTAACCAGCCCGCCGTACTCTTGTGCAGCCTTAAAAACTGCGAGAAGAGCCCAGTCATCCGCATACCATCCCTCCTCCCGGTAGCACATGTACTCTTTGAAGGAGGGGATCCCGCGGTCGATCATCTCCTTCATCTCCGCCCGCATCTTGTCGAGATCCGTGAAATCCGTAAGCGTACCATGCACCGAGTAGTCTACGGCTGATAGCTCAGCCGCCCTGGAAAGTTTCTGTTTTACCGCTTCTGTCAGGGGCTTACCCTTCTGCTGGGTGGCGAAGTCTATCACCATCGTCGTCCCCCCCATAGCCGCGGCGATCGTGCCTTTATCCCAGGTTTCCGGGGAAGTTTCCCCTTTCTGGTACAATTCGTAATGGACATGGGGGTCTATTCCCCCGGGTATCACTATTTTTCCTTCCGCCTGGATGACTTTCTCAGCTTTTGGAAGAACACTCCTACTTCCCAAAGCTGAAATTTTCCCAGCCTCCACGGCTATAGCCACCTTCATAACACCGGCGGCCGTCACCACGGTTCCCCCATCGATTATCAAATCCACTTTCATGTTTCTCTACGCCTCACCAGTCAGCGGAGTGAAAATCCTATTTAGCCTCATATTATTCATGCTTTCCTAGAAAATATTAAAAGCCGATTGCCCATAAATTTTCCTTATGAGCACAAGAAGACTTGTGATAGCTCTCGGAGGCAACGCCATAAAGCAAGCTGACGAAAGAGGAACAACTGAGGAGCAGTTTCGAAACATAGTGACGACCTGCAGGCAGATAGTAAAAATTCTGGAAAAAGACCCCGATATGGAGCTTGCCATAACCCACGGCAACGGCCCCCAAGTTGGGAATCTGCTTCTCCAGCAGGAAAAAGCCAGCGACGCCATTCCAGCTCAAACACTAGACGTACTCAACGGTATGACGCAAGGTCAAATAGGCTACATGCTTCAGCAGACATTGCAGAACAGCCTCAGAGAAGCCGGCGGCAAGCTGGGAAGGAGGCAAGTTATATCCATCGTCAATCAAGTACTGGTAAGCCGCGACGACCCTGACTTCCTCGACCCCTCCAAGCCAATAGGCAATTTTTTCACAAAGGCAGAAGCGGAACGGCTTGCAGCTGAGGAAGGCTACGTCATCAACCCTCCCGCTGGCAAAAAATATCTGGACAAAAAAATGAAGGGTATGGTGATAAAGCAGGTTAAGCCTGCAAACGTGACCCCTCGACCTTTCAGGAGGGTAGTTCCGTCGCCTGAACCTATCAGGAACGTTGAGGCTGAGGTCATCCGGTTGCTGGTTGAGCAGGGGATAATTGTCATAGCATCTGGCGGCGGAGGGATACCTGTCATAATGAACGAGCAAGGCCGCCTCGAAGGAGTTTTCGCTGTCATAGACAAGGACAAAGCTGGAGAAAAGATGGCCTCCGCCATCAAGGCGACTGATTTTCTGATACTGTCCGACGTTGAATATGCTATGTTAAATTTCGGTAAAGAAAACCAGAAGCCGATACGTAGAATATCTGTGAGGGAGGCTGAAAAATACCTTTCAGAGGGACATTTCCTCGCTGGAAGTATGGGCCCGAAGGTTGTCGCCTGCATAAGATTCCTCAAAAACGGCGGTCGGAGAGCTATCATAACAAGCCTGCACAAAGCAGCGGAAGCCTTAGAAGGCCGAGTAGGCACCCACCTTTATAGATAATTTTTTTGATCTGAAGAGCCTGTTCTTCTTTTTAGGTCCGCTGAGGGCCCTCTAACTTTAAATAAAACGAAAAAGCTAAAACCGGTATGAATGTCGCTGTAGAATCCCAGCGATTTATTTCTAACTTGTGGAAAGATATAGAGATCCCTGTGGATAAGATTAAACCCAGCAAGTTCAGTTTGAGGGACGTAGACGGGTCGACTGTCAAAGAGTTGGCTGAATCCATCAAGGCCAACGGACTGCTTCAACCCATCATGGTTAGGCCTTCGCCCAACGGCTACGAGCTTGTCTTCGGCCTTCACAGACTTGAAGCCTGCAAACAGTTGGGCTGGGAGAAAATCCCCGCAGTGCTCAAGGATGTGCCTGATGACGAAGTCTTATTGATGAGCATCGTTGAAAATCTTCAACGTAACATTCACGTAAACCCCATCGCTGAAGCCCGCAGCTATAAGTTTCTGATGACCAAAGGGTGGACTGTCCCTGAGATTTCGGCGAAAATAGGTAAAACAGACAAATACGTCTACGAAAGGTTAAGATTACTGTACAAGCTGCATCCGAAAATCCGGAAAGAACTGGACAAGCGAGTTCACCCATCGCCTCTGACCCCCTCCCATCTGGAACGCCTTGCCCTCATCGACGATCCTCAACTTCAACTGAAGCTGGCTAGGCTGGTTCAGAAGAAGCGTTTATCCGTACGGCAGCTTGAGCGTTTAACGCGGAAACTCAAAAGGATAATGCCCGCGGGATGCCTCTGCAAAAAATGCTCCAACTACCCTTGCAAATACATTCCTGGAGAAGACGATAAGGACTTGATGTATAAACACGCCTTCGGCTGAGTAGACGGTTATCCATAAGTTTCAGAGTTCCGATCAGTCCACATACTTCATCAAGATGCAGCCTTCCACAGGGCACACCGTTGGGCACAGAGCGCATCCCACGCATTTTTCTTTATCCACCTTGGGGAGCCGTTTTTCAACGTCGAATTCGATGGCTTGATGGCCTCCGTCTCTGCAGGCAACATAACATTGCCCACATCCCACGCATTTTTCTTCGTCGATGAAAGCTTTGACAAGAGGAGTACGCTTCAACTGCTCGTGGGTGGTGATGAAGGGAAGCGACTTACCCACCAGCTCCATGGGAGAGGAAAAGCCGTGAGTCTCGAGGTAGTTGGATAGCCCAACTTTGAGATCGTCGATTATTCCGTAGCCGTGGTGCATCACCGCTGTGCACAGCTGCACGGTGGTGGCTCCCACCAGCATCAGCTCCACAGCGTCGCTCCAGCTCATCACTCCTCCAGTGCCGGTTATCGGGATGTCCACGTTCTTCTTTATCTCAGCAATGGTTCTGAGGGTGATAGGCTTGATGAAATGCCCTGACAGGCCGCTGTAGGTGGACTTGTTTCGGACATTGGGATAGGGAACAAACGTATCCAAGTCGATGCCCATGAGGGAGGGTATCGTGTTGGATGCACAGATAGCGTCGGCGCCGCCTTCCTTGATCTTTTTCGCAATCTCCGCGATGAACGCTACCTGAGGAGTGATCTTGATGACCACAGGGGCGCGTTTGGCGGCGGACTTCACCCACTGGGTCACCATTTTGGAGGCGTCCCCATCCTGTCCAAGCATAGCCCCAGGCCTCTGCCCCATCGATCCTTGAGGACATGAGAAAGAGCACTCGATCATGTCCACGCCGGCCTCTTCCAAACGTCGGACAAGCTCTTGCCACTCTTCCTTGTTCGATCCCATGATGGAAGCCATTACCACTTTTTCTGGGAACTCCTTTTTCAGCGTGGCAACACGTTTCTCTACTTCCTCTATTCCGTAACGCGATATCAGGTCGATGTTGCCTAGTCCAGCCATCCTCCGGTCCTCCATGTTGATGGAGGACATCATGGGGTATACGAGGTCCACTTTCACGCTTTCCACGTGGGTTGTCTTCAACACGGCTCCAGCCCAGCCCTGCTTGAATGCTCTCCGAACCATGTCCAATTCGTCGGTGGGAGGCCCGGCGGCGAGCACGAAGGGGCTCTCGAATTTTATTCCGCAAAGCTCAACCGAGAGATCTTTATAGCGGTACATCAGCTCTCACCTCGAAGGTAGGCTGCAATCGCCCTTGCAGCCTTTTTCCCGTCACCCACAGCGCGCACCACGGTGTTGTCGTAGCTGACTAGGTCTCCGCCTGCGAACACGCCTTTTCGACTTGTCATCATGTTATCGTCTACTTTCACCTTGCCATAACGGTCTAATTCAATCCCGTTGCGGACATAGAATTCTGGTGAAAGTTTCGACCCGAGAGCGAGAACCAAACAATCGAATTCCGTGTGGTAGGTTGCCCCTTCCACTGGAACAGGTTTCCTCCTTCCAGACTCGTCAGCTTCCTCCAACCTCATAACTTGGCATTTCGCTCGGTAGTTTCCTTTTCCAGTGGGGAGGAATTCCACCACGGTTGTGAGCAGTTTAAAATTAACACCTTCAGCCATCGCAGCTTCAACCATCCTCCGCTCCGCAGGCATCTCAGCGAAGGTTCTCCGATAGATCACCGTGCACTCTCCACCGAGTCTGACAGCAGTTCGGGCAACGTCGAAAGCAACGTCACCGCCGCCTACCACACCCACTTTTTTACTCTTCAGAAACCCAAGTGCACCCTCATCTGCCATGCGCAGAAACTGACTTGCGCTGAAAACACCTTCCAGGGGGCCTTGGAGAGGATATTCTATGTCAACATCTAAGCCGCATCCTAAGAACACAGCATCAAACTCACCTTCCAACGCAGCCAAGTCAACAACCTCTGAGCCGTATCGGAGGTCTATCCCGCTTTTGACTGCAAAGTCTACTTCACTTTTAACGATTTCTCGGGGAGCGCGGAAGGGGGGAATACCCCAAGATGGAATACCGCCAGCCTTTTTCTGTTTCTCGAAAACCGTAACTCTATAACCCATCTTCCTGAGTTCGAAGGCGCAAGCCAAACCCGCCGGCCCAGCTCCCACCACGGCGACTTTCTGAGGGTGTTCTTCGGGAACGGTGACTTCTTTTTTCCAGTTTTTCTCTTCCCAGTCGGCGGCGAAACGTTGGAGGGAGTGAATGTTTATGGCACTGTCTATTTTCTTTCTGGTGCATTCTCCTTCGCACAGCCTGTCCACAGGGCATACTCGGGCGCATAGGCCTCCGAACAAGTTTTCCTCTTTTATCTTCTGCGCCGCCCCAGCGAAGTCTCGCTCCTTTATCCGCCGGATGAAAACAGGAATATCGATGTTCGCGGGGCAGTTCTTTCGGCAGGGCGGCTCATAACATTGGAAACACCGGGAGGCTTCCTGTAAGGCGGCATCAATGGACATTGCCGGTTCGACCTCATGAAAGTAACTCTCATCCGGCTTGTTCTCAAGCTTCGGGGATATTTTCTTCCCCACTCCATCTTCCCCCTTCCAGCATGGATGTTTGGTTCATGGAATAAATTTCCCCCTGTATTATTTAATCTCTAGGAGCGGAGGGTTGAAGCCTCCGGAAATCACTGCTCTGCATTCAATATTTTTCTCTTAAACTCCTCGATGTCAGGTTTGATGGTGGGCACTTCGCCTTCCATTTTCATCGTAGCCTCAGGGTCTTTCAGCCCACTCCCTGTGATGAGCGCCACCACAGTTTCATCCTTTTCTATGACGCCTTTCTCCGCAAGTTTAATCAGCCCAGCCAGCGAGGCTACTCCGGAAGGTTCAGCGAAGACTCCTTCTAGGGAGGCTAGAAGTTTCTGAGCCTTGAGTATATCCTCATCCGGAACTTCCTCCGCCGTGCCTGACTTCTTCAGAACATTCAACGCCACATCCGCATCCCATGGGAAAACATCCGCCAACCCTCCAGCTACGGTGCGGGGGTTCTTCCATGGTTCAAGCTCCCGGAGCGATTTTTTCTCCCTGAAAGCCTTCACCAAAGGAGCGCAGCCTGTGGACTGAATGGCGGCCAGTTTCGGCATGAAGTCGATGAAACCTATCTCTTTAAAGTCTCTAAACCCCTTCCAGACTCCTGCAAAAAGGCAGGCTGAGCCTACGGGGATTATTATCCAGTCAGGCAGCTTCCAGCCTAACTGCTCAGCTATCTCGTAGGATATGGTCTTCGGCCCCTCAACTTGGTATGGGTTGAAAGGCCCGAAGCTGGGGCAGGGATACCATCCGTACTCCTCAATAACCTTCTGGAGCATTTGGACGGTAGGGTCCTTTCCCTCCTCCGCAGGCTTTACCTTCACCACCCGGGTTCCGTGGAGGCGGATCTGGGCGATTTTGGCCGTGGAGGCGGACTCTAAAACGAAGGCGAAACATTTCAACCCTGCTTTAGCCGAATACGCAGCCAAGGAAGCCGCCGCGTTTCCACTGGAGGCTGTTGCCACGGTTCTGACTCCGAACTCCACAGCCTTGGATACGCCCACCGTCATCGAGCGGTCTTTAAAAGACCCTGTGGGGTTTCTTGTTTCATCCTTCAGGTAAAGGTTTCTCAAACCGATTTTTTCACCGAGGCTCTCCGCCTTCAAAAGCGGACTGCCTCCCTCGTTCAAGGTAACGGCGTTCTTTTCGCTTTTGAGGGGGAGAAATTCGAAATATTTCCATAGAAAGGGAGCCCGCTCGGCTAGGTTCTTTTTGCTCACTTTTTCAGCGATGGCGGAGTAGTCGTAGTCTAGGTCAAGGCGGCCGCCGTCTTTTTTCAGGCACATGTAAACCTTTTCATCTGGAGAGTAATCTCTCCCGCAGGCAGAGCATCTCATTCTGGTAACGAAGGCCATCTGTTTCACATCTTCAACCTGAGTTGACGTTGAGGGTTAAAAAATAGGAAACACTCTTAAATCTTAACCCGACACTTGCCTTTCCCGGGTTTACAGCGGCTTCAACGGGACTCCAAAATCAACGAGTTCTTTTTTCACCTTGTCGTAGATTTCCCGCCACTCCTTTGTAGGCTTCAAAGTCTTGAGGTCAAAGCATTCGGTGAAACTCTTTCCATCGGGCGGAGCGGCCAGTTTGGCTTCATATCGAGGGATGAAGACTTTTGCGATCTCGTTGGCTTCCCCCAGCTTCATGCCCGCGGAGCCTTTGAGCACCTCTCCGCAGAATTTGCACTCTAAGGGACTCACGTAATTGGTGAGCCTTCCTCCAGCTGAACGGGGACCGACGGCGTAGCTAGCTCCGGAGGCGGAGATGCATATCATGCTCACCGCCGACTCGTAGAGAAGCATCTCAGTGCAAGGGCCTGCCACTTGATTAGGCCCCGACATGACTAGGATGTGAGTGTTCCGTGAAAGAGCCTGGCAGCCGATGCTGGTCGTCCAGATGCCCTCCCGGCCGCAGTTACCCGAGTATCTGATGTCCATGCATCCCACGTAGCCTGTTAGGCTTCGGTGGACCAGCAAATTCAACAAGGCGCAAGCGATGGACGCTACAGCGGCACCTTCCGCCCCGCCCGCATAGCCCCCGATCATGGACCACGTTCCCGCGTGAATGATTCCTCCGCAGTTGAGGGTGTGAACCACCTTATGCATGGCGTGGTAGGTGGTTTTAAGCTCAGGAGGGAAGAGAATTAAAGCCAAGTTCCCCGGCCTGTAGCCACCTGGGATACCGTATCCTCCAAGCTGTCCGTAGGCTGTGGGGCTGGTTATGACCGCCTGAAACCCTATTCCCGGCCTGCCGGCTCTCCAAACAGCTTCCTGGTGCATCTGTGCCTGAAGCCGGGCTGCCAGCGTTTCGAAGGGCGTCCCTGCCAGCACACGCTTGCCGAACACCGTTTCAAGAGAAGGCCCTTCGATGATGTCCACTTCCCTATGTTGCGCTATTCCTTGGGTTAGGGGGATGAACAGTTCCTCGGAAACCGTTATGCCGAAGGGTGCGCACCAAACCGGAGGATAACCGTCTCCGGGCTGCCTGCTCTTCATAACCACCCTGTCTAAGCCTTCGCCCAACACGGCTTCTTTCGGCGCTGTTCTGACGGCTTCCCGCAGCTCCTCCTCGTCTACTTTTATCACTCTCTCAGTGTCTTGGCATAGCATTCCCGCGTCTACCGCTAAGTCGAATCCTGCCCGCCAAAACGAATCAGCCAAGCCGCCGTCGGTGTTGACGAGGTTGGCGGGGTCGTAGACTTTTTGGATGCCGTAGGCTCTCAGTTTTTCCGCTATCTTAGCCGGTATGACTTTAAAGTTCCAGTCCTTAACGGTGCAGAACGGTCCGTTGTGGGCGCGGTCGAGGATTGGTAAGTAAATATGAGACATGAGTTTCCTCACACGGAGTTATTCACTCTACAGGGATTCCGAGGTCTATGATTTCCCTCTTTACCTTGTCGTAGATTTCCCGCCACTCCTTTGTAGGCTTCAAAGTCTTGAGGTCAAAGCATTCGGTGAACTTTTTCCCCAGGGGGGGGTGGAACAATCTATTTTCATATTTTGGGAGGAGGGCCTTAGCAATGTCGTTAGCGGTCTTACGTTTCATCCCCGCGCAGGACTTGAAAACTTCAGCGCAAAACTTAGCCTCCAGCGGGCTGATGTAGTTGGAGTACTTACCCCCCGCCGACCGCGGGCCTATGGCCATGCTGGCGCTGGAGACGGAGATACTCATCATGCCCACCGCCGACTCGTAGAGAAGCATCTCAGTGCAAGGGCCTGCCACCTGGTTGATAATAGCCTCAGTCAGAAGGTGAGTGTTTCGACCTAAAGCTTGAAAAACAACGCTGTTAGCCCAAAGGGCTTCTCTTCCGCAGTTGCCAAAGTACCGGAGGTCATAGGCTCCGCAGCCGCCGTAAACAGCCTGATGAACAGGCCTCTCTAGGATGAAGATGGCTATGGCCGAGATGATGGAGCCTTCCGGGGAGCCGGAGTACCCTCCGATCATGGACCACGAACCGGTCCTGATGATTCCCCCGCAGTTGATGGCGTGGACCACCTTATGCAGACATGAATAGGATGTCTTCAACTCCGAGGGGAAGAGCACTATAGCCACATCGGTAGGCTTGTATCCTCCGACCACACCGTATCCTCCGAACTGCCCGTACTCGGTGGGGCTGGTGATCACGGCTCCCGCAGCCATCCCCGGCCTGCCGGCTCTCCGAATTACTTCTTGGTGCATCTTGGCTTGCAGGTAGCCCGCCAGTGTCTCGTAGGGAGTTCGAGAAATAATCGGCCTGCCGTACACGGTTTCCAAGGTAGGCCCCTCCAGCATGTCTATCACCCTGTACTGCGCCACGCCCAGCATGAGGGGAACCCAAAGGTCTTCGGAGATGCCTATTCCCAACGTGGAGGCGTAGATGGGGACCTTCTCGTCTTCCGGCTTCCGGGCTCTCATGGTGAACCTATCCAAGCCCTCTCCCAAGGTGAGCTCGCTGGGGGAGTCCTTGAGGGCTTCCTTCAGCTCCTCTTCGGTGAACCTCACTACCCTGCCTGTGTCCGAGCACAGCATTCCCGTTTCAACAGCGAATTCGAAGCCTGCTCTGTAAAAATCATCCGCAAGACCGTCGTCGCAGTTGATGGGGTTATCCTTATCAAAGGTTTTGCTGAGCCCATGTTCTTTGAGCTTCTGGAGAACTCCTTCGCCTATGACTTTGATATCCCAATCTCTCTCCGTGCAAACAGGGCCTGTGCACGTGCGGTCTAAGACTTCCAGAATACCGGGCGGAATCGACATGGACATAGACTATCGCCCATACAAGTTATTCTTTATCGACTTGAAGGGGATCGCTGTCGTGTTTGTTTAAAAAGTTTATGGCAACTGATGACCAGCTGGTTAATGCTGCATCCCGGCTACTCGATGATTTCCCATCGGCTCTGATACTTGTCAAGCTCACGCACCGTGTAGGGGTCCATGGGATGTTCCCGCTCCGGGATCTCTACCTCTTTCATTTCCCCGCAGAGTTTGGTTGAAAAATATCTCAGCCCGTTGTCGTTGATCATGGTAACAATTCTTTTAAATTCAGGGTGGCGGTCTGCAACCTTAAGCGCCGCGGCTATGTTGCATCCGGAGGAAATTCCGCAGAACAGACCTTCCTCAACTGCTAACCTCTTCGCCATCTCTATGGCCTCCTCGGAAGTGGTAGTTACAACCCCATTCAGCAAGCTGAGGTCCAAGTTGCGGGGGACAAAGCCGTCGCCGATGCCTTCTATCTCATGGGAGCCCCACCGTCGCTTCGACAGCAGCGGAGCCTCCGTGGGCTCCACAGCATACAAGGCTACGTGAGGGTTTTTCTCCCTCAGAAACCTGCCAACCCCTGTCAGTGTTCCCCCGGTTCCTTGGGATGCGACGAAACAGTCCACTCGGCCTCCTGTTTGCTCCCATATCTCCGGGCCCGTCGTCTTATAGTGGCTGTTGGCGTTGTCAGGGTTGCTGAACTGCTCCGGCACCCAGTATTTTCCAGGGTGCTCTTTTTTCAATTCGCTTATTTTTTCTAGGCACAGGTCCACGTCGCTTTCAGCTCCGGGCGTGTGAATTATGTTTGCTCCATAGGAGCGGATGATCTTCATTCGCTCCTGGCTCATTCCCTCAGGCATGACGATAGTGACCTTATAGCCTAGCATCCCTCCCACAAAGGCGCAGGAGATGCCTGCGTTCCCCGTTGAGGCTTCGAGGATTTCCATCCCCGGCTTCAGCTCGCCGGATTCGATGGCCTTGGTGATCATTTCATAGTAGATTCTGTCCTTTAGACTGCCGGTTGGGTTGAAGAATTCCAGTTTAACCAAGATTTCGTTTCCCCCTTTTGGACGGATGCGATTCAGCTTGTACATGGGCGTCATGCCGATGAGCTGAAATATGCTGTCAGCCGCACTTTTTCTAGCCTCCCAAGGAATTTTTCTTTCCGTCAACCTTCATCCCGCCTTAGCTAAGAGTTTTAATTCGCATACGGACAGCTATAAACCTTCACATAGAAAGAATTTAAAATAAACCATCCTCGACAGCTCTATTTTGAAAAAGCTTAAATCCCCATCAACTCAGTTCTTTAATGTGAAAAAATTATGGCTGAATTCTCTTACGTCAACAAGAGTGTTGTTCGGTTTGATGGTTTGGAGAAGGCTACGGGTCGGGCTGTTTTTGTGGGGGATTTG
>NZ_MTLX02000006.1:0-1098 GCF_002009985.1 Candidatus Hecatella orcuttiae
GCAGGAAATTCGCTGCTCTCTATCCTCATGGACTCGTAGTTGCCGAGGTTGATCGTAAAACCGATCTTCATTCTCCACCTCCGTTACTGATCCTGCAGATCTCCTTCATGATGGAATCCTTGATAGCCTCAATGACCTCTCGTTCATGGTCCATTTCCAGAGCAGCGAGCTTTGTCTGGGCATCGACGAGGAGCTTTAATGCCTCAGCAGCTACTATCATCTTTCGAGAGTCGATCATGGAAACACCTCCAGAGTTGCCTGCTTGCTCGCTGTAGCTAACGCATCGACAAGAGAACCCATCTTCTGCTCTCTAGGGCAAGGCGAGATCGTTGCATAAGGACAGCAAGGAGAACAGCAGTAAGCATCAGGGCAACCATCGTCTGAATGATAGAAAACAGGTCTACCACAGTTCTTACAGCGGACCTCTCCTTCTCGCAGCGTTGGATACTTCTTCAGGTTCTTGTTGTATTCTCTGTGGGCTTTAAGCCTGAGTTTTTCTATCCGTGAGTTCAGCTTTTCCCTGAAATCAAGGTTTGTAACATACTTGCGGTAGCATACGGGCCCGATGCCCTTGCGGACGCTGTCGGGGTTGCTAAGCGGTTTGCCACAGATGCCGCACCTCATTTTAACCCTCCGTCAAGAAAAACTCCCTCAGCTTTGTGTCAGCTTCCCTGATCTTCTCGATGATAGCATCGAGGTCTGTGCCGTTGTAGGTTATGGTCCAGCCGTAGCTTCCCTTCTGGCCTCTCGATACCTCGATCTTGAGCTCCGGCTGCTTTGGGTGGGTGTAGTGATCGTGGCGGATTGTTTGGCTGGGGATAAGGTTTGAAGAGATGTTGATCTGCGGGAGTTGAGGAGGTATATCTGAATCCGTTGTATCCGTTATGTTGAGTTTAGGATGGAGTTCGCTCTCAGGCATGTGCCTCGACCTCCTGCTGAAACTTCTCTACTTCCTTGCTCAGGTTGACCAGCTCTTCCCACTCTGCATCGATCGGCCCTACGGGCATTGAGTTGGGTTGTCAATCGTCCTGACGATCAGGAAGCATGGCTCGTCTGGGTTGCAGACCTCGCAGGAGAAGACTTTCCGGTCCATGATTA
>NZ_MTLX02000007.1:0-1090 GCF_002009985.1 Candidatus Hecatella orcuttiae
ACCCCCGCTGCCCAGGAAGCCGCTCAGCGTGCCGCCTATAAAACCCAGAAGAGCCACAGCTAATGCTTTGCCAAGGGTGAGGTCTATGAACTCAACCTCAAAACCACTGGGTGGAGGTACAAACCCGCCCATACAACTCGCCTCCTCAGTGCGCTTTTGGCTTAATGCCAAGGTATTTCAAAACGTGGGCAATTGTATTGCCGTATATGTATGCCACCGCAAGCACAGTACCGAGAATGAGAGCCACTGAAACAAAGCTCTTCTGGGTGAGTATCCCCTTGATTGCCCCGAAGGATGTGAATATCGCTGCATATAGCAAGAATGCCGCTGCTCCGTAGGCTGCAGATACCCTGAGCTCTTTTTTCCTCGGGTTGGGATACTCCACCTGCAGTCCAATTATATCCTTCTTGAGGTGCTTAGCCAGCTTTGAATCTGTGAGAAAAACCACTTCTGGCTTAAGTGCATTTACCTCCTTGGCTAAGCGCTCAGTTGAGCAAACCCGCACGAGAGGCTCAGTCTCTATACCACGCTTTTCAAAGGCTGGAGCAAGCCTCTTCAGCAGGCTTTTCGCATTATCCATGCCTGTCTTGGCATGCCTGCTCAGCCACTCAGCGCAGAATTCTGCAAACTCCAGCGCAAAGATGGAATCGCCGGCATCTAAGGCAGTATTCACTACAACAACTGCGTTTCTCTCCATGTTCACAGCCCTCCTTTAACTCTGATCCAGCGCCGCACTGGCGCTGAGCTTCTTTATCCTAGAAGAGAGAGTAAGCGCGATCTTGTCGGTGAACCTCAGCAACTTGGGTTTGAACACCACCACAGGACAGGGAGCGCGCCTTATTACCTCTTCAATCACACTTGCCGCAAGCACCCTAGACAAGCCTGCTCTGCCGTCGGTGCTCATGAGTATGGCAAAAGCTCCGGTCTCCCTTGCCTCGCGCACTATCTCCCTAGCGAGCCTTCCCGCTTTCAGCTTGATCTTTGCCTCTATCCCGTGCTGCGCAAACTCTTCTGCTAGCTCTCTCAGCTGAGCCTTTTTAATCCTCATGTCCTCCAGCACGGGTGTGGCTGCCTCCATATCATGAACCTC
>NZ_MTLX02000008.1:0-480 GCF_002009985.1 Candidatus Hecatella orcuttiae
AGCGCGAAGGGAGAGTGCTTCTAACGAGGGACACGACGCTTGCGGAGAAGGCGAAGAAGCTGGGAACTAAGGTGGTGCTGGTGGAGAGCAACTCCATTGAGGAGCAGCTCATCCAGCTTAGGAGAGAGCTTGGGTTAAGCTATGAGAAGACGCCTGCAAAAGCACTTTGTCCAGAGTGTAACGGTGAGATTGTGGAGGTGAGCAAGAGCGAGGTCTCTGAGCTCGTGCCTCCGGGTGTGCTTGAGGCTCACGAAGAGTTCTACCGCTGCTCGCAATGTGGCAAGGTTTACTGGTACGGCTCCCACTGGCGGAGCATAACCAAGAGGGTGGTGAGAATTGAAGGCAAAGTATCGTCTTCCGAGAAGTAATATAGTGGTTAGAGCAGCGCGGGATGTGCTCAAAAAAAGAGGGGAGGTTAACTCTCTAGCTCAGATGCACACCCTGGTGCTGGAGAGGCTGAAGAGGGAAAATCCAGAGTAC
>NZ_MTLX02000008.1:490-743 GCF_002009985.1 Candidatus Hecatella orcuttiae
GCCCATTGTGCGGCTCAGAAATGGAAGACCTCTACGGTGTTGACCTTTTCGGCAGAAGGGTTAAGCTCGGTAAGAGGTGCGTAAACTGCGGATACCGCGTTGAGAGGAGATTGGAGCCAAAAAGGTATGTATTCTACATTTGAGCTGAAAGCGGCTAAAAGCGAAAGCCATATATATGCACCCACCGGCAGAAATTTTAGGGGTTTAAATGAAGCTTAAATTCAGATTGATAGACGTGCTCAGGGCAAAATTG
>NZ_MTLX02000008.1:753-1040 GCF_002009985.1 Candidatus Hecatella orcuttiae
CCCGGGAAGGACTCACAGCCTCGCGTAATAATCCCGCGTTTCAGCAGCTCTTCAACTAAGCCTGTTTTCTCTACCCTGAAAAGCACAAAATTCGCCTGTGAGGTGAAAGCCTTAACGCCTGGAATTTTCTTCAGCTCCTCTACGAGGTATTTTCTACCCTCTCTAACAATCTCAACGCTTTGTTTAAGAAATTCCTTGTCTTCAAGCGCTGCCATAGCTGCAACCTGCGCTAGGAGGTTGACGCTGAAGGGCTGCCTCACGCGCGCGAGGTAATCTATAACCTTCTC
>NZ_MTLX02000009.1:0-565 GCF_002009985.1 Candidatus Hecatella orcuttiae
AAGCTTCGCCTCAATAAGCTCCCGCTTGCCAATATCTTGCCTGTGGTATATGTGTTCTCCTTTGATATGCTCTATAGCGCGCTCAGCTATCGCCTCAGCTTCGGCGATGCTCTCTGCCACGCCTACCACGGCGACGCTGCGGGAGGTGGTTGTGTATATCTCGCCGTCCTCCTCATTAACCGCCGCATAGTAAAGCGTGGCTCCCTCTCGCTTAATCGCCTCCTCGTCTATGCTTATCTTAGCGGGAGGCGCCGGATTTACCCCGTAGCCCTTAGGTACCACGTACTTGCAGACCGAGGCGAGCTTCGCAAAGCTCACATACTTCTCTGAGAGGGTACCCTCAGCTATGCGAGTGCATATCTCCGCAAAGTCTCTCTCTAAGAGAGTAAGCACATTCATAGCCTCGGGATCGCCAAAGCGGCAGTTAAACTCTATAAGCTTTATCTCCTTACCCTTCATGAACTGGCCGTAGAGTATGCCCTTGTACCCCTCGCCGGTCTCTTCCTTCAGCGCCGCCACTGTCTTGCGTATCACCTCTAATGCGAAGCTGTAGTCCTCCTCAGTC
>NZ_MTLX02000009.1:575-1026 GCF_002009985.1 Candidatus Hecatella orcuttiae
ATCCTTTAGCTGCTCTCCCACAACCTTGACGCCCTTGCCGCCGGTCAACCCCACAGGTTTAACTGCAACGTCGCCTTCGAAAGCGTCGATGTAGTCCGCCGCCTCTTTAGCGTCAGTAAAGGTGGCGTATCTCAGGCTTCCTGGTATCCTGTACTTGGCCATTAGGTTTCGACAGAATTCCTTGCTGCACTCCACCATTGCCAGAGCCCTTCGCGGACCCACGCATGCGATGCCCTCGCCCAGGAGTTCGTCAGCGAGTCCGGCGCACAGAGGCGCCTCAGGGCCTATTACCGCCAGCTCAACCCCATGCTTGAGAGCGAAGTTTTTAATCGCCTCAATGTCAGTCTCCTTTGCACGCAACACCTCAGCGGAAATCCGCTTTATCCCTGGATTAGCATTGCTCATCGCGGAGTAAAGCTCAACCTGTGAGCTTCGCTTAAGCGCCTCTGCG